>NZ_QRLV01000009.1:81095-104241 GCF_003472385.1 Sutterella sp. AM11-39 | reverse complement strand
GTTTATTGATCCAGTTCAAACGTTATGTGGATCAGTTAACCGGGAGTTCGGGAGGTAGTGGGGGCTCCTTTCGGAGCCCCCTTTGCTTTATCAATTAAATTTTGCCACCGTGATTTTTCAGGTAGTAGTACCGTACGTACTTGGCCATTGTGTAGAAGTAGTGGTTCACAGAAAAAATGAATCCCAACTTTCCATCCAAAAAGCCCCGATTGAAAATGTAGACCTTGAAAAAAGCCCACAAGGGACGCAGCAATATATCCTTAACAAAACTGCAACTTTTTCCTTCAGCCAAATATTTTTCCGCTGCTAGCTTCGTATATTTATCAAATTTACGGAAATAGGAATCCCAAGAGCTGTATGGAAAATGAATGAGGCGTCCTTTTAGTCGTTTCGACTCATATGGTGTGACGATAGCAGGATGAACCTTCCCAACCACAGAAGCGCCATCTCTAGGCATCAACCGTAAAACCCAGTCTGGCCTGACAACACCATGAGACGCCTGCCCTGAGACAAAATGATTCTCTCGTTGAACTTCATAAGAGGCATCAATTTTCCCACTCTCAACGACATCACGAATAGTTCGTTGCAAATGAGGCGTTACACGCTCATCAGCATCGAGTAGAAAAATCCAAGGATTAGTGGTCTGTGATATTCCATACGTCTGTTGCGCTCCCCAATCCCCATTCATTGATCGCAGAAAAACCTTCGCTCCCATTTCTTCTGCAATTCTGACTGTCTGATCAACGCTACCATCGTCAATCACAACAATTTCTTGCGCAAACTCACAGCTCTCAAGGCAAGCTGTTATGTTTGCTTCCTCGTTTCGAGTGAGCAAAACAACACTTATTGGCAACTTTTTTTCAGTCATCTAACGCTCGTACAAAGAGAAGAAGAGTCACAAGAAAAACCGACAATACTCATCACTCGTACTCAACGGAAATAATCTCCAAAATCTCTACACGTGCTGGGTGATCAATCGTTGCTGGCGTCGGCAATTTGACGCTATCGCCTTCTCTTTGTTTCAGGAACACACGAGCAATCGGGCTCACCCAACTCACGTCACCATTTTCCGGATCCGCCTCGTCAATGCCAACGATACGAATCGTGTGCTCAGTCCCTGTTGTCAAATTCTCATAGGTAACCGTCGCTCCGAAAAACACCTGATCCGTAGGCGGACGTTTCGCAGGATCGACTACCTCCGCACTTTCAATTCGTTTATTCAGAAAACGTATGCGACGGTCAGTTTCTCGTAAACGTCTTTTGCCGTACTGATAGTCTCCGTTTTCAGAACGATCTCCATTGCTTGCCGCCCAACTGACCACATTTACAATGTTCGGTCGCTCAACGTTAACTAGATGTTCGCGCTCATCCAGCAGACGTCGGTAGCAAGTTGGTGTCATGTAGTTTTTTGTGTTCGCTGGGAGTCCGGGAAGCTTGACTTCTTCACCGTCTTCATCTTCCATCAATATTTCAGTTGTCATTTGTCCAACCAACCCCGCTCTATTGCCGATATTTACCGCGCATCTGTAGATAAGCCGGCACCCACTTTTTAAGTGGAGCCGCGTCAATCTCTTTCCAATCTTTAAGGCTGTGCCCTTCCAGGGCACCGCTCATTTTGATAAGTAACACATCGTCACCCGCCACGATAGCGTCCTCGTTGTAACTACCGACAAAAAAGACTTCTCTTCCTTTGGGATCAAAAAGATCCTTACCTACACTAAAGTCTTCAAGAGGATTTTGGACTGCCACTACTCTTTTCAACAGAGTGGCTCCTACATCGTATGCCGTTGTGCGGTGGTTAATTTGTTGTGCAGGCATTCCAGGCCAGGAAATCACCAGCGGAATTTTGATCTGAGCATCGGAAAAGTTTCCATTGTACCCCCAGTAGTTCAGCTTGGAGTCATTGAACTCTTCCCCGTGATCGGAAGTCACAATCACTATTGTGTCCTTCAGGCGGTCGTTCTTCTCGAGAATCTTTAGCACTCGACCAATCAGCACATCCTGCCAATAGGCAGCATTTTTATACCGATTGAAATACTCTCTCGGATCAAAGTCTGGAGAGAGTTTTAATCGATCGACCTCTAGCCAATAATCGTCGTAGGGAACGTCCAGGTCTTCAGGAAAATCCAGAGAATGCACGCTATCTAAAAACATGAAACTCATGAATTTTTTATTTGTATCGCGTTGCTCCAGCCATTTTTCGAAATCATCCACACTATCGAGATCCCGTTCTGCAACTGTCTCACCGGAGTCGGAGCCCATGCGCAAAGGTCTTACACTGGAAAAAACCGTTGCGTAGAACTCTGGACGAAGCAACGTTGCTGTCGCGAATGCAGTAATTTCGTACCCGGCTTTCTGAAAGCCTGTCACCATTGAAGATGACACATTCGTAGACAGAGCGCTTTGCCAATAAAACGGTGGAAGTCCGTAGAACAAACCGAAAACGCCGGCTCGAGTTGCATTACCTGCAGAATAATGCTCCTGAAAAACTAATGCCTGATTTTGGAGTTTTGTTAGATTAGGCATCGTCTTTGCATCTACAACATCAGCACGCAAAGAGTCGATTGCCAAAATCAACACATTGAGATCCGTTCCCTTTCCAAGGGAAAGCTCATTGAGCGGATAGTGAAAGCTGCCAACTTTCTGAGAAAGACTTAATTTCTCTTCTCCGGCTGCCACAAGTCCAAATTTAGACAAGAATGTATTTGCCCGGATAGGGTAGTAGAGGGGAATTCGCTCGGCCAAAACTGTCACCGATTTGACATTTTGGGAAACGCTGTAGGCACTTACGGCATTTACAACTAGATACCCCACCAGGATACCCACGCAGGGCAATACAGCTTTGGTAGTCACCTTCGTGCTCGCCCAGACCAATAGCATAGACACAAAGGCTAGGCAAACAACCAAAAATGCAATTTTTATCATCATGCCGGTGGAGAAGGAAAAAACCTCTCGCCCACCGACAAGGGCGAGATCAACCATCGCCCAGTTGATGTGGAAGCGATACTGTTGGTAGACAAATGTGTCCGTGACAAGCGACACCAAAAGGATGAAGGTGAGTCCAAAGGCCATCCCCCGTCCACCACAAGAACTCAAGCGTGACAGTGGCAATACCAACAAAAGTTGCAACAGAAAATGCCCAATGAAAAACACTCCTGCGGCAGCCCCGAAAACATATAGATACTGCCACCATTGGGTTCCTGGCAAACCGGTCATGTAACGCAGGGCCACGGTAGACCCGACAACTGCAAATAAAACGGCTAACCAGCCAATTTCATTTAGTTGTGTACGCAAAGCCCACTTATTGTTCATGGTTTGCTGCTGGCTCAAAAGGATTGCGTTTTCGCTGAATCACTCCGTTGCACGGTTCCCGTTTTAGGACGCGGCGTAACGTACGCCGCCGTACCCCAGAGAGGAACCGTGGAGAGACTGTGTTTGAAGCTGCCTGAGGTTTCGCGTGTCGAGTAGGAGAGATACATAAGAGTCTGGCTCTCCTCATCAAAAATACGACGAATCTTTAATGTCTTCAGAAACACACTCTTAGATTTCTCAAAAACCACTTCTCCCGTCTTGCCCTTTTTAATCCGAGCAATCATTTCCGGCGTAATTTCTCCGGTCTGACGACAACTTACCGCGCTATCGGAAGGATCTGACAAAGATAGATTTGCCTCAATGCTCGCAACGTGACAGGTCACTCCAGGCACAAGCGGATCAACAAAACTATTCAGTTTTATGTCCTTGAGCGTAAAAATGCCCAACGACACATCAGCAACCTCATTGTCAGAACAAGAGGTCAGAGCTAACGTTCCTGAAATAACCAGCGCCAATGCAAGAATTTTTTTCTTCACAACAAACTCTGTCTTCTAAAAAACAACCGTAAGCAAAAAATTTGCTCTTCAGCAGTTAGACCTATAGCTCATTTAGATGGCTACTGACATGGCTTCCTTATCAGAAGCAAACTGAATGTTGTACAAGTGCTCGTAATAGCCCTTTCTTTGCAACAACTCCTCATGCTTGCCAATTTCACAAATTTGGCCATCCTTCATGACAACAATTTTGTCAGCACCAATAATTGTGGAAAGGCGATGCGCAACAACAAAAGTTGTACGCCCTTGCATAAGTTCATCAAGCGACTTTTGAATGTATTTTTCGCTTTCCGTATCCAGAGCGCTTGTAGCTTCATCCAGAAGCAAAATCGGTGCATTTTTCAACAGTGCTCTCGCAATTGAGATACGCTGTTTTTGACCACCAGACAATCTACTGCCAGCTTCCCCAACCGAGGTATCCAATCCCCTTGGCAGGGTTTCAATAAATGGCATCAGGTAGGCTGCTCGAGCGGCTTCCTCAATCTGCTCTCGCGTCGCACTCTCATTGCCGTAGGCGATATTCGCCGCGATCGTGTCATCGAACAAAATAACATCCTGACTCACTAAAGAAATCTGGTCTCTCAAACTCTTTAGAGTCACAGAACTCTGCGCCACGCCATCGAAGTAGATTTCACCTGCTGTAGGAGTCCAGAACCGAGGTATCAGATTGATCAAGGTTGTTTTTCCTGCTCCCGAGGCTCCCACAAGAGCAACGGTCTCACCAGCCTTCACATCAAGAGAAAAATCCTTCACTGAGGGCTTTTCCGCACCGGCGTATTGGTGTGTGACACATTCAAACCGAACGTCACCACGAACTCTCTTGAGTTCATCTTCTCCCGGATCCTTCTCTTCTAGTTCATCAAGCATTTCAAAAATGCTCTCAGCAGCAACACGGACGCGAGCTGTGGCTCCGTTCAGAGACGAAAGATGACGAATAGGAGTCAGCAACAGTAGCAAAGCAGAAAGGAATGTAATGAACTCTCCCAACGTGAGCATTCCGTATTGAGATTGCAACAACGCAACGACCACTACGATACTGACAGCACACATGCTGACAAAGTGAGTCATCGGGGTACCCGCTCCAGACACTCTCTGCATTCGAAGCGAAAGTTTCCGCATGAGACCATTGGCGGTCATAAACCGTTTTTGCTCATACTCGTATGCGTCATAAATTTTGACCATTCTCTGGCCTAAGTATCCCTCTTGAACAACGCTTGTGAGCTCAGCTAGCGACTTCTGAAAACCGCTCCCATAGCTGCGGTTTTTCCTTCCCACCCACCGAATAATCAGTGCCAGAAACGGAGCTACAACAAAAGATACCAACGAGAGTTGCCAGTTGTGGTAGAAAAGGACACACAACAAAGCTGCGATCTGTAACGAGTCTCTGAAAATAGTCGCGATCAACTCAGCAGCAGCCCCCAAGGCTGTTCCCGCTTGATTGATGAATACAGAGACCACCGTCCCAGAGTTCCTTTTCTGGTAGGTAGCAGCCGGCCATTTCAGCACTCGGGAAAAGAGTTGCGTTCTAAACTGGTAAAGAATGTCCTGAGAAATTTTCTGCAAAAAAAGGGAACTGGTAAATGAAGACACCCCGTATGCCAACGAAATAACCAGTAATGATCCAGGTGCCCACCAGATCGCTGTCGGGTCTTTTTCATAAAAACCTTTGTCCGTAAGTTGTCCAACAAGTAAAGCTATCAGCGAAGAAGACCCAGCTGTCACAACCATGGCACACATTGCTATTGCGAGCCATTTTTTATACCTAAGAACGTGAGAAAAAAGGCGACGGACAGCATCCTGCTGTTTACCTGCCATAAAGTCTTGAGTGTTGTTCTCCGTGCTTTGACTCATCAAAAGGAATCCTTCGAACTATTCAGATTTCAACCGTGTGATTTTACAATGTGCCCTTGCTAGGTTGAAACAGAGGGTTGACAGTTGAAATAGACACACCCTCTTACCATCGTGTCCACTTTTCATTTTCTAGGTCCTCTTTATGCCTACCATTCTTTGCCGCCTCCCCAATCATGTTGGCGATTGTTGCATGTGCTTACCTGCCTTACGTCTTCTGGCTGCCAGTGGATTCACTCCCGCCCTGGTTGGAAAGCGCTGGGCAGAAGATTTAATGGCTGGCATGGGGTGGCGGTTTGATCCTATTGAAGGGAAGGTCACAGAAGATCTATCTCGCATCAGATACCTTGCACAGAATGCAAATGCTTCTGAGGGATTGTTGTTTCCAAACTCTTTCGGATCAGCCCTACTCTTCAAATTGGGGCGGCTCAAAACTACAGGGCTGAAGACAGATATGCGTTCCTTTATTCTGGACAATGGCATTCCTGAGCCTGGAGCCATGCATGAAGTTGAACGCTTTTTTTATGTTGCCCACGAAGCCATTAAATCTTGGGGAGCTACACCAGCCTTTGACAAAGTTCCAGAACGTCTCAGTCTTGTCTTGATGAAGAGACATGAGGCTGCGGCTAAAAATCTCATTGAGCAGTACAAGATTCCGGCAAGATTTGCTCTTCTAGCTCCCATTGCTCGCGGAAAGCATCAAGGCAAAGTGAAACACTGGGAGCATTTCAATGACATTGTCAAGCCTTTGCGGTATAAAGGCATTGAACCGATCGTCTTTCCTTCCCTTCGAGAGGAAGCATTGGCCAAAGCAGCATGTCCTGACGCAACCATCTTACCGCCCACAACGCTGGGAAACTTCGCAGCAATCGCGAAGCGAGCGGAAATCGTGATTGCAAATGATTCTGGGGTCAGCCACATTGCTGCAGCTGTCGGAGCGAAACAGATTACCCTGGTCGGAGTCACAGATTCCAAACGCACCGGGCCGTGGAATCCCGACGCCATCGTACTTGGAGTAAACGGGCGATGGCCCACTGTTGACGAAGTTATTTCTCATCTTCCATAAATGAAGTTATGGCTACCGGCTCATTAATCTCTGTCATCTGTTCCACATATAACCGCCCAGATGCCCTTGCCGCCTCATTGTTGGGCTTATTACGGCAAGCTGACACCAAGTTTGAAATAATTATCGCCGATGACGGTTCCACTCAAGAGACGCGTCAGATTGTCGACTTATATCGCACCCGAGCACCTATTCGCATACATCATGTTTGGCATGAAGATTTGGGTTTCAGGTTGGCAGCAATCCGTAATTTAGCCTTGAAATATGCCCAAGGAGAGTACATTCTCCTGCTAGATGGAGATTGCATTCCCTCTCCATACTGGATAACAAATCATAGAAAGCTAGCCGAAGATGGTTGGACTGTTTCCGGACAGCGGATTTTGACATCGCAGGACTTCTGTACTGAAATTCTAGAATCAGCAGACTTTGCAAAGAAACTTGACTGGAGTGCTTCGCATTTCAAAAGACTATCTCGTGCAGGAAAAATCAATCGTTGGCAACCCGTTTTAAATTTGGCTATAGACAGTTTCTCTTTTTGGAGAAAACTATCTCCTAAAAGGTGGCAAATGATACGAGGATGCAATTGGGGAATCTGGCGAAAAGACCTGGAGTTAGTCGATGGATTTAACGAACAAATTATCGGATGGGGGCATGAAGATGCCGACCTTGCCATTCGTCTTATGAATGCAGGCGTGAAGTTTAAATCTGGAAGTTTCGCCACATCAGTTCTGCACCTATGGCATAAAGAGGCTTCTCGTGATCATGCCAATCATAACTGGCAATTGGCAACATCCAACCTGGATGAGAAGCTTTAATCCATTGTTTGAAGCAATCCACCCTAGGCGAATTTAGTCATGATTCAAAATGAAATCGGCATAGTCTGCAACCGTCTTGCGTGCGGTGGTGGCATGGAGTCTCATGCAATCAGCATCGTCACCACACTGGCGAATCTAGGTTATACACCTGTAATTTTTACCAAAAATCACAAACCCATAGCCTCTGTTCAAAACTACGAAATCATTTCCTGTTCCACAAAAATGATTCCTAGAGCACTAGAGGACTTGTATTTTTCACATTGGTTAAAAAACAAGTTGAAGAATCGTGGTATCCAATCCTGTATTGGCTTTTGCCGTAATACTGAAAGCGATATCTTATTTTGTGGTGGTACACACCGTGGTTTTGCATCACATCGTAAACATCATCTTGTTTATGATGCAATCACCAGCAGTTTTGAAGATGCAGCCTTCCAACATGCTAAGTTCATTTTGCCGGCATCAAACTTCATTGGACAGGAGCTTCAATCCCTATACGGTATCAATCGGAAAAAGATAGTCACCGCCTATCCACCTGTCTCTGAGGATAAGTTTACGTGCTTTCCCAATCAACAGCGACTTGAGGCTCGAGCCGATCTCGGTCTCAGTCTTGACAAGACCGTCCTGCTCTTTCCTTCTGCCTCTGGTCATGAACGAAAGGGCCTTTCACTTATCCTCAAATGTATAGAGGGGATGGAAAACATTGAGCTAGCCATCGCTGGTAAACCTCCACGCTCTCTCAATTCATCAGCTATTGCCATTGGGTATCAAACAGATATGGCTAAGGCATATAACGCTGCCGATTACACCATTCTGGCTTCGTGTTATGAGCCGTTTGGTCTTGTCGGGGTAGAAAGTGTCCTCTGCGGTACTCCCGTTATCCTAGCTCAAAACATTGGCTGTACAGAAGTTATTTCAAGTGAGGCTTGTCAAACTTTTGACCTCGATAACCCCCAGCAATTACGATCTATTTTGTTAGAACTAAAACCTTCCCGACGAACCAGCAAAGATGATCTCGCCTATGATTTTTCCATACAAAAGCAAGTCGAGATGCTATTGTCTTTGTTATCGAACGGATCATCTGCCTAATAGTTCACGATAAGATCTGAACTTGTTAATACATATATCTTGCTGAGACCACACTGTCTGAATTTCTCAGTTGATTCAGCAACTGATCAGTGGGAGTATAGTTGTCCTTGAGGAACACTTCTGCTCTTAAGCCGTTTCTACTGATTGATACTTCGCAGGGGACACCACTTTTATCACCGTTCTGTCCAGAATAAAGTAGGTCTCGAATAGCATTCAAGCTTTTCCCCTCAGCAATCTCAATCATGAGCGTAGCACCCTTTTGCACTCGCATCTCTTCAATTGTGATTACTTTGTCACAAACGAAAGACATGCCTCCGCTACGCTCATCCTTGCGCCCCTTGCCGGTGAAAATGAGCATCTCATCCGGTTTGAGCATGTTCTTGTAATTTTCGTATGCTTTTGCGAATACGAGGACATCCATTGTGGTTTGCCCATCGCTTAGCGCCACAACGGCAAAGGTGCCTCGCTTACCTGCAATGGTGCGCACACTCTGCACAATGCCGGCAATAGTCTGTTGTTCGCGGCTATCTCTGACATCCTTAAACGGAATGGCAAAGTTGCGGGCTTCAACACGGTAGGAATCAAACATATCGCCCGTGAGGCAGAAGCCGAAGGCATCTCGCTCAAGCGTATAGAGCGTCCGGTCATCCCAGCGCTCAGCCTTTTTCCAATTGACGATACGTTCGTCTTCACCGTTTTCATCAGCAAAGAGACTCGCCTGTCCAATTGATGCTGCCACAGCCTGCCCAGCCTGAATGGCGTTCTCGACATTACCGAAGAGCTTCCCTCGATCCTTATCCAACGAGTCGAAAGCTCCCGCCTTGATGAGTTGTTCCAGGACCTTTCGGTTCATGGAATGCACACGAGCAGCAACGTCGAAAATATCCAAGAACGGACCGTTCAACAGTCGCTCGTGAAGCAAATCTTCGACAATATTCTGTCCGACCCCCTTAATGGCACCAAGACCAAAACGAACCGTCTTTTCGTCAGGTACGGTAAAAAACCACTCGCTGATGTTGATGTCTGGTTGCAAAACCGTCACACCCATTTCGCGAGCGTCTTCCACCAGTTCTCGCATCTTTTCCCCTTGGTTCATCACCAGACACATGTTGCCTGCAATAAAGCAGGCAGTGTGATGTACCTTTAGGTAAGCCGTCTGCCAAGCGACGTATGAGTATGCAGCCGCATGCGACTTGTTGAAGCCGTAACCCGCAAATTTCTCCATCAAGTCGAAAATTTCGGTTGCCGTTTCTGCAGTGACGCCTCGTTCGGCCGCACCTTGAATGAAGACGGCACGCTGCCGCTTCATTTCTTCGACATTCTTCTTACCCATTGCACGACGCAAAAGGTCAGCGCCGCCCAGCGAATAGCCCCCGATGGCTCGTGCGACCAGCATCACCTGTTCCTGATAAACCATGATGCCGTAGGTTTCACGAAGAATCGGCTCCATACGGGGATCGAGATACTCCACCTTTTCTCGCCCGAACTTACGGTCAATAAAGTGAGGAATCTGATCCATCGGACCGGGACGATAAAGTGCATTCAGGGCGACAAGATCTTCCAAACAGTCAGGCTTTGCTTGCCGCAACTGTTCGCGCATACCGTCCGATTCAAACTGGAACACTGCTCCAGTATTCCCCTGTTGAAACAGTTCCAGCGTTTTCTTGTCGTCTGTCGGAATACGCGACAGATCAAACTTGGTGCCGGGATTTAGTCGATCAATGTACTCCGCGGCCTTCGTCAGAATTGTGAGTGTGGTCAGCCCCAGGAAGTCGAACTTCACAAGGCCTACGTTTTCAATGTCTTTTTTATCGAACTGACTGACCGTATTTTCGGGCTTGCCGTCTGCGTTATAGAGCGGGCAGAAATCCGTCAGCTTGCTCGGCGCAATCAGAACGCCGCCCGCGTGCATACCCAGGTTGCGAGTCAAGCCCTCGAGTTTTTGAGCGTAGCTCATCAACTCGACATAATCCTCCCTCTCGGCCATTTCCTTAAACACAGGTTCCATCTCGGCTGCTTTTGCGAGCGTCACATCAAGCCCCGGCTTTTGAGGGATCAATTTGGCCAGTTCGTCAACCTTTTTGTAGTTCATATTGAGCACACGGCCAACGTCTCGAACCACGGCCTTTGCGCCCATGGCACCGAATGTGACGATCTGGCTCACTGCATCCACACCATAGGTACGCTTCACGTACTCAATGGTGCGATCACGGTTGTGCTGACAGAAGTCAACGTCAAAGTCAGGCATCGAAACGCGTTCTGGATTCAGGAAGCGTTCGAACAGCAATCCATAGTGCAACGGATCCAAATCCGTAATGCCCAACGCATAGGCCACAAGAGAACCTGCACCGGACCCGCGGCCTGGCCCCACTGCTACACCGTTTCGTTTGGACCAATTGATAAAGTCCTGCACGATGAGGAAGTAGCCGGGAAACTTCATGGACGAGATTGTCTTGAGCTCGTAGTCCAAGCGTTCGATGTATTCCGGGCGGCGAGCATCTCGCTCCGCCTTGTCCGGATATAAAAACTCAAGACGGCGCTCCAAGCCCTCATGCGAGAGCTGCACCATATATTCGTCGAGCGACACGCCTTCCGGGGTCGGGAATAGCGGTAGCTGGGGTTTTTGCAAAACCCCGTCCAAGTTGCAGCGTTGGGCAATCACCACCGTGTTGTCGATTGCCTGAGGAATATCGGCAAAGAGCGCCCTCATCTCCTCTTCGGTCTTCAGATACTGCTCTTCCGTATAAAGCTTCGGACGATGGGGATCCGCCAACACGTATCCACCGGCAATGCAACAGCGCACTTCATGAGCATTGAAATCTTCTCGATGCAGGAACTGCACCGGGTGTGTTGCCACGACAGGCAATCCCGTCTCGACAGCCAACTCGGCAATATGCGCCACTACCGCTTCATCGTTTTTTCGGCCTGCTCGTTGCACTTCTAAATAGAACCGCCCCGGGAAAGCTGCGTGCAGCTGTTCAAGAGCCGCTTTAGCTTCAACCTTATTATCCTCGAGCAAATGCTGCTCAATCACCCCTTGAGGACCTCCGGAAAGACAGATGAGTCCCTTGCAATTTTCAGGAGTCAACCACTCCAGTCTGACTTCCCCGCGTCCCAAGTACTGGTTTTCCATCCAGCCTCGGGAAAGAAGCTCACAGAGCGACAAATAACCTTCGTGATTTTGGCAATAGACTGTCAGGCGATACGGATTGTCCCGTTTGCCGTGCACCGCATTCGAGATCCACAGATCACACCCGACGATCGGTTTAATGCCGTCAGCTATTGCATGCGAATAGAAACGCAGGGCTCCGAACAAGTTCATCGAGTCGGTAATACCTAAAGCAACGCCTCCCTGCTGCATCACTTTTTCAAGGATGGGGTCGAGACGCACGATACCGTCTTGGATGGAATATTCGGAGTGAAAACGCAGATGAACGAAGTTGGCGGACATAGCTTATGCATGAGGACAAGCCGGCGCATTCCCGTATGGAAATGCGCCGGAGGACAGAACATGACTTAGTGCTTGAGAGGCTTGAAGCGAATACGGTGAGGACGCGCTGCTTCTTCACCTAAGCGCTTTCTCTTGTCGGCTTCGTATTCGTTGTAGTTGCCGTCAAAGAACACAACCTTACTGTCGCCTTCAAACGCCAGGATATGCGTGGCAATTCTGTCAAGGAACCAACGGTCGTGCGAGGTCACCAACGCGCAACCAGCAAATTCCAACAACGCTTCTTCCAAAGCTCGCAGGGTCTCAACGTCCAAGTCGTTCGAGGGTTCGTCAAGCAACAGAACGTTGCCGCCCTTGAGCAGAGTTGCTGCCAGGTGCAAGCGACCGCGCTCACCGCCCGAAAGAACGCCCACAGTCTTCTGCTGATCGCCGCCCTTGAAATTAAAGCGACCGAGATAGGCACGCGAGCTCATCTCAAACTTGCCGACCTGCAAAATGTCGAGACCGCCCGAAATCGCCCCAAACACAGTCTTATCGTTGGGTAATCCCTCACGAGTCTGATCCACGGCAGCGATCTTGACCGTGTCACCCAGAACAATCGAACCTGAATCCGGCTGTTCCTTCCCCGTAATCATCTTAAAGAGCGTTGACTTACCGGCACCGTTGGGACCGATAACGCCCACGATAGCTCCGGGCGGAATCGTGAACGACAAGTCGTCAATCAACAGACGGTCGCCAAAGCCCTTGCTGACATTGTGAAACTCAATGACCTTATTACCGAGACGATCGGCCACCGGGATAAAGATTTCATTGGTTTCGTTACGACTCTGATACTCAAAGCTCGAAAGCTCTTCGAAACGATTCAAGCGAGCTTTAGCCTTTGCCTGACGTCCCTTGGGATTCTGGCGCACCCATTCCAATTCATGTTTGATGGCCTTGGCGCGAGATTCCTGCTGACGCTTTTCCTGTTCCAGACGTTTTTCCTTCTGGTCAAGCCAAGAAGAATAGTTACCCTTCCAGGGAATGCCTTCACCGCGGTCAAGTTCAAGGATCCATTCGGCTGCGTTATCCAAGAAGTAACGATCGTGGGTAACGGCAACAACCGTTCCCGGAAAACGATGCAGGAACTGCTCCAACCATTCAACGCTTTCAGCGTCCAGATGGTTGGTCGGTTCATCCAACAACAGCATATCCGGACGAGATAACAACAGACGGCACAGAGCCACACGGCGTTTTTCACCGCCGGACAAATGTCCTATCTTGGCTTCCCACGGCGGCAAGCGCAGAGCATCTGCTGCAATTTCCATCTGCGTCGAAGCATCCGTACCGGCGGCGGCAATGATGGCTTCCAGACGAGCCTGCTCGGCTGCCAGTGCATCAAAGTCTGCATCCGGTTCGGCATAAGCCGCGTACACAGCATCAAGCTTGGCCTGAGCCTGCATCACTTCGCCCATGCCTTCTTCCACAGCCTGACGAACCGTTGCTTCAGGATCAAGCTGCGGTTCCTGCGGCAAATAACCAATCTTGAGATCGTTCTGCCACGTAATTTCGCCATCGATGTCTTTATCGACACCGGCCATAATCTTCAACAGCGTCGATTTACCGGCACCATTGAGCCCCAGAACGCCGATCTTGGCCCCTGGGAAAAACGACAAAGAAATATCTTTGAGGATGAATCGCTTGGGGGGAACCACCTTGGCCACGCGATTCATGGTCATGACATATTGAGCCATTTGTCCTGATCTTTGATTGAAAATGGAAAATAGAACGTAGAATTATGCCCGTGCCATGCATAGCACACAAACAGAAATGTACGCTTTTCAAGCTACAATTTTGCCTTTTCGAGTCGCTTCCCGTCTCACCTTTCTTTTTTCTCTCGCATTCATGGTGTCTTTGCGCAATTTTTTGATTTGCTTCGTAACCGGCATTTGCTTTGCCGGCTCCGTGGCGTGCGCAGAAACACCTGCGGCTACGGAAGCGCGGCAAGCCGATGATTTACCCGCTACGGAAGCTGAAGTATCTCCTCCCGTTGACATCTGGGATCGTATCCGCCGCGGATACGCTATGCCGGAACTTAAGAACAGCCGCGTAAAAACATCGTTAAGAAGCTACAGTCGTAATCCGCGTCACATCGAGCGTGTTTTTGAGCGTGCCGGCAAATATCTCTATCACATCGTCGACGAGATTGAGCAAAGAGGATTACCCACCGAGCTTGCGCTCTTGCCATTCGTAGAAAGTGCTTTCCAACCCGAAGCTCTCTCTCACGCCAAAGCTTCCGGCCTCTGGCAGTTCATGCCTCAGACCGGCAACATCTATTCGCTTCAACAGAATTTCTGGAAGGACGAGCGCAGAGACGTACTGCAGAGTACGCGTGCAGCTTTGGACTACCTCGAAAAGCTTTATCAACAGTTTGGAGACTGGCACCTGGCGCTTGCCGCCTACAACTGGGGCGAAGGCAGTGTTTCGCGTGCCATTCGCAGAGCAAAAGCTCGTGGACGCAAAGCGGACTACGCGCACCTGCGGATGCCCCGTGAAACGGCCTACTACGTACCAAGACTGGAAGCAATCCGTCAAATCGTTGCTGATCCTGAAAAGTACGGCATCAATCTGCCTGAAATTGAAAACGCACCTTATTTTGTTCGTGTCACAAAGAGTCGCGACATTGACATGAAGACGGCCGCAGAGCTTGCCGAAATGGATCCCAACGAATTTCGGATGCTCAATCCCGGTTTCAATCTGCCCGTGATCGTTGCAAGCCACAACTCAGTCATGTTGCTTCCGATGGAAAATCTGGAAGTCTTCATGGACAACCTCGCGAGTTGGGTCAACACAGGAAAGCCACTGTCAAGCTGGGTGCTCTATCACCTTAAAGAAGGCGAAACACTTGCAGACGTTGCGTTGAAATCTGGTATGACCGAAGAAGAGCTTCGGCGCGTCAACCGCATCCCGAAAGGCCGCAAAGTGCTCGCTGGTTCTGCTTTGCTTGTTGACGCCAACGGACAACTTGCGCCGGCAATCGCGCAGGAAGAACTCAACGCCGGACTCAAACTTTCGGCTCCGGAAGTGCGCCGCGTGGTCTACCGCGTGCGCCGGGGCGACTCCATCTACACCATCGCCAAGAAATACGGCATCACACAGCGCTCGATTCGTCGCACGAACAATTTGCGCAGCTCCCGACTGCGCATCGGGCAGCGCCTCGTGCTCGTAATTCCGCCGCGTGCAAATACGCAGCCGCCACCAGGGAAGAACGTACACGTTGTCAGACGCGGAGAGACACTTTTTTCAATTGCAAAAAAGTACAGTACCAGTGTCTCTAAAATCCGTATCATCAACAATTTGAGAACAACTCGAATCTCAATCGGACAACGGTTGAAGATTCGCTAAAAACAAAAATCCTTACCGAGGAATAAATCATGGGATTTCTGCAAGGCAAGAAACTTTTGATCACGGGCGTGTTGTCGAACCGTTCGATCGCTTACGGCATTGCCCGAGCCTGCCACCGCGAAGGAGCCGAGCTCGCCTTTACCTACGTTGGCGAACGCTTCCACGACCGTATCGTTGAATTTGCCAAAGAATTCGGCAGCGACATCTGCCTTGAAATGGATGTCACCAAAGATGATCAGATCGCCAATGTGATGGGTGAACTGAAGGAACGTTGGGGCGGTCTGGACGGCTTTGTGCATTCCATCGGGTTTGCTCCGCGTGAATGCATTGCAGGCGACTACCTTGATGGCGTCGGCCGCGAATCCTTCCGCACAGCCATGGAAATCTCCGCGCTGTCTTACCCGGTGTTGGCCAAGGCAGCATTGCCCCTGATGGAAGGTCGTGCCGCTTCGATCCTGGCTCTCACCTACATCGGCAGTGAACGCACCGTTCCCAACTACAACACGATGGGCGTTTGCAAGGCTGCTCTGGAAGCCTCCACCCGATATCTGGCAGGAAGCCTCGGCCCCAAGGGTATTCGTGCCAATGCCATTAGCTCCGGTCCGATCAAAACGCTGGCCGCCTCCGGCATTCAGAACTTCTCGAAAATCCTGACCTACATGGAACACTCCGCTCCGTTGCGCCGTACGGTCACGATTGATGAAGTCGGCAATACTGCCGCCTTCCTTCTCTCGGATCTGGCAAGCGGCATTACGGGCAATGTGGCCTATGTCGATGCAGGCTTCCACAGCGTCGGCGTGAGCCCTGTACTGGTGGAAGAATAAGAATCCCTCTAGAATTTGAAACAGGATCAGGGTGTTGTGTGAGCATCTTCATGCAACACCTTTTTTCTATCTCTTTTTTGTGCGCATTCATATACTTGTGTGCAAACTTCCTCAATAAGCTTTTAAACGAGCGTCGAAATGAAAGGTATCGTTTTAGCCGGTGGCAGCGGCAGTCGTCTCGCCCCACTCACGAATACAACCTCCAAGCAGCTCCTCCCAGTATATGACAAGCCCATGGTGTACTACCCATTGGCGACACTGATGGATCTCGGGATTAAGGAAGTTCTTATCATTTCAACGCCTCGAGACCTTCCCAATATTGAAGCTTTGTTCGGAGATGGTAATCAATTCGGTCTTACCATCACTTACCGGATTCAGTCTGCTCCGAATGGAATTGCGGAGTGTTTCCTAATCGCTGATGATTTCATTGATGAGCCTGTTTGCTTGATTCTCGGCGACAACATCTTCATTCTTCGTGAAGAGCTATTGCAATTGCGCCGGTTTGTTCAGGAACCTCTCGATACTGCCGCAATTTTGCTCTGTCAGGTGCAAGATCCCGAGCGATTCGGCGTTGCGAATTGCGATGAGAAGGGGCGAGTAGTAAAGCTTGAAGAGAAACCCTGTACTCCAACCTCAAATCTGGCTTCTGTGGGTCTGTACTTTTATCCCGCGGACGTTCTGGACAAAGCTCGCCAGTTAAAACCCTCTGCACGAGGCGAGTTGGAAATCACCGACCTCAATAACATCTACCTTCAGGAAAATCGTCTCAACGCGCTTCGCATGACCGAGTCGTCCCTGTGGTTGGATGCGGGAACCCCAGATTCTCTCCTTCAAGCCTCGGTAGAAGTTGAACATGAAATCCGTGAGCACGGCAATCCTGTCGGCTATCTTGAAGTGTTGGCATTACGACGCGGGTTGATTAGCGAGACAAGCTTTGAGGCTCTTGTCACTTCACTGAAGCCTGGTACTCCCTATCGAGAAAAACTGCGTCAGTTAGCCTTTGGCCGAGATGCCTAACGGAGTTCTTTCATGGAAAAAAAAGAAACAGCAATCCCCGGCGTGTTCGTGCTGGCGCCCCGTGTGTTTGGAGATTCCCGCGGTTGGTTCTATGAGTCATACAATGCCAAAGTGTTTTCGGGACTTGGCATTTGTGCGAATTTTGTCCAAGACAACGAATCTTTTTCTTGCTATGGCGTACTCAGGGGGCTTCACTTCCAAAAAGGCGAATTTGCTCAAGCAAAGCTTGTTCGTGTTTTAGCTGGTCGAGTGTTGGATGTAGCTGTTGACATCCGCGCAGGTTCCCCAACATTTGGCAAACACGTGGCTGTTGAGCTTTCTGCTGAAAACAAGCGCCAGCTGTTTGTCCCCCGTGGGTTTGCACACGGTTTCGCTGTTCTGTCAGACACCGCACACTTTGCGTACAAGTGCGACAACTTCTACGCTCCGCAAAGTGAAGGCTCTATCTTCGCTCTTGACGAGTCTCTTGGCATTGATTGGCAGCTTCCTCGAGAGGTTTGCCGATTCTCCGATAAAGACCTTTCTGCCGCATCTTGGGAAACGTACTGCAGTTCCCCCATGTTCCGATTTGAGGAGTAGCCGATCATGCTGCTCATCACTGGAGCAAACGGACAATTAGGAAAAGCAGTTGTTGAACAGTGCCTGCGTCAAGGCATTCCGTTTTATCCTGTCACCAAATCCGAACTTGATATCACTTGTGCGTCAAGCGTAAACAGACTTGTTTCCGAACAAAAGTTCAACTGCATCATTAACTGCGCGGCTTATACGGCCGTTGATGCAGCAGAAACTGACGTTGCCAATGCCTACACCGTCAATGCATTCGGTCCATGGGTGTTAGCCTCCACCGGAGTGCCGATTATTCATGTTTCTACGGATTACGTGTTTGACGGTACAGCGGTTTCCCCTTACGAAACGAATGACCTCACACGACCGTTATCCGTCTATGGCTTGAGTAAACGCGCCGGGGAAGTCTCTCTTTTGGAAGGGCAATTCAACGGGGCCATTATTCGCACCGCTTGGGTCTACTCCAAAGCCGCTGAGTCACGCAACTTCTTTAATACGATTTCGAAACTTGCTTCGGAGCGCGATTCCTTACGAGTGGTCAGCGATCAAACCGGTGCTCCAACAAGGGTCGAAGATCTTGCTCTGGCCTTGCTCTCTCTCTACAAGCAAGGCTCGCACAAACAACCGATGCATATTGTCCACTTTACCAATGCTGGACAATGCTCTTGGTATGACTTCGCTTGCGAAATTGTGAAAACAACAGGCAGTTCCTGCTCTGTTATTCCCATCACCACTGCAGACTATCCGGCAAAAGCCGTACGTCCTGCTTACAGCGTACTTTCCCTGAAGTCTCTTGAACCCTACGGAGTCAAGCCTCGTTTCTGGCTTGATGCTCTTAGCGATGAGTAACAAATTGATGTTTGAAAAATCTATCCTTGTAACCGGTGGTGCGGGCTTTATCGGCGCCAATTTTGTCAGCCATTTTGCCAAATCCTATCCCCACTACCGAATCATTGATCTGGACGCTCTCACCTATGCAGCCCACTCTGCTGTTTTCGAGTTGCAAGCTCAAATGGACAATGTCGTTCCCGTCCGGGGCAATATTTGCGATGCGGCGCTGATCCGACAGCTGTTACGTCAGTACGCCATTACCGGTGTCATCCACTTTGCCGCTGAAAGTCATGTTGACAACTCAATCGCAAATCCGTTGATTTTCGTGGAAACAAATGTCAACGGGACAGCTAACCTTCTGAATGAGTGCCTCAACTACTGGCAGGAAATCAACTGCATGGAGTCTGCTCGTTTCCACCACATTTCAACCGATGAGGTATACGGCAGTCTTGGTGCCGAAGGCTTCTTCACGGAAGAAACCCCTTACGCGCCTAACAGCCCTTATTCCGCCAGTAAAGCCTCTTCTGACTTGTTGGTTCGTGCCTACACCCACACATATGGGTTAAACACAACGATTTCCAACTGTTCCAACAATTACGGCCCCTGGCAACACAGCGAAAAATTCATTCCTACCATCATCCGCAAATGTTTAGCTCATGAGCCCATTCCCGTCTACGGTAAGGGACTCAACATTCGCGACTGGCTGTGGGTAGGGGATCACTGCCAAGCTATTGACCTGATCTTTCACAAAGGCAAAGTCGGTGAAAGCTATAACGTTGGAGGACACAACGAGAGAACCAACCTGCAAATTGTCGACACGGTCTGCAACGTTCTCAACGAACTGCGTCCCTGGAGCGGACATGACTATAACGAACTACTCAGCTTCGTGAATGATCGTCCCGGTCATGATTTCCGATACGCGATTGATCCCTCCAAGATCTCGAAAGAACTGGGTTGGACCTCGCAAACCACTTTTGAACAAGGAATCCGTCAGACTGTTCAGTGGTACTTGCAATAGTTGATAGTCCCTGAAAGAGAAAACCGAGCTTGAGCAATGGTCACTCCAGCTCGGCTGTTTCTTTGGCTTGAGAAACAAGCGGCTACTTACGACGCACTTTTTCTTTCTTGCGGCAATCTTCGCAAATGCCGTAGAGTGAAAGAGAGTGCCCTTCAAGTTCAAATCCAAGACGTACGGCAATCTGTTTCTGGCGCTTTTCGATTTCTTTGTCAACAAACTCTTCGACGCGGCCGCAACGGGTGCAAACAATGTGATCGTGATGCGCCCCGTCATCCATCTCATAGCTAGCGCGGTCATTGCCGAAATAGTGGCGAACGATGAGACCTGCCGCTTCGAACTGGGTTAGAACGCGATAAACGGTAGCCAAACCCACCTCGATGTTCTCTGCAACTAGCTGCTTGTAGATGTCTTCTGCAGTCAAGTGTCGCACAGCTCCAGCTTCCTGAGCTTTTTGGAAAAGCTCCAGAATGCGCATGCGCGGCGCGGTTGCTTTAAGCCCCACATTTTTGAGTTCCTGTTCGGGCTCAAGCATCTCATGTTCATTATTTACGCTCATTGGCTATCCTCAAGAGGCTCATTTCAATCCGATACTCGCTATCATAACGGGAAGTTTTCAATTTACGAATTTCGAGGCGTTTTCTCGACTGTTTTTCTCATGTCCTTGCGCACACTTCTTATCACCGCTCCTCTTGCCGTCGGTTTGATCGCGCTGTCCGGCTGCAATTTCAACAGTTACGTCTACCGTACCGATGTCCACCAAGGCAATTTGGTCACCAAGGAAATGATTGACCAGCTTCAGGTCGGCATGGCTCGTCAGCAAGTTCTCTTTCTGATGGGGGAACCGCTCATCGAAAGTCAGTTCCACCGTAATCGCTGGGACTACACCTACTATCTGAACCCGCGTTACGGCGACATTCAGATGCGCCGCGTCACGCTCTACTTTGATGAACAAGACATCCTCACCAAGATTGAAGCGGGTCCCGTTCCAACCGAAAAGCAGGCTGACGAAATGATTCTCGGCCGCGAAACGGACTTCGCTCCGACGCCTCTCGTGCGTCCTGAAGATCAGTAAGGAGTCAAACCGTGAAAATCGCTGTTTCCGGCGCAACCGGTCGCATGGGCAAGCTCATCATTGAGGCCGTTCTCTATAGCGATGACCTTGAACTCGCAGCTGCCGTCACAGCTCCCGGAGTTCCCAAAATCGGCACGGATGCCGGTGCGGCAATCGGCAAAACGACCGGGATTTTGATTTCGGACAACGTTCAGGACCTTGCCAAAGCCGATGTTTTGATCGACTTTACGCGTCCCCAGGCTACGCTTGCCTATCTGCCATTCTGCATTACTCACAATATCGGCGTCGTGATCGGCACGACCGGCTTTGACACGCAAGGCAAAGAGAGAATTGCTGAAGCAGCCAAGTCTGTTCCCGTCGTATTCGCGCCCAACATGAGCGTCGGTGTCAATTCCGTTTTGAAGCTTTTGGAAATTGCGGGCGCCTTGCTCTCGCAATACGACTGTGAAATCGTTGAAATGCACCACAAACACAAGGTGGATGCGCCTTCCGGCACGGCTCTTGAAATGGGGCGACGTGTGGCACAGGGACGCGGCGTTGATTTCGATTCGGTTGCAGTTCTCAGTCGAGAAGGACATACCGGTGAACGTCCCGATGGAGCCATCGGCTTTGCTGCCCTGCGCGGCGGGGACGTTGTCGGTGACCATACCGTGATTTTTGCCGGCCCCGGTGAACTCATTGAGATCAGCCATAAATCGGGTTCGCGTGCAGGCTACGCACAAGGTGCCGTAACAGCTGCGCGCTTCCTGAAAGACAAACCCAACGGACTTTTTTCTATGTCCGACGTACTCGGATTCAACTGAATTTGTTTTTCCGCGTAAAAAGCCGCGCAGACAAACGCGTTGAGTGGCAAAATTCGCAGGCAAACTTTTCCTAGGTGCGCAATAAACACTGCGCGTGCTCTAACGAGGTAACAAATGAACGACCAGCTTGACAAACTTGAATCTTCCGTCGCCCGCCTTGTGCAGGCCTACAATGAAATGAAGGCTGAAAACGTAGCCCTCAAGGCTCAGCTTGCAGACAAGACCGCCGCCGTCGAACTGCTCGAGGAAGAAGCTGCCGCCGTACGCAGCCGTATCGATTCGCTGATCGTCTCTCTGACGGCCGACCAGCAGACGGAACAGCCCTCTGCTTAATCGGAACATTGTCGGGTAGAAAATCGGAGTCATAAAGCATGCCACGCATCAAACTCACCATCTTGGATCGCGAGTATCCTTTCGAGGTTTCTGAGGAGGACGTTGAGAATCTACGTAGCGCCGCCGAAATCCTCAATACGCGTGCATCTCAAGTACGCTCGGCCAATCGTTCGCTAACCCCTGAACGCGTTGCCGTGATGGCGTCGTTGCAGATCGCTTTTGACTCCATTACCGGTCGTCTCGGTCAGGTCCCCGTCGATGAAGCAACCGTTTCGCGTGTTGCCGCGCTTCGCATGAAGTGCGATGAAGCTCTGGATCCCGCACTCGAAAGTTGATTTTTCCCAGCTTTTGTGTAAATGTTCCCCGAAAGGCCGCTGAACACAAGCGGCCTTTCCTTATGTCCTCAGGAGTCAATAGCAGGAAACGCACCTCCTTGACTTAAATCAAACTCCATTTTCTTATCCGACGACAAAGCATCCAACGATAGTGCGATTAAGGCCGCCCAATGGCGATTCATCGTGCGTGGAAACGCCCGTGGAATAAGGTGCAGCGGCGTGTTGCCTCATCTCTCGGTTTGGTTTGCTATCAAGTTGCCGAAACCTGCCTGACTTCTTTTGTCGGGGCGCAAAAGCCCTTGCCAGTGCGTGGGTGCATTGGCAAAAACTTTTACTAACCGAGCTGAACTTACTGTCTGTTCGTGGTGCCCGACGTCGTCAACCGTCTCAAAGTTCGTTACGTGATCAACTGAAGAAAGTGTTGAACGTTCTTATTCGACCTTTTTATCGTCATGACCGCATCAGCGAATGCGGCACTTCTGACGTGGCCATGATGGGGATCCGGACCTCTGCTCCTTTGTTTGCTCGCGACGCAAAAATACGTCAAATCTCCCACAGGTTTAGCAGAGGCCGGCGTAACCAGTTTTTACATCATTGAGCTTGGATCAATCACGGCGAGCATTTCGTCTTTCTCCTATGCTGCCGTCACGGGCATCCTTCTCCAATCCTGTCTCTTGCTTGCCACCGCCCAGCACTGGCGTGCCATGCGGTTGGCGATGGCAACCATTGCCACCTTCTTGGGTTTCTTTGCCAAAATGTTTTTCACCCAGTCTGTCCGGCATTTCAACCTGGCCACTGCATGGGCTCCCTGCACCAACACGGCTCTCAGAGCTTTATCA
>NZ_QRLV01000009.1:0-81085 GCF_003472385.1 Sutterella sp. AM11-39 | reverse complement strand
TTACATCATTGAGCTTGGATCAATCACGGCGAGCATTTCGTCTTTCTCCTATGCTGCCGTCACGGGCATCCTTCTCCAATCCTGTCTCTTGCTTGCCACCGCCCAGCACTGGCGTGCCATGCGGTTGGCGATGGCAACCATTGCCACCTTCTTGGGTTTCTTTGCCAAAATGTTTTTCACCCAGTCTGTCCGGCATTTCAACCTGGCCACTGCATGGGCTCCCTGCACCAACACGGCTCTCAGAGCTTTATCACATCGGCCGGGAATCTTTGTGGTGACAGTCTTGCCGCCACTGCCCGTATGCATTGGTACCAAGCCAAGATAAGCCGCAAACTGCCTGGCCGAAGAAAACTGTGTTGGATCAGCAAGGAGCACACACATATACGCCATGATCGTTTCACCAACGCCCGGAACTGTCAGAAAGTGCTTTGCATTTCTGGTTTGATTGGCAAGCCTGCTGATTTCGCGCTGAAGCGTCTTAATCCGGTCTTGGTCATCACGAATACTTTTGACCGTATCGCGCATCATGTTGATCACCAACTGCACAGCGTCACCCTCAAGGCTGTTGATGCATTCATCAACCTTGTTATCGAATTGATTAACGTTCCTTGGCATAACATGTCCGTATTCGGCTAGTAAGCCGCGCACGTGGTTTATGCGGGCTGTGCGCTGTTTGACCAGCAAGGCTCGCATTGTCAGCAGCGTCTGGATGTCACGTTCCGTTTCCGTCTTGACAGCAACGGCCCGGACTCCGCTTACCAGGGCATGGTAGACGCCCTCGGCATCAGCCTTGTCACTCTTGTTGTGACGGACAAAAGGCTTTACGAGCTTGGGATCCATCAGCCGGACAGTATGGCCGAGTTCCTGCAGTTTGCGGGCCCAGTATTGGGAGCTGCCGCATGCCTCCATGCCGATAAGGCATTTGCCGCAATTGGCAAGGCTCTCCAGCACCTTATCCCGTTTGATCTGCACGTTGGTGATCTCACCGGTCTGCGTATCGCAGCTATAGATTTGAAACACGCTTTTGGCAATGTCGATGCCGATGAGCTTCGTGAAGTCGCAAAACTGATTAAGATTCGCCATGAGGGCCTCCTTTAAATGTTGTGCTAGAACATTTTGACGCTTAGATGCCGTAAAAGACCGAGGGTCTTCAGGAGGTTCCTCACCCTTCACGGACTTGACGCATGAAGCCGTATGCGGCGTGACGCCCTATGCGGGGTCGTGCGTCAATTCATCATCGGCACCAACTCCCTTGAAACCCCAAGAAAGCGCCGGCTGCTTGCCGGTGCAAAGCGGTGTGACTAAAAGAACGACGTCATCGCCGATAGCAAAGGGGAAAGCGTTGCGATAACAGCGAGCGCCGTCATCACATTCTCAGCCAAAGTGTTAAAACTTAGGCTGTCCGCGCATTCTCGCGGGCCGCGCAGAGTCGGACTTCTCCTATCTGCGCACTCCAAGTGTATGCCTTACGATGAAACATGCTTGCGCGGGAAAAGCAAAGCGTATTCTTAAGGGCCGGGAAAACTTTGGGTGAATCCGCCGTTAGGCGGAGAAGGCAAAGCCCTTTTCTGGTTGGCTCGGCGAGCCAACCGTCCTCAAACTCTTAACCTCATAATTCCAGGTTGTTAAAGATCGCCACAAGCTTTGTACGAATGGGTACTACGCTTGATCGGGTACCTGAGGTCATTATCGTTTTATAATTGTCCTACCCTGTGAAGTTTCACCAGCGGCTCCAATGTTCCTAACCTATGCATTCGTGCAAGGCCGTTTAACTCGAGAGCCGATAGTGCAGCGGGCACGCGTTGTCCGCTCCGTTTTCCGCTCCAGCCGCGGCCACCCTGACCTTTCGGTTCAGGTAACGTAGCCGGAAACCACAGGGTCTTCCTTTTCCCGCCTTCGTCAATTCCAGCCCCAATCTCGCTCTGCCCTCTTTGGCGCAGGTATCATGTACGCCGCAATTCGACGATTCTGCGGGAAGCGTATTCATGTCTTGGGAAATTGTTGCGGCTTTGCTTTGTTTAGGCGCCTGTACCGGTTTTTTGGCCGGACTCCTCGGCATCGGCGGGGGCATGGTGCTCACGCCCTTCATGACCATGCTTTTGGTCTATGCCGACGTGCCTGATACAGCCATCGTGCATACAGCCATCGCGACATCTTTGGCTACTATCATGTTCACGTCGCTTTCTTCGGTGCGAGCGCATCACAAGCGCGGTGCAGTGCTCTGGAACGTTGTTGCAGCTGTGGCACCCGGTATCTTGGCAGGTGCCCTCCTCGGGGCCAAAATCTCCAGCCTTCTCCCAACCTTCTGGATTTCTCTCGTCTTCGTCTGTTTTGTCGGCTTTTCCGCTGTCAAGATGTTCATCAACTCCAAACCGGAACCTAAAAGAACTCTTCCGGGAATGGCAGGAATGTTTGGCGCCGGTGCCGGCATCGGAGTTGTCTCGGCATTGGTCGGCGCCGGGGGCGGCTTCATTTCCGTTCCGTTCATGGTGTGGTGCAATGTCAAAATGCATAACGCCGTAGGAACCTCTGCCGCTTTGGGCTTTCCGATCGCAGCTGCCGGAACGCTCGGCTACATCATTACAGGCTGGGGTGAACCGGGCCTCCCACAGTTTCCCATGATGTTGGGCTATATTCATTTGCCAGCTTTATTGTCTGTGGCTGCAGCAAGCATTTTTACGGCGCCTTTCGGCGCCAAAGTCGCTCACAGCATCGACACGAAACCCTTAAAGCGCATCTTTGCCTGCATGCTCCTGGTTCTTGCCGGCTATATGCTGACGCGCGCCATCAGTTCCCTTTGATTTTTCAACTTCATCTCTTTTCTTCTGCTGTATGTCTGAATTCACTTTGCCTCCTGTTCGTGCCGTAGAACCGGAAACCATTGCGACACACCTCTTCCATGTGAAACAAGTAGCACCGCTCGTGCACTGCATAACCAATGATGTTGTGCAGGAGATCACGGCAAATGTGTTGCTTGCGATGGGCGCATCGCCCGCTATGGTCATTGCCTGTGAAGAAGCCGCTCACTTTGCCGCGATTTCTTCTTCCGTGCTAATCAATGTCGGCACTCCCCGTCCGGATTCGTTGGAAGCCATGCATCTGGCTGCCAAAAGTGCCGTTCGACACAATGTTCCCTGGGTACTGGATCCGGTTGCAGCCGGTGTCATTCCCTGGCGTGACAAAATGATCCAAGGCCTTTTGGCGCTTCACCCGACGGTGATCCGCGGCAACGCCTCAGAGATTTTGGCCCTTGCAGGAATGGGCAAAGGCGGTAAGGGGGTCGACAGTACCGACTCTAGTGATGCCGCTCTTGAAGCATCCGTCAAACTTGCTCGTGAGTACAACACCATCGTCTGCGTCACCGGCAAAACCGACTACGCTACCGACGGCAAGGAAATTCTTTCGTGTACTGGCGGCTCCGTTAAGGCAACGCTTGTGGTCGGAACCGGCTGCTCCCTGTCAGCCATGGTGGCAGCCTTCGTTGCTCAAACCGAACATCCCCTTGAAGCTGTCATTTCCGCCTGTGCGCTTGCCAAACGTGCCGCACAACAGGCTGCCGGCGTAGCCCGCGGCCCGGGTAGTTTTGCTGTGGCATACATTGACGCTCTAAACCTTCTTCAAGCCAAGGATTTTTATTGATGCGACAACCCATCGATCTTTCTGTATATCTGGTATTGGACCCCGATTTATGTGGTGGCGCTCAAGGCATGATCGACACCACGCGCGCGGCAGTACAAAACGGTGCCACCTGCGTTCAATTGCGCGCCCCGCATTGGAAAAAGAGGGCACTGGTTGAGTGCGGCCGTGCACTGAAGTCTGTTCTCGCCGACTTCCATGTTCCCCTGATCATCAATGATCATGCTGATGTCTGTCTAGCCGTTGACGCTGAAGGTCTCCATATCGGCCAAGATGACCTGTCTCCTATTGATGCCCGCACCATCATCGGCAACGAAAAGACACTCGGACTCTCTGTATCCAACGAACAGGAACTCTCTGCAGTCGATGTTCGTTTGGTTGATCACCTCGGAATCGGACCGATTTTCTCGACGAGCACCAAACCGGATGCAAGCGATGCGCTTGGCATTGATGGTTTCGCAATACTGGCCTCACGCAAACCCTGTCCCGTTGTTGCCATCGGCAGCGTCAAAGTACCCATTGTTGGCGATTTGATTCGTGCCGGAGCCGATGGGGTTGCTGTTGTTTCAGCTATATGCGGACAAAAGGATCCCGATGCAGCGACAAAAGAACTGGTTGACGCCGTGCAAATGGCTCGAATCTAGAGCGCAACTAAGCACTCTCACCTAAAATAGGGGTTTGAACCAATATCAGAGGATTTCTCATTGCTATGGCAAAAAGCAAACGAACGTCGGTTCGACTAA
Source organism: Sutterella sp. AM11-39 (assembly GCF_003472385.1). Lineage (GTDB taxonomy): Bacteria > Pseudomonadota > Gammaproteobacteria > Burkholderiales > Burkholderiaceae_F > Duodenibacillus > Duodenibacillus intestinigallinarum. The sequence continues at coordinate 76,706 of NZ_QRLV01000009.1, read as the reverse complement.
CACTCCAACAGGCAAAACTGATTCTGCTTGCCAAAGCTGTTGAGGAATCCAATGACGCGCATATCAAGTGGACGTCAGCTGACGCCGAAGCCGCAAGCCTTCGGGCCGCCCATACGGTCGGCGAATCCGCCGATGCTGTGAAGCTTTTGACTGAGCGCGCCAAGGTCGTGTTACGTACGGCTTCTGAGCGCGGCGTTAACACGACCGTCAGCACTAAAGCTCGCCTGCCCCAATTCTTCTCACCTCTCTTTGTTCTTCTAACCTTTGTGCTAGGCGCCTTGACGGATCGCATTGCAAGCCCAGAGCACATTGTCAATCTGCTCTCCCCTCCCTATTGGGGAGTGATCCTTTGGAATCTTGTTGTCTACATCGCACTATTTTGCTGCGCAATCGGCCTGGTCGGAACCAGAACCAATCGATTTGCGTTGCCATTGCGAAGCAGTCTTAACGCATTCGTTCAAAAAACAAGCTACGGCACATTCCGCCGTTCCGGTTTCAAATCGCACTTCTACAGCGAATGGTCATCGTTTGTTGCGCCGCTTATCCGCATGAACGTGGCCCGGACTCTACATTTTGCAGCCCTCTTCTTTGCTTTGGGCATCGTCATGAGTCTCCTGGTACGCGGTTTCGGAACCTCTTACTGGGCCGGATGGGAGAGCACATGGCTTGCGGAAAGTCCTGAAAGCGTCAAGACCTTCATTGACTACACCTACGGGCTCATCCCCGCTGTCGGTCCTTTACCACCCATGCCGGATCTTGCTCAGATCGTCCAAATGCGGGCAGACCGTCTCCCATATCTCGAAACTCCTGTTTCTGCAGCCCCCTGGCTCATTCGCATGATGATTCTGATGGGCGTTGTCGTTATTTTCCCTCGTCTGATCTTCGCCTGCTTTGATACCTGGCGAATGAATCGGTTTAAGGCGCAGACATCGCTTTCGATTGAGTCGTCCTACTTCGAAAATATCCTTGTCCAATGCGCGCAGGACGCTGTGCTGGGGAACTTATTGATTGTCACATCGTCCGTGAATCGTCCCTTGCGAGATCAAACAACCTCCGTCCTTTGCAAACATTGGGGAAGTGCAGAGGATTCCGTTGTCAAAACTATCGACTTTGACGATGAAGAAGCAACCATTCCCGCCATCCCTTCCAGCCCTCGAAAGCCGATCGTTCTTGTCTGGTTCGACGGCATTGAAACTCCAGAAGAGGAAGTACACGGAGCGGTCATTGAACGTCTGCGTCAGGTATACGAGTCCGAGGGGGCTGCGGTCTTTGCCGCACTCCTTGACATGAAAGAGTTTGTCCAACGCTTCACTTCAATGCCAGCGCGCCTCAAGGAACGACTGGAATCTTGGGAAACTTTGAGCAATGCGCATCAGATCAAACTGTTTGTATTACGTGACTCTTCCGAGTCTCAACTCGAAGTAATCAAGACAATTCGAGCTTGGGCGGCTCCTCGAATTTCATCCGATCAAAACATCTCGGTGACTGACACTGACAAAAAGGAAATGAACAATGAGCAATGATCCGATGCGAATTCATTTGAGTTTGGTCAGTCATACCAATGTCGGAAAGACAACACTGGCGCGTACATTGCTGGGCCGAGACATCGGTGAGGTTGCTGACCGCGCCCATGTCACTGAAACAACAGATGACTACGTACTGGCTAGAACCCCTGAAGGTTGTGAGCTCATTCTTTGGGATACTCCGGGTTTTGGCAATTCTGTCGCTCTCGCCAAGCGTCTGGAAGGGAGAGCTAATCCGGTAGGTTGGTTTTTGTCCGAGGTTTGGGATCGTGTCGCAAACAAATCTCTCTGGTTAAACCAGAAAGCTCTCAAACACGTTAAAGAAACATCAAGTGTTGTGCTCTACCTCGTCAATGCAACCGAGCTACCTGACTCTGCTCCATACGTGAGTGCAGAGATGAGAATTCTCGAGTGGATCGGCAAGCCGGTGATTGTGTTGCTCAATCAAATGGGAGAACCAAAACCGCCGGAAGCTGAACAAGCGGATATAGATCGCTGGAAACATGCTACGTCGGCATATTCAATAGTGAGTTCCGTACTTCCGATGGATGCATTCGCACGATGCTGGGTACAGGAATACGCGCTCTTTGACGCTATCGCAAAGGCGCTCCCAGAAGAGCTTCAAGCAACATTTGATGCATTGCGAGAAGTTTGGTCGAGAAAACGTCGAGCAGCCTTCAGTGCAAGTATCCAAGCGATGGCTCACTATATCGAGAAGCTTGCCAATGATCGTGAAGTTGCAGAGTCCGCATCAATAAGGGATCAACTCAGATTTCTAGGTAAGCGTCTTGGTCTATTTAGGAATGAAACGGTAAATGATCCTATCTGCGCGGCTCAAACAGCTCTTACTTCTCGCGCTGCAGATGAATTGTGCGCACTGACTGATAAGCTGATTGAAATTAATTCCCTCAAAGGGAAAGGAGTCAAAAAAGAACTCCTACAGCGCTTGCAGTCTGATTGGAAAATCACAAGTGCAATTCCTCTTGCTCCAGCCGTAGCAGCAGGGGCTATCAGTTCCGGAATAGCCAGCGGAGTAGTAGCAGATCTCACCACGGGAGGTCTTACGATGGGGCTTGGAACCTTGGTGGGGATGCTCGCTGGAGCCTTAGGAGGTGCGGGACTAACAGTTGCATATAATCACAAAAAAGAAATTGATGGAACAGTAATCACATGGTCTGAGGAAGCTTTAAAGAAATTTCTATTCGAAGCTATATGTTTATATATAGCTGTAGCCCATTTTGGAAGAGGTCGCGGAAATTGGCATGAAAACGAACCACCCAATTGTTTAATAAAGACCATCAAATCGAAATTGGAAAAAAAATCAACTCTAGACAAATTAAATTATCAATCATACATTAATGAAATAATCCTAGATTCACTCTATGCTCGATACACAATAAATCCCACGAAAACAACATGCTACTTAAATTAACATTAATACTTAAATTAATCTTTACACCGTTTTCGAAGTTAGCATTACCGAAAAACTTCAAAATTTTAGCAATAGACAATGAAGACGAAAAACTAAAAATTTCTCAACAATATATTAGAAATCAAATTGAGTACATACATTCACTCCAAAAAATTTCATGGAATGACATTTTCTGGCGAAAAATAAGATTCGTCTCAATTCCTCGAAGCAAAAACCGCAACAACCTTGACAAATTTAAATGGATTGCAATTAGATATCTCAACCTAACAATTAGCGAAGAACTAAAAATAATAAACCTTCACCATATTTTATATAATGAACCACACAAGTTCAATATTGTTACTGCCTCCAATCACGCCTATAACATTTACAGGGAAAATCTTCAGAAATTCAATCCAATTCATTCATTTGATCATTTATCAACAATCTATTGTATTATTGGATTTACTTCTGCTCTTTTCGCTTGTTTTACAAAACAACAAAACAAAGAAACCGGAATAACAGTTTTTACGAACCCAAAATCATACATTACTCTGAAAGCCTATTCCAAAATAAACCCCAAAAAAAACATAGTAATTCGTTTTCACGATGTATTAAAAACCAACGATAAACAGCTAATCAAGAAAGTTAAAAGCAATCTTCCTCGTATAATTATCGAGAGCTACTCAATAGTCGACGCCTATCAAAATAATATAAAATACCGCCCCAATGGGATATCCCCCAAATTCATTAAGCAATGTGAATCTCCCTATCGTTGCTTTCTGTATAAATTTGATGGAGCAAAAAGCGAATCAACCAACACTCCCCGAACAGAACCATTAGATCTTATTAATAAAGAGATTCATGCAATTTATAACTATATCCATCCATGGCTCAGATCAACAATTAAAGATTCACTAGACAGTTACCTTTCATATAAAGAATATTGTAAGATATCCGCTACCGCTGAAATTGTCATTGATTTAATAAGGGTTACACCTAGCGAAGGATTTTCCTTCAGAATTCCAGAAGCTTTATTTTTAAACCGAAAAATAATAACTAACAGAATTATCTTATTAAAAGAGCCTTTTTATGATTCTGATCGGATTTTTATCATTGGGCACGATTCTTTATCTCGCTTGAAAGAATTTCTTGAAAAGGATATTTCTCCTTTACCAAGTAAAATTCTTCGGTACTACAACTCCGATCTTTGGTGGACAAAATTTGACCCCTATTAACTCAATTACTTAAAATTATTACTTAAGAAAAAGTATAAGTTCTAAACTCACCTACACTTTAATTCATCATAGAAACTTCCGACATGGAAACCTGTTAGGTATAAAATCAAAAAACATATTAAAACTTATTGATATGCAGCGTGTCATTAACTATGAAAACCATAAAGAGAGCTGAACATTTAGGAAGCATCCAAAACTCCTCTTGCAACTAGGTACAGAGTATACTCTTGGGAATATCTGCGTGATGTGATATAAAGCCTATATTAAAAATAGTGCCACTAGTCGGGCTCTTCATTGTATTTGATATAGAAAATATAGATAACATAATTTCAAAACACTCCTGAAAACAAAAAAAACTCCAATCTATCTAGATTTAACTCGAGATGAAAGCTAGTAAATATCACATGATCAAGCAACACCCACAAGTATCCATTATAATTACATCATACAACAAATTTAACTTTATTATCGACGCGATAAAAAGTGCCACAAATCAAAGTTACCCAAATATTGAAATTATTATTGTTGATGACGCCTCAAATGATGGATCTAGCAACTTAATTGCTAGTTATATTAAAAATAATAGCAATATTAGATTATTTCAAAACATAATCAATAAAGGTGTTGTTTATTCCAGAAATTACGGAATTTTACACAGTAACGGGAAATACATATTACCTTTAGATGGCGACGATTATATTGCAGAATCATATGTCAGTGAGGCCGTTAGTTACATGGAATCTCACGGCGATTGTGGTATTTGTTATTGCATTGCAGCAAAGGTAGACAACAAACAAAATTTCAAAATTTGGAATCTACCCAAATTCACTCTCGGTCAAGAAGCCATATCAAATGTTATTTTTTCTACGGCACTATTTAAACGATCTGACTGGGAAAAGGTTGGAGGTTATGATGAAGAATTTAATTTCGGATATGAAGATTGGGCGTTTTGGATAAAAATACTTGAACTAGACCGTTCTGTATACAGAATACCAAAAGTTTTGTTCTTTTACCGACAAAGTTGCAACGAACGATCCGATCTAGCTACCCCGAATTTTAAACTAGCACTAGAATATATTTACAAAAAAAATAATTGGTTACTTAGAAATCAGGAAGTAATTGAAACTATAGTTAATACAATAGTTAATTATTCGCAATTAGATAATAAGCTTAAAAAATCCAAGCGCAAATTTAAAATATTAATACTGTTGTTACTTTCATCCTTCATCATGTTAATCTTCGTACAAGATCTATTGCTTTCGTAAAGGAGTGACCATTGTCTAGACTGCTAAAATTCTGTAGAGTGTACAAAACAAATATAATTCAACATCTCTACCGAAGATTATTTTGGGATAATGATTGGGATACCCTACCATTCTTGCAAGGGCTTTCAACTTCCTCAAATAGAAAACTAAAAAAAGCTGAGCGGCGAATATTTACATTTTGGACAGGCGAAAATCCAATGAGTGAAAACCGGAAAAGGTCTCTTTTTAGTTTACAAAAATGCGCGAATATTCCCTTAGTTTTTGTAACACCAAATAATCTAAGTGACTTCGTTTTAAGAGATCACCCTCTTCCTGAAGAATTTAAATATTTATCCAATGTTCACAAATCTGATTACCTGAGAGCATATTTTATGTATTATTATGGGGGGGGGTATTGCGATATAAAGCCCATTACAAAACCCTGGGATCAATCGTTTGATTTGCTGAACGCAAATGATAATAAATCAGGCATTGGATATCCAGAGCTTTCTAATGGTGTGGGGTATTTACAACCCGATCAAGAGTTCCCATTAGTTAAAATATATAACTTAAGCTATATTATGCACTGTCAATACAAACAACTTATCGGAAATTGCGCTTACATTTTTAAGCCTGGTAGTTTAATTTTTGAAAAATTACTAGAAGAACAGGAAAGAAGAATGAGGCAGCTTAGAGAGCAACTTATCAAATACCCAGGCAATGTCCTAGGAGATAACGAAGGATATCCTGTAAGATGGACATATTTGCTCGGCGAAATTTTTCATCCTTTGGTCTTTAGATTACGTAATGATTTACTAATTGATGATTCTATCCGTCCGACTTTCTCTTCCTACAAATAGCAAAACCTGAGATTTCTCACTCATAAAGACGATATTTTAAGCAAATTGAAACGTGAATCTCCCATAGTCAAAATGGCTCTCCCAAAAATCGATAACAATGGCTTCACGAAAAATTGTGATGGAGACCACAGTGAGAAAAATCGATATTGATTGGGGACGTGTGTACTGCTGATTTGTTACCTTCGGCATAAGCCTTCGAGAATTCCATAGACTGCATTTGCTGTGTTTCTTCCCCGGAGCTTCACTGCCAGCACTTTCATCACTGGCCAGACATATGAGACTCATTCACCAACAAGCGTGAATTGGGTAACTGAAAATGGCACGGAAGTCGACAGGGATGGAATGAACTAAGGTTGCAGAAGCGGATTTTTGATCCTCACTTTTAAAAATCTGAAACAAAAAGAGGATCAGAAATGCAAAGACGCTTTTCAGAAGAATTCAAACGTGCAGCTGTTGCACGAGTCCAAAGCGAAGAATCGCAGCTGTCGGTTGCTCGCCACTTAGGAATCAGTAGCAAAACACTCAATCGATGGTGCGTCACAGCGCAGAGCTATGCCCGCAGAAAAACTATCTGCGATGGATGAAATTGCTCGGTTACGCAAACTGCTTCGGCAACGCTTTTGCACGATGTTTCTTAAATTCCAGAATCGTTAAACGCATATATATCGAAGGCCAGCGTGCTGGACAACGCAACGTTTGCTGACGTGATGGACTCACTCAGATCATGCTGGCGAAGTCGAAAAGCACCAACCGCAGAGAAGCCGAAAATTGACGACAAGTTTTGGATTCGCCTGCTGAAGTGCGACGGCGAGATGCTCGTCGCGCAGGAACTGGTCACGGCCGGCGAGGATGTCAAGTCCAACAAACGAAGGCCACCCCCAAAAGGCAAAGAATGCCTAGCATGCAGACGAACCGGGTGCGCCGAAACGGCGCCCGGGACGCACGAGGATTTGCCCCATCATCTACGGGCCGACGCGCCAGAGGTCGGCCCCGTAAGGGAACCTCATCTATAGTTCGAAGAATTGAGGTTCTTTTAATAAAGTGGCAAACAGATTACAGACGTTTTTTGGCTGAACGCTTTGCAATACGTTCGGATTTCCTCTCCAAACCGCTAATAAGATGCCTTTCTTCCATCAGAACATCTCGCAACGAATCCGAACGTTTGTACTTCATCAGAAAGTACAAACAGTCCTTCAAGCTAAATCCCACTCGCTTGCTTGAGTAGTAGAGCTCTACAAGATCCTTGTTCCGCCACCGCTTGGGTGTCGTCCTGCGGATCTGCGCTCGATGCAAATCAATTAAAAAAAGCCTCGGCTTGAGTGGATCTTTTACTGTTAGGTCAACTAGGAAGTGAACCAGATAGCAGTCTCGGTGATTAACACCACCTTCATGCATCCATCGCAGCATATCGGCCACTTCGGCAATGATCGCTCGTTTGTGCTCATAAGAGGGTGGGTGATTTCGCCAATTAAGGCAGTAAGCAAGTAAATCAATCGTAGGGCTTAATTCCTTCGTGATGATAAACGACTCGCGTTTGAAAGGGCTTAGCCCCCTCTCGCCAAAAGCGGCTACCTCCATGGTATTCACATTGAGCTCATGTAGCTTCAAAACCGCCCGATATTCGTTTCCTGCCCCTAACACAGGCAATTTCAGGCAGACAAGATTCTTTAGGATCTCTCTCAACGAGCTACCTGTGTGAACCTTGATGTAGAAGGCTTGTCCAGCAAATTCAAATCGAGTAGTCGATCGGTTGAGCACCTGCCTATAGACAACTCCTTGGATTTTTTTTATCTCCTCAAACGGATCCTTGCCTTCCCAAGCTTCTCTAAAAGGTGAAGAAAGAAAAATCATCTTGGCTCTAAATGTCGTAATGATGACTGCAGACGGGAAAATTCGGCGTAGAGCCCATTCTTAGACAATAATTCAGAGGGAGTACCCTCCTCGACAATGAGCCCCTCTTGCAAAGCTACGATGCGGTCAATGTTGTTCATCATTGACAACCGGTGCGCAATAATCAGGCAAGTACGCCCCTTCATCAGACGGTCCAGAGCCTGTTTAATTTGGTGTTCAGACTTACTGTCAAGGGCACTTGTTGCTTCATCGAGAACAACAATGGAGGAGTTTTTGAGAAAGGCTCTTGCAATGGAAATGCGCTGCCGCTGCCCTCCGGACAACAGCCGCCCACCCTCTCCGACTTTAAAATCAAGTCCCTGCGGTAGATCTTTCAAGGCCTCAGTAAGAGCAGCCGCCTCGATAGCTGCATCAATGTCTTTTTGCGTTGCTTCGGGGCAGCCATAGGCAACATTCTCACGTATGCTGGCATCAAAGAGAAAAACATCCTGTGATACGACTGCTATCTGATTTCTAAGGCTTTCAAGCGTGCAGTCCCGGACATCAATGCCATCGATTTTGACACTGCCTTCCGAGATTTCAACAAAGCGCGGAAGCAGATTAATCATGGTGGTTTTGCCTGAACCCGAATATCCAATGATTGCAACGTGTTCCCCCGCACGGATGTGAAGGCTGATGCCTTTGAGTGCTTCAAGGTCGCTACCCGGATAGCGAACATATACGTTCTCAAAATCAATGAATCCTTTAACCCTGTCAAGAACAACCTTTCCTGAGTCCTTTTGTACAGGAGCATCTATCATCGCGAAAATACTTCTGGCTGCAACGCCGATGGCGGTAAACGTGGCATTTAACCCGGCAAGTTTCTGCAATGGCTGCATCAAAAAAAGCATGGCCGAAAGAAAGGTAATGAAATCCCCTACTGTAAGAGCTCCGGATCGAGCCTGCATCAACGCAAAAGAAACAACAACGGCCACCCCCATCATGGCGACAACCTGCGTGACCGGCGTTCCCAGGCTTGAAAACTTCTTTTTGTCAAGTGTGGTGCGGCGAATAGCCTGATTCACTTTCCTGAAGCGCTCTTTCTCAAAACCATACGTGTCGCTGATTTTGATCAAACGATGCGCACCGTAGACTTCCTGCACACAGGACAGCGTATCGGCAATCGCCCGCTGTCCCTTGTGAACAACGGCCTTTATTCGCCTACGGATGATGCCGAGCAAATATGCAGCAACGGGACCAACGATGCAAGATACAAACGTCAGTTGCCAGTTTTGCCAAAACAAAAGTCCGAATAGAAACAAAACCTGCAATGAATCGCGTACAAGAATCATTGCTGCCTGCGTGGCTCCGGAAAGTGCAATGTTGGCTTCATTGACGAATTTTGAACTTGCTTCACCGGAGGAAAAGCGTTGGTACTGCTCCAGAGGCCAGCGTAGCATGTTGTTATAGAGTTGCGCGCGCACTGTGACAAGCATCGACTGACTGACTTTGGTCATCGTGTAATTGCTCATGACAAGCGCCACCGCATACAAAAGCGTAATCAAAATCAGCGCTGCGGGAGCTGCAATGACCATAGCAGGATCCTGCTCGTAGAAACCTTTTTGAGTGAGCAACCCAAGGAGCTTGGAAGTGACGGCTGTGGTACTCGACACAATCACCGTCCAGAAGCAGGAGAGAGTAATCAGCCGTTTGTAAGGCTTGGCGTAGCCTGCCAACCGAAGCAGAGCAGGATCAAAGAATTTAGACAACATGGGGAATTCCAGAACCGGTCTGGGCGATGCATTCGTTTTGCGCAAGCCCCTGCAGTTTGCAAAGATGCGAGTAGACACCGTTTTTTTGGATCAATTCAGAGTGGGTCCCGACTTCAGCAATCAATCCGTCTTGCATGGCAACAATTCTGGTGGCGTACTCAATGGTGGACAGTCGGTGCGCGACGATAAACGTGGTGCGGCCTTTCATTAATCGGGCAAGTGAAAGCTTGATATGGTGCTCGCTGTCGGCATCCAGCGCACTGGTAGCTTCGTCGAGAATCAAAATGGGGGCGTCCTTGAGGAGAGCCCGGGCAATAGAAATGCGCTGTTTTTGCCCACCGGATAGCCGTCCTCCGGCTTCTCCAACAGGCGTGTCAAGTCCATTGGGAAGAGAACTGATGAAATCAGATAACGAGGAATCCTCGATCGTCTGTCTGATCTTTTCGGCAGTGACCCCCGGGCATCCGTAGGTAATGTTGTCCCGGATGGTGCCGTCAAAGAGAACAACATCTTGAGAAACAATGGCGATTTGCCGCCGCAGTGATTTGAGCGTCAGTGTTTGTGCATCAACTCCGTCAATCAGGATGCGGCCGTAAGTTGGGTTCCAGAAGCGGGGAAGCATATTGACGAGCGAAGATTTTCCCGACCCTGACAACCCCACCAGCGCAATTGTTTCTCCAGCATTGACGGAAAGAGAAAAGTCATGCACGGCATCACGTTCGGCCCCTGGGTAGCGCAGGCAGACTTTCTCAAACGTGATTCCCTGATTGACGCCGGCAAGGTCCACATTACCGTTGTCGGGTTCAGGGGGTTCGTCCAAAGTGGCAAAAATGGATTCGGCAGCCACGGAAATGCCCACAAAGGCCGCATTAATTTCCGTCATTCGACGCAGAGGCGGCAAAAGCAGCACCATGGCTGTTAAAAAAGTAATAAATTCACCTAGCGTCAGCATCCCACGCTGGGACTCAATCATGGCAACAACAAGCACAATGGCTACACCGCAAACCCCGACAAACTGCGCTGATGGCATAGCAGCAGAACTGACTTTAGTCATGTTGAGCGCAAGTTTGCGGACTTCGTTGTTGATGTTGGCAAAGCGATGGGCTTCGAAATCAAAAGTGTTGCTGATCTTGATGACCTGACGTGCGTCGTAGCTCTCCTTAACACGAACCAACAGGGTGGCTATGTTTTGCTGCGCACCGGCAAGAATGGTTCGCAACTTTGAGGAAATAAATCTGATCAGCCAAATAATGACGGGCGCAATGATCAGAGCCACTAACGTCAGGATGATGTCGTGCCAGACCAGAACAGCAATCAACCCGATAATTTGCAGAAAATCTCGGACAAGAACAATCACCGACCGTGTGGCGCTGGAAAGAGCAGCGTTGGCCTCATTGACAAACTTGGAAGCAACTAGCCCCGTGGCATTGCGTTGGTACGCAGCCTCAGGCCAGGACAGAATTTTGTCAAAAAGCTCCTCCCTCAATTGAAAAAGCACAGACTGGCTTACCTTGCTCAAGAGGTAGTTACTCATGAACATGCTGCCGCCATTAATGACAGCGACAAGAATCAAACCAATAGGAGCAGCAATCACAACCCAAGGTTGCTGGTCATAGAAACCCAACTGGGTAAGTTTTCCGAAAAGAACAGCAATCAAGGAAGAAGTTGATGCGGCTAAAAACATCGACAGCACAGATAAGCAAATAAGAAATCTGTAATGCTTAAGATACAGAAATAACCTCTTTAAAGGCGCTCCAATTGTAAGAATCATTTTTATTTACTAAATTCGCAAAATCTCTTTTATGGCATTTATCAAATCGTTTTCAGACATATTGTTTGAATCAAATTCAACTACTTGACTTGAAATATCTGGTATTTTTTTAAGCGTGAAACCCGTCATCACATCACTCGATTTCATTGCATCAAGTGATCCTCTCTTTGGGAAGGAGTTATAAATTGCAATAATTGGAACCCCTGTCATAGCCAGTATTTCTAGAAGCCCACTTCTAATTCCAATAATTAACTTTGCTTGAGTCGCAAGTGCATAAAGTTCAGAATGCGACAGAATTTTCAGCGAATTTTGCTCACATCTCTTTTTTGTCGAATTTACATATACGCTAAATCCATTTGCTTTTAGAAAACAACAAACCACCTTCCAAAAAGAATCTGAGCTTTGCGAACAGGAGTTGGCTTCCGGGCAAATAATAACAAATCGAGATAAATTGATTTTAAAGCATTGGGCCATTGATTTAAATTGAATAAAATCATTCTCAGAAAGGACTGGAGCTGATAAATGCAATCTTGAAATCTCCAGCTTTCTAGCAATATAATCTGAGTAATGAATGCCCTTTGATTTAATCAATTTATCCTGTTCAATGTAATGTGTCGTGGGAAAAAACTGATAAATTGTACATCTGCGACTATCAATAAAAAACGTTGCCGAATAAAGAATATGCGTAAATATTGTTTTATCGATGAAAATCACATTGCTGCCCGGAGCAAACATCGAGCAAAGAACACATTTCCATCTTTTGTCAACGCAAATATATGCATCTGACCTTTCAAAACACCTAAAATATCTAAGGTTATTCAAGACAAGAAACGACTCGCCAGACGGAGAGCCTAAAAGTGAAAATATGACTATGTGTCTATTGGAATTTTGATTTATTTTTGGTAAACACAAATGGACAATTTCACCCAGATTAGCTATATCCCGCACCCGAAAATTACAATTTACCTTCCATTTGAATATACCTATTAAATTGCAAATAATCCCATCATTCGTTATAACAGATTTATAAATTCTTATCCCAAATATGCGTAGTGATGTTAATACATTGAAATTGACGTCTCTTTCGCAACAAAAAAACAAGAATCGTGTTCTAATGCAGCAATCACTTATAAAATGCCTTTTAAAAATAACTTGGAGCAGTTTCATGATAGCTCCAAGCTAAAGCTAAGATATCTGAAATTATTTAACAGAAAAATTAACCTAAGAATTATCCTTCTAAATATCTTTATGGGGGGGGGTGCGATACTGTTTATTACCATATCAATTAATTTTGTGAAATCGACATTTTCAGGGTTTTCAATAATAAGTTCATTAATATTACATTTATGCTTGCATGGTATTTCTTTGAGAGAAAATGCCTTTTGAACTTTTGCTGCCGTCATAATAGGAAGTTCTCGTGACCTAAATTTGAATGGTGTGTACAAAACAATCATCTGTTTTGCAACAGGCAATGACAGATCTAAAAAACCACTTCTTAAAGCAATTAAACATTCTGCATGTCTTGTAACTTCTAGGCCTTCACCTAGTGTTGCGAAAAATGATTTTCCAATCGATGATGCAGGTGAATTAATAAATGTATTAAAAACTACGTCATAACCAAGCAAACGGAGTTTATGGCTAAGAGTAAACCAAAATGTCCATGGGAAATTTATATTAGAAGCACTTTCGTTGCTTATGAGGATATATTTTTTATGAACATCTAAAATTTTTAATTTGGTGGACACCCAAATCTTCTGCTGCTTGCTGAGAAATGGTTTTATATTTTCTGGCTCATAAAAATTTTTATTTTTTTCAAATAGGTTTCTGTAGAAATGAGGAAAACTTGAGTTATCCCTTATTGTTTTTTCATATTCAGCAAAATACTTAAGAGTTGGTGTCATTATGACAGTTGTGCCTTTTATATCAAAACTATTTTCTGGCACATCCCAACGTAAATGAACCCAATTTAAGTCTGGTCTAAAAATATAATTGTTGGTCGGACAATATAAATTTATTAAATCTTTATGGTAACCAACAGTGCCCACAAATAAAATATCCTTTAATTCTTCTCTATTTAGATGATGATAAAGACCAGATAACAAAAAAGAAGTTTCTCCAGTATGGTTAAATAAAATTATGACTTTCTTAAATTGATGAGAATTATCTATAATATTTTTTATTTCTCGCCTCAAATATTTTAATGGAGATGCATTTATATGTAAACCAAGAAATTCATATCTTACTTTGTATCCTAAATGTTTTTCTCGAAAAATCTTTCGCAGCAAACTAAATAAATATTGTTTCATCTTCATTTTTCATATTTTTGACAACAATTTCTTTACTTGTTCTAGCGTTCAGCAATGGAATTGACTTAATGGAAAACAACGACAGCACTTCTTTTGCTGATTTTGGCGGCGTATTAAACCCTCTATCTGGAAAATCAGTATAAAACAAATGCATTTTTATTCCAGAATTTGATAAAAAGTCAACAATTCCACTTCTCAATGCAATTAGCTCCTTTGCCTTTGTAGCTATCGCAAATATCTCCGGATAAGAAAATTTCGTGGTATTTTCTAGTATCACATATTTTGACGAAACATCTGAAGATATTATTTGTTTAAACTTATCATCAAGATTAGAGCTCGAAAATGAATCCAAGGCAAGGATAGCAAGTCCCTTTTCTGCCTTATCATTTAAAGCATTTTTTTGCTCTAGAGAAAGCTTATCTATAGCCGATTTAAATGCCTTATTAAACTCTTTTTCATTTTGCTTAACTGGTGCTCCAATTTTCAATTGAAACCATTTACTCATCCACTCTAAATAATTTATAGCTACACCATTGATGCTGGCTTCGAATCGAGCAAAATACTTCCCAGGAAAACACATGTGAACTTGCCGTCCATCTGCTTCGATGTCATCAAGTACATAGCGCAATATTTTTGGCTTCGCTACAACAGAACGAATTTCCGGAAAATACAATCTCAACATATCCTGGTGGTATTGCTTCGTGCACAAAACTACAACTTCTTCCGGAGCGCGTATTTCATACCGTTTCAAGAGCTGCTTCCAGAAAAACATTAGAAGCAATGCGATTTCTCCAGAATTTGCCCAGAATATAAAAATATGTTTTCGGCCATTAACCGGACGAACCGGCATCTTTGAAAAAATTGAATCTAATTGGAAAGAAAGCTCTTTTGCAATGGATATCTTTTTAACAATTAATGATGAACCGATGTGCCATGAAATGGCTTGTTGATTCAGCCTCCTCCCCCAGACAGGAATGCCCAACAAACTGGACTGGCGTGAAGCCTCTCCGTAATCCTCAAATGTTACAATCTCTCGGTAGATTCCCCCTAGAAAGACTCGCTTCAACCCTTTTTCAGCTCGATACTTTCGATAAAGAGGAATCCCCAAAATAGTCTTTGTTTTCGAAAGAGCAAAATTCATAGAGAGTTGTCGACCTCAAAAGATAGGGACAAGGCCTGGTCTCTATTCTTGTTGACAGCGTATGCAGTTTGTAATCCTGATGGCTTCCGGTCATTGACCAGAATTCTTTCGCCCTGAGGCATATCCGTTAGCAGATAATCAAAGCGAATATTGTTTTTGGCTAGGAACTTCTTCAGAGCGTCCTCGTATTCAGGCTTTCTGGCAGTCATCAGCACGATGACATCCGTAGCAGGAATGCTCTCAAAAAGTTCTTTGACTCCGGGAAGAAGCTGATCTCCCTCCTGCGTCAGGTGCCCATTATGTTTGACAATCGTTCCATCGACATCGAACACCCAAGTCTTTGGCAACGGCGACAAAGTAAGTTTCATAGTTCTGCCTGTCCTCAAAGAAAATCTGCAGACTTCAGAATGCCGTTGTAGAAAGCGCCGCAAATGCTGTCATAGTCCTCCCATGCGTACGTGGTCAGGGATAGCCAGATAACGGCATGCAGTGCGCGAATTTTGGTCTTGGATACAGACTCGATCCGCTCAAAGAAGTAGTCTTCCATGTCAGACCAATTGTTCGGTTTGACAGCCAGTTCCACGCCTTTTTTGTTAATTTCCAAGGCAAACTTCTTGCGATTGAATTGGTCATAATTCCCGACTAGAGAGTAATAGACCTTAGCCCAGTCGTAATCAACGTCCCCGTACAGCTTCGTTTTGCCGAAATACCCGCGAGGATCGATGAAAAATACCTTACCGTGGAGACGGTCGTAAAGCATGTTGGAGAATGTTGGGTCACCATGAATAAGATGGAAGTCCTTGGGGTATCTTTCCCTCAGGATGTTGGCCAACGATTCACGGTCATAGAAAATGTTCTTGTAGTAACGACCATTGATACGGATGTACTCGTCTCGGGCAAACGGAACCAAATCCTCAACCTTTTCTAGACGACTGAAAGTCTTGGAGACATAGTTTTCTTCAAGATCTGCAACGATAGCTGGCCGTGCGTTTTCCAATTGGTGAAGTTCACGCAACCCGACAATAATGGAATCAATCACTCGCTTTTTTTCAGAAACTGTCAGACAGTCATACTCCCAAATGTTTCGACCTTTGATGCGTTCCATGACAAGCGGTTCAAAGGAGTGAATTTTGGGTATCGCGGCAAAACCCAGGGCCTGGACATGCTTGTACCAGGCGATTTCATCCACAGCGATCTTCCGTCCTTGGTCGTCGACACCACGTTTGGAAACTGTTTCCTCGTTGAAAAGAACCTCATTAAACGGGCGGCAGACGGAAGGTTTGTTCAGTGCTTCAAATGCCTTTACTGTTCCTACTTCGGTAATGTGCTCAAGATAGAAAGGGTGAAACTCCTTCTTTGTCTCGGCAAGCCAGGGCACCAGCGCGCCATCACTCGGAATACCCTCAAGTTCGCGTTTATTCTTAAAGACAAAGAAGCCAGCTACGCCCGACGCTGACGATGCTTCATGCTTGAATTGCCTGTTTTCGAACGACCATCTGCAAGGAAATGTCCCGGACAGTCCAACCAAATTGCTTTGCAAGGAGGTTTCTGTCATTACTTCAGGTATCGCCCAGTCGCGGTCAAACAGCAGATCGCACCAAAGGACGACAACCGGCGCATCGTCGTCGATTAGTGCACATGCCTTCCCGATGCCAGAAGCCGTACCCTTGCCGTCTGCTGAAATAACCTGAACTCTATATTGAGGCCCAAACGCTGCGAGATATCGCTTCAAAGCATCTTGCTTATAGTCGCAGATAACTGTGATGTCATGTTCCTTGAAGGCTTCAAATGTCCAGAATATCAGGGGGCGGTTGTTAACCGGAACCAGACATTTAGGACGGTTCCTAGTTAAGCCTTCAAGACGTGTCGTCCCCTTTCCTCCTGCTTGGATAATGACATGCATAGCTAGGTTTTCCTTAGTATATTTTTTTTGCAATGAGATCTTGAACGTGGACGATTCCACGCAACTGTTGCGTTTCATCATCAACAACAGCCAACTGATTGATCTGGCTCTCCTGAATAAGGTGTAAAGCGGCGTGGGCAGGAGCCTTAGGAGATACCAACCTTGGGTTTGATTTCATGACATCAACAAGTCGCAGAGCTGCGAGATCAACGGACTTTCGCAGTAGTCGACACAGATCGCCTTCCGTGAACACGCCTTCAGGTTTTTGGTAGGCATCAACAGCAAATACAACACCGAGCCTGCCCTTTGACAAAACCTCAATGGCATCAAGCAGAGGAGTCTGTGGCTGTACAATAGGCAGAGACTTGCTACGCATAACATCCTGCACCTTAAGTAACAAGCGGCGCCCCAAAGCTCCGGCTGGATGTGAACGTGCAAAATCCTCCCGGCTGAAATGCTTTGCAACCATGCAAGCCCCTGCGATTGCGTCGCCTAACGCCATGGTGACGGTTGTCGAAGACGTAGGAGCCAGATTCAGTGGACAAGCTTCGCGCGTGATAGGCGTAACAAGACTGACGTCGGAGACCTTGGCAAGAGAGCTGTCAGCTCTTCCGGTCATGCAAATGATCTTGACACCCATTGCTTTCAGAGCAGGAAGAATAGTCAGTAGTTCATCGGACTCACCGGAAAAGGAAATGGCTACGAATACATCTTCCTTTTTGACCATTCCCAAGTCGCCATGAGCCGCCTCATCAGAATGAACAAAAAAGGCCGTGGTACCAGTTGAAGAGAAAGTGGCCGCCAATTTGCGACCGATGTGCCCTGATTTCCCTACACCCGAAAAGATAACGTTTCCTTTCGTATTGAGGATCAGCCGCACAGCGTCAATAAAAGGCTGGCCAAGTGTCTGATCAATGACGTCTATGGCGTCACGCTCAATGCTTAATACGTTACGCCCTTCCTGCAAAATGCTTAGATCCGAAATGGACTGGCAAGTTACTGTCAAGCTATCTGAACAAACGTTCACAAAACACCTCTAGGGATCGAATCAGGCTGAAAAATAAGACGCTTCCTCAGCACGAAGCCTTGGAGACATAAAATCACAAATGTGGCCCCGTTCGGTTTCTACCCTAAGGAACCATCTAGGCAATACCGGAGGAGCGGTTTGGAGAAGTTCTGCTAGCTGGACAGGAACCCGTTTGCTGCAGATCTCAGTCTTGAGAAAGAGCCAAGACTCATCCGTGCGTTGAAGACGAACAGCCGGCCCAGGATGCCAGCTTGAATGGAGAAAAAATTGGGCTGGCCGATATGGATCAATCCAACGCCAGTGTGCGAGATTCCCCCCCCCCATCGAGAATCACAGACTCCGAGACATACACAGAACCACCAGCAGACTGGCTAGCCTTGCCAGCTGCCACAATAAGTTTCTGCACTCCTTCAGCCCCGTTCACGCGAAGAGTGTAGGCGAACCAGTTTTCTGCCATATCAGGGAGGGGATTGAAATGATCTCTAAAAAGTTGTTGGTGGAATTGTACACAAACGCCAAATGGGATGAGGATAAACAAAGCAAGCTTAGTTAGTTATCCCTGTGTTTTCAGGAGATAACACTCTTCTGAGCGTGATCCCTGGTAACCTGTTGGGCGAAGAGGGGACGCTCAACACAATGACGTGCCGAAATATCTGCCAATACCAATTATGATCACCCAGATAGCAAAGCTTTTGGATGAACCTAATGAAAACCCCGCTGATGCATCAATCACCAACGGGGTTCCCTTTTCTTGCTCAGGATTAAGTATACCTCTTACGGCACCATCTCCTGTACCTCATCCTTCTTGATGGGCTTCACAAGGTCTTCTCGCTTCACGCCGAGGTACATGGCAATCGCAGCCGCCACGAACACCGACGAGTAGACGCCAAGGAGAATACCGATCGTGAGCGCCAACGCGAAGTAGTGCAGCGCCGGACCACCGAAGAAGAACATCGCAAGCGTCATCGCCAGAGTCGAACCGTGCGTGATCACCGTACGCGAAATCGTGGCGGTAATGGCCGAGTTGATCACCTCAACCGTGTCCGTACGGCGCATCTTGCGGAAGTGCTCACGTACGCGGTCGAAAATAATCACCGATTCGTTCACGGAATAACCAAGCACTGCCAGCACGGCCGCCAAGACCGGCAGCGAGAACTCCCAGTTCATCACGGCAAAGATGCCCACCACGATCACGATGTCGTGGAGGTTGGCGATGATGGCGGCAATAGCAAACTTCCACTCGAATCGCATCGAGAGATAGATGATGATACCGGCCACAACGAGCAACAGAGCGGTCAGACCGTCGGTTGCCAATTCTTCACCCACCTGTGGTCCCACGAACTCGTTGTTGAGCATCTTGACGCCGGGAGCCGTCTCCTGAAGCGCCTTCAGAAGTTCGCCGGCCATCTGACCGGATGTTTCGCCTTCCTTCATTGGAAGACGAATCATGATGTCGCGTGCAGTGCCGTAGTTCTGCACGGCAGCTTCAACGCCGAGTTTGCTTTGGATCTGCTCACGGATCTGTTCCGTCTGAACAGCCTCCGGATACTGCACCACAACCTGCGTGCCGCCCGTAAATTCAATGGACAGCGCCAAGCCGTGATAGAAAATCCAGAACACGGCAATGATGAATGAAACCAAAGAGATCGCGTTCAGAATGTGCGAGTAGTGCATGAACGGGATCGTCTTGTGAATTCGGAAAAACTCCATGATTTTCCCCTCTTAATTCTTTACTTCGACTGCGTCTGCGCCGTATCCGGGCGCCAGATCTGACCGATATGCACGCGCGTCAACTTCTTCTGACGACCGTAGATGAAGTTCACCATGCTGCGCGAGACAATCACGGAGGTAAAGAGCGACGTCATGATGCCCAAGCAGTGCACCACGGCAAAGCCTCGCACCGGGCCGGAACCGAAAATCAGCAAGGCAATACCGGCGATCAAACTGGTGACGTTGGAGTCGACAATCGTCGCAAACGCCATACCGTAACCTTCACTGATGGCCAACTGCGGCGTCCGCCCGATTCGAAGTTCTTCACGAATACGTTCGTTAATGAGTACGTTCGAGTCAACGGCCATACCTAGTGTCAGCGCGATAGCGGCAATACCGGGAAGAGTCAGCGTTGCCTGCAGCATGGAGAGCAACGCCACCAAGCACATCACGTTGCACATCAGACTGATGGCCGTCACGATGCCGAAGACCTGGTAGTAGAGGATCATGAAGACCGCCACGAAACCGAAGCCGTAGAGTGTCGAACGGAAGCCGGCTTCAATGTTGTCGGCACCCAGAGACGGACCGATCAGGCGTTCTTCCACAATTTCCATGGGAGCCGCCAGAGAACCGGCACGCAGCAAGAGAGCGGTGTCGGTCGCTTCAATCGTGGTCATGCGACCTGAAATCTGCACGCGACCGCCGGCAATTTCCTGACGGATGACAGGAGCCGTCACCACTTCACCCTTGCCCTTTTCAAACAGGATGATGGCCATGCGCTTGCCAACGTTGTCACGCGTCACATCGCGGAAGATGCGTGCGCCCTTGTTATCAAGCGTCAGGTTCACCGTGGGTTCCTGCGTCTGGGAGTCAAAGCCCGGCTGCGCGTCGTTCAAGTTTTCACCGGTGAGCACCACACGGCGCTTCACGAGAATCGGACGACCTTCACGGTCAAAATACTTTTCGTCACCGAAGGGAACATTGCCCTGCGCCATCTGAGTGAGCGCTTCAGGCGAATCGTCAACCATACGCACTTCAAGCGTTGCCGTACGACCCAGAATGTCCTTGGCCTTGGCCGTATCCTGAACACCCGGCAGCTGCACCACGATACGATCGGCACCCTGCTGAGCAATCACGGGTTCTGCAACGCCCAGTTCGTTAATACGGTTGTGCAGCGTCGAGATATTTTGCTTTAAGGCATATTCCTGAACGTTCTGAATCGCCTTTTGCGACAGTTCGGCCGAAAGGGTGAACTTGCCTGCGCGCGTACCCTCCGTCACCACCAAATCAGGCTGAGTAGAACGAAGAAGGTCATTGGCGCGGGCGCGTTCCTGCTCGTCGTTAAAGGCGATCACAACCGTATTGCCCTGGCGCGAAATGCCTGCGTGACGGATACGCTTGTCGCGGAACTGCGTACGCAGATCGGCTGCCGTCGATTCGGCGCGCTTCTCAATGGCCGAGTGCATGTCGACCTGCAACAGGAAGTGAACGCCGCCGCGAAGGTCAAGGCCGAGGTACATCGGCAGCGCATTGATCTTCAGGAGCCACTCGGGCGTATTGGGTACCAGGTTGGGAGCGACGATGTAGGAAGGATCCGTACGGTCGGGGTTAAGAGCGCGTTCGAGCACTTCACGAGCCTGCAGCTGCTTTTCGGCTTCCGTCGGATCGAAGCGCACGCGCACGGTGTTTTGCTGAGCACCCTGCTCATAGAAAACACCGTTGGGCTTCAGCTGTGCATCCGCAAGCGCTTTTTCCACGCGAGCAAGCACCGTCTCGTCGATCTTCACCGTCGACTTGCCGGAACTCACCTGCACTGCGGGCGATTCGCCGTAAAAATTCGGCAAGGTGTACAGCGCCGCAATGAGCAGAACCACTCCGATGACGATGTACTTCCAAAGAGCGTATCGATTCATAACAAAAACTCCGGGTCAGTCCGATGCCCGATTCCGCGCAAGACCGCACACACGGACTCGGACGCCTTTCGTTGCGAAAATGGAATTGGCAAAAAGAGAAATTCCCCTTCAGCCTACAAAACTCTTCCGCTGAGAGTTTCGTGTCCGCAAAAAACGGCTGTTTTGATCAAACAGTTCCATTTTTTGCGCAAGAACCGCAAAAGGCCATAAACCGATTGCGGTGCATCAACTAAACGGCAAAGCGGGCGTCAGCCATATCCTTCAAGTCGGATACAGCCCGCCCGCTGCATGAAAGCCGTCTTTACTTGTCGATCGACTTCAGCGTGCCGCGCGGCAGAACCGTCTGCACAGCGCCGCGCTGCATCGTGATCGTCACGGGATTGTCTTCCACGCGGCTGATTTCGATCACGACGTACTGTTCGCTCACTTCGGCGATACGGCCGGCCAGGCCGCCGATCGTCACGATTTCATCGCCCTTGGTGAGCGCTTCGCACATCTTCTGATGTTCCTTCTGGCGCTTTTGCTGCGGACGGATCAGGAAGAACCAGAACACAACAAAAATCAGAATGATCGGAATGATCTGCATCAGCAGACCGCCGGTACCACCGGCAGCGGCCGCACCTGCGGTCTGAGCCATTGCGTCAGAAATGAAAAACACTTCTTACCTCTTTAGATGTTTTCTCGTTAAAAAATCTTGTCGTGCAACGCCTTGCGACGTGCATTGCAAAGCCTTCGGATTATACGGAAATTCCTTGCTGAGCCTCGAAAAATTGCATTAGAGATTTACCAGTGTCAGCCGTCGTTTGCAATTTTTCATTTGCCGCCGTGACTGACCCTCCATTCACACGACCGCTCCGTCGGGATTGCCCTTAAACGTCACGGCACCAACGCAGGCGCGTCCAGCCCCGTCTTTTCATCCAATCCGAAGAGAATGTTCATCGCCTGCACCGACTGCCCCGCAGCTCCCTTGACCAGGTTGTCTTCCACCGCCAGCACGATGATCAGGTCGCCGTTGCCCGGTCGATGAACTGCCAGACGCAGGAAGTTGGAGCCGCGCACGCTTCTCGTTTCAGGCGTTGATCCGGCAGGCATCACATCGACGAAGTATTCATCCGCAAAGCGATCTTCATAGAGCTTCTGAAGATCAATCTGAGTCGTAGCATCCTTCAGACGAATGTAAATCGTCGAATGAATCCCTCGAATGGTCGGCAACAGATGCGGCACAAACGTCAATTTCAGATCGTCCGTACCGGCCAGGAGTTTGAGCTGTTGCTCAATTTCGGGGGTATGGCGATGTCCTTTAAGACCGTATGCATGGAAATTGTCCGACATTTCGGCCGTAATGATCGAAACGTCCGCCTTCTTGCCGGAGCCGGAAATACCCGACTTGCTGTCGGCAATGATGGTTTTTAGGTCAAATGTACCGGGATGCGCCTTTTCGTATTCCATCAAAGGCAGGAGTCCCAATTCGATGGAGGTCGGATAGCAGCCTGCCATGCCGAGAATCCGAGCGTTTTTCATCTTCTCACGCATGGTCTCGGGTTGCCCGTAGACAGACTCTTCCAGGAGATCAGGGCAGGCATGATCGAGCTTGTACCAAGTCTTGAACGTGTCCGTATCACGCAAACGGAAATCCGCTGCCAAGTCAATGATCTTGACGCCGGCAGCCGTCAATTCGCGCGCCATGCTCATGGCCACCCCATGCGGCGTCGCAAAGAACACCACGTCACAAGCGGTGAGTTCGGCCTCTTCGGGCGTCGTAAACACCAGATCGTCCATGAAGCCTCTGAGCGAGGGATACATGGCCGTCACCTTGGTACCCGCATCCTTGCGCGATGTGATGGCACAGACCTCAACATTGGGGTGCCGGCTTAACAAACGCAGCAGCTCCACGCCGGTGTACCCCGTTCCACCCACAATACCCGCCTTGATTTTCTTTTCCTGCATGTCGAAAAACTCCCCGAAGAATCTTTTTTGTCTGATATCTTTGGCAGGAAAAATGCTCCGGCAGCAGGCATAAAAAAACCGCCGCCCGGGAAAGGGAGACGGTTTTTTCGCTTCTTGCCCCGGCTTTCTTCGCAAACCAAAGTTTGCAAAAGTATACCGAGGCAGAACGCTTGCGAATGAACGATTAGCGCTTGCTGAACTGCTTGGCGCGGCGGGCCTTGCGCAGACCAACCTTCTTACGTTCGACTTCGCGGGCATCGCGGGTCACGAGGCCGGCAGCCGACAGGACGGGCTTGAGACCGGCATCGTAGTCGATCAGAGCGCGGGTGATGCCGTGGCGCACAGCACCAGCCTGGCCGGATTCGCCGCCGCCGGTCACGTTCACCATGATGTCGAACGTTTCGACATTTTCGGTGAGCTGCAGGGGCTGCATGACGATCATGCGGCCGGTTTCACGCTTGAAGAATTCGTTGAGATCGCGGCCGTTGATCACGATCTTGCCCGTGCCGCGCTTGATGAACACGCGAGCCACGGAGCTCTTGCGACGGCCGGTGCCGTAGTTGTAGTTACCGATCATCTTTATCCACCTTAAATGTCAAGAACCTTGGGCTGCTGTGCGGTGTGCGGGTGTTCGGCGCCGGCGTAGATCTTGAGCTTCTTGATCATGGCGTAGCCGAGACGGCCCTTCGGGAGCATGCCCTTGACCGCGATTTCGAGAGCACGGCCGGGGTGCTTGGCCTGCATTTCCTTGAAGGTGGTTTCGTAGATACCGCCCGGATAGCCGGTGTGACGGTAGTACGTCTTCTTGCCGGCCTTTTCAGCAGACAGCTTGAGCTTGTCAGCGTTGATCACGACGATGTAGTCGCCCGTATCGACATGCGGCGTGTATTCGGGCTTGTGCTTGCCGCGCAAGCGGAGTGCGATTTCGGCAGCAAGGCGGCCAAGCACCTTGTCGCTGCCATCGACCACGTACCAGTCGCGCTGTACTTCGAGCGGCTTGGCAGAGAAGGTCTTCATTGTTGTCACCTGATTCACAAAAGGACGCAGCAGATGAATTTCAAACCGCCTCGCACAGGGTGGCGCCTGTACTTTGCACAGGTTGGAGCTGTTAAACGGCCTGCTCGCGTCAATAAACAAAAACGAGGCAAAAACCACCGAAGCGCACCGCGTTCTAACTTCGCTGTGCACCGTATTCAGTGCCTTTTACCGGGAATTTCTTGTTGATTTTCTTTTTGCCGCTTGTCGCCATCAGTCCAGTGGAAAACGGGGAAACTGAAAGCACGGTGAAAATCAGACGCGCAATAATACACGATCACAACGAGAAATGCCAACGCCAAAGCATCGGCAACCGCCTTGTTTTTACTGCGCTTTTTGAGGTGCAGGCAGGAGCGTCTTCATGAGATCGGCTTCCTCGCCTGCCGAGACTCACTCTTCGATCGGTTTGATGTGCGTCGCCTGCTTGCCCTTGGGACCTTCGACGACCTCAAACGTCACCCGCTGACCTTCCTTGAGGCTCTTGAACCCCTTCATTTCAATGGCGGAAAAATGCGCGAAAAGCTCTTCACCGCCTTCGTCGGGCGTAATGAACCCAAAGCCCTTGACGTCGTTAAACCACTTGACAACTCCCTGTGCCATATTTTTCCTCTTTGTTTATTTCACTTTGTCCGAGTCTTCGCGTCGGCTCTCGGCCTTGAGCAGGTTGCTGCAACACAAAGTCCTCTTTTCAACAATCAACATTACGCCAACTTGCCGCTTTCAAGCTCATGACGCACTGCACTTTTTGCGTCGTGTGCTGTCTCGGACACACAATCGTCGAAACGACTCTTCGCAAGAGCGAAAATATACGATATATTACCTAGGATGTTTCTCCTTCTTTTCGTTTTGCATCATGTCGCGTTTTCTTCTCGGTCTGACGTTCTCGCTCATCAGTTGTGCGCTTGCGGCACAGTCGCTCGACGAAACACTGGCCGTCAAAATCGGCGACAAAATCGTCGAACTTGAAGTTGCACGCACCTCGGTCGAGCACCGAACGGGGCTCATGAACCGCACCTATATGCCGGCCGATCACGGCATGCTCTTTGTTTTTGCCGCTCCGCGCCCCATCGCCATGTGGATGAAAAACACGCTCATCGACCTCGATGCAGCCTTTATCGATGCGTGCGGTCGCATCACTCAAATCGTCTCGATGCAAAAGGGTTCGCTTGAACTGCACCACTCACGCGTGGCCGCCTCCCGCGTCATCGAGATGCACGCCGGCTGGTTTGCCCGCAACAACGTCAGAGCGGGAACCGTCATTCCGGCGCTTGCCGACGCTCGCTATTGCAAGCGCACGGAGTCGACGGCGGAATAATTACCGGTCCGCGTTCACCGGCAAATCTTCTTCGGCAACAAAAGAAGCAGTACGAACCGAATCGAACTGCTTCTTTCTTTTCCTATCAACCAAAAGCGACGCGCGCATCAAATCGTTTGAAATGCACGCGCCGGTTTCGAGTTTTTTTAAGCGCCGCAGCCGCAGGCTCCGCAGCAGCAACCGCCTTCTTCACCGCGGCAGTCGCAGTCGCACGGTTCACCGTTAAAGCGACGCTGCACGAAGTCCCAATTGACGAGCTTGTCAAAGAAGGCCTGGATGTAGGCCGCACGGGCGTTGCGGTAATCGATGTAGTAGGCGTGTTCCCAAACGTCGATGACCATCAGGGGCTTGAGATGTTCCGTCAGAGGCGTACCGGCGTTGGAGGTCGAATAGATTTCAAGCTGGCCGTCCAAGCGCTTGACGAGCCACGTCCAGCCGGAGCCGAAGTTGTTGGCCGCCTTGGCCGAGAAGTCTGCAACGAAGCCTTCGTAAGAACCCCACTGCTTGACGATGGCGTCCATCAATGCGCCGGTCGGTTCGCCGCCGCCGTTGGGGCTCAGGCACTTCCAATAGAAGGCGTGGTTGTAGCTCTGCGCAGCGTTATTGAAGATCGGGCCCTGGCTTGTCTTGATGATTTCACGCAGGGATTCGGCTTCGTACATCGTGCCTTTGATGAGGTTGTTGAGATTGGTGATGTAGGTCTGATGATGCTTGCCGTAGTGGTATTCCAGCGTTTCCTTGCTGATGGCCGGTGCAAGGGCGTCCATTTCATAATCAAGCTTGGGCAAAACGAACTGGCTCATTGGACTTCTCCTCGAGAATCGGTTATCGATCGGATTTCTCTGCTTGCAGGACGCGTGAGCTCCAAGATTGCCTTCTTGTGGGAAGCAGGCCGAATCGGACACGATCCATTGCTGTCTCACGAAACGTCCTTTGTCACCCTTAGATAATAGACCGAAATCATCGGGAATCCGTGAGACAAAACCCGGCAAACGCAAATTCCTTTCTTTTTAAAGGAAATTTTCTTTAGCTTCTCGGTTTGCGCTCAATGACCCGGGCTCGCGCAGAGCCCTTCTCAAACAGGATGGATACCGTTTCGCCTTCGGCGAGCTGTTCCGCATCGCGCACCGGACGACCCTGACTGTCGGTTGTAAGAGAAAAGCCGCGGGCCAACGTCTTGGTGATATCCAAAGCCGACAGAGACGCGGAAAGCCGCTCAAGTTCCGCTCGTTTGGCCTCAATGCGAAGAGACACCGCCTGCCGAAGGCTTTTTTCGAGATGCGCCGTTTCGGCTCGCGCTTTGTCAAAGGCCGGGCGAACACGCAAAAGATTCATTTGCGCAAGCGCCGTCTTGGATGCAGCAGCCTGCAGACACACACGCCGTTCGGCAGCAAGCGTCATCGCGTTTCGATCAAGTCGCTCGGTCAGCGCGTCAAGATACCGTTCGAAGATCTGTCGCAATTCCCGCTGAGCAGGCACCCTGGCCCGCAGCCTCAGCACAACGTTTTGCATGGCCGACTGCAAACGAACGGCTTGAGTCAACTGCGATCGACTCAGGCGCAGGTTCGCCTGCATCACTGTCGCCAGACGCGTTTCGAGTGTCGAAAGCCACTGAGGCGCCGCCGACCAGTGCTGCAACACAAGAGAACAGGCGGCAGTCGGCGTCGGCGCTCTCACGTCGGCAGCCATATCGGCAATCGTAAAATCGGTTTCGTGCCCGATGCCCGTCACAACCGGCATCGGCATTGCCCGCAGTTCTCGGGCCAGCGCTTCGGAGTTAAAGCTCCAGAGGTCCGCCAAAGAGCCGCCCCCGCGTACAAGAAGCAAAACGTCAACTTCGTTTCTTTCGCGAGCTTTTTTGAGCGCAGCAAGGATTTCGCCTTCCGAAGCTTCGCCTTGAACGCCTGCGTGATAAATCACGAAGGGCACCCACGGAGCCAAGCTCGCACGCGTCTTCATAACGTCCTGAAGCGCGGCCGTTTCGGTGCTTGTGATCACCCCCACGGACTGCGGATAGCGCGGCAGTTCCTTTTTAAGCGTTGCGTCAAAAAGGCCTTCGGCCAGAAGCTTTCGCTTGAGAGCCTCGAATTTGGCAAACAGAGCGCCGTCGCCGGCGGCCTGTACGGCAACGACGTTGAATTGCAACTGTCCTCGCACCTCAAAGACGTCGAGCGTACCGGTGAGCACCACAGCTTCGCCCTGCTCGGGCAATCGTTTCAGTCGATAGGCGTTGCGACGCCAGACCACGCAGTGCAAAATCGCGTCGTCCTCGTTGTCCTTGAGATCGAGATAGACGTGTCCGGACGGATAGGGCTTGATCGAATGGATTTCGCCTTCGATACGAATCAGCCCCAGACGATTGAGCCCGCCCTTGATGCGGCGCAGAATGCAAGAGACGCCGACGGCCGGCGGCAATGCGAAAGCACCGTCCTCGTCTTGGGTCATTGCGCTTTGAGGATCTGCGGCACCCCCACGGCCACCGTCCAGGGCTCAACTTCAAAAGAAGCGATCAACCCGGCGTGATAGTAGGGATCGTCTTTGGCAAACGCGCGCAACTCATCGGCCGAGTTCGCACGGCACACGATCAGGGCCGAGAGACTCTCGGGCAAAACGCCTGCTGCCAGAACAAGGCCGTCGTCTACTGCCTTTTGCAGGCGCGCGAGATGCTCGGCACGAAAAGCATCGCGCCGAGCCATATAGTCATCAACGTAACGGTACGTCAGAACAAAGTGCTGCATGACCGTCGGCAGAAAGAATTAACGGCGACGCGTCTGGCTGCCGGCAGCCGGAGCCGCAGAGGGACGACCTTCGATGTGGCGGAAGGTGATGCGGCCCTTGGTGAGGTCATAAGGTGAGAGCTCGAGCGAAACCTTGTCGCCGGCGAGAATTCGGATGTGGTGCTTGCGCATCTTGCCGTTGGTGTAGGCGATGAGTTCGTGACCGTTTTCAAGCTTGACGCGATAACGGGCGTCGGGGAGAACTTCGAGCACCTGGCCCGACATTTCAATTAGATCTTCTTTTGCCATAAATCCTGTAGCGCGCGGCGAAACGCTAAAAAATGAGGTGCCGCACTGCGGTTTGGTTGTTGTTTGAGGGCGGTTGCAATGTTGACGCCGAAAATTCTCTCCGGCCTTTTTGGGCAACCACGCAGCGAAGGCGCCATTTTAGTCGGCGAACCGCTGTTTTTCCAAGATTTTTTGCGGGAATTTTATACGCCGTCGCCTGTAAACAATCCTGCTGAGAATTTTTTCATCACCCAACACACACTTTCTTGGTTTTCAGCTTCAGACAACCTCAATCGGCGAAAATTGCCGTATAAGGCCGTCTGCCGCGGATTTTGTCCAATTTTGTGCATGCGGTCGTTAAAATTCGGGCGTATCAATCGGGTTTGTACCGATTTTTCACCCTATCCCTTTTGCCGGGGATTCAAATTAAATTGAAAGGTTGAGTCGGTTTGACTCGCCTTTCCCGCAGACTCAGTTGGAATCGCAATGTCTCATCACGTTCTCGTCGCTTACTACAGTCACGCCGGTCATACGGCCCGCATCGCACGCACCATCATGGAAACGATCGTTGCCGAGGGGCATGGGTGCGACATGGTGGACATGATGGAGGGCGTCCGCGAGGGTGTGGATTGGGCGAAATACGACATCGTGATCGTGGGTTCTCCCATCGTGTACGGCGTCTACAACAAGATCGTCTGGGAATTCTGCTCGATGTACAAAAACGAAATCGAGTCGCGTCCCAACAGCTTCTTCAACGTGACGGTCGTCGCCCGTTCGCCTGAAAAGGCAACGCCCGAAGGCAACCGTTACCTGCAGAAGTTCGTCAAGCGCAGCGCCTGGAAGCCCCGCGACCTGAAGTGCTTTGCCGGCAAGGTGGACTACCCAAACTGGAACTTCTTCGAGCGCATGATGATCCGCATCATCATGAAGATCACCGACGGTCCCACGGATTCGAGCGTCGCAATCGACTACACCGACTACAACGATGTCAGAGCCTACGCGCGCCACTGCCTGCAGCTTGACAAACTGCAGGCTCGCCGTTCGCCCCGACGCTGACCGTTTGACGCTGCGCTTTGATTGCAACAGTCGGAGTGCCGCCAACCGATTGACACAGAAAAATTTAGGCGTTGCCGTTGCAGCGTCATGCCGCGACGCAACGTGAAAACGAAGGATCACTCATCCATGTCCGAGACTTCTCTTCCCTGGCTCAAGCACTATCCCGAAGGCTTTCCGGCCGAAATCAATCCCGATCGTTTCGCCTCCATTCCGGCACTTTTCGACACGGTTGCCGAAACCTACGGCGATCACCCCGCCTTCATCTGCATGGACAAAGTGCTCACATACCGGGAAATCTGCGATCTCTCGAAGGACTTTGCGGGCTACCTGCAGTCGCTTCCCGGCATGAAACCTGGCGATCGCGTCGCCATCATGATGCCCAACCTGCAGCAGTACATCATCACGCTGTTGGGCATCCTGCGCGCGGGCATGATTGCCGTCAACGTCAATCCGCTCTACACCTCGCACGAACTCGGGCACCAGCTTGCCGACAGCGGCGCCAAGGCCATCGTCATCATTGAAAACTTCGCCAAGACGCTGCAAAACACGCTCTCGGAAACGCCCGTCAAACACATCGTGACCACCAAGGTTGGCGACATGTTGCCCTGGCTCAAGCGCACCGCCGCCGATTTTGTCGTGCGTTACGTCAAGAAGATGGTGCCGGAATTCAACCTTCCCGGTCACGTCAATTTCCGCAAGGCGCTTTCGATCGGTCATTCCAAGGGCTTTAAGCCGTTCGAACTCAAAAACACCGATGTTGCGCTGTTGCAATACACCGGCGGCACCACAGGCGTGGCCAAAGGTGCCATGCTCACGCACCGCAACGTGCTTGCCAACGTCGAGCAGACCGGCACCTGGATCAGTCAGACCTTTGAAATGGGCAAAGAAGTGGCCATGACCGCTTTGCCGCTCTATCACATCTTCAGTTTCACCGCGACGCTGTGCTTCTCGAAGTTTGCCGCCACCCAGGTGATGGTGCCCAATCCGCGCGACATTCCGGGCCTGGTGGAACTCATCAAGAAGTGGGACTTCTCGATCATCCCCGGCGTCAACACGCTCTTTAATGCGCTTGTCAACAACAAGGAATTCAAGAACCACAAGTTCACGCGCCTCAAAATGACCGTGGGCGGCGGCGCTCAGGTGCAACGTACTGTTGCCGAGAAGTGGTACAACGCCACCGGCTGCCACATCCTTGAAGCCTACGGCCTCACGGAAACCAGTCCCGGCGTGTGCGGCAACCTGCCCGACGCTCCCTGGGACGGCTCGGTGGGCTACCCCCTGCCCTCCACGCTCGTTTCCATTCGCGGCGAACAGTTCGTCGATCTCGGCGTGTGTTCTGACCCGGAAAAGGTCGCCGAACACACGGGCGAAATCTGCGTCAAGGGCCCGCAGGTGATGGCAGGCTACTGGGAAAAGCCCGAAGAGACCGCCAACGTCCTCATCGACGGCTGGCTCAGAACCGGCGACGTGGGCTTTATGGATGAACGCGGCACGATCACGATCACGGACCGCAAGAAGGACCTGATCATTGTGAACGGCCTTAACGTCTATCCCAATGAAATCGAAAGCGTGATCGCCTCCATGCCCGGCGTGCTCGAATGCGGCGTCGTGGGCGTCAACAATCCGCGCGTGGGCGAAATGGTCAAGGCCGTGATCGTCAAGAAGGATCCGGCGCTCACCCGCGACGACGTCGTCAAATACTGCCGCGCGCGCCTCACCGGCTACAAGTGCCCGCGCACGATTGTCTTCGTGAAGGCTCTTCCGAAGACTGCCGTCGGAAAAATTCTTCGCCGCAACCTGCGCGACATGAAAGAAACGGATTAGTATTGCGAACTTTCTCGGTTTGCAGGACTGATACCAAATGATTCTGACAATTGCCCTGCTGCTGTCTTTTCAGCTGGCAGGGCTTTTACTTGTGACGCTCTTCGGACTGCCCGTTCCCGGGCCCGTGATGGGCATGGTGCTTTTTCTTTTCGCCTTGATGACCGTCAACGGCCTTCTGGAAAAAACGCTGCCCGTCGTCAACGTTTTGCTTGCTCACTTTGCCCTCCTCTTCGTGCCCGCCGGCGTCGGCATCATCGAGCACTTTGACCGCCTTCAGGCCGAATGGCTGCCGATTACGGCCTCCATCATCGGTTCGTCCATCCTCGCTATGGCCACGACCGTCCTGGTAACGCGCTGGGTGGCTCGACTTCTGCAAGGCTCGAGCAAAAAGGAGAAGCGTCGTGCTTGATTCGATTCTTTCTCAATTGACTCTCACAGCCGAGAAGCTTCTTGCCGATCCCGCACTGTGGCTTTGCGCGACGCTTCTGGCTTACGCCTTGGGCATGTGGGTATACAAGAAAAGCGGCTACAAGACCATCTGCACGCCGCTTCTCGTTGCCATCGTTCTTCTCGTGGTGACATTGGAACTCACCGGTACCGACTACAAGACCTATCTCAACGGCGGCCAGCACATCAACTTTCTGCTGGGGCCGGCCACCGTTGCCTTGGCTGTTCCGCTCTATGAGCAACGTCTGCGTTTGGCCAAAATGTGGGTGGCGCTCACCTGCGGTCTTATTGCAGGCGGTACGGTCGCCATTGTCTCTGCCGTTCTGATTGCCGGTGTCCTCGGCGCTTCTCCCGAGACGATGATTTCCCTTGCTCCCAAGAGCGTCACCGTCCCGATTGCCATGGCAGTGAGCGAACACTTGGGCGGTATTCCGGCTCTGACAGCAGCCCTGGTGGTGATCACGGGTGTTGTGGGTTCGTTGATGGCGCGAGGCTTGTTGGGAATTTTGAGGGAAAAGGACGATGCCGTGCGCGGCTTTTCTATCGGCTTAGCCGCTCATGGCGTCGGCACCGCCACAGCCTTTCAGATGAATCGCGACACGGGCGCATTCTCCGGTCTGGCAATGGGGCTGACAGGTCTTTTCACTGCGTTTGCCGCTCCGTTCCTGCTGCCCTATCTGCTGAGCTTGTTCGAATAAGTCTCAGCGTTGTAAGACTCATTGCCAGGCAACAAACCGACGCTGCGCGGCATCGAACACCAACGCCATGCGATTCAGTTCTTTAGCACTTGCGCTCTCGCTGTAACGTCGAGAGCGCACTTGCTCAACCGCTTGCTCGAGCAACGCACCGACTTCTTCCTCATCTTTCGCAAACTTAAATTCGAAAATCCAACGTCTGTTACCATTTTCGACATCCAGATTGCTGCGCCCGAGAGCCGTGTGCTTATCTACCACAACCTCAATCCCGGCACCGATCAAGAGAACCTGTAGCAGAGCTCTGCATTGCATCTCTCTCGGTCACCGGATACGCCTGGTAGTCAATCTCGTTGAAAATCCTGAACAACAAAAGACCTCCCGTCCCCGCAACAGATGGAAGCTCTGCCGCAGTGACCGGAGGTCCTAGGATTGAGCTGATACGCTTTATCGCGACTCAGACATCAATCAATAATTTTCAGCGCGGATCTGCTGGAAGCTCTGCGGGTGTGCGCAAACTGGGCAAATTTCAGGCGCCTTCTTGCCGATCACAAGGTGACCGCATTCGCGGCACTGCCACATCACTTCTTCGCTCTTTTCGAAGACCTGCTTCATTTCAACGTTGTTGAGCAGCTTCAGAAAGCGTTCTTCGTGAGCCTTTTCGATGGCGCCCACAGCACGGAACTGCGCAGCGAGTTCTGCAAAGCCTTCGGCCTCGGCCGTCTTTGCAAAACCTTCGTACATGTCCGTCCATTCGTAGTTTTCACCGCTGGCGGCAGCCTTCAGGTTTTCGGCCGTGTTGCCGATGCCCTGCAGGTGCTTGAACCAGATCTTGGCGTGCTGGCGTTCGTTGGCAGCCGTTTCGTCAAAAAGTTCGGCGATCTGCTGATAGCCTTCCTTGCGGGCAACGCCGGCAAAATAGTCGTACTTGTTGCGAGCCTGAGACTCGCCGGCAAACGCAGCCCAGAGGTTCTTTTCGGTCTGGGTGCCTGCAAACTTATTGGTCATCGGAATATCTCCTTGTTGTGTATTCGGGGTTTTATCTGACTCCACTGTAGCGAAAAATCGCTGCAGCCGCGTCCGTTAAGAGAAGAATTTCTTCATCTTGTCCAAAAAGCTCGTGCTCTGGGGCGAATGCTTCGTGCCTCCTTCCTTGATCGATTCGTCAAACTCCTTGAGCATCTTCTTTTGCTTGCTCGTGAGATTGACCGGCGTCTCAACAAAAGCGTGCACGTACAGGTCCCCATTGCCGCCGCCGTGCAAATGCGGCACGCCCTTGCCGCGCAGGCGGAAGATCTTACCCGTTTGCGTGCCTTCCGGAATCGTGATGCGCGCTTCGGTACCCATCGTCGGCACACTCACTTCGCCGCCCAATGCAGCGGTGGCAAAACTCAGCGGCAAATCGGCGTGCAGATCGTCGCCGTCGCGCTGGAAGATTTCGTGCTGCTTGATGAACACCTGCACAAAGAGGTCTCCGCAAGGACCGCCGTTGGGGCCGGGCTCGCCCTTACCCTGGATGCGAATGCGCTGACCGTCGTTGATGCCCGCCGGAATATTGATTTCCAGCGTCTTGGTCTTACGGTTGCGGCCGCGTCCCTGGCAGTCCGGACACGGATCGGAAATGATTTCACCCGTTCCGTGGCAGTACGGGCAGGTCTGCTGCACCTGCAGGAATCCGCGGTTGATGTTGATCATGCCGCTGCCGCCGCAATGCGGACAGGTCTTCTTCGACGTACCCGACTTGCAGCCGGAGCCGTGACAGGTTTCGCACTCTTCCCAAACCGGCACGCGGATGTCGGTCTTGGCACCCGCCACCGCCTGCTCAAGCGTGATTTCGAGCGAATAGCTCACGTCGGCACCGCGAAACACCTTAGGTCCGCCGCGACGACCGCCGCCGGCACCGCCCCCGAAGATTTCCGAGAAGATGTCACTGAAGTCGCCGAAACCACCCTGGCCCTGGCCGAAGCCGCCGAAACCGCCGAATCCGCCCGCACCGGCTGCGCTCGGATCGACGCCGGCCTTGCCGTAGCGGTCGTAGGCCGCGCGTTTCTGGGGATCGCTCAGAATCGAGTAGGCCTCGCCCACCTGCTTGAACTTTTCCTCAGCCGCTTTGTCGCCGTTGTTGCGATCGGGATGGTACTTCATCGCCAGGCGTCGATACGCCTTTTTGATCTCGTCGTCGCTTGCGTCGCGCGAGACTCCCAGTACCTCGTAATAATCCTGGTCAGCCATAGTGTGTCAATCGTTACGAAAAAACATGGCAAGGGCCGAATCGCCAAATCGGCGGCCCGGCCCCGTGTCTTATACGGCCGACTCGGCGTCCTTTTCGCTCGGACGCCGCGCCGGGCTCGGGTTTTGCTTTGAAGCCAAATTAGTGCTTGACTTCGGTGTAGTCGGCATCGACCACGTCGTCGTTGCCCTTGTTGGCCTGCTGCTGACCGGCACCGCCCGCCTGCTGCTGGGCGCCTGCCTGAGCCTGCTGAGCCTGAGCAGCCTGCTGGTTGAGCTTTTCACCGATCTTCTGGGCGGCAGCCATCAGCGCTTCAACGCTCTTTTCGATTGCAGCCTTGTCTTCGCCCTTGATGCGTTCTTCCACATCCTTGATGGCGTTTTCGCAAGCGGCGCGATCGGCGCTTTCAACCTTGTCGCCGAGATCCTTCAGGGTCTTCTGAACCTGAGCGATCGAAGCGTCGGCCATGTTGCGGGCCTGAGCCAGTTCGAAGCGGCGGTGATCCTCTTCCTTGTTGGCTTCGGCAGCGGCAACCATGCTCTTGATCTCTTCTTCGGACAAACCGGAGCTTGCCTTGATCGTGATCTTGTTTTCCTTGCCGGTGGCCTTGTCCTTTGCGGTCACGTGCAGAATGCCGTTGGCGTCGATGTCAAACGTCACTTCAATCTGCGGCAGGCCGCGCGGAGACGGCGGAATGCCTTCGAGATTGAACTCGCCGAGCAGCTTGTTGGAAGCCGCCATCTCGTGTTCACCCTGATAGACCTTGATGGTCACGGCAGGCTGGTTGTCTTCAGCCGTCGAGAACACCTGCGAGTGCTTGGTCGGAATCGTGGTGTTGCGCTTGATCATCGCAGTCATCACGCCGCCCAGGGTTTCAATGCCCAGTGTCAGCGGGGTGACGTCGAGAAGCAACACGTCCTTGCGTCCGCCCGAGAGCACCTGACCCTGAATAGCGGCACCGATAGCCACGGCTTCGTCCGGGTTGACGTCCTTGCGGGGCTCCTTGCCGAAGAATTCGCGCACCACTTCCTGAACGCGCGGCATACGGCTCTGGCCGCCCACCAGGATCACGTCAGTAATTTCGGAAGTCGACAGGCCGGCGTCCTTCAAAGCCTTGCGGCAGGGTTCGATCGTGCGCTGCACGAGGTCTTCGACCATGCTTTCGAACTTAGCGCGCGTGATCGTGATGTTCATGTGCTTCGGACCGGTCTGGTCAGCCGAAATGTAGGGCAGGTTCACTTCGGTTTCCTGACGGCTCGACAGCTCAATCTTGGCCTTTTCAGCGGCGTCCTTCAGGCGCTGCAGGGCAAGCACGTCGCCGCCGAGGTCAATGCCGTTGTCCTTCTTGAATTCGGCAATCAGGTATTCGACCAAGCGACGGTCGAAGTCTTCGCCGCCGAGGAACGTGTCGCCGTTGGTGGAGAGCACTTCAAACTGCTTGTCGCCGTCAATGTTGGCGATGTCGATCACGGAGATATCGAACGTGCCGCCGCCCAAGTCGTAGACGCAGATCTTGCGGTCTTCGTTGCCCATCTTGTCAAGACCGAAGGCCAGAGCTGCGGCCGTCGGTTCGTTGATGATGCGCTTGACTTCGAGACCGGCGATGCGGCCGGCATCCTTCGTAGCCTGACGCTGGCTGTCGTTGAAGTAAGCCGGAACCGTGATCACGGCTTCGGTCACGGGTTCGCCGAGGTAGTCTTCGGCGGTCTTCTTCATCTTGCGGAGCACTTCGGCGGAAACCTGCTGCGGAGCAAGCTTCTTGTCGCCCATCACCTGCACCCAGGCGTCGCCGTTGTCGGCGCGAACGATCTTAAACGGAGCGCGCTGCACGTCCTTCTGCACTTCGGCGTCTTCGTAGCGACGGCCGATCAAGCGCTTGACGGCAAACAGCGTGTTCTTCGGGTTGGTCACGGCCTGACGCTTGGCGGTTGCGCCGACAAGAATCTCGCCGTTTTCCATGTAGGCAACGATGGAAGGCGTCGTACGAGCGCCTTCGGAATTTTCGATCACACGAACCTTGTCGCCTTCCATGATGGCCACAGCCGAGTTGGTGGTGCCAAGGTCAATACCGATGATCTTAGACATTGTTCTTTTTCCTCTTGATTCTCTGTTGGGCCGTACCTTTTCCGCATCCACCGACGGGAGAAGGTTTTCGACCGTGATCTGAAACTCTTACGCGTACCGCAGGAAGCTCTTTTTCAGCGCCGCCTGCCGCGCCATACCCCCTATATGGGGACGCCCCGAGAAAATTCAACGGGGCGTCTGAAAAATTTTGTGTCGATGAAGTTTCTAGCCTTGAACCACGCTCACCATAGCCGGACGAAGCACACGTTCGTGAATCTTCCAGCCGTGCTGAAAGACCTGAGCAACGTCGCCCGCGCTCTTGCCTTCGACGGCAGGCACCATGGCAATGGCCTGCTGCGTGTTGGGATCAAACTTGGCGTCCTTCGGATCGATGACGGTCATGCCGCTCATTTCAAGCGCATGCATGAGCTGACGGTGCGTCGCGAGAATGCCTTCCCGCATCGGACCTTCGATTTCGGCGGTCATTTCGATCGCCTTTTCAAGCGAATCCATCACCGGAAGCAGGTTCTTGGCAAACTTCTCGATGCTGAACTTCTGCGCCTTGGAAACGTCTTCGGCGGCACGGCGACGCACGTTTTCCATTTCGGCAACCGCACGCACGTAAAGATCAAAATTCTCAGCCGCTTTGGCCGTCGCCGCGGCAAGCTGGTCTTCGAGCGAGGCTTCTGCGCCTTCGGGTTCGATGCCGAGTTCCGGAGGCAGTTCAGAACCCTGCGCCTGCTCCGCAGCTTCGGCTGCTTTCTTCAATTCGTCGGCAGGATTAACCTGTTCCTGCTTGGTGTCTTCTTGAGCCATAAAGATGTTCTTGCAAAAGGGATGCTTGAAAGATGGCTCTTATATGGGGATTGGGTTTGCTCTTTTCAAGCCGTCGCAGGCAAAAAGTTCAGCTGAAGCGGATTTTTAGACCTTCGACAGAGCCTTGCGAACGATCTCGGCGTAAAGGGCCACCGCATCGTTCTGCGCGTTCAGGCAAGGGATATAGTGAAACCCGCTGCCGCCCGCCTGCTCATAAAAAGAGCGCAGTTCCGTGGCGATTTCTTCAAGCGTCTCCAGGCAATCCGCGGCAAATCCCGGGCAAATCACATCAAGGCGCTTCAAGCCCTGTCGGCCTAGTTCGGGGGCCGTATCAACGGCAAAAGGCTCCAACCACTTCGCTTTCCCAAATTTGCTCTGGAATACCTGGACAACCTGATCTTTCTTCAAACCCAACGCAAGGCGCAGCTTTTCCGCCGTCTGCTTGCACTGTGCTTCGTACGGATCGCCGCGTTCGCTCGAAACCGCCGGAATACTGTGAAAGCTCATCATGAGCTTGCCCTCGTCTCCAAGATCACCCACTTTTTCCCAATGCGCGCGCACGCGAGCGGCAAGCGCCTCAATGTAGGCGTCTTCTTCGAAGTAATGAGAAATCGTAACAATGCAAGGCAAATCGCGAACCTTCTTTTGCACGCGTCGCACCGCATCGAACACTGCCTCCGTCGTCTGTGTGGCGTACTGCGCATATAGCGGCAGAACAACGATGCGCTCGGGTTTTTGTTCAGCAATCCGACGGAGTTCTTCATCAATTCGCTGTACGCCGTAACACATCGCCCAGGACACGATGAATTCGTCGCCCAGCTCCTTCTGCAGACCTTGCGCCGTGTCGGAGGTCACCGCCACCAAAGGAGACCCTTTTTGCGTCCACACCGTCTTGTAGCGATCGGCAGAAGCCTGCGCGCGACGGGGAATAATGATGCCGCGCAGAATCGGCTGCCAAAGGAGCGGATTCATTTCCACCACACGCCGATCACCGAGAAATTCCGCAAGATACTTCGCCACTGCTTCTTTGGTCGGAGCAGCAGGCGAACCGGTATTGCAGATGAGAACGGCGGTCTTGGGTGTGTTGTTTTGCGCGATCATCGGATACAAAAAAGGCGGATAGATCAAGTTCGAGCAATTGTGCACGAACTGTCTTAACCGCCGCTTTTCTTGAGAATGCGTCCGAATCACTGCATCTGCAGGTGTTCGTGGACCGTATGCATCTTGAGTCGTCTCCAAGCTACGATCAAGGCGCCTGCAATCAGACTCATCCAGAACTTCCCGAGCACCTGTCCGCCCAAAAACTCAATGGAGCCGAAAGCCAGAGACAGGAAAATCGCGGAGTCAACCACGGAACCGGCCAGCCCCGACGCAATCACAGCCATGGCCGGATAGCGCTTCTTCATGGGAGCATAAACGGCAAAGTCAGCGAGCTCCGCAAACAAGAAGGCACAGACCGAAGCAATGACCAGAGCGGGTTCCGAAATCAAGCCCGAGAGCGCGGCGCCGGCAAAAATCGAAATCAGCGCCCAGCGCCAGCCCAGGCAATGATGCACAACGTCACGCAGCACCAGACTGAACCCGGCCAGCAGCACGCCGGAAGGCGCCCATAAACCGGGCCAAACGGGAATCAAACAAGGACCGTCAGCCGGGCAAACGAGGCCGACGTTCATGATCACCCAGTTCGTCAAGGGGATCATCAGAACAAACAAAACGAGCGAGAGCCAACCGCTCAACGGGCGCTTCATGTCGCCCAGCTCACCGATATGGGACATATGGTTTCCTTGTGACCGCCACCGGCAGAACAATCCGGCGCAGATGTTTTTGAAAGTGGTGCGAGATTGTAGCAAAGACGACCGCTTAGGAAAACGTCAATTTTTCCTTCCAAATCAAACAGATCAGGCGCAAATCGCCATCTCAGCCTGTTTGCGGCGCCGCCACCAAGCAATGGCGATACCGGCCAGCAGATTGACCCAAAACTTGCCGAGCACCTGCCCAAACAAATATTGGACTGAACCAAAGGCAAGTGACAGGAAAATAGCAGAGTCCACGGCGGAACCGACCAGACCGGAAACGATGACTGCCATGGCCGGATAACGCTTTTTCATCGGTGCGTACACCGCAAAGTCAGCCAATTCCGCAAAAAGGAAAGCGCTCACCGATGCAACCACGAGCGAAGGCTCGGAAATAAAACCCGAGAGCACCGCTCCGAAAAAGATGGAAGCCAACGCCCAACGCCAGCCCAGGCAATGATGCACAACGTCGCGAAGCACCAGACTGAAACCGGCCAACAACACGGTCGAAGGTGCCCACAGACCAGGCAGAACCGGCACAAGACAAGGCTCGCCGGGCGGGCAGACGACACCAAGGTTCACAATTACCCAATTGCTCAGTGGAATCAGCAGAACAAACAGCACGAGCGAAATCCATCCGCTCCACATACGTTTGAGGTCTGCATGTTGCGCATTGTCGGTCATTGGGCTTCCTCGTCTTGCACCAATTTTCTCAGAACAAATCGGCAATCGGTGTTTCCAGGAATGTTTCGAGCGGCAGTCCCCCACTGCCCACAATCAAGGCGGCATTCGGTCGGAACTTCTGACAAAACACATCCAGTCCTTTGGTGTGTCGCTCGTGGTCGCTCTTGACTTCCAACGCCACGACTTTTCCGTCTTTGCGCAAGACAAAGTCGACTTCGTTGTTGCCATCCCGCCAATAGAACACCTCAAATTGCAGGCGATAGGCCTGAGAAATCAAATACGCTCCGACAGCCGATTCCACATAATGACCCCACTTCTCCGGATCGTTTCGCACCTGCTCAAACGTGCCGACAGACAGTGCCGTCAAAAGCGCATTGTTGTGCACCTGAAACTTCGGAATGCTCGCGCGACGTCTGGCATCGTCCACCGAAAACTTCTGCAGCGTCCCCAGTAAACCGCATTGGTTGAGCCGCTCCAGGTATCCGGCAATTGTCATGACGTTACCCGCGTCCTGAATCTCTCCCAACAGCTTTGTCAACGACAGAATCTTGCCCGAATATGCCGCACCGAGCTCCAGTGTCTTACGCAGCAACGCAGCTTTTCCGATTCGGACGTCTTCGAAAATGTATCGGTTAACGGTTGCATCAATCATGCTATTTCTGACATATACCTTCCACCGAGCCTCGTCCAGCATCATCTCCACGGCTCCCGGATAGCCGCCGAAGTAGATGAATTCATCGACCGTCAACCCAAAGCAATCCCGCATTTCAGCATACGTCCAATGCGTCATGCGGATTTCTTCAAAACGCCCCATCAAGGATTCGCTTAACCCCTGAAGAATCAAAGCTCGGGACGATCCCAATAAAACGACCTTGATGTTTCTTTCATTCCAAGTGTCATCATCCCATTGCCGTTTGACGGTTTCCGACCAATTTGGCACTTTCTGAATTTCATCGATCACCAATACACATCCGGCATCGGGATGTGTTTGGGCTTCCAGCCGAGCAGCCGTCCAACAGCTTGCAAGTCAAGCAGAACCTGCTACCGCTGTGTCATCCGCCGAGAAATATAAATGCGGTTTATTGATGTCACAAAGCACCTGTCGAACCACTGTGGTTTTGCCAATCTGACGAGGGCCAAGTACTACTTGGATGAACTTTCTCGGTTCATCCAACCTTCTGCGTAAAACATCATATTCTTGTCGAGTGAGCATTTTTTATCCGTATCAGAATTCATGCTTCCGGATTTTGCTAGATGCGTCTAACAATGCGTTCACATGTTCTTGTTCGGCCAGTTCTCAAACCAGTGTGGTCTTTTCGGCTATCGAGGCAAATCGTCTTGCTTCAGCAGTGGCAACGGATCTCGTCGCAAGAACAACATGCCCGGCCCTGCTTGCAAGAATTCGTAAATTACACCTACGAAAAAGCGCAAGAATTCGCTGATTCAGTCGACAAAAAATTGCATCGCGGCGTTTTTGCCCGCTCAAACGCTTTCAATTTTGGGTTCAAACACCGAGAAAAACCGCATGACGCGCTCGGGCAGGTAACCCAGGTCTCCGGGCGGATTGCCGCGGGGAAAGCCGATGTGACCCCCCTCTTCCGGTTGCTCAAGATAGACACAGTCGCTCACGTCCTTTTCCGTCGGCAACGCCCAGCGCGGCAGGAAGGGATCGTTTTTGGCGTTTAAAAGCAACAGCGGTCTAGTGACGTTTTTGAGATAGCGCTTGGCCGAGCACAAGGTCCAATACTCCATCGCGCTCTTGAAGTGATGGATCGGCGCCGTGTAGACACTGTCAAAGTCGTAGAGCGTTTTACAGCTCTTTACCTTGTTGATGTCAATGAGATCCGGGAAACGCTTGGCCTTGTCAATGAGCTTTTCCTTGAGCGTCGACAAAAACATTTCTTCGTAGAGCTTGTTGGCGCCGCGGCTCATGATTTCGCTTCCGGCCACCAAATCCACCGGCGCACCGATCGAGACGGCCGCCGTCAGGAAAGATGCGTCCTGCGGGCGTTCGCCCATGTATTTGGCAATGTAGTTACCGCCGAGGCTCACGCCGACCGCATAAATCGGCGCCGTAATGAAACGTTCGTGAACCGTCCTCAGTATCCAATCGCAATCGTCGCTGTCGCCGGCAAAGTACGCCCGCGGCAAACGATTGGGCAGACCGCCGCATCCTCTGAAATGCGCAACGACGCCTCGCCAACCGCATTTGACACACTCGTGCATCAGCGCTTCTGCGTAATGACTGTGAGAATCACCCTCCAATCCATGGAAATGCACCAACACCGGCGCGTTGAGCTCCATCGGCTCCGGTTCCGACCAATCCAACACGATGAAGTCTCCGTCGGGCATATCCACAATTTCTCTTCGATACTGCACGTCGGGTCGCGGGAAAAAACGGGCGGGAACGATGGTCTGAAGATGCGCTCCGGGCAACCAGCGGGGAGCCTTGTAGTCGGATTGAAGCAGCGGCATCGCGCAAACAAACGCAAAAAAATGGACTCAACAACGCGACCGGCGAAATTGTTTTTCGTCATCAGTCGCACCGAGGAGAAAACTTAACACGCGCTGACACAAAGGTTGAATCCAGCATTTTGAATTTTCGTTTCGACTCAGAGAAAAAATGTGACAATCTAAGCAAAACACCTGATCTTATTGGTGTTTTTGCGTTTGCACTTCGTCACAAGATCGAGTAGAGTAAGTCCCTGAGTCGGCCTGAAATACGAATCAGGCTCTGCTTAGAAAATCTGGAACTGCCTTTTTCAAATGCTTTACACGGCACGATTTTATTTCTTCTCCTTTTATTTCGCCCCCTCGGCGGAAGGAGTACGTGCGCACGCGTAACGCAAGCATTTGAAAGGTACTGCCAGCCGCCGGGAACGCAAAATCCGGCGGCTTTTTCGTACCGGGTTCTGCGTAATCAAGCCTCAGGCTCGCCGGCACAGACCGAACGACAAAATCCGATACCAAGGGAGATAGACATCATGCGCTACACAACCGACGACCTTCGCATCAAAGAGATTCGCGAACTGACGCCTCCGGCTCATCTCATTCGTGAATTCCCCTGCGAAGAGCCGTTCGCAAGAACCGTTCACGGCGCC
This sequence comes from Sutterella sp. AM11-39, assembly GCF_003472385.1. Classification (GTDB taxonomy): domain Bacteria; phylum Pseudomonadota; class Gammaproteobacteria; order Burkholderiales; family Burkholderiaceae_F; genus Duodenibacillus; species Duodenibacillus intestinigallinarum. The sequence goes on along the minus strand of NZ_QRLV01000009.1, from coordinate 33,048 downwards.
CGAATGGCCGCTCACGAAATTCTGCACGGTCACGACGATCGACTTCTTGTAATCGTCGGCCCCTGCTCGATTCATGATCCCAAGGCTGCAATGGAATATGCGCAAAAGCTCAACGAAGAGCGTCGACGCTTGGCAGGCGACCTTGAAATCATCATGCGCGTTTATTTCGAGAAGCCCCGTACAACCGTCGGTTGGAAAGGTCTGATGAACGACCCGGATATGGACGGCAGCTGCCGCATCAATCACGGATTGCGCGTCGCCCGTGAACTGCTGTGCGACATTGTGGCTCTCGGCCTTCCCACCGGCGTCGAATACCTGGATATGATCACGCCGCAGTACATTGCCGATCTGGTGAGTTGGGGAGCCATCGGCGCACGCACAACCGAATCTCAGTCGCATCGCCAGCTTGCCAGCGGTCTGTCCTGCCCTGTCGGTTTCAAAAACGGCACCGACGGCAACATCAAGGTCGCCGTCGACGCCATCGGCGCCGCCGAACACTCCCACTCATTCCTGTCGGTTACCAAGGGCGGCATCTCGGCCATTGTCACCACGACCGGAAACGAAGACTGTCACATCATTCTCAGAGGCGGAAAAGAGCCCAATTACGACGCCCAAAGCGTTGCCAAAGCCTGTGAGATGCTCAAGGCCAACGGCCACCGCGAAATCGTAATGATTGACGCTTCCCACAGCAATTCCCACAAAATCTGCCGCGAACAGATCAATGTGGTCAACAACATCTGCGAGCAAGTTTCCGGCGGCAACAGTTCGATCATCGGCGTCATGATCGAGTCGAACCTCGTCGAAGGCAACCAGAAGATCGAACCCGACAAGCCCCTCGTCTACGGCCAGAGCGTCACGGACGCCTGTCTCGGCTGGGACGACACGGTCGTTTTGCTCAATAACCTGGCTCACGCCGTCCGCGATCGCCGCAGCCGTCTCCAGTAATCGGAACGTTCGAAAAAAAATTCCCCCGGCCAGCTTTCGATTCTGATCGGGGGATTTTTTTCTTTCGTCAGTCGGTTCCCTTGGCGCGGTCTTCGTAGAACTTCTTCTTCCAGGCGGCAAACGTGCCTTCTTCCAGAGCCTTTCGCATTTCCGCCATGATCGTGGCGTAGAAATGCAGATTGTGGATGGAATTGAGGCGTGCGCCAAGAATTTCGTTCACCTTCTGCAGATGGTGCAGGTAAGCGCGGGTGTAGCCGCGGCACGTTGCGCAAGTGCAGGAGGGATCGAGCGGACGGGTGTCGTTCTTGTGCTTGGCGTTGCGGATCTTGATGTCGCCGTAACGGGTAAAGAGCCAACCGTTGCGGGCATTACGCGTGGGCATCACGCAGTCAAACATGTCGATGCCGCGCGAAACGCCTTCAACCAAATCTTCGGGCGTTCCCACCCCCATCAAATAACGAGGCTTGTCTTCGGGCATCTGGTGCACGATGGCATCCATGATGGCAAGCATCTTTTCTTTCGGTTCACCAACAGACAAGCCGCCCAAGGCGTAACCGTGGAAACCGATTTCCTTCAGGCCCGCAAGCGACTCTTCGCGCAGTTTCGGGAACATGCCGCCCTGCACAATGCCGAAAAGCGCGTTGGGATTTTCGAGGCGATCGAATTCCTCACGGCTGCGCTTGGCCCAACGAAGAGACAGACGCATCGAATCGGCCGCTTCCTTTTCGGTCGCGGGACGGTCGCCGATCATGTAGGGCGTGCATTCGTCAAACTGCATCACGATGTCGGAATTCAGAACCTTCTGAATCTGCATCGAGACTTCAGGCGTCAAAAAGAGCTTGTCGCCGTTGATGGGCGAAGCAAAGCGCACGCCTTCCTCAGAAATCTTGCGCAATTGACCAAGGCTAAACACCTGAAAACCGCCCGAGTCGGTGAGAATCGGGCGATTCCAGTTCATGAAGCGATGCAGCCCGCCGTGCGTGGCAATGACATCAAGCCCCGGGCGAAGCCAAAGATGGAACGTATTGCCGAGGATGATCTGACTGCCCATGCCTTCGAGCTCGTCAGGCGTCATCGCCTTGACGGTACCGTAGGTACCCACGGGCATGAACACCGGCGTTTGCACCACACCGTGATTGAGCGTCATCACGCCGCGGCGCGCCGCCCCTTCCGTTTTCAAGACTTCAAACTGCAGCGCCATTGTTGTTCTCCGTTTCGTTGTGGTGGCGGGTTCTTTCCAGGAAACAGGCGTCGCCGTAACTGAAGAACCGATATTTTTCATCGATGGCGTGTCGATAAGCCTGCATGATGCGCTCCTTGCCGACCAATGCCGACACAAGCATCACCAGCGTCGACTTGGGCAGGTGAAAGTTCGTCACCATGGCGTCAATGACCTTGAAGCGATAGCCCGGCGCAATGAAAAGTCGCGTGTCCATCGTACCGGCTTCAACCGTTCCGTCATCTCGAGCCGCCGATTCGATCGCGCGCAGACTGGTGGTGCCCACGGCTACCACACGGCGACCTTCGCGCTTGGCCTGATTGATCGCATCTGCACACTCTTGGCTCATTTCAAACCACTCGGCGTGCATCTGATGCTTGGAGAGATCCTCCTCACGCACCGGCTGGAATGTGCCCGCGCCCACGTGCAGCGTCACGAAAGTTTCCTGCACGCCCATGTCGCGCAGATCTTTGAGAAGCTCCTCGGAAAAATGCAGGCCCGCGGTCGGCGCTGCAACGGCCCCCGGATACTTGGCGTACACCGTCTGATAGCGGCCTTCGTCGGCAGCCTGTGCGTCGCGCTCAATATAAGGAGGCAACGGAACCTTGCCCACGGCATCGAGAACGGTCAGCGCCGGCGCATTGAATGTGAGCTCAAAAAATTCGCCTTGACGTCCGCCCACGACGGCTTCATAGGAAACTGCGTTTTCACCCGTGAAGATCAGGCGGGAACCGGGCTTGGGCTTTTTGCTTGCGCGCAGCATGCTGATGACGGTGTTTTCGCCGGTCACACGTTCGATCATGGCTTCAATGGCGCCGCCAGTTTCCTTGACGCCGCGCAGACGAGCCTTGATTACGCGCGTGTTGTTCATCACGAGCAGATCGCCAGGGCGAAGCAAATGCTTGAGATCCGTAAAAACAAGATCTTCGATCACATCGTCGCTCACGTGCAGCAAGCGGGAAGCCGTGCGTTCTGCAAGCGGAAACTGAGCGATCAGTTCAAGCGGGAGATCAAAGTCGTAGTCGGACAAATGTTGTCCGTTGAGATAGGAAGGATGTAAATCGACAGTCATTTTGGCTTTACCGGCCAGAAATTAGAAATTGATAAGGAGCCCGCATTGTACAGAGCCGATCGACTTTGTGCTTGTTTTTCCTAGAAATTTTCCACACATGAACTCACACTGCCGTACACAGTCAACCAAAACAAGTGACAGTAAGCCACCTGTAGTCTCTCTTCTTGCTGTTGCAAATAGAAACATTTTCCTGTGTCAGACTTGTTGAGAATGATTCTTATTTGCGATATAGTTCCACCAACTGAGAAACACCTAGAGGCTTAAAGCCGAAGAGACAAGGGTTCGTTGGGGTCGAACCTGCTGCAAGCCTCTCACCAACGTTGTTCTCCTGGCGTTCGTGATGGTTTCTTAGGGTTATCTTCCTTGTGCGGTGACAGGTTTCAGGCTCCTGTCACCGCTTTTTTTCGTTTATTTTCAAGGCTTCTGCAATTTTTGAACGAAATCAAGAACGTACTCTTGATAAAATCAAGACCATACTCTTTATTTCATTCAATTCCACAAACATCCACGCCTATGTCTCTCAACTTTACGTACTTGCCTCGAACGATTGAAACCGTTATCAATCGGGCCAGTCAGCGCTACAAAGGTGTCATGGTGACCGGGATGCGACAGGTCGGCAAAAGCACCATGCTGCGCCGCATGCAGGGAGATCGCCGCTACGTCAATCTCGACCGCTATCAGGCTTTGGATCTGGCTCGACAAGCTCCGGATGCCTTTTTCAAGCAATATCCGATGCCTTTGCTGGTTGACGAATTTCAGAGAGCTCCCGACCTCGGTTTGGAAATCAAAGCCATTCTCGATGAAACGGACGAAAGAGGCCTGGTGTGGTTGACCGGATCTCAAAAACTCGGTCTCAGGAAAGCGGTCGCCGAAGCACTTTCCGGCCGCGTTGCATCCTTCGAGCTTTTTCCGTTCAGTCTCTACGAGCTGCAAGGCAAAGGCCCGGAGCAAAAACCTTTTATGCCGACCGGTGAGCTTACGCGCGGCTCGCTTGATCCGCTCACGGCGGAAGAACTCTGGAAAATCATCTGGCAAGGCTCCTGGCCGGAAGTGGTTCACGACGAGCCGGATCAACGAGATGCCTTTTTCGACAGTCTTTTGAGAACTTACATCGAAAAAGACATCCTTTCGACAGGAGTACGCCGTGTGGAGGATTTCGAGCGCTTCTTAAGCGTACTGGCAAGCCGCATTGGTCAGGAATTTGCCATCGGCGAAATCCAAAAAGCCGTCGGCGTTGCGGCGGAAACTGCCCGCGATTGGCTTAACGTTGCCGTCGCTACAGGCGTTGTCTATCTCTTGCCTCCTTTCTACGAAAACGTCGGCAAAACACTCATCAAGAAAAGCAAGCTTTACTTCACCGACACCGGCTTGGCTGCCTGGCTGTGCCAGTCTCCAAGTCCATCGGCTCTGAAAAACGCCTATAACGCCGGAGCGTTTTTCGAGAATTTCGTCGTCATGGAAATTGTCAAAAGCTGGAAGCACAACGGCAAAAAGCCTCTTTTCTACTTCTACCGCGATACTCGGCAAAATGAGATTGATCTTCTGATTCGCGAAGGCGACATTTACTATCCGATCGAAATCAAATCGACGGCTTCGCCTCAGCGCAAGATGCTCGACAATTTCGGCGTACTCAAAGGCGACACCATCAAGCGAGGTCCCGGCGCTCTGATCTGCACTTGCGATGAGCCTCGCTACCTCACAAGCGACGTCGTCGCCCTGCCGGTCTGGGCGCTTTAGCTAACAGTTGTTGCTGGAAAACCCGCAAATCCAAGCTAGACTTGGAGCGCTTGACAACCGTTTCCTTTACTTTCGGTACGCATTTGAAGAAACACCTCGTCCTTTGTCTGACGCTTTGCCCCCTTGCGCTCTACGCCGCCGACATTTCCATCCATTTCATCGGGCTCAATGATGAACTCACCGAAAATGTCCGCGCGCACCTGATGCAGCGCAAAGATGACGACGCCTACTCCGTGAGGCGCCGTCTGGTTTCGGCCGTCAAAGACGGCATCAAACCGTTTGGATACTACCGTCCCCGCGTCAAGATTGACCTGGTTCGCGCCGACTCGGGCGACGTCACGTCCGTCAATGTCATTGTGGATCCGGGCGAGCGCATTCACCTCACCGAGCCTCACCTCAATCTGCAGGGGCCCCTAACCAAGGAAACCGAATTTGATCTCGCCGTGCAACAGATTCCGAAAGCCGGAAGTCCTCTACTGCACAGCGACTACGAGCAATTCAAAGGATCCGTGCAGGCCCTGGCGTTGGAACTCGGCTATTTCGACGGCAAGTTTTCCAGACACAGCCTCAAGGTTTCGCCCCGTGAAGGCACGGCATACTGGGACCTCGCTTACGACAGCGGCAAACGTTACAAATTCGGGAAGGTGAGTTTTCAAAATTCGCAGATTGACGAAGCCTATCTTCGTTCGCTCATCCCGTTTAAAGAGGGGCAACCCTACGACTACAACACCTACGGCGATCTTTCCCGCAAGCTCACTGAAACCAACTGGTTCGGATCAGTGGTCATGTCCATGCAGTTTGACAAAGCCAGGCAAGATCCCGAACGCGTGCTCGACGTTGATGTCGCACTCACGCCCCGCAGTGAAAACCTGGTGGAAACCGGCATCGGCTACGCCACCGACATCGGCCCTCACGGAAAACTGTCCTGGACTCGCCCATGGCTCAACAGCAAAGGCCACAGTTTGACGGCCGCCACTGATCTTTCACCCGAAGAGCAGGAATTCGAGTTCAATTACAAGATTCCGAGTCAGTCCAATCCTCTCTCGGACTACTGGGCCCTGCAAAGCGGTTACAAGTATTCGACCCTAAACGACACGACTTCGTCGTCGACGGCCGTGTCCGCCGCCCGTTTTCAGCTGCTTGACTCAGGCTGGACGCGCAAGATTTCCGTCGACTGGCTCTACGACAACTTCACGCAGGGCAGTGATTCGTCAAATACGCAAATCATTTATCCCACCCTTTCGTTTTCGCGTACGCGGCAAAAAGGGGGCGTTCTGCCGACCTGGGGCGACACACAGCGCTATGCGATTTCGGTTTCCAACACCGCCTGGGGCTCCGACATCGACTTCGTACTGCTCACCGCGCAACAAAGCTGGGTTCGCTCGCTCGGGCCCTCGCACATCTTCATCGGCCGATGGTCCGCGGGTTGGATCGAGTCGGGAAGCTTTGATCAGGTGCCGCCCGATCTGCGTTTCTTCGTGGGCGGCGACTTGAGCATCCGCGGCTACGACTACGAATCCATTTCCCCGAAAAACGACAAGGGCGAACTCGAAGGCGGCTCAAAGATGTACACCGTTTCCGTCGAATACCAATACAACGTTACCGGCAACTGGTGGGGTGCAGTCTTTTTCGATGCCGGTCAATCGAGTCACGAATTCGATTTCGGAGACATCAAGAAGGGTGCGGGCTTCGGCATTCGCTGGCTTTCTCCCATCGGACTCGTCAAGCTCGACCTGGCCAAGGCCGTGGGCGACCCCACGGAGGACAGCTGGAAGATCTACTTCGGTTTGGGAGGCGCGTTGTGATGAGAGTTTCTCGTCTTTTGAAATGCATCGGCTTCGCGCTGGCCGTCCCGCTGGTGCTTTGTGTCGGTCTCGTTGTCTTTGCGCTCACCCCCTGGGGGCTGCAAACAGGCGTTTCGCTCGCGCAAAAGTTCCTGCCTGAGCTTAGTGTCGGCCACGTCAGCGGCACACTCTTTGATGCGGACATATCAGAAATTCGCTATCAGACGACGCCAGTAACTCTTGAACTTAAGCGAGTGCAGTTCTCGATCGCCAATCTGCGCCCGCTCGAACGACATGCCGACATCAGGAAACTCCACGTTGAAGGGCTCCGGGTCGCTCTCGCTGAAAACCAGGAATCCGCCACCGAAACCGCCGCCTCAGACAACGCACCGATCTTTCTGCCGTTTTCCGTTGCGCTCACGGATGTGCGTTTCACCGACACGCACGTTCAGTCCGATGCGTTTGATGTTGCGGTTCGTGACCTGTCTCTAGCCGCCTCTGCCGCCGGCGGCACGGTCACAACAGAGAACCTGAATATGGCGGGCATCTCCGTTCATCTGCCCGAAACACCGAAGGCTACCGATGAAAAACCTGAGCCGCTGGTCGAAACGTTAAACGCGCTTTTTGCCAAACCGTTGCTTGAGCCCTTTGCGGTGCCCGAACTGCCGCTTACTGTGGACGTAAAGGCGCTTTCGGTTTCCGATGTCAAACTCAACGACGAAACCGTGCTCGAAACGCTTTCGGCAACATTTACCGCCGCCCCTCAAAGCGTTCACATCGCCAAACTCGTCGCTGCGCATCCGGCAGTTGACGCCTCCGTTAAGGGAGAAATGACGCTCGGCGGCATCCCCAAAGGCAAACTGGACGCTGCCGTGACGGCGCGTCAGGCTCCTTTGTCCGCCTATCCGATCACGGCCGCCGCCACTTTTGATCTCACCTCCGAAACCAATCTGAGGCTTCAGACAACGTCGGCTCAAAAGATCCTGAACGTTCAGGCCAACATCGAAACCGCCAAAGCCAATCCTGCTTTCCGACTGGCTGTAACGGGCGACTTGGATCTGACTGCTCTCAAAGACTTGATCGGTACCGAAGGAGAACTTCAGAACATCGACGTTAAACTGGCGGGTACGTACGACGCCTACGATCTTTCGATTTCAACTCGCGCCGCCTCTGCCCTTCTTGCCCGACCTGCCGACCTTTCCGTCTCCGGTCAAGGAAAGAAAACCACATTGTCCGACCTTCGGCTGGATGCAAGCATCGGCAAAAACATGCTGCATTCCGCATTTCATGCCGCTTTGACCGACAAGAAGGCATCGGCTTCGGGCTCGGCCACGCTCTCCTGGTCCGACCTCAAGGATCTGGGCAAACTGCTCCCGGCAGATTCTCCCAAGACAAACGGATCGGCAGAACTTGCCTTGACGGCCTCAACGGCAGCAGACTTTGATCCCCGGTCTTTGGCCGTTGACATCACGTCACTTACGGTCAAAGCCTCGCTAAACGATGTGCCCTTCACGGCACAAACCACAGGTCACATTCAGGGCACGGACTCGTTTGCTGTCAAGAACTTGCTTCTGAAAGCCGACAACGCCTCTCTTGAGCTCGATACCGCATTGAAAAAGGAAACACTCTCCGGGGCATTTCGCGTCAGCGCACCCGACCTCTCGCGCATCGACAAAACGCTGCGCGGCAGTGTCACCGGTTCAGGAAAACTCACCGGTACGCTTTCCATTCCTCAATTGTCGGCCCAAATGCATGCCTCTTCGCTGCAGTTCGGAGACATGTCGCTTGCGCGCGCCGATGTTTCCGCTCAAGTCACGACAACACAGAGTAAAGGCGAGCGCCTTCCCAAGGCCGACGTAAAACTCAGTGCTGCCAATCTGTCCGCCTCTTCGGTTTCGTTCAAAACGATTTCCGCATCTTTCTCCGGCACGCAGTCCGTGCACACGCTGCAGGTGACAAGCAAGGGTTCTCCCGTTGCCATTGATGCGCGCCTCGACGGTCACCTCGACGAATCAGGAACTCATTGGAACGGAGAACTCGTCTCGGCAGCGCTCAAAACCGATCGCGGCACCTGGACGACTGCCGACAAACCGAAGCTTGCCTTCAACATAAACGCCTCGCAGGCCTCGCTCTCGCCGCACTGCTGGTCGAGCAATTCGCAAAATCTTGAAGTCTGTCTCAGGGAAGAACTTCACGCCGGCAAACAAGGCAGTCTCGCGCTTGACGTCAAAAACGCAGACTTTTCTCTCATCAAAGACCTCCTGCCGCCGGATCTTGATGTCAAGGGTCGCACGGATGCAACGGCAACCGTGAGCTGGACCGAACCCTCGCCCGAACACGCCGTCGCGCATGTAGAAGTGGCCGGGCGCGGCATTTCGGTGACGGCCGAAACGAACGGTTCGCGTCAAACGCTGCACTTCAAAGAAACGAAATTGTCCGCCGACTTCAAACCTCAATCCGCGCAGATCCAAAGCACGGTGTCACTTAAAGACGGAGGCGAATTGAAAGCCGACATCGCCGTAGCCGATCCTCTCACAAAGCGTCAGCTCTCAGGCTCCGTGACGGTCGACGATGTGCAACTCGCTCAGTTCAATCCCGTGCTTGCCTCGCTTTCGCCTCAACTCTCGGCAAGCGGAACCCTTTCGGCCGAACTGCAGCCCCGAGGCACATTGCAAAAGCCCGCGCTTTACGGCGATATCAAGCTTGACGCTTTTGCCGCACAAGGTCAGGCCGTGCCGCTTGACATGAAGCCGTCCAACGTCACGCTGCATTTCGAAGGCGATCAGTCGGAACTCATCGCCGATCTTCAGACCGCCCAAGGCAAGATCAACGTCACCGGCAACGCAAAATGGAGTGACCCGGAAAACCCGACGGCTCGCGTTGCCGTCAAGGGCGACAAAGTGCGCGTGAGCCTGCCGCCTTACGTCACGGCGCATGTCACGCCCGACGTGCAGGCGAGCATCTCGCTGCAAAACCTCAACCTTTCAGGAAGCATTCAGATCAACCAGGCGCGCATCACCGTCAACGACCTGCCTACCGGCGCCATTTCCGCTTCGGCCGACGAAGAAATCGTCGAAGCCAATCAGGTAGCCGTTCGCGTCCGCACCCCGCTTCAGATCGAAAGCTCTCTTGTGATCCATTTGGGCGATGAGGTCAACCTAAGTGCCTTCGGCTTAAAAAGCGAACTGCAAGGCGATGTGACCGTTGCGCAGAACGATCAGAATCTGGGCTTGAGCGGCACCATCAAACTGGTAAACGGCACCTTCAAAGCCTACGGTCAGGACCTCGTGATCAACAAAGGCAACCTGACCTTTGCCGGCCCCGTCAACAAGCCGATCCTTGACTTTGAGGCCATCCGCAATCCGGACGCCATCGAAGACGACGTCACGGCGGGCATCCGCATCAAGGGGCCGAGCGACGCACCTCAAACGGAACTCTTCACGGATCCCGCCATGTCGCAGGCCGACGCCATCTCCTACATCATGCGCGGCCAAGGTCTGAAGACATCCAACGACGGTGACAACTCCATGCTCACCTCGGCGCTTCTGGGCATGGGCCTTTCCCAGACCGGTCAGCTCGTTTCGGGCATCGGAGAAATGCTTCGCATCAGCGACCTGAACGTATCGACTTCGGGTACGGGCAACGACTCTCAGGTGGTCGTCAGCGGCTACGTTCTGCCCGGACTGCAAGTAAAGTACGCGATGGGCATTTTTGACTCCATCGCCACGCTGACGCTGCGCTACCGACTTCTGGCCCGACTCTTTGTGGAAGCCAGTTCCGGCGCCGCGCAAAGTCTCGACGTGCTCTATACGTTCGAGTTTTAGACGCCACAAAAAGAACTTCGGCCTTCGCCGGTCGTCCCGACAAAGGCCGAAGAATGTGCCGAAATTTCAGGCGTCTCAGTGTTCCTTACGAATCACGTGACGCGTCTTACCTTGCTCGTCCGTTTCCTGACTCACCACGGTGTGCCCGCCCTGCGTGCAGAAGACTTTCAAGTCCTCGATCGCATGCGGATCGTCGGTGAGCACTTCAAGCGCCTCACCGACCTCCACATCCTTGAGAGCCTTTTTGGCTTTGAGCACCGGCTGCGGGCACTTCATCCCGCAGCAGTCCAGCGTTGCAGTCATGATGATCAGGCAAGCTTTTCGGCAATCCAGGCGCGTGCGCTTTCAAGCGCCGCCGGCAGCGCCTTGACGTCAGAAGCACCGGCCATGGCCATGTCGGGCTTGCCGCCGCCCTTGCCGCCGCACTGAGCCGCGACGAAGTTGACGAGTTCACCCGCCTTCACCTTGCCGATCAAATCCTTCGTGACGCCGGCGCAAAGCTGAGCCTTGTCACCGCCGGTCACCGCGAGAACGATCACGGCCGAACCAAACTTGTTCTTGAACTTGTCCATGGTTTCGCGCAAGGTCTTGGCATCAATGCCTTCGAGCGTCGTGAGCAGCACCTTCACGCCGTTGACGTCCTGAGCGGCACTCAAGGCTTCATCGCCCTGCTTGGCAGCGAGCTTGGCCTTGGCTTCTGCCAATTCTTTTTCCAGACGCTTGACGGTTTCGCCCAAATGGTCAATCTTTTCGGGCAGTTCCTGAGCCGGCGCCTTGAACTTGGCGGCAGCCGTCGCAAGCAGCTCGGCATTGTCTTGCATCAGACGAACGGCGTTAAGACCGGTCACGGCTTCCACACGGCGAACGCCGGCGGAAATGCCCGCTTCGCTGATGATCTTGAAGGCGCCGATGTCACCCGTGCGGGACACGTGGGTACCGCCGCAGAGTTCCACCGAGGTGCCGATGTTCAAAACGCGCACCGTTTCGCCGTACTTTTCGCCAAAGAGCATCGTCGCGCCGCTGTTGCGGGCGTCTTCAAGCGACATCACACGACACTGCACCGGCGTGTTGGCAAGAATTTCAGCGTTGACAATATCTTCGACCTGACGGATTTCATCGGCGGTCATCGGCTTGTCGTGATGGAAGTCAAAGCGCGTGACGGCGTCGTTCACAAGGCTTCCCTTCTGGGCCACATGTTCTCCGAGCACTTCGCGCAGCGCCTTGTGCATGATGTGCGTCACCGAGTGGTTGCGCATGATGGCCTCACGGCGCTTGGCGTCGACCACGGCCTTGAACGTGTCGCCCGTCTTGATTTCGCCTTCGCAGACGTGAGCAACGTGACTGAAGACGCTTGCCTTGAGCTTGAGGCAGTCGCGCACCTGCAAAAGCGTCGTGCCGTTTTCGAGCACGCCGGTGTCGCCCACCTGGCCGCCCATTTCGGCATAGAACGGGGTCTTGTCGAGAATAACGAGCACATCGTCGCCGGCCTGAGCCGATTCGACCTGAATGCCGTCCTTGTAGAGCGCAAGCACCTTCGCTTCAGGCGTCTCAAGCGTGTCGTAGCCCACGAATTCGTTGTTGTCGCCCGTAAAGAGCACGTCGGCGGCAATTTTGAACTTGCCTGCGGCGCGAGCCTTGTTCTTCTGCTCAAGCATGCAAGCTTCAAAGCCTTCGGTGTCGACCGTCAGACCGCGCTCACGGCACACGTCGCCCGTGAGGTCCACCGGGAAGCCGTAGGTGTCGTGCAGCTTAAAGGCGATGTCGCCGGGCAGCACGCCGTCCTTGCATTCGGCCATGGCCTCGTCAAGGATCTGCATGCCGTTGGAGAGCGTCTGCAGGAAGCGTTCTTCTTCCGCGCGGATCACTTCGGCAATCTTCGGATTCTTGATTTCCGGATAGATGTCGCCCATTTCGCGGGCAAGCGGTTCGATCAACTTGTAGAAGAACAGACCGCGGGCGCCCAGCTTGTAGCCGTGGCGGATCGCGCGGCGGCAGATGCGGCGGATCACATAAGCGCGACCTTCGTTGCCGGGCTTGACGCCGTCAGCAACGGCAAAGCCGCAGGAACGGATGTGGTCTGCGATGACCTTCAGAGACGGGCTCTGGGGATCCACGTTTTCGGCGCCGGCCGCTTCAACGGCTTCTTTGGCGGCGCGCATCAGATTCTGGAAAAGGTCGATATCGTAGTTGGTGTCGACTTCCTGCAGAACGGAAGCAAGACGTTCCAGGCCCATGCCCGTGTCGATGTTGGGCTTGGGCAGACGATTCATGTTGCCGGCGGTATCACGGTTGAACTGCGTGAACACCAGGTTCCAGATTTCCATGTAACGGTCGCCGTCTTCATCGGGGCTTCCCGGAGGGCCGCCCTGGATCTTGGGGCCGCGGTCAAAGAAGATTTCCGAGCACGGACCGCAAGGGCCGGTGTCGCCCATCATCCAGAAGTTGTCCGACATGTAGCGGGCACCCTTGTTGTCGCCGATGCGCACGATGCGCTCGGCCGGCACGCCGATTTCCTTGTTCCAAATGTCGTAGGCTTCGTCGTCTTCGATGTAGACCGTCACCCAGAGACGTTCGGCCGGAAGCTTGTAGACCTGCGTGAGGAGTTCCCAGGCCCAGGCAATGGCTTCGCGTTTGAAGTAGTCGCCGAAGCTGAAGTTACCGAGCATTTCGAAGAACGTGTGGTGGCGCGCGGTATACCCGACATTGTCCAAGTCGTTGTGCTTGCCGCCGGCGCGAATGCACTTCTGAGCCGTGGTGGCACGCTTCAGGCTCTTGTCAAGACCGAGGAAGTTGTCCTTGAACTGATTCATACCCGCGTTGGTAAAAAGCAGCGTCGGGTCGTCCTGAGGGATCACCGGACTCGAAGCCACAATGGGGTGGCCTTTGCTCTCGAAAAACTTCAAAAAAGCCGTGCGAATCTCGGCGGCCGTCATGTAGGTGTCGGGTTTCATAAAAAATGTGTCTTATCCGATAAGCAGTACGCCCAATTTTCGGGCGCAACAAAACCGCGGGCTTTGCACCCGCAACGATTCGGGGAATTTTACAGGAAAGGCTTTGTTCGGAAACAATTCCCGGAACATCGCTCTGAGACCGTCCTTCCGAATCTTTCGCTGTGCCGCAAAAGAGAGTCGTTTTGCCCGTAAAGGAAAAAGACTCCTTTGTTTTGGAACAAAAAAGCAAAAAAAGCGGACGCCGAAAGTGTTGTTTTTCTACCTCAGCACTAAGTTAAACGTCCTACTGCCCCTAACAATTTCCGCCAACCGAAAATAAGTTATTTCTTCAATAAAATCAATCAGTTACAAAAATTTAACATGAAAAATTCGTCATGGACTTTTCATGAATCTGTACTTGAACTGAAACAAATAATCCGTATCCTCACGTCCGAGTCCTCGCTTGAGGCACCAAAAATAGAAAGAGCCGCATCAAGGATTCTCTGCGATTGTGCACTTTCTCTTGTTGTGTGTGCTCGGGGCAGCGTCACTGTTCCGAAGAAGAAGTAATTTCACACACCGTCATTTATTTTTTCGGCTTTCTTTCCCAGGAACGTCAATCATGAAAAAGACTTTGGTTGGTTTGGCTGCTGCCGCGGCAATGTGCAGCGCCTCCGCAGCGTCCGTGACGCTGTACGGTATCATCGATACCGGCTTTGCCTACAACTCCTACAACGACGACAACTACTCCACTTTGACCGACAATGCCGACAACAGCTTCGGCATGATGTCCGGTCAGAGCTCCGGCTCCCGCTTCGGCCTCAAGGGCGTCGAGGAACTCGGCAACGGCCTGACGGTCGGCTTCATCCTCGAAAACGGCTTTAACTCCGACACCGGCGCCATGGGCGACGACCGACTCTTTAACCGTGAATCGAGCATCTACATCGAAGGCGGCTTCGGTAAGTTCGGTATGGGCCGTCTGAGCACGCTCGCCAACGATTCCGGCACGACCGGTCTGGGCGGCTACTTCTCCTCCTTCGGTACGGGCTGGGGTGACGTCGGCGTTCAGAGCTACATGCAGGCCTATCGTCCGACCCGTATGGACAACATGGTTTACTACAAGACCCCGAACTTCGCCGGCGCTGAAGTCTGGGTGCTGTACGGCATGGGTAACGAAGAAGACAAGACCTACGAAAACGAATCCTCGCGCGACCGCTACTACGCCGCTGCCGTGACCTACAACAACGGCGGTCTGAGCCTGTACGGCGCTGTCGACGTGCTGAACAAGGCCAGCTTCGGCGACAACAATTCCTTTGACACCGAAGACGACCAGATCACGATCACGGCTGCCGTCAACTACGACTGCGGCTTTGCCAAGTCCTACCTCGGCGTGCACTGGTTCGACAACGCCAAGGCTGTCGGCTCGAGCAGCTTCGGTGGCGACTGGGGCCGCATGGGCAACTTCAAGGATAGCAATGACAAGTACGTTAATCGTGGTTTCGGTGACGCCAACGGCTGGTCCGTGATGCTCGGCGTGGACATTCCGGTCGGCAACGGCAAGGTCAAGACCACCCTCGGCTACTTGGATGCCTCCTCCGACAATAAAGGCACAACTGTCACCTCTGATGTCGATCAGGACCTCAAGCGCTTCATGGTCGGTGCCGGCTACGAGTACTACCTCTCCAAGCGCACCACCGTCTACATGGGTGCCGGCTACCTGCAGGACAGCATCGACACCTCCAAGGGCAACAGCTACGATCCTTCCTGGGTTCAGGTCAACTGCGGTCTGAAGCACAAGTTCTAATCGCTTGACTTCAACCGATGCATCGGGAAAGAACCTTCGGCTTCTTTCCCTTGCCCGGAAGCAGATAAAAGACAACGGGACGCAAATCATCGCATTTGCGTCCCGTTTTCGTTGGTGCGGAGGATTTTCTCAGTCCAGCGCCTGCGCCATGCGTTCGGCCAGCGTTTGCGCCAGAGCCTTATCCCTGGCTTCAACCATGATGCGAAGCAGAGGTTCTGTTCCCGACGGACGAATCAGCACGCGACCGCGATCGGCAAGTTCCGCCTCGCACGCCTTGATCTCGGCGGCAAACTTCTCGTTGGCTTTCCAATCGTAGCCCTTGGCGATGCGTCGGTTGATGAGAACCTGCGGCATCAGCTGCAGATCGGCCGTGAGTTCGGCAAGCGTCTTGCCGCTTGAGACGACGGCCGCGAGAACTTGCAGAGCGCTGACGATGCCGTCGCCCGTGGTCTGGCAGTCAAGAGCAATCAGATGGCCGGAACTTTCGCCGCCGTAGAGCCACCCCTTTTCCAGCAGCCTTTCCATCACATAGCGATCGCCCACCTTGGCACGCTCAAAGGGAATGCCAAGTTCCGCAAAGCGCTTTTCCAACGCGAAATTGGTCATCAGCGTGCCCACGACACCCGATTTCTTACCCATCGCCTCAATGCGTTCTCGCGCCATGACATACAAAAGCGCGTCGCCGTTGTAAACGTTGCCCTTGCTGTCGGCCATGATCAGGCGATCGGCGTCACCGTCAAACGACAGCCCCAGATCGGCACCGGCCTTGGAAGTGCGTTCGGCAAGATCGTCGGTGTGCGTCGCGCCGACGCCTCGGTTGATGTTAAAGCCGTCGGGCTCGACGCCGTCGGAGACGATGTCGGCACCGAGTTCGTGGAAAACGGAAGGCGCCGCATGATAGGCCGCACCGTGAGCACAGTCGAGGTAAAGCTTCATTCCCTTGAGGTCCAGCCCCGTCGGGAAGGTGCTCTTGCAGAACTCAACGTAACGCCCGCAGGCGTCGTCCAGACGATAGGCCTTGCCGAGCGCGTCGCTTGCTACGCACTGATAGCCCTTGGTGATTTCGGCTTCGATTTCTTCCTCTACGGCATCGGGCAATTTCGTCCCGTCGGCTGAGAAGAACTTGATGCCATTGTCGTGGTACGGGTTGTGACTGGCACTGATCACGACGCCCGCGTCCAGCCGCAAGGCGCGCGTCAGATAGGCAACAGCAGGCGTCGGAACCGGACCGCACAAAACAATGTCGACGCCCGCAGCGGAAAAGCCCGCCTGAAGAGCAGCTTCGAGCATATAGCCCGACACGCGCGTGTCTTTGCCGATTAAAACCGTGGCGTGAGCCGTCTTGCTGCGGCGCGCAAACACGCGTCCCGCCGCTTGCCCGAGCAGAAGCACGAAGTCGGGCGTAATCGGCGCTTCACCCACCGTGCCGCGCACGCCGTCGGTTCCAAAGAACTGTCTTGCCATTTTTCTCAATCCTTTCGTCAAACGCCCGCGGCGCTTGCTGCAAAACTCGAATCTTTTAATTTTAGCGAGCTGCCTGCATGGCCTGCCAGACGTCAAAGGCCTCACGCGTTTCCTTCACGTCGTGCACGCGCACGATTTGCGCGCCCCGTTCGGCGGCAAGCAAAGCGCCCGCCACGCTCGAGACGATGCGCTTGGAAGGATCGGGTTGGTTGGCCGCTGCGCCGATCGAAGTCTTGCGAGAAAGTCCCATCAGATAGGGGCGGCCGCCGGCGACAAAGCGCTCCGTGTGCTTGAGAATGCTGAAATTGTGCTCAAACGTCTTCCCAAAACCGAAACCCGCGTCCCAGCAAATTTGCTCGAGCCGCACGCCCTTAGCCAGAAGAGCCGCTTCGCGGGCCTTGAGGTACGCTTCGATTTCGCCCAGCAGATCCTCGTAATCGGGGCGGTTTTGCATCGTCTGCGGCGTTCCCTGCATGTGCATGATCACGAGCCCTGCGCCGCTTTGTGCGGCCACCTCTTCGGCGCCGGGCAGTTCAAAGGCGCGAATATCATTGAGAATGCAGGCGCCGGCTTCGAGACTGGCCTGCATCACCTCGGGCTTACTTGTGTCAACCGACACGGCGAAACCCTCTCGGGCGAGCTCGCGCACCACGGGCACGACGCGGCGAATTTCCTCTTCCACACTGACTTCAGCCGCTCCGGGTCGCGTCGACTCGCCGCCCACGTCCAAAATGTCGGCTCCCTGCTCAGCCAGACGCTTGCCCCAGGCCACGGCCGCTTCAAATTCGTTGTGCGTACCGCCGTCGGAAAACGAGTCGGGCGTCACGTTCACGATACCCATGATCAGAGGCCGCGACAGATCCATCACGCGGTCACGGCACTGCCACGTCGTCGCACGCTCGAAATTGTCTTTCTGCACCGTCTATCCTTTCAAAAAGAACGGCGGGACCGGCCCGCCGTCATTCAGTCATTTCACCCTAATTATCTCGGTTCGTCCTTATCCGAAGCAGGAGCTTCAGCACTCGCCTCGTCAGCGGGAGCCTGGGCTTCCTGCACGGGCTCCTCGACCTTCTCTTCCTTGCGGGGTTCGGGCTTGGCCGATCCCGTCACCGGAGACTTGGGAGGACGCGGTTCGTTGCCCGCGAGAATGTCGTCGATCTGGTCGCCGTCAATCGTTTCCCAATCGAGAAGGGCCTTGGCCATGCGGTGCATTTCCTTCTGATGTCCTTCGATGAGCTCGCGCGCACGCTTGTACTGCTCGTCGAGAATGCGGCGGATTTCAGCATCAACCGCCTGCATAGTCTTTTCCGAGATGTGCGTGGTCTTCGTCACCGAACGGCCGAGGAACACTTCGCCCTCGTTTTCGGCATAGACCATGACGCCCATCTTGTCGCTCATGCCGTAGCGCATCACCATGTCGCGGGCCAGCTGCGAAGCGCGTTCAAAGTCGTTGCTCGCGCCCGTGGTCATCTGATTCATGAACACTTCTTCTGCAATGCGTCCGCCGAAGAGAATGGCGATGCGGGTGAGCAGATAGTCGCGATCGTACGAGTAGCGGTCCTCTTCGGGCAGTTGCATCGTTACGCCAAGCGCTCTGCCGCGCGGAA
The DNA here is from genome assembly GCF_003472385.1 of Sutterella sp. AM11-39. GTDB lineage: Bacteria > Pseudomonadota > Gammaproteobacteria > Burkholderiales > Burkholderiaceae_F > Duodenibacillus > Duodenibacillus intestinigallinarum. The sequence continues at coordinate 14,662 of NZ_QRLV01000009.1, read as the reverse complement.
TGATCGTCACCTTGTGCACCGGATCGGACTTGGGCAGAAGCTTTGCCACCAACGCGTGACCGGATTCGTGATAGGCCGTGTTTTTGCGTTCGTCCTCGGTCATCACCATAGAGCGGCGCTCCGCACCCATCATGATCTTGTCCTTGGCAAGTTCAAAGTCGTTCATTTCCACCACGCGGCCGTTGCGGCGGGCGGCAAAGAGAGCGGCTTCGTTCACCAGATTGGCAAGATCGGCGCCGGAGAATCCCGGAGTGCCGCGCGCGATCACGTCGGGCTGCACGTCGGGGCCGATGGGCACCTTCTTCATGTGCACATTGAGAATCTGTTCGCGACCGCGGATGTCGGGCAGCGGCACCACGACCTGGCGGTCGAAGCGGCCCGGACGCATCAGCGCCGGGTCGAGCACGTCGGGACGGTTGGTTGCGGCAATCACGATGACGTTGGTGCCGGTTTCAAAGCCGTCCATTTCAACGAGCATTTGGTTGAGAGTCTGTTCGCGTTCGTCGTTGCCGCCGCCGAGACCTGCACCGCGCTGACGGCCCACCGCATCGATTTCGTCGATGAAGATGATGCACGGAGCGTTCTTCTTGGCGTTTTCAAACATGTCGCGCACGCGAGCCGCGCCCACGCCCACGAACATTTCTACGAAGTCGGAACCCGAAATCGAGAAAAACGGCACACCGGCTTCGCCGGCAATAGCCTTGGCAAGCAAGGTCTTACCGGTACCGGGCGAGCCCACGAGCAAAATGCCGCGCGGAATATGGCCGCCCAAGCGCTGGAAACGCGACGGATCGCGCAGAAACTCCACGACTTCCTGCACGTCTTCCTTGGCTTCGTCGCAACCGGCCACATCGGAAAAGCGCACTTTATTGGCCGAATCGTCAAGCATGCGCGCCTTGCTCTTTCCGAACGAGAAAGCGCCCGACTTGCCGCCCTGCATCTGACGCATGAAGAAAATCCACACGCCGATCAAAAGCAGCATCGGGAACCAGCTCACAAGAATCGTCTGCAGGAACGACGGTTCTTCTTCGGGCTTGCCGAAGACCTGCACGCCGTTTTTACGCAGATCGTCAACCATCCACAGGTCGCCCGGGCTGGTGATCACGTAGGAAGCGCCTTCGACGGGCGTCACCGTGATCTTGCGGCCCTGCACGTCCACGCGGCGAATCTTGCCGTCCTTGGCGTCCTGCATGAACTGCGTGTAGCTCGTCTGCTCGGCGTTCATGGGCGCTGTGGCCGTGTTGTCAAACTGCCGGAAGACGGTAAAGAGCACAAATGCGATGAGCAACCAGACCGCCACGCGGCCGATCATTCTGTTGTCCAAGATATTCCTCTGTCATGCGCGGACGGTCTTGCCGTGCAAGGCCGTCCTGTCTCGAATACGTAAATCAAATATGAAGCTGTCGGCGCTCTTTGTCTGCAATCAACAGCGAGCGTAAAAACCGCCGACACCAAAGCACGTTAAGCCTATCGCAAAAGACGCTCAAATGCCGAGCGCACGTGCGTGAGATTCGTTAACAAAGTTTGCTTCACGCTCACTTGTTCTTCAGGCGACGTGCCACCACGTACATTTCCGCGCTTGAATTGCGGCTTGCTTCAGGTTTGCGCTGAGCCACACTCACGAAATGCTTCTTACAGTTTTCAATGAACTGGGAGTAGCCCGACCCCTGAAAGGCCTTCGTGACGAACACGCCTTCGGGCTTGAGGTGCTCGACGGCAAAGTCAAGCGCGAGTTCATTGAGAAGCAGACTGGCATTGGCGTCAACCATCGCAATGCCCGAGAGATTCGGCGCCATGTCGCTGATCACGACGTCGAGCTTGTCGCCTCCGAGAATCTCGTTTAACTTGTCGGCCACTTCCTGTTCGCGAAAGTCCCCCTGCAGGAATGTCACGCCGTCGATGGGCTCCATCGGCAGGATGTCCATGGCGATGATGCGGCCCTTCAATTCGCCGTTTTTGTCCGTGAGTCGCTCGCGAACGATCTGCGTCCAGCTGCCCGGGGCACTGCCGAGATCGGCCACGTTCATGCCGGGACGAAAAAGATGTTCGGTATCGTCCAGCTCCGTGAGTTTATAGACGGAACGGGCGCGATAACCCTCGCGACGGCTCTTCTTGACGAAAGGGTCGTTGATATGGCGCTCAATCCAAGCGCGGTTGGAACGTAGTTTTTTTAGGGATTTGGGCATGAAAACAATTGACGTCCTCCCGCCGGCTCACGTCGGGGGATTTCTGCTGGGGGATTCCTGCTAACAGGCAGGGCCTGCTGCAGCTGGGTTTCTGTTGCTGATTCCCAATGGGAACTCACTTCACAGACGATCCGAGCCTGCCGGCTCATTCTTAATGACACCGCATTTTAGCGACATTCATCCTCCAACTCATACAGACGGTCTTCTGGCGTTAGTCAGATAAAATGCGTCCTACACGACTTTTTTAGGTACAAAGACGCAATTCAACAATGACAGAACTAGTTTTAGAGCGTAACGAAAGACTGCGCCTGCGCGCCGACGCCCATCACTTGAATCCGCTCGTGCTGATCGGAGAAAAGGGAATGACGCAGGCCGTCTTAAAGGAAATCGAGCGCGCGCTCGACGATCACGGTCTCGTCAAGGTGCACGTAGCCGGAGACGATCGCGAAGAACGCGACGAAATTTATCACACGGTCGCCGCAGAGCTTGGCGCCGCCCGCATCCAGGCCATCGGCAAGATGCTCGTCTTCTATCGCCCGCCCGTCGAAAAGACTGAAGAGGACATCGGGCTCGCTCAGCTGCGCGCCAAGTCCGACCCCGGCGCCCGCGGCATCAAGAAACCCTCCGACAAGAAAAAGAAGCTCGCTTTGGGCAAACCTTCGAGCGCCAAGGACGCCAAGCGCAAGAGTAAAGCGCGTGCGGCAGCCAAGCGCAAAACTAAAAAGGCCTCGCTTGCCTGACGAACTTCGGTTTTTCGTCTTCAAAGCCTGCGGAAAGTCCCTACCGCAGGCTTTTTTTTGCAAGCGCGGCAGGCTTGTATGACAACTCAATGACGATTTGATGACAGCTTTGTCATAAATCTGTCATAAACATCTGCAAAACTTTTCTATTAAGTTGTCAACAACCCATCCGTGCTCAAATGTCTGATTTTTATCTGGTCGTCCTCGGCTTTCTGGCCGTGCTGGCGTGCTTTGACTTGTTCGTAGGCGTCAGTAACGACGCCGTCAACTTCCTTAATTCCGCTTTAGGCTGCCGCATCGCGCGTTTCCGTACCACGATGTGGGTGGCAAGCTTCGGCGTTCTTCTCGGCGCCACCTTCTCCTCAGGGATGATGGAAATCGCTCGCTCGGGCGTCTTTCATCCGCAGATGTTCACATTCAACGAGATCATGATTGTCTTCTTTGCCGTCATGATCGCCGATGTGCTTCTGCTGGACACTTTCAATTCCCTGGGTCTGCCCACCTCCACCACCGTTTCCATCATCTTCGAGCTGCTCGGCAGCGCCCTTGCCGCCGCTCTCTACAAGATTTACGTTGCCGACGGCAGCTTCGCGGCCGTTGTTGACTACATCAACACCGCCAAGGCACTGACGATCATCTCAGGTATCTTGGTTTCCGTAGGCGTTGCCTTCGTCTCGGGCATGGTCGTGCAATACCTGATGCGTTTGCTCTTTACCTTCCACTTTGAAGCCATGTATCGCCGCATCGGCGGCATCTTCGGCGGCTTCTGCATCACGGCCATCTTCTACTTCCTCGTCATGAAAGGCGCCAAAGGCGCCAGCTTCATGCAACCCGAATGGATCGCCTGGATCGACGCCAACACCTCCGCCATCCTTTTGACGCTCTTCATCGGATTGTCCATTTTGTTCTCCATTTTGCTTTGGACAATCAACTTCAACATCTTCCGAATCGTCATTCTGAGCGGTACCTTCTCGCTTGCTTTCGCGTTTGCCGGCAACGACTTGGTGAACTTCGTCGGTGTGCCGCTTGCCGCTCTTGATGCCGTACGCGACTTCATGGCCAACGGCACCGACGGCGACACCTTCATGATGACTAGCCTTGCCGAAAAAGGCAGCAAGGCCGCCACAATTTTCTTGCTCCTGTCCGGTTTGGTCATGGTGCTCACGCTGTGGTTCTCCAAGAAAGCCCACCGCGTGGTTCAGACTTCCATCAACCTCTCTTCGAGCCAGCAGGGTGAACACGAACAGTTCGGCAGCTCCTTGCCCGGCCGCATGATCGTGCGCAGCTCCATGACGCTCGGATCGGTCATCCGTCAAATTCTGCCGATGCGCCTTCAGGGAGCATTGCATTCCCGCTTCAAGCCCCGTAAGCTCGAGCGCAACGAACAGCCGCTGCCCTTCGACTATGTCCGCGCATCCGTCAACCTGGTCCTCAGTTCCATTCTGATTGCCTCTGCAACCAGTCTGCAGCTGCCCTTGTCCACCACCTACGTGACCTTCATGGTCGCCATGGGCTCGAGCTTTGCCGATGGCGCCTGGGACCGTGAAACGGCCGTCTACCGCATTTCCGGCGTACTCACCGTGATCAGCGGCTGGTTCCTCACCGCCTTTACCGCCTGCTCGGCCGCAGCCCTGGTCTGCTGGATGGCGATGATGGGCGGCACCTACATGATGATCGCGCTGATGCTCTTTGCGATCACGCTGCTGATTCGCTCCAACTTCCTTAAGTCGCATTCCGCCGAGCAAAAGGAACGCCACCTCAAAAACGACGACTGCTACTCGGTACGCGACGCCATCAACGACACGGTCGGCCTGCATCTGCAGCACACCGTGGATCTGTACGAAGCCACCGTCAAGGCGTTTCTCAACGACAACGAATCGGCGCTTCGCAAGATCAAGAGCGAGTCGGCTGATTTCTTCGACCTGTTGAGCCGCGAACGCAGTGTCTATTACGACATGGCCCAGCAGCGCAAGTCCGACACCAAGCTCGACCGCGATGCCCGTTACTGCTACTACCGCGCATACACCGGCATGCGTGAAGTGGGAAGCAACCTGCAAAAGCTTACGACGACGGTAAAGGACCACATTGCCAACCGTCACCGCGTCTACAAGGGTGAACTCAAGGCCAATCTGATCCAGTTGGCAAGCGACCTGCAAAAGCTCGGCCGCGCCGTCAAGGGCCGCCATGCGCTCGAGTCGGTGAAGCTCAACGGCAACGACATCATCCTTGAAATCGACCGCATGCAGGAAAACCTGCTCTCGTCGATTGCCACGGAAAACATCTCGATGCGCGGCTGTGAGCTCTACCTCAACTTCCTGCAGTTTGCCCGCGAGCTCGTCAACCGCTACAGCATCGTGGCCGTGCTCCAGCACGAGCTCAACGAGCTGTGCGACCGAGCCAAGACGGACGACAAGAGCGAAGGCAAATCCGGCGCCAAGCTCGAAAAGCCCGCCTCGCACACCGGTCCGCAAAACATCCTGCGTGCCCTGCACGTCACGGGCTTCGGAAAGAAATCCTAATCGGATCGATTTCTTAAGCTGATGGCAGCCCCGTACAATCCTCTCTGTTGTGCGGGGCTTTTCTTTGGACCTGCCGAACACAAGGAACAACGCTCATGCGCGGACTGATTTTGTTTGATCTGGACGGAACTTTGATGGACAGCGCCCCGGGATTGGCCAACTCTGCCAATTTCCTGAGGTCTCGCGCGGGACTGGCGCCTCTTCCCTACGAAGCACTTCGCGAGCACTGCGGCAGCGGAGCAGCGGGAATGATTTGGGCGGGACTCCGCATGCCCCCCACGGCAAGCGCCTTTGAAGCAAGCAGGCGTGATTTTCTGGAGCACTACGCACAGATCATGGTGCAGGACAGCACGCCCTTTGAGGGAGTGCCCGACATGCTCGCACGGTTGACCGAAATGGGACTGGCATGGGGCATCGTGACCAACAAAGCCATTGAATTGGCCCGCCCCTTGTGCGAAGCCAAAGGCATTGCCCGACACGCAGCCTGCATTTTGTCGGGACAAAGCTTTCCCGCGCCCAAGCCCGCGCCCGATGCGCTGTTGCACGCCATGGCGACGCTGGGTTATTCGGCTGCTGAAACCGTTTACGTGGGAGACGACGCGCGCGACGCACAGGCCGCCGCCAATGCGAAAGTGCCATTCATTGCCGCCACCTGGGGCTACACCGGCAGCGGCGCCGCCGTCTCCGACTGGGGAGCGGCAGCGCTGGCCCGGCATGTGAGCGAGTTGCCCGAACTGGCTGTACGTCTTCTTTCTCGCTAGACGTGCTCTTCCAGGCTCGTCTTGCCGTCGGTACCGAAAGCTAGGCGCTTTAAGGCTTCGAGGCGGTCGCGCAAGACGGCCGCCTGCTCGAAGTCGAGGTCTCGCGCACAGGCAAGCATCTTCTTTTCGGTTTCCTTGATTTCCTTGGCAAGACTCTTGTCGTCCTTGATGTCGAGCCCCTTGAGTTTGCCCTCGTCCTGTGCGCTTGCGTCCGGTCTGTAGACGCCGTCTATGATGTCGCGCACTTGCTTGACGACGCTCTTGGGCGTTATGCCGTGCTCGCGGTTGTATTCCTGCTGCTTGGCGCGTCGTCGCTCGGTTTCGTCGATGGCCTGACGCATGGAGTCGGTCATCGTGTCGGCATAGAGAATAGCCTTGCCGCGCACATTTCGAGCCGCTCGGCCGATGGTCTGGATGAGCGAGCGGGTCGAACGCAAAAAGCCTTCCTTGTCCGCGTCGAGAATGGCCACCAGCGACACTTCGGGAATGTCCAGACCTTCTCGCAGCAGATTGATGCCCACGAGCACGTCAAAGACACCGGCGCGCAAATCGCGGATGATTTCTACACGCTCGACCGTATCAATGTCCGAATGCAGGTAACGAACGCGCACGTTGTGTTCGCGCAGATACTCGGTGAGTTCTTCTGCCATGCGCTTGGTAAGCGTCGTCACCAAAACGCGCTCGCCCGCCGCAGCCCGTTCGTTGACTTCGGAAAGCACATCGTCGACCTGCGTGAGTGCCGGACGCACTTCCACTTCCGGATCCACAAGCCCCGTGGGACGCACCACCTGTTCGACGACCTGCGCGCTCTTTTCCAGTTCGTACGCGGCCGGCGTAGCCGACACGAAAATCGAACGGCGCATCTTGCGCTCGAACTCATCGAACCTCAGCGGTCGGTTGTCCAGAGCCGAGGGCAAGCGAAAACCGTACTGCACAAGCGTTTCCTTGCGGGAACGGTCGCCGCGGTACATGCCCCCGAGCTGCCCCATCATCACGTGACTTTCGTCAAAAAACATGATGCTGTCGGCAGGCAGATAGTCAATGAGACAAGGCGGCGCTTCCCCGGGAGCCAGTCCCGTGAGGTGGCGTGAATAGTTTTCGATGCCCTTGCAAAAGCCCACCTGATCGAGCATCTCCAAGTCAAACAGCGTGCGCTGCTGCAGGCGTTGGGCTTCCACGAGCTTGTTGTCTCGGTAGAGCACCTCGAGCCGCTCCTTGAGTTCGGCCTTGATGCCCTCCATCGCCCGAACGATTTCGTCGCGCGGCGTCACGTAGTGGCTCGCCGGATACACGACAAAGCGCGGCACACGCTGACGCACCTGCCCCGAGAGCGGATCAAAGAGCACCACCGCATCAACCTCGTCGTCGAAAAGCTCCACGCGTACGGCCACCTCGGCGTGTTCCGCAGGGAAGATGTCGATCGTGTCGCCGCGAACGCGGAAAGTACCGCGCAAAAATTCCATGTCGTTGCGTTTGTACTGCATCTTCACGAGCTGACTGATGAGATCCTTGCGCTCCTTGGTGTCGCCCGTACGCAGAATCAGACGCATCTGCGTGTAGCTCTCGGGTTTGCCGATGCCGTAAATGGCCGAGACCGTTGCCACGATCACGGTGTCACGGCGCTCGAGAATCGACTTGGTGGCGGCCAGTCGCATCTGCTCGATGTGCTCGTTGACGGCCGAGTCCTTTTCGATGAAGAGATCGCGGGCCGGTACGTAGGCTTCGGGCTGATAATAGTCGTAGTACGAAACGAAGTATTCGACGGCGTTGTTCGGGAAGAACTCGCGCATTTCGCTGTAAAGCTGCGCGGCGAGCGTCTTGTTGGGCGCCATCACGATGGCGGGCACCCCCAGGCGCGCAATGATGTTGGCCATGGTAAAGGTCTTGCCCGACCCCGTCACGCCCAAAAGCGTCTGTGCGCTGTACCCCTCGCGCAGTCCTTCGGTCAGTTGGGCGATGGCCGTGGGCTGATCCCCTGCGGGATCGAACTCCGCATGCAGCTCAAACGGAGAATGCTCAAAAGTCAGAATCTGAGTCACGAAAACACTTCTCTACGAATGCATTGAGTGCGCAATTTGATAATTTCCGCCTCTTGGAACAAACCGTACGCACACCAAAGGTCTAATATTAGTTGTTGCCGTCGGCTCCGACACGCGTTTGCAGCCGACCGGACAAATTGGACGATAAATTTTCAACAACAACTAAACAGGGATGCATATGTCCGATGCTTTGTTCAGCAGCCTCGTTGCTGCTCCTGCCGATCCGATCCTTGGCGTGACGCAGCGCTACCGCCAGGATCCCCGCCCGCAAAAAGTAAATCTCGGTGTGGGCGCATACATGACTGACGAAGGCGTCACTCCGGTGCTCGACGTCGTCAAGGAAGCCGAAACCGCTCTTGCCGAAGCTTGCATTCCGCACAGCTACCTGCCCATCAGCGGTCTTGACGGCTACGGCGCGCATGTCCAGCAGATGGTTTTCGGTGCCGACAGCGAAATCGTTCTCTCGGGACGCGCCGCTACCATCCAGACTCTGGGCGGCACGGGCGCTCTGAAGGTCGGCATGGACTTCATGTTCCATATCTGCGGCGAGCGCGTCGCCTCCACGTCGCTGCCCACCTGGGGCAACCACAACGCCATCCTCGGCATGGCTGGCTACGAGATCAAACCCTACCGCTACTATGACGCCGCCACCAACAGCCTCAACTTCGAAGCGATGGTCGAAGACCTCAAGGCCCTGCCCGCCAAGACTCTCGTGGTTCTGCACTCCTGCTGCCACAACCCGACGGGCTACGACCTCACCGAAGAGCAGTGGAAGGTCGTGATCGAAATCTGCCAGAAAGGCGGTCTTACCCCCTTCCTTGACATGGCCTATCAGGGCTTCCGCGACGGTCTTGACGAAGACGCCGCATCAATTCGAATGTTTGCCGCCTCCGGCATGAGCTTCTTGGTCGCCACATCGTTCTCCAAGTCGTTTAACCTCTACAACGAACGTATCGGCGCCCTTACGGTCGTCTGCCAGAGCAAGGCCGAAGCCGACGTCGTAATGACGCAGCTGAAGGCTGTGGTGCGCTGCAACTACTCCAACCCGCCTGCTCACGGCGCATACATCGTCGAGCGCGTGCTTTCCGATCCGCAAAAGTACGCTCACTGGAAGGAAGAGCTCGGCGGCATGCGTGAACGCATCCGCTCGATGCGCAAGGCGCTGGCCGATGAAATGGCCCGCCTCGGTGCCAAGCGCGACTTCAGCTTCGTGACGCGCCAGGCCGGCATGTTCTCCTTTACGGGGTTGACGCCCGAGCAGGTTGAAAAGCTGGCAGCCGACTACGGCATCTACGCCGTCAAAAACGGTCGCATCTGCATTTGCGGCCTCAACACCCGCAATGTGCAGTACGTGGCCAAATCCATCGCCGAAGTGCTCTGATAGCGCACCGATCGGCTGACTGGCCTCAAGCCGTCGTCTTTCTCACAAGGCGACGGCATTTTCTTTTTCTCTTTCGTTAGTTTAAATCTTTATTATAAGTCTTTAAATTTCATAGACTTAGAGAAGTATTGAGCACGATTTTTGCTGAAAATCGTCTTGAATGGCGAATTTTCTCCGAAAAAGACTTGCCAAAACTCAAAAACACCTATATAGTTCTGCTTCTGCATTCCCCGATAGCTCAGTCGGTAGAGCAACGGACTGTTAATCCGTGGGTCGTTGGTTCGAGCCCAACTCGGGGAGCCACCTCTTCTTTCAGAGGGTTGCAGGAAGGAAAGAGCGCGTCACTTCGGTGTCGCGTTTTTTTTTATTTCCGCAAGGAAAAGGCATATCAAACAAAAAGCGCCGATCCGAAGATCGACGCTTTTTGTTGTCAAAACCGACTGTTGCCGTCTTTGCTTTTGCAACTAACGCTGAGCAATCTCATCCAACTGTCCGGACAACACCGCAACGATGGAACAGCGGTTGATGAACTCACGCGCAAACACAAGGAAATTCAGGTAAAGCTCACAACCGCGTACCGACAGCTTGTCGTCCGGGATACGGCGCAGCAGTTCAGCCTGCAACGCATCGATGCGATTGCTCGCCTCATCGGCATGCAGCATGACATTGCGCAAATTCAGCTTACCGTCTTCCCCGGTCGAGATCTGCTTAAGGTACTGCGCCAGATTCTGCAGCTCGTTCTTGAGCTCGCCCTGGTAAATTCGGTGGCGGTTAGCGACGTGATCGGTCGCAAGTTTGGCCAAAGATTGCAACGAACGACCGACTTCTCGCATATTGGTCGAAATGCGGTAATAGCAGTAGCGAGCGTCGAAGTCCTTGTTGGTGGGCTTGAAGCTTGAATTGGCCATGCGGTAGTACAGGCCGCGATCCGCACTCATCTTGTCGAACAACTCATTGCTGTCCGTTTTGATTTGTCGCAGATCAGCCTCTTTGTCAGCCAGGAACTTATCGACAAGTTCTCCGAATACGGCAACCGTCTTTTCAAAATTGACTTCCGTGCGCTCTTCGACAAGTTGCTGCATCTTGTGAGCGTCGTAACGCGTATCAAGATCGGCACGCATATCCACCGTATCGAGCTTGGCCTTGAGGTTGGATCGTACGAGAAGGAACACGGAACCCACGGCAAAGATCAATGCGGCAATGCCCTCGCCCCAAAGCGTCAGCCAGCAAACGACTGCAGCCATGGTCGAAGCACATAGCGCCGTGATAAACCAGCCGCTGATCACGGTCAATACACCCGAGATACGATAAACAGCGGTTTCACGATCCCAGGCACCGTCGGCAAAACTTGAACCCATCGCAACCATAAAGGTCACGTATGTCGTCGACAACGGAAGCTTCAGGCTCGTTGCCGATGCAATCAGCACGGCGCTCACGACCAGATTGATCGAGGCGCGCACGTAGTCAAACGGCAGCGGCGTTTCGCCATGCAGTAACTTCTTGGGCTCGAAACGGCTGTCGATGCCCTTTTTGACTCCCATGGGAATAAATTGATTGACGAGACGACCAAAGCCCATGCTGGCGCGCACGATCATACGGCCCGGCAAAGAGCTGCCGAACTGTTCGTGTTCACCGGAGTTGCTCGAAGACAGGTTGATCGAGGTCTGAATCACAATCTGGGCTTTCTTGGAGAACCACAATGTGAGCACCATCACAAGACCTGCTAACAGCAACAGGAACGTGTTGGCAACCGTGGGCTTGAGCAGGCCTTCCATCGTGAAAGTGTCGGCAGCGGCTCCCGAAGCCACCCACTCGTTGTAGGAGTCCAGCGCGGCGAGCGGCACGCCGACGAAGTTGACCAGGTCGTTGCCTGCAAAAGCAAATGCCAGCGCGAAGGTACCGGCCAAGATGATGATTTTGAAGACGTTAACGTTGGCGATAAGGATCAGAAGCTGGAAGACAATCGAGAGCACCACAAAGAGCGTTGCCACAATCGGCAACGTGTTGTTGCTCATGAAGTCGATCCATTCGGGGCGCATGAAGCTAGCACCCTTGGCGCCCTTCATGACTAAGAAGTAGAAAATGGCCGTGATGGCCAGCCCCGCGTAGACACCGCCGATACGGCGATACATTTTTTCGAAATTGAAAGTGAAGATCAGTCGCGCAATGTATTGCACAACAGTGCCGGTGACAAACGCCACCGCCACCGAAATCAGAATGCCCGAAATGATCGTTAGCGACCGAGAGCTGTTGATGTATTCGGCCACATCGGCCAGCGATTTGCCGTCGGCCAAAAGCGTAAATGCGGCAGCGGCAAGTGCACTGCCGAGCAATTCGAACACAATTGACACGGTCGTCGATGTCGGCAGGCCCAGTGAATTGAATGTGTCAAGCAAGATGATGTCGGTGACCATGACCGCAAAGAAAATCACCATGATTTCGTGGAAGGTGAACATTTGCGGGTTGAAGACACCGGAACGGGCGATTTCCATCATCCCCGATGAGAATGTGGCGCCCAACATCACGCCGATGCTCGCGACGAACATCGTTGTCTTAAACGAGGCAATGCGGCAACCGAGAGCAGAATTGAGGAAGTTGACGGCGTCGTTGCTCACGCCGACGAATAGGTCAAAAACAGCCAGCAGGCCCAAAAAGACCAGCAAGGCAATGTAATAGTGTTCCATGGCTTGTTGTTGTCTTGAAGGAATATGATTTTGTCGAGAGGTTCTCGGCGCGCAGTGTGCGCTCGAAACATGACAAAGCCACTAAGACAAGATGACAAAACCATGACAACACGGCCTGGCTATGCCGTCTGACAACAGTGTTACGACATTCGAAATGCGCACGCAACGTCCAACAAAATCTGCCAAACAAACCGCCTACGGTCTGCTCTTTTTGGTCTGCCTCGGACATTTCCTAAACGACGGCATCCAATCGGTAATTCCTGCTGCGTTGCCGATTCTGCGCGATGCGCACGGCCTGACGTTCACACAAGTGGGCCTCATTACTTTGGTGATTCAGGTTACAAGCTCGCTTCTACAGCCTTTGGTCGGACTCACAACCGACAAACACCCGACCAAGTACATGCTCGCCATCGGCATGTGCTGTACGCTTGTCGGTCTGGTGGCCTTGTCTCAGGCATCCGTTTTTGCTTCCATGCTCCTTGCCGTAGCCTTTCTCGGATTCGGTTCGGCCGTGTTCCATCCGGAAGCTACACGAATCGCTCAATTTGCTTCCAGCGGCCGCAAAGGATTGGCTCAATCGGTATTTCAGGTCGGCGGAAACGCCGGTATGGCTTTGGGACCGCTGGCGGCCGCTTTCGTCGTGATTCCCTACGGGCAGGCGAGCATTGCCTGGTTCGGAATTGCCGCTGGCTTGGCTGCGGTTGTGATGCTGCGGGTCGGCACATTGGCGGCCGCTCGGCAAAGACGGCAACCCCAACAACTCCTGAGAAATACGAAGAAACAGACGATCAGTCGACCTCTTACCGTGCTCTTCGTGGTTCTCTTTTTGCTGATGTTCTCCAAACAGGTCTACATTGCCTGCCTGCAGAACTATTTGACGTTCTATTTGATCGACACGTTCGGCATGGCCATATCAGCCAGCCAATACGTGCTTTTCGGTTTTCTGGCGATGAGTGCGGTCGGCACTATCGCAGGCGGCCCGCTGACAGATCGTTTCGGCAGTCGGGCCGTCATTCTCTTTTCGATACTCGGCGCCGCACCGTTCACGCTCTTGATTCCTCACGTCGGACTTCAGACATTCGTCTTTTTGGCTTTGGCCGTGTCATTCATCATGTCGTCGGCTTTTTCAGCCATTCTTGTCTGCGCGCTCAATGCCGCACCGAATCATGTCGGCTTGGTCTCGGGAGTTTTCTTCGGGGTGAGTTTCGGCATGGGCGGCATTGCGACAGCTCTCTTTGGCTCGGCTGCCGACGCCATGGGACTACAGAGCGTGTTCACCGTCATTGCATTCCTGCCGCTGATCGGATTGGCCGCATTTCTTTTGCCCAAGAAATCTCTGAGTGCGTCAGACTGAGTTTTCCGAAAAGAAAAGAGCCGACCGTTGGGGCGACTCTTTGTTGAAACATTTTCAGAACCAGCCGAGTCCGACGGCTCCTTTCCAGATGAACTGCAGACCGATCAAAAAGACCAAAATCGAAAGCAAAACCACAAGCAGTCGCGGTTTGCTCTTTTTGGCGATTTTGGCACCAAGTTGAGCGCCGATGACGGCTCCGGCACCGATCATCAAGGCCGGTCCCCAAATGATGTGCCCGAGCAGAGCGTGACTTGAAACCCCCATAACTGCGCTTACGAAAAGCACGAAAGTGGATGTCGCAACCGCAATCTGCGGCGGAAACCCAAGAACGAATACCATCATGGGAACGTGAACAATGCCGCCGCCAATGCCGAAGATGGAAGACAGAAAGCCTACAAAGAAGGAACACAAAACGCCAAGCGGCATGTTGAATCGAGCGGTTGCCGGATCCCAGTCCTCCACGCTTTTGTTGGCGGCCTTGCCACGGGACTTCGAATACATGATGTAGCCGATAAAGACCATCAGGATGCCGAAGGCGAGCGAAAAGCCGGGGCCGGAGAACCATTCGGACAGATAACCGCCCAGAAATGCGCCGGGCAAGGTGGCCAATGCAAACGGTACAGCCGCCCGCATAAGAATGCGTCGTTGGCGAATGTAGGCAAACGTTCCGGAAATGGCGTTACAGAAAACTGCAAAGAGGCTTGTTCCAACCACCTGTTGCACCGTCGTAAAGGTGCTGCCGTGCGGGGCAATCATGAAAAGCATGAAAATCGGAACAAGAATAAAACCGCCGCCTAAACCGAGAAGAGCACCGACCGTACCGACGCCGATACCAAGCACCAAATATTCAAGCAGTTCCAACATGTTCCCGAAACTCCGCGGATGATCGGAATGAAAAGGATGAGAAAGGATACACCTGCGGCAAGTCAAATGCGCTGTGCGAATGCAGAAATGACGAAACCCCCGAAGGAGAGACTCCAACGGGGGTTCGCTTTAAT
>NZ_QRLV01000008.1 GCF_003472385.1 Sutterella sp. AM11-39 | reverse complement strand
CTTTGCGTAAGATTCGGGCACATCCACTACCCACAGATATGCCCGAAGCCTCAAAAAAAACAGCGCGATGTTCTCGCGCTGTCGAAGTCGGTTAACGTTGCAGAGCCGTGCTCATAAACTGAGCGACGTTCATTAGTTCGTCCGGGCAGATTTCGTGATCGATGTTGTATTCACGCCAGATGAGGGTGTCGAGCGTGTTTTCGAGCAGATCGGCACCGTGTTCAGCAAGCACCGACGGAATCACGCTGTCAAAGGCACCGTGGGCCATGAAGACAGGTGTACCGCGACCGGCCGGCGTGATGTCCTTTTCGATCAGATCGGCAGCAGGAAAGTAGCCTGAAAGCGCGATGCAGCCTGCAAGCGTACGGACTTGTCGTACGGAGCTGTAAAGCGACATGGCCGCCCCCATCGAAAACCCGCCCAGGAAGATGCGTTCGGCACGAAGGCCACTTGTAACGATTTCATTGATGATCTGCGAGATGCGCTGGTGCATCTTTGCCAGTCCCTGTCGATCTTCATTTTGAGAGCCGAAATCATTTGAGAGCAGGTCGTACCATGCGCGCGTCTTGTAGCCCGGACGCACCGTCAGTTCGCGTTCCGGGGCGTTGGGGAAGATGAAACGGGCGGCAGGAGCTCCGAATTCTCTCAATTGTTGCGGCAGGGTGAGGAAATCCTGAGCGTCGGCACCGAGCCCGTGCAGCCAGATGACGGTGCATTCGGGCGTGGAGCCGTCTTCGGGATCGCGCACGATGACTTCGAGTGGTTCAGGTGCGGTGCGGGTGCGGGTGGCAAAGAGGGGAATGCCGTGCTGCACCGATCGGCGGGCGATCATTTCAGGGCTCATCGCGGGTTTGGCGTTTGTATCCGTTGAGTGCGGACGAAGAACCTTTTGCACGCGGGGTTGCTGGACTTGTTGCGGCTGCAGCTGAGGTTGAGCAAACGCAGCGGCAAAACTGGCGGCATTGTTCGGATTGGCATGCGTTTCGGGCGTGACAATGCGCGTGGGTGCCTGTCGCAGAATGCGCTGCGCGGGCTGAGCCTGCTCTTGCGAGGGGGACGAAGCCGGTTCCTGCGGTGTGGCAGGCTGTTCGGACACGTGTTTGCGCACGGCGTTTTTAGGACGGAACGCGGCGATGATTTCAGGGTTGGTTTCGATGTACGGACCGCCGATCAGGTCGATGCAGTAGGGGATGGAGGCAAAAATACCGGCATCGATTACTTCGCCGTCGTCGCTTCGAAAGCCGCCGAGCGTCTCCGAGATGGACTTGGGACGGCCAGGAAGATTTACGATCAGCGCAGCGTGCGTGGGCGTTTCGCGCAAAACGGCCACCTGACGCGACAAAATGGCGGTTGGCACAAAATTGAGCGAAATGCGGCGCATCTGTTCGGCAAAACCGGGAAGTTCGCGGGTGCCCACGGCAAGTGTGGCTTCCGGCGTTACGTCTCGGCGGGACGGACCTGTGCCGCCAGTGGTAAAGACCAGATCGCAACCGACGCGGTCGACGAGCTCGCGGATGGTTTCTTCAATCGTGTAGCGATCGTCGGCGATCAGACGGGTATGAAACTGCACCGGCGTGATGATGGCATCGTGAAGCCAGGCTTCGAGCGCGGGAATGCCTTCATCGACGTACTCGCCGCGGCTAGCGCGGTCCGAGATGGAAATCAGACCGCAGATCAGTTCATTTTCCGAATTGCGTTGTGCCAACATGTGAATCGTTCCTCAAAACAGGTCGTGCAAAAGGAGGACAGGAGAAAGGCCTGAAAGCCGCATGAGATTATGCGACTTCTTCGTCGTCTGCCTTTTCGAGCGTCAGAGCCGGGAGTTCGGCCGCATGCAGGAAGCGATAGAGTTCGCGGAAATACTTAGGCGGCTTGGCAGCTTCCTTTTCTTTGCGTGCCAGACGAATCAGAGTGCGCAGCTGCTGAACGTCGACTTCCGGGTGCGAAGAGACGTATTCGGTTAGTTTGTCGTTGTCGGAAAGAAGCGCGTCGCGCAGTTTTTCAGCGCGCTGGTGAGCGGCAGCGGCGGCACGACTTGCGCCTGTGGCGCGGTCAATGGCCTCGCGCACGGCATCGTAATCGAGGCGACGCATCAGTTTGCCGATCAGCTGCATTTGACGGCGCAGGGCACCGAAGGACTTTAGGCGACGGTATTCCAAAATCGCGTCGCGGATGTCTTCGGGCAGACCGGTGACGCGCTCAAAGGCGTCGGGAGCGAGCTTGGCGAGTTCGCCGCCAAGTTTCTGCAATGCTTCGGCTTCTCGTTTCTTTTGCGATTTGGACGGGCCTTCGTAGATGTCGTCGGATTCCTCGTCCTGCAGACGGTCGTCAATGTTCATGTGTAAAAAAAGCTAGTTCAGAAGAAAAACGCGGCTACTTCGGACGCTGCGCTTTTGTCAAAATCTCGAGGATTGTACCGCAAGGCCTCAGATGCTCGGAGAGACTTTCCAAGCTAATGGTAACTACTACCGCGTCAAAAACAATTTGTTAATAAAAACAGCATTTGCAAGCGAAGGAAATTCGCATTCCTTATTACACTTTCGGGGCAAGTAAAGCCGCGACAACATTCGTTGTCCGTGTAAACAATACGTCAAAATTCAAGGTCAACTAGAAAGCATATGAAGCGAATTGCGCTTTTGATTCTCACGAACATCGCCGTGGTGGTGATGCTCGGCATCGTTCTTACCGTCGTGAGCATGCTCACGGGCATCAATTTCGGTCAAATGGCCGGAAAGAGTCTTAATGTGGGCGCACTTTTTGTGTTCGCCCTGGTGGTGGGCTTTGCCGGTTCGATCATTTCGCTTTTCATGAGCAAGTCCATGGCCAAGATGACCATGGGAGTGCAGCTGATCAATACGGATAATCCTTCTCCCGGTCTGGAACAGTGGCTCGTTGGTGTGGTTCGCTCTCAGGCCGACAAGCTTGGTCTGCAGATGCCTGAAGTCGGCATCTACGAAGGTGAACCCAACGCTTTTGCGACGGGCGCCTCCAAGAACAGTTCTCTGGTGGCTGTCTCCACCGGGCTTCTGAGCATGATGAATCAGAAGGAAGTGGAAGCCGTTCTGGCCCACGAAATGAGCCACGTTGCCAATGGTGACATGGTCACCATGACATTGGTTCAGGGTGTGACCAATACGTTTGTGGTCTTCCTGTCCCGCCTGATTGGCTGGGTTGTTGACCGTCAGATTCTGCGCAACGAAGACGACGCCCCCGGCATCGGCTACTACGTGACGAGCATCGTGCTCGACATTGCCTTCGGTCTGCTGGCCGGCATCATCGTGGCTGCTTTCAGCCGCTACCGTGAATTCCGTGCCGATGCTGGCGCTGCCCAGGTAATGAACAGCCCCGAACCCATGATCAGCGCTCTGCAGCGACTGGGCACCATGCAGCCTGCAGAACTGCCTGCAGCCGTCAAGGGCTTCGGTATCTCGGGCGGCATCGGCAGCCTCTTTGCCTCGCATCCTTCCATCGAGGATCGCATCGCAGCTCTGCGCAACGGCCGCTGATATCTTTCATCAAGCAGTTCGCTGCGGCGGACCGTTGAACAGCAAAAGGCGTCTTGGATTGTCCCCGGACGCCTTTTTTGCGTCCCCAAAAAACAAAGCTGCTATCGCCGATCTGCCAACCTGCCGGCATCTCTCAGCAGACGGTTAGATTGCGGACGGCTGTGATGGTTTGCAGAATATTCCGACTGTGATTGCCGCAAAACAGGCATGGAAGCGAGTTAAATACCTCAGCTGACCGTGTATCCTTTGGGCGGGAAAAATACCCAAGGAGTTTCCGTTCATGCAGTCGAGCCGCCAAGCACACACTCAAACCGGATTAAAGCGCACGCTTTCGATTCGGCACCTCGTCATGCTTTCGCTCGGCGGTTCCATCGGAACGGGACTTTTTCTGGCCTCCGGCGCCCCCGTGTCTCAGGCCGGTCCCTCCGGAGCACTGCTCGCTTATGCTCTGATCGGCGTGATGGTCTACTTCCTGATGACTGCCTTGGCGGAACTATCGGCTTTTGAGCCGGTTTCGGGTTCCTTTGCTGTTTACGGAGAAAAGTACGTCGACAAGGGCTTCGGTCTGGCGATGGGCATCAACTACAGCTACAACTGGGCGATCGCAGTGGCTGTGGATCTGGTGGCCGCGCAGATCATCATGCAGTACTGGTTTGCCGATGTCCCCGGATGGATCTGGAGCGCTTTGTTTCTGGGCGTGATGTTCTGCATCAACTTCTTTTCTGCCAAAAGCTTCGGCGAGGCGGAGTTTTGGTTTGCTTCTGTAAAGGTTTGCGCCGTCATCGCCTTCATTATCACGGGCTTTATGTTGGCTGCCGGCGTTCTGCCCGGCCATGACGCCGTGGGGCTTAAAAACTGGAACCTGAACGGCGAAGGAAGTTTTGTCGGCGGATTTGCCGCATTTCTGGGTGTGGCGATGGTAGTCGGCTATTCCTTTCAGGGTACTGAGCTCGTAGGGGTGGCCGCAGGCGAATCGAAGGATCCGGACCGAACGATTCCGGCCGCCATTCGTACGATCTTCTGGCGCATCATTCTCTTCTACGTGCTGAGCATCGTTGTGATAGGTCTGCTGATTCCGCACAACGATCCGCGTCTGCTCGAAAATGATCTTGCCGACATCGCACTCAGTCCTTTTACGCTTGTTTTTGAAAACGCGGGCTTTCCATGGGCTGCAGCGCTGATGAATGTCGTGGTGCTCACGACGGTGCTTTCCGCAGGAAACTCCGGCATGTACGCCGCTACGCGTCTGGTGCACACGCTTGCTCAGGAAGGACGCCTGCCGAGCACGTTTGCCAAGGTTTCCGCCTCCGGTGTGCCGCGCAATGCGCTCTATGCAGTAACGGCTCTTTCGGCCCTGTGTTTTCTTACGACCTTCCTGCAGACGCAGAGCGTCTACGTGTGGCTGCTCAACACCACGGGCATGGGCGGCTTCATGTGCTGGCTGGGTATCGGCTTGAGTCACTGGCGTTTTCGTCGCGGCATGCAAAAACAAGGCTACGATCTGAGTCTGCTGCCATACCGATCGCCCGTGTTTCCGCTGGGCACGCTCTATGCATTTGCGGTGTGCTTGGTCGTAGCGCTGGGGCAAAACACCGAAGCCGTATTCAACGGTGATTGGCTCGGAGTTCTTGCCACCTACATCGGAATTCTGATCTTTGTCGGCATCTGGCTCGGCTATCGGCTTACGCATCCCAAAGATCGTTTCGTGCGTTATGAGGACATGGAATTCTCAGCCCGATTTGCCGAATTGAAGGCTCGGCGATAGAAAAAATTAACGCTTGAGTTTTGGGCCCGAGACGCCGTCCTGAATCCAGACGCGGTTTTCCAGCGCTTCGAAAATTGCGGCGGCGCGTTCCTTTTGAATGTGCAGGCCGGCGGCCATCAGACGAATGGTTTTGTCGCGATCAAGGTAGAGAAAATCAAGCGCCGACTGCATTAAGGGATCTTGTACGCTCTCGGGCTGCGAGGCGCAGGCTTCGAGCGCCTGACGCACGCCCTGAGCCATGGCGCGCACGCATTTCTCCGTGGTGTTTTTCGATGGCTGCGGCAACGCGAGCATCTGCAGCTTCGACCACTTCTGCACGTAGGCGGCCAATCGTTCGGTGGTGATGCGTCGGCCATGATCGAGCGGAGAGCCGCACGCGTCCGAGAGAGCCGCAAGACTCGAGGGCTGGTTGACTGCCTGCCACAGGTAGCAGGAAAGAAAGATAACAAGTCGCGGGCGTCGCTGCAGAATGACATCGCGCAGCGCAAAGACGTGCTCAGCAATGCGGGGGACGGTTTGAGGACCGTGACCGGAAACGGGAACCTCGGGCCATTCGAGCGTAAAGAAACTTCGCTCGAAGGCGCCTTCGGTGCCGCGAACGCGTTTGACATCAATGCCCCACAGTTCAAACCAGTCGCCGAATCGGTTTAAAACAGGGCCTCGATCCACGCTTTTGTCAAACAAAAAAGCCCGGCGCGCGGACGAGTATTCCTCAGGTCCGTACCCGGGCTGAGTGACCACCAGAATCCCGCCCAGGGTGTTTTCCTGGGTTCGGACGACCTCCGGGACGGGAAGACGAGTGGTCACAGTGCGTGTCGGTCTGGCGTTAGGCCGTCGGCAGCTTGGCGAGCTGTTCGCGCAGCTTCGAGGCCAAATCGGTGAAGTTGGCCAGACGCGTGCGTTCCTGTTCCACAACGGCAGCCGGAGCGCGCGCAACGAAGCGTTCGTTGCCGAGCTTGGCGTTGCACTTGGCGATTTCGCCGTCGACGCGTTCGATTTCCTTGGTGAGGCGGACGCGTTCAGCGGCCACATCAATTTCAACCTTGAGCATCAACTTGAAGTCGCGCACGATGGCCACCGGAGCGATCGAGCCTTCGTTGGCCTTGTCGATCGAGGCGACGTGTTCGACACCCGACAGACGACCGAGGAAGGCAATGTAGGGACCGATAGCCTCAATGGTCTGTTCGTCGCCTTCGACGAGAAGCGGCACGCGAACGGACGGAGCAAGCTTCATTTCTCCGCGGAGATTGCGAACGGCGTCGATCATCTGCTTGACGAGCGCGGTCTTGGCTCGGGCTTCTTCGTCGAGCTGAGCCGCGTCAAACTGCGGGTACGGGGCGATCATGACGCTCGTTTCTTCGTCTTCGCCGCGCACGCCTGCCGCAACCGACACCTTCTGCCAAAGTTCTTCGGTGATGAACGGAATGATCGGGTGAGCCAGACGCAGAACGCTTTCGAGCACCGTGGCCAGAGTATGACGCGTGGCGCGTGCTGCGGCCTCGTCGCTGCCGTTGATCTGAACCTTGGCAAGTTCCAGATACCAGTCGCAGAACTCGTTCCAGACGAAGCTGTAAATGGCGTTGGCGACGTTGTCGAGACGGTACTCGGCAAAACCCTTGTGCACCGCATCGACCGTGCGGTTGTATTCGTCGAGAATCCAGCGGTCGACGATCGAAAGATTCATCGGCTTGCCGGCGTCGGCACCCAGACCGCAGTCCTTGCCTTCAATGTTCATCAGCACGAAGCGCGTGGCGTTCCAGAGCTTGTTGCAGAAATTGCGGTAGCCTTCGCAGCGTTTGATGTCGAAGTTGACGTTGCGGCCGAGCGTGGCGTAGGCGGCCATCGTAAAGCGCAGTGCGTCGGCGCCGTGCGCGGCGATGCCGTCGGGATAGTTCTTGCGTGTCTTGGCTTCCACCATCGGGGCCTTTTCGGGCTGACGCAGACCGCGAGTGTTCTTTGCCACGAGTGATTCGAGATCAATGCCTTCGATGATGTCGAGCGGATCGAGCGTGTTGCCTTCGCTCTTGCTCATCTTCTTGCCTTCGGCGTCGCGCACCAGACCGTGGATGTACACGTTCTTGAAGGAGACGCGGCCGGTGAAGTGCTTGGTCATCATGACCATGCGGGCGACCCAGAAGAAGATGATGTCGTAGCCGGTCACCAGTACGGAAGAGGGCAGATAAAGGTCAAACGCCGTCTTTTCATCGCCTTGCGGGTTGGGCCAGCCGATCGTGGAGAAGGGCACCATGGCAGACGAGAACCACGTATCGAGCACATCGTCGTCCTGCGTGAGCTTGACGCCTTCGCCTGCCTGCTGTTGAGCTTCATCTTCGTTGCGGGCGACATAGACGTTGCCCGCTTCGTCGTACCAGGCCGGGATGCGGTGGCCCCACCAGAGCTGACGCGAAATGCACCAATCCTGGATGTTTTCCAGCCACTGACGGTAAACACCCTGCCATTCTTTCGGGAAAATGTTGACTTCGCCCGATTCAACGGCTTCGAGACCGACCTCGGCGATGGACTTGCCCGGATAGCGGGTGCCTTCGCCGGCCGGCTTACTCATGGCCATGTACCACTGTTCCGAGAGCATCGGTTCGACGATTTCGCCCGTGCGGGACACGCGCGGCACCATGTGCTTGTGCGCCTTGATGTTGACCAGAAGGCCGAGCGCTTTGAGGTCTTCCACGGCGGCCTTGCGGCATTCGTAGCGATCCATGCCGCGGTACTTGGCCGGGCAGTTTTCATTCATGTGAGCGGTCTTGTCGAGAACGCTCAGCATTTCGAGGTTGTGACGCTTGCCGACTTCAAAGTCGTTAAAGTCGTGAGCCGGCGTGATCTTCACGCAGCCCGAACCGAAATCCTTGTCGACATACTCGTCGGCGATGACGGGAATTTCGCGGTCGGTGAGCGGCAGCTTGAGCATCTTGCCCACCAGGTGCTTGTAGCGTTCGTCGTCGGGGTGAACAGCAACGGCCTGATCGCCGAAGAGTGTTTCCGGACGGGTAGTGGCAACCACGACGCCTTCGGAACCATCCACGGCCGGGTAGCGGATTTCCCACATGTGGCCGTTTTCTTCTTCGCTTTCGACTTCAAGATCGGAGACAGCCGACTGCAGTTTCGGGTCCCAGTTGACCAGACGAAGGCCCTTGTAGATGAGACCTTCGTTGTAGAGTTGGACGAACGTTTCGCGAACGACGGCCGAAAGCTTGTCGTTCATCGTGAAGTACAGACGCTTCCAGTCGAGACTGTCGCCCAGGCGGCGCATCTGATTGAGAATCGTGCCGCCGGAGAACTTTTGCCACTCCCAGATACGTTCGACGAATGCGTCGCGGCCGATGTCGCGCTTGTCTTTGCCTTCCTTCTGCAACAGACGTTCCACCACGATCTGCGTGGCAATGCCTGCGTGGTCGGTACCGGGCAGCCACATCGTGTTGTAGCCCGACATTCGGTAGTAGCGCGTGAGCGAATCCATGACGGTCTGGTTGAAGGCGTGCCCCATGTGAAGAATGCCCGTGATGTTGGGCGGGGGCAACTGGATGCTGAACGAGGGCTTGGAAGGATCAAGCCCCGCGTCGAAATAACCGCGCTGTTCCCAGACGGGATACCAGCGTTCTTCAATGCCGGCGGGTTCAAAGCTCTTGGCGAGTTCTTTCGTATTGCTCATGACGCGTTTAGAAAAGAAGACTTTGCAAAATTCATTTGCTCGTCGCGCCGCAGGCGAGGGTCCGATCGGTTTTCCACGCACAACAAAACCCGCGCGCAGTCCGTCAGGTGGAACATGCCGCGGCACACAAGCGGTATATCCAATTTTTATTGAGGCCGTATTTTCGCACGTCTGCGGCCGGCTTGCTCAACGCGCGACCGGCCGCGCATAAAATTCGAGAACCGACGGCAGTCGTATTGCCGATTTGCAACAAAAAAGCCGCAGCATCGACTCTTTTTGAGCGTGGTGCCCAAAGGCCCGATTGGTGAGAGCAGTGATCTATCCGTATTTCAGCAATTCTTACGACGTTCTCAAGGCGCTTTTCATGAATGCCCTCATCTTGAGGCGACAGTCGGCAGCAAGTTTGCGTTCGGTCTTTTTCTCTGCCGAAGTGGTGGTGCCGGACGAAGCCGTCAAGGACGAGCTCAATCGTTCTTTGGCCGATGCCCAGGGCATTGCAAGCGGTATTCGCTTTGTGACGACGCAGGCATGGCTCGATCGGATGAACCACGGCTCTCCCGATGTGAGCGGACGTGCGAGAGCGCTCGAGTGGGGAATTTACGCCGTCGTCACCGATCAGGCGTTCCTTGCACGGCCCGAATGCGCGCGCCTTAAAAAATACATTGAGGACAACGCCTCTGCGGCTTTATGGCCGTTGGTAAGCCGCATCGCCAGTCTTTTTTCGACTTATTTTTCCTATCGCGCCGATTGGCTCTGGAACTGGGCGGGCAAAAGTCTGACAAACAACAATGTCGAACGGACCACGCGCGAAGCCACCGTTTTGATGCAACACCCGGACTTTGCCTGGCAAAAGGCGCTCTGGCTGGAACTTTGTTCCCGTACCAAGGCCGACGGTACCAAGCTGTGGCCCACGGCCGATACTTTTTTGAAAATTCCCGAGACGTGGCTCGAGCGCATGCGCGAATCCGAAAAAAACATCGATCCGCTTTACGTCTTCATACCGAGGGAATTGCCTCCTCTGGCTCTGCCGCAGTTGTTGGCTGAATCCCGTCGCCGTTGCGTCTATCTTTATGTCCAGAACCCCTCGTCGGCGTTTTGGTTCGATCCGACGGTCAAGGGAGAAGACGGCTTTACCTGGTTTCACCGCAACGCGGCCGTGCGCCGCGCCCTGATCGATCGTCTACGTTGTTTCGTAACTCAGGACACGGGCGAAGATGCCGTCTTTTTGGAGGACGACTTGCCTGAGGTTCCGCGCACCGAGCCGCACAATCAAACGGTGGGTGCGGAGGCGCTCGCCGATATGCTCCAACTCAAAGCTAAAGCCGAGCAGTCCGCTGATATTTACCTGCGTCCTCGCGAAAACAATGTTTTGGGTTCGCTGCAGCAGGCGGTGCTTGAAGACGATCCGAATGCATTACCCCAAACGGTGGCCGATGACGATGATTCTTTCCTGATCGTTCGAGCACCCAACGCTGTTCGCGAAGTGCAGACGCTGTGCGACTGGATCGCTTCCATGATTGAGGCTTCGGCAAAGACGGACGAACCGCTCAAGGCGTCCGACTTTTTGGTGGTGACGCCGGACATCGATGCGATGGCTGGCGTCATTGCGGCGGTGATGGGAGCCAGAAGCGAGGAAGAATACCTGAGTTACCACATAGCCGGTCAGTCGGAGCTTGACGTCAACAGCGCCGCGCGCGCCATGCTTGCCGCCATGCGTTTTGTGGGCGGTGCGGCCACCGCATCGGAATTCATCGAACTGTTGGAGATGCCAGCCTTTGCCGCTGCACGTTCTCAGGGCAACGCCAATGTTTCTCTGATCTCCAACTGGCTTGCGGCAGCCGGATACCGCTGGGGACTCAGCGAGGCGCACGCCAAAAGTGCGATCGCGCGTTCTGCGGCTTGGCCCGAAGGGGGCGATGCGTATGAAGGCACGCTTGAACGTGCGCTCGAGCGTCTGGTCGCGGGCAATCTTGTGGGACAGTCGGACGGACTTGTCGCTCACGATGTGTTTGCCGTGAGCGGCTGTGAGCTCGGGGGATTCGATGGGACTGAAGAAGATGGCGAGACCTTTGACTTCTTGCTGGCCTTGGCGAGTGCGTTTCTTGACATCGGCCAAATGCCTGAGCGGCAAACGGCTGAGGCGTGGCTTGAAACCACGCGTCGCTTTGCCGACACGCTCTTTGCGGGATACGCCAAGTCGCCCGAGATGATTGCTTTTGTGCTGCGAGCCGCGTCGCTGGCGCAAAGCGCAACCGAAGTGCTCGGCGCTCAGGAAATTACGTTTGAGACCTGGTGTTCGGCGCTGGAAAAGACGATGCGTACGAACAAGACGACGGCGCGAGCCACGGGGCGAGTCACGTTTGCACGCACGGGAGACTTCGTCGGCATGCCGTTTAAGTGTGTCGCAGTCATCGGACTCAACGACGGTGAATCTTTCCCGGGCAGTTCGCGACGCGAAGAGTTTGATCTCACGGCCGCCAAGCTTGTTGTCGACGGCAAGGAACTTCACGTGGCGCGTCGCGGCGACAGGGACTCGCGCGAGAGCAACCGCGGCGTCTTTTTGGATTTGCTGCTTGCAGCGCAACGCCATTTCTATGTGTCGTATTCGATCGGTTCGGGTTCGGTACCTGCCAATCCTTCGGTCGTTTTGCAGGATTTGAAGCAAGCTCTGGCCGAGGGGCTCGACGATCCTACGGAAATCGAACGCAAACTCACCAAGACTGTGCCGGCACTGGCTGCTTCGTCCGAAAGCTTCTTGCCGCAGATGGGAGTGCTTCGCTGCCGCAGTGCTTCGCTTGCCGCAGCCGTCAATAAGGCTATTGAGAGCGGCTATTTGGCTCAGGAGGAGCCTTTTGCCGACGCTCCGATTTCCGTCAGTCGACGAGCAACTTTGTCGGTCGACAGCCTTGTCAAGTTCTTTACTTACGCCGAAAACAACTCGCTCAAGCTGATCGGTTTGACCTCTGCTTCGTACGAGCAGGCGGAGACGACGCCGATCCGGCGATACGGCAGCAGGGACTTCTTATTCAGGAGCAAAGTTCGTCGCCGTATGGACAGAGCGTTTGCCGAAGGGATGACGGAGGATGAAATCCTGGAGGTTACTTCCTGCGACCCGACAATTGGCGAGCAGAGCGTACGCCGGCTGTTGGTCGAGAAGTTCGTGGATGTGCTCGGTCAGATGCACGAAAAGCTGACCGAAGAGATGCTTTCTGACGCAGGGGTGCCCGTGCGTGTTGAAGGCGGACGGCTTGTGTTTGAGGAAATGCGAAATCGACCGTTCAGTACGCTTGCGGTGCCTGACCACGACGGCTTTAAAAACAACAAGGACGAAATCGTTGTCGGAGTGATCGGCATTTCCGAAAACGATCTGCTGAGGACTTTTCTGCAGTTTGCCGCGGTTAATCTGATGACCTTAAAAAAGGGGTACAAGCCGATCGATTTCGTATTCTTCGGCGGGGATGAGTCGAAGGGGACATTTCATTACCGCTGGCATGTCAGTGACGATGAAGGGGCGAGCAATACGACAGGGTTGCTGCAGGATGTGGTGACAAGCATGCTTGCTCTTGTCAACTGTCATGCTGAGGCCCGACCGATTCTGGCAGACGATTCGGCCTGCGATGGAACTTCCCTGATCTGGCGGGGACTCAAAGACGGCGATCTGGCGGCTGCAAGCTGCAAAAAGCTCAAGGAAGCGGTGGTGGCCATAGCCGGTATGTTCGATATTGCCGAAAAGCCGACAACCTCGAAAAAATCAAAGAAACCGAAGGGAAGTCCCGAAGAAATCTTTAACGCAGCAGTGGCCAGCTTCGAGGACATCGGAATTGAGACGGACGCAAGGAATTGAGAGATGAACGAAACCGAGAGAAAAGAATTGACGTCCGGCTTTGATGTTCAGACGGCTGACCTAAGCGGGCGCTGGCTCGTGGAAGCAAGCGCCGGCACGGGAAAAACGTTTGCCCTTGAGCGCATCGTGTTGCGTTTGGTGATTGAAGAGGCGGTGTCCATTGACAGAATCCTTGTCGTGACCTTTACCAATGCGGCGACGGCCGAGCTGCGCGAGCGCGTGCGTGCGCTTTTCTTCAAAGCGTCCGCAGTGCTCAAAAACGGCGACGAGCAATCCGAATTCGAAACTTTTTTCGAGCGCTCCCGTTTGCGTGAGCATGATCCGGCAGCGCTGATCGAAAGTGCTCTCGAACATTTTGACGAGGCGAGCATTCTGACGATTCACGGCTTTTGCCAGAAGATGCTGAGTGAATTCATCTTTACGCGTGCCGGTGCCTACGACGTTGAGTTCGTGAGTGATACCGGTTTTGAAGCCGAAGTCACTCAAGCCTTTTTGCGGCGTGAATTGCCGGCGCTGACGCCCGAGCAAAGAGCCAAAGTGCTTGAGTGGGGATCGTTGCCGCAGTTACTTTCCAAGCTCGGAGAACATGGCAGCAGCGTTAAGCCTCAGGCTCGGATTGACAGTGACGATTTGAGCGATCCGGCGCTTAAGGAGCTTTTCGAGCGCTTTCTGCAGGAAGGTCCGCGGCGCGTACGCGAACTTGAGCGGCTGCACGGCGTCAAGAGTTTTTCCGCGCTTCTGACCGAGATGTATTCGCTTGTTCAAAGCGGCGATTCGGCCCTTGAGCGCATCCGCAATCGTTACGATGCCGTCCTGATCGATGAGTTTCAGGATACCGATCGCATCCAGTACCGAATTTTTAAAGCGTTGTTTTTGGCCGATGTGCCCCAGGCTCCCAAGAGCGTCTTTTTTGTGGGCGATCCCAAGCAGGCGATCTATGCCTTTCGCGGCGCAGAGCTCGATGTCTATCTGCAAGCGAGAAATGACATCGAGCAAATGGGCGGCCAAAGCGAAACGGCAGGGCTTCGTACGCTCGAGACCAACTACCGTTCGACCCCGGCACTGGTGACGGCCGTCAATGCATTTTTCTCCGCTAACGGTTCCTCAGGCAGTTTTCTGTCTGCCGACATTCGCTATTCGGATCTCAAAACCGGTGCTTCGGCCATGCCATTGGTGAGGATTCGCGATGGCAAACCGGAATTTGTGCCGGTCATGAGTCTTTGGGTGGACGACGAAACGCTGTCAGGCTCCAAAATCGAGGCCGTAAGACAGGCCGAAGCCAAATACATGGCCGATGACATCGCCTCTTTGCTGGACGGATCGGTTTATATCTATCGACACGGACAATGGCGCGTGCTGCGTCCCGGTGACATCGCGATTCTGGTTAAAAAGCGTTCCGCCTCACAGCACGTTCAGCGCGAACTGCTCGCGCGCGGCGTACGCACGCTGCTTGACGATCAGACGAACGTGTTTACGACGTCTGAAGCCGACGACGTGAGAGCTGTTTTTGAAGCGATGCTTTCGCCGACGGATACAAAAAAGTTTGCGACGGCCCGAGCCACACGGCTGATCGGACGAACGCTCAGTGACATTCGCGAGGATTTGTCGGCGGCGGGTGCCGATCGGCAGCTCCTTCAAAACGCTCTTGAGCGATTCGAGGCGAGTGGCCCTGCAGCGGCTTTGTCTTACATAGCTCGCGAACGCCGCCTGCAGGAACGGCTGCTGCCTATTCAAGGCGGCGTTGCGATGCTGATGAACCACGAACAGCTCGGTGAGCTTCTTCAGGAAATTTATCGGCAAGTGGGTTCGCCCGGAGCCGTTTTGCGCGCCATGACGCGCTTGGCGCACCCTAGTCGGCCCAATGAAAACCATTGCGTGAGAAAGCCCAATGATGAAAACGTGGTTCGGGTGGTGACCGTTCACGCCAGCAAAGGGCTCGAATACCCGGTCGTATATCTGGTGCAAACCGAGTCTATGAGGTCACAAAGGCGGGACGCCGAAACTTTCTGGATGTCCGGCGGCGCCGACAGCGATGAGGTTAGTGTCAATCCCAATGAAAGGGAAGACGCAAGCGGCAAAGTATTCGAGGGTAGGCAGCTCGAGCTTTTGCGTCAGGCCTACGTGGCCATGACGCGTGCGTCGTCCCGTCTGGTGTTGCCGCTTTTTATCGCAGCCAACAGCAGGCAATACTCCAGGGACAGTGCGAACAACGCCTATGTACAGGCGATGACCGGCGAGGTTTCTCCGGTTGCCCAAACGATGAAGGAGTATGTTGACGTTTTGGGAATTGTGCGTAATGCCGCCGAAGAAACCCGCCGGCGCTATCTTGCATCGATCAAGCAATCAGGACAGTTGCCCGACGTTCGGGTCGTCTGCGAGGCGCTTTGTCGAGATTTGCAGCAAAACCTTGTGCCGTCGGAAACCTGTTCGGGGGAGGATCTTTTTGAAATCCGCTCGAGCGTTCCCCCTGCCGCTCCCGTCATGAGTGTGCAGGCCCTACGCGTACAGGCTGCCGATCCGGTGAGCGTTCATTCGGCCTGGCATCGATCGAGCTTTACGGCAATCGCCTCCGGTTTGGGCGCAAGTGTCGGTGAAGAGTTCGAAGCCGAGGAATTCGAAGGCGCCGATGCCGTTTTGGAAGCCGATGAAGAAAATCAACGCGCCTTTGCTGCCTCCGCGGGCGAGCAGGATGCGACCGTTGAGATTGAAGAAGGGCAGAACGAGCACCTACTGCAGGCGCAGTTGTTACTACGCGGTGCGGCGGCCGGCGACTGGATTCACAAGCTACTTGAGCGCGTGATGAACGCCAAACCGGAAAACCGTGAAGCCGTTCTTGAAAACATTCGGCCGTTGCTGGCTGCTTCCGCATTGCTAAGGCGGGCGGACCCGCAGCAGCGTGAGGCCGTGCTCGAGGCCGGCGCTGAACTCATTGCCGGTTACGTTAGAAACACCGTTTCATGTGAGCTTTTTAACGCAAAGACGATCGGTTCGAATGAAGCGACACCACCCTTTGTGCTCGATCGACTCACGTTCGGCGAGCGTCAGTGCGAAATGCCGTTCCTGCTTTCGGTTCCCAATTCGAAGCTTCGCTCCAAGGATGTAGCCGAGTGCATGTCCTCGCACGGTTTCCCGATGCAAAGCCTCCGGGACAATGTTTTGCAAGGGTATCTGACCGGTGCGATCGACATGGTGTTCGTTGCCGACGGCAAGTATTACATCCTCGACTGGAAGAGCAACTGGTTGGGAGCCTCGCCAGAGGATTATTCGCAAGAGGCGCTGCGCGGGGAAATTGAGCGCAAGCATTACGCGCTGCAGTACGTGATTTATTTGACGGCGCTTAAGCGTCATCTGATGGCAACAGCGGGGTTGACGCAGGAAACGGTATGGAACGCTATCGGTGGCGCCTTTTACGTTTTTGTGCGCGGGGTGAACGCACAGTGCGCATTGGACGAAAAGGGAAGACGAACCGGCGTGTATTTTGATTGTCCGCGAGAGGCGGTGGATGCGCTCGATGCGCTTTTGGGTGACAGCAATGACTAGAAATCGACGCGCACAAAACGACAGCCGACAGCAGAGTCTGGATTTCGGTCCTGTGCTTTATGCCGCGCAGGTACGCGAGCAGCAGACTGTGACGAAAACGCTCCGGCTCCTGGGCTCGAACGCGGCAGCCACGGACGCCGATCTGGACGCGGCGCGCATGCGTGCGCGTGCCGCCGTCAGCATGCTGCAGCGGCATGGCGAAAGCGGTATAGGTCCCGATATTGAAGACAAGTTGTCGCTTTTGATGTTCTGCGTTTTCGATGCGCTCAAAAACGGCAGTCTGTGCGTCGGGAAAGAAAAGTTCAAGCGTCACCTGGAACTCTACAACGACACGATGCAGCGGCGCGCTTCTTCGGCCGGAAAGGTATTTGAGCCTCTGGCGCAAACGCTGACGTTTGAAGCGCTGGTCAATGAACTCTGCAATTTCGGTCTGGTGGGACTTCCCGGCATGACGGCCGGCGTAGGCGTCTTTGATGGCGGTCCGGCTTTGCTGGTGAGCGAAACGACCGATGCCGAGACGCTTGTCTATACGCAGAAGTCTTACGCGCAGGAACAGACGCTCGGCGAGTACCTGGCAAGACTTGGCTTTGATTCTGTGGCCGTAGCCAAAGTTGACGCTCTGCATGAAGCGCAACGTGCCGCCACCATTGCTTTGGCCAACCGTCTCACAGTGATCAGCGGAGGTCCCGGAACCGGCAAAACCACCGCCGTGGTCAACATTCTCAAGTGTCTTATCGAGAACGATCCCGAAGCGATCATTCAGCTTGCCGCGCCGACCGGTAAAGCTGCCTCGCGCATGAAGGAGGCTGTGGCAAACAACGTCAGCCGCATTGAGGAAAAAGGCATTCAGGAAAAGCTTATGGGGCTGGAAGCCAAGACGCTGCACCGTTTGCTCTACACGCCCGGAGCCGACGGCAGAACGCCGAGCAAGAACAATCCTCTTCAAGCTGACATCGTTGTGGTTGACGAGTCGTCCATGATCGATATCCGCCTGGCAAGCAATTTGTTCAAGTGCATTGATGCCGACAGAACCAAAGTGATTCTGCTCGGCGATCGCTTCCAGCTTGCCGCCGTCGGTCCCGGTTCGTTTTTTGCGGACGTGAGCGACCTGAAAGGGCCGCTGGCCGATAACATCAGCCATCTCACAAAGAGCTGGCGTTTTGATGCAAGCAAGGCGCTCGGAAAAATTGCAGAGGCAAGCCGCGAAGGTGAGGAACTGATTGTGACGGACGCTTTTGTCGAAAACAGCGACAACGATCCGCGAGTCGACAATCCGCTGCGACTGCACGAGGATGCCCCCAAGGGCGATCTGTCGGCGAGCTTTAAGAAGTGGTTTGAAAACGAATTGTCCTCGCCGCTCAAGGTAATTGCGGAACTGCGGCGCAATCGCACAGAAAAGTCGCTTCACGATGCGGCGCGTGAGCTTGCGCGGCTCTACTTTTCCGTTGGCGTACTTGCCTCTAACCGCGAGGGTCCGATGAGCGCGCAAGCCGTCAACGCGTTTGCCGAATCGATTTTTGTCAAAGAGGGTATTCCTTATCCGGCGTTTCGTCCGATGATTGTCCGCCGCAACGACTCGATGCTTGAGGTCTACAACGGCGACATTGGTGTGGTGATGCCGGGGCAGAGCTGGTTTGAAGGAGCTGAATTCGATGCAACGCAGGCCAACGTCTATTTTCCGGACAGCGCACGCCTGGTGCGATTCGGCCTGATCGGTCACATTGAGCCTGCTTTTGCCATTACGATTCATCAATCGCAAGGCTCGGAATACCATCACGTTGCCGTACTCATGCCCCAGGATCCTAACTCGGGGCTGGCTACGCGAGAGCTTTTCTACACCGCCGTCACCCGCGTGCGCGATGAGCGCAACGGTAAGCAGACGACCTATGGATCGCTGGACGTCTTCGGAAATCTTACCGTGGTGAAAAAGGCGCTGCGCACGCCGGTTCAGCGTCAGGGCGGTTTGATTCGACGTATTGTCGAAGCCAAGGACAGAATGCAGAAAACAAGGAGATAACTATGTCGAGAGAACGAGCTCTGGCTCAATTGCAGACCGAAGGGTGGGGCGATCGCGTACGCTTTTTCGAAGCCAACACGGCAACGGTGGCGCTGGCCGCCCAGGCTTTGGGCTGCGAGCCCGCGCACATTGCCAAGACGTTGGCGCTGCGCTCGCCCGACGGCGCCGTTCTGGTGCTGGCTGCGGGCGACGTGAAATTGTCAAACGCCAAGTTTAGGGAGCACTTCGGCTTCAAAGCGCAGATGATCCGCGGTGAAGAGGTGGAAGCGCTCGTGGGACATGCTCCGGGCGGTGTTTGCCCCTTTGGCGTCAACGATGGCGTGCAGATTTATTGCGATGTAAGCCTACAGCGCTTCGAGACGGTTTACCCGGCCTGCGGAGACGATAAAAGCGCGGTGCGTTTTACGCCGCAGGAACTGTTTGAAGCCTCGCACGCACTAGGTTGGGTTGACGTGACCGTTGTGCGGGAATAACGAAATTCAGAGCGGTTTGCGCCAGCCGTAGCGAGCGTCGCGGCGCAGTGGGAAGCCTTCGGCCGCCTCTCGGACCGCAGCTTCAAAGTCGGGAATCTGTTTGCAGCGGAAGATCTTTGAAGCGGCTTTCTGGAGGCGCGCTTCGTCGCCGTCTTCGCCGAAAAGACATAGCTGAAAGAACCAATATTCCTTCATGCGCATCATGGCGTTTTTCTGACTTTCGAAGAGCGTCGTGTAGGCCTCAAAAAGCGCCTCGTGAAAGGAAAGGATTTCCGAAAGGCTCGCCGCATTTCCGCCCTTGGATTTGCGAAAGAGGGCGGGATCGGCCATCAGTGCCCGGCCAACCATGATTTCGGCCAGACCGCCCGGAGCGCCCGAGTAGCGCAAGGAGACCTTTTCGATGTCCCCGGGAGTGATCAGGTCGCCGTTGTAGCCCAGCGGCATCGGCAAAGAGGACAGAACCTTGTCGAGAACCTCCAGACGCACGTCTCCGCGGTAGAGATC
The DNA here is from genome assembly GCF_003472385.1 of Sutterella sp. AM11-39. Classification (GTDB taxonomy): domain Bacteria; phylum Pseudomonadota; class Gammaproteobacteria; order Burkholderiales; family Burkholderiaceae_F; genus Duodenibacillus; species Duodenibacillus intestinigallinarum. The sequence continues at coordinate 86,266 of NZ_QRLV01000008.1, read as the reverse complement.
CGTTTTTAGGCGCGGATGCACAATGAGCCGCGTCATGGGGAAACGCGCGTATATGTCGACGAGGTTTTCAAATTCGTCGGGTGAGCGATAGCCCACTCGCGTCTTGAGTGAAACGGCTATCGGCAAGTCCGCTTCAAAAATGCGGGACAAAAAGGCGTGCAGCTCCGTCGGATACTGCAGAAAGCCCGAGCCTTTGCCTTTGGCGGTAACGGTGCCCGCGGGGCAGCCCAAATTGAGATTGACTTCTTTGTATCCGAGATCGGCGAGAGCTTTGGCCGCCCAGATGAAATCGTCGGCGTTTCTCGTGAGCAGCTGAGGAATGGCGCAGATTCCTTCATTGGCCTGCGGAGCAAGTTCTCGCATCTGCCGATCGGTGAACTTCGGCTCACGCGTGGGCGTGACGAACGGAAGGTAGTAGCGGTCGGCTGCGCCGAAAAACTGCGCGTGCAGACGGCGATAGACAACGGTCGTGAGACCTTCCATGGGCGCAACGGTGAGTTCGGGCAAAGTGGAGAGCGGCATGAATGGGAATCGGCGAAAAAAGCGAGAGCGGCATTGTATCGATACAGTCTTAGACTCTCAAACGAGAAGTTGGTATGCGCCAAAGTTACTGCTTTCAGATTGCTCCGAAGCTTCTGTAAAATAGCGGCCTTTCTTTTCGACAGTAAAAACAAGAAGATACAACGGGGGATCGACAACATTGACTGACGGATTAAATCAATTTGCGCATATCCTTGGAGAACTTGTCGGCACGGTCAACAATTTTCTCTGGACGTACATTCTCATCGCTGCCCTGATTCTGCTGGGGCTGTGGTTTACCTACAAAACGAAGTTCGTTCAGATTCGCTGCATTCCCGAAATGTTTCGCCTTATTGGCGAAGGCGTCGGCAGTTTGCCGCGCGAGGGGCATATCTCGACGTTCCAGGCCTTCTGCGTGTCAACCGCTTCGCGCGTGGGCGTGGGCAACATCGCGGGCATTGCCATCGCGGTGGTTCTCGGTGGTCCGGGTGCCGTGTTCTGGATGTGGGTGATCGCAACGATCGGCGCGGCTTCGGGCTTTGTGGAATCGACGCTTGCTCAGATCTACAAGGTCAAGCGTCCTCAAGGCGGTTTTGCGGGTGGTCCGGCCTACTACATCCGCAACGTGATTGGCTCTCCCTTCTTTGCGGGCCTCTTTGCGGTCTTGATCTCGGTGACCTACGGCCTGATCTTCAATTCGGTTCAGGCAAACACGATGGCTTTGTCCGTGCAGACGAGCTGGGGTGTTTCGACCTTTGCCACGGGGCTTACGGTTGCAGTTCTCACGGCACTCATCATCTTCGGTGGTCTGACTCGCATCGCCCGCGTCGTGGGCGTGATGGTGCCTTTCATGGCTGGCGCCTACCTGATGGTCGCGATCTTCTTTACCTGCATGCACATCGATCAGTACCCGCGCGTGCTCTATGAAATCGTCACGAACGCGTTCGACTTCGACGCCGCCTACGGTGCGACGTTCGGCATGATCGTGATGACCGGCATCAAGCGTGGTCTCTTCTCGAACGAAGCCGGTATGGGTGCCGTTCCGAACGCTGCCGCTGCGGCCGATGCTACACATCCGGTCAAGCAGGGGCTGGTTCAGGCGCTCGGCGTTTACTTCGACACCATGGTTGTCTGTACGGCTTCGGCCATGATCGTTCTGATCGTGCCGGGCTGGAAGGAATCAGGGCTCACCGGCATCGAACTCATCCAGCACATGCTTTCCTCCGAGATCGGCTCCTGGATGAACCATTTCATCACGGTCGTGGTGCTTTTCTTTGCGTTTAGCTCCATCATCGGCAACTACTTCTACGGTGAAATGAACATGGGCTTTATCAGCAAGCATCCGGCGGCGCTGTGGATTTTCCGTGCTCTGGTGGTGCTGATGGCTTTCATCGGCAGCGTGACCGAACTGGGTTTGGTGTGGAATCTCGCCGATCTCTTCATGGCACTGATGGCTTTGGTCAACCTGGCGTCCATTGCGATAATCGGACGCTATGCCTACAGGGCGTTGGACGATTACATCAAGCAGAAGAAAGCCGGCATTGAGAATCCGGAATTCGATCCGAAATGTCTGGGCAATATGCGCGGCGTACAGTGCTGGCCTCGCAATAAAGACGAGGAAATTGTCCAGTAAATCAATTGGTTACAATTGACTTGACGGCAGTCGGAAGCAATTTCGGCTGCCGTTTTTTTCGAGATTTTCCAGACGAAACAAGGCTTTTTTGAGTGTTATAGAGAAAAGCTATCAAAAGAGGTCTCAAATAGTATTGGACGCGGACGAAACGGTATCCCATAATGCACTCAACACGGCGAACGAATCGCCGCACAGATTTGATAGGAGAAATGAAAATGACCTGCCCTCATGCTAACAACCAGGCTTGCGAAACCTCTGCCGTCTGCCCCGTCAAGGTTTATCTCGCCAATCTCGCTGTCCTGAACGCCAAGCTGCACAACCTGCACTGGAACGTCGTTGGCCGCGCCTTCATCCAGGTGCATGAATACACCGAGGGTCTCTACGACGAACTGTTCGAACAGTTTGACGCCGTGGCCGAAGCTATGAAGATGCGCGGTGGCTTCCCGCCGGTTCGTCTCAGCGAATTCCTGAAGATCGCCACGGTCGAAGAACTCGACGCCCGCGACTTCTCGGTGTCTGAAGTGCTGCAGATTGTGACCGAAGATGTGCTCAAGATGCAGGCTTTGGCCAAGGAAATCCGCGAAGGCGCCGACAAGATGGGCGACTACCTGCTCACGGCTCAGTTTGACGGCTATCTTGAAAGCTACGCCAAGCGCGTGTGGTTCCTCAAGGCGATGCAAAAGGATTGCTGCTGCGGCGGTGAAGAACAGTCCTGCAATTGCCACCACTAAAAGTTGACGAGACGCGCTAAGCGTCTCCGAAAGATTCGCAAAGCACTGTTGGAGATTTCTCCGGCGGTGCTTTTTTTCAGCCCAGCGTTGTGTCCAGAAGCATCATTACAACAAAGCCGGCCATGACGGACAAGGTGCCCAGATCGCTGTGTTCGTTTAAGTGCGCAGCCGGAATCAGCTCTTCAACAACAACGTACATCATGGCGCCGGCGGCGAAGGCCAACAGCCATGGCAGATAGGGAACGACAAGGCTTAATGCAAGAACGGTTAAAACGCCAAAAAGCGGTTCCATGGCTCCGCTGAAAACGCCCACGGCAAAGGCTTTGGCGCGGCTCATGGTGCCGCAGGCCAAAGGAAGCGATACGGCCGCGCCTTCCGGGATGTTCTGAATGCTCATGCCGAGCGCCAGTGCAAAGGCGCCCGAAAGAGCGGCTGGGTCCTGCGAGAGTGCCGCGATGGAAAAGGCAAGCCCCAGACTCATGCCTTCCGGGATATTGTGTAACGTCACGGCACTCACCAGCAGTGTCGTGCGGTCAAGCTTAACGCTGGGACCTTCGGGTGTCTCTGAGTCCGGGTGCATGTGCGGCGTGATTTTGTCCAGAAGCGCTACAAAGGCGACCCCCAAAAGGAATCCGCCGGTTGTCGGAAGCCAGCCGCTCACGCCGTTTTCCTGCGCGTGCTCCATGGCAGGTATCAAAAGCGACCAGACGCTGGCGGCAATCATGATTCCGGCAGCAAAACCCATGGCAAGCGGCTGAAACGTCCGGGCTTTTTGCTGCGACATCGGCACGAAAACCACGGCAGCGCCCAATGCAGTGGCGGCAAAAGACAAGCCTGTGCCCAAAAGTACGGCGGCAAGCGGACCGGACTGAATCAGATCGGTGAAGAACGAAAAATCAGGCATGCGGCAAAGAGAACAAGTGGAAATTCAAGTTAAAAAAAACAGAACAATCTTAACGGTCCCGAGTGGTATTTTCGGGCAATCGCCGAGACGAACCTAGCCGAAAAGATGACCATGAGCGCAAAACGCGTGCCGTATAATCGTTCGAATTCGAGATTGGAACAGGAGTTTGTTTTGTTCCAAGGTTTTAGCGTGCGCATTTGATGCCGGTCTCAATGGAGGCACGGGACGTGTGCGTGCGTGTCATTTCAGACGATTTATTCAGTAACCATGAGCTGGCTCACCCGCATCCTTCCAAAAATCGCTTCGAAACCCGCCGATGCCGAAAACAAAAAGAAAAGTCCCATCCCTGCGGGCTTGTGGACGAAGTGTCCCAAATGCGATCAGGTGCTCTACAAGGAAGAGCTTGATGATTCTCTGCAGGTCTGCCCGAAATGCGGCCATCATTTGCGCTTGAGCGGTCGCAAGCGTTTGGATGCCTTCCTCGATTGGAAGGGCGTGCACGAAGAAATCGGCGCGGACGTTCGTCCCGTTGATACGCTCGGTTTTGTTGACTCCAAGTCTTATCCGACCCGTTTGGAAGCCTCTCAGGGCGCCACGAAGGAAACAGACGCTCTGGTTGTCATGCGAGGCGAACTGCGCCGTCGCCCTGTTGTGGCGGCCGCTTTCGACTTCGCGTTCATGGGGGGCTCCATGGGCAGCGTGGTCGGCGAACGCTTCGCTTTGGGTGTGGAACGAGCTTTGCGTGAAAACATTCCGTTTGTGACCTTCACGAGCACGGGCGGCGCCCGCATGCAGGAAGGCCTGTTGTCACTCATGCAGATGGCCAAGACCAATGCGGCCGTGACGCTGCTTGAAAAAGCACGCATTCCGTACGTGTCCGTTTTGACCGACCCGACGATGGGCGGCGTGTCGGCCTCTTTTGCTTTCATGGGCGACGTGGTAATTGCAGAACCGCAGGCGCTGATCGGTTTTGCCGGTCCGCGCGTCATCGAGCAGACGGTTCGCGAAAAGCTGCCTGCGGGCTTTCAGCGCTCGCAGATGCTGCTTGAAAAGGGAGCCATCGACATGATTGTCGATCGTCGCGACATGCGTCAGGTGGTTTCCGAATTGATTGCGCTGCTGTCGAACAAGCCGACCCCCTCGGTATAACGGACTGCGTCGGGCGCAACGGTAAAGTTCAACAATGAAAACAGGGAGCAGATGATGTTGATTCAGGGTTCTTTGGTGGCTTTGGTCACCCCGATGACGCCCGAAGGCGCCGTGGATTGGGATGCGTACGAACGCTTGATTGAATGGCATATCGCCAGCGGTACGGACGGTATCGTCACGATGGGTACGACGGGCGAGTCGCCCACGCTCGATATTGCCGAGCACAACGAAGTTGTGGCCTTTACGGTGAAGAAGGTCGCCGGCCGCGTGCCTGTTATCGCCGGTACCGGCGGCAACTCCACGGCCGAAGCAATCGAACTGACGCAGCATGCCCGAGACGTCGGAGCTGACGTTTCGCTGCAGGTAGTTCCCTACTACAACAAACCCACGCAGGAAGGCCTCTACCAACACTTCAAGGCGATTGCCGAAGCGGTCAATATGCCGATGTGGCTCTACAATGTTCCCGGTCGGACGGTTGCGGATCTCAAGAACGAAACCGTGCTGCGACTGGCTCAGATTCCCAATATCGTTGGTCTGAAGGACGCTACCGGCGACATCGCTCGTGCGATTGATCTGCTGCGTCGCCTGCCGGAGGTTGTGGGCGACAAGGAGTTTGCCGTCTATTCCGGCAACGATGATTCGGCTTTGGCCTTGATGCTCGTGGGCGGCACGGGCGTGATCTCGGTGACGGCCAACCTCATGCCGCGCGAAATGCATGAAATGGCTTCGGCCGCCGTGGCCGGCAACGTTGCCGTGGCTCGCGCCATCAACAACCGACTCATGCCTTTGCACCAGAAGCTTTTCTGCGAACCCAATCCGGTGGCGCCGAAGTGGGCGCTTTACCGCATGGGACGCATTGGTTCGGGGATTCGTCTGCCGCTCACGCCGCTTTCGGAAGCCAATCGACCGGTGGTCGAAAAGGCGATGCGCGAAGCCGGCGTCGAGTTCTGAATCGTTGAATTTTCAACTCAATCAAGCCCGTGACCCTCTCCGGTTGCGGGCTTGGATCCGACTGTAACTCGTATCGAGTTGTGTTCGGCGGCTGTCGCAAAAGCCATCCTTTGCTAAACTTCGCAAAATTCAGTTTCTTCGCCCGCAGTCAGGTCAGGCTGCTTGAGCGGGCGTTATTCAAGGAAAGAACACTTTTATGGTGAATCGTGCTTTGAGGGCTGCGGCTGTTGTTTCTGCAATTGCAGCTTTGACCGGATGTAATGCGCTCGGGGTTAACTTCGGCGACGAAAAGGTTCAGTATGAAACCTCTACGTCGCGTGCTCCGCTGGAAGTGCCGCCGGATCTCAACACCGTGACGAACAACGATCGTTTTGCGGTTCCTTCCCGTCCCCAGATTGTGAGTGCCAATGCCGAAGCGGCCAAGGCTCGCATGGATGCGGAAGCTCGCGGCGATCAACCCTCCCAGGTTCTGCCTGAAACCGATTACGCCAAAGTTGTGCGCGACGGTCAGTTCCGTTATGTTCACGTGGCGGTCTCGCCTGATCGAGTCTGGCCCTTGCTGCAGGACTTCTGGGCAAGCGTCGGCCTCGCTGTGAAGTACCAGGATGCCAAGACCGGCATCATCCAGACGGAATGGGCCGAAAACAAGGCCAATCTCCCGAAGGACATCATTCGTGCCACCATCGGTAAAGCGCTGGACGTCGTTTACGACACCGGCACGCGTGATCAGTACCGCGCCCGCATGGAACGCGCTGAAGACGGCACGACGAACATCTTCATCACGCACCGCCAGATGGTGGAAGTGCTCAAGGGCCGTCAGGAAGAGAGCACGATTTGGCAGCCCGGTCCGAGCGATCCCGAGCTCGAAGCCGTGATGCTTACGCGCCTGGCTCAGATGCTTGAGACCGAGTTCAATCCGAAGGCCAAACCTGAAGAACAGAAGGCTCTCGAACAACTGGCTGCCGTGAAGTACTCACCGATGAGCCATATCGAAGAAGGCGCAGACGGCAAGCCCGTTGCCGTTGTGATCGACGAGCCGTTCGATCGTGCGTGGCGTCGCGTCGGTGTTGCGCTCGATCGCGGCGGCTTCGAAGTGACCGACCGCGACCGTACGCAGGGTCTCTTCATGATCAACTACCTGGATCCTGACTACGAACAGCAGAAAAAGAGCGAACAGGGCTTCTTTGCAAACCTCTTCTCCAATGCCGAAGCGGTTGACCCGGTTCCCTACCGCATTCGTCTGACGCCGGACGGCGAAACGACACGCGTGACGGTGACCGGTGAAGACGGCCGTGCCGATACCACGGGTGTCGCACCGCGCATCCTCACGCTGATCGGCGAACAAACGCGCTAATCGCAACGTCGGTTCAACGCACATTTTGAATGTGCCTAAAAGCGGGACAGCGTCCAAAGAGCGTGTGTCCCGCTTGTGTTATCAAGGAAAAAAGAAGTGAGTTCTGGTTCGGTGATCGGCGAAGCCTTGAGCGTGCGCTTTTCGGGGCGAGTGCCGCGGCGTGTCTTCTGGGTGTCCGCATTGTTGTGCTCGGTGTTGGGCTGGCTTGTCGGCTGGCTTTACGCGACGCTTTACATGACCACTATGACGGAAATCACCTGGGACTTCGTGACGGTGGCCGTCGGAGCTTTCCAAATCTGGCTTGCACTCATTTCCGTTTCCATTTCCGTACGTCGACTGCACGACGTCGGCCGCAACGGCCTGTGGGTTCTGCCGATCGTTCTCGTTCCCGTACTGGGAGCTATTTTCTGGTTTGTGCTCGGCTGCCTTGTCGGAGAGCAGCACGAAAACCGTTACGGTCCTGATCCATACGCCACCCGAAACAATCTCAACGCTCTCACGACCGCTTCGTAGAAACGAGGCAATCGGAGTAAAGAATGCTTATTGAAAAGGATTGCGTCGTGGGCATCCACGTGCGCATGTTTGATCTGCAAAAAAATCTTCTGGAAGAAACCGAACCGCAGGGAGTGACGTATCTGCACGGCCACGGTGACATTTTTCCTAAGCTCGAGCAGGCGCTCGAAGGCAAGAAGGCGGGTGAAACGGTGGTCGTTCAGCTTGAGCCCGACGAAGCTTTCGGCGATTTTGACGATGAGGCCATTCGTCTTGTACCGGTCGAGTCCTTGGGCGACCCGGAACTGATCGTTCCCGGTCTGGTGTTTTCCAGCGTCCCGGGCGAAACGCCCGACGGCAGAAACTGGCGAGTGACGGATGTTGCCGAAGGCATGGCCGTGCTTGACGCCAACCACCCTTTGGCCGGTTGGTCTCTGAAGTTTGAAGTCAAGGTGCTTTCCGTGAGCAAGCCCGAGGGCGAAGTCACCGGCAACGACGAAGTGGTGGTGCCGGGCTTTCTGGGTTTTGCCGAGAAAATCATCGACGACGAGACCGATTAGGCCTGACGTTTATAATTTGCTGATGGGCAACGCAAGGCCAGGCTTTGCGTCCGATACTCAGTGAATTGAAATTTCAACTATTTTCACTTTGTTATTACAAGACGGGGTTACCATCCATGACCATGCGACAAGACGAAACCGACGTTAACTTCCTCGACATTAAACCGGCCGATTTGGAGCATGCGGCGCAGGTGCTGCGCGGAGAGCTCGAAGCAAATCGCCGCGCATGGGAAAAGACGTGCTGGTCGCTGGAATACGTCAAGAAGAACCATGCTGAAGACACGGTGCTCATCGAAGCGCTGGAGACGATTCGTCATCATCTTGAACGCCGCATGTAAGGCGTCGACACCCGATCTAACTCTACGGAGCTTTTATCTTGGAACGCATTTATCCGCATCCGTTCTTTGCTCGTGAAGGCTGGGCCATCATGGGCATCGCTTTTGTGCTTGCCCTGCTCGTGCAGATTTTTGTCGGTGGCTTCGTTGCCGGCATTTTCTGGCTGCTGTTTCTGTTTGTGGCGCAGTTTTTCCGTGATCCGGCTCGTGAAATGACCGATGACGAAAAGGCCGTGGTGGCTCCCGTCGACGGCCGCGTCATCAAGGTTGAGGAGGCTGTTTGCCCCTATACGGGTGAACAGACCAAGCTCGTGTCGATCTTCATGAACGTCTTCAATGTTCACAGCCAGAAGACGCCGGTTGCGGGCAAGATCGAAAAGATCGAATACTTCCACGGCCGCTACCTCAACGCTTCGCTTGACAAGGCAAGCGAACAGAACGAACGTAACGCGATGACGGTCGTGACCGAAGACGGCCAGCGCGTGTGCTTCGTGCAGATCGCCGGCCTCGTCGCACGCCGCATTCTGTGCTATCGCATGGTAGGCGACGTGGTTAAGAAGGGTGAACGCTACGGCTTCATTCGCTTCGGTTCTCGTGTGGACGTCTATCTGCCGATGAGCGCTCAGGTGCTTGTATCAATTGGTGAAAAGACGACCGGTGTGGAAACCGTGATTGCTCGCTTGGGCGAACCCGTGCAGCCGCCTGTTGCACATGAAGAAGAAACGACCGAAACCGTTGGCACGGCCGAAGAACAAGCAGCGCCCGAAGCTGCCGCGCAGTCAAGCGCTGTTGATGCCAAGCCCGAAGACAAGGCTCAGTAAACACTGAAAGCTTCGGTTACCAAAAAGAGGCGAGCCCGCACCGAAAAAGAATTTCCAGTGGAAGAATTCCCTGTAGGTCGCGGGCTCGTTGTTTTTTGAACACTCGCCGATAAAACACTCAGGCAAGAAATCGTATGGCTGTTGAAAGAATTCGCCGTCGCCGTCCGGTACGGCAACGCATCATTGAAGTTGGCCGCAAGAAGGTTGTGAAGGTTCGCTCGCGCGGTCTTTTTGTGTTGCCCAATCTGTTCACCACGGCTTCGCTTTTCTGCGCGTTCATTTCGATCGTGCAGGCAATGGAGCAAAACTTCGGTCTGGCCGCGCTGATGATTATGCTCAGCATGCTCTTTGACGGCATGGACGGACGCGTGGCTCGTCTGACGCACACGCAAAGCGAGTTCGGCGTGCAGTTCGACTCGATTGCCGACATGACGGCTTTCGGTGTGGCTCCCGCCCTTGTGATGTACAAGTTCTGCCTGTATACGCTCGGCGGCTTGGGCTGGGCTGCGGCTTTCGTGTACTGTCTGTGCGCGGGTGTGCGCTTGGCGCGGTTTAACTGCAACGTCGGCGTTGTTGACAAACGCTTCTTCCAGGGGCTGCCGAGTCCGGCCGCCGCAGCGCTTCTGGCCGGTTTCGTGTGGCTTGCCGTTGAAAACAAGATGCCGACCTTCCTGGGTGAATCGTTGCCTTGGTTTGCTTTCGTGCTGACGATCTACGCGGGCCTCACCATGGTCTGCAACGCGCCGTTTTATTCCGGTAAGTCGGGCGTTTCACTCAAAAACGCTCCCTTTATCGTCATGGTGGCGGGCGCTTTGGCCTTTATCCTGATTTCAAGCAATCCGCCGCTGGCAATCTTCACGATCTTCTGCGTGTATGCCTTGAGCGGCTACGCTTATCAGCTGTGGCTTTTCATCAGCGACAAGCCCAATCCCGTGCTGCCTGGCGAATACACGGTTGATTTTGGCTCGTCTGAGCCCGAGTCTGTTGCTGAAGCGGGCCCTGACTTCCCCGAAGAAGAACCGGCCGAAACGAAGACTGACCCGAGTGCTCGACAGAGCGAGTCCAGTCCCTCAGTGAAGCCTTGATACCATTTACAAAGTCCCGCTTCAAGACGGTGTTTTTGGGGCGGGAAAATTTTTGTTTCATCAAAGAGAGTTTTCATGTTTGTGTTTGCACCCGCGCCGCAGGCCGTTGTGCCCGTTTCCGGCGAAAAGAATGTGTTTTTCCCAGTCAACCGTGTCTACTGCGTCGGCCGCAATTACGCTGATCACGACAAGGAAATGGGCGGTACTGGCAAGACGACGCCGTGCTTTTTTGCCAAACCCGCCGATGCGATATTCCCGATTGATGCAGGCAAAACGGCTCAGGTGCCGTTTCCTCAGCACACCGAAAACCTGCAGCATGAAGTCGAACTCGTGGTTGCCGTCGGCAAGTCCGGCAAGGATCTAACGGTCGAGCAGGCAGCCGAGTGCATCTGGGGTTGGGCCGTGGGCGTGGACTTGACTCGCCGCGACCTGCAGGCCGAAGCCAAGGCCAAGGGCCGTCCCTGGACCACTGCCAAGAGCTTTGACTATTCGGGGCCTGTTTCGCATATTGTGCGCAAGGAAAACGTGCTTGATCCGAGCGACACTGAACTGTGGCTTTATGTCAATAACGAGTGCAAGCAGAAGGGCAGCACCCGCGACATGATCTGGTCGGTTGCCGAAGTGCTCGCCGAAATCTCCTCGTATTGGGAACTCAAGGCCGGCGATCTGGTCTTTACCGGCAGTCCCTCAGGCGTTTCCACACTGCATCGCGGTGATATTGTGCGCGCGGGCTGCAACGGCATCGGCATGATCGAATTCGAGCTTGTGTAAGCACCGAAAAGCCCAAAATTAGGCAAAAAGAAGGCGGTTCTTTTAAAACCGTCTTTTTTTTATGCGTTAGCTAGGGTAAGTACCTAATCAAAGGTTTTTATTTCACATGTTGTCTGCATAAACTGTTTCAAAATCTTGCCATAGTTTCCAAGGCAGATTTTTTTGCGGCCTCTCTCGGGGACCGTTGATAACAAAAAAGACATTTTTCAAGAGAAAGGAGCTCTCATGTCGTCGTTCGACGGAGTCAATGCCGTAACGATCATCTTTGCAGCGCTCTGCGTTTTTGCAATTGGATATCGTTTCTACGGCCTGTTTATTGCAGCCAAGGTGCTTAACGTGGATGCCAACCGCGTGACCCCCGCTGTGAAGTACGCTGACGGTCAGGACTATGTCAAGACCGATAAGTTCGTGCTGTTCGGGCATCACTTTGCCGCTATTGCCGCTGCCGGTCCGCTGCTCGGTCCCGTGCTTGCCGCACAGTTCGGTTATTTGCCCGGTTTGTTGTGGATTTTGATCGGCTGTGTGCTCGCCGGCGGCGTGCATGACATGGTCGTGCTGTTTTGCTCGGTGCGTCACAAGGGCCGTTCGCTGGCTTATATTGCCACGCGCGAAATCGATCCCACCACGGGTTTTGTGGCATCTTGGGCCGTGCTCGCAATTTTGATCCTGACGCTTGCCGGTCTGTCGATTGCTTGCGTGAACGCCATGCATGACTCGCTGTGGTCGACCTACACGGTTGTCGCAACGATTCCGATCGCCATCATCATGGGTCTGTACCTGCAGATTTGGCGTAAGGGCGACGTTCTCGGCGCAACGCTTCTGGGCGTGGTGCTGCTGTTCCTGTGCATCCTTTCCGGCCCGTGGGTTGCTTCGCACCCCGAATACTTCGGATTCCTTGACATTGACCGCAAGACGATGTCGGTGTTGATCCCGGTCTACGGCTTCTTTGCTTCGGTGCTTCCGGTCTGGCTGTTGCTGTTGCCGCGTGACTATCTGTCGACCTTCCTGAAGGTCGGGACGATTCTGGCTCTTGCTCTTGGCATTCTTTTTGTGATGCCCGAGTTCAAGATGCCCGCCATCACCGAATTCATCCACGGCGGCGGCCCGATTGTGGGCGGTCCTGTGATTCCGTTCATCTTCATTACCATCGCCTGCGGTGCTTTGTCCGGTTTCCACGCCACGATCGGTACGGGTACGACGCCCAAGATGATCGGCAACGAAAAGGACGTGCTTTTCGTTGGTTACGGTGCGATGCTTACTGAAGGCTTCGTGGCTGTGATGGCTCTGGTGGCGGCTTGCGTGCTCGTGCCTGCCGACTACTTCGCTATCAATGCGCCGGCTGCCAAGTTTGCCGAACTCGGCATGCAGGTTCAGAACCTGCCTATGCTTGAAGCTGAAGTGCAGGAAACTCTGGCTGCTCGTCCGGGCGGCTCCGTATCGCTCGCCGTCGGCATGGCCTACATCTTCTCCCGTATTCCCTGGATGGAAGATCTGATGGCCTATTGGTACCACTTCGCGATCATGTTTGAAGCAGTCTTCATTCTGACCGCCGTTGACGCCGGCACCCGCGTCGGTCGCTTCTTCCTGCAGGAAATGATCGGCCGCTACATCTCGCCGAAGTTCAATCAGAAGGATTGGGTGCCGGGCATCATCATCACCAGCGTGCTGTTTACCGGTTCCTGGGGCTACCTTGTGTATTCGGGGGATATTTCCAGCATTTGGCCGCTCTTCGGTATCTGCAACCAGTTGCTAGCCTCTGTGACGCTTTTGATCGGCACGACCGTGTTGCTGCGCATGAACAAGGGCAAGTATGCTTGGATGACCGGCGTGCCCGGCTTGCTGATGACCGTTATCACGATCTGGGCCGGCATCTGGTTGGTTGTCAACCAATATCTGCCCAATGGCCAGCATCTGCTCGCTACGCTCTCCTGCGTTGTGATGCTGCTGATGGCGTTCGTGATCTTCGGCACGCTGCGTCGTTGGATGGTTCTCATCAACATGAAGACCATCACGCGCGATCAGTACGGCGTTGAAGTGAAGGAAGTCGTTGAAGAATAAGTCTTCGCTTCCCTAGCTTTGATGAAACTGCAAAACCTCGCTTTGGCGAGGTTTTGCGTTTCGGGCGTCCTCAAATTTCGGCAAAATTCGAACGTACTGCAACCGACGGTGTTTTTTGAGATGACCCGCTTCCAAAGATTTCTGACGGCCTTAAGCTGCGCTTTTTTTTGTGTGACAGTCCGAGCCGAGACTGTTGTGCCAGCGCAGGACGGCATTGTTCTCAATTTGGTTTCGCGGCTGGATGATTTCGGCGCATATGCCACCTCGGTGCAATTGCCGCGACCGATCAATTTCGGCATCGTTGCCTACACGCGGCCGTCTCCCAACGAAGCGGTGGTAAACGCTACGATTCACTCCCTTCGTCGATCGTTCGGCGAAGAGAACGTGCGCGTGCGCGAATATACGATGACGGAGCTCGCGCAAGCCATTCGTGATGAAGAGGTCGATATTTTTCTTTCAAGCGCGGGTTTTTACTGGCGCCTGATGCAAAGCGGAGCGGTGGCGGTTGCTTCTCTGGCAAGCAAAGCTTATCCGGATCCCAATCATGGGGAAGGTTCTGCTTTTGTGGTCCGTTCGGATTCGACAATTCAAAGCTTTGTCGACATGAAGGGGAAAAAGGCGGCAGCATCAAGTGCAGGCGGCTTTACAGGTTATTTGATTCCGATGGGAGAGGTCGTCCGCCGCGGTTATCCGTTTGAAAAGTTTTTCAGTTCAGTGGCTTTCGTCGGTCCCGACGACCGGCTCAAAGCGGGTTTTGATCTGATGCGAGAAGGTAAGGTTGACGTGGCAATTCTGCGTCAATGCTGGCTTGAACATTACCTGCAAAAGCACCCGCAGGAAAGGGGTTCGTATCGCGTCATTGAGCCGCGTGACAGAACGCCCGCGCAGGTGAAAAACGGCGTGTGTCAACGCTCGACTGAACTGTATCCGAGTTGGGTGCTCGCATCGGCTCCCGCCGCTCCTCCCGAAATTACTAAAGCCGTGGTGTACGCAGCTTTTTCAATGGCGCCCACCGGCGACGGTCACTACTGGACGGTCGGCACCGACTACCGTGCCGTCGACGAGCTATACCGCTCACTGCGTTTGGGACCTTATGAGTGGATGCGCAATTGGACCTTTAGTCGCATATGGGACGAATACGGCAACCTTATCATCGCGTTTTTTGTTTTTCTGCTGGCATGGATTGCTCACTCGGTACGCGTCACAAGGCTCGTGGCTATCCGTACCAAGGAACTTCGTGATGCTTTGGAGCGAGAAAAGGAACTCAAAGCCCAGGCCAACGAAACGCACGAGCGCATCGAGCGTCTGCAAAAAAGCGGTATTGTCGGTCAGCTCTCGTCGATGATTGCGCACGAGCTACGGCAACCGATGAGCGCTGCATTGCTCTTTAGCAAGAGCGCCAGAAAGATTCTCTCTCGCGAGGAGCCCAACACGCGGCTTCTTACCGAGGTGCTCGGCAATATTGAGTCTCAGATTGAAAGAGCCAACAGCATCATCGACAATGTGCGCTCGTATGCCAAGGGCATTCGCAAATCACGACAAAAAGTCGACTTGAAAGTCATTATTGATCAGTCGATTGCCGCCTTTCGAAGCACAGGGCGTTACCCGAAGGTCGACATTTTTGTGGAAACCGATCCGGGCGTCATTTTTGAAGCCAATCCGCTGGAGTGGGAACTGGTGACGCACAATCTTGTGAAAAATGCCTGCGAGGCCTGTCAAAATACGGAACGCCCGACAGTGCGCGTGGGGCTCGAACATCTTGCCATCGACAAGGTGCGTCTGACTGTTTCGGACAACGGCGAGACGCTCAGCGAGGCGGACTTTGAGCGCCTGACGCAACCTCTGATGAGCGTCAAGGAAGAGGGGCTCGGACTTGGGCTGCAGATTGTGCGCGGCATTGCCGAGTCGCATGGCGCTCGGCTACATTTTGTGCGCAACAGAACGCGCGGTTTGACGGCTGTCATTGATATCAATCTGCGCGGATCCAAGAAGCAGAAAGCCGATAAACAACAAACCGAAAATGACCGAACGGCTTAGGAATCAAGCATGGAACCCGATTACATCAAGCAAAAGGCCCTGATTCGAATTCTTGACGACGACGAAGCGCTCGGCGCGGCTTTAAAGCTCTATCTTGAGCTTGACGGCTGGCAGGTAGCGGCTTACACCTCGGCTCGCCGCTTTTTTGCCGAAGATCGTCCGTCTGTGCCCGGCTGCCTCGTGCTTGACGTGCGTATGCCCGAACTGACGGGCTTGGAGTGCCAACGCCTACTCAACGAGCGGCAATCAAATATCCCGATCGTGTTTATTTCCGGACACGGCGACATTGACATGGCCGTACGGACGATTCTTGACGGCGCCTACGACTTCCTGCAAAAGCCGGTTGATGAGGAGCGCCTCGTGCGCTCGGTGATGCGGGCTGCCGGCGACAGCGTCATGAAGGCCGAAGGCAAGGTGAGCGACGAGGCTGCGGCCGCGTTGGTTGAAAGGCTCACGGAGCGCGAGCTCGAGGTGGCTAAGCTGGTGGCGCAGGGGCTTGTGAGCCGTATCGTCGGTGAGCGACTCGGCATTTCGCCGCGTACGGCTGAACTGCATCGCTCACACGCAATGAAGAAGCTTTCGGCAGCCAGTCCGGAACATCTTAAAAATATTCTCAAAAGCGCCGGCGCAATTTGAATTTTTTGGCCCCTGCGCCGGCGGCGCCAATGTCAAAATCCAGAAAACTTTTTTTACCGGCAAGAGAATTTTTGCCGAACTTTTTCGATCATTACCACCATGAACAAAACAATCACTCTGGCGGTCGCCGCAACATGCGCCCTGTGCGCCGGCAGCACTTTCGCTGCGGAATACGCGCTCGGTGCGGGTATCCACATGAACGCCAGCGAATACAAAGGCGTGGATATCGAAGTTGTTCCGGCTCCGATCATGAACGCCGAGACGGAATACTTCTATCTGCACGGCCTGGAAGCGGGCGGCTATCTTTTGAAGAGTCCCAAGCATGCCGTCATGCTCGGCGTGTCGTATATGCCGCTTGAATTTGATGCCGGCGACAGTGACGACCGTCAGATGAAGCAGTTGGACGATCGCGATGCGAGCGCCTTTCTTAATCTGAGCTACCGCTACACCGGTGATTGGGCCAGTTTCGGCGCCAAGATTTCCGGAGACATTCTGGGCGAGAGCAACGGCATTCTCGTTGACGTGAATGCCGCCAAGCGCTTTCAGATCCAGCGCTTGGGGATCACGCCGATGATCGGTGTGACCTGGTCGAGCGCCAACTTCAACGACTACTACTACGGTATTTCCGCAGCCGAGTCCGCCAGAAGCGGTCTGGAAGAATACGAAGCCGACAGCTCCGTGACACCCTACGCCCGCATGGTGTTTGACTACAGCTTCAACGATCACCTCTCGATCTGGCTGGAAGGCTCCGTACGTCACCTCGGCAGCGAAGTCAAGGACAGCCCGATGGTTGAAGACAGCGTGCGTCTGGGCTTTGGCGGCGGCGTCAACTGGCGCTTCTAAACAAGTCTGACACAAAGAAAACGAGCAGCGCTTGTCGGGCGATCTGCTCGTTTTTTTCCAAAAAACGAGAGATTAGCGTCAGACGCAGGCTTCGATTTGTTCGGAAACCTCGAGCCACTGAGCTTCAAGCTCTTCGAGAACGCCGGCTGCTTCACCGCGCCGGCGCGTGACGTCGGCTACGGTTTCAGCAGGCGTCTTTTCGTACCATGCGGTGTCAGCAAGCTGTGCGTCTAGCGAGGCAAGCTCTTCGCTGACCTTGCCCATTTCCTTTTCCACCTTGGCGAGCTTCGCGAGAAGCGGCTTTTTGAGTGCCGCAATGCGGTTGCGCTCAAGAGCTTCGAGTTTGCGTTGTTCTTTGCGATTGATTCCTGCAGAAGCTTGCTGCGGAGTCACGGGCTTGTCGGCTGTCTGCGACAGCTTTCGGTGCTGCAGAACAAAAGCCGCGTAGTCGTCGAGGTCACCGTCGTATTCGGTCACGGCGCCGTCGTGCACCAAAATGAGCTTGTCGCAGACGCTGCGCAGAAGATGGCGGTCGTGTGAGACGAGCAGCAAGGTGCCTTCAAAGGAAGAAAGCGCCACGGTGAGCGCTTCGCGGGTGGCCATGTCCAAATGGTTGGTCGGTTCGTCCAAGACGATCAGATTGGGCTTGTCCCAGACAATCAGAGCAAGAGCCAGGCGAGCTTTTTCGCCGCCCGAAAGAACGCCGATCAAAGTGTCGACCTTGTCGCCCGAAAAGCGGAATTTTCCGAGATGGTCTCTTAGCTGCTGTTCACGAACCAAGAGGGCTTTTCGCTTCATGACGTCAAGAGGCGTTTCGTCGGGATCGAGTGCTTCGAGCTGATGCTGAGCAAAGTAGCCGATCTGAAGTCCCTGGCCGTCGCGCACCGTGCCGTGCAGAGGTTCGAGCTTTCCGACGAGCGTCTTGATGAGCGTGGACTTGCCCGCGCCGTTGACGCCGAGCACACCGATGCGTTCGCCCGAGCGGATACAGAGATTGACGCCGCTTAGAACGCGGTTCTCACCATAGCCGGCCGCAACATCTTCAAGGGTTACCAGCTGCGTGGGCATGCGTTCGGGCTGTTCGAACGCAAAGCGCCAGCTGGTGGCGCTGCGCACGGGTTCGACGACTTCGAGACGCTCGAGCATCTTGATGCGCGACTGTGCCTGACGCGCCTTCGTGGCCTTGTAGCGGAAGCGCTCGATGTAGCTTTTGAGGTGAGCGGCCGTACGCTCATAGGCTTTGCGGTTGGCCTCCTGCAGGCGCAGGTTCTGGACGCGCTGCATTTCGTAGAACGAATAGTTGCCGCCGTAGCGCGTGATGGTACCGTCTTCAACAGCCCAAGTCGTCTGCACGGCACGATCGAGAAACTCTCGGTCGTGGCTGATGATGATGACAGTGCAGGTCAGACGCTTGAGCCAGGCTTCAAGCCAGATGAGACTGTCGATGTCCAGGTGGTTGGTGGGTTCGTCCAAAAGCAGCAGCTGTGCCGGGTTAATGAGACAACGAGCCAAAGCCAGGCGATTGCGCCAGCCGCCCGAGAATTCACGCACGGTACGGTTTTCATCCCCTGGCAGAAAGCCCAGACCGTTCATGATCGTGAGCGCCTGGGCCTTTACAGCGCCTTCGTTGATTTCCGCCAGATGTGCGGCGGCCGCAGCAATGCGCATGTCGTCGCCGCTTTCGTGTGCGGCGAATTGCTCAGCTTGGGCCGCCACGAGCGGAGCGTGGCCTTCAAGCACGTACTGCAACGCTTCGCGATCGGTCTCTTCCACGCTCTGCGCGACTTCGGAAACCAGTTCCGGCACGTCGATGGTGCCCGATTCAGGACTCAGTTCGCCCAGAATGGCGGCAAAAAGCGACGATTTGCCGCTTCCGTTCTCACCGACGAGCGCAATGCGCTCGCCGTCGGAGGCGACCAGATTGACGTTGTCGTACAGCGTACGCGTGCCGCGCACAATCGAAAGGTGTTGGAGTCTGAGCATGGAAACAATTTCAGGGCGCGAGAAAGCCGCGCCCTGACAAACATTGGCAAAAGTGTCGGCTTACAGGTGCTGAAGGTCTTCGGCGCGCACGGCAAAGACCATGTCTTCTTCTTCTTCGGTCGAAAGCCACGTGACGGGCAGTTCGGGCCAGATAGCCTCGAACGCTTCGCGGCCGTCTCCGATTTCAACGATGGCTACGCCGTTTTCCGTCAGGTGTTCTTTGAGCGCGGGCATGAAGCGGCGCATGAAGTCCATTCCGTCGTCTCCGGCTTCCAGAGCCAGCGCCGGTTCGTGACGGTATTCGGCAGGGAGCTCTTCCATGGCTTGTTGCGTCACGTATGGAGGATTGGAGATGATGAGGTCGAACTTGCGCTTGCCCAGATGCGAGAAGATGTCGGTCTGGACAAGTTCCAGCGTGTCGTCAAGGCCGTACTTCGAGCGGTTGATTTTGGCGACTTCGAGTGCATCGGCACTGATGTCGGCGCCCGTGACCTGCGCTTTGGAAAATGCCATCTGCGCGAGGATCGCAAGGCAACCGCTGCCGGTGCACATGTCCAACACCGTGTGTACGTTTTCAGGCTCAACCCAAGGCTCGAGCCCTTCTTCAAGAAGTTCGGCAATGTAGCTGCGCGGAATCAGCACGCGCTCGTCCACATAGAAGGGGTGTTCGGTGAGCCAGGCCTCGTGCACGAGATACGGCGCGGGGACCTTGTTGTGCACGCGAGACTCGATGTTTTTCAGAACTTCCCAGAGCTCGTCCTGCGTGAGGTGCGCATTCCAGAAGGCTTCGAGGCGGTCAAACGGAAGCTTGAGGGTGCGCAGCACAAGAAAAGTGGCTTCTTCCCAGTAGTCGGCCGTGCCGTGCCCGAGACTCACGTCAAAGCGCTCCATCTCGCTCATGGCCCAGCGAACCACGTCGCAGACGGTGTGCAGTTCGGTCGGATATTGATGATGAGACATCAGAAGTTCTCCAAATACGCTTTAGCGGTGCGGTAGTAGATTTCGGCGAGCGCTTCGAGTTCGTCGATGCCCGCACATTCGTTGACGCTGTGAATCGTTGCGTTGATAGG
The DNA here is from genome assembly GCF_003472385.1 of Sutterella sp. AM11-39. Lineage (GTDB taxonomy): Bacteria > Pseudomonadota > Gammaproteobacteria > Burkholderiales > Burkholderiaceae_F > Duodenibacillus > Duodenibacillus intestinigallinarum. The sequence goes on along the minus strand of NZ_QRLV01000008.1, from coordinate 66,334 downwards.
CCCGAATTCTACGGTTTCGCGGCTGATGCTGCTGATAAAGCGCGCGTCCGAGGTACCGCCGCTGGTTGAAAGTTCGGGCCTCACCCCCGTGACGTCGGCAATGGCCTGTGTCAGCTTTTGCGTCATGCTGCCCGGATTCGTTACAAACGGTTCGGCGCTGCGCTTCCATTCAAAGCGCGCGTCAATTGTGTATTTGGCGGCAAGATCCTCGATGGTCTTGATGAGGCGCTCAGCCGTCCACTCGGTGTTGAATCGAATGTTAAAGAGCGCCGTGAGTTCTCCGGGGACCACATTGACGGCGCCAACGCCGGCCTGAATGTTGGAAATCTGGAAGGTGGTCGGACCGAAGTAGTCGTTGCCCTGATCCCATTGCTTAGCAGCGAGTTCGGCAAAAAACGGTGCAGCTTCGTGAATGGGGTTGCGCGCCAGATGCGGGTAGGCGACGTGTCCGGCCTTGCCCCGAATCGTGATTTTTCCGTTTAGAGAACCCCGACGACCGTTTTTGATCGTGTCACCGAAAAACCTCGAGCAAGAGGGTTCGCCAACGATGCAGGCGTCAATCGTCACACCTTCATCTTTGAGCTTTTGTACCACACGTTTGGTACCTTCATATCCGTCGCCTTCTTCGTCAGAAGTGATCAGAAAAGCAAGCGTTCCCGGATGATCCGGTTTTTCCTGAACCAGACGCGCAAAGGCAACGGCGGCTGCCGCAACAGATCCTTTCATGTCGGCTGCGCCGCGGGCGTAGAGCTTGCCATCTCGCACGGTCGGCTCAAAAGGAGGCGTTGTCCATAGGGCAGGATCGCCTGCCGGAACCACATCAACGTGTCCGGCAAAGACGAATAGGGGCGCGCCGTTGCCGTGCGTGATCCAGGCGTTGGTGGTGCCGTTGGGCGTGCGTTCGATTTCAAACGCAAAACCCGAGGGCTCAAGCGCTGCTTGCAAAACGGCCATGCATCCTGCTTCGTCGGGCGTGACCGAGGGGCGGGCAAGCAGCTTTTGGGCTAGATCAATGACGGGCATGACCGATCAGTCGCGCAGCAGATCGTTGATGGAGGTCTTGGAGCGGGTCTTGGCATCGACGCGCTTGACGATGACGGCGCAGTTGAGGTTGTAAGTGCCGTCCTTGCTCGGCAACGAGCCCGGGACGACCACGGAACCGGCCGGCACACGGCCGCGCAGGACTTCGCCCGTTGTGCGGTCGTAGATCTTGGTTGACTGACCGATGAAAACGCCCATGGAAATCACGGAGTTTTCTTCGACGACCACGCCTTCGACGATTTCGCTGCGCGCGCCGATGAAGCAGTTGTCCTCAATGATCGTGGGGCCGGCCTGCACGGGTTCGAGAACGCCGCCGATGCCAACGCCGCCCGAGAGGTGGCAGTTCTTGCCGACCTGAGCGCAGGAGCCCACGGTGGCCCACGTATCGACCATCGTGCCAGAGCCCACGCGTGCGCCGACGTTTACGAAGGAGGGCATCAGCACGGCGCCCGGTTCAATGAAGGAGCCGTAGCGGGCGATGGCGCCGGGGATGGCGCGGATGCCGGACTCGGAAATCTTCTGGCCGTCGTTGTCGTGGAACTTCACGGGCAGCTTGTCGTACCAGGTAAAGGGACCGGCCTTCATCACTTCGTTGGGCATCAGACGGAAACTCAGAAGAACTGCCTTCTTGATCCACTGGTTCGTAAGCCACCCTTCGGCGGTCTTTTCTGCCACGCGCATCGAGCCGTTGTTCAGGCCCGCGAGCACGCTCATGATGGCTTCACGCTGATCGGTAGCGATCGTTTCGGCATTCCACTGATCGCGGCTGTCCCATGCGGATTCGATAATGGAGGTAAGTTCCTGAGTCATTTCTTGTGTTCCTTTCAAAGGTTGGCGCACTTGCTCGCGTACCGAGCCTCCCTGCGCGCCGTTTGTTAAAAAATCGGTTTTACGGATGATAGGTCACTTGCGCGATAGAGCAAAGTTGCGGATGCGCTCTGCCGCTTCGCCGATGCGCTCGGGCTCGGCAACCAGTGCGATGCGCACGTAGCCTGCGCCCGGGTTCATGGTTGAGCCGTCGGCAAGTGTCACGTTACGCGACAGGTAGGAGCCCGGCAGCACCGTGACACCCGTCTGACGATAGAGTTCGCGAGCAAAGACTTCATCGTCTTCACCGACGTTGGCCCAGAGGTAGAAGCTAGCCTGCGGCATGGGCGCGTCAATCACAGAGTTCAGAATGGGTTGCGCGACGGCAAATTTTTCACGATACAGACGGCGGTTTTCCACGACGTGCGCCTCGTCGTTCCAGGCAGCAATTGAAGCGGCCTGAATCATCGGGTTCATGGCCGAGCCGTGATAGGTGCGGTAAAGAAGGTAAGAGGCGATGAGCGAGCGGTCACCGGCCACAAAGCCACTGCGCAGACCCGGCGCATTGCTGCGCTTGGAAAGGCTGTTTAATACGATGATGTTTTTCAGATCGGTTCGGCCGCAGGCTTTGGCCGCCGTCATGGCGCCGATCGGAGCGTTGCCTTCTTCGAAATAAATTTCGCTGTAGCACTCGTCGCTTGCTATGACAAAACCGTATTGATCCGAAAGAGCAAAGAGTTTTTTCCAGTCGTCCAAATCAAAGACGGATCCCGTCGGGTTGCCCGGAGAGCATATGTAGACAAGCTGAGTTTGAGAAAGTGTTTCGGGACTCAATACGGACAAATCGAGTTTGTAGCCGTTTTCGCGCGTCAGCGGCAAGTACACGGGATCGGCTCCGGCCAGAAACGTTGCGCCTTCGTAGATCTGATAGAAGGGAACGGGCATCACGACTTTGGCGCCGCCTTTGACGGTCGGGTCGACAAGGCATTGGACCAGACTGAAAAGGGCTTCGCGGGTGCCGAGCACCGGCAGGATTTCGGTCGCGGGATCCGGGGCCAGCCCGTAGCGGCGTTCGCACCAGGCGCTGATGGCTTCACGCAGGGCAGGGTTGCCTGCCGTGCCCGGGTAGGAGCTCATGAGCGAAATGTTCTGAGCAATCGCTTCGCCAATGCACTGAGGAATCGGATGACAGGGTTCGCCGATGCCGAGCGAAATCGGCTTGAGTTTGCCTTCGGCCGGAACAATTCCCTCGAAGAGTTTGCGCAGTCGGGCAAAAGGGTAGGGGCGGGTGCGAGAAAGTCCGGGATTGGGCACGGGAGAATCCTTTGTAAAAGAAGAGGCCTTAGTGAAAAACGGCGCGGGCACATCCAAAAAATTATAAGGTGGCTTTTGCCTTGAAAATGCGCGGTGACGGTACAATCCGAACACAAGCGCCGCATGTTTCTTTTTCAGGCGCTTTCTTTTTTGTTGGCATCCTTTTTCACTTAACAAACCGTGCGTCTAAAACAGCTTCGCATTTCCGGCTTCAAGAGCTTTGCCGATACCACCGTCATCGAATTTCCGGGGGCGGTGGCCGGTATTGTCGGCCCCAATGGCTGCGGCAAATCCAATGTGATTGACGCCATCCGCTGGGTGCTGGGCGAAGCGCGCGTCTCCGAATTGCGCGGCTCGACGTCCATGAGCGAACTCATTTTTTCGGGTTCGGTGAATCGTCCGGCATCTTCCCGCGCTTCGGTCGAACTGGTGCTCGACAACTCCGACGGCACGATCAAGGGGGCCTGGGGGCGCTATACGGAGCTTTCCGTCAAGCGCGTCGTCACGCGCGACGGCAGCAATGCGTACCTCATCAACAATCAGCAGGTGCGCCGCCGCGACGTGCAGGACATCTTCATGGGCACCGGCCTGGGGCCCCGCTCCTACGCGATTATCAGCCAGGGCATGATCAGCAACTTCATCAAGGCCAAGCCTGAGGAGCTGCGCGTGTATCTGGAAGAAGCCGCCGGCGTGAGCAAGTACAAGGATCGTCGCCGTGAAACCGAAACGGCGCTGGCCGGTACGCGCAACAATCTTGAGAAGGTCAGCTACCTGCAGGAGACGAAGCGTACCGAAATCGAGCGCCTGACGGCCGAAGCCGAAGTGGCCGCTCGATGGAAGGAACTCACCGGCCAAAGGGATACGGCGGAACTCTTGTGGTACTTCCTGCAGGAGCAAGATGCGGGAGCGGCGGTCAATAAGGTCAACGCGCAGATTGCGGCGCGTGAAGCCGATTTGCTGCAGGGAAGAGGCGAACTGCAAAAACTTACAACGCAGATTGATGCTTTAAAGGAAGAGGCCCGCGTTAGGCGCGAAGCGGCTGACAAGGCGCGCGAAGCGGCTTGGCAGGCCAATGCCCGCGTCACTGAACTCGAAGGGGCGATTGCACGCATCATTACGGAAAAGGATTCGCTTGCCCGCGAAATCGCCAATGCGGCAGAGAGCATTGCACGACGCCGCAACGAACGGGATACCGCTTTGAGTCGGTTGGCCGAACTCGCCGCCAAGGAGCAGGAACTGCGCGAAAACGCTGAGGCCATGACCGAAGAGTGTGCGGCCGCTCAGGAAAGCGCACTGGAACTTCAGCAGGAATGCGAGGAGAAAAAAGAGGCTTACGAAAAGGCCCGACAGGATGCTGCCGCACATGAAAAGCGAATGGAAGTTCTAAACGTCCAGATGCAGGCTTTGACGCGTGAATTAAACGACGTTGAAGCGCGGCTGGAAGCGATCGAAGCCGAGCGCCGATCGGGGCAGGCGCCCGATGAAGAGCGCTTTGCCGAGCTTTCGGCGCTGATTGAAGAGACGCAGGCGCAGTTTGAAGAACTGACGGCAACGGTTGAGGAAAAAAAGACCGAGCTTGAGTTGTCTCGCAACGCCAACGATGAGACCCGTGCTCAAAAGGAACGCCTGAGTGCGATTCACGCCCGTACCGTAGCTCGACTGCAGGCGCTTGAAGCGCTGCAGCAAAAGTCTCAGGCCGAAGGCAAGCTTCCGGCATGGCTCGGCAAAATGGGACTCTCCCAAGCCGCGCGTCTTTTCGAAAAGATTACGGTTGAAGACGGTTGGGCCGTGGCGCTCGAAGCGGTGTTAAGCGCCAAAGCAGGGGCGCTCAACATGAGCGTTCTCGAACGAGCGGCCGGTTTTGAATACGATCCGCCTCCCGCGCGCCTCGTGTTTTACGGTGAGCCCAAGGGGCAGACGGCATCTCTGCCTAAGCTTGCCAAACCGCTTGCCGAAAAAGTCGCCTCGGACGACCCTAAGGTAAAAGGGGCGCTCGAGGAATGGCTTGCCGGCGTTTATGTCACCGATACGCTCGATGAGGCGGTGGCTCGACGCTCGGAACTTGCCCGTGGCGAGCGTTTTGTCACGCCAAAGGGCCATATTGTTGACGCGATTTCGATCAGCTTCTGGGCTGAGGAGAGCGAAAGTGCCGGCGTCATGTCTCGGGCGGCCGAAATTCGCACGCTTTCGGAACAGTCCACACGCGAGCGCGATGAGCTCGATGCGATTGACGAAAAACTGGTGGCTCAGCAGGGGGCCCTGAAAGTGGCTCAAGCGCAGGCTGCCGAAACGAGCCGCGCGGCCGATGCAAGCCGCAACGAGCTGCACATGCTGCAGGTCGAATATTCGGCACTGTCCGCCGCCATTGATGCCTGGCGTGAAAAGAGCCGTCGAACGGCCGATCAGGAAGCCGAACTGAAAATGCGTCACGAAGAACTCATGGCGCAGCAGGAAGAGACGGATGCGGCGTTCGAGCAAGCTGATCAGACGCTTGCAGAGGTTCAACAAAAGACGCTTGACGCCAAGGTGGCGCTTGAAGAGGCTGAACACGCTTCGTCGGCTCTGACGGAAAAAGTCAGAAGTCTGGAAAGTCAGATCGAACTCATGCGCGTGCAGTTGCAGACCAATCAGGAACGCGTGCGCGATGCGAAGGAGCGACAGAGCGGAGCCGACGAGGAAATTGAAAATCTGACGGCGCATATGGAAGAACTGGCCGCTCGCCGCGAAAGCCTGGACGAGACTGCCCAACGCGAGGGGCTGTCGCGCGTGCTTGAGGAACTCAACGGCAAAAACGAAGCGCACAAGGCGGCCGAGGCTGAGTGCGCCCGAGCCGAAGAGGAACTTGAAGCCGCACGCACCCGCAATGCGGATTTGAACGCCGCCCAGACGCCGTTGCTGCAGGAAATCGCGGACCTCAAGGTGCGCCGAGAAAGCTGGATTACGCAAAGCGCGGTCTTTACCGAGCACTTGGATGCCGCTCAGGCCGATCGTCAGGCGCTGGCGTTGCAGGTGCAGGAAGAGGGGTTGCGCGCGTCCACGCTCAAGAGCCGCGTTTCGCGCCTAAACGAAGCCATTGCCGCGCTGGGAGCGGTCAACCATGCCGCGCTTGAGAACCTTCAGGAAAGCCGCCGCGCGATGGAAGAAACCGAACGACAGGTGGCGGACTTGGAAGAAGCCATCGCCAACCTGGAAGCAACGATTCGCAAGATCGATGCCGAAACCCGAGAGCTGTTGCGCACCACATTTACGGAGGTCAACAAGAACTTCCGGGAGATGTTTACGGGGCTTTTCGGCGGCGGCAGTGCCGAACTGCGGATGAGCGGCGAAGAGATTCTGGAAGCGGGCGTCGAGGTGTCGGCTCAGCCGCCGGGCAAGAAAAACGCCAGCGTCAAACTGCTTTCGGGCGGAGAGCAGGCAATGACGGCCACGGCGCTCGTCTTTGCCATCTTCAAACTCAACCCGGCTCCCTTCTGTTTGCTTGACGAAGTCGACGCACCGCTCGATGAAGCCAATCAGGATCGACTGGCCCGTCGCATCCTGCAGATGAGCAGCAACACGCAGTTCATGATGATTACGCATCACCGAGTCACGATGGAGCATTTGCGAACCCTGGTCGGCGTTACCATGAAAGAGCCCGGCGTTTCTCGTGTCGTATCAGTGGATGTGGAGCAGGCCTCCGAGATGGCAGCCCAATAAAACGGTCTCTTGCACTACAATTTCCGATTGTTCAAACGTTAACGGAGTCAGGCGCATGCCTAATATTGAACCCCTGTACATAGCTATTTTCATTGCGATTGTCATTGGTGTCGTCTGGTACTTCCAGCATAAGAAAGACAAGCACGCACAGGAAGTTGGCGACAATCTGCTCAAGAAAGCCGCGGGCGACAAACGCAATGCAGGCGCTCTTTCCGACAATGCATCCGTTGACGAGGAGTCGGTGCCGGTACTTACGGCTGCCGATGAAGACCCTGAGGCTGCGGCAGGAGCTGCTGCCGCGGTTTCCACTCAGCCGCTCGAAGAAACCGTTTCGGTGCCGGTTCAGCAGCCGGCTGAACCCGTTGCGCAACCGGTTGTGTCCCAGGATGCCCTGCGCGCGCCGACCGTTCAGCGCCGCAAGCCGGAAGTGGATCCGGCGGTAGAAGCCGTGATCAACATCACGCCGCTTGACGGTTCTTTCGATATTCGCCTGCTCAAGCAGCGCATTGCCGATATTGAGGCTGAACCTCTTCTGAAGGATCTCGTGCGCGTTCAGTGCTTCGACAAGGTCAGCGGCCTGTGGTACGACGGCGCCGATCGCGTGACCGAGTGCACGCAGATTTATCTTTCGATGCTGCTTGCCAATCGTTCGCGCTGCGTCGATCAGCCGACGGCTTCGAAATTCATGATTCATGCCGAGCAGTTCGCAATCGAACTCAAGGGAGAATCCGAAACGCCCGACTCCAACGAAATGATTCAGGGCGCCGAGCGCATCCAGCGCATCATTCAGGCCTTTGACAAGCGCCTGTGCGTTAAGCTCGTGGCCGCCAAGGACATCGGAGAGGAAGAGCTCGACGCTGCGGCCAAGGCTTGCGGCTTCGTGAAGGAAAGCGATCGATATCAGAGGTACGTGCCCGGTATTTCGACGGCTGTCTTCCATATCCTGCCCCCGCAGGCACTCGGCAACGAAATCGAGCTTTCGTTCGAAGTGCCGCTGATGGCGCCCGCTTCCGATCCCCTGAGCCAGTTCTTTGCGATTGCCAACGATCTTTGCTGCCGAATCGACGCCGTGATGACGGATGCTTCGGGCAATCCGATTGGCTCGCGCGCTGCAAGCCGCATCGAGTCGGCTCTCAAGGGCATGCACAACACCATGGCCGAGCATGGCGTTCCCGCCGGTTCCCGCCGTGCCTGCCTGATTTTCTCGGCTGACTGACGGCCGAGGATTTTGCGGTACAAAGAGCCTCCGGCGCCGCTTGCTCCGGAGGCTTTTTCAAGTTGAAAAAAGGAAACAAGACCGTGACGGACGACCGTTTTGATGGGCCCGACGCAGAAGTGCGCACACGCATGCAACAGTACGCCGAGCTGTTGGATCGGTGGAATTACGAGTATTACGTATTGGACAACCCGTCCGTGCCGGACGCCGAGTACGACCGAATTTTCCGGGCTTTGAGCGAGCTCGAAGAACGCTATCCGCAGTTGAAGTCGGCTACGTCCCCGACCTTGCGTGTGGGCGGAGAGGTACGCAGCGATCTCACCAAGGTGCGTCACGCAGTGCCCATGCTTTCCATCCGAACCGAAACGGATTTCACAGATGAGGGCGCTCTGGCCTTTGACGAGCGCGTGCGCAAGGAATTGGGGCTCAACGAAACGGACGCGGCGATTGTCTATGACGCGGAACTCAAGTTTGACGGGCTTGCCGTTAATCTTCGATACGAAAACGGCGTTCTCGTGGGCGCGCAGACGCGTGGTGACGGAACCTTTGGCGAAGATGTGACGGCCAATGCCCGCACGATTCGTTCCATTCCGCTGCGAATCGATCCGAAGCTTGCGCCCGCAGTGCTCGAGGTGCGCGGCGAAGTCATCATGCACAAAGATGACTTTGAAAAGCTCAACGAAAAGCAAAAGGAACTTGGAGAAAAAACGTTCGTCAATCCCCGCAATGCCGCAGCCGGTGCCTTGCGTCAGCTTGACAGCCGCATCACGGCGCAGCGTCCGCTTCATTTCTACGCCTACGGTACGGGGGAGGTGAGCGACGCAGAATTCGCTCAGTCCATGACCGAACTTTTTGCAAAGCTCACAGAGCTGGGCTTTCCGGTAGCCGAACAGCGCCGCACGGTTCGCGGCGCGCAGGCGCTTGCCGAGTTTCATCGCGACGTGTTGGCGCACCGCGCTGAACTGCCGTTTGAAATCGATGGCGTCGTCTACAAGGTCGACTCGTACAGCCAGCAGAGAGCACTCGGATTCGTGGCCCGTGAACCGCGTTGGGCCTGCGCGCACAAATATCCTCCTGAAGAAGCGTTGTCGGTTGTGCAGGCCATTGATGTTCAGGTCGGACGCACGGGACGCGTGACGCCGGTGGCGCGTCTTGTACCCGTCTTTGTAGGCGGCGTGACCGTGAGTAACGCTACGCTGCACAATGAAGACCACATCAAGGAATTGGGGCTTTTGATCGGGGATACGGTTGTGGTGCGCCGCGCCGGAGATGTGATTCCGGAAATTGTGCGTGTGGTGATCGACAAGCGCCCGGAAAACGCACAGCCCTTCGTCATGCCGTCCGTCTGCCCAATCTGCGGCTCTGCCGTGGTGCGTGACGAGGAGGAGAAGGATTCGCGGTGCACGGGCGGACTGGTTTGTCCCGCGCAGCGAAAGCTCTCTTTGGTGCACTTTGCGCAGCGCCGTGCCATGGGTATCGATGGGCTGGGCGAAAAGATGGTCGACATGCTCGTTGAAAAAGAGCTCCTCAAGACGCCGGCCGACATTTATCGATTGACGGTGGAGCAGCTGACGGAACTCGAACGCATGGGGCAAAAGAGCGCCGCCAATCTCATCGAAGCAATCGAAAAGAGCAAGGAAACGACGCTTGCGCGCTTTGTGTTTGCGCTTGGCATTCGTCACGTGGGCGAAGCAAGCGCCCGCGATTTGGCGCTCTTTTTCAGAACGCTCGACGCCTTGCGCAGCGCCACGGTCGAAGACCTCATGCAGGTGCATGATGTGGGCGAGGTTCTCGCGGAGTCAATCCGCGCGTTTTTCGATGAGCCGCACAACAACGCCGTGGTGGACGAACTCATTGCCGAGGGGGTTCACTGGAAACAGGAAGAAGTGCAGGTCAATCCCGAGGTCGCCGGAAAAACGTTCGTGCTCACCGGAACGCTTCCGACGCTTTCGCGAGACAAGGCCAAAGACATGATCCTGTCGTTGGGCGGCAAGGTTTCGGGATCCGTTTCCAAGAAAACCGATTACGTTTTGGCCGGAGAGGCTGCCGGAAGCAAGTTGGAAAAAGCGCAGGCGCTCGGAGTGACTGTAATTGACGAAGCGCGCTTCTTGCAGATGATCGGACCGGGTGTCGGGCAATCTGAGCAAGTGTCTGATGCAAAAGAAAAAACGACCGAAACCGAGACCGCGCGGGAATTGGCGATCGGAGAGACTGGATCTCTCTTCTAAGGCTTGATTTTTTAGGAAATTTGCGCGTAAAATTGCGCCTTTCGCAAAGCGGCTGCGTGCGGCGGTTTTGCGTCCCGTACTTGCCGGTTGGCAAGACGGCAAATTTTGAAAGCGCCTGGTACGGGCGCATTGATTTAAAAGAGGAAAAATACAATGGTTATCATTCGTCTGTCCCGCTCGGGCTCCAAGAAGCGTCCCTTCTACAACATCGTCGTGACCGATTCCCGCAATCGTCGTGACGGCCGCTTCAACGAACGTCTGGGCTTCTACAACCCGATGATCGCCGAAGGCCCGCAGCGCCTGACGTTCAATGAAGAACGCGTGGCTCACTGGGTCAAGAACGGCGCTCAGATGAGCGACACCGTCGCCCGCATCCTCAAGGGTGCCAAGAAGGCTGCCGCCTAATCAGCGACAAGACGACGTAAGACGGAACTTTCAAACGAAGGAAAATTAACCCGACCGTCAGACGGACTGCCTGCGAACCTCGCTGCTTCGGTGCCGTGCCTCTCGTGTCCAAGCACACCCGAATGCGCCGACGGCTATCCTCTTTGAGATGGGTTCGGTATCTAACTCGCAGTACCCGGCGGTTTCCTGATCAAGAATAGTGACGTCTCACCAACGCCGAAGGCGGTCTTTCCGGAAAACGGAGAGGCCGCTTTTTTAATTTCCGATTTTGGTTTTATGTCCGACAACAAAATCCTGACAGTGGGCCGTACCAACGGCGCTTACGGCGTACGCGGCTGGGTTCGCGTGGTGCCTTTTGAAGAACCGGAAATTCTTGCCGCGACCAAGCGCTGGTTCCTGACTGACATCCGCGGCAACACCAAGACGCTCGAAGTCGAGGAACTCAAGGTTCACGGCCAGATGCTCATTGCCCGCATCACTGGCGTTCTCAACAAGGAAGACGCCGATGCTTTGCGCGGCCGCATCGGCGTGCTGCGTGAAGACTTCCCGGAAGCCGGCGAAGGCGAAGTGTGGGCTGCAGACGTGATCGGGCTGCCCGTCGTCAATCAGCAAGGCGTTGAACTCGGACGCGTGACCGAAATCGGTACCAACACCGTGCAGGACATCTTCAAGGTCGAAGGTGGTCCGAAGGTGAACGGCAAGGACGCCGTGTACCTGATTCCCGACGTCGAGCAATACGTGCTGGAAGTGGATCTCGATGAAGGCGTCGTGCGCGTCGATTGGGATCCGTCCTGGATTTAACGAGGAAATTGAATCGTGGCAGCGCGCTTTGACGTCATTACGCTTTTCCCGGAAATCTTCACGGCGGTGAAAGATTTCGGCATCACGTCCCGAGCCATGAAACGGGGACTCTGGAACGTGCATTTCTGGAATCCGCGCGATGTGACGACCGACGTGCATCGCACCGTTGACGATCGTCCTTTCGGGGGCGGTCCCGGCATGGTGATGATGGCCGAACCGCTGTATCAAACGCTGCAGTGCATTCGCGCTTCGGGCAACAACGGCCGCGTGCTCGCTTTTGCTCCGTCGGCAGCGCATTTGACGGACGCACGCGTACGCGCGTTTTCCACGTGTGACGATTTGCAGCTGGTGCTGATTTGCGGTCGTTACGAGGGCATTGACGAGCGTTTCCTGAACACTTGTGTTGATGAACTCATCAGTCTGGGTGACTTTGTGCTTTCAGGAGCAGAACTGGCCGCCTGCGCATTGATTGACGCCATCGTGCGTCAGCTGCCTGGCGCAATCAAGGATTTGTCGGCCTCTGACGAGTCGTTTTCAACGGGGCTTCTGGACGCGCCGCACTACACCCGCCCCGAAGAGTGGCACGGCATGCGTGTGCCTGATGTGTTGCTCACGGGACACCATGCCAACATCGAAAAGTGGCGTCGTGAAAAGAGTCTGGAAGCAACGGTTAAAAACAGACCAGAGCTCATTGGGAAAGCTAGGTCGCAAGGGCTTTTGACCAAGAACGACGAAAAAATCCTCTTGTCGCTGACGTCAGAAAAATAGCAGGAAAGCCGCTTTTTTGCGTTGCAAAAAAGCATCAGCGACACGGGCGTTTATTTCCAAACAAATCAAAAACTCTTTAAAAATCAGCTACTTAATTGAAATTGTCCTGATTGTGGGACGGATACCACAGTTGGCGTTTTCCTGAGAACATCTTGACAAACGGCAAACGGGGGGGGTAGCCTGTTGCACAACTTTAGTCCAACCTAACCAAGGAGTTACGAATGAATCGGACGTTTAAAGTTGTGTTCAGCAAGGTTCGCGGCACGATGGTTGTTGCCAGCGAAGCAGCTGCAACTCCCCACAAAAAGGCTGCCAAGATTGTGATCGCCGCAGCGGCCGCACTCGCAATGGGTACGGTTATGGCTCAGGGCTGGGCCGATCCTGAGGGGATTGAAGAGACCACGGATCGCTATAAGACAGTTGAGGACTTGACGCAGAGCCAGTACAACTATGTTCAGAGTGAAGGTAAGACTGGTTTTGTATCGATTTCCACCGAAGGTGATCACGTCATCGAGGGGAAGGAAATTTGGGTAACGGCAACTGGTAGTGGTACTCAGTCTCACGCGTTGAACGCCAAAGGAACGGGCGTTAAGTTGACCAATACCGGCAAGATTTATATCCAGGCCGGTAAAGACGCTAAGTCCTGGTCCCAAAAAGGCATGATGGCCGGGGGCGGTGCTACTGTCGTCAACGAGGGTGACATTGTCGCTAAGAATGCCTATGGCATGACTGTTGAGACGGGTGTTGCCAGTCACATCGAGAATGGCGTTAACGGTACGATCACCGTTTTAGATCAGGGGGCCGGTATTGAACTTGGTGGAGCTTCGGGCTCGACTGCAGTTAACAATGGCACGATCAATGTTGGTGAAATCACAGAAGTACGCGACAACCTCATCTTTGGTCACGGCGTTTTGATCAATACCAGTGACAACACGTTCGAAAACAATGGCACGATCTCTGCAGAAGGTGAAAATGCTTCTGCTATCGAAGTTAAGGGTGATGCAGATCGTGCCACGGTAATTCTTGGCTCGACTTCCAAGGTTCTCGGAAAAATCCATTTCTCGAACACCGTGGAGGACTCGAAACTTATAGCTGACGGTGCAGTAGATACGATCGACCTTGATTCGGAAGCAGAAGATCTGGAACTTGATATTCGTAATGGTGCAAACATTACCCTCAAGAACGGTAATGCTTCGACTTATGGTCAGGTTAACATTGATGATGGTCGCCTCAATGCATCCATTTGGCAGGATGACAACGAGTTTAAGAATGTCACTGTCAATGAAGACGGCATTTTTAATATTCAGGATCTGAATGCTGGTGGCACCGAGGATCAGGAGCACAATCAAGAAGGTGTGACTCCGCATCACACGTTATTGCTGGCCTTTGAATCTGTCTACAACCTCAACGGTGGCGAGCTTTGGGTTGCCGGTTCAAATTATCAGGATAAGCTCAAGGTTGGCACGGCAGCGACTTCTGGTACGTTGAACATCGTCTCGGGTTCGTACACCTACTCGACTTTGGAAGTAGCAAAGAAGGGTACCGTTAATGTTCAAGGCGGGGAACTTAACGTCACTGATCTCGCATTCTCCGCAGGTAAGGAGAACAATGAAGGCAAGGTTACTGTTGAAAACGGTGGCTCACTGAACATTAATGGATCGTTGACTGCCGGTGGTGCAGCCGAGGGTGCTTTGACAAACGATGGCATCCTGAAGCTCGACTACAAGAACTTTTTCAATCGTACGGAAGACGGACAAGGTTGGACCCCAGAGGACAGCAATATTGACCTTGTTGGCGGTACTGGCGTATTGGACCTTACCGGTTTCACGGAAAGCTACACTCTCGAACGGTTGAAGCAAATCCAGGACCTGTTTGGCGAAGGAATGCAAGTTTCTCTGTCCGAAGGAACGCTTAACCTTGAGGGCGAAGATCTGACCGATACCAAGGCCAGCGGTTTCTACCTTGCTGATCAAGTGGGTCAGGCTGGAAATGGCTCCTTCACGGTTACGGACGAAACCACTCTCGGCAGCATTAATTTCGGTAACTCCGAAACTGCCTCGGTTTCCGGTGCTGGCGAAGGCAAGCTCTTGACGCTTGAGGGCAATGGTTCGGACATCTTCCACTTCGATCCTGAATCCAAGGTTAACGCCGTCAAGGCGACGGATGTTCAACTTGGTTCGTCAGCGTCTTCTTCCGGCAACGTCAACGTTGAGACGCTCGAGGTCTCGGGTACGCTGAATGTTATGGGTAATTACACCGCTCAGAACATTTTGTTGAATGCCGATGCCAATGCAACCGTTACGGGTGGTTTGGATGTCCAGACTTTGTCCGGTGAAGGTACCACGACAGTTGATGCGGGTGTCCTGAAGGTTGGACTGATTGAATCTGATGTTACTTTGACGAAAGATGCTACGTTGGTTCTGGGTACCGTTCCTCCACAGAATCCCAATGCACGTGCCGACGTTGATCAACCCCAAGTCAATGGTAAGGTGATCATTGGTGGCGCCAGTGGCAACGATAACATCCTGACGACGAATCATGCTGCAGGAGAAGCATTGCGCGGTGCTATCAACGACGGCAAGTTCGGCGAAGACACAGAAGCCTTAAATGGCTTCTATGTGGACAAGACCGTTAGTGTTGGAGACACCGGTTACATCGAGATTGGCCAGGTTGGTCCGCGTGGCAAAGGTATTGCTGTAGGTAGCGATGTGGTTACCGTTGTCAATATGGATGCCTTCTCCTCTGGAGATGTTGTCTTCCAGGCTGAGAAGGTGGTATTCAATCCTAAAGGCACGGGTGTTTTGGCAAATCTTTATTCCACCAAGACACTGACTTGGGTTGATGGCACGCTGGAAGCCCCCGGAAATACCAAGGCAGTCTTTAAGTCTTCAAATGCATTCTTGGATGTGCAATTCAAAGACGTTGCAGCTGATCCTGAAGCCGGCACGTCCGAACGCACGGATCTTGTTGTATCCATCAATGACGACGTAACCACGGATGCAGACCTCAGGGGAGCTCTCGGCAGTGTGCTTGCTGAGGGTGCAAACCGTGACAACCAGAAGGTTCTTGCTGCTATCGGTAGCTCTTCCTCCGGATTCGTTGTTGGGGAAGGCAACGACCAGAAGCTCACGAACGACGGTGTCCGTGCAACTAAGGAATACATGGTTGCTCCTGTTACGGCCGGTACCTACAACATGGCCTACGACTCGATGGAATTGATTTCCAACGCGTTGATCCAGCGTAATCTGGATGCCAAGAAGGGCCTCGGTGTTTGGGCTGATGTCTTCTACGGCTCCAACGAGTCCGATTCGCTCTACGGTGATTCCGGCTACAGCTCCGATATCTACGGCGGCATGCTCGGCGTTGACTTCGGCTTCGGTGAAGGCGCTCGCGTCGGTGCTGCTCTCTCGATCGGTAGCGGCGACGGCGACAGCGAAGATTCCGTTTCCAAGTACTCGACCGATTCCGACTTCTGGGGTCTGTCCGTGTACGCCGGCAAGGACTTTGGCGGTTTGACCTTCACGGGCGATATGTCCTACCTGTGGCTTGACAACGATATCGGCGGTTCTGTTGCAGGTGCTTCTGCTTCCGAGTCGCTCGATTCCACGGTCTTCTCGCTCGGTGTTCGCGCCGACTGGAAGGCATACGAAGGCAAGGTTCTGCAGGTTGTTCCGCACGCCGGTGTCCGTTGGGCATCCATTGACGTGGATGACTACCGCGGTCTGAGCATGGACAAGATGAACGTGATCGAAATGCCGATCGGTGTGACGATCAAGGGCGTCTTTGAAACGGCTTCCGGTTGGCAGGTTGCTCCGGAAATCGACTTCACGGCTGCTCCGCAGATCGGCGACACCGAAGTTGAAACGATCATCGGCGACGTGGACGTCATCGACAACGTCTACAACGCGTCGATCGGCGTGAACGCCGGTACGGACGCCGTTCGCTTCGGCCTGAGCTACAAGTATGGCTTTGGCAACGACGGTCGTTCGAACAATACGTTCAACCTGAAGGCTTCCTATCTCTTCTAATCGGAAGAGCATTTTGGCCATCGCAGGGTTCATGCCTCGTGCATGAGCCTTGCGGCGAAGCTTGAAACTTTGGGCGGGAGCATACGCGAGAGACTAACTTGAGCGTGTGTCCCGCTTTTTTTTCAAAGGAGGTGGCGGTTTTGGCGCAAGTGTCACAGGGACGCAGGATGCCAAAGGGTTACATCTACTACGACAAATCCTCCAAAGGCGGCAAGTACCGTCACAACCGATGGTGTGCGGAGATCTATTTCGCAAACGTTCGTCTGAGAAA
Organism: Sutterella sp. AM11-39; assembly: GCF_003472385.1. Lineage (GTDB taxonomy): Bacteria > Pseudomonadota > Gammaproteobacteria > Burkholderiales > Burkholderiaceae_F > Duodenibacillus > Duodenibacillus intestinigallinarum. The sequence continues at coordinate 49,759 of NZ_QRLV01000008.1, read as the reverse complement.
AAGAAGTTGTGATCGAACGGAGTTAGAGCGTTGGCTCGAACTGGTGTCGACGACGATTCGCAAAAGCCTGATCTGGCAGATCGACGAGGCCTCCTCGGAGGCTATACGTGAAGCAATGCTCGAGCTCAAGCACCTCGGTGAGAAGTGAGGCTTTGCTGAGAAATGAATTTTGGCAAGAGTGGAATTTTCCTAATCAATTCAATATAATCACGCGTTCCTTGGTGCTTTCTGCTCACCTTGGAACGCTTTTTTGGTCAATCGTCTCGTTTGAGACATATAAAGGTTCCATCCTCTGGACGGCTGCAGAAACAACTGAAAAGATGCCGCCGCATGATGGTCACGGAGTTAAAAATGAACATCATTCACACCCTGGAACAGGAAGAGATCGCTCGCCTGTCCGCTGGCAAGACCATCCCTGAATTCCGCGCAGGCGACACCGTCAACGTTCTCGTGAACGTGATCGAAGGTTCCCGCAAGCGTACTCAGGCCTACGAAGGCGTGGTTATCGCCAAGCGCAACCGTGGTCTCAACAGCTCCTTCATCGTTCGTAAGATTTCGAGCGGCGAAGGTGTTGAACGTACGTTCCAGCTCTACTCGCCGACGATTGCTTCCATCGAAGTCAAGCGCCGCGGCGATGTGCGTCGTGCCAAGCTCTACTACCTGCGCGAACGTTCCGGCAAGGCTGCTCGCATCCGCGAACTCCTCGTCCGCAAGGAAAACGTGCAGGCTGCTGCTGAATAATTTCAGCCGGACACACGAAATGAAGGCGGCCTCGTCCGCCTTTGGAAAGCCTCGTGAAGTGATTTGCTTTGCGGGGCTTTTTTGCATCTGCAAAAAAACGAAAAATTTCTCATCAGAACCGTCCCGAGAGGCCGTAGATGCGGCTTGCTTCGCTACAATCGCAGTGCATATCAATGGTCGCCTGTTCATAGGCCGGCCGGTAAACATGGGGGAGAATCATGTTGGTTGTCGGATTTACCGGCCATTCAGGGTCGGGCAAAACCACACTGATTGAGAAAGTGCTTGAGGCATTGATCTCGCGCGATCGCAAAGTGTCGGCGATCAAAAGCAGCCATCACGGCACCGATATTGACGTACCGGGCAAAGACAGTTATCGCTTTCGCCAAGCCGGCGCTCAGGAAGTGGTTCTGGTGAGTGATCAACGCTGGGCTCTGATGCGAGAGACCGAAGAGCCGGTGTCGCTCAAGGAAATTCTTTCGCGCTTGTCTCCGGTCGACATCGTTCTCGTCGAAGGCTATAAGAGCGAAGAAAACATTCCGCACATTCTGGTGCATCGCAAGGACGCCGGTTTGCAAGCGCCCGTCTTGACATCAAGCGTTGTGGCAGTTGCTACCGACGATGATTCGCTCGCTCTGCCTGAAGGCATCGCCAAACTTGATGTGAACAACCCCGTTGCCGTTGCCAATTTTGTCGTTTCTCTGAAGGCTAATCGTGATCACCTATAACGAAGCGCTCCAACTCTTTTTAAACCACGCTCGTGTGGCTGTCGGCACGGAAACGGTGCCGACGCTCTACGCCGAAGGCCGTGTTCTTGCCGAAGACGTAGTGAGTTCCATTGACGTTCCCGCCTGGGACAATTCGCAGATGGACGGCTACGCGGTCTTTAGCGACGATCTTGCCAAAGCTTCGTCCGAGACGCCTGTTGATCTGCCCGTCTCGCAGCGTATTCCTGCCGGCACATCCGGTCAGGCGCTCTGTCGCGGTACGACGGCTCGTATCTTTACCGGTGCGCCGATTCCCGCTCAGGCTGATGCGGTGGTGGCTCAGGAAGACGTGACCGTCAACGAAGACGGCTCCATTCGTTTCACAAAGCCCGTGGTGCCCGGCACGTGGGTGCGTCGCCGCGCATGCGACATTGCTTCGGGAAGCGTGGTTGCAGAAGCCGGCCGTGTGCTGGAACCGGCCGTGCTCGGTCTTGTGGCAAGCGTCGGATGCGGTTACGTCAAGGTTTACCGTCATCTGCGCGTCGGCGTGTTCTTTTCAGGTTCCGAACTGGTGGCGCCGGGTGAACCTCTGCCCGAAGGCGGCATCTACAACTCCAACCGCTATACGATCCGCGCTCTTTTGAAGCGCCTTGACTGCGAGGTCTATGACCTCGGCAGCATTCCCGATACGCTGCAGGCCACGCGCGAAGCGTTTGAGCGCGCCGCCAAGACGGCTGACGTCATCATCAGCTCCGGCGGCATGAGCGTGGGTGAGGAAGATCATATTAAGCCCGCCGTCGAATCGCTCGGTCGCATCGACATGTGGCGAGTGGCGTTGAAGCCCGGAAAACCCGTTGCCTTGGGTGAAGTGCTGGGCAAGCCTTTCATCGGTCTTCCCGGCAACCCCGTGTCGAGTTTTGTGACGTTCCTGCTCTTGGCGCGTCCGTATCTTCTGAAGCTTCAGGGACGCAAGGACGTGCAGGCGATGCCAGCTCAGATTCGGGCGGATTTCGATTGGACCAAACCCGGCGCTCGTGAAGAGTTCGTTCGTGTACGTCGCAACGACAAGGGCGGCCTCGATCTCTACCACACGCAAAACAGCCAGGTGCTCACGAGCTGCGCCTGGGCCGACGGTCTGGTGGATATTCCCGCCGGCTCGACCGTGAAGAAGGGCGACGTGGTGCTCTATTACCCGTTTGGGGACCTCTTTAAGTAAAGAATAAAAAGTGAAAATTGAAGTGAAATACTTTGCGCTGTTGCGCGAAGCCGTGGCAGTTGACAGCGAAACGATCGAACTGGAAGCTGCCGCAGCGACCGTCAACGACGTGCGCGAAAAGCTCTGCGAAGATCCTTCTCGCCGTACGGCCTTTGAAACCGTCAAACGCATCCGCGCTGCTGTCAACGGTGAAATGGCGCCGATGACGGCGGAAGTCAAGGATGGCGATGTCGTGGCTTTTTTTCCGCCCGTAACCGGAGGCTAACGCCATGGCTCCCATTACGAAGATTCGTGTCAGTCACGATGATTTCGACGTATCCGAGGAAATCGCTGCCCTCGAGCGAGAGGGACGCAATGCGGGCGCCGTGGTGACTTTCACCGGCGTTGTGCGCAGCGACGATGGTGTGACGGCAATGCACCTTGAGCACTATCCGGAGATGACCGAAAAGAGTCTTGCGCGCATTGTCGAAAAAGCACGTGAGCGTTGGGACATCGAAGACGCGGTGGTCATTCATCGCGTGGGGGAACTCAAGGCGGGTGACCGCATTGTTCTGACGGTCGTGACATCCGCACACCGCCGCGAAGCATTTGAAGCCAGCGAGTTCATCATGGATTGGCTCAAGACTGAAGCGCCCTTCTGGAAAAAGGAAGTCACCCCGCAGGGCGGCCGTTGGGTGGATGCCCGCGAAAGCGATGAACTCGCTAAGAATCGCTGGGGTGAGTGACGATGGTGACGCGTGACGGAGCCCTGTGGGCCGTGTTGCTTGCCGTTGGTACCGGGGCAGCACTGGGCGCCTGCGGCCGTTGGGCGTTGAGTTACGTCTTCAATAGCCGTATTGCGCTGCTGCCGCTCGGGACGTTGCTGTGCAATCTGTTGGGCGGCCTGTTGATCGGAGCGCTCACGGCTTGGTTTTCAACGCATCTGCAGGTTTCTCCCATGTGGAGGCTCTTTCTCGTGACGGGCCTTTTGGGAGGTCTGACGACTTTTTCAACTTTTTCGGCCGAGGGCGTGCAGATGATGATGGCCGGCGACTGGATGCGCGCATTGGCGCACAGCTGCCTGCATTTGTTCGGTTCGTTTGCCGCAACTGCGGTGGGTTTTGCGCTGGTTCGGCAACTGACGGCCTGACGAAGGAAGTTTTTGAGGAGAGAGGTATGCGCAAAAGCGTGGCAAGTATGTTGATTCTGGCGACGGCTGCCGTGAGCACATCTGCGGTGGCGGCCGACGCATTGTCTGAATGTTACCGCACGGCTGACAACCGCCTGGAAGTGCAGGCATGCCTGAAGAAGGAACTGGCCGAAACGGAAAAGTTCTATGACGACATCGTCGATCGTGTGCTTGCCAACGCCCGCGATCTGGACCGCATCCAGAAGCGCAAGGGCGCGGCCAAGGCGTTTGAGGAATCCAACAAGGCATTTGCCCGTTATCTGGACGCCGAATGCAAGTGGGTGGAGGCAAGCTACGGTGCCGGTACCGGTTCGGGTGACGCTATTCTTGCCTGCCGTATCAATCTCATGAAGATGCGCGCGGGATCGCTTGACGCCCAGTTCCTGAGCCGCTCGAACTGAGGCGATTCGAACAACCCAATGGTGCCTTAGCCGATCCTGACGGCAAAAAGAGACCGCCGGACTGAAATGGCTTCGTGAGAGAGACCATTTCAATCCGGCGGTTTTTGTTAAGCCGCAAAAAGCGAATTATTTCGCGACGACGTTAACGAGTTTGCCGGGCACCACAATGACTTTGCGGACCGTAGCTTCACCGACGAAGCGAATCGTATCGGGGTGAGCGAGCACGGCTTGCTCGATTTCTTCGCGGCTGGCCTGAGCGGGCACCATGATCTGACCGCGCAGCTTGCCGTTGACCTGGATCATCAGCTTGATTTCGTCTGCGACGAGAGCTTCCTTGCAGACTTCAGGCCACGGTGCATCGATGATTTCGACGCCGAAGTCCTTCACAAAGCCGAGTTCCTGCCAGAGCGCGGTCGTGATGTGCGGTGCGAGCGGATAGAGCACGCGCAACAGCAGCGACAAAGCGAGCTTGCGGGCGCAGGCCGACACTTCGTCAGTGCCTTCAAAGCCGTCGAGCGCATTCATCATCTTCATGGCAGCCGACACGACTGTGTTGAACTGCATGCGATCGAAGTCGCTTTCGGCCTGCTGCAGAGTCTGATAGACCTCGCGCAGCATGTCCTTGACGTGCTTGGGCGCGGTGGAAATATCAACCTTGCAGGCGCTGGCGTGGATTTCGTCGTGGCGGGCGTAGCACCAGTTCCAAAGACGACGCAGGAAGCGGTAGCAGCCTTCGGCGCCGGAGTTGGACCAGGCGGCGGACTGATCGGGGGGACCGGCAAACATCACGAAGGTACGGGCCGTGTCGGCGCCGAACTGCTTGATGATGTCGCGCGGTTCCACCACGTTGTTCTTGCTCTTGCTCATCTTCTCGATGCCGCCGGAGACAACGGGCAGACCGTCGTCCTTGGCGGTCACACGGCACGGACGACCCTTTTCATCGTATTCGATGTTGATTTCATACGGGTAGTACCAACGCTTGCTGCCGTCGGGCTGTTCGCGGTAGAAGCATTCGGCCGTGAGCATGCCCTGGGTAAAGAGCCGCTTGAAGGGTTCGTCGAACTTCACCAGGCCGAGGTCGCGCATGACCTTAGTCCAGAAGCGGGCGTAGAGCAGATGCAGTACGGCGTGTTCGATGCCGCCGATGTACTGATCCATCGGGCTCCAATAGTCATTGCGCTCGTCAACCATGGCCTTGTCGGAGTCCGGCGAGCAATAGCGCATGTAGTACCAGGAACTGTCGACGAATGTGTCCATCGTGTCCGTTTCACGGCGAGCATCGGCACCGCACTTCGGACACTTGCAGGCGAGGAATTCTTCGCACTTGTTGAGCGGATTGCCGGTGCCGTCCGGAATCAGGTTTTCGGGCAGCAGCACGGGCAGATCCTTTTCCGGAACCGGAACGGGACCGCACTTCGGGCAGTTGATGATCGGAATCGGTGTGCCCCAGTAGCGCTGACGGGAAATGCCCCAGTCGCGCAGGCGGAACATCGTCTGGCGATCGCCCAGGCCCATTTCCTTGAGATCCTTGGCAACGGCTTCGATCGCCTCGTGGATGTGCAGACCGTCGTACTTGCCGGAGTTGACGCAATAGGGATTGAGCGTCTTGTCGCCGTACCATTCCTGCCAGGCGTCCGTCGAGAAGGTTTTGCCTTCGACGGCCACGGACTGAATGATGTCAATGCCGTACTTCTTGGCAAAGGCAAAGTCGCGTTCGTCGTGAGCGGGCACGGCCATCACGGCGCCTTCGCCGTAGTTCATCAGAACGTAGTTGCCGATCCACACCTGAACCTGACGGCCGTTCAAAGGATGCGTGACGTAAAAGCCCGTAAAGATGCCCTTCTTTTCCATCGTGGCCATGTCAGCTTCGGTAACGGAGCCCTTGGCGCATTCTTCGATGAAGGCCTGCAGTTCGGGCTTGTCCTTAGCCAGACGCTTGGCAAGCGGATGTTCGGCAGCGATTGCCACGAAGGTCACGCCCATGATGGTGTCGGCGCGCGTCGTGTAGACCTTCAGAAGCTTCTTTTCGCCGTCGATTTCATACGGGAAGCCGAAGTTGACGCCGATAGACTTGCCGATCCAGTGTTCCTGCATGCGGCGCACCTGTTCGGGCCAGCCGTCGAGCTTCTTAAGGTCTTCGAGCAGTTCTTCGGCGTACTGCGTGATGCCGAAGTAGTAACCCGGGATTTCGCGCTTTTCAACGAGAGCGCCGGAACGCCAGCCGCGGCCGTCGATGACCTGTTCGTTGGCCAGAACCGTCTTGTCGACCGGGTCCCAATTCACGATCTGGGTCTTGCGGTAGCAGATGCCGCGTTCGAGCATCTTCAAGAACATCCACTGATTCCAGCGGTAGTACTCGGGCTTGCAGGTGGCCACTTCGCGCGACCAGTCGAAAGCCAGGCCGAGCGGGAGCATCTGCTCCTTCATGTCGGCGATGTTGCGGTAGGTCCATTCGGCCGGAGCGACCTTCTTGGTCAAAGCGGCGTTTTCTGCGGGCAGACCGAAGCTGTCCCAGCCCATCGGCGTCATCACGTTGTAGCCCTTCATGCGGCGATAGCGGTAAAGCACGTCGTTGAGGGTGTAGTTGCGGACATGGCCCATGTGCAGCTTGCCGGAGGGGTAGGGCAACATGGAGCACACATAGAACTTGGGCTTTTCCTTGCCGTCAGGGCCGAGGGCGTGTTCGACGGCGCGGTAGACATCGTTTTGTCGCCACTGTTCCTGGACCTGAGATTCGATTTCCTGAGGATTGTAGGTTTCGCGCATGGGGCGCCTTTTGTTGTTGTGTTTGAAGGAAAAATTCGACCCACAAGTATAAGGCCTTTTGCCCCTTGTTTGAGAGTCGGAAAGTCAATAACGGCGCGCTTTCGGAGCGAATTCCGAGGGCATCGTCGTCTGAGGATCATCCGTGTGTTAGGGTGGCTTTCAGGCTACAATCGCCGCTCGCTATTTTTGTTTGCATATGGAGTGCCGACGTTGCCCGAGGAAAGGGCTACGCGCGGCGTATCGCGATTTTGAGATTTGCCACGAGACCGTACCGATGCTTGATGACTTTCTGAATTCTCTCAATCCCATGCAGCGCAAGGCTGCCGAACTCGGCTGTGAAAACGCTCTGGTGCTTGCCGGCGCAGGTTCCGGCAAGACCAAGGTGCTCACGACGCGCATCGCCTTGCTGCTGTCGCGTGCAATGGCGCGCCCCTCGCAGATTCTTGCCGTGACCTTCACGAACAAGGCCGCGCGCGAAATGCGCGACCGACTGTCGGCCATGGTCTCCTGCGACCTGCGTCATTTGTGGATGGGAACCTTCCACGGTACGGCTCATCGCATCCTTCGCGCGCACGCACAGGAAGCTAATCTGCCGCCCACGTTCCAAATCATCGATACGTCCGATCAGCTCTCGCTCATCCGCCGCATCATGAAGGAGGCGGGCATTGATCCCAAACTGCGCGACCCCAAGACCGTGCAGTGGGCGATCAACAGCTACAAGGAACAGGGGCTGCGTGCCGGAGCCGTGGCTGCCAGAGAGGAAGACAAGACGCGCGTGACGCTCTATGAGACCTATGAAGCACGCTGTCAGCGCGAAGGGCTTGTGGATTTTGCCGAATTGATGCTGCGCTGCGTCGAGCTCCTTGAGGGCAATCAGCTTGTGCGCGAGCACTACAACGATCGCTTCAAGTATGTTCTCGTCGACGAATTCCAGGATACGGACTCACTGCAGTTTCGCCTGATCAAGGCGCTGTGCCCTCCCAAGCAATCTAACGCCTGCGTGTTCTGCGTGGGCGACGACGACCAGTCAATCTACGCCTTTCGCGGCGCCAAGGTGGGCAATATGTCCGACTTCGTCAAGGACTACAAGGTCGAAAAGATCATCAAGCTCGAACAGAACTACCGTTCGACCTCGCACATTCTTGATGGGGCCAATGCGGTCATCGCCAACAACAAGGATCGCATGGGCAAGAACCTGTGGACGGATGCGGGGGCGGGAGAACCGATTCGTCTTTATCGCGCCGAGGCCGACATGCAGGAAGCTCGAGCGGTCGTACAGGACATTATGGTTGAGAAGCGCCGCGGCAAAAAGTACAGCGACTTTGCGATTCTGTACCGCAACAACAACTTGTCGCGCAATTTCGAACGCATGCTTTCGGCCAACAGCATTCCTTACCGCGTCTACGGCGGCCTGCGCTTTTTCGATCGCCCGGAAGTCAAGGACGTGGTGGCCTATCTGCGCGTGCTTGCCAATGCCGACGACACGAGCCTTCTTCGCATCATCAATCAGCCGCCGCGCGGGATCGGCGCAACGACGGTTGAACGTGCGACGACGATGGCTAGCGACGCCGGAGTTACGATTTGGGAAATTCTGGCTGAAGCGGACTCCGTTCCTGAAATTCGGCGAGCGCATGCATTTGTGACGCTGCTTGAAGAAATCAGTGCCGAAGCCGAAGGCAAGAGTCTGCCCGAACTCATCACGCTGGTGTCGCAGAAGTCGGGGCTGGAAGCGTTCTATCAGAAGCAGCAGGACGCCGATGTGCGCCTTGAAAACCTCGGTGAACTTGTCAATGCCGCCGTGGGCTACTGCGAAGAAAACGGCATCGATGAAGACGCTCCGGCGCTTGAGCCCGTGCCCGGCGGCACCATGTCGCCTCTGGACGGATTCCTGTCGCAGGCCGCGCTTGAACCCGATGACAAGAATGCCGAAGAAGATCCCGACGCCGTGCGCCTGATGACCGTGCACGCCTCCAAGGGCCTTGAGTTTCCGTACGTATATCTGACGGGCTTGGAGCAGGATCTTTTTCCGCACTACATCCGCGAAGACGAAAATCCGGAATTTCAGTTGTCCGAAGAGCGTCGTCTGATGTACGTGGCCATGACACGCGCCCGCCGCAATCTCTGGATCAGCTGGTCGCGTCAGCGCATGATGTGGGGCGAAACCCGCATGCAGCAGGCTTCGCAGTTCATCGACGAAATTCCCTCCGAGCACGTGCAAAAGCTATACAGCGAAGAGGATGCCGACGACGATTGGGACGATGCCGATCAGCGTTGGGGCTCGCGCAGTTTCGGCGGCGGATATTCTCGCCAGTCGAGCTCGGGCGGATACGGCCGCAACAACGGTTGGGGTTCGCGTAACGTCTCTTCTTATGCAAGCGGCGCGAGATCTTCAGGATCTTCGACGTCGTTTAGCCGCGCGCCGAGCGGCAGCGCAGCTCGCAATCTTCACTCCGACTCCTGGAAGAAGGCCGGTTTGATGAAGGCAAGCGAATTGCTCGCCAAGAAGAAGACGGTGACGACCGGCGGCTTTTCCGTGGGGGACACGGTAAGCCATCCGACGCTCGGTCAAGGAAAGATCGTGGCTATTCACTATCCGGAAAAGCCTGCCGAAACGAACCTCGAAATTGCTTTCAACGGTTCGGAAAAGACAAAGAGCCTGAAGCTGATGTTTGTGCAGGAAAAGCTCAAGAAGATCGGCTAAAAATCGGGCCTCGCAAAAGGATGCAAAAGCGCTTTGTTTCGGCGACAATCACCCGAAACGGAGCGCTTTTTGCTATACGGCCAAAATGCGGTTGAAGTAGCCCTGCTTGTTGCGTGCCTTGCCGCTCAGTGAATCGATCGTAACTTTCCAGAACACGACATATTTGCCACCGGCGGCGTAATACTTGTCAATTGCTTCCTCCCCTGCCTGAGGTACGTGTCGCAGGCAGAATGCCTTGGCAACGCGCTTTTTTTCTCCTTCATCGGTGACAAGAGAAATGCGCCCCTCGACGATGGCCGAGGCGTAGTTCACCGAAAAGTCTTTCGGCAGTTCATCGGCGGCTGTTTCTCCGCGGCCGATCCAGACAATCGAGACTTTGTCATTTTGCAGCGCGTTCTGGTAGCGCCGACCGGTGACATCACTTGAGCTGTGGAAGTAAACGGCGTCTTCAAAGAGCACAGCCGTGATCGGCGTGGCATAGGGCGTGCCGGATTCGTCGACTGTCGCAATGACGCAGTGCGGCGTGTGCCTGATGACGGTGAGCGTTTCTTCACGCGAGAGCTCTCGATCTTTGCGCCGCATGGGGCGTTGCGTACTTTGGCTGGAAATCATTTGTTTTGCAACTTTATCGATGGCAGAACCAACCAGGAAGTTTAGTCGTTAAAAAGAGGCCATGGGATAGTTGCGTCGGTTGCAGAAACGAATCCCATATCATCCTAATCCTTAGTAGGATTGAACGATATGGGAATTTCGCAGAGAACGATCAGTGTCAATTTCGAGACATCATTACCTCGAACTATTGCCGAATCGTCAGAAAATTACCAAACATGGCGTAAACCGATGTTCCAGCGCCAGTTTTCTTTGACTTCGCCTCCCGTATTTTTCTCCAAATCTACGTAGGTATACGTACGATCGGTCAGGTTGAAGTTTGCCCCGATTCCGAATTCGTACCACGTACCGCCAAGATCATCATGCACTGGATCGGAAACGCGACTATCTGAGATCAAATAAGCATTGGAATCCAGATCACCTTTGAAGTCGTGCAACACAGAAACTCGAGCGTAGATAGTACCTTTGTTCTCGGGGAACACAAAACCAGAACGCACGCCAATGCGACCGACAAGGGACTCAAAATCGTCTTGTTCGATGCGAACGTCATTGTTCGTGTCAAAGGTGTCTCCGCTGACCATACCGTAGGTGAGTTCAGCCTGAGGCTCAATAAATGCGAGATCGCCTAACCTAAAGTTCCAACCATACTCGACACTGAAACTGTATGCATTATTGTCGAACGATCCGTCCATGCCTTCCAGGTTAAAGTCAGTGTCAAGACGACTGTATTTGGCGATCAAATCAACAAATTGCCCGTTTTCGGCAAACCATGAGCCGTACAAGGCTAGGCCATAGGATTTATTGTCGGAATTGCCTAAGTCATAAGTTGCGGAGCCATCCGTATAAGTGAAGGCAGCGCCCACTTTCCAACCTGCACCGACATCGTAGTCTGCACCGACTTGAATGGAGGTGTTTTTGGCGGTGACACTTTGTTTACCGTATTCCTGCTCGGATCCGTACAAGCGAGCCCAAGTGCCGACACTTGCAGGACTTGTACGGAGCTCTCCCATGCGTTTCGTCAGGTCATTCATGTCATGACGCCATTGCAAAACACCCAGCGCAGCAATTGAACCGTATGCGCCCAATCGAGTGTTCTGGTATTGAGTGACTCCCAGTGATTTTCCGTTCTGGTCAATTGTTTCGACTAGGGCACCTTTTACGGCGCCTTGGGCGATTGTTCGAATTTGGGTGGCGCCATCCGCAGAGACGCTATCGGCCAGTGCTGCGAATGCCTCGGGCCCCACTTTATCCGAGGTTACGTCGGTGAAGTTTACGGATAGCGTCGGCGTACCATCTGATGTATTTACTGATTCTGCAACAAATTTTCCGGAGGTTATCGTGCCGTGTTCTTGATTGATTGCAGTCTTAAGATTGATCGTGCCTCCGGTTCCGGAAATTTCTTCCACCTCTACTGTTTGATCGGTGTTTTGGATGTTGATCACACCTTGATTCAAGGTGAGGTGATTCAGTTTTTCAGCCGATTTGACTAGCGTAGTGCCATCGTAATCGGAATTGGCTGTATTGATCTTGGTGGGATTCCATTGAGCGCCATTGCTCAATGCTACCTTGAGCCCGGAAACGGTAGAGTCTTCTTCTGAATGGCCTTTAGGCACTTCTTTGGTTACATTTCCAGTCCACGAAGATGCTTCTCCGGAAAGGTTCAACGAAATGTCGGCATCAATGACATTGCCGCTGTTGTGGGCACTACCGGGAGTTTCGAAACTGATGTCTCCTTTGATGACAACCGTTGCATCACCATTTGCGTTAATGGAAGTAGAGGAGTGACCTCGCGCGGCGATGGCAATTGGCGCGTTGACTTTCAGATCTCCGGAGATTTCTGTCACCCCATTGGAAAAAGACAGAATGCCGTATCCATCGGCATTGATTGTGGTGCGATTAGCGTTGATTACGGTTTTGGCAGTATCTTCGGGAATTGTCGAAGATTCCGTGTTGTTTCCGACGTGGATGCCGATACCGGAGGAATTGATGGTAACTTCATCGGCTGTAAGTGTGACGGCTCCGCCAATGTTTGAGATGCCATAGCTATTTGCATTGCCGGTTGCAGAAATGGTGATTTTCTGAGTGTCTTCCGAACCTATCTCAGCAGCAGAATGAAATTCTTTGACTGTCTGACCAACGAAAATTCCTCTCGCTGCGAGGTTATTTGCACTGGTAGCTTGAATGTCGATAGTTGAGCCTTTAATGGATGCCACAGCTCCGCGATCAAGGTATAGCGCATCAGGACTTTTTTCTGATTGGTTTTCGCTACCGGCTTTTAACAATACGGAACTGTCACTGACAATCGAAACAGTTGAGAAATAGTCTGCATAAAGAGCCCGTTCGTTGGCTTCGATGTCAATGAGGTTTGCGTCAATGGTGAGCGAAGAGTCAGGACCGGCATTCCATATGACAGCTCTGTTGCCATCATGAATGTAGGTACCTTCTGTAGTGGTGTGAACAGGATCCCGAACGTCTGTCTGCCACCATAAGTGAGCAGCAAAAGTCGAGCCATGCACTGTAAGCAGGGCAACTGCAACTGCAAGACTGATATCTGTGCGGGTGCGATGGGCAGGAGAAGTTAAAGAAACTTTAGAAGGAGTGATTTGTCTGGGGGGGGGTAAACATTGCTTTTCCTTGATTGGTGTTGTAAGCAGAATAGATGATCACAGAAAGCATTTGCCAAGACGGTACCACGATATTTCCAGTACCGAGCGATCTTTCATCTAAACAGGTTCAATCTTAGCTCTCTTTCTTTTTGAAATGACAAGAAAATTCCCAAAAAAAACGCCAGATGGCGCAAACCTATCTGGCGTTTAGCAAGCCGTTCAAGCAAAAATTACTTGATGCGGCTGCGGTATTCGTTCGTACGGGTATCGATTTCGATCTTGTCGCCCGTGTTCACGAAAGCGGGAACGTCGAGGGTGAAGCCGGTGGCCAGACGGGCGGGCTTCATCACCTTGCCGGACGTGTCGCCCTTGACGGCGGGTTCGGTGTAGACGACTTCGCGAACGAGCATGGTCGGCAGTTCGATACCGATCACGCGGCCTTCGTAGAAGACGGCTTCAGCAGTCAGGTCGTCCTGCAGGTACTTCTTGGCGTCTTCCATCGTGTCTTCGTCGACTTCGTACTGGTTGTATTCTTCGTCCATCCAGACGTAGTGCGGGTCAGCGAAGTAGGAGTAGGTCACTTCCTTGCGTTCGAGAATGATGTCTTCGAACTTGTCGTCGGCACGGTAAACCGTTTCGGTCACGGCACCGTTGAGAAGATTCTTCATCTTCATCTTGACGGTGGAGGCACCGCGGCCACCCTTGGAGTATTCGGACTTCAGGACAACCATCGGATCCTTGCCGACCATGAACACGTTGCCGGAACGCAGCTCTTGCGCGGTCTTCATAATGTGTGTTTTCCTTGATAAAAAGTTTTGACGCACGCCCGAAAAGAACGCATAAAAATTCAGCGCGCCGGGCTTTCAAATTTTTGTGAACTCAAAATTTTAGCTTTTTTTCAGCTAATTTGGAAATGCTCTCGGCCAAAGTCGGAAGCGAAAAAAGGGTTTTCTGCCAGACGGTTGCGCCCGCTTGCAGCTCTTCGATGCGGTCGCGCCAGTTTTTCCAGACGTGTTCATGCACGGGGCCGTTGTTGACGTAGTCTTCGATTTCGAGCCACGCCTGCCGGGCCGTCTGCGGCAACGCTTGCGTGTAGAGCGAAGCAAAGGCGGCAAGTTTGGTGAGATGCGTGTCCTCTTGCTGCGGGTAAAGCGTCCAAATCATCGGAATGCCTGCAAGCTGCGCGCGCAGCACGCTGTCTTCACCGCGAATGAGTGCGGCGTCGCAACTCAGAAGCACATCGTCAAAGACGTCCTGCGCCACCATCGAAGCCTGTACGAAACAAATATGCGGCGCCTCTAAGGATTCCAGCGCGCGCTTCAGGCGTGCGGAGGCCGCTCCGGGAGCGGCGAGCACTTGCACGGGGCGCGGGTCTTGCGCGAGACACTGAGCAAACCCTTCAACTGGCATTTCCGGATAGGTGAAGAAATAGAGCGTAAAGGGATGCTCCGGGTCGGCTCCGAATTCTGCAAACAGACGCTTGCGTACGCTTTCTTTGCGTGCGGGGTTGAAGATCTGCTGCAAATTGCGCTCTCGGTTGATGCCGCAGGTTTTTTCCGAAAAGCCCGGGAACAAGAAGGTTTTGTCGTAACCGTAGCGAGGGTGAGGACTCGGTAGACCGTTGCCTTCTTCGGCATATTTTTCCGCCGTGAGGTAGTCGAGCGCGAAGACGGCGCAAGGCGACGTTTCGAAACGTCGGGCAATCGCCGCTTCGTAAGCGTCGGGCAGACGGCAGGAGAAAAGCTCGATCACCACGTCGGCCGCCTGTCCGTCCCATGGTCTGAAAGGAACGTCGGAGCCGTCTTCGATCCAGTCACAGACCGTGACCGATCCTGCTTTGACAGGAGCGACTTCTGCTTTTGCGGTCGGAACGATTGCCGAGAGCACGGCCGCATCGTCTATGATTAGGCGCACCGCCCAGTCGTACTCCTTGGCCAGCATTTGAGCCAGACGCCAGGACACCCCGGCGTCGCCGTAGTTGTCGATGACGCGGCAGAACATGTCGCAGGTGCGCATGTCGAAACTCTCCTTGAACGAGAAAAATTCACAACGGTTGAAAAAGACAGATGATGTCAGCTATCAGCGCCGACAACAATAAGGAAGTTCTTGCCGGCCTGCCAAGTTTGCCCGGCGTGTACCGCTATTTTGATGAAGCCGGTACGTGTTTGTACGTCGGCAAGGCGCGCGACCTCAAGCGCCGCGTTTCAAGCTATTTTCGCAAGACCGGGCAGAGTCCTCGCATTGCCTTGATGGTGCAGAAAATCGCGAGGCTCGAAACAACCGTCGTGCGCACCGAAGCCGAAGCGCTTCTTCTGGAAAACAACCTCATCAAGACGCTCAACCCGAAATACAACATTCTCTTTCGGGACGACAAAAGCTACCCGTATTTGAAAATTTCCGCGGGTCCTTTTGCCCGCGTGAGCTACTACCGAGGAGCGGTTGATCGCAAAAGCCGTTACTTCGGGCCGTATCCAAACGGTTCGGCCGTACGCGAGGCAATCGGCGTGCTGCAGAAGGTCTTTCATTTGAGGACCTGCGAGGAGGCCGTGTTTCGTTACCGTACCCGTCCCTGCCTGATGGGGCAGATGGGGCGCTGCTCGTCGCCCTGCATCGGCAAAGTGACCGCCGAGGAGTACGCGCGCGATGTGGAGGACGCCTGCGCTTTTTTGCA
The DNA here is from genome assembly GCF_003472385.1 of Sutterella sp. AM11-39. GTDB lineage: Bacteria > Pseudomonadota > Gammaproteobacteria > Burkholderiales > Burkholderiaceae_F > Duodenibacillus > Duodenibacillus intestinigallinarum. The sequence goes on along the minus strand of NZ_QRLV01000008.1, from coordinate 34,176 downwards.
TGGCAAGACCGAAGAAATCATGCAGGGGCTGACTGACGCCATGATGAACGCTGCGGAGGATCGCCGCTACGAAGAGGCGGCCGTCTTGCGCGACCGCATCAGCTTGTTGCGCGACGTCATGCACCAGCAGGCCGTCGAAACGACGGGCGGGGACACCGATGCGGACATCATTGCGGTGCTGATCAAAAACGGTGCCGTCTGTGTCAACCTGGCCGTGGTGCGAGGAGGGCGTCATCTTGGAGATCACGCCTATTTCCCGGATTTTGCTCGCAGTTTGGGTGACGATCTCACCGAAAGTGAAGTGTTTGAAGCTTTCATCTCGCATCACTACTGCAACGTTCCCGTTCCGGATGCGGTGATTTCTCAGGCCGCGGACGATCCGACGGCAACCGGTCAGCTACTTTCGGCGTTAGCCGGCCGCAAGATTGTCTTCGTGCACGAGCCGCAGCTCACGCGCCGCAAGTGGTACGAAATGGCGGTTACCAATGCCATGATCGCCTTGGATCGGCACATTGCCGAAAGCGCCGGCGAATCCAAGCGCATTGACGATCTCATCAACGTTCTTTCGCTCGAACTCACCGAGCAGGAGCGCTCCGAATTGCGCATCGAGTGCTTTGACATTTCGCACACCGCAGGCGAAGCCACGCAGGCCTCCTGCGTGGTCTTTGAGGGAACGCGCATGAACAGCGCGCTCTATCGGCGCTTTAACATCGAAGGCGTCACAGGCGGCGATGACTACGCGGCCATGCGGCAGGTGCTCGAGCGCCGCTATGCGCCCGTGGCCCGCGGCGAAGCCAAGCTTCCGACGCTCGTGCTCGTTGACGGCGGGCGCGGTCAGGTGCATATGGCCAAGGACGTCTTTCACGAACTCGGACTTGATATATCCGTGATCGTCGGCGTGGCCAAAGGCGAGGGACGCAAGACGGGCTTGGAAACGCTCGTCTTTGCCGACGGCCGAGAACCGTTGGTGCTCGGAGCGGCAAGCCCCGCACTGATGCTCATTGCGATGATCCGAGACGAAGCGCACCGCTTTGCCATCACGGGTATGCGCGCCAAGCGCAGCAAGACTCGGCAGACAAGCCGACTCGAGGATATCGAAGGAATCGGTCCCGTGAGGCGTCGCAGATTGCTCACGCATTTCGGCGGCATGAAGGCGCTGAAGAATGCGAGCGTGGAAGATATCGCTAAAATTGACGGCATTTCGCGCAAACTTGCCGAACAGATCTATTCACAACTCCATGGGTCAGATTGTGCCTGACAAACGCTTCAACATTCCGATGGCGCTCACGTGGGCGCGCATTGCCTTTATTCCGCTGATCGTCGGCGTCTTTTATGTGCCCGACGTCATACTGAGCCCGCATGTCAAGAATCTTTTGGCGTGTGTGATGTTCGTTGTGGCCGCTATTACCGACGCCCTTGACGGATACATCGCACGTCGCTACAACATGATGACCAATATGGGGGCATTCCTCGACAGCGTGGCCGACAAGCTGGTGGTGTGCTCGGCCATCGTCGTGCTGCTTGCGTTTGACCGTGTAGACATGCTGGTCGCGCTCATCATCGTCGGCCGCGAGATCGCGGTGACGGCATTGCGCGAATGGATGGCAAAGATCGGGGCGGCAGCCAGCGTCAAGGTCAACTGGTTCGGCAAGATCAAGACTATCGCGCAGATGACCGCCATCCCGATGCTTCTTTATTTCGATCCGATCTTCGGTCTGCCGATTGCATGGATCGGGACCGTGCTCATCTACATTGCGGCGATTCTGACCATCTATTCGATGTGCGTCTATATGTCTGCCGCCTGGCCGCATCTGCAACAGCACGATCAGCGGCGCAATTAATCGGCGACGGTGCGACAGAGCGCCCGCAGCGGCGCTCTCACCAGAGCCGCATCAATTCTCTTGCGTCGGCTTTTCTTCCGTCCCCGATGACACCTTCGTGATGACGGGGTTCTCCCACGGTCCCTTGATGGAATATTCGACCTTAAAGAGGTGACTCAAGGGCGTGCGCGGCAGAAGCTGCGCGAGGAACGAGCCGATGCCCACAGCCGGGTTGACGAATGCCAGCGCAAGGCTGGCGTTTCCGGCATTGATTTCCGGCAATACAATGGCGCGACTGTCAACGCTGCCCTCGGCCACATTTACGTTGCCCGATAGCAGAATCGTGCCGTGCGTGCCGACAATCTTAGTGTTGTCGGTTGAAAACACGCCGTTTGTCACAATCGAACTTCCGGAGAAAGTGTCAAACGAGAAGCCGCTCTTGAAGTCGGAAAAATCAAGCATCAGACGCTTGAAGAGCGACTGCATCGAGACAAAGGACAAAAGCAGACCGCCCGCACCGGTATCGACCTTGGCGATGGTGCCCTTGCGGAAATCGATTGCGTAAGTACCCGCAAGCGTATCGAGCTTGGGCGACCAGGGAATACCGTCGAATTTGAAGTGTCCTTCGGCCGTGCCGGTCGAGTTTTCGATCACACCGGGGTATCCCAGATCCGAGAGCGTCTGTCCGAGATCTTTCGTTGAGAATTTCAGCGTGAACTGCGTCTCGCCCGGATGTTGCTGCGTGAGCTTTTTGCCCTGTGTCCAGAAGCCGGTTCCGTTCAGAGCCGAAACGTCGGAGAATACGGCAAAGTTAGTGATGCGAAGCGTTTCTTCATCGGCCGTCCCGGAAGCCTCGGCCTGCAGCACCATGCGACCGATTTTCTTGTCAGCGTATGAGAGTTCGTCGACGACGAGATCCAGGCTCGGCAGGATGGTCGGGCGCGGCGTGAGCACGACATCGACCTGTTCACCTTCGAGGAAGCGGCGAATTGTCGTGACGTCCTTGGCGGCAATCTTCAGGCGATCAAAGCTGCCGGTGATATTGCCTCGGCCGGCAGGTTCGTAGCGCAGTTTGCCGAGAATTTCGTCGGAAGATAAATCAATCGAGACATTGTTGGCGTCGTCGAATTCCAGAATGGAATGCGTCTTGTGGATCGGGCCGCTGCCGAGCAAAAGCTGATCGGCGGTCACTTCTATGCGAGAAAGTCCTGCTCGCGCGGCACCCGACACCGGAAGCGGGTTGCTCTCGGCGTTCTTTTTCGGAATCTGCGCGGAGGCCGTATCGGTCATGGTGCGCACGAAGGGCTGCCAGTCGACGAGGTTCAGTTCTTTGGCCTGAATCGTTACGGCGATGCCGCGGGCGGGAAGACCCGCGCGGTGTCCTACGGCGATGTTGCCCAGAGCCGCAAGTTTGGATCCTTCCGTGGGCAGCTGCAGCAGGACGTCGAAGCGACTGCCGGAGCCCACCTTGATCATGTAGCCCGGTTGACGGTTGATGGTAACGGGTGTGAAGCTGAAGGCAGTATCCCAGATTTCCGTCGGGGTTTTCTTTAACGGTGCCGGCAGGTTGATAGCTACGCCCTGAAGCGAAGAGCGCGCCGAGACGGTGACCCCTTGGTTTTTTTTCACGACTACCGTGGAAACAAAGGGCAACATGCCGGACATGCGTTTGGCGACCGGATCGAAATAGGGGTTCTGCGCAAACCAGGTCAGGTGTGAAACGTCGGTGGAACCCGAAGCACTGATCACGATCGCACCGTCAGCCGTGGTGTGAACCGACACGGACGCGTCGCCCGATCCGAATGGACGTGCGTGCACGTTGCTTGCCGTTGCTCCTTTTTCAGAGAAGTGCACGGTGCCTTCGACATCGTTGAGCGGCGGCTTGGGCCAGCCCATGGCAATGTCGGCCTTCTGCATGGAGATGGCTCCTGTTACCTTTGTTCCGGAGGGTTCCATGAGTGGAATGTCGAGGTACAAATCCAGATGACCCTGACCTTTTGCCTTGGTGCCTGTGAACGCGCCCGAGACAAACTCCGTGACGGGGCTTGCTTGCACGTAGTCGAAGAACTTTTGCAGTTCGGCGTCGGCGTTGCCGTTGATGATTAGGCGAGTGTTGTCTCCGGCGCTCAGATTCGGGATGTCGGCGCGCGTTTTCGTCACCGTGGCGCCGTTGGTCTTGGCCGAATCGGCAAGCACCGTCATGGAGGCGCCTTCAAAGATGAGGCGCCCCTGAATGTCGGTGAGAAGCGGCCACAAGGCGGCGCGCTCAAAATTGCCGTCTTCGAGCACCTTCATGGAAGGAACATAGTCGATGGCGGCATCCTTGAGTTCTGCCGAAACGATAAAGTGCCCTTTGTCCTTGTTCGGTCCGACCCAGGGGTATTTCACGAGGTCGCCGCGCAGCTCGAACGTGCCGTTTTGCGCCTGTCCGGAAACGAGGCCGCCCTGCAGCCATTCGCGAACGTTTTCTGAGACCGCCAGCGGCATATAGCGCCAGGCGCGGTTGGCTTGCAGGTGCTCGATGCGGCCCGTGAGATTGATGTGACCGGCCACCGTGTCGTTTTGCTGCCAGGAACCCTGCGCGGACACAGACAGGTCTTCGTTGGAAACGGCCACGTTGTCAAAGGTTATCGCAACCTTTTCGTTGTCAGTCTCGGAAGCTTGGGAAAGCTGCCAGCTCACGGCGCCCGTGAGTGAATCAAGAGGCAGGCGGGGATTTTCAAAGACGCCGGGAATTGACACGGCGCCTTTTTGGGTGGCGAAAGTCACGCGCCCGCGCTTGGCGGCGACTTCCAGAGAGCCGGAAAGGTTCTCAACGCCGGAGAAGAAAACCTTTTCGTTTTCGGGCGAGTTATGGGCAACCGTCAGGCCGGAGAAATCGGTCTTGATGCGCCAGTCCTGTGTCTTTCCGGGAGAGCCCAGCCAGGAAACCTCGAAGTTGGAGATGGTGCCGGAGGCTTCATGCTGGTGAATCAGATCGGCTGCCGACTTTGGAAAGGGCACGGACGGAAGGAGTTTTTTGAGCGTTTCAACGTCAAGCCGTGCGATGCTGAAGCCGGAGCGATGCGTTTCGGCGTCCGGTGTTGCAGCCGTGTGCACGACGGTCTGCAAAAGCAGGTCGTGAGCTTCGGTGCCATCGCTCAATTCGAAATCGAGATTTTCAGCTTTGGCGTGCAGTTCGCCTTCGGTAAAGGTTTCCGTCAGACGCGTCGAAAGCGTCTTTACCTGCAGCGGTTCGGAATCGGGCGAGAAAGTGAGCAACACGTCCGACAGGCCGAGGTAACTGGTCAGTTCACTCGGGGTTCCGTCCTGGAATTTGAGCCAGGTCCGCGTGCTGCCGCGTCCTGACTTCAAAAGTTTGCGGGCGTCCGGAATGGGACGCGTCAGGCGGGCGACGTCAAGATTGTCGGCGCCGAGATAAAGTTCGCCCGACCATGTCTTCCAGCTGCGGTCACCGAAAAGCGGAGCGGTGAACCGCGTGCGGATGTCGATGCGGTTTTCATGCCGCCCGGCGAGTTCGCCATGAATGCCCGCTCGATAATCGCTCACGTTCTTTTCAAACGTAAAGTTGATGTTTTCGATCGTGGTCGTGCGGGCGCGAGGCTTGGCAATCAGATCCTGAAAGCGAAGCTTGCAGGACGTAACGTCAATGCGGCCCTGGCGCAGGAGCCAGTCTGTGACGGCCGAACCGCTTTGCGCATCGCGTCGGGCCGTATCGTTGAAATTGATGATAAAGCCCGCAATGTCAAAGACGCCGTGATCAACGCGTCGAACGGTGATTTCGGCGTTGGGAACTTCAAGCTTTCTGAAAAGAGGCTGTCCGAAGACGGAGCGCCAGTAAAAACTCGCCTCAACCTGCGGCAAATGCAGGATGTTGGCATCGCGTGAACGTGGGTCGGGACGTTGAATCACGACATCGCGCAGGGAAAGCTGCGGCCAGAACGTATCCCACCGCGGCGAGACACGCCCGATGCTGACTTCGGCGTGCAGCGACTCGCTCAGAAAATGCGCTATGTCGTCCTTGTACTTGTCGACCTGAGGCAGCAGAACCCAGCGCGTTGTGAGCACAAGAGCACAAAAGAGGAAGTAGAAGAGAACGACGCCCCAAAAAAAAGAGATCCACGCCGCGCGTACTTTGGGGTGGCGCAGGTAGGCTCTGAATCTGACCGGGAGTATGGAAAACGTCGAACTCATGCCGCAGGAATTGCGAAGATCACGGACCTAGGAGGAAAAAACGACTCAGCGCGATTGCTCACACAGCTAAAATGAGCCGAACAGGCAAGCGCCGAAAACCGGTCGAGCTGTCACGCAAATGAAACGAAAAATTCACACAAGGCAATATAGCAAAGCTCGTTGCGGACAACTCGGGCGATTTTGTATCTCGCCGCAAATTGGTCTCGATTTGAAACAACTTTTTTACGCAGTTTTTATGTCATGGGCGAACTGAATTCAACCAAGCCGCGTTTGACTCCGCAGGAAGTTCCTCAATTTTCACAATATGCCGCGCGCTCGCTCAATGCCATGGCGCTGCAGAGCGGGACCAGCGTTCAGGATTTAATCGAGCGGTTTCAGAAGGAACCTGTGACGCGCGAGGCGATGCGAAGCCGTCTCGAAAAAATCGATGATCCGGAAATGCTCGACATGGTCATGCGTCAGTTGCGCCGGGAAGTGATGACGACGCTGATCGTTCGTGACCTGACCGCTCACGCCGATTTTCATGAAGTCGTGGGCACGGTGACAGCGTTGGCCGAAGAAACCGTTTCGGCGGCCGTGCGGGTGCACTCCCGAAAGCTTGCGCAGCGCTTCGGCGTGCCGGTGGGTGTCTCGGGTGAACCGCAGGATCTGCTTGTCGTCGGCATGGGCAAACTCGGCGGGGAGGAACTTAACGTCAGTTCCGACATTGATCTGGTCTTCGTTTACGACGAAGGCGGCGAAACGCAGGCAATCGGAGAGTTCGCTTCGGCACGCCGTCAGGTGACGAACCACGAGTTCTTTGACCGTCTGGCTCGACGTGTGATTGCTTCTATTAACGAAATCGACGGTACCGGTTTTGTGTTTCGCGTCGACATGCGTCTGCGCCCCTTCGGCGACAGCGGTCCATTGGTGATTTCCTCGGCAATGCTCGAAGAGTATCTCTACAGCGAAGGTCGCGACTGGGAGCGCTTTGCCTGGCTCAAAGGACGCGTTGTCAACCGCAGCGTTTTTGCGGGTGAAGAAAACTTTGCGCAGGCTGTTCGCAACCTCAGTTCTCTGGTGCGGCCGTTCGTGTTTCGCAAGTACGTTGACTTCGGCGCCATCAGTGCTCTTGCGAAGATTCACGAGATGATCCGTGCGGAAACGGCCCGCAAGGAAGCCGTCAAGGACCGCGGCACCAACATTAAGCTCGGAAGCGGCGGCATTCGGGAAATCGAATTCATTTGCCAGACTTTCCAAATCATCCGCGGAGGCCGCGAAGCTGAACTTCGAGGCAAGACCACGGGTCCCATGCTTGCTGCCTGTGCCGCAAGCGGCTGCATTGATGAGCAGACGGCCGAACGGCTCAATCGCAACTATGTGTTCTTGCGCAATCTTGAACATTGCCTGCAGTATGTCGATGACAAGCAGACGCAGGTCTTGCCTAAGGACGATGCAGAGCGCGCACGCGTTGCCAAGATGATGGGAATGACGCTTGCCGAGCTCGATGCCGAAGTCGCCGAGATCAGAGCGTTTGTGACGACGACCTTTGACGGTGTTTTCCATACCAAGGCGCCCACCGATCGCGTGAGCAACTGGCCTGTCGGGTGGTCGACGGGCGATCCGGCTCTTGAAAGTGAACTCACCGATGCGCTTGCCGACATCGGCTTTATTGAGGCCAACAAGCTCGCCGGCCGCATTCTTAAGATGATGCGTTCGCGCTATTTGAACGCGCGTACGCAACAGACGCGCGAACAGTTGGCGCGTTTTGTGCCCAAGGTTGCTCAAAAGGCAGCCGGTTGGGCGCGGCTGCGCGAAAGCTGCGTTTCGGCCGATGAGGTGATGGAGCGCTACCTGACCATCTTGGAGATGGTGCTCGGGCGCGCAACCTATATCGCGCTGCTCAACCAGTATCCTGACGCGGCCGAACGTGTCGGACGGATGCTTGCCGTGTCCCGCTGGGCGGCCGACTACATCGCCGCGCATCCTTTGGTACTCGACGAACTGGTCGATGCGCGCAATCGAGTGATCGACGATTACACACCGGTGGATCGCAGCCGGTGGTTGGAAGAATTGCGTGCGCAAATGCGCTCGGCAGACGGCGATCGGGAGCGTCAGCTCAATCATCTGCGCGACGCTCACCACAGTGCGCTGTTTCAGCTGCTCACAGCCGATCTGGAAGGCCGTCTTACGGTGGAGCGCCTCGCAGACCATCTTTCGGCGCTGGCCGATGCCGTGCTTGCGGTGGTGATTGAACTTGCCTGGGACTCCATTGCAACGCGGCACCGCGAGTATCCCAAGTTTGCCGTGATCGGCTACGGCAAGTTGGGCGGCAAGGAGCTCGGCTACGCGTCCGACCTCGACTTGATTTTCCTATACGACGACGATGCGCCGGAGTCGGAGAGCAACTACGTGAAGCTCGTCAAGCGCATGCTGAGCTGGCTCACGCTGCAGACGAGTTCGGGCATTCTGTTTGATGTTGACATGCGCCTTCGTCCCAACGGACAGGACGGGCTGATTGCTTCTAACATCGAAATGTTCCGCAAGTATCAGCGCAACGCCGACGGACACGGAGCCTGGCCTTGGGAGCATCAGGCGCTCACGCGCGCCCGTTTCTGTGCGGGCGATCCGCAGGTGGGGCAGCAGTTTGAGGACGAACGCCGCTACATCCTTACGCTTGAGCGCGATGCCGCACAGGTGGCAAAGGACGTCATCGAGATGCGAGGCAAAATGCTCGACGGGCACCCGAACCGCACTGATCTCTTTGACGTGAAGCACGACCGCGGAGGCATGGTGGACCTGGAATTCATCGTGCAGTATCTGGTGCTTGCCAAGAGTTCCGTTTTCCCGGAACTCGTCAACAACTTCGGTACGATTCACCTCACGGAAATGGCCGCGCGACTGGGACTGCTCGATGAAGCAACGGCGGAGCAAGCCGTCAAGGCTTATCGTCACTACCGCAACATCCAACGCGAAATCCGTCTTGCCCACGGCGAAGACGTCCGCTGCCGTGTGGATCCGGAAAGTGTGGCCGATGAACGCCGAGCGGTTCTTAAGCTCTGGCAGGACGTGTTCGGAACCGACGCTCCGCAGCCTTGATCAAGCAAAACAGCGGCATCCCGGGAGGTTGCCGCCGTTTTTTTCAGACGCTCAGACAATGCCGCTGTGACGCAGCAGCGGTTCGATTGACGGATCGCGTCCGCGGAAAGCACGGAAGTTTTCGATTGCGTCGCGCGAAGAGCCGCGGCTTAACACCTCTTCGACCCAGCGCTTGCCGGTGGCCGGATTAAAGAGCCCTTCCTCCTTAAACGCACTGAAGGCGTCGGCTGAGAGCACTTCGGCCCACTTGTAGCTGTAGTAGCCTGCACTGTAGCCGCCCGCAAAGATGTGGGCAAAGCTCTGTGCGAAGCGGGAATATTCGGCAGCCGGCACCACGGCGACTTCCTTGCGCACGTTATCCAAAACGGACTGGAAGTCATCTGCGTGATCCGTGGAGTCATCATCGTGAATGCGCAGATCAAAGAGAGCAAACTCAAGCTGACGCAGGCAGAACATGCCGCTTTGGAAATTCTTGGCCGCCAGCATCTTGTCAAAAAGTTCCTTGGGCAGTACCTCGCCCGTATCAACGTGCGCGGAAAGCGTCTTTAAGGTGTCGTAGTTCCATGCCCAGTTTTCCATGAACTGGCTCGGCATTTCTACGGCATCCCATTCCACGCCGTTAATGCCTGAAAGTTGCGCCTGCGGTACGCGCGAGAGCATGTGATGCAGACCGTGGCCGAATTCGTGAAAGAGCGTCGTGACGTCGTCGTGCGTGAGAAGCGCCGGCTTGTCGCCGACGGGCTGCGAGAAGTTGCATACGAGGTAAGCAACCGGAGTTCTCACTGTCCCGTCGGGTAGCACGCAATAGGTGGTGTCGCTGTCCATCCAGGCGCCGCCGCGTTTGCTGGCGCGAGCGTAGAGGTCGGTGTAAAAACGCGCGATGAGATTGCCGGAAGCGTCTGAAATCCGCCACAGCTTGACGTCGTCGTGCCAAACCGGAGCCGAGTCTTTGCTGATGCGCACGTCAAAGAGCTTTTCGACCAAACGGAACATGCCGCTGAAGACGGCCGGCAGCGTGAAATAGCGCTTCACTTCGTGATCGCTGTAGGCGTATTTGGCTCGGCGAAGTGACTCGGACACCCAAGCGGCGTCCCACGGATGCACTTCGTTGAGCCCCAGCTTTTCTTTGGCAAACGTTTTGACTTCTTCCCAGTCGGCCTCGCCCTTGGCGCGGGCCTTCTGAGCGAGTTCCGTCAAGAACGCCTCAACTGCGGCCGGAGAATCAGCCATCTTGGGAACGAGCGAGACTTCGGCGTAGTTCTTAAATCCCAGCAACAGCGCTTCTTCGCGGCGGTTTTTGAGTAGGGATCGGATAAGCGGCGTGTTGTCGCGCTCAGCCGGGCCGTATTCAGAGGCGCGAGTCGAATAGGCGCGGTGAAGCTTTTCACGCAGTGCGGCGTTGTTGGCGTACTGCATGGCGGGCAAATAACTGGGCATATGCAGCGAAATGCGCCACTTGCCTTCAAGTCCCGCGGCTTTGGCTGCGGCGGCGTACATGTCGACGACATCCGACGGAATGCCATCGAGTTCGGAAACATCCTCTATGTCCAGCGCAAAGGCGTTGGTGGCGTCAAGGAGGTTTTCGCTGAACTTCTGGCTGTCGGCCGCGTCCTGTTGGCCGAGAGCTTTGAGGCGAGCCTTAGGTTCGGGGGCAAGTTCCGCACCCGAAAGACGGAAGTCACGGATTTCACGCTTGATGATGCGCTGACATCCTTCACTCAAGGCTGCAAAGCCTTCCGAGCTCTCAATCGCTTTGTATTTGGCAAAGAGAGCTTCGTTTTGGGAGAGCTCGATATAAAACTGCGTCATGCGCGGCAGGTTGGCGTTATATGCCTCTCGCAACGCTTCACTGTCCATGACGCCCGAGAGGTGGCCCACGGCCGACCAGGCGCGCGAGAGCTTTTCAAGCGCCTGTTCGAGCGGATCGACGACGTCGCTCCAGGTGGCGGGCGTCTCGGGCGCCGTGACCTTGGCAACGGCTTCGTTTGCCTTGGCGAGCAGCTCGTCCAAAGCCGGCGTTATGTGTTCGGTTTTGATGGCGGGCCAGTTTAAAAGAGAGCCCTGATCGATCAAGGGATTGGTCATGACAACTGAAAAAAGGCTAAAGGAACATCAAGACAAAGAAATGCCGCGGCGCATCTGAGCGGCGAGCACCGTGTTTTGCATCAGCATGGCAATCGTCATGGGACCGACGCCGCCCGGTACGGGGGTGATGCTGCCGGCGATTTCTTTTACTTCAGCAAAATCCACGTCTCCGCAAAGCTTTCCGTTTTCATCGCGGTTCATGCCGACGTCAATCACGACGGCGCCGGGCTTGACCATATCGGCCTTGATGAGCTTGGCGCGGCCTACGGCGGCCACCAGAATGTCTGCGTTGCGTGTGACGGCGCTCAGATCGGGCGTGCGGCTGTGCGCGACAGTGACGGTGGCGTCGGCAGCCAGAAGCAGCAAGGCCATGGGTTTGCCCACGATGTTGCTGCGTCCGACAATGACGGCGGATTTGCCGCGGGGATTGACGCCCGATTTTTCAATCAAACGCATCACACCGAACGGCGTGCACGGGACAAAGCCCTGTTTGCCGGTGATGAGAGCACCCGCATTGGCTACGTGAAAGCCGTCGACGTCTTTGGCAGGGTCAATTGCCGCGATCACAGCGTCGGCGTTGATCTGCTTGGGCAGCGGCAGCTGAACCAGGATGCCGTCGACGCTTTCGTCGGCGTTGAGCTCGGCAATCTTTGCCAGAAGCTGCTGCTGCGTCGTTTCGGCAGGCATTCGAAATTCGAGCGAACGGATGCCCGTATCCGCGCAAGCCTTGATTTTGTTGCGCACATAAACCTGGCTGGCGGAATCGTCGCCGACGAGAATCACGGCCAGCGCCGTGGAAACGCCCTTTTCGGCAAGCGCGGCAACCTGTGTTTTCACTTCGGAGCGGATTTCAGCGGCAAGAGCCTTGCCGTCGAGGATTTGTGCTGACATAGACGAAATTTCCTAAAAAAGCGAGCGGTCTTGCGACCGCCCGATGTTGAGATTCGGTTAGCGTTTGCCGGTAAGCTTGTTCCTCTCATCATGAGCGCGGCGGGAAGCATCGGCTTCGGGCAGTACCTCAGCGATCGCCTGAGCGGCTGCGGCGTTGAATTTCAGGCGGAAGTCGGTGACCGGTTGGTTGTTGCGCACGATGCGAACAGGAACCACATGCATGCGTGACTGGCCTTTGTTGCCGCGCACGATTTCGGCAAAGCCCACGTCAATGCCGTCGTTGTTGATCGGCTGAATGCCGATGTCGGAACTTGGCACGTCGGCGTCTTCGGTGAGTTCAAGAACACGCGTTCCCTGAATGCGGCTTATCTTCCAGGAGCCGCCCTTTTGTGCGCCGTTGGACAGTCGTTCGCAGAACATATTGCTGCGCTGAACCTGTGAAAGAATGAAGCGTCCTTGAGGAGCCGACGCACGGTTCTTGCCGCGCTCGCGCACGGGACGCTCAAAGGACAGACCGTAGGGCGTTGCTTCCAAATGGCTCACGTAGCTCATGCAGTAGGGCGTAGTCTTGGCCGTGTAGCGCGCAATCATGCTTTCGAGATTGCGGGCGCCCGTAAAGGCCGAGCGCGACGGCTGCACGATTTCATCGTCGCCGAGCCAGTAGGTGGCGAGATACGCTACGGAGCCCTGCGGGAACTTGGCGTCGGCCGGCACAAACCAGGCGAGCGAATCAGGTTGGTTGTTGCCGTTGCGAAGGAAGTGACGGATGGGTTTGCCTGAGATGTTGTAGGCGCGAAGTTCAACGGCAAGGTTAAAGACCGCCTGACCGGAATTCTGCAGAAGGATGCGGCCGTCGGGCAGACGGGAGGCAACCATTGGTCCTTCGTTGTTGAGCACTCTGGAGTTACGGATGAGCTGCACGGCGCCCTGGCCCCAGGTAAAGCAGCGTTCCCCGGCCTGCGTTACGGTTTCACTGACGGTCCAGCTGCCCGTTTGAGCGGGTTGCAGTTGAAAGAAACTGCGGTGCGTGTCGTAGAAGGCGTAGATGCCTTCCTGCAGGGCTGCAACGGAGTCAACGGGAATTTCCGTGCTGCGGAAGGGCGGACGAATGTTCGATTCGGGGCGCCACGTTGCGTCGGTGAATTCCTTGTAGTTGGCTTTGGGCTGGTAGTCAACAGTATGCGTCGCGCAACCGCTCAACAGGACGGCTGCGGCAAATGCAGCGGAAGTGGCTTTCAGAAAAAGGCGAGACGTCTTCATTTTTCTTCGCGCTCCGTAGCAAGATCAGTTTTAGGGCGACACAACGGCGCCCGGATTGAGTCGGTTGTCGGGGTCGAAAATGCGCTTTAATTTGCGCATCAACTGCAGTTCATCTGCCGGTTTTGTTTGCTCAATAAGGTCGCGTTTCATGCGCCCGATGCCGTGCTCGGCGGCAACCGAGCCGTTAAATCGCGCTACATGTTCGTAGACGATGGCGTTGATTTCCTTTTCAAAGGCAAAACAAAGCCGGGGATCCTGCCCCGGAACGACGCCCATATTGTAGTGGAGATTGCCGTCTCCGAAATGACCGAAAACACTCGGTTCGATCCAGGAAAAACGCTTTGCGAGCGCTGCATTGGTTTGTTCGACGAACTCCGCAAGGCGGCTTCGCGGCACGCTGATGTCGTGCTTGACGTTGCCTCCGGTCTTCTTGTGCGCTTCAGGGACTGCTTCGCGCACTGCCCAAAGCGCCTCGCATTGGATCTCGCTTTGCGAGAGAACGGCGTCGGTGATGATTCCTTGTTCAAGAAGTCCTTCAAGCAGCGACTCGAGAAGGTCGGCACTTTGAGTTTCATCTTGGGTGTCGGAATAGGAAAGTTCAACGAGAACCGACCAGGGCGAGTGTGTATCGATGGTTTTGACTTTCTCGGGAAAGACCTGCGCAACACGCTGCAGCGGCGTTTGATGAACGATTTCAAAGGCGCTCAGGGCATGACCTGCCTGTTTTTGAAAGGCGCAGAAAAGCGGTTCGATTTTGCGCAGAGAATCCAGCGACAGCCAAAGCACCTTGCGCGAAGCCGGAAGCGGATGCAGTTTCAGTACTGCCTTTGTGATGATGCCAAGCGTTCCTTCGCTTCCGATGAAAAGCGACTTTAAGTCGTAGCCGGTGTTGTCCTTGCGCAGGCCTCGCATCAGGTCGAGCACGCGTCCATCGCAAAGAACGACTTCAAGTCCCAGACATAGGTCTCTGGCGTTGCCGTATCGCAGAACATGTACGCCGCCCGCGTTGGTCGCAAGAACGCCTCCCACGGTAGCCGTTCCGTCGCTGGCAAGGCTGAGTGCAAAAAGACGCTTTTGCAGAGCGGCCGTTTCTCTGACGGCTGCGACCGGAACACCTGTTTGTACGACGACCGAGTCGTTGACGGTGTCGATTTTCTCGATGCGGCGCAGACGGGTTGTCGAGAGCAAAACGGTTCGCGAGACATCCGTGTCGTTCACGACGGGGGTAGCCGCCGCGGCGTTGCCCGTGTTGCCGCCTTGAGCAAACACGAGCGCATTGTGTCGGCAGGCGATGCGCATGATTTCCGAGACTTCTTCGGTTGTGGAGGGGAAGACGGCACACAGCGCGCGGCCCTGCCAGCGGCCGCGATTATCAAGCAAAAGCGGAGCTAGGGCCATTGCGTCGGTGAGAACGCGATCGGAGCCGAGACACGCCTGAAGGTCGGACAGAAGCGAAGCCATGTTTTTTCCGAGAAATCGAAACGAGACATAGTTTACGCGGCGCCGACCGTACGTTTGTCTTGAGAAATACGTACAAACAAAACAGGCGCTCCTTCGAAGAAAGGAGCGCCTGTGAATCGACGTCAGAAGACGGAGATTAGATCGTCAGCAGCGGCACGATGAGCAGAGCCACGATGTTGATGATCTTGATGAGCGGGTTGACGGCGGGGCCGGCGGTGTCCTTGTAGGGGTCGCCGACGGTGTCGCCCGTCACGGCAGCCTTGTGAGATTCGCTGCCCTTGCCGCCGAAGTGACCGTCTTCGATGTACTTCTTGGCGTTATCCCAAGCGCCGCCGCCCGTGGTCATGGAGATGGCCACGAAGATACCGGTGACGATCGTACCCATCAGCACGCCGCCGAGAGCCTTCGGGCCGAGGATGAGGCCGACGAGGATCGGGACGATGACCGGGAGAACGGACGGGATGATCATTTCCTTAATGGCAGCGCCGGTGAGCATGCCGACGGCCTTGGAATAATCGGGCTTGGCCTTGCCTTCCATGATGCCCTTGATTTCCTTGAACTGGCGACGGACTTCAATCACCACGGAGCCGGCAGCGCGGCCGACGGCTTCCATAGCCATTGCGCCGAAGAGGTAGGGAATCAGACCGCCGATGATCAAACCGGCAATCACGTACGGGTCGGAAAGGTCAAACTGGAAGTCAATGTTGAACTGCTGCTTCAGAGCGTGCGTGTAGTCGGCAAAGAGCACCAGAGCGGCCAGACCGGCCGAACCGATGGCGTAGCCCTTGGTGACGGCCTTGGTCGTGTTGCCGACTGCGTCAAGCGGGTCGGTCACGTTGCGGACCTTTTCATCGAGTTCGGACATTTCGGCAATACCGCCGGCGTTGTCCGTGATCGGGCCATAGGCGTCGAGAGCAACGATGATGCCGGCCATAGTCAGCATCGAGGTTGCGGCGATGGCAACACCGTAAAGACCGGCAAGCGAGAAGCTCACGAGAATGGCGATAACCACGGCGAGAACCGGAAGAGCGGTGGCCTTCATGGAGACGGCCAGACCGGCGATGATGTTGGTGCCGTGACCGGTGGTGGAAGCTTCGGCAACCGTCTGCACGGGCTTGTATTCCGTACCGGTGTAGTACTCGGTGATCACGACCATCAAGGCAGTCAGAACGAGGCCGATCAGAGCGGAACCGAACAGGTGCGTGGTCGTCACGCCTTCGGGCAGCATCTTGGGATCGGAGAAGACGAAGTCGCCGACGAACCAGAAGGCAACGGCGGCGATGACGCCGGCGACGATAAGGCCGCGGTACAGTGCCGTCATGATCTTCTTGCCGGGCAGGTACTTCACGAAGAACGTACCGATGATGGAAGCGACGATCGAGACAGCACCCAAGACGAGCGGGTATTCAACCATGCGCATGGTGTCGCCCGTTGCCGAAAGCGCGCCGATCATCATGGTGGCCACGATGGTCACGGCGTAGGTTTCGAACAAGTCGGCAGCCATACCGGCGCAGTCGCCCACGTTGTCGCCCACGTTGTCGGCGATCACGGCGGGGTTGCGGGGGTCGTCTTCGGGAATGCCGGCTTCAACCTTACCCACAAGGTCGGCACCGACGTCGGCGCCCTTGGTGAAGATGCCGCCGCCCAGACGAGCGAAGATGGAAATCAGGCTCGAACCGAAAGCCAGACCGATCAACGGCTTGATCGTGTCGTAGAGGTTGGCGTCGGGAGCAGCCGTGCCGATCAGCACAGCCATGTAGCCGGCCACGCCGAGAAGGCCCAGACCGACCACGAGCATGCCCGTGATGGCGCCGCCCTTGAAGGCGACGTTGAGAGCTTCGGCGATGCCCTGGCTGGCTGCCTGAGCGGTGCGAACGTTGGCCTTGACGGAAACGTTCATGCCGATGAAGCCGCAAGCGCCGGAAAGAATGGCGCCGACGGCAAAGCCGCCTGCCGTCTTAAAGCCCAGTGCGGGAACGAAGGCGATGATAAGGAAAAGAACCACGCCGACGATGGCGATGGTCGTGTACTGCTTGGTCAGATAGGCCGTTGCACCCTGCTGAATGGCGTGCGAGATTTCCTGCATGCGGGGATTGCCGGGATCGCGGGCCAGAATCCAGCTACGGGAGACAAGACCGAAAATCACGGCGATGATGCCCGCGGCAATGGCGAGCCACAAAGCTGTAGTCATGATGTTGAAAGCTCCGGGTGTCGACTCAACGTCCGAGGAGGGTCAAGCCGACGCCAAAAGTGTTAAAGAAAAAACAAAAAAAGAAGGGAACACGGTGATTTCACACATCGTGTTCCCTTTTAATTTTTTACTTCAGCGCCTCGAAGATCGCATCGCGGATGTCCGTAATCGAACCGACGCCGTTGACCTTACGGTACTGCGGCACGTTGGGTTCGCCGGACGCTGCGAGCTTGCTGTAGAAGTCGACGAGTGCTTCGGTCTGAGCATGGTAGACAGACAGACGCTTCATCACGACTTCTTCGCGGTCATCGTCACGCTGTACGAGGTCTTCGCCCGTCACATCGTCCTTGCCGGCAACCTTGGGCGGGTTGTACTTGACGTGGTAGCTGCGACCCGAAGCGGGGTGCACGCGGCGGCCGGACATACGTTCGACAATTTCGGAGTCGGGCACGGCGATTTCGAGCACGAAGTCGATCGGCACGCCGGCGTCCTGCAGAGCCTGAGCCTGCGGGATGGTGCGCGGGAAGCCGTCGAAAAGAAAGCCGTTCTTGCAGTCGTCGGCAAGCAGACGTTCCTTGACAAGCCCGATGATGATGTCATCGCTCACGAGGCCGCCCTGATCCATGATCACCTTGGCGGCTTTGCCGAGTTCGGTACCTGCCTTGACGGCGGCGCGAAGCATGTCGCCCGTCGAGATCTGCGGAATGCCGAAGTGTTCTTTGATGTAGTTGGCCTGGGTGCCTTTACCGGCGCCGGGGGGTCCGATCAGGATCAAACGCATGAAAAATCTCCAATTAATTCAACGTAAAACCAGTAAAAGACAGATTTACGTCGGAAACTCTTTCAAGAAAAATTCGGCGAGTCCCGAAGGTCGCGCCGTTTTGCCCGCCGCATCGCGACAAGCTCACAATTTTTCTTGCACTGCGGAAATTGTAATTGAAACATTCTGCAAAACAATAGCGAAACCTTTGTTACATCTTTCGGACGAGGCAAAACGCGGCTTTTCGGAACCAAAAAAACTAGTTTTTGAGAGATTCGGCGTACACCGAACGTACGCGCTCCAGATCTTCGGCGGTGTCCACGCCCGAAGGCAGGTTCTCGTCGAGAATCAGTACGCTGATCCGATACCCGTGCCAGAGGGCTCGCAGCTGTTCCAGCGACTCAAACTTTTCGATGGGGGCGGGAGCTAACTTAGGAAACGCCTTTAAAAAGCCTGCACGGTAGGCATAAAGCCCGATGTGGTGATAGGCGGGCAAACCTTCGGGCAGCACGGACTTGTCGCTACGAAATGCGTCGCGCGGCCAAGGAAGCGGCGCGCGGGAGAAGGTAAGCGCTCGACCCTTGGCGTCAATTTCGACCTTGACTACGTTCGGATTGAAGAAGTGCTCGGCGTCGGATATCGGGTGCGCAGCGGTGGCAATGGCGCAATCGTCGTGCTTTTCAAGGTCTTCGGCAACGGCGCGTATGACATTGATGGGAATCAGAGGTTCATCGCCCTGGACATTGACGACGATCGTGTCGTCGGTTAGGCCCAGAGCCGCGGCGGCTTCGGCGAGACGATCGGTGCCGGTCGGACAGTTCGGATCCGTCAGAAGCGCCTTGATGTCGTGTTCTTCGCAGGCCTTGACGATGGCCGGTGAGTCGCAGGCGACGAAAACCGCATCGGCACCGCACCCGAGAGCGCGCTCGGCGGTACGTACAACCATCGGCTTGCCGCAGATGTCGGCAAGCGGCTTTTCCTTCAGGCGCGAAGACGACATGCGCGCCGGCACGATTACTACAAAGCCCATGGCAAGTCCTTCGTTAGTTGGCGGGTTTGATACGAGCGGCTTCTTGTTCCTCGGGCGTGAGTTCTCGCGCTTCCTTGGTGAGCATCACCGGGATTTCTCCGTCAAGCGGGAAGCCGAGCGCGCATTTGGCGCACTGCATTTCAGACTTCTGCTGATCAAAATGAAGAGGCCCCTTGCAGACGGGGCAGACCAAAACTTCGGTAAGGCGGCTGTCCATAATATTGTCGTTTCAATGTTCGGCTGACGAAGCGTTCGTCAGCGGGAGTTGTATTTGCTCGGAAGAGTGCGTGTGCCGGGAAGCATCTCATTGAGCAGTTGAAAGATCTTATCTTCCGTACTGATGAATTTCGAGATGTTGATTTCGTTTGTCGGCGCATCGTACTTGGCTTCGCTTACAAGCTTGCCGTGCTCCCAGTATTGCAGATGAATGTTGGAGGTGTAGTTGGCGATCTGCCAGCGGGAAATCGACTGACAGGAAAAGACGCGGGAACAGTTTTTCGTTTGTCCCGCGCCGACGCGCTTCACGGAAAAACCCTTGCGCTTGAGACCTTTGATGACGGAGTTGTAGGCGACCTTTCGGTTGCTTGAATCTTGAATGACGCAGACGTTGCCGGGTTTGATGTTGTACGCGGGTGCCCGGACTGACTGCGTGGAGCAGCCGGCCAGAAGACAGCAGGCGGCAAGACCGATACTCAAGCAAGCGCGTTTCATGGTTTGATTCAGTGCGTGATTTCTTCCGTGGGCGGTACGATGTCAATGTGTTTGCGTTCGGCCGCATCCGTGAGCTTTTCCACTACGAACTGGATGAGGTAGGGGTCAAGTTGTGTTTGGTACTCGACGACCCAAATGCGGCGGTCGTTCTTGATATCAGCGTTCTGCATGGCTTTGACCGCGTCCTTGCCGGTGATGAAGATGTAGCGTGCGTCGGACTGCGCAAACGGATTCGTATCAAAGGCAAAGTGATCGCCCAATCCCAAGTTCTTGCCGACGATGTCGTGAGCGGCAAGCATATTGAAGAAGCGATCGGGCGCGGCAATGCCGGCCGCAGCAAGTACCTTGGCTTCTTTTTCGGCGATGCGGTGCGAAATGTCCTCGATTGAGCGGCGGCGGCCGTCGCACAGACGCACGACATCCCCGAGCTGGGAAGTGGCGGCAAAGCGAGGCGTACGACTTTCAATAGTATCTTCGGTAGCGCTCAGAACGATGGCATCAACAGAGTCCAGACGCGAGGGGAGTTCGCGCAGGGGGCCTGCGGGAAGCGCCCAGCTGTTGCCCAGCCCTCGAGCACCGACGACGGCAAGTTCAACGTCGCGCGCAAGGCGCCGATGCTGCAGACCGTCGTCGCTGACAATCACATTAACGCTCGGATTGCTCCGGATCAGTAGACGCCCTGCGGCCACGCGGTCGCGTCCCACGGCGACAGGAACCCCGGTGGCGCGGCGAATCAAAAGCGGTTCGTCGCCGACGGTGCTTGCCGGAGAGTCGTCTTCGACAAGGTGTTGCTCTTTGCTGGCGCGCCCGTATCCGCGGCTGATGACTCCGGGCGTAAAGCCCGCGGCCTTCAGTTCGCGGACGAGCTCGATCGTGATGGGAGTCTTGCCCGTGCCGCCGACGTAGATGTTGCCGACAACGACAACGGGCACCGGCAGTTCAACAGGTGTAGTCCTAGCTGCCCGGCGTCGTGCGATGGCAAGGTAGACAAGCGAAAAAGGGTAGAGTAGAGAGGCGGCAATGCCGCGGTGCGACCACACATCGTGCAGCACACGTTCAACAGCGGCGCGCATCAGATGTGCTCCTTGCGGGAAAGAAAAGTTTCCGGTCCAGGATGTGGTTGATCTGACATTCTTGTCTTACAAAAAAGGATAGGACTGACGGCGTGAGCGTGTTACTGACAGGCTCGACCGACAGGCGGTTTTCTAATCATAGCGCAGGCGCTCGGATAGCAAAAATTTTCGATGCGGGAATCTGTTTGCGCAACACATCTTTTTGGCTGTCAGAAATCCGGAAAATCGGCCGGCGCCTTGAAAGTAACCAGTTCGCCGGAAGTCGGATGTACGAAGGTGAGCTCTGCGGCGTGCAGACACAGGCGTGTGGCATCGGTTTCGCCTTCAAGCCCCGGATGACCGTAAAAGGGGTCGCCGTCAATGGGGCAACCGAGCCCTTTGGCGCAATGCACACGCAGCTGGTGCGTGCGGCCCGTGACAGGGCTCAAGCGCACGAGAGTTTTCAGTCCTCCCGCAGTCTGCTGCGTGCCGATCACGACAAATTCTGTGGCCGACGCCTTTCCGCCGCCATCTTCAGTGAGAGAGCATTGCCGCGGACGATCGAGCCAATTGAGTGCCAGAGGGAGTTCGATGCGGCCCTGCTGTTCGCTGATGACTCCTTCGAGGCGTGCCTCGTAGATCTTGTGCGTGTCACGCTCGCGAAACGACTTGTTGAGATGTTCAAGCGATCGCTTGTTACGAGCGAAAACGAGCAGGCCCGAGGTGTCTAGGTCCAGTCGATGCACGACGTGCAGTTCGCCGTATTGGCGTTCTAGCATGGTCTTGGCGCAGACTTTCTCGCGGACGCCTGGAACGGAACTCAAACGAGCAGGCTTATTGATTACCAAAATGTCGTCGTCGCTGTAGAGAACGACGGGGCGCGGCGCGGACTCCTCGGTCTGCATGGGGGAGCTTTCGCAGTGCGGACGCCCGATGAGCATCCACTCGAGCAGAAATCGAGCTCCTGAGCGCGGCGCATAGAACGTTTGATCCCAACGGCATTCAAACGTAGGGCTTTTGCCGCACCACCATTCGTTGAGTTCCGTCAGTCGAGCGTCGCGGTGACGAATGTTGAGTTCTTGGACAATACGCACAACGGGACTCGTGAGAGCATCGGTCAAAACACGGCGCCACAACGCACGACGTTCGGCCTGCTCGCGTCCGCCCCTGAAATAGTCTCGCTGCGGAAACGGCTCGAAAATCTCGTCCAGTCGTGTCTTGAGAGCTTTAGCTTCGCCCTTGCCGTTGATCAATTCGATATTGGGAACATCTTCTTCTTGCATGCCGGGCCACAGGCGTTTGGCTGACAGCTTAGCGGGAGGCGCAAACAAAAGCGGCGCAGCTGGCTCCAACACCAGCATTCCCCAGGTGCGACCGTTTTCTTCGAAAATGCCGAGGCCGGCACGCCCCTTGAAGCCTTGGCGGATCATGCCCTTTTGCACCACGAATTGTCTGGCGACTTTCATGCGTGCGCAGGGAGCCTGTGTAAAAGCATCGGGCAGGGATTCGCTCGCAAGGGGTAGGGAGCAGGTGATTTCGAAGACGCAGGCAGAATGCGGAGACATTGAAGTAAAAGATAAAAAAATCGAACGCAGGCGGATTCTAGCCTTTGCTTCCGCTAAAAAAGAAAAGGTCGGAAAAGCGAAGAACTTTTCCAACCTTCAAGTCTGATACAGCGGTTGTGCCGTCAGTCTTCTTTAAATGCGACTTCACGGGTCTTTCTGAAGGCCGGGGCAGCAACCAAAAAGACCATTAGGACAGCAGCGATGAGCAGTCCGCACGAAATCGGACTGG
Source organism: Sutterella sp. AM11-39 (assembly GCF_003472385.1). GTDB lineage: Bacteria > Pseudomonadota > Gammaproteobacteria > Burkholderiales > Burkholderiaceae_F > Duodenibacillus > Duodenibacillus intestinigallinarum. The sequence continues at coordinate 11,849 of NZ_QRLV01000008.1, read as the reverse complement.
ATACAAACACAGAGGGATCTCCGCGAGACAAAAGCATGGCGCGGCGGAGATTTTCTTCCATCATCGGTCCCAAAATAAAGCCCAGAACCAATGGCGCGGTTTCACAGCCGAGCTTACCGAAAACGTAACCCGCGAAACCGAAGAAGATGGCGATCCAAACATCCCATACGTTGTTGTTAATGGAATACACGCCGATGCAGCAGAAGACCAGAATTGCAGGAAAGAGCCAGCGGTAAGGCACACGCAGCAACTGTACCCACACTCCGATCATCGGAAGGTTTAGAACCACGAGGATCAGATTGCCGATCCACATGGAAATGATCAAGCCCCAAAAAAGCCCCGGGTCAGACTGCATAACCTGAGGTCCGGGCACAATGTCGTGAATCATCATGGCGCCGATCATCAGAGCCATTACGGCGTTGGAAGGGATGCCGAGCGTGAGCATGGGGACAAACGACGTTTGTGCACCAGCATTGTTGGCTGATTCGGGACCGGCAACGCCGCGGATGTTGCCGTAGCCGAACGGAGGATCTGCTTTGTCGCCAGCGAGTTTCTTTTCAGCCGTGTAACTTGCAAAAGAACTCAGAAGAGCGCCGCCTCCCGGCAGTACTCCCAGAATGGACCCCAGAGCGGTACCGCGAACAATGGGACCCATGGATACTTTGATTTCTTGCCAGGACGGAAGGATATTCTTCACTTTGTTCGGTACGAGCGATCTGCTCATATCGCCTTCCAAATTGCGCATGATTTCAGCAAAGCCGAACAAGCCCATGCTCAATGGTACGAAATCAATGCCGTCTTGCAGTTCATCCAGACCGAAGGTGAAACGGAAAGCTCCGGAATTGACGTCTGTGCCAATTAACCCTAAAAGCAAGCCCAGCAACACCATACAGATGGCCTTGAGCAGCGAACCTGTGGCAAGTACCGTAGCACTTACGAGACCGAGAACCATCAGACTGAAGTATTCGGCCGGTCCGAACTGAAAGGCGAGCTCGGTTAGAGGGGGCGCAAAAGCGGCAATCAGAAGCGTGGCCACGCACCCGGCAAAGAAGCTGCCGAGTGCAGCGATGCCAAGCGCAGAACCTGCGCGTCCCCGTTTGGCCATCATATGTCCGTCCAGGCAGGTGACGACGGCAGATGCTTCGCCGGGAATGTTGACCAGAATAGCGGTGGTTGACCCGCCATAGGAAGCACCGTAATAAATGCCGGCGAGCATGATCAATGCTGAAGTTGGCGGGAGAGCGTACGTTGCCGGAAGCAGCATGGCTACCGTTGCAACCGGTCCCATGCCGGGCAGCACTCCGATCAACGTGCCGATGGTCACGCCGATCGTGCAGTAGAGGATGTTCTGAAGTGAAAGGGCGGTGTCAAAGCCCAACATCAGATTCGAGATGAGTCCCAGATCCATTTCCGGCTCCTACTTACATGAAGACGGGCCAGACGGGCACAAGCATCCCGACGCCGTAGACGAAAATAAGCCATGCCAACAGATCCATTACAAGGATGATGGCGAGTGTTTCTTTGAAACGAAAGTCGGGTGATGCAAGTCCGGCGATCAAAATCATGGCCGCCAATGAGAGCATCAGTCCGAAAGTATTCAAAGCTAGCCCAAAGACCAGAATGGAGCCCAGAATCAAAAACAGAACATTCCAACGAAACGGCATGATCTCGCCGGTGTCTTCGCCGGTTTCCGTGATGGGGGCTTTACGAAAATAACCGAGAAGAGCGACGATAAGTCCGATAGCTGCCAGCAGAATGCCCAAAACCGTCGGAAAGTAGGCGGGCCCCATGCGGGATGCTTGACCGAGTTCGTGCTCTTGGGCAAATACGATGAAAAAGACGCCGAGTAGAGCAAAAAGGATGCCCGACCAGAAGTCTTTGCGATTCCCTACAACCATAAAAGTGCTTGAAGTGACCGAGGAAAGGCGCCGTTTTGTTTTTCTATGACGTACGGCGCCCGCGCACATATGCCCGGCCGACGACAATCAAACGCCGGCCGGGATGCTCCGTGAACTTTTGATCAGTCGACGCGAGCTCCGGAGGCTTTGACGATTTCGGCGTATTTCGCCAATTCCGTCTTGATCAAAGCGGCAAACTCTTCGGGTTTGCATGGTGCAGATTCGCCCCCCAGACGTGCCAGACGTTTCTTCATGTCGTCGCTCGCAAGCGCCTTGGTAATTACGCTATTGAGGTGCATGACAATGTCGCGAGGCGTCTTGGCTGGCACGAACAAACCGTACCAAGTCGAGATGTCAAATCCTGCCACGCCGGCTTCGACCATAGTGGGCACATCGGGAAGTGCTTCTGCGCGTTTGGTGGTGGTGACGGCAAGCGGAACCAGTTTGCCGGCTTGAATGTTGGCGGAGGCCGACGAGAGGTTGTCGAAAATGAGGTCGGTTTGGCCGGCAAGAACGGAAAGTTGAGCGGCCGAGGCACCGGCATAGGGCACGTGCACCATCTTGATGCCGGCTTTGGCTTTGAGAAGTTCGCCTGCCATGTGACCGGCCGAACCGTTTCCGCCGGAGGCGTAGTTGAGCTTGTCGGGATTTGCCTTGCAGTAGGCAATCAAATCTTTGACGGATTTGATGCCGGTACGTTGCTGAAATTCCGGTGTGACGACAAGCACATTGGGAACGTGAGCGATGAGCGTAACCGGCTCAAAGTCTTTGATCGGGTCGTAGGGAAGCTTCTTGAACAAGTTCGGGTTGACGGCGTGTGTGGCAACGGCTCCGACGCACAACGTCATGCCGTCGGGCTTTTGCTGCGCGAGATAGGTCACGCCGCGGTTGCCGCCGGCGCCCGGGCGGTTGTCGACGATGACGTTGCCCAGGTCAGCGTGCACTGCTTCGGCAATGGCGCGTGCCGAAACGTCCAGAGGGCCTCCGGGCGGGTAGGGAACGACGATCTTGATGGGATTGGAGCGGGTTCCGGTCTGGGCCGAGGAAATCAGCGGAACACCGAAAACGGAGATGGCACAGACGGTGCCGATCAAAGTACGACGATTGACAGTCACTTCATCTTCCTTTCGTAATGAGCGAACAGCCCCTCGCAGTGACGCGCGATTGGCCGATCTTTTTATACAAATTGGAAAAACTGCCATCCATTGTAGCCCCGCCAAAGGCCTGTGCACAGTATTAGGGTAAGAAACCGAGAAAAATTCAGAAACTTTTTCGGAATTGCATTCCTTGAAATGAGGAAAAACCAACCCCACATAGCCATTAACGTCGAGGTGATGAAGTCTCGACAGAAGTAAGGAATTGGATTAGATGAGACAAGACAAACTGACAACGAAATTTCAGCAGGCCCTGGGTGAAGCTCAGTCCTTGGCGCTTGCTCACGACAACCAGTACATCGAGCCGGTGCATTTGCTGCTGGCCGTGATGAACGATCAGGAAGGCAGTGCCTCGAGCTTGATCGAGCGCTCGGGCGGCAACGCCAAGCGTGTGCGCGATGAGGCCCAAGCTGCGGTGGAGCGCCTTCCGAAGGTGACGGGCACGTCGGGCGACGTACAGGTCAGCCGCGACTTGATCCGCGCCTTGAATCTCACGGAAAAGGAGGCGATGCAGCGCGGCGACCAGTTCATTTCGACGGAAATGTTCCTGCTTGCTTTGGCCGGCGCCGATATGGAAGCTTCTCGCATTCTGGCTTCGGCCGGTGTCACCAAAAAGCTTCTCGAAGCAGCCATTGAAGCCGTGCGCGGCGGCGAGAGCGTCACGGACGCCGAAGGTGAAACCGGGCGCGATGCCATCAAGAAGTATACGGTTGACCTCACTGAGCGCGCTCGTTTGGGTAAGCTCGATCCCGTTATCGGACGCGACGACGAGATCCGCCGCACGATGCAGATTCTTCAGCGCCGCACGAAAAATAACCCGGTGCTGATCGGCGAGCCCGGCGTCGGCAAGACGGCTGTGGTTGAAGGTTTGGCGCAGCGTATCGTCAACGGCGAAGTGCCCGATGGTCTGAAGGGTAAGGCTGTGCTCTCGCTTGACATGGCGGGCCTTATTGCCGGCGCCAAGTACCGCGGCGAGTTCGAAGAGCGCCTAAAGAAGCTTCTGAAGGAAATCACAGCTGCCGAAGGCCGCATCATTCTCTTCATCGACGAGCTGCACACAATGGTGGGTGCGGGCAAGACTGAAGGCTCCATGGACGCAGGCAATATGCTCAAGCCCGCTCTGGCGCGCGGCGAACTGCACGTGATCGGAGCGACGACGCTCGATGAGTACCGTAAGTACGTCGAAAAGGACGCGGCTCTAGAACGCCGTTTCCAGAAAGTGCTCGTCGACGAGCCGAGCGTGGAAGATACGATTGCCATTTTGCGCGGCCTGCAGGAAAAGTACGAAGCGCACCACGGCGTTGAAATCACCGACCCGGCCATTGTGGCGGCCGCCGAGCTCTCGCACCGCTATATCACGGATCGCTACCTGCCCGATAAGGCCATCGACTTAATTGACGAGGCTGCCAGCCGTGTCAAGATGGAAATCGACTCCAAGCCCGAAGCGCTTGATAAGCTCGAACGCCGCTTGATACAGCTCAAGATCGAACGCGAGGCGATGAAAAAAGAAACCGACGACGCGAGCCGTCAGCGCCTGAGCGCCATTGAAAAGGAAATCGAAGAGCTTTCGCGCAAGTATTCCGATCTCGAAGAAATCTGGAAGGCTGAAAAGAGCCAGGCTCTCGGCGAAAAGGACGTGCGCGACGAGATTGACCGCGTGCGCCGTGAAATGGACGCCTGCCGCCGCGAGGCCCGTTACGAACGTCTGGCCGAACTGCAGTACGCCGTTCTGCCCAAGCTCGAGGAAAAACTCAAGAAAGCCGAAAGCACCGAGAAAAAGACGCTTGAGACGCAGCCCAAGCTGTTGCGCACGAGCGTGGGCGCCGAAGAGATTGCCGAAGTCGTGAGTCGCGCCACCGGCATTCCGGTGAGCAAGATGATGCAGGGCGAACGTCAGAAGCTTTTGCACATGGACGAGGCTCTCTCCAAGCGTGTCGTGGGACAGTCCCAGGCCGTGCGTTGCGTGACCGATACGATTCTCAGGAGTCGTGCCGGACTTTCGGATCCCAACCGTCCCTACGGTTCGTTCCTGTTCCTCGGCCCTACGGGCGTGGGCAAGACAGAACTCACGAAGGCGCTAGCCAACTTCCTCTTTGATAGCGATGAGGCGATGGTGCGAATTGACATGAGCGAATTCATGGAAAAGCACTCGGTGGCTCGTCTGATCGGTGCGCCTCCCGGATATGTGGGTTATGAAGAGGGCGGCTACCTGACGGAAGCCGTGCGCCGCAAGCCCTACAGCGTGATTTTGCTCGACGAGGTCGAAAAGGCGCATCCCGACGTGTTCAACGTCTTGCTGCAGGTTCTTGACGATGGCCGCATGACCGACGGACAGGGCCGCACGGTGGACTTCAAGAACACGGTCATCGTGATGACATCCAACCTCGGCTCGGGCGAAATCCAGCAGATGCAGGCGAACGCTCAGCCGGAAGCGATCAAGGAAGCCGTGATGGAACAAGTCAAGGCGCATTTCCGTCCCGAATTCATCAACCGTATTGATGAAATTGTGGTCTTCAATGCTCTTGACGACGAAGCCATCAAGTCGATTGCCAAAATTCAGGTGGCAAAGCTTGCCGAACGGATCGCCGCGCAGGACATCACCTTCGAAGTGACGCCCGCGGCGCTCGAGGCGATCGCCCAGGCCGGTTTTGATCCGGTCTACGGTGCTCGACCGCTCAAGCGCGCCGTACAGGACAAGCTTGAAAACCCGGTGGCTCGACTTCTTCTCGAGGGCCGCGCGGCACCTAAGGACAAGGTGGTGTGCGACTACGGCGAGAACGGATTCGAGTTCAAGGTCGAAAAGGCCTAAATCGCTGCAACGACGGCCGACGAGACTGTCGGCCGATCACAAAAGCCTGAATGCGGGACAAACCTCGCCTTCAGGCTTTTTTCTGTCGGTTGAAGTTGTTTTAGTTGAGCGTGGGCGCAAACTCGGAAACGGCGTCTGCTCCGGACAATTCCACATGCACCACCAGACCGTCGGGGGTGGCGTAAAGAGGGGAGCCGCAGTCTTCGCACCACTCAAGCGAGAAACTTTGTTCATGCTCGACGATGTACTTCAGACCTTTGCTCTCGAGGATGTCGCGCGCCGTACCTGAAAATGCATCGACTTCTTCAGGAATCACGGGCCAGGCGACGCCGCAGATGACGTGATCGCGCTCGTTTTTGGGGGTAAGGCCGATGCGCAGTTCGCTCATCTTGTCCTGTTCGCGCGAATTGGGAACGAATAGGCCGAGCGTAGCGATCAGCTGGTTGGGTTCGTAACCCATGCTGCCCGCAAAGTCAACGAGCGACTTCAGGCCCCAGGAACGCATCGTGGTTTCAGATTCGCGCCAGCTCTGATAAAAACCGCCGACGGGCTGCACTTCGAAGACAGAACCGATCATGGTGAGCTCGAGCAGTTCGTGCACCTGCAGGCAAAAATCCATCATGCCGCGGGCTACCTCAACGAGGCCGTCGTCGGTGCTGCGGAACAGGTCGGTTGTGTTCTGAGCTGAGACGGAGCAAAGGATGTAGCGGCTGTCGGCAAAGTCGGGCGGCGGCACTTCGCGCACCAAAGAACTGATGTCGTATACGTCGCCGTGGTTGAGGCGGCGCATCCGTTCGAGAAGGCCGCGCACATCGCGAAACGCTTCCGGGAGATGATCGGCCGAGAGCATGTGCGAACCCATCACGACGTTTGCCTTAGGTGAGGAAAAGCTCTTGCGCACACAATCGGCGATTTTTTCGAGCACATCTTCGTCGAGCACGCCGTGATAGTTGCGGTAGCGGCTCCAGGCCATGATCGGAATCAGCAAAAGCAGGGCGCTACCGCGCTCGTCGACAACGGCTTCCGCGCAGTCTTCCGCAATGGTAAGAAGCTTCTCATAGCCGTATCCGCCGGGCTCTTCGGCCTTGAAGTGAGCGAGCGCCGCCTCAATGTCGCCGTCTTCGCCTTCAGTGAGAACGGCATCGCACAGTTCTCTGAGGCGAGCCTCATGGGGTTGCGCCTGCATATGCGAGGTGCACTGCACCAACACGCTCATCACACGGATGAGTTCGTTGCGGACATTGTCGAGACGGATTTCTGAGCTCACGGTCAAAAAATTAGAAGCGGAAATGAAAAGGAAACTGAGTCTAGCGCAATAGCCCCCAAAAACAAAGATGCCGGTGCTCGAAAATCTTTTTCAGAAACAAACCGAAAGCTTCTCGTAACAAGCGTTTCGGACGTTGGTTTTGCGTCTTTTTCGTATGAAGCCGCATGATAAAATGCGCCAACATTTCCCAAAAGGTCGGTCGCGAGGCTTGGTGTGACGGTGCGCCTTTGGCTTTGCGCGCGAAAGGATCGTCTCACGAGTCCTTGGAAATGCTCGATCGATCGGCCTGTATCCCACGATAAACCCAACGTAATTTTCAATGGACAATATCCGTAATTTTTCCATCATTGCCCATATCGATCATGGCAAGTCGACGCTGGCTGACCGTTTGATTCAGCGTTGCGGTGGTCTGAGCGATCGAGAGATGAGCGAACAGGTGCTCGACAGCATGGATCTCGAGCGCGAACGCGGCATCACGATTAAGGCTCAGACGGCCAGTCTTAAGTACAAGGCCAAGGACGGTCAGATTTACGAACTCAATTTGATCGACACCCCGGGGCACGTCGACTTCTCCTATGAGGTGAGCCGCTCTCTGTCGGCCTGCGAAGGAGCTCTTTTGGTGGTCGACGCTACTCAGGGCGTGGAAGCGCAGACGGTGGCCAACTGCTATACGGCTATCGATCTGGGTGTTGAAGTCGTGCCGGTTCTCAACAAGATGGACTTGGCAAGCGCCAATCCCGACGCCGCCAAGGAAGAAATCGAGGACGTCATCGGCATTGATGCCACCGACGCGGTGGAATGCTCGGCCAAGACCGGCATGGGCATCGACGATATTCTCGAGCGCATCGTGCGCGACGTGCCGCCTCCCAAAGGCGACGAAAATGCTCCGCTGCAGGCGCTCATCATCGACAGCTGGTTTGACAACTACGTGGGCATCGTCACGCTCGTTCGAGTCGTCAACGGCGTCATCCGTCCGAAGGACAAGGTGATGCTGATGGCTTCCGGCGCCACTCACCTCGTCGAGCAGGTCGGCGTTTTTACGCCCAAGGCGCAGGTGCGCGACTGCCTCAAGCCCGGCGAAGTGGGCTTTGTGGTTTCAGGCATCAAGGAACTCAAGGAAGCGCGCGTGGGCGATACGTTTACGCACGCTCAAAATCCTGCTTCGGCGCCGCTTCCCGGTTTTAAGGAAGTCAAGCCCCAGGTGTTTGCCGGTCTGTATCCGGTGGAGTCCAATCAATACGACGCGTTGCGCGAAGCGCTTCTGAAGCTGCAGCTCAACGATGCGGCGCTTCAGTTTGAGCCTGAAGTCTCTCAGGCCCTGGGCTTCGGTTTCCGCGCGGGCTTCCTCGGGCTGTTGCACATGGACATTGTGCAGGAGCGTCTCGAGCGCGAATACGACATGGACCTCATTACGACGGCACCGAGCGTGGTCTACGAAGTGTTGATGACCAACGGCGAAGTCGTGCGCGTGGAAAACCCGAGCAAGCTGCCTCCGGTTGACAAGATTGCCGAGATTCGCGAGCCGATCGACACTGTGACGATTTTTGTGCCTAACGACTACGTGGGCGCGGTGATGAAGCTGTGTCAGGAAAAGCGCGGCGTGCAGATCAACATGGCCTACCACGGACGTCAGGTTCACCTGACCTACGAACTGCCGCTGGCTGAAATCGTGCTCGACTTCTTTGACCGTATGAAGTCAATAACCCGCGGTTACGCCTCCATGGACTACGAGTTTAAAGAGTACCGCGCAAGCGACGTCGTCAAGGTCGATATGCTCATCAACGGCGATCGCGTGGATGCGTTGAGCACCATCATTCACCGCACGAACGCACAGTTTCGCGGCCGCGAGATCGTTAGCCGCCTGCGCAGTCTCATTCCGCGCCAGATGTACGACGTGGCGATTCAGGCAGCCATTGGCGCAAACATCATTGCTCGCGAAAATGTGAAGGCCTTAAGAAAGAACGTGCTTGCCAAGTGTTACGGTGGCGACATTACGCGTAAGAAGAAGCTCTTGGAAAAGCAGAAGGCTGGTAAGAAGCGCATGAAACAGGTGGGCAGCGTGGAAATTCCGCAGGAAGCCTTCCTTGCCATTCTTCAGGTCGACGACAAATAAAAAGGTAGGCCGGCAACGGTGCGTTTACATCGTTGGCCGGCTTTTGTTCAGAATTCAAATCATTCTGCCGGGGTGCTTGACCGCTTGCGGCAGATCGCTTTCGAAAGCTCGAAAAAATGAACTTTGCACTGATTTTGTTTCTTCTGACGGTCTTTACCGGCGTGATGTGGATTGCCGAGAAGTTTTACTTCCGTCCGCGCCGCCGAGCTGAGGCCGATGCCAAGGCACGGGAATTTGAGACCGCCAACCGCGAAGCCATCGATCGCGGTGAGACAAGCGTCATCAAGGCGCGCAACGATATGTATGCGCGTGACACACGCATGCCCTGGTGGCTGGATTACACGGCAGGACTCTTCCCGGTGATTCTGATCGTGTTCCTGTTGCGTTCCTTCCTTTTTGAACCCTTCCGCATTCCTTCGGGATCTATGTTGCCGACCCTTTACATCGGCGACTTCATTCTGGTGAATAAGTACACATACGGCGTTCGTCTGCCGGTTGCCAACACAAAGATCATTGACGTCGGCACCCCGCAGCGAGGCGACGTGATGGTGTTCCGCTATCCGATGGATGAATCGATGGATTACATCAAGCGTGTCGTGGGACTGCCCGGCGATACCGTGTCCTACGTCAACAAGGAACTGCGCATCAACGGCGAAGTGGTCAAGCAGACGCTTGTGGGTGATTGGGTTGATCCGTTCTCGATGGTGACTCTGCAGGAACGTACGGAAAAGCTCGGCGAACACGAACATCGTTTAGCCGTTGACAACCGCTATCCGGCGGGACTGCGCGGTCAGCCCTATCCGCGCGTGGGCAACGCTTGCCGTTACTTCAGCAACGGGTTTACCTGCAAGGTGCCGCAGGATCAGTATTTCGTGCTTGGAGACAACCGCGACAACAGTGAGGACAGCCGCTACTGGGGCTTTGTGACCGACGACATGATCGTAGGCAAAGCCGTTCTCATCTGGGCCAACTTCAGCGACATGAGCCGCGTCGGTTCGATCAAATAAGGCGAGAAGAACTATGTCAGCTCAGGTTACACGTGTGCTTCTGCCGGCCGAAGAACTCGAATCTCGCATCGGGTATCAGTTCAAAAACAAGGCGCTACTAAAGCGAGCACTCACACACCGCAGTTTTGCTTCCGAGCACAACGAACGCCTTGAATTTCTGGGCGACTCGGTTTTGAACTGCGTCATCGGTCACGCGCTTTTCCTACGCGATCGTCACTTCACCGAAGGCGTGCTATCGCGCGTGCGTTCCAATCTGGTTTGTGAAAAGGCGCTCGACGAGATCGCCGCGCAGATTCAGATCGGGCAGTTCATCTATCTCGGCGAGGGCGAACTCAAGACGGGCGGCGCCGATCGCCCCTCTATTCTTGCCGACGCCTGCGAAGCGGTTTTCGGCGCGGTGTTTCTTGACGGCGGCTTCGAAGAGGCTCAGCACGTCATTTTGCGTCTGTACGAGCCGATTCTTTCCGCGAAGGCGATGTCGGGCGAACGTCTTGCTAAGGACCACAAGACGCTGCTTCAGGAATTTCTGCAGGCGCGTCGACTTCCGGTTCCTTCCTACCGAATCATCAAGGTGACGGGCGCGGCGCACTGCCAGCATTTTGTCTGTGCCTGTTCCGTACCCAAGGCCGAACTTGAAGAAGTGGGAGAGGGTAAGAGTCGTCGAGTGGCCGAACAGGAAGCAGCAGGACGCATGCTTGAAAAGGTCAAGGCCAAATTTCCGTACGCAAAGAAAAGTAAGTCAACTACCCCGCTCTAAAGAGCGAGGCTTGATAAAAGCCTTGGTTGACTAGCCTCAGGCCGCCCCAAAGGCGGGCTACGTTGAATGGGAATGCATAGGCACCGCGGGATGTCAATCCTAGTCCCGCGCTCTGCGGTTCGCGGTTAAAAGCTCTGAGAGGTAGGAGCGGTGCCGTGAACAGGTAAACCCCTTCCAACATTGGCGAAGGATTTCAACCGGTCGCAAGACCGAGGAGTCAAATCTTGAGAGTATTTGTTTTAAACAAACGAGGGCAACCGTTGATGCCGTGCTCACCGGCAAAAGCAAGGCTGCTTCTCAAAGAGAAGAAAGCAATCGTCAAAAGACGCACGCCTTTTACGATTCAACTTACGATCGCAACGGGCGAAGCAAAGCAGCCTGTAGCGCTTGGCGTGGATTCCGGCTACAAGCACATTGGTCTTTCGGCCACAACCGAAAAGGCCGAACTCTATGCTTCGGAAGTAGAACTGCGTCAAGACATCACGGATCTTTTGTCTGCCCGTCTTGCCCTGCGCTGCTCTCGCCGCAGCCGCAAGACGCGCTACCGTGCGCCTCGTTTCGACAACAGGGTAGCAAGCAAGCGCGAAGGCTGGCTAGCTCCTTCGGTGGAAAACTGCATTGCGGCGCACATGTCGCGCGTAGAAGCGGTCATGCGGGTCTTGCCGGTGACTGCCATAACCGTCGAAACAGCGGCGTTTGACACGCAACTGCTGAAGAACCCGGACATTGCCGAAGCGGCGTACCAACAAGGCGAACAGCTCGGATTCTGGAACGTGCGGGAATACGTACTTTTCCGAGACGGACACGTTTGCCAGCACTGCCGCGGGAAGTCCAAAGATCCGAT
>NZ_QRLV01000007.1 GCF_003472385.1 Sutterella sp. AM11-39 | reverse complement strand
TCATGCCTGAAATTTTGTATACGCGCCAGCATTGCCCGATTTTTTATCGTGCGATGCACGATCGGCCTTATATCCCCTGGCTGATCAGGGGCTTTACGGCCTCTACTGTAAAAACAGGCACGACATAGGCTGGGAAAAAAGATGCACAGCCAAAACAGTTTTGATCAAACAAGTTTCGACTGTGCGATTTTTCTTCCGATTCCAAGGTTATTTGTCGATCTGACTCTCGGTGAACGGATCAGCACGGTGACCAACCAGCTTAATTTGACCGAATTCTTCGTCGAACTTCTTCCATTCATCAGCAGAAAGCGACAGAGAGGCCGCTCGCAGATCTTCATCAAGGTGTTTCGGGTTGGTGGTGCCCGGAATCGGAGCAATGTGCTTGCCGCGAGAGAGCACCCAACCGAGAACAAACTCAGCCGGCGTGCAACCGCTCTGCTTTGACCATTTCGCTACCAAGTGTACGAATGGCATATTGGCCTTGAGCGCTTCGGGCGTGAACATCGGCAATGTGGCGCGTCGATCGTTCTTGGGGAAAGTGGAGTTTTCGTTAATTTGTCCGAGAGGGAAGGCGCGGCACAGCGGGCAGTAGGGGACAAAACCAATGCCAAGTTCAGCAAGCGTCGGGAAGATCTTGGTTTCCGGTTCGCGCCACCAAATAGCGTATTCCGATTGAATGGCCGTAAGTGGCGTGACTGCATGAGCATGGCGAATGCTACGAGCGGAAGCTTCCGACAAGCCCCAATGCAGAACCTTGCCTTCCTTGATTAGCTCGCCCACGGTTCCCGCAACATCTTCCATCGGAATCTTCGGGTCGACGCGGTGTTGGTAGAGAAGGTCAATATGGTCGGTACGCAGGCGCTTTAACGATCCTTCCACGGCTCGACGCAGATGCTTGGGTTCGCTGTTGAGAGCCGTCGGCTTTCCTTCTTCAACACCGAAGCCAAATTTAGTGGCAATGACCACTTTGTCGCGCACGGGCTGAAGTGCTTCGCCGACCCATGTCTCGCTCGTATACGGACCATAAACCTCAGCCGTATCGAAGAACGTGCAGCCTTCGTCGAAGGCGCGGCGAATAAGCGCAACCATGTCCTTCTTTTCAAACTTGCCGCCGTAGTAACCGACCATCGGGAGGCAACCCAGACCGACCGCGGAAACTTCCAGCGGTGAGGCTCGACCCAATGTACGGCGCTGCGTGATCAGTGTTGTCGGTTGGCCGGCAGCAGGCTCCGCTCCGGCAAACGGGGAGGCCGCCATCATGGCAACAGCGGCGGTACACGATAAAAAATCTCGACGAGACTTCTCAAAACCATTCATCAACATGACAGTGTTTCCTTCAAACGAGTGCCGATACAGCCTCGGTTAGTGCCATGGTAGGGCAGAAAATCCAACGATTCCAATGGTTTATTTTCATCGAAATTTATAAAATTCAGGAATAAATATTCCGAGAAGTCAAACGATGGATATCAAGCAGCTCCGTTACTTCGTGGAAGTGGCGCGGCGCCGCAGCTTTACCGCCGCGGCCGCTGCTCTGTACGTGACGCAGCCCGCGTTGTCGCGACAGATTGCCGACCTTGAAGACGAACTTGGAGAAGTTTTGTTTGATCGATCGACTCGCCGCATTGCGTTGACGGAAAAAGGAGCGATGCTTTTTCGTCGCGCCGAGAAAATTCTCGAGATGGTGCAACGTGCTCGGGATGAAGTAATGAAGACACAGGAGCTTGCGGGCGAACTCACAATCGCCGCAGCAGAAACACCGGTGATGCAGTTGGTGGCCGATGTCGTAGCTCAATTCACCGAGCAATACCCGGGTGTACGCGTGCAGCTGCAAAGTTCTAATGCGGTGGATGCGGCCTTGAGTCTCAAAATGGGAACGGCTGATTTCGGTGTTTTCAATTTGCCGGCTGATCTGAACGGTCTGGATTTCTTTGTGCTGCCTGAGCAAAACCGTTGGGGACTCATGACACGCCGAGACGGGATCTTTGCTGGTCATGAGAGCGTGCAAACGAAAGAATTGTCTGGAGTCGAACTTTATGTGCCGCGGCAAAAGGCGCTTCAGAATCTTTGGGCTGGCCGAATGGAGGAAGGTTCGCTGAGAATCCGAGGAACCTATAACCTGCTCTATAACGCTTCTTTGTTGGTAAGAAGCGGCGCGCATGTGCTTTGCATCGGTGGAATTCTTCCGGAAGACGATGATGTGATGTTCCTACCGCTGCAGCCGATTCTGACTACGGAAGTGGCGGTGGCGTGGCCGCCGCTGGCGATCAAGAGTCCGCTTACACAGCTCTTTTTGAAGGCTCTGAATGCTGCCGTCGACGCGGATGCGGACAAGGTGACAAGAAAATCTTAGAAAAAGACTTGCATTTTTATTTTTCTTCCGTAAAATACGCATTCTTCGCCGCGCAATGCGACGGAGACAAAAGAAAAATCAGATGTGCGCCAGTAGCTCAGTTGGATAGAGTACCTGGCTACGAACCAGGGGGTCGTGGGTTCGAATCCTGCCTGGCGCACCATCAAAAAGGTTGAGGTCTGCAGTCTGCGGACCTTTCTTTTTATCTGAGACTTTTGTAAGTATTTGATTTTATTGGAAAATTCTTTTCGAGGGAAACTTCAGTAAATCCGAAGTCTCTGCTTTTTGAACTCCGATTGTTTTCCAAGATCACTCCAAATCTGAACGAAAACTGAGGAAAAAAACTCGGTAACGACAGTTCCAGAATAGAAAACGAGGTAACGTCTCCAAAACTCGTTTTTTCAGCCTCAGAGCCAGTTATTCAATCCGGCATACACCAGCATCGAAACAATCACGGTTGCGGCCATATTGCGTGACCATACGGCGACAGCCACGGCGGTGCAAAGCCCCGTGATCGTGATTGGATTGGTGGTCATGAACTGCGGAGCTACGATAGCGGCCATCACGCAACCCGGAGCAGCTTCCAAAGCACGGCGAAACGCTGGTGAAATTGTTCTGTTTCGAAGCAGAAGCCATCCGATCAGGCGCGTGGAATAGGTGGCGCAGAACATGGCAAAAATCGTGAGTGCCTCACGAACATTAGGCAGAGACCAAATATCGGCAATCGGTGTTTCCATAAGAATTCCTTAGCCGGCTTGGTTTTCTGAATGTTGAGGCAGCAAGGCTGCAAGCACGAGTCCCGTCAGCGTTCCCAAAAGGACGCACCAGTGCGATGCCAGCCAGAAACTGCAGACGGCCGAAATGATACCGCTTGCCGTCAAAGGAAGCGCATTTTTGAATCCCGGCCACATCAGTACGATGAGCGTGATGAAGGTAGCGGGAAAGGCCATCGAAAGGCCCCATTGGTTGAGGTCGCCCAGCGTGCCGCCCATAAAGGCACCCAGTGCGGTCGAGCATGTCCATGGCAACCAGAAGCCAAGTCCCGTGCCGACATGAAAGGCGTAGCAGAAACATTCGTCTTCCGGAACGCCCGCGGCTTTTCTCCTTGAGATTTCTTGCATGCTTACGGCCCACACTTCGTCGCACATGAGGAAGAAAGCAAAGAGACTTTTGCCGGTGGAAAGTTTTCTGGTGTAGAGCGACAGTGCCATGCCCATCACAATGTGGCGGCTGTTGATAAGCCAAGTCGTAAAGGCAATCAAAAGCAGCGGGGGAGTCGCTGTCCAAAGAGCGACGGCGGCAAATTCGCTGCCGCCTGCGTAGTTGAAGAAGGACATGGCTGCTGCAGTTGGAACGCTCATGCCTTTATGGCAAGCCTGAGCTCCCAGAATGAAGCCCAACGGAAAGAAGCCCAACCAAAACGGCAGGGCGGCTTTAACGCCGCGAAGAGCATCATGTATGGCGGTTCCGGACATACGGCTTGACGAGAAAAGAAGACTCGTAAAGGATAAACCGTGCCTGGGAAAAATGGCGCTTCGAGACGGACAAAAGTTGATCGAAAGGTCGGATAATGCAGGACCAATCGCTCCGTTCAGTCGTTTCTTCCTTTTTTTTCAGATGATTCTTTTCCTTCAAGGAGCCTCGCATGCGGGTAAAACAACGTTTGCCAAACATCTGGCCAGGCTCACGGGTGCGAGCGTAGTGTCCCTGGATCTGCTCAAAATGGGCCTGATCAAGTCCGGTAACACTGATTTTTCCGGTCTCACACCCGAGGACGACGAGGCGATTGCCGAGCGCCTCTGGCCCATTGTGCGCGAGATGGCACGTGTCGCCGATGAAAACGGTCAGTCGTTGATCATCGAAGGAGTGTCTTTGCCGGTTGTCGAGGCAGGGAGGTTTGCGCACGGATTGGGAAAGAGCCGCGCTGCAGCCTTCGCCATCGTCTTTTCTGAAAAATACATCCGCAACCACTACGAACTTATCTGTCAGAAGGCAAGCGCATCCGAACGTCGTGTGCATCAGGATCCTCCGGCACTGATCGATTTGTTGTCCGACCATGCCTCGATTCGAAGCGATGCCATAAATAACGGCTGGACGCTGCTAGAAATCGATTCCCCGGACGTGTGGGAGCGAAAGATTGGGCGACAGCAGGACTTCCCCGCGGAAATTCTCAAGGCGCTGGCCGCATAATCAACGGCGTTTGTCCGGCGTCAAAGCGCAAAAGAGCAAAGAATCTTCGGCGCGGCGTATAGTGAAGAGCATGTCTTTCGTCGCCAACTTGGTTCTCAAAATCCATGAGCAGCGATCTTTGGTTCTTTGCCTTCGTGGCCTTCGTTGCCTGTGTGACGCCGGGCGCCGGCGTGCTCTACACCGTTACTTCCTCGTTTAGACTGGGAAAAAGCGGAGCTTGGGCGGCACCGTTGGGTAACTGCACAGGCATCATCGCGATGTCAATTGTTTCGGCTACCGGGTTGGGTGCCGTTATTCAGGCAACGCCTGCGCTGTTTTACGGACTTCAGGCCGTTGGCGCGCTGATGCTGGTCTGGTTCGGATGGAAGAACTGGAAGGCTAAGCCCATTAATCTGACTGCGGCCGGAAACAATCCCGCGGTGGAAGACAAGGTACGCTCGCACAATCTGCGCTCGGCATACGTCGGTGCGATGCTGTTGCAGACCACAAATCCCATGCTGATCGTGTTCCTGCTCTCGCTGCTGCCGCAGTTCATCACGCCGCAGCACGACTACGTCTCCCGCATGACGACGCTGATCAGCATCTTCGCGGCCGTGGGCCTCACCGTTCATCTTGGCTACGGCTTTGTGGCGGCCATTGCTTCACACCATCTGCAAAACAAGAAGTTTTTGTTCTGGGTCAACAAGGTGAGTGCCGTGTTGTTTTGGCTCTTGGCCATCGGCGTTTTCTGGTCGCTATTTACCATGCTTCAAGCGGCGTGACGAAACAGAAACGAAAAAGGCGCCGCCTCCGACAATGGAGCAGCGCCTTTGAGCTCTTGGAAGGCTCGAATTAGAAGCCGGCCTTTTTCAGACCTTCTTCAATGCGGGCAAGCACGGTCTGCTTGCCGAAGAGCTCCAGCGTCTTGTCGATCTGCGGAACTTTGTCGGCACCGCAAACGAGCACGCGAAGCGGAGTGGCAACCGGGCCCATCTTGATGCCCTGGGCTTCCATGACGCTCTTGATGACGCCATAGATTTCGGGAGCCTTGAAGTTTTCAAGAGCTTTGATGCCTTCCACAAAAGCGGCAAGCGCCTTGCGGTTTTCTTCGGTCAAAGCGGCCTGGAGGGCTTCTTCGGTGGGCTCTGCGGGCTTGTAGAAGAAGAGAGCCTGATCGGCAAGCGCTTCGAGCGTTGCGGCACGGGTCTTAAGAAGGGCGCAGACGCCAGCCAGATCGGGGCCGCCGTCAACGACGCCGCCACGCTTTTCAATGCGGGCTTTGACGAGTCCGGCCAAACGCTGATCGTCGGCTTCCTTCATGTACTGAGCGTTGAGCCATTCGAACTTCTTGAAGTCAATACGAGCGGCAGCCTTGGAGACGCCGCGTAGCTCGAACACTTCGGCGAGTTCTTCGCGCGTGAACTTTTCCATGTTGCCGTGGCCCCAGCCGAGGCGAGCCAGGTAGTTGAATACGGCTTCGGGCAGGAAGCCTCGGGCTTCGTATTCCATGACGGACACCGAGCCGTGGCGCTTGGAGAGCTTCTGGCCGTCGGGACCGTTGATGAGCGGCAGGTGCGCAAACACCGGTACTTCAGCGCCCAGAGCTTTGTAGAGGTTGATCTGGCGAGGCGTGTTGTTGATGTGGTCGGCACCGCGGATCACATGGCTCACCTTCATGTCCCAATCGTCGATCACAACGGCAAAGTTGTAAGTGGGAATGCCGTCGCGCATGATGATGAGGTCGTCGAGCTCTTTGTTGGCGATGGTGATGCGGCCGTAAACGGCATCGTCCCAGGTCACTTCACCGTCGTCGGGATTGCGGAAGCGAATGACGGGCTTGACGCCTTCGGGAATGGGCTTGCCCACGCAGTTCTCAGGGCGCCAGCGGCCGTCGTAACGCGGCTTGATACCGGCAGCGCGCTGGGCTTCACGCATGGCGTCGAGCTCTTCGGGCGTGGCGTAGCACTTATATGCCAAACCCTTGGCGAGCATTTCATCGACGACTTCACGGTAACGTTCCAGGCGATCCATCTGATAGATCGGACCTTCATCGTAATCGAGGTTGAGCCACTTCATCGAGTCGAGAATGACTTGCGTGGCTTCTGCTGTGGAGCGCTTCTGATCGGTGTCTTCGATACGAAGCAGGAACTTGCCGCCGAAGTGACGTGCAACGGCCCAGCAGTAGATGGCGGTACGGGCGGTGCCCAAGTGCATCATGCCCGTCGGGGACGGTGCGATGCGAGTGCGAATTTCTTTCATTGTTCTTTGAGAGGAAAAAGTCTGTGCGCGAAGGCGCAATCGACACAAATCAGACGAAACGACGCCCCGATGTTTTTTCGGTGCGTTTGCGTCAGAGACACCGCATTTTAGCCGAGTCGCTAAAGGCCTGTTCGTTAAAGCGCGTGTGCTCGACACATGGATGCAATCAAGAAGGCACAACAAAAAGCCGCCCAAACGAGGACGGCTTATTCAAGAGTAGGTGAGGTTTCGATCAGAAGACCGGAACCACGCCGCCCTTGTAGGTGTTGATCATGTATTCCTTGACCTTGGGGCTCGTGAGCGCCTTCACGAGAGCCTGCACGGCCGGGTTCTGTTCGTCGCCCAAGCGGCAGGCGACAACGACGGCGTAGGGGCTGTCCTTGTTTTCAAGGTAGATGGAGTCCTTGATCGGATTCAAGCCGACACCCAGGGCATAGTTGGAGTTGACGATCGCGACGTCAACATCGTCGAGAGTGCGTGGTACCTGTGCGGCTTCTACTTCGGTAAAGCGCAGACGCTTGGGATTGTCGGCGATGTCCAAGGGTGTTGCGGTGGCGCCGGCTCCGTCCTTAAGTTTGATGACGCCCGCTGACTGCAGCAGCAACAACGCGCGGCCGCCGTTGGCAGGATCGTTGGGAATGGAGATGCGCGCGCCCTTGGGCAGGTCGTTTAGCGACTTGACGCGTTTGGAGTATGCGGCCATCGGCAGAATGTGAATCGGTGCAACGGAGGCGATCTTAAGGCCTCGACTCTTGACGGCGTCGTCTAGAAAGGGTTTGTGCTGGTAGTAGTTAGCAGTGACTTCTTTGGCGTCAAGGGCGATGTTGGGGCTCACGAAGTCGGAGAATTCGACGACCTTTAGGTCGTACCCTTGTGCTTTGAGGTCCGGCGCGACCAAACGGAGAATATCGCCGTGCGGAACGGGGGTGGCGGCCACAGTGAGTTCGGCCGCGGTGAGCCCCGCGGAGAGAAGCGACAACAAGGCCGCGGTCAGAATCTGCTTTTTCACGTCAAATGCTCCCAGAAATGTTCTTATTTTCGGTTTTCCAACTATAACCGAGCATCGGAGTGACTTTGATACGGCAGAGAAGCAATTTGTGCTGTTTTCGGTGTTTTCTTGCGGTATTACCTTGAGCGCAAACAAAACCGACGCTGTTTCCACTCGGAAGCAGCGTCGGTGAGTCGTTCGTTCAGAATGGAATCAAACGCTTATCAGCAGCGCTTGGCGAGTTCTTCGGCCTTGCCGACGTAGGTCGCAGGCGTCAGTTCCATCAGACGTTCCTTGGCTTCGGCCGGGATTTCCAGCGTGGTGATGAATTCACGCATGGTCTGAGCATCCATATGGCCCTTGCCGCGGGTCAGAGCCTTGAGCTTTTCGTAGGGCTTCGGAACACCGTAGCGGCGCATCACGGTCTGGACGGCTTCGGCGAGCACTTCCCAGGCGCGGTTGATGTCGTCGGCAACAACCTGCTCGTTGAGTTCGAGCTTGCCCAGACCACGTTCCAGAGCGGCGTAGGCTACAAAGCAGTAGCCGAAGGCCACACCCAGATTGCGCAGCACCGTGGAGTCGGTAAGGTCGCGCTGCCAGCGGCTGATCGGCAGCTTGCCGGCGAGATGATTCAGAAGAGCGTTGGCGATGCCGAGATTGCCTTCGGAGTTTTCAAAGTCGATCGGATTGACCTTGTGCGGCATCGTGGAGCTGCCGACTTCGCCTTCCTTGAGCTTCTGCTTGAAGAAGCCCATGGAGATGTAGCCCCAGACGTCGCGGTCGAAGTCGATGAGAACCGTGTTGGCGCGTTCGATCTCGTGGAAGAGTTCGGCCATGTAGTCGTGCGGTTCGATCTGGATGGTGTGCGTGTTGAAGGTCACGCCCAGGCGTTCTTCGATCACGCGCTTGCTGTGAGCTTCCCAGTCGTAGTCGGGGTAGGCGATGAGATGGGCGTTGAAGTTACCCACGGCGCCGTTCATCTTGGCGTAGAACTTGACGGTTTCGATCGCTTCGATGATGCGGGTCAGACGCACGGCGACGTTGGCCATTTCCTTGCCGACCGTCGTCGGACTGGCAGTCTGGCCGTGCGTGCGCGAAAGCATCGGAACGGCGGCCCAGCGGTGCGCAAATTCACGGATGTGATCGCGGATGGCGGTGAGGCGTTCCACGAGAGCCTTGCGGCCAGCGGTGAGCATCAGCGCATGGCTCGTGTTGTTGATGTCTTCGCTCGTGCAAGCGAAGTGCACGAATTCGGAGGCCTTGGCAAGTTCTTCGTCGTGAGCGACCTTTTCCTTGATCCAGTATTCCACGGCCTTGACGTCGTGGTTGGTGCGGGCTTCGATCGTCTTGATTTCTTCGCAGTCGCTTTCCGTGAAGTTGTCGGCCAAGCCGCGCAGGAATGCCTGACCGTGTGCGCTGATCGGAGCGAGTTCTTCAAAACCGGCTTCCGACAAAGCGATCAGCCATTCGACTTCAACGCGCACGCGGGCGTTCATGAAAGCCGATTCGGAGAAAATGCCGCGCAGGACTTCACATTGACGGGCATAACGACCGTCAAGAGGACTCAGGGCGGTAAGAGAGGAAAGTGTCTGCATAGGTGCTTAAATAAAAGAAAAGAGGCGCAAAAAGAATAAGCGCCCGGAGTTTCTGATCAATCCCATTATTTTACCGCGTCCGAGGCCTGTCTTTTCGAGCTTTCGACAAACAGAACCTTTACCGGGATTTGCCTTGTCTTTACGTTTCTTTGCGAGAGCTCGGCGTAAAGTTCACCTTAAGAAAACAGCCGAGCGAGAAAACAAAAAGCTCGCCGGATGACACAGGAAAAAACAGCTGCTTTACGGAAACAGCACTTCCAGAAAGCAGGTGCCTTAACCGAATAAGACACGTTAGAGGTTGATTATGAAAGTGAAGACTCCCCTTGCAGCAGTTGCCTTTGCAACAATCGCCGGTTTTGCCGGAATGGCTTTCGCCGCTTCGAATGCCGCTCCGACCACGACAAATGCCCCTTGCGTTGAGCAGATGCGCGCCGATTACGCCGAACTCGCACAGGCCATGAATCTTACCGGTCCCGCCAAGCAGGCGTTCGACAAGTACGTCGCCAGCCGTCAGGACATCGCCGGCAAGCACTTTGCCTGGCACGAAGCCCGCGACGGCAAGCGCCCGGCCAATCGTGAAGAAGCCATGCGTTTCCGCGCCGAACACATGAAAGTTCGTGCTGACATGCTCGAGCAGATCGCTTCGGCCCGTGAACTGCTCGACAAGAGCCTCACGCCCGAACAGCAGGCCATGATGGACGAGTATGAGCCCCGCTACGGAGTGGGTCCGGGTTACGGCCGTGGCATGGGACCCCGCGCCGGCATGAACGGTCCGCGCCACCACTATCGCGGTCATCGCGGTGACTGGGGCTACGGTCCCGGTTACGGCCCGGGTTGCGCCGGCGGTCCCGGTTGTGTCTACAACAATGGCCCGCGTTGCGGAGACGGCTGGGGTTGGCATGGTCCCCGCCATGGCTACGGCCAGTATGGTTATGGCCCCGGTTGCCGCTGGTAAGCCTTAAGTTAGAATCCTTTACATGAGGATTCAGGCCCGCACCTCTGACTGCAGTCAATGCAGCAAGCTGGGTGCGGGTTTTTCATTTTTAGGAGCAAGCCACGTGACAAGAAGGTTCGAGAACGTGAGCCTTTTTGACGATACGCCCCCGATGTCCGGCCCCGTTGTTGCCGAGCCGGCCGATCGGGATCTTGTGCGTACGGCGCAGAAGCTGCCGCGCAACATCTATCTGGGAACGTCGAGCTGGAATTTCCCCGGGTGGAGAGGCATCGTTTGGTCGCATGCCTCCGGCTTGTCACAGCTTTCTCAACAGGGGTTGCCCGCATACTCCAAGTATCCGATTTTTCGAACGGTCGGCATTGACAGAGCCTTCTATCGGCCTTTGCAGAAAAATGTTTATGCCGGTTTTGCCGATCAGGTGCCAGACGACTTTCGCTTTCTTGTCAAAGCGCCTCAGATCGTCTGCGACAGTGTGCTGCGTGATCACACGGGCAGGCCCATGCACGCCAATCCCGATTACCTTAACGCCGATCGGGCGCTCGAGGAATTTGTGCTGCCCGCCGTGGAAGGACTTGGAAACAAAGCCGGCGTACTCGTTTTTGAGATGCCCAACATTCCGCGGCACGCCCTGATTGAGCGTCCTGCGCAATACGCAGCCATCGCCACGATGGCGGACTTCTTTTCCCAGATTAAGTCGAGGATGCCGACGCAATCCGTGACGTTTGCCGTCGAAATGCGCACGCGTGTGTTGCTTACGCCGCGCTGGGTAAAGGAAATGGCAAGCACCGGCGTGCGCCCCGTTTTGTCGCTTCATCCTTCGATGCCGAGCATCATGCGTCAAACCGATATGCTGAGGCTTTTTGATGCTCCGGGCGTTGAAGTCGGCCCTTGGCAGGCTGCCGGAGACATCGTTATTCGTTGGTCGCTCGCTGCCGGAGGCACCTACTCGGGACTTAAGCGCGATTGGGCGCCCTTTAACAGGATTCAACAGGAAGACATCGTGGCGCGAGAGGGCATCGTTTGGCTTTTAAAGCTTGCCAAAGCGTCCGGTGTGCGAGCTTTCGTTGTGGCCAATAACAAAGCCGAGGGCTGCGCGCCGCTTACCATGCGCGCCATTGCCGAGAGTTTGACCGGTACCTGGCAAAAAGGGAAGCCGGAGTAACCGTACTTCGCTTCAAAGTGTTAACGACGAGGACCGCCGCCGGGACCGCCCGGACCTCCGCCGCCAGGCCCAGGGCCTCCGGGACCACCAGCTGGTCCACCGCCGGGACCGCCGGCGCCGGGGCCGCCGGGAGGCGGACCGGGACGACGATGATGATGCGGACAGCCTGTCAAAACCAATGCCGATAAGGCAATGGCTGCTGCCAGTAATGTGCGTCTCTTTTCCATACGTTATCCCTTGTTTGAAACACAGGAGGTATCGGCTTCTCAAAGAGGATACCAGGTTGATTTTACGGGAGATTTTGGCTGATTTTGACGCGATCGGAGGCGAAATTCAGCGTTGCCGACGTTGAATAAAAAACAAAGTGGACTTCCGATTTTATCCAAAGTCAACTTTCGGATTTATCAGGATTCTTTGCTCACAGAGTTCGTTTCTCGAAGGACTGACTGAATTAGGACCAGACACTAATTGGGGCGTTTCTTGCCTCGGGCTCAAAGGTCACCCCTTCGGCGGGAGTACCGATTGTGATCCAGGCAACGAGTTTCTCGGATCCATCTTTACAGAAAGCCGCTTGAAGAATCGGGCTTTCAAGGATGGATCCCGAAAGTGTGATGGCGCCGAACCCTTGAACCTTGAGTGCCAACAGGAACTGCTCCAATGCGGCACCGGCAGAAATCAGGGATTCCGTAGCGTTGCCGTTGGCAGACAGGTTCACCACGAAGGCGACAAGCAAAGGCCCCTTGAAGGCTTTGCTGGCGGCGCGTTCCTGTTTTTCTTCATCGGAGCCCTGCATGGCGGCTGCGCCGCGAAAGAGTTCGGCTAGTTTGTCGCGCTTGATGTCAGGGATGACGACGAAGCGGCAGGGAAAATCGTCGCCATGCACCGGGGCGCGCAGGGCGGCGCGGGCAGCGGTCTCGATCTGATCTTTCGTCGGAAACGGCAGCGTCAGATACTTGGGCTTGAGACTGCGGCGGGGGAGAAGAGCATTTAAAAGTTCGTTGGCCATGTCCGGTCCTCTAAAAGTTGTCCTTTGGATTCTAGAACCAACGACCGGCAACAAGGCACACCGGGGGAGGGTTGTTCGGTTTTGCAAAGAATTCTCTCCGCGGATTCGAATCTAGCGGGGAGTAGGTCGGTTGTTTTCGTGGTTTAGCGTTTATCCGTGAAGCTGCATTGGAACGTGCTCATGCCGAACATACTAAAAAAAGCCGCATCCAATGAAGAATGCGGCTTTGAAGGCAACTGTTGAGAAATGACAGTTGCGGACCCTTATATCAGAGGAGACTTAAATTTTTTCCAGGCGCACAGGAATACCGGTACGGCAGTTGCCGGCTGCCCAGTAGTCGTTAAGTGCAGAAACCTTGCCCGGACGCGTTGGGTCATACGGCACCAAGTGGTTGACTGCTACACCTCCGGCGCGAGCTTTGATGCCAGGTAGTTTCTTGCCGTCAACGATGCGGTCTTCCGCGCCGTAAGCCCAGTGTCCGTATGCATGAGCAATACAGACTGCACCCGGTGCGACACCTTCGTCGCAGTAGAGAATGCCCTGAGCCGGTGTGCCGTTGGGGCTTACGATGCGAACTTTGTCGCCCTTCTTCAGGCCAAGCTTCTTAGCGGTGGCGGAGTGTACTTGCACGAAGTTCTCGGGAGAGATTTCCGTGCAGTGAGCAAAGGCAACGGAGTAGTTGCTGCGCAAAATGGGCTTAAAGCTGCTCATGAGCAACGGGAAGTCTTTTTTACTCCAATGCTTGCTCCAGCTGTCACCGTTAAAGAAGCGGGGTTCGTCAAGCACGGGCACGCCCGGATAAGGCTTGCCGGAGTAGCAGTGACGAATGGCAGGCATGGCAGGATTGAAGAATTGCAGATACTTGCCGCCGCCGTTGAACATGAAGTTGCCGTTGTAGCGCTCGGGTTCGTCATAGTAACCGCCGCGAGACAGCAAGGCTTCGACCTTGGCGGCCTCAGCTTTGGTCAGACGCGGAGAAACCATCTTCATTGCGCGATCCAGACCGGCAAATTTACGGTCGGAGGCCGTCACCTTGGGCAGGTTTGCGCACTGTTCGGCGACGTTGCTCAAATAGCGTGCATACCAGTCGTCATAGGTAAGCAAATCCGCTTTGCCGCCATCTTTTTTAGCGATAGCTCCCTTGCCGAAGCCCGGAAGCTTCATGGCTGCTGCGCAGTCAAAGAGGAACTCTTCCATGCAGACATGGCGTCCTTTCTTATTGACAACGGTTCGCGGCTCAACGACCGGAACTCCTGCCACGACGCAGACATTAAAGTTGCCCCACGTACGGTCGCAAGCGTATTCCTCGTACATGACACGATCAGGGATGATGTAGTCGGCGTAGCAATTCGTCTCATTGATGAAAGCGTCAATTGCGACAAACAGCGGCAAAGACTTGGGATCTTTAACTGCATCAATGACTTTGGAGTTAATGCTTGATGCGCTGTAGAGCACATTACTGCGCCAATTGATGAGAGCCTTGGCAGGATACGGATCCTTGTTGGCCAAAGCTACAAACATCTCCGCAGCATTGCCCGCCACGTAACCCGGGTTCATCGGGTGATACACATGGCTGGCGGGGTAGGGGTTCTTGCCTGCTTTGACCTTTTCTTTGTATTCGGTCGAATCTTCGTAGGGAGCATTGAAGCAGACATTCATGGTGGCTGTTTGTTCAGCAGCCCCGGCAACCTCACCAAGGTTGTAGTTTCCTTCAAAGCCCATGAAGGCGCCGTTGCCGTATAGGGCGCCGCCCTTGACGTCATGACTGCCCGCGAGCGAATTAAGGATGCAAAGCAACCAGGCGCTCATGATGGCATCAGCACCGTTGTTGCCGGCATTGGAGACGGCGACAACTCGGCGGTTGTGCGAGCAGAACTCCCGTGCAATTTCCTGCATACGTTCAACCGATGCGCCGCATCGCTGAGAGTACTCCTTCATGGAATAGCGAAGGGCCTCTTTACGCAGAAGTTCAAGGCTTGATACGAGACGAACGCTGGAGCCGTCGGTCTTTTTGAAGGAACCGTCCACAAAAAGGTCGGCCGGACCGGCTGTTTCGGCATTGACCAACTTACCGTCGACAGCGACGACGCCTTGGGCATCCTTACCCAAGCCGAAATCTTTGGCCAGAGCCGGCGTTTGCGTCTTAATGTCAATCAACAGCGTTGCATTGGTCCAGTTGATTTCGCCGTTTTTCTTGGCGCAAGCTTCGTTGGGGTTACGCAGGAAAGACTCCAGATAGAGCTTTTCTTCAAAAATCGTGCGTACCAAACCGTAAAGGAATGCAGTATCGCTGCCGGGAAGAATCGGCTGCCAGCGTGCTTCGGTATTGTTCACAACATTGCCGCGCAAAATGGGGTCAACGCAAACGTATTTCACCTTGCGATCGACTCGTGCATCGGCGACAGCGCGACCAAGACGGTTGATACTTGCTCCGGAAGAGCCCGGCGAAGTGCCCATGAAAATGGCGTATTCGAAATTGTTCCAATCGACATCGCACATACCGGCCGCCACTTCGGGGGCCAAGCCGAGCGAATAGCCGACGCCGACTGCAGCGCCGCAGTAGGCATGTTTGGTGCAAAGATTGACGGAGCCGAAGGCCTGCGTGATGAAGCGACGATAAAAGCCGCCGCGCATGGTGTCTTCTTCGTTAAACGTCGCAAAAAGCTGATTGGCGGCCGTGCCGAATTCAGGGTAGCCTTTGCGAGCGGGCGTTTTTAGGTCGCGGATTTTTCTCAGACCGTCGACATGACCTTCGCCAAACAGATTGCCGCCTTCGACAATTTCCTTTACTGCCTGTTCGTAGGAAATGGTCTTCCACTTGTTTTCACCGCGCTTGCCGGCGCGCTTGAGCACTTGAGTGACTCGTCGCGGATCAGTGATGCTGTCGGGGCCCGATGAACCTTTGCCGCAAACCGTTGCGCGATGTTCCAGGCCTGCATCGCCGGTGAGAATTTCAAACGCTTTTTCAACCGGAGTGTTCAGAGGCAAAGGTTTGCCGCCGGAGACTACCTCGCAGTACGGGTTGCCGGCCACTCTCGTGACCGTATTTGTTTTTTCATCCACACGATAGCGAAGACCGCACATATTGTTGCAGGTAAAGCATCGGGTAAAGCCGACGCGGATGCCGTCACGCACCTGCAACTTGCCGTTGACACGGACGAATTCGGGAGCTGCGGCGTTACCGAAGACTGGTTTTTTGATGTCTTGACTCATGTGAAATCCTCTTAACGCTGCCATTGAATCGGTTTGGTCTGAAGCATGGCTTTATCATCGATGTCATCAGGCAGACCGATATAGAAGATGTTGGGTTTGGTGCCAAGGTCGGACAACAGAGCGTAGACCTTGTTTTCTTTAACCAGGCGATAAATTTCGCTGTTTTCGTCATTCAGGTCGCCGAATACGCGAGCCTTGCCGATGCAAGTTTCCACGCAAGCCGGCAACAGCCCTTCCTGTAATCGGTGGATGCAGAAATTGCATTTTTCAGGAGCTGTCTTAAATTCGGGATCAGCCTTACGTGCTCCGTACGGGCAGGCTTTGGTGCAAGCCTGACAGTGGATGCACTTGTTGTAGTCAATGACGACGATTCCGTCTTCGGGACGTTTGTACGTGGCTTTGGCGGGACACACGGCTACGCAGGGCGGGTTGTCGCAATGGTTGCATTGGTGCGGCATCGGCAAGACAGCGCTGCCGAAGGACTTTCCTGTGACCGTGACTTGACTGACGTCGGTTCGGCTGCGGCCGACAGGCGTCTTGTTTTCCATGGCGCAGCTTACGGTGCATGAAAGGCAGCCGGTGCAGCGTCGAACGTCAAAGACCATGGCATAGCGCTTGCCGGGGGTTTTGGCCAAGAGCTGCGCGCTGGGAATCAGGGTAAAAGCCGTTCCTGCCGCCATCATCTCTAGCAGTGAGCGTCGATTGATCAGCATAGTTTTTCTGTGTACGTAGGAGCCGAGCTCCGTCCGAACGAGAATCGTTCGGGCAGAGTTCGGCTGAATTTAGGAGGTAGAGACAGACAAGTTACTTGGAGACCTTGGCGTACCACAGGTTGTGGTTCTGCTTGGCCCAGTTTTCATCGCACTTGCCGTTGATCATGTTCTGCATGCCGCCTTCGCTCATCACAGCGCCCATGAAGATATGGATCACGGTGAAGGCGCCGAGCACGACAGCACTGATGATGTGGATGATCAGAGCCAGCAATGCGCCGTTCTTATCCACTCCGCCGAAAAGATCCGGATAGAGCATCATCAGGCCTGTGACAATCAAGGCCAGGCCGAAGATGAAGACGGTCCAGAAATAAGCCTTCTCACCGGCGTTGGCAAAACCAGCATCCGGATGCTTGGCTTTACCGCCGAAGTTGATGTACCCACCGAGGCAGGCAAACCATTTGGCGTCGCAGCTTTCAGGGAACTGACGAGCAGCCCATTTGATCATGATGATCACGGCGCCGACGATGAAGGGGAAGGCGAAGAAGTTATGGAACATCACGCTTGCATCCACAAAGGAGGCAAAGTGCGTCGGGCTCATCAGAGGCTCGAGCCAGAAGCGGCCGGCACCGATGACCAATCCCGAAAGAATCAGGATCAGGCAGGGAATGGCGGCAAGCCAGTGCAGAGCCACATCAAGCGGAGACCAGCGGTTGATCAGTTTTCCGGAAAAGCCGTTTTCAAGCTTTGCCCGGCCATTGAAGATCACGAAAATCGTGAAGAGAATGGCGACGAGAACAACGCTCATGAAAATGACGTTGCCGATCGTTGCAGCCGATTGAACGAAGGAAAGGTAACCTTCGCTAACGCCTTCGGGCAGATAGGTCTTGGTGTAAGCCGGGTTGCTGGCGTAGCCCAACAATTGAGGAATGTCGTTGTTGACAACATGCTCCTGGACTTGCATCCAAAACTCGGGCTGGTGCACGGCGGTCTCTTCGGCAGCGGCGGCCGCCGTTGTGAGGGTCATGCCGGAAAGGAAAGCCAATTTTTTCATATCGAATCCTTTGTCCCGTGAAGGGAACGGGGAGGTTGAACGACAGCAGTCGTCTCTTCCCCTGACATGGTGTTGCTAAGTGCAATGTCCTTGTGCTGAACCGTGAGCAGTTCGGAAAGCGCCTGTGCCCAAGCGCGCCAGAACGGATGTCTGGCATCCTGCTGCATGGCTTCGAGGAACTTCCCGGCCCAGTGGCCGAGATGTTCAGCCCAGAAGCGAGATGCCGCTTCTCTGAGCAGTTCGGCTTCCTGCGTTTTGCCTTCTTTTTCGTAGGCTGACGCAAAAGCATGCGTGGCGTAACAGAACTCCAGTTCATAGCCGAAGAAGTCAACGGGCTCGTTCATGTCGCCGACAGCGAGTCCGATTTCTTCATAGGAGTACTGAACGGCGGCGCTGAAACGATTGTTCAGCACACGTCTTCCGGTACGCCAGACGCTTTCGTAGGGCGGCACGGTCAGTCGATAAGGACCAATGCACATACGATTGAATTCCGCTTCGGCTTCGTCGGTGTCGCTCGCGGCCTGAGCGCACGCCAGTGCAAGGTCTTTGCGGTCGTATTTCTGAGCCCAGATTCCGAGCTCTTCATAGACCGAGGCCTTGGCAGGATGAAAGACGGGCTCTTTGAACAGCTTCAGAGCCGACACAAACGAATCGATCTGCGAGACAGTCATCAACGACGCTCCCTGATGATGATCATGTTGGGTTCATTGATGCCGTTCTTGTAGCCGATGCCGGAGCGCGAGGCAGATTTCTTGCTCGCGAGCACCTGAGCGATATTGCCGGCTTCAAGACACTTCACAGGGCAGCCGTCGACGCAAGCCGGGTTCAGACCCGCATCAAGCAGCTCAACGCAGAGGTTGCACTTGGCAGCCTTGCCGTCGAGCTTGCTGATGACGATTGCGTCATAGGGGCAAGCGCTCTTGCAGAGACCGCAGCCCGTGCAACGGTTGCGATCAAGCACCACGATGCCGTCGGGACGTTTCGTAAAGCAGTTGGCCGGACAAACCGCCATGCAGCTCGGATTGGTGCAATGCATGCAGGCGTGCGAGAGCCACACGTCGCGGACTCGACCCTCAGCGTCCTTGACCTCATAGAGATCAACCTTGCGGAAGCGAACGTCTTCAGGCAATTCGTTATGAATTTGGCAGGCTACCGTGCATCCGCCGCAACCGACGCAGTTTTCCTGGCGGAAGATGAAGCCTTTTTGCAGTTTATTTGTCATGGTCTATCCTCCCTCAGGCCTTTTCCACGTTCACGCGGGTGGAATGGTATGCAGAGCATCCACCCATATCGGTCAGACGCGAAGTCGTCAGCGTATTGGTGTTGTTCTTGCCGTAAGGATTGGTGCTGCGCCAATTGCACTTGGCGGTACGAACAACGCCGGGTCCGACGCGTGTAGACACACGTGCGATGAAATAAGCTTCGCCGCGCTGGTTGGTCAAACGAACTCGATCGCCCATCTTGATGCCGAGTTTCTGGGCATCTTCCGGACTGATTTCGCATTCGTAAGCGTTAAATGCGCGGATGTACTTCACGTTGTAGAAGGAGGAATTGACACGCTGCGGAATACCGGGAGAGAGCAGACGGAACGGAAGTTTCTTCTCAACTTCGGGCATATCGTCTTCGCACAGGCCCAGATCGATGACAGGATCGAAACCGGCGCGCTTCATCATTTCGGAATAAAGCTCGATCTTGCCGGATTCGGTGCCGCACTTGCCGCCGGAGCGTACGGGAACGCTGGAGGGATAAGGCAGCTTGATCCACTTTTCCTTCTGCAGGCGTTCGAGGGTGATGCCCTGATACCAAGGTGCCTTGGTATTGAGCAGCTGGCGCATGATGTCAAAGGACGTATCCTTGAAGGCCTGGTCCTTGAAGCCCATGCGGCGGCCCCATTCGGCAAAGAAGTCCCAGTTGGGCATGGATTCGCCGACCGGTTCGATGACTTTTTCGCAAATCTGCAGGAACCAGCCGTGGTAGTCGCCGATGATGTCGTCCGTTTCAAACTGCGTGGAGGCAGGAAGAACCAAGTCGCAGTATTCCATGCTGTCGGTCATGATCATGTCGAAGCCAACGACGTAAAGATCGTCGCGCTTGAGATTTTCGATGACCTGATTGACGTTGGGCGAAACGGCGACCGGATTCCCGTTGTAGAAGAAGAACAGATGAATCGGCTTGATCGGCTGCGGTGGCGTCGTGTGATTGTCGATCAAGTTCTGGCTTGTCGGATTCTTAGCCTTCAATGCCTGATCCAGGTCGGTCATGTTGACATGTTGTTCCTTGCCGGTCAGGAAGTAGTTGCCGCGACCGTCAAAGTTGTTCATGCCGGTGATACTGCGGACATTGTCATAAATAATGCCGGCATTGGGACGGTCAAACATGCCGCGAAGAGCGTGCATGATGGCGATGGCGCGAGTCATGCGGGCGCCGTTGTAGTTGCGCTGCATGCCATAGCCGCCGCGGATGATGCAGTTCTTGGACTTGCCGTAGAGGGCGGCAAACTTTTCGATTTCGGCGCGTTTGCAGCCGGTGACGCGCTCAATGTCTTCCCATTTGACGGAGTTGACCTTTTCGAAAACCTTGTCGGCGCCGATACAGCACTTGTCCAGGAATTCGTGATCAATGGTTTCGTCGTGGGCGATCAAATACTTCATGACACCGGTCGCAACCCAAGCGTCACTACCCGGGTAGTTCTGCAGGTAGACGTCGGCTTGCGAGCAAATCGGCGTGCGGTTCGGGTTGACCGCAAGCACAACACCGCCCTTGTCACGCATTTGATTGATAAGCTTGATGCCGTGCACGTTGGAGACGGTTTCGTTGAAGCCCCAGCTGATGTAGCAGTCGCAATTCGGGATTTCATCGGGATCGGGACCGTCAGTCGTACCCTGAACGGAACCGTAACCCCAGACACCGGCTTCCGTGCACACCAGGCGATCCAGATAGCTGGCGCCTAGGCGGTTAAAGAAGCGTTCGCCGGAAGCGTGCATGCCGATGGCGCCGTAGTTGCCCGAGTAGGAATAGGGCAGAACGGCTTCAGGACCATATTTGGCAACGACTTCCTTAGTCTTGGTAATGAGTTTGGCCCATGCTTCTTCCCAAGTGATGCGGCGCCACTTGTGCGAACCCTTTTCGCCGATGCGTTCCATCGGGTGAAGAATGCGATCCGGGGCATAGGTGTACTCAACATAGGTCAGCCCCTTTACGCAGGGACAAGTTCCTGTCTTGGCTTGCTTTTCAGCGCCGCTTACGTAAGTCATGCGGCCGTCTTGAACGCGGAATTTCATCAAGCAGCGGTCAGCACAGTTGCGCAAGCAACTGTGGTACTTGACCGTACCAGCACGCTTGTTGAGCAGTTCGGGTTTGGCGCCCAGAGAGTTCATCGCATGCGCAGTTTCGGGGATAAGCCCCGAGAGGCTGCCGACGACGGCCATAGCGCCAGTGCCTTGCAGCAGTGTACGGCGGGAAATGCTCGGCATTGTTTTTCTCCTGGTAAATGATCTCCGTCTTGATTTACGGAGTATTTGTGCCGTGGAGCCGCATTTGGGGAAGTTGCGGTATCACGGTCCTTTGTTGTTGCTTTCTGAGGGGATTCAATGGTTTTATGACTTGGGATGTATCTCCTTTGAATTGGCTTGCAAGGCCAATTTCCAGTCTTCAGCCAGTCCGTCGACGAGTTGCCGAAGAACCCACTGAAACACCGGCGACTGGTTGGTGTGGCCGTAAGCGATATAGTTGCCGATGGGTTTGACTGCGCTGCGCAGTTTGCGGATGCGAGTCAAGATCGGAGTCGGAAGTTTGATGTAGTCCAAGCCCGTAACGGTGTTGGCGAAACGAAGCGTGAATTGGTTGCAGATGACCGCAACGGAATCGGATGAGGCAATCAACTGAAAAGCCGAGGCAACGGATTCCGTATAGGCGCGTACGCACATATTCGATCCGACCTCATGGCAAATGTCGACCAGCAGAGGACTGCTGTTGTCTCGGTAATTGTCGATTTCAACAAGCGGATAGCAGGACAAATCCGAGGCGCTGAAGTCGCCTGACAAAAGCGGATGTCCTTTGCGGCACAGCAAAAAGATGTCTCCCGTTTGCGAGAAACATTCAAAATTCAGACGGTTGTCGTTAAAACCTTCGTACACGACGGCGTAGTCAACCGTTCCGTTCAAAAGCTCATTGACGCAATCGTAAGTAAGCGCGCTTACATGAAAATGCATGCGCGGAGCCAACGGCTGAATGCGGGTTTGAATGACTCGCTGTACGGCGTAATTGAATTCGTCGTAAGCGCGAATTTCGATACTTCCCGTGCAAGTCGCCGGTAAAAAGCGCGTGTAACGCGTGTCGATTTTCCGCAGGATGGAAACAATGTCGCTCGTCGGAGAGGCAAGTTCGTGTGCCTTATTTGTCGGCACAAAACCATTGGCCGTGCGAACAAATAAAACGTCGTCAAAAACTGAACGTGCGGCAGCCAGAGCCCGACTGACAGTCGAGTTCGTAACACCGAGCTCCGCGGCGGCCAAGCTCGCGCTCTTGTGCTTGTATACAGCCAAGAAAATCTTGAGTTGCTGGACGGTGAGTTGGTCGACGGACATAAGGTTTATCCATTAAGAGTTAAGTCGAATATAGCAGTGAGGGTGGATGCTCCCGCCCTGAAAATATTGATGAAAATCAAAGTCAACAAAATTGCAATGAGGTAAATTTTCGTTTTTTGAAAAACGAAATAGCTTTGAAATCAATATGTTAGGCGAGAAAGAAAAGGATCATCAAATGATCTTTTTTATGGCTGATGAAGATCGAAAAGGCGTAAAAGATCGGCTCTGACGACCGCTATTTTTTAATGTAATAGCGAAATGGGGAAAATTACGCTCTTTTTGGGAAATGAGAGAGCGGTGAAGTGAGATCAGGCAGGAAGTTCGAAGATGTTTGGACGAAAAGCCGCATCCCGTTTCTGGTTGGGAACCAAAAGCTTAAGTGTTGGAAGGTGTTTTTCGGCACCGGCAACAAAGTAGGTGCAACGGAAAATGTCGCTGGAAGACGGGTTTAACAGACCGGCTTTTTGAAGTCGCATGCGTACGACACGTGCAACGGGTTTGCCCGGTTCCAACAGTTCCACTTCGGGCCCCATGATTTCCGAGATTGCTTCGGAAAGAAACGGGTAGTGCGTACAGCCGAGCACGAGTTTGTCCGCACCTGCATCTTTGATGGGGGTCAGGTATTTGAGAAGAAGTTCTCGCGTGGTTTCGCTGTTGAAGTCTCCGCGCTCCACGCACTCCATCAATCCGGGAGCGGCTACGGTCACCACTTTGACGTTGCCCGCAAAGCGCCTTAAGAGTGACAGATAGCGCGCGCTTTCCGTGGTTCTGCGGGTGGCGATGACGCCTATGACGCCGGTTCGGGTTTGAGCGGCGGCAGGCTTGACCGCCGGTTCGATTCCGATGATCGGAATCGATAACTCCTTGCGCAAAATGTCGGCGGCTGCGGCCGTTGCCGTGTTGCACGCCAGCACCACTGCCTTGGCCTGCTTTCGTAAAAGAAAATGCACGATGGCACGCGTGCGCTCCACGATGAAACTTTCGGGTTTGTCGCCCCAAGGCGTGTGGGCACAGTCGGCGCAGTAGAGGAACTGCTCGTTGGGCAGTTCCTCACGCAGCGCTTTCAGAACGGAAAGCCCGCCCAAGCCGGAGTCGAGAACGCCGATCGGATCGCGTGCCGCAGGCATGACGGGTTACGGCTTGGTCTTGTCGGCTGCGGCGCGGCCGAGACGGTCATTGACGGCAGCCCATGCGGGATCCGAGGGCGGAGCCTGCACCAGGATTTTTTTAGCGCCGCATGCGTCCAGATCGTGCATGGCTGCATAGAGAACGTGTGCGTAACCGGCGACATCACCGGGCGCCACGAGGCAGCGGCGAGCCTTGGATTGCACTTTCTGCGCAAGTTCGCTTTGGCCGCACATCAAAAAGGCGGTTTCTTCGAGAGCAATATCTTCGAGGTGCGCTTCCAGTTCTTCCGTGGGTACGATTTGCAGCTTTGTCTGCGGCGCATAGTGACTCTTGAGTCGCCCGGAGACGCGCGGTGCGTTTTCTCCGGCATTGAGTACCTCAAAACCGAGCTTTTCGGAGAGCATGGCGGCGGTCACGGCGCCGTGACGCAAAATGGTGGGCCTTTCCGAGGTGAGGTTCACAATGGTCGACTCCACGCCGACTTCGCATTCGCCGCCGTCAAGGATCATGTCGAGCTTGCCTGCGGGCTTAACGCCCAGATCATCGGCCACGTGCTTGGCGTTGGTCGGAGAAATGCGGCCGAACGTGTTGGCCGAAGGCGCCGTCACGGCCTTGTGTGTGGTGCCGGCAAAGCGCTTCAAAAGCGCACGCATCACCGGGTGAGAAGGGCAGCGGATGGCCACGGTGTCCTGACCGCCAGTGACGGCGTCGTTGACACGATCGCTCTTTTTGAAGACCAGCGTAAGAGGCCCCGGCCAGAATGCATCCGTGAGCGTCTTGGTGCACTCGGGAATTTCCGAGACCCAGGCCGACAGTGCTTCAAAGCCCGTCACGTGCACAATCAAAGGATGATCGGCAGGGCGGCCTTTGGCCGTAAAGGTGCTGCGCACGGCCGTCGGGTTATCGGCGTCTGCCGCCAGTCCGTAGACGGTTTCCGTCGGGACGGCAACGAGACCTCCCGCAGCAAGCACCTGCGCCGCTTTTTCGATGTCTTGCAGCGTTTTGTCCGAAAGCGTTGTTTCCGTGGCCATTTCGCGTCTTCTCCGTTACAGAGGTTCGGGAAGACCCAGAACCGAAGCGGCACGCTTGGCGCGCGAAAGTGCTTCTTCCTGTGTGGCACCGAGCACCGTTACGTGGCCCATCTTGCGGGCGCGGCGAGCTTCGGCCTTGCCGTAGAGATGCAGCTTGACGCCTTCGATTTTGAGAAGTTCTGCCCAGTTGGGTTCGCGGTGATTGTCGTTTTCGTCAAACCACAGGTCGCCCAGCAGGTTGAGCATCACACCGTGGCACAACGCCGACGTGTCGCCCAAGGGCAGACCGGCCATGGCGCGAACCTGCTGCTCGAACTGGCTGGTGACGGCAGCTTCGATCGTGACGTGACCGGAATTGTGCGGACGCGGAGCCATTTCGTTTGCCGAAACCGAACCGTCGGTGAGGACGAAGAATTCAATGCACAAAACGCCCTTGTACTGAAGCGTTTCGGCAATACGTGCGGCGTAGTCGCGCACCTTTTGGCTCACCTCGTCGGTTACTCGGGCCGGGAAAACGGTTGTGGCGAGAATGCCGTTGCGGTGCACGTTTTCAAACAAGGGAAACGTGACGGTCTCACCGGTGAGCGAACGCACGACGATCACCGAGACTTCTTTTGCAAGCGAAAGCTTCTTTTCGAGGATGCACACGCGGTTGCCGAGTTCGGCAAAGGCGGCCTTGGTTTCGGCGATGTTGTTGACGCTTCTCTGGCCTTTGCCGTCGTAGCCCATGCGGGCGGTCTTCAGAATTGCCGGGAAAAGCGATGCGTCCAGGGAGTCCGCGTCGTCGGCCGACAACAGCGCGGCGTGGGGTGCCACGGGGACGCCCGCAACGCTTTGCAAGAAGGTCTTTTCATCGATGCGATCCTGGGCGATTGCCACGGCGTGGGAGGCCGGAGCCGTGACGCAGGCGCCGTCGGCTGCCAAGGCGCTCAGCACTTCGGCGGGCACGTTTTCAAACTCGGTGGTGACGGCCGCCGTCGTTTGACGCAGCTCTTCAATGGCCTTCTTGTCGGTGTAGGCGGCGTCAATGTGATAGGCACTCACCTCCGAAGCGGGGCATTCGCCCTTTTCGAGCACTTTGACTTTGTAGCCCATGCTTGCGGCGGCTTGCGCAAACATGCGGCCGAGCTGGCCGCCGCCGAGAAGACCGAGAACGGAGCCGGGGGGAAGAGGGAAATTGGCTTGCATACAAACGATGGCAGTGGAAAGTGTTTGATTAGAGAGCGGGCAAAGTCATGTTGCGGGCTTTTTCGTTCTGTGCCTTACGGAAGGCCTGCAGCTTGGCGTAAAGCGCCTCATCGGTGACCGCAAGGATGCTCACGGCGTAGAGCGCGGCATTAGCGGCGCCGGCTTCGCCGATTGCAAATGTTGCCACGGGAACGCCCTTGGGCATCTGAACGATCGAAAGAAGGCTGTCTTCGCCGCGCAGGTACTTGGAAGGAACGGGAACGCCCAGAACGGGAACGACACACTTGGCGGCAATCATGCCCGGAAGGTGAGCAGCTCCGCCTGCACCGGCGATGATGCACTTGATGCCGCGTTCCTTGGCGGTTTCAGCGTATTCGAACATCTCGTCGGGCATGCGGTGGGCGCTCACGACGCGGGCTTCATAGGCAACGCCCATGTCCTTGAGAACAAGAGCGGCATTCTGCATCACGGCCCAGTCGGAGTCCGAGCCCATCACGATGCCCACAACGGGCTTTTGCGCAGTGTTTTCAGTCATGACAAAACTTCTTTCGAGATCAATAAAGCAAAGGTGCGCTCAGGCTTTGGCAAGCCCGGGCGCACGATCAAAGACGGTTAAAAAATCCGGATATCGAAATTATTCAACATCTTTACCGGAGAGCTTCACCAGCGCTTCGCGGTACTTGGCAGCCGTCTTTTCGATGATTTCAGCGGGCGGCACCGGAGCGGGCGGCGTCTTGTCCCACGTCTGAGTTTCAAGCCAGTCGCGGATGAACTGCTTGTCGTAAGAGGGAGGCGACATGCCGACTTCGTAGCTTTCGGCCGGCCAGAAGCGCGAGCTGTCGGGCGTGAGGACTTCGTCCATGAGGCACACCTGACCGTTTTCGTCCAGACCGAATTCAAACTTCGTGTCGGCAATGATGATGCCCTTGGTGGCGGCGAAGTCGGCGGCCTTCTTGTAGAGCGAGATCGTGAGGTCGCGCAACTGCGTGGCAATCGATTCGCCATAGAGCTCGACGACCTTTTCAAAGCTGATGTTTTCGTCGTGAGTGCCCACTTCGGCTTTGGCTGCCGGCGTGAAGATCGGTTCGGGCAGCTTTTCGGCCTGCTTGAGACCTTCGGGCAGTTTGATGCCGCACACGCAGCCGGTGGCCTGGTAATCCTTCCAGCCGCCGCCGATGATGTAACCGCGGGCAACGCATTCGATGAGGATGGGCTTTAAGCGCTTGACGACCATGGCACGGCCGCGGACCTGTTCGCGCTCATCTTCGGCGACGACCGTTTCGGGATCGATGCCGGTGAGCTGCGTGGGCATGCCTTCGGCAAGTTTTTCAAACCAGAAGTTGGTCAAAGCCGTGAGCACCTTGCCCTTCTTGGGAATCGGTACGGAAAGGATGACGTCAAAGGCGCTGATGCGGTCGGTGGCGATCATCAAGAGCTTGTCTTCGCCGACGGCATAGCACTCACGTACTTTGCCGCGGTAGACCAGAGGAAGGCTCTTGATGGAGGTCTGCATGATATCGGGCATGTCCGATTGTCTCCGTCAAGGAAAATGAAAATCGACGCACGGTGATCGCGAGCTTGAAGTCGCATCCAAGCCCGTGGAATGAACCGCACTGTAGCCGCTTAATTTTAAGCGCAAAGCGCTCTTCTCGCTTACACAAAAGTGCGCATTCGCTCAGTTTTTCTTTTTTTCAGGAAAAAGCTTCGAAATTCCTTTGACAAGACTGCCGACCAGAACGGCCGAAATCAGTGTGCCTTCGCGGATGCCGACAATTTCATTCAAAACGAAAAAGCCCAAAACGGCGGCCGACAAAACGAGAAAGCAGTCGAAAAACACCTTGATGCTTCCGAAGGCTTTCCGAGTCACCACAGAAATGGCGAGCACTGCACCTTCGCCCGGCTGAACCAAAGTTTTGGATCGGACTTGCAGCACGATGCCGACGGCCAGCCACAGGTTGCCGGCCAGGCTCATGACCAGACCTGCTGGCCACGATGTTGGTTCGATCAGTTTGGCAACAGCCATGCCGAGGTCAATGAAGATGCCGAAAACAAGCACAGCCGGAATTTGCAGGATGTTCCACTTGGGCATGGCTTTTCCAAGCAGCACCGCTTCAATCAAATAGAACAGAAGATTGATGAGAAACGTGGTGGTGCCGAAGGAAAGACCGGTAATGGCGGTCAGCGTCCACGGAACCGAACTGATCGGTGTGGTGCCCAAACCCGACGTCGTCGTCAGCGCGATACCGAAAGAGGCACAAGCCGTGCCGAACAGCAGCATAAAAATGCGAAACGGCAGATGCTTTCGATTGGACTGTGAGGTGGCGTTTGTGTCGGTTGAATTCTGGTTGTTGATGGTCAAAGTTAGTTGCTCCGTTTGCGCCGCATTGTACGGCGAGGCTCACTCTGTTCTGTTGACACATTTAGTCGGATCAATCCGACTCGGTTTGTTCCGACTAAGTTAAGCACTCATTCAAATGCGAGATCTTGTGACATTGCGATCGTGTTGTGATTGGATGTTTCGTTAATCGTGCGGATACGTGCGTATGAAACCAACTGCATAAAACCTTGTAGGAGGAATTCAATAATAAATTTGGGCTAAATCAGGCCTTTGGCAATTAACTTGTCAAGCGACCAATTCCTTTATTGCGGCATTCTTTATCTCCGATACAGTAAGAAAACTTGGCTCGGAAAGCCAGATAAAACAACGATTCGGAGCCTTCCTCGGGGCCGAAAAAAGCTTTCCAGTGCCGGAACAAAAAAACTCGAACAAAAGGGAGAACTTCATGGCTAGTTCGCAAGCCGTGCGGCAGGAGGCTGCCGCAAAAGGCCTGTATCGTCCGGATGCCGAGCACGACGCCTGCGGTGTCGGCTTTGTGGCCAATATCAAGGGACATGTATCGCACAAGATCATTGAAGATGCTTTGCTCATCCTTCACAATCTTGATCATCGCGGCGCCGTCGGTGCCGATCCCCTGTGCGGTGACGGTGCGGGCATTCTGATTCAGATTCCGGATGCGTTTTATCGTGAAGAAATGGCAGCGCTCGGAGTCAAACTCCCGGCGCCCGGCGACTATGGCGTCGGCATGATCTTTCTGCCGAGGGAGCCCGCTTCCCGCCAAGCCTGCGAGCAGGAGCTCGAACGCATGGTCAAAAAGGAAGGCCAGGTGGTGCTCGGCTGGCGCGACGTGCCCGTGGATCAAACGATGGAAATGAGCCCGACGGTGCGGGCCTCCGAACCCGTTATTCGTCAGATCTTTATCGGTCGCGGCCCCGACGTGATGGTTCAGGATGCCCTTGAGCGCAAGCTTTATGTGATTCGCAAGAGTGCTTCGCATCGAATCCAGTCACTGAAACTCAAACACGGCGGCGAGTATTTCGTACCCTCGATGAGTACGCGCACCGTGGTCTACAAAGGTTTGCTTTTGGCTGATCAGGTCGGACGCTACTACAGGGATTTGCAAAACCCTGCTTGCAAGAGCGCCGTTGCCGTCGTGCATCAGCGCTTTTCCACCAATACGTTTCCGGCCTGGGCCTTGGCTCATCCGTATCGCTATATCGCACACAACGGCGAAATCAATACCGTCAAGGGAAATTACAACTGGATTCGCGCTCGGGAAAACGTCTGGAAGTCGGCCGTTTTGGGAGACGACGTCAAAAAGCTCGTGCCGCTCATCTATGAAGGGCAATCCGATACGGCCAGCTTGGACAATGCCGTTGAGCTGCTCGTAATGGCGGGCTATTCGCTGCCGCAGGCTATGATGATGCTGGTGCCGGAGGCGTGGGAACGCTCCGAGACGATGGATGCCGATCGGCAGGCGTTCTACGCCTACCATGCTCCGATGATGGAAGCCTGGGACGGGCCGGCGGCGTTGGTCTTTACGAACGGCGTACAGATCGGTGCCATGCTCGATCGCAACGGTCTGCGACCGGCGCGCTACATCGAAACGGAAGACGACACGGTGGTGTTGGCCTCTGAAGTGGGCGTATTGCCCATTCCGGAAGGACGCGTTCGCCGCAAATGGCGCATTGAGCCGGGCAAAATGCTCTTTATCGATACGGTGCAGGGCCGCATCATTTCCGACGAAGAAATCAAGAATCAGGTGGCGCTCGACAAGCCTTATCGAGAGTGGGTGGAGCGACTCAATCTGCGTTTGGCTGATCTCAGCGCCGATGAAGAGTCAACCGCTCAAGCGCCGATGGCCGACGACCGATTGGCAGAGCTGCAGCGCGTATTCGGGATGACTCAGGAAGACGTAGACGTCGTTCTGATGCCGATGGCTACCAAGGGAATGGAGCCTACCGGGTCTATGGGAAACGACGCGGCTCTTCCGGTTCTTTCTCAAAAAACGCAGTCGTTTTTTGCCTACTTCAAACAGCTTTTTGCGCAGGTCACCAATCCGCCGATCGACCCGATCCGAGAAGAGTTGGTGACAAGCCTCATGAGCTTCATCGGCCCCAAGCCCAATCTCCTGGATGTCAACAATGTCAACCCGCCGCGGCGGATCGAAATTTTTCAGCCGGTGCTTGTTGAAAACGATATGGCCAAGCTGCGCACGATTGACGAGCACACGGCAGGAAAATTCCGCAGCTTCGAGATTGACATCACCTACCCGGCCGCCTGGGGCGACAGCGGCGTGGAGGCGCATCTGGCAAGTCTCTGCGCGCAGGCGGTCGATGCGATCGGCGAGGGCTACAACATCCTTATTCTGAGCGACGAAAACGTGAGCCGCGAGCGCGTGGCCGTTCCGGTTCTTCTGGCTTTAAGCGCGCTGCATCAGCATCTTATCCGGGAAGGATTGCGCACAAATACGGGTCTGATCGTGCACTCGGGGGCGGTTTTCGAGACGCATGACTTTGCGCTGCTTTTGGGGTACGGCGCCGAAGCTGTGCATCCGTATCTGAGTTTGGCACTGATCCGCAAGGCGGCTCCCTTGGCAGGGCTTTCGCCTGAGGATGCGGTGTCGCATTACGTCAAGGCCGTCGGCAAGGGACTCACCAAAGTAATGGCCAAGATGGGCATCTGCACGGTCATGAGCTACCGCGGAGCCCGCATCTTTGAAGCCGTCGGCCTTAACAGCGAGTTTGTGGACCGTTATTTTCACGGCACACCGTCCAAAATCGAAGGTTTGGGGCTGTTTGACGTCATGCGGGAGGCGGTTAAGCGGCACGACGCAGCCTACGCCAAACGCATGCCGATCAAGGCGCAATTGGATTCAGGCGGCCAATACGCCTGGCGTGCCGACGGCGAAGAGCATATGTGGACGCCCGAGGCGATCGTCAAGCTGCAGAGAGCGGCTCGCCAGAAGAACTATCAGACCTACAAGGAGTACGCATCAATCATCAACGATCAGAGCCGTCGGCAGATGACGCTGCGCGGTTTGTTGCGTTTTAAGACGGAAAACTGCACTCCGGTTCCGATTGACGAGGTGGAGCCCGCCAAGGACATCGTCAAGCGTTTTGCGACGGGCGCGATGAGCATGGGCTCCATTTCTGCGGAGGCTCATGCGACGCTTGCCGTTGCCATGAACCGCATCGGAGGCAAGAGCAACACAGGCGAAGGCGGTGAAGATCCGAAACGCTATGAGGCCGAACTCAAGGCGGGACACTCCGTTGTCAAAAAAGGCATGACGGTTGCCGATGTTCTCGGACATGATCGCATTGTGGCCGACATCGAGCTCGAAGACGGTGACAGTCTGCGCTCGCGCATCAAGCAGGTGGCAAGCGGTCGCTTCGGCGTGACCGAGCAATATCTGGCTAGCGCCGATCAGATTCAGATCAAGATGGCTCAAGGCGCCAAGCCCGGTGAAGGAGGACAACTTCCCGGACACAAGGTGACCGAATACATTGCCGAACTGCGCTATTCGGTGCCCGGCGTGGGATTGATTTCTCCGCCGCCGCACCACGACATCTATTCGATCGAAGATCTGGCGCAACTCATCCATGACCTCAAGTGCGCCAACGGCAAGGCCGATGTTTCGGTCAAGCTCGTGAGCGAAACGGGCGTGGGAACGGTGGCCGCAGGCGTTGCCAAAGCCAAGGCCGACCATATTGTCATTGCCGGACACGACGGCGGTACGGGCGCAAGCCCCGTTTCTTCCGTCAAGCACGCCGGAAGCTGCTGGGAGGTGGGATTGGCCGAAACGCAGCAGACGCTTGTCGTCAACAAGCTGCGCGAGCGCGTGGTGCTGCAGGTCGACGGACAGATCAAGACCGGGCGCGACGTGGTGATCGGGGCCATGCTAGGCGCCGACGAGTTCGGGTTTGCCACGGCGCCTTTGGTGGTCGAAGGCTGCCTGATGATGCGCCAGTGTCATCTCAACACGTGTCCTGTCGGCATTGCCACGCAGGATCCTCAATTGAGGAAACGCTTCAAAGGGCAGCCCTCGCATGTGGTCAACTACTTCTTCTTCGTGGCCCAAGAGGTACGTGAAATCATGGCGCAGCTGGGTGTTCGACGGTTTGAAGAGTTGATCGGACGCAGTGACCTTCTGGAGCAGCGAGACGACATTGACAACTGGAAGGCTCAAGGCGTCGATCTTGCCCGAGTGCTGTACAGGCCGCAGAGCCGTCCTGAGGAACGGCGCCATCGTTTGGCCCAAAAGCATGATCTCGAAAAGAGTCTGGACGCACAAATTCTTGCCGAAATTGATCGACACATCCGGCAAGGTCATGCTGTCCGTAAAACCTACGCCATACGCAATATCAACCGTACGGTGGGCACGCAGATTGCGCACGCAATCGTTGATCTGTACGGCGCACAGGGGTTGGCCGACGATACGGTGCACTTGACGTTCAAAGGGACGGCCGGTCAGTCGTTCGGGGCCTTTGCGGTACCCGGCATGACGATGGTGCTCGAAGGCGACGCCAACGACTATGTCGGCAAAGGGCTCTCGGGCGGCCGCATCATCGTGAAGGCGGGAGACGACTTTCATGGCAAAGCGCAGGAAAACATCATTGCCGGCAATACGACGCTTTACGGAGCGACTTCTGGCGAAGCCTATTTCAACGGTGTCGCAGGCGAGCGCTTTGCGGTGCGTCTGTCGGGAGCAAGCGCCGTTGTGGAAGGCACGGGGGACCATGGCTGCGAATACATGACGGGAGGTACTGTGGTGGTGCTCGGCAAAACGGGGCGCAACTTTGCTTCGGGCATGTCGGGCGGGGTGGCCTATGTGTTTGACGCCGAGGGCGACTTCGAGTCGCATTGCAACACGTCGATGGTTGCGCTTGAGCGAGTTGTCGCGAAATCCGAGCAGAAGCGTTCGGGCGATTCGCGTACATGGCATCTCGGCAAGACCGATGAAGAGCTCTTAAAGGAGCTCATTGAGCGCCACGCGCGGTTTACGGGCTCCAAATTGGCCGCAGAACTGCTTGAGCATTGGAGCAATGCTCGCGCGCGTTTCGTGAAAGTGATGCCGCTTCAGTACAAGGAAGCGCTTT
Source organism: Sutterella sp. AM11-39 (assembly GCF_003472385.1). GTDB lineage: Bacteria > Pseudomonadota > Gammaproteobacteria > Burkholderiales > Burkholderiaceae_F > Duodenibacillus > Duodenibacillus intestinigallinarum. The sequence goes on along the minus strand of NZ_QRLV01000007.1, from coordinate 80,633 downwards.
TGGCCGGTGCCGGTCGGCAATAACAGGAGACGACAATGACCGTAAACAAAAATCAGCCGAATGCACCGCTGCAGCGCATTGAGTTCGGTCACCAGAGCGTGGAAGAGCGCATCAAGCATTTCGGAGACTTCACGATTGCTCTCGATGACGAGCAGATTCATCAACAATCGATGCGCTGTCTGCATTGCGGTACGCCGTTTTGTTCGGCAAGCTGCCCGCTGCATAACCGACCGGTGGACTTCAATCGTCTCGTGCTTGACGGCAAGTGGCGAGCCGCCTGGGAATGCCTGAATTCGACGAGCAGTTTTCCGGAATTTACAAGCCGCGTGTGTCCGGCCATTTGCGAAGCCGGCTGCACGCAGTATTACCTCGAAGACGCTGCCGTCGGCATTAAAACCATTGAGCGAGCCATCATTGATCGTGCGTGGCTTTCGGGTTGGGTCAAGCCCGTCAAGCCTCTGGTCAAAACGGGCAAGCGCGTGGCAGTGGTGGGTTCGGGCCCTGCGGGTCTGGCCTGTGCGCAGCAGTTGGCGCGAGCCGGGCACAAGGTGACGGTGTACGAGAAAAACGAGAAAGCGGGCGGTTTGCTGCGCTACGGCATTCCGGACTTTAAGCTTCCCAAAGATCTCATCGATCGACGCATCGAGCAGATGCAGGCCGAGGGCGTTGCGTTCAAGTTCGGTACCGCAGTCGGCGTCAAGTCGTTTTCGCAGGGGGTGTTTTCACAGGCCCAAAAGACGGTGTCGGCAGACAAACTCAAGCGTGACTACGACGCTGTTGTTCTGTCGTGCGGGTCGGAGACGCCGCGAGATCTCAAGGTGCCGGGAAGGGAAGCCAAGGGCGTGCATTTCGCGCTGGAACTTTTGATCGGACAGAACCGTGCCGTTTCAGGCGAACTCGATGAAACGCCGATTTCCTGCAAGGACTGCAAGGTGGTCATCATCGGAGGCGGCGACACCGGCAGCGACTGCGTGGGCATCGCAAGGCGACAGGGCGCCGAAAGTATCGTTCAGCTCGACATCGGACCGTGTCCGCCTCTGCAGGAGGATAAGGCTGCCACGTGGCCCGATTGGCCTCGGAAACTTCGCACCTCATCGTCTCACGAAGAAGGCTGCGAAAGACTGTGGGGAATTTCCACCAAAGAGATTTTGGTCAATGATTCGGGAGCGGTGCGTGGACTGCATTGCGTGAAAGTGAGACTGGATCCGGCCACAAAGAGACTCACGCAAGAACCCGGGTCGGACTTTGAGATTGCGGCCGACCGCGTGTTTTTGGCAATGGGATTCTCACATCCGACCGAAGAACTCTTGGAGGCCTTCGGCATTCAACGCGATGCGCGGGGCAACGCCAAGGCGGGCACCGAGACGGATCTTCGACCGTTTGAATCGTCTGTCGCAGGAGTGTTTGCCTGCGGAGATACGCGAAGCGGTCAATCGCTTGTCGTCCGAGCCATGAGCGAGGGACGCCGCTGCGCACGAGCCGTGGATCTCTATCTCATGGGAACGACGGAGCTGCCGGCTTTCCGAGCGTGACTTCAGGAGAGTTGCCGAGTCATACGAACTCGGCAGCTCTCAGGAACAGAATCAGTGCGCCATGATCGGAGAGACGAAAGCGTCCCATAGCACCACGCACCACACAAAGATGCAGAACGTGAGCGCAAAGAGCACGGCGCAGCTGCCAGCATCCTTGGCGTACTTGCTCATGGGGTGAATTTCCGGGCCGATGCGATCAATTGCAGCCTCAACGGCGGAATTCAAGAGCTCGGTCACCAGCAGAAACACGAGGGCGAAAACCGCAAAGAGCTTGAGCGTGAAGGCGGCCGGGATGAAAACGAGGGCAACGAGGCCGATCACGGACAGAATGGATTCCTGGCGGAAGGCTTCTTCGGTTTGAAAGGCTTTCAAAAAGCCGTCTCGCGAGTAGCGCGTGGCGTTGATGAGGCGCCGAATGCCGGTTTTGCCTTTTAAGTCACGAGCATCCTGAGGCATAACGAAATTTCCTGCGTTAAAAAAAGCGTCAAAAAAATGCGGCCGAGGAAGCAATTTCCGCGGCCGCAATACTGTGGCGCAAAGACCGAATTACTGAACCTTCTGCGCGAGCTCGCCGGCATCGTACTTGGCGGCCATCACGGAAAGCGAGATCGGCTTGATGCGGGCGCCCTGACCCTCGCAACCGAACTCAAGATAGCGCTGCTTGCACAGTTCGTAAGCGGCCTGACGGGCCTTCTTGAGGTATTCGCGCGGATCGAACTTTTCGGGGTGCTCGAAAAGGAAGCGGCGCGTGGCGGCGGTCATTGCCAGACGAATGTCCGTGTCGATGTTGACCTTGCGCACGCCGTGCTTGATGGCTTCCTGAATTTCGGAAACGGGCACACCATAGGTTTCGCGCATGCTGCCGCCGAATTCGCGGATTTCAGCGAGGTATTCCTGCGGAACAGAGCTCGAGCCGTGCATCACGAGGTGGGTGTTGGGCAGACGTTCGTGGATTTCCTTGACGCGCTGGATCGAAAGAATTTCACCGGTGGGCTTGCGCGTGAACTTGTAAGCGCCGTGGCTCGTGCCGATGGCGATGGCCAGAGCGTCGAGCTGGGTTTCACGCACGAAGTCGGCGGCCTGATCGGGATCGGTGAGAAGCTGTTCACGGGACATGGTCGCATCCGTGCCGTGACCGTCTTCCTTGTCGCCCTTCATGGTTTCCAAAGAACCCAGGCAGCCGAGTTCGCCTTCGACGGACACGCCGATGCAGTGGGCGTTTTCAACCACGCGGCGGGTGACGTCGACGTTGTATTCGTAGGAGGAAATGGTCTTGCCGTCGCTCATAAGCGAACCGTCCATCATCACCGACGTAAAGCCCATGCGCATGGCGATCTGGCAGACGGCCGGGCTCTGGCCGTGGTCCTGATGCATGCAAACCGGAACGTCCGGCCAGCTTTCCACGGCGGCTTCGATGATGTGGCGCAGGAACGCTTCGCCGGCATACTTGCGGGCGCCGGCGCTCGCCTGCATGATGACCGGAGCGCCGACTTCGGCGGCAGCCGTCATGATGGCCTGCACTTGTTCGATGTTGTTGACGTTGAAGGCGGGAACGCCGTAACCGTTTTCCGCTGCATGATCAAGCAGCTGGCGCATGCTCACTAATGCCATGTCGTGTATGTCCTAAATCGTGGCGTGCGTCCCGAAAAAGACGCAACACAATACGAGCGCTTCGAAGAAACGCCTACTTTGAATTTGAGAAGCATTCTACCAAGAGAGAGTTTGGAACTAGAGCAAATGTTGCAATCCGTCACGAGCCGCTCTCAAGGATGCTTCCGGTGCTCCCATCAGTTCTTGGTTTTGAGTGCGGCGTGCCCGTGAGCAAGTGAGTCGGCCACGCGAACTTTTGAAACCCAAAGTGCGATGACCGACAGCGTGACGCCCGCCAGACACAGGCCTACGGCCGTGCACATCCAGAAGCCCTCGGCGCGCAGCGGTTGCCCGAAAAGGAACGTGCCGTCAAAGGCGAAATAGTAGCCTCCGCCCAAGCCCACACCCCAGAGCATTACGCCGTAGATGATCATCGGAAGCATCGTGACGCGGTAGCCTCGCAGCGCAAAATTCGAAACCGTCTGCGCGGCGTCGGTGATGTGGTAGATCATGCCGAATACCAGAAGCGAAGCGGCAAGCGATGTCACTGCGGTTTCCTTGGAGTAGAGCCCCAGCAGGAAATCCTGTCCGAAATACATGAAGGCCACAGAACAGGCCGCGATGGCCAGTGCTACCTTCAGGCCTCGCACCGTGATCTCGCGTGCGGCCTTTGGACTGCCGGCACCGAGCGCTTGGCTTACCATCACGCACACGGCAATGGCGATGGAAAGCGGTATCTGATAGAGCGTTGCGGTGATGTTGCCGACGATCTGGTGCGCGGAGACATCGGTCGTACCCAGGCGAGAAATGAAGATCGCCATGAGCGTAAAGGAGCTCACTTCAAAGAAAATCGAAAGGCCGATCGGCACGCCGAGTTTGAGTTGAGCAAAAACAGCCTTGATCTGAGGCCAGAAGAAGCGCTCGGCGCGCATCTTGTCGTAGAAGGTGTCCTCCTTGTAGATGACGATGTAGCAGATGAGCGCCAGCCACGCGTCAACAGCGAGCGACAACCCGGCACCCGCGCCGCCCAGTGCGGGAAAGCCGAGCCAGCCGTACATGAAGATGCAGTTGAGCGGTATCTTGCAGGCGAGCATCAAAAGGCTCACGTACATTGTCACGCGAGGGCGGCTCACCGCCGCATTCAGAGCAATGAAGCTTCGGGAGACGATCGACGCGAAAATACCCGGTGCGGAAAAGACGAGAAAGAGCGAGGTCATGCGAGCAACCTCGCCCGAGACCCCGCCGAATTTCGTCCAAAAATCCGTTTGCAACAACAATACGCAGCCGATGATGCCCAGCAGAATCGCCAGCCAGAGGTTTTGAGAAAGTTCAAAGCCGATTGCTTTGTAATTGCGTGCGCCGTAGTGGTGACCGACGATAGGGGAGAGCCCCTGCAATATGCCCACCAGTCCGAAAAGAACCATGACGGAGGTCGCACCGCCCAAAGCGACGACGGCAAGATGCTCTTTGCCGAGGTTGCCGGTCATCAAGGTGTCGATTGTGGCTGCGCCCATCAACGCCAGATTGGCGATGAAGATCGGGGCGGAGAGTTTGGCAAGCGCCCCGAGGCTGACATCGGGCTCGGCGGCGTGGTGCGGAACGATTTCAGGGTTTTTGTCGTTGGATTTGACGGCTTCGCTCATACGAAAAAAGACTCGAGGAAAGGCAATCCGGGCGAAAGGAGGCGCCTTTGGAAGACTCCTCAAACCTTCGGCGTCGATATCCCACAGGTTGAATCGACGTTCGGATTGCTGTGCTGAGGATTCTACGCAGAATTGCTTAGAAAACATACTTCAGTATCTGCAGTCCAGGACTGATCAGAAAAAGTGGCGTCGTTGTCACGAAATGTTTTCTCAGCAAAAACGCTATCAAAAAAATTACTAACTTTTTTGATAGCGAAGTTGTCGAGACATTATTTGGGAAGAGAACCACATCAAAAGGTTTTTCATAGGGTTGCCGACTACGAGAACCCATTGAACAGATACTTCAGGGTTTCACATGGTGAGACTTGCTGTTCCTGCTGGGAGTTTGGGGTCTATCTAAGCGCTCTGTAGACGAAATCTCGAGAGTTGTCATTAACGATAGGAAACAGGGAATGAGGCCTGCCGTAACTAGGTGGTTCGCGATGTAAGAACTGTTCCACAGGACAAGGGAGGCGGATGAGCTTTGTACATTGCCTTTAGCTTAAAGGTCGGAATTGTTGGATGAATGTTTGATTCTCGCAACAGTATCTTGACAAGGGGAAGGGGGGGTAGAAAGAGATACTCAACCATCCGATTAATCTTTTTCATTGAGAAAAAATGCTTTTTAAGACTCAAATTGCGCTCGCAGTTGGTAGCGCTTTTATTGCAACTTCGGCTTTTTCTTCTGTTATTCCTTCTGAACCTGAAAAACCAACGTACCTCATAACCAATATGAGTGGTGAAACACAGGTTCAAGGCCAACTTGGGACTCAGGTGTATGACCAGCTTCTGGATGGGCTTAAAAAGGATCAGACGGCTGTTGTCTACTCCCAGTGGAAGAATGCAGGAGGTACTTCTGCTTCTTTGTTGGCGGCTCTGCAAAATGGACAGAATCTGACTAACGAAGGAACAATCTGGGTTCTCGGTGGTGGAAATTACGGTAACTATGCCGAGGGCATGGGTAATATCAACGGTGTAACAACCACTCTGACCAACAAAGGAACCATTTATGTAAAGTCCGACGCCTGGTTTGAAGGTACAAAGGCCATGGGGGCCAACGAAGGTGCAACGATTATTAATAATGGAACGATTGTTGTTGAAGGCGGTGTTGGAATGTACGCCAACAGCAATGCTAATGGCTCAATGGTTAACTGCGGCACTATCGAAGTTAAAACGAGCGATACGGCAGGTGTGTATAGCGCGGGCATGTCTTGGAACAAAGAGAACGCCGACCTGCAGGAATTCAAAAATGCTGCCGGAGGACGAATTCTTGTTGACGGTGAACGTGCCGTTGGTGTCTGGGCCGAAGATATTAAGGACAACTCAACTTTTGAAAATGCTGGTTCTATCATCGCAACCAACGGTGGGACGGCGATCACGGCTTCTAAAGCAACCAACTTTACTCTGGCTTTGTCCGGGGATTCTCACATCGAAGGCAAAGTTGCACTTAATGACGATGCCAACATCACAGCTACGGGCCTTACCTCAACTGAGGAAACGCTCGACTTGGTCAATTCCAACCTAGGTAGCCTGACTCTTGAAAACTCTACTCTGGGCTTTACGGGGGATGGAGCCCTTTCCGTCACCAACTACAACGGTGACTCCAATTCCTCTGTGCTTCTCAAGGACAACCGCACGCTTACGGTAACGAATGCTCAAGGCAATGTTGTTATCACATCCGACCATACTGCTGAGACTGGAAAGTTGGTGACGATCAGTAATGTTACCGGCGAGAATTCTTCTGTTTCTGTTAATTTCACGAACAACGTGACTGATACACTTGCCTCTGCTGATGATGCAGCGGATCTTGTTAGAGATCAGATCTCTGTCGGCGGAAAGGATGGAAATGTCCAAGAGGCTGTTTTTGACCAGGGTAGCATTTTGGGCGAAATTACGGTTGATGCTGACGGCAACGTAACCGCGAAGTCCAATACAAACCTAGATGCCTACCGGTCTGTTCATGCTTTGGCTGCAATCGGCTGGCGCAATGAAATGAATGACCTTACCAAGCGTATGGGTGAACTGCGCGACAGTCCCGCAGGTGTCGGTACGTGGGCCCGCATGTACGGTTCAGAGCAAGAATACGGCGGTCAGTCTGTCACCAGCAAGAGCACCTCGATTCAGGTCGGTGCCGACTATGACATTGGATACGGTTGGAAGGTGGGTGGTGCATTCACTTACACCGATGGCGATGCTAGCTACAGTGACGGAAGCGCTGATGCAGATTCTTATGGGTTTGCTGTCTATGGTACCTGGCTTGCTGACAACGGCCAGTTTGTTGATTTGATTGCCAAGTACAACCGCATGAGCACCGATTTTACCCTTGGTACTATGAATGGTAGCTACGACAACAACGCTTGGACTGTCAGTGCTGAATATGGTTGGCATCTTGCGCTGGCCGATCTTGCTTTTGTGGAACCGCAGGTTGAACTCACCTATGGGCAGATCCTGGGCGACGACTTCTCGGCTGCAAATGGCGTTACGATTGAACAGGACGATTTTGACAGTCTGATTGGTCGTATTGGCGTACGTGGTGGTTTTTATTTCCCGGAAAATAAAGGCACGATCTATTTGCGAGCATCTGTTTTGCATGATTTCCAGGGGGAAATGGAGTCACGCGCAACCAATGGTACTGCGAACGCACGTTTCTTCGATGATCTCGGAGGTACGTGGTATGAAGTGGGCGTTGGTGGCAACTTCAACTTGACCGATCGCACCTACACATATGTAGATTTGGAAAAAAATGCCGGCGGCGAGGTGAAGGAGAACTGGCGTTGGAACGTTGGAATCCGCCACGTCTTCTGATCGTAACTGTTAACGGGGCGCCTTTACTCTGATCTGGTGCCCCTTTCGCTTCGAAGTGTCCTCGAATTCATCTGGAATCGGGGACACTTGCGTTTTATCGAGATTTTTTAAGGTCTCGGGTTTATCTTGCATGCTACTACGGTAGATGTTCCCAAACGCTTCCAAAGGTAAGCATGTCAGAGATTCCCGTGATGTTGCCGATATTTTTCTGAATAGAAAGGCGGCTAGTTCACCCAGAGACTCTTAAAAATCAATCTTCCAAACCGACCAGGTCGTCGACGCCGCGGTGGGCAACCGGCTCGATGCGGTGCAGACCCGGATTTTCGTGGCTGTAGGCTTGGCCGCTCACAATGGCGCGCAGGCCTTCAAAATCCATGATTTGAACGTGCTTTTGATTGACGATGATCAGGTTGTCGTGCGAGAAGCGGCTCAGAACGCGGCTCACCGTTTCGAGTTTGAGGCCTAAGTAGGAGCCGATTTCGGCGCGGGTCATGCGCAGCACAAACTCGCTGCGCGAGTAGCCGCGCTGCTCGAAGCGCTGCGAAAGGTTCAGGATGAAGGCAGCCAGACGCTCTTCGGCGTGCATCGAGCCCAACAGCAGCATCACACCGTTTTGGCGCACGATTTCCATGGCAAGCAGTTTTTGGAAGTGCTGGCTCATGGAGAACATGTTCTGCGTGACTTCAAGAAGCTTGTCGTAGGGAAGGATGCATACTTCCGTGTCTTCAAGTGCGATCAGATCGCTTGAGTAGACCATGCCGGCCAGGCCGTCGAGACCGACGATGTCGCCCGACATGTGAAAGCTCGTCACCTGTTCGCGGCCGTCGGAACTCGTGACTGCACTCTTTAAGAAACCCAGGCGGATGGCGTAGAGCGCATCAAAGCGGTCGCCCGCACGATAAAGAGCTTCGCCGCGGCGCACGCGCTTTCGGGTGCTCACTAACTCCTCGAGCCGTTCGATTTCTTTGAGGGTGAGGCCGAGCGGAAGGCACAATTCGCGCAGGTTGCAGTTGGAGCACGCTACCCGAAGGGTTGCCATGTTGATCGTGGGGTTGTTGAGCATATGGGTCGAACGCAAACAAAACGGCCCGGCGGAAGAGCTCCGGGCAAGCACACTGAGCTGCAACGGCTTTCGGTCGGCGGTGTCAAACCGGGTGGCGACTTAGGATTTGAAACGGCGTGCGTGCTAATGAAAGAATAATCTCCAGCGTTTACACTGCCGCAAGCATCCAAAGCCCGTCCTTCGGGAAGGCCGGCAACCGAAAACCGCCGGCAGCCAGGGGACTTTGCCGCTAAGAGCAGAGCCGATTCAGGCCGGCAGTAAACTGTCGTCGAAACATTTGATTGTTGTCAAAGGTTTCGCTAATTACTGAATCATAACAGGTAAGTTTGCGTTTTGTCATAGAAATTTTCGAGGTTTCTCAATATGGATTTCGACCCCACACGTGCCGGCGTAGAGCTGCCCGATGAAGCTCTTTTGAAGAAATTCGACGTTCCCGCACCGCGCTATACGTCTTATCCGACGGCCGACCGATTCCATGGCCGCATCACGCCTGAGGACTACCAGGCCGCGCTCGCCCGCCGAGAAAAGGCTGCCAAGCCCGCCAAGCTTTCGCTCTACTGCCACATCCCGTTCTGTAACGACGTGTGTTTCTATTGCGGCTGCAACAAGATCGTCACGCGCGATCACTCGCGCTCTGCGGCCTACATTAAGACCCTGTTGAAGGAGGCAGATCTTGCCAAGGAACACCTCACGGGCATCAAGACGCTCGAGCAGCTGCATTGGGGCGGCGGTACGCCCACTTTTCTAAACGACGACGAAATTCTGGAACTGATGGCGGGCCTCAATGAGCGCTTCCCGTTTGAGGAAGGCGGCGAATTTTCCATTGAGGTCGATCCGAGAAGCTGCCCTCCGTCCAAGATCAAGACGCTTCGCAAGGCGGGCTTCAACCGCATGAGCCTGGGCGTGCAGGACTTCAATCCGGACGTGCAAAAGGCCGTCAACCGCATTCAGCCTTTCGAAATGACCAAGGAAGTGCTCGAAAGCGCCCGCGCCGAAGGATTCGGCTCGATTAACATGGACCTTATCTACGGTCTGCCGCGTCAGACGCGCGAAACATTTGCCCGCACGATCGAGCAGGTGATTGAGCTTTCACCCGATCGCATCGCGCTTTATCACTACGCGCACCTGCCCAACATCTTCAAGCCTCAGCGCCGCATCATTCCCGCGGAGCTGCCCGGAGCGGCCGAACGCGTCAACATCATGTTCGATGCGATCAAGACGCTCACGAGCCACGGTTACCGCTACATCGGCATGGATCACTTCGCTAAGGAAACCGATGAGCTCTCGATTGCTCAGGTCAACGGCACCATCCAGCGCAACTTCCAGGGCTACTCCACGCGAGCCGAGTGCGACATGGTGGCCTTGGGGCCGAGCTCGATTTCGTTCGTCGACGGTCTCTACGCCTGCAACCCCCGCGAAATCGAGCCCTGGAGCGAAGCGATCGAGTCGGGCAAGCTTGCGACCTGCCGCGGCTTTGATCTCAACGACGACGATAAGCTACGCCGCGCCGTCATCATGACGATCATGTGTCGCTTTGAGCTCGATAAGCGGGAAATCGAAGAGGAATTCGGCATCAAGTTCGACGAATACTTCGCCTACGAAATGAAGAAGCTTCAGGCCTATGTCAAGCACGAGCTTGCCGAACTCACGGCCGACAAGATCATCGTTTCGCCCAAGGGCAAGATCTTTGTTCGTGCCGTGGCCATGCAGTTTGACCGCTACTTGCGCGAATCCGATCGAGCCGGCGGCTACTCCAAAATCGCTTGATGGCAGAAACGTTGCAACCGACAGCCGTAGGAGTTTCGTTGCTGACGGCTGTCGGCAGGCAAAGCAAAGCCGCCGAGCCTGCACTTTTGTCAGCGTTTTGATTCGCTAAACTCTGACAAGTTTGCAGTGAAAGAAAAGAACAGTCGCGAGGAGGAGGCCTCATGCAAAAGTCGTTGAAAACATTGGTGTTGCTGTCGGTCGCGTCCCTGTTGCTTTCCGGTTGTGCGGCTTTGCAGCAGGATCAACAAGGCTCTGAACAGCGGCAAGAACAGTCGCAAAGAGGCACTATCGATACGATCTGCGTGGTGCGTCATCAAAATCCTCAATTGAGCTCCGATCGTCTCGTACAGGCTATTGAGGCAGGACTCAAACAACGTGGAGTGAAAACGCGCGTTGTGAACCACGATCAGGTTCCGTCCGAATGCCGCTTATGTCTCTTTTACGGCGTGACAGCGGAAAACAATGTCGCCAAATCATTTGATTTCCAAGCTGTAATTGACGGCAAGGCGCTGCAGCGGGGTTCCGGTCCCGTGCCGGCCGACGGCAACATCAAGCTCGAGACGATTGCCTTGTACGCGGCCAATTATTTGCAAAGCCTTGTCAATGCCGCCAAGCAGAAAGAAGTCCAGCAGGAAACTGCTCCGTAGCAAACGCAGGATAGGGACGCTTGCGTTTTGCCTGGATTTGCTTAAATTGAAGTCGCCGCAGGAAAAAGGCCGCGGCGATTTTTTTATTTCGGGAAGCGAAAATGAGGATCAAGCTTCCCACCGACAAAAAAAATGACGCAGAGCACAACTTTTTATTGGTACGACTACGAGACTTTCGGGCTGGATACGCTGCGCGATCGGCCGGCACAGTTTGCCGGCATGCGCACGACGCTTCAATTTGAACCGGTGGCCGAGGCCGATGTTTTCTATTGCCGTCCTTCGATGGAGTACCTGCCCGGAGTGATGGCCTGCGTGCTCACGGGCATCACGCCGCAGACGGCCGCTGAAAAGGGCATGCCTGAGGTTGATTTTGCCAAGCGTGTCTTTAAGGAACTCAACACGCCCGCAACCATTTCGGTGGGCTACAACAGCATCGGCTTTGACGACAAGGTCAACCGCGCGCTTTTCTGGCGCAGTCTTCTGGACGTCTACAGTCACGTTTGGCGAAACGGCTGCTCGCGCTGGGACTTGTACCCGTTCGTACTTGCCGTCTGGGCGCTTCGCCCCGAGGGCGTGGAATGGCCCAAGGTGCGCGGCACCGATCCCGACAAGCCCGAACGTCAAACCTTCAAACTTGAAAAACTGACGGCAGCCAACGGCATTGAACACAGCCACGCACACGATGCTTCGAGCGACGTGTCGGCTACGGTGGCGCTTGCGCGATTCCTTGCTGAGAAAAAGCAGCGGCTGTGGCAATGGGCTTTGAACAATCGCACCAAAACCAAGGTGGCTGAAGCGCTCGATACGCGTCGTCCCTGTCTGTGGGTCGATCCGAGAGCGGGACAGGAGCGCGGTTTCCTGCGCTTTGTGATGCCGGTTGCTCGAAACCCCGACAATCAAAACGAATACTTCGTCTGGGACTGTCGTGAGGATCCCGATCAGCTCACGAGCCTATCGCCCGAAGTGATTGCTCGACGTGCTTTTGCGCCGGCCTTCATGCGAGAAGAAGGTGAAGAGCCTCTGGCGTTGCGTCGACTGCGCATCAACGAGTGTCCTTTTGTCTGCGCGGATCTGCGTGTGGCGTCAAGTTCGGTCTGCGAGCGCTTTGGTATTGATCTGCGGCAAGTGGTTGATTTCGGCGAAAAGCTCACGCGTCTTCACGGCATGATTGAAGGTCCCGTGCTGCAGGCATGGCAGATCTTTGAAGAACAGAACAAAGCGCGTTTTGAAAGCGAAGGCCCCAAGGATCCCGAAACGGCGCTCTACGACGGTTTTGTGAGCGAAGCCGATCGGGCTCGTGCACAGGGACTTTTGAATCTCGACTTTGAGACTATCGCCGAGCAGGTGCACGACGGAAGGCTCTACTTTGACGATGAACGCCTCAATGAATTGCTGTTTCGCCTGCGTGCCCGCTGTGCGCCGCAGACGCTCAATGATGCCGAGCGGGAAAAGTGGCTTGCCGAATGCCGCAAGCGGCTCACGCAGCAAGGGGCTGCTACGACGACGCTTGAGAAGTATTTCGAAGAGATTGATTCCGTACGCGACCGCTACGAGACTCTGTTAAACGAAGGCAGCATCACCGAAGAGCGGTACGAGGCCATCGAAAAGACGCTGTCCGACTTATGGGACTGGGGCGATCAGGCGGCCGAATACGCTCAGGTTGAAGGCTGAAAAGGAGAGAAGCAAATGACGATCAAATGCGCGTTTTTGGGGCTCGGCGTGATGGGCTATCCCATGGCCGGACATCTGGTCAAAAGGGGCTTTGAGGTGACGGTTTATAACCGTACGATCGCCAAGGCTCAGAAGTGGTTGCAGGAGTACGGCGCCGCTTTTAAGGAAACGGCGTTTGAGGCTGTCAAAGACGCCGACTTCGTGTTCGCGTGCCTCGGAAACGACGATGACGTGCGCAGCGTTGTGTTGGGAGATTCGGGCGCCTTTGCCGGCATGAAGCCGGGTGCGGTCTTCGTGGATCACACGACCGATTCTGCCGATCTTGCGCGCGAGCTCTTTGCGGTCTGCAAGAAGCGTGGGCTGGGTTTCCTGGATGCGCCCGTTTCAGGCGGCCAGGCCGGTGCCGTCAACGGCGTTCTTACCGTGATGGTGGGCGGCGCATTCGACGTGTTCGAAAAGGCAAAGCCCGTCATCGATGCTTATGCCTGCAACGTGACGCATCTGGGGCCCGCAGGCAACGGCCAGCTTGCGAAGATGGTCAACCAGATTGCGTTGGCAGGCGCCGTTCAGGGCCTTTCTGAGGCGATCGCTTTCGGCATGAACGCGGGCCTTGATATGAAAAAGGTTCTGAAAGTGCTCGAAAAAGGGGCGGCAGGTTCCTGGCAGATGGCCAATCGCGGCGAAACGATGGTCGACGACAAATTCGATTTCGGTTTTGCCATCGGCTGGATGCGCAAGGACTTGGGGATCGCCATGGCCGAAGCCAGACGTAACGGTTCATCGCTTCCGGTGACTGCATTGGTTGATCAGTTCTATGGTGAACTGCAGGCGATGGGGGCGGCGCGAATGGATACCTCTTCGCTGATTAAGCGTCTGCCGCGTAAAAAAGCGTAGCTGTCCGCATTTCCATCATTTTTCGGCCCGCTTCGAAGCTTGGTTTCGTTGCGGGCTTTTTGCTGCTCCGCGCTAGGTAAAACTGTCTAACCGATTTGCCTTTTTGTCAAAGATGCAACGATTTTCCACTGATTTCTGCCTATTGTTGCGAAATGAGAATAATTCCTATTACAATTCGCAACGATTCAAGACGGTTCGATAGATCTGGAAAAAAACGCTTCTTGCCGTCGCTTCTTCCTACTTTTAAAGAGACAACAAATGACCAAATTCAAGACAACGCTTCTGGCGATGGCGGTGAGCGCCGCCGCCTTCTCGGTTCAGGCAGCTCAGGTTTCGCTTTATGGTTCCGTTTCGACGGGTGTTCTTTACCAGAACCAAGCTTCCTTGTCGGGTAGCCAGGACGCGGCTAACCAGGAAAGCAAGGATTCGTTCACGATGGAAAGCGGTTTCTGGGGGGATTCCATCTGGGGCATTACCGGTGAAGAAGATCTCGGCAACGGCTGGACCGTCGGCTTTACGCTTGAAAACGAGTTCGGCTCGGACACGGGTGAAATGGCAGGAGCAGATCCAGAGGGTAGCGTGCTTTTTGACAGCCAGGCCTATTTGCGCATCGGTAATGACAAGGTGAATTTTGCCTTCGGCAACATCGGCGGTCTGGCAAGTGCCGGCGGCGACTTTGATTTGCTTTGCGCTTTTGACCCGATGGAAGCCTTTGTCGGTGTGGCAGGTCTCGGTGCTTTTGCGTCTAAGGATTTTGCAAGCGGCAACATGGCTGTTGTCGAAGTGACGCCGATGGAGGGCTTCAAGGTTTCTCTGATGGGCAACACCGGTGATGACGACTCCAATGCCAAGTGGTCGGATCGCGATCACTACTACGGTCTGGGTGTGTCCTATGAAAACGGCCCGCTGGCCTTGGCTGCGATTGCTGAGATGCGCAAGTACGATCGCTTGGCTGATTGGGGTGCCAACGCTGACAACGATGACTCCTGGACCTTTACGGTGGCCGCTGCTTACGACTTTGAAGTGATCCGTCCGAGCTTTGTGTATCAGCACGCCAGCAAGACGCGCGAATTTGCGGCAGGAGAGATCTCTGACGCCGCTTATAACTTCGACAGTTTCATGCTCGGCGCCACGGCTCCGCTTGGACAGGGCACGCTGCGCGCTTCCGTTCAGTACGTCAAGGGTGAAAACGATGCGGTGTCCGACGAAGAGGGCAGTGCCACGATTCTCGGTCTGGCCTATACCTATGACATGAGCAAGCGTACGACGCTCTACGGCGCTGCGTTCTACTCGGTCGGCGGCGACGGTCTTGACAAGGACCTCGGTGCCAACGAGACAGAATTTGGTTTGATGGGCCGTGCTGATTACAACAGCGTCGGTTTCGGCGTGGGTCTTGTGCACACGTTCTAAGCACACAACGACGCAATGAAGGTGTAAACCGATTCGCAAATCAAAAAGAGCCGGGGCCCTCGATGTCACGGCTCTTTTTCAAATCTGAGCGGCGACGAACATTCTTTTGATGAGAACGAGAATTGCTAATTTTCAAGTTCTCTCGTCGTCTTCTGTGCTGCTAAGCGACATCAGGAAACAAGTGTCAACGCTTGAATGGCTGATTCATTGTTGAAAATACTGATTGATAACCGTTCTCATCGAGATTGAGAAAGGGTATCATTCGCATTGAATTTATCCATCGTTGATGACTTCGGGTCGCTCGGTGAGCGATTTCGGTGCCACCACAAACGCAAAAGCAATGAACAAAGAACGAACAATTCGCAAGCTCACGCAACTGAAAATCGAAGAACCCGGCATTGTCGCCAAGGTCAAGCTGCCGGCTCCAGAAGCGGCTCGTCTCGATGAGCTCGGATTGCATGTGGGCAGTTCGGTTCGAGTGTTAAGCGGCGCGGTCAACGAGAGCATTTTGATTGCCGTCGGAGACAGCCGCATCGGCGTGAACTTCGACGTTGCTCAGAAAATTTACGTGTACTGAGAGCCGCTCAATTGCGACTGAAAAGCAAGCGGCTCGGAACAAGGGACAGGCAAACCATGTTGTTAAAGGAACTTTCTCCCGGAACCAAGGGAACGATTGTCGGCTATGACAAAAAGGCGCCGGAATATCGCCGGCGTTTGCTGATGCTCGGTGCAACACCGGGAACAGCATTTGAGGTGGTGCGCGTGGCTCCGCTGGGCGATCCGGTTGAGATTCGCGTGCGCGGCAGCTTTATCAGCGTTCGAAAGGACGAAGCCGCCATTATGGAAGTGCGCTTGGATTGAGTTGGGGATTGCAAAATGAAAAATATCATCTGTATTGTCGGCAATCCGAATTGCGGCAAAACGACGCTTTTTAATGCTCTGACGGGCTCCAAACAGGAAGTCGGCAACTGGCCGGGTGTCACCGTCGATAAGAAAACGGGACGTTACAGTTTTGAAGGCAACGACGTTGAGATCGTTGACCTTCCCGGCATTTATTCCATTACGCCGGCTTCGACTTCCGGCGAAGACGAACGTATTGCACGCGACTACATCCTCACGGATGAAGCGCAGGCAGTGATCAACATCGTTGATGCCTCCAACCTGGAACGAAACCTATACCTGACGGCGCAACTCATTGAAATGCGCGTTCCGATGGTCGTGGCCGTCAATATGCTCGACATTGCCAAGAACCACAAGATTGAGATGGATCTCAAGGCTCTGCAGCAGGCGCTCGGTTGCCCTGTTGTGGGACTGGTCGCAGCGCGCGAGCAGGGGGTGCGTGAACTTCAAAAAACAGTTGCGGAATTTCTGAAGAATCCGCAATTGCCGCCGATGAACGTTTCGTTCGAAGATCGTATCGAGAAGGCTCGTGAGGCGATTACTCAGGGACTGCGCAAAGAAGGCGTGGAACGTCCCGAATGGTTTGCGCTGCAGCTCGTTGAAGGCGCTCCGGGCATTGAAGACAAGCTTCCTGCCGAAGCCTACGCCAAGGTTAAGAAGATTGTTGACGATGTGAATGCCGCTTATGACGGCGACGCCGATATCGTGGTTGCCGACGCGCGTTACAACTTTGTCAACCGCATCACGCAAAAGGCACTGATTCGACACGGCGAAATGAGCAACACCATGACCGACAAGATCGATCGCGTGGTCTTGAACCGTTGGTTGGGACTGCCGATCTTCCTGGCGATCATGTACGTGATGTTCCTCTTTACGCAGAACCTCGGCGCCGCTTTCATCGACTTCTTCGACATCACGTTTGCCGGCATCTTTGTCGACGGTTTCGGTCGCCTGCTTGAGGCAGTCGGCACGCCCGAATGGCTTAAGGTTTTGCTTGCCGACGGTATCGGCGGCGGTATTACGACGGTTTCGACCTTTATTCCGCCGATCTTCTTCCTGTTCCTGTTCCTCGCCATGCTTGAGGACTCGGGTTACATGGCTCGTGCCGCGTTCGTGATGGACCGCGTGATGCGCGCGTTGGGCCTGCCCGGCAAAGCCTTCGTACCGCTGATCGTGGGCTTTGGCTGCAACGTGCCCGCCATTATGGCCACCCGCACGATGGATAAGGCAACCGACCGCATCATCACCATCATGATGGCTCCCTTCATGAGCTGCGGCGCCCGCATGCCTGTGTACGTGCTGTTTGCGACGGCGTTCTTCCCGACCAATGGCCAGAATCTGGTGTTCGGCATCTATGTGATCGGCATCATTGCCGCCATCATCACGGGCTTTTTGATCAAGCGCGTGGTGCTGCCCGGTGAAGTTTCCGCCTTCGTGATGGAAATCCCGCCGTACCACATCCCGACGGTCAAGGGCGTCATGATGCGCACGTGGGATCGCCTGAAGGCCTTCCTGAACCGTGCCGGCAAAGTGATTGTTGTGATCTGCGCCGTACTGGGTTTCTTGAACAGCTGGGGTACCGACGGTTCGTTCGGCAATGAGGACTCCGAAAAGTCGGTCCTCTCTGAAATCGGCTACACGATCGCTCCGGTGCTCTCGCCGATGGGCGTGACGCAGGAAAACTGGCCGGCGGCTGTGGGTGTCTTTACCGGCATCTTCGCCAAGGAAGCTGTCGTCGGTACGCTTAACTCGCTCTACGACCAGATGGCTCGCGACAAGAATGCGGAAGCTGCAGGCGAAGGCGCTGCTGCACCCGCTGAAGAAGAAGCCGACGAAGGTTGGTCGCTCGGTGCCATTCTCTCGGAAGCCGGCGGCACGATCGTTGACAATCTGGCTGACCTGGGCGGAGCCTTTACTGATCCTCTCGGTATCGCCGTTGACGATTTGTCGGATACGGCAGCCGCCGCCGAATCGCAGGAAGTGACGGTGACGACCATCGACATGATGCAAAAGCTCTTCGGTTCTCAACTGGCTGCTTTTGCTTACCTGATGCTTGTGCTTCTCTACATGCCTTGCGTAGCGGCAATCGCAGCGGTCTATCGTGAGGCAGGCGCAGCCTGGACGCTGTTCCTGGCGGCCTGGACGACGGTTCTCGGCTACTCGACGGCCACCATCGTCTACCGTGTTGGCACGTTTGCTCAGGATCCGCTCTACGCGACCGTGGCCATTGTGATTTCGCTCGGCCTGCTTGCCTCTCTGTTGTTCTTCATGCGCAACTACGTGAAGAACAATCGCGGCAAGGGTCCGAAGGTGATCCCGATCGCTGTGGCGCAGCCTTCGTAATCAAATAACCGTAAAGCTTCGGAGAACAAAGCTCTGAAGCACCTGACTGGCCGCATCCGATACTCAGACCAGAGATTCGCTGTCGGATGCGGCTTTTTCTTGCATGTAACACAAGGACAAAGTATGAGCCTTTTGATGGATATCCAGGACTATCTGCGCCGTTATGGAACGGCTACACAACCGGAACTCGCGCAACAGTTCCGTACCACCTTCGAGATGGTGGAAATGGTGGCGGAGACTTTGAGAACCAAAGGCAAGGTGCGGTTCACGAAAGTACTGCCGGCGTGTGCAAGCGGTGCTTGCTCAGGATCATGCGCCCAGACACCGAAGCATGACGAAGGAAAGCGAGTGCCGGTGCGCGTCTATGAGTGGATCGGCACCAAACCCTGACGGAGATTCGGCGCCAACTTGCTACAGCAGATCGTTGAGTAGAGTGGAAGGAGGCGTCTGATGAATCGGATAGAGCCAGTTTTCGTATTTCAACCCCATGTCGGCATAAAGCTCGAAGCCGGCTCGGCGATCGCCGGAGACAAGCACAAAGTTTCGGGAAAGTGCCTGACCGGCAATTAATGCGTCTTGAAATGACAACATATGGCCAAGACGGCGAGAGTGATCGTAAAGCTTGGCGGTAACTTCGGCGTCTTCCTTGGTGAAAGGTTCGATCCGAATTGATGACTCAAGTTTTTCGAAAACTTTGAGATACATCCTGGCCTTATGAGTTATCACTCCTTCGGGACTTATTTTCAAAATTCCGTGGTAAATCTCCATCCAGCTCAAAGAAGATGTAAACAGTTCGTCGTTGGTATGTTTCGCAAGATGGCTGTTAAGAATGGCCGACGTGTCGTTGGCAGCGGCGATCAAAATGTTTGTGTTCAACAGGTAGCAGGTCACTTGAAAAGCTCCTTGGGATTCCAGGCTTCTCTTGGTTCGATTTCGAGAGGTTCCCAATCGTCACCGAGCTCCTGTCTAAGCTGAGCCATTTCATGCATGAAGACTTGCAGACCGTTTTGGAGCCCTTCGGGTAGGTCGGGTTTTGGCTTGAGGATAATTTCTCCGGTATCCGGATTGCGGCGAATCCAGACTTCTTTGGTGTCGAATCGAAATTCCTTTGGCAGCCGCACGGCCTGGCTACGGCCGGACATGAAAACTTTTGCGGTTTTGCTCATTTTTTTTGACTAAAAAAGATATATCAATGAGATATATCTGATTATGCCAAATGTGCCTATCTCTTGTAAGAAGGTCTGCTCATAAGATGTTGGGATAAAGATTCAATTTTCTGTTTGGAACGAATTTAATAAAAAAACATCCCCAATGAAAATTTAGATCTATTTGGGGATGTGTGAAAAGAGTTTTGTGATCCCTTAATAGGGAAGATGACTCACATTAGAAGACGTAGCGACCACCGAAGTTCACGCGCCACTTCTGGTCAATATCGCCATCGAAACTGGTAACGATATCAATGAACGCATGCACAGAGTCGGTCACGTTATAGCCAGCGCCTAACGAAACTTCGCCCCAATTGTCATCAAGCTTGACCGTTAGCAAAGCAAGGTTTATTGGGCTATGGAAAATTTCCAGTTTCTTGTTGCAATTGAATACGGAAGGTTGTTAAATCGGCTGTTTTTCTAATGCCAAGTTTATGGAAAACATTTTGTCTATGGCGTTGTAGGGTTCGTTCACTGATACCTAAATGTTCAGCAATATCCGCACTTGTTACGCCGGTTAACAAATCTTTGGCGACTTGTTTTTGCTTATCTGTCAGACTATTCCAACGGGCCGTGGCCGAACGGTTAAGACGAGCTAAATACTGTTTTTCCGCAATTTTGATAGCCTTTTGGACTGCTGTAAGAAGTTCATCAGGTTCGAAAGGCTTTTGTAAAAAATCAACAGCACCATGCCGGAAAGCGTGAATTGCAGTATTCATATTTCCATGCCCAGTTAAAAATACTACAGGCAGAGCGTGGTCACACGTGTTTAGAAACTGTTGAAGTTCCAAACCTGAGATAGAGGGCATGTTAATGTCTAGAATGATGCAGCCAGGTTGTTCAAAGTTTTCATTTGCTAAAAATGATGTTGCAGACACGTAGATGGCGACTCGCCAATCAGCGCATTCGAGACAAAACTTGATGGCATCAAGTAGTTCAACATCATCATCAACGACCCGTATTAAAAAACAATCTCGTTTTATCTCAAGCATATCTATTTTTTTCGCAGAACAGGAAATTTCATAGTTATCCGAAGACCGCCCTGCTTTGTGTTGCTAAAAGTTACTGTTCCGGCATGTCTGTCAACGATACAGCGAACCAATGAAAGCCCAAGCCCTAGCCCTTCTTTTTTTGAAGTTGACAATGGTTCGGATAACGATTGCAAGAGGGTGTTGTCAACATTTTGTCCATTGTCGCTTACATCCAGATGAACAGACTGACTTGAAACACTTAGATCAATATTGATTCGACAGGATTTACCAATGGCTTGGATGCTGTTTTCGATTATATTGTTCAATGCTAATTCGAGTTCCAACTGAGAGCCCAGGATCCATATGTATTTGTATCTACAGTTCACTTGGAAAGCTTTTTCGGACATTTTCCCAGCGATAACCATATTGTCTACGCTTGTTTTGACAATTGAAAGTAAGTCAATTTCATTAAAAGGCAATTCATTGCTTTTTGCGTAGCTTCGAACGTAATTGACAATATTGTTTGCTTTTCTTGCTCTGGCTTCGATTTTGGCAAGAACGTCAAGAGCAACGCGTTGTTGAGATATTGGTAAAGCAGTACATACAAGCTGGCGGATCCCTTGTGAATAGAGCAGGATTCCGCTCAATGGTTGGCTGAGCTCATGTGCGACCATGCTCGAAAGCTGAGTGATTGTCAGAGCTCTCCTAGTTTTTTCGTATCGTTTAGATACGTCAATTGCATACTGAGAAAGTTGTTTTTGACGTTCAAGTGCTTCGCGAAGTTGAGCTGTTTTAACGACTACGATTTGGGAAGTTCGCCAAGAGTGCCAAAGAAAAAAGGCAATTGCAGCCAATGCGCAGAGAACGGCAAGTCGGTATTCCTCCCAAATTCGACGTAGCGTCCATTGGTTTAAGTAGGCATAAGGGCCAGTCTTCAGGACGCGATAAAGTTCATCAGTTTCTCGAAAATCGCTTGCCATTGTCCATCGCTGGCCATCGGATACCGGTTGCATGGCATAAACCGCATTAGCGATCTTGACGCGCGTACTGCTGTCAAGTTCCGGAGAAGCCAGGAGACTCCAGTTCGGGTAGAGTTTCGTGCTTGTCATACACGAAACGGATTTTTGACGTTTGATCGAGAGAGGTTTGAGATCTTTGAGAACATCAATGCCTTTGGCAGCCATTCTTTCGGCGTAGCAGACATTGACAGTTGCCGCATCTACTTCACCGTTGCGGACCGCCTCAAGGCGTTGACGAAAGTCTAGACCGTAGGATTTGACGTTGGAGAAAAATCCGCGCCATTCATGTCCAGCATCCGCGATCTCGCGGTAGACCACTTGAATAGCCTGAAAGCCGTTTGGCTCATTGACGGCAATACTGTGACCTTCCAGATCGTCCAATGTTTTAATTGGACTATTTTTACGTACCACGACCAATGCACCAACGGCGTGATCAGGATCTGGTTGATGGTGAGAAACCAGTGTTGCTATATCGCGGATGCCGTCACGCAAATGTCGCCAATATGTCGAGGCGCCGACGACGGCAACAAACTGACCCGGCATGCCGAAAACTTTGTCGACTTCCTTTATTGACGTCAATTGCACAACCCGAAGCTCTCGAGGAGCGATTGCTTTACGAATTGCTTCGATTGTTGGCGCGGCACAATCCATTTCAATGCCAGGAAGAGAAAATTCACTGGCATAGAAATAAACCGGTTCCGATTTTTGTATAGCGCCACAGATATTTCCTGCCCAAGCAATGCTCAGTAGTGCAGCTAATTTGTACCAGCTTGCTTTCATTTTTGCCTCAATCGCAGGAACTTTTGACCAATCTTAGCAACGGTAGAAAACCATCTATTCAAGCTAAGAGAGGCTTTTTGACAGCACACAAAGTGCGCGCGCACCTTCGCCGATATAGTGAAGAACGTGGGGAATTGAAGTCCTCGCCATAAGAACAAAAGAGGAGGTTGACAATGACTGGGTATGTACCGAAGTTTGCAACTTTTGCGATAGCTGCATTTGTTCATACAGCTGCTTTTGCAGCCCTGATGGATGGTTCGTATGTCGCAAGTGCTCCTGGTGTCTGGGGCAGTCCGGTAGAGACGACTGTCGTTGTTAAGCAAGGCAAAATTGCGGATATCAGTTTTAAGCACAACGAAACCGAGGGAGTAGGATCCCGTGCGCTGGATGTCATTGCGCGATCGGTTGTCAAGACGCAATCCCTTGCCGTGGATGCGGTTAGTGGAGCAACTGCTTCAAGTAAAGCTGCTTTGATGGCTCTCAGTGTTGCACTTCAAAAAGCTGGATACCAGGCGTCGAATGGCGTGAAAAATACAGTTCAAACCGCATTTGGGGATGCTTCGACCGATGTTGTAGTTGTTGGCGGTGGTCCTGGTGGCATGATGGCTGCTATTGAACTGAGCCGTGCAGGTAAAGATGTCATCCTGCTTGAAAAGCTTGGCGTACTTGGAGGAAACGGTACCTTTACTTCAACATATATTCAGGCTGGCGGAACAGTTGTTCAAGCCAAGCATAAGAGTACAGATACAACTGTTGAGGGATTTGCAAAATATTTGTCAGGGTATCCGGATACCGATCCAGTTATGGCTCAAACTGTTGCTCCTGAAAGCAAAGTTGTTGTTGATTTTCTGGTTGAAAACGGTGCTGATCTTGATCGTATTTTTAAGCCTTTTGCACATGCGCCTTCGGACGGACGTGCTCCGGGACTCGAAATTACCAAAACTTTTACCAAGGCCTTGGAAAAGGAAAAGGTGGATGTACGTTTGAATGCTCGAGCGACAAGAATTTTGATGAAGGATGGTAGAGCCGTTGGAGTGGAGGTCACACCTTTGAGTGGTAAGCCATACAAAGTAACAGCCAAAGCTGTTATTTTGGCCACAGGTGGTTTTTCTGCCAGCAAGGAGATGCTCAAGCAATTTGCACCTGAGGCGGCAGTGTTGGGTACGACAAACTCTGCTGGAACGCAAGGCGATGGACATCGTCTGGCTCAAGAAGTAGGTGCAAAGCTGACAGATATGGGAAAAATCGTACTTAATCCAAGCACATACAATGCCAACGGTACCCAGATTTCCTTTACCGCATTACGCTTTACAAGTGGCGGTATCATGGTCAATCAGAGTGGTAATCGATTTATCGATGATACGAGCAATGACAAAACTGGTGTGACTCAGGCAATGATTAAAGCTACTGGGGGCACGGGAAAAGCTTTTCTAATCTTTGACCAGAGTTCGGTATCCAAGCTGGCAATTATCAAGGATTATGTTCAAAAAGGTTACGTGTTGCATGATAAGTCACTCGAAAACCTAGCAAAACGGTTGGGAATTGATCCGAAAGGACTGGCTAACACAATTGCGAAGTACAAAACTTATGCAGAAAGTGGCAACGATCCTGAATTTGGTCGTAAAACCTTTGGATGCAAATTCGACACGCTTCCATACTATGGTGTGAAAATTGAGCCTGCAGTACACGCAACTTTGGGAGGAATAGCAATCAATACAAAAGCACAAGCACTGGATCAGAATGGGGTACCAATCAAAGGACTCTATGCAGTTGGCCAAGTAACAGATTCCAATCTCGGTCGACACAATGTGAATGTTTTTGTCCCGCCTTCATTTGCTCGCATTGCAGTACGAGAAATCCTGAAAGAAACTAAATAGCCCAAAAAGATTTTTTCTTGACTCGAGAGCCCTTGATTGCAAGGGCTCTTATTTTTTGTTAACAGTTTGCTTTTTTTTGAATTGATTCACCGTAGAATCCATCCGTTCTCAATGATTGCAAAAGGATTCAAGATGGCCGGTGGCTTTGCGGACAAGAAAGCGTTGGTGCTTTTTTCAGGCGGACAAGATTCGACGACGTGTTTGGCGTGGGCGCTGAAAAATTTCAAGGAAGTGGAGACCGTCGGTTTTGACTACGGCCAGCGCCACACGGCTGAAATCACATGCCGCAAGCACATCCTAGAGACCATCGAAGACGTTCTGCCTTACGCCAAGGGGCGTCTCGGTCAGGATCACATGATTGACATGAAGGTCTTGGGCCAGATTTCGGAGTGCTCTCTCACGCGCGAGATCGAAATCGAGTTTGAAAAGGACGGCGTGCCCAACTCTTTCGTTCCGGCACGTAATCTTCTCTTTTTCACGTTTGCTTCTGCGATTGCCTACCGCCGCGGCGGCTCTGTTCTCGTGGGCGGCATGTGTGAAACCGACTACTCGGGCTACGCCGACTGCCGAGACAACACGCTAAAGAGCCTGCAGGTGTCGCTTTCGCTCGGATTGGATCGTCAGGTGGTGATTGAGACACCGTTGATGTGGCTCACGAAGGCAGAAACCTGGCAGCTGGCGCACGACCTCGGCGGTGACGCCTTTGTGGAGTTTGTACGCACTCAGACGCACACTTGCTATATGGGTAACCACGATGTGCTCCACGACTGGGGCTACGGCTGCGGCGAGTGTCCGGCCTGCAAGTTGCGTCAGGAAGGCTGGGAGAAGTGGGTCAAGAATCGCCAGCACGCTCAATGACGAGTTCTGAGTTGATGTCCGTGATGCAGATTTAGGCAGTTGTCACGAAAATCGGATATACAAATGACACGGGCCGGAATTTCCGGCCCGAAATGTATCAGTGATTGCGGAATCGCTGTCTCGGATTGACGGCGTCCGGATTGGCGGCTTGAGAAAGCGTCCAGCGCGGCTTGGCTGAGAAGCTCCAGCGCTTGCGGGCGTTTTGAAGTTCCTCTTCAGTCATGCGTTGCAGACGCATCATGCCGGCCACGGCAATCATGGCGCCGTTGTCGGTGCACAAACGCTGAGGCGGGAAGAAGACTCGTGCACCCCGTTTGCGGCAGGCATCGATCAGGCTGGCTCGCAGCGTCTTATTGGCGGATACGCCGCCTGCCACCACCAACTGTTTGATGCCGGTCGTTTTGATGGCTTTGATGGCCTTGGTGGTGAGCACTTCGGCAACCGCTTCAGTAAACGCCAAAGCCAAATCCGAACGGAACTGAGGATCCGTGGGATCCTTGGCATCGTTGACGGCGGTCAGAACAGCCGTTTTGAGCCCCGAGAAGCTCATGTCAAGCGACGGAGAGTGCAGCATCGGACGCGGCAATTCAATGGCGCCGGGCGAACCTGTTTCGGCCAGACGAGAAACCGCAGGACCGCCGGGATAGCCTTCACCTAACAACTGCGCGGTTTTGTCAAATGCTTCGCCCGCGGCGTCATCCAGCGTTTCTCCCAACAGTTCATAGCTGCCGAAAGCATTGACGCGCATAAATTGCGTGTGTCCGCCGCTTACCAGCAGCGCAATGAAGGGAAACTTGGGAGCAGGGTCCGCAAGGCAAGCTGAGAGCAGGTGACCTTCCAGATGGTGCACTCCGACCACGGGAATGCCTAAGGCATAGCCGATGGCGTGAGCGACGGACGAGCCGACCAGAAGCGCTCCGGCCAGACCCGGGCCTTCGGTGACGGCAACGGCATCAATTTCTTCTTTCTTGACGCCTGCGCGCGTCAGAACGTCGTCAATCAACACCAGCGCACGGCGGATATGGTCGCGGCTGGCGAGTTCCGGCACAACGCCGCCGTAGGCTCGGTGCATATCGATTTGCGTGTGGACGGCGTCTGCCAACAGTCCTTTTTCGCTGTCGATCAGCGCAACGCCGGTTTCGTCGCACGAGCTTTCAATGCCGAGAACTTTCATGAGATCTAAAAAAACAAAAAATTCAAAGTGGAGCCATTCTAGCCACAGTGACTCATTTCCGCTCTGTTAAATGAGGGACAAATTATCAACGATGGGGACGAGGCGGAGGCGGGGGAGGAGGCATCATCATCGGTCCCCACATAAACGGCCCCCACATGAAGCGATCGTTGTAGAGACGCTCGGTTTCCAACTCAGCTTGCAACTGTGCTTCGCGTCTCTTCGAGAGCTGAAGAGCGTTTTGCAAATCTTTTTCAATGCCAGGAGCATCAGTAGGACGCTTCATGACATAACGGAATTGATAACCGTCACCGCAGAGCACGATCGGATTGGGAGAGGCGACCTTGGCGCCCGAAGGCCACGTATAGGTTACGCCAAGAATACGTGCACAACCGTCCGGTCCGCGAGAGGCATCCAGATCATCGTTGGAAAAGGACACGGAAACGGGTGTCATTCCGTACTTCTGGCCGGCAACCGTCGTGACCTCGGCACCTTCCAAGTCGCTTTCAAAGATCACGGTTGTTGAACAACCGCTTAAGAACAGAGTCGCTAGTGCGGCAGAAAGAATCGGTGTGCGCATGGCTTGCCTTTGCGGGAAGGAACGTTACCCTCAATTGTAGAGGCCGCTATGAGGAGTTGATGCTTGGATTTGCAAAGCGTTGTTGCTTAACAATTCCTATCGTTGTGGATAAGGAGGTGGTTCTTCACAGGTTTTGTGAATAAGTGTGGGTGTTCGACCTCTCGGTCACTGATTTGTAATAAATTTTGTGATATGCCTAAAAAATGAGCACTGCAAATTTGACATCAAACGAGTGAAATTTGAACTGGTACAAAAAGCCCTCTGAGGCTTCGGAAGGTTCCGATCTTTCAGAGGGCTTAGTGTTCAGCTATACGCTGAGCGCGCTGTAATCAAGCTAAAGGGCTGATTAGAAGCGATGACGCAGGCCAACCATCACACCGAACATGTACGGATCCTGATCAGCATGATCGCCCGTAAACTTCAGGTTGTCCTGGTTGTAGGTCACAACGCCGTAGACATCGGTACGCTTGGAGAACGGATAGTCGTAACCTGCAGAGATGATCCAGCGAGAAAGCTCATCATCCTTGTGACCAGCATCAACGCTGTCAGCAGCTTCAGCATCCAGATAGGCGGCGCCAACCATGACGGTGCCACCTGCTGCCGGGATACCAGCGGAAACACCAAGACTCCAGCCCTTCATACGGCTTGCAAATTTATCCGTGCCGTTATTGAAGGCTTCAACGTCCTGAATAATGCCTTTCATCTTGCTGGTCTTGATCTCGTCAAAGTACTGAGCACCAGCGTAGAGCTTGACAACTTCGAAGTCATAGTTGCCGCCGAAGGTCACGGTCAGGCTGTCATCCTGATCCTTGATGGATTCACCTGCCTGCTCCATGGTGACAGAAGCATAGTTGATGGAATCAACTGCGAAGTACAAGCTCAAAGGACCGTTGTTGTAAGAGGCACCGATAGCATAGTAGCGGTCACTCGAGGATTCGTTTTCTTCACCAAACTTACCGGCCTTTCCGTTCTCATCGACACCGTCTACCTGATTACCCATGCCGTACTGAGCAAACACCTTGAAGCCGGCGAAGCTCGGGGTTTCATAGGCAATCATGTTGTTCCACATACCGGCGCCCATGGCCCAAGTACCAGCCTGAGCGGAGTAGTCACCCCAGGATGTGCCAAAGACGGACATCACACCGTACTTGGCCCAGGAGCTCACGCCACCGTTGAAGGAACCGATACGGCCGAAAGCAACCTTACCGAAACCACCCTGCAGGAAGAGGCTAGATTCACGATTGAACAACACGTCGTCGTCAACACCGGTGTCGGACTTGATGCCGTCTTCCAGAATGAAACCAACCGTCAGACCGTTACCGAGGTCTTCCGTGCCCTTAAAACCGAAGCGGGAGCCGGAAGCCATACCGGATTCCATCGAGAAGGAATCAAAGTCACTATTGGCAGACGTAGAATCGGTGTCGCCATGCACGTACTGCAAGCCCGTGTCAACGATACCGTAGAGCTGAACATCAGCAGCGAGAGCAGAACCGGCAAAAGCGCCAAGAACGGCAACTGCAGCAAGAGTCTTTTTCATTTTGATTTGTTCCTATAAAGATAGGGGATCTTTTTGATCAAAAAGGCCCGGGATTTAAGCGTTGCAAGCCTGCAAGGAACCGCAACATGCCCGAAGGCCCAATCACCCTTTGTTCCGAAAGGGTGCGAGCATTCTCACTCCGAATTGCGTAACTCTCAAATTCAAAAGCAAGCCTCAAATGGATGTGATGCTTTTTTACAACACCTATAGGGAAAAATTGCGGTTAACGGCCCTGATCTCGCGTTGGCCTCGCATCCTTAATCGAATTAACCAAGGCTTCAGTGCGAAGATTGCTCCATTCAATCAAAGGAACAAACCATGCCTTACATCAACATCAAACTCACCGGCGACTGCGAAGCGCCGACTCCTGAGCAAAAGGAACAGCTTATCGCGGGGGTTACCAAACTCATCGCCGATGTGCTTGGCAAGGACACGACGCATCTGGTGGTCATCATCGATGAGGTGCCGATGACCAACTACGGCATCAACGGTAAAACCGTCAAACAGCTGCGCTCGGAAAAGAAGGCCTAACACTTGAAAACAAGACGGGCGATCCGAAAAGACCGCCCGTCAGGAAGAATTAGCTGGTTTCCTGTTTACAGAAACTGAGCCCCGACAATGCCAGCAATCATCAACGGGATGTTGTAGGCAATGAAGGTCGGTACGCAAGTGTCCCAAATGTGGTCATGCTGACCGTCGGCATTCAGACCGCTCGTGGGGCCGAGTGTGGTGTCGGAGGCAGGAGAACCGGCATCGCCCAGAGCACCGGCAGCTGACATCAGAAGAATGGTGGCAGGAAGCGAGAAACCCACAGCGGAGCACAGCGGCACGTAGATCACAGCCAGGATCGGCACGGTACCGAAAGATGTGCCGATGCCCATCGTCACAATAAGACCGATTCCGGTAATGATGGTGGCAGCCAGAATCTTGTTGGAGTGCAGATAGGGAACTACGCTCTGAATCAGTTCATTAACAGCGCCTGTTTCCTTGAGAATGGCTGCATAACCACCCGCGATGAGCATCACAAAGGCGATAAAGCCCATCATGGAGATGCCGCCGGCGATGTGATCGTCCAATTCACGGAAAAGGAAGGCGCGACCGAGAATCATGACCAGAAGACCGATCAAAGCGGCTAGCGGCAGAGACTGCCAAATGAGCTGAACCACAACGGCCAGAACAATGGCCAGAAGCGTCGCCCAGTGCTTGAGTTCAAACTTCTTGATTTCCTCGGCCTTGGTTTCCATGCCGATGACCGGGCGATCTTCGTAGTGACGCGGTTTACGATAGAGCACAAAGACAGCAATCAGCAGACCGATCAACATGGACGCACCGAGAATCCAGTTGACGGAAGCGACGTCCGACACCGTGGTCTTCATGCCGCTTTGAGTCATGCTGTCAGCGACGATGCCCTGGAAGATCAGACCGAAACCAACGGGCAGCGTGATGTAGGGAGCCTTCAGGCCAAAGCTGAGCGAACAAGCCACCGCTCGGCGGTCAAGCTGCATCTTGTTCATCAGATAGAGCAGCGGCGGAATCAACAGCGGAATGAAGGCAATATGCACCGGCACCACGTTCTGTGACAAGCAGGCAATGGCGGCCAAAACGAGACAGAAAACCGCCGGACGAGACCCCAGATGTTTGGAAATCCAGGAAACAAGCACTTGCATTAAGCCTGTGTGCGCAATGGCAACGGCAAAGGTACCCAGCAGGATGTAGGAAAGCGCGGTGGTGGCGTTGGCGGAAAAGCCGTCGGCCAAAAGCGTCATCGTTTTACCGATGTCAATGCCGCCCGACAGGCCGGCGGTGATGGCCGCAAGGATAAGCGCGACAAGAACGTTGACTTTGACCAGGCAGAGTACGCAAAGTACCAACACCGACAAGATGATGGGGTTAAAGAGCAAGTCCATCAGGGAGCCTCGTTTGGATTTTTGAAAGAGGGGAACTGTGGCGAAGAAAAGCTTGCCAGAGCTTCATTGTTTTAATTTGTTTCAACGGATACTACCGCATTTGATAGTGCCAAGGAAAGAGATTTGGCGCGCTCTACAGCCTTTTGCCTAGAGGTCTTTATGCTGTTGAACAACGCTGTTTCGGAGTGGAAATCAGCCGTTTTTTGCCATGAAGAGACCGTTTTTCCTTACAATTCGCACGAACACTATTCCATTCTCTATTCGTCGGCGGACAATTACCGAAAGCGGTCAATTTCCGCGAAAGCGGCGGAACTTCTGATTCAATGAAAAATCCCACTCATTTCTATGTTGTCGTGCCCTTGGGGCTTGAAGAGCTGTGCGCTCAGGAACTCGAAGCCATCGGCATCACCGGCCTTCGCGTTCAACGAGGAGCCGTCACGTTCACTTGCTCGATGCTCATGGCACAGCGTGCTTGCCTTTACTGCCGCACGGCGAGCCGCATTTTGATGCGCGTGGGCGTATCGGACTATCAAGACGAAGAAGACATCTACAACTTTGCCTGCCGCACGAAGTGGGAAAACTGGTTTGGTCCCGACGCAACGATTCGCGTGGATATCAATGCCCGTCGCTCTCCCTTACGCAGCCTCGACTTCACCCTGTTGCGCATCAAGGACGGCATTTGCGATCGTTTCATGCACTTCATGGACCGACGTCCGAGCGTGGACACGGCGCATCCTGAAATCCGCGTGTTTGCTTTTGCCGATGACACGCACTGCACGTTCTATCTCGACTTGTGCGGTGAAGCGCTTTTCAAGCGCGGCTGGCGTACGGACAAGGGCGAAGCGCCGCTCAAGGAAAACTTGGCTTCCGGTCTTCTGATGCTTGCAGACTGGAGTGCTGATACGCCGCTCGTGGATCCGTTCTGCGGTTCCGGCACGATTGCCATCGAGGCTGCACTTGCCGCCTGCGGAGTGGCCCCCGGTCTTAAGCGCAAGTTCCTGTTTGAAAACTTCGCTGGCTTTGAGCGTGACATTTGGCAGGAAGAACTTGAAGAAGCCAAAGCCCGAGTCAACATGCACACAAAAGTGAGAATTGCCGCAAGCGACATCAGCACTATTGTGGTCGGTAAGGCAGAACAGAATGCCCGCCGCGCAGGACTTGGCGCATTGATTGACGACGGACGCCTTACGTTTACCCAGTGCGACGCTCGTCAGGTAACGCCGCCCGCACCGGCCGGCCTCATTGTGGCCAATCCGCCCTACGGCGAACAGTCCAATCCGAAGAGCGCGACGGTAGCGTCCATGATGAAGGATGTGGCCGACAACCTGAAGCACAACTTCTCGGGCTGGACGGCACGCTTTCTTACGAGCGACCGCAATCTGCCGCGTCAGATGCGTCTGAAGGAAAGCAAGAAGACGCCGCTATTCAACGGTCCGTTGGAATGCCGTTTCTTTGAATTCAATTTGGTGTCTGGTAGCTTCCGAGACAAGCACTGACGAAGTTTTCCGAAACAATCAGGCCGATCAAGCACAGGATGTTTGGTCGGCTTTTGATTGCAAAACGACTTGAAATTTTCTTGTCAGGTCGTACAATGGAGCCTCTCAAGTGAAAGCCTCTCGTCCCCATCGTCTAGAGGCCTAGGACATGACCCTCTCACGGTTAGAACTGGGGTTCGAATCCCCATGGGGACGCCAAAACAACACGGACGACACCGTTGAATGTCGAAGGTCACCGCGAAAGCCTGGAAGGATTAAGGGTTCGCGGTTTTTTATTGCCATTTCCGAGTCCCTTTGTCTGATGTCGGTGTCAGCTCCGAACGCTCGTTCGATTCAGAAAACAACTTGCGCCCAGCTGCCCGAAGGCAGAAAGGCGCAAGCAATCGTCTAGAGAGAAGAGAAAACTTACTTCATAGAGTTCACAGCACCTTCGGCAGCAAGCTTGCCGGAAGTAACTGCCCAGCCCATATTGCCGCCGGGAGGCGAGTCGTCGCCCATGGCGCCGCCAACAATTTCACCTGCTGCGAACAACCCCTTGATAGGTTTGCCATTCGTATCGAGTACGTTGAACGAGTCGTTGGTCACAACACCGCCCATCGTGGTCGCAAAGCGAGGCTGTTGCTCGATGATGAAGTAGGGGCCCTGTTCGACTACTGCTCTGGTCATGAACTTAGCCGGACGATCAAAGTCAGCATCTTTGCCCGCCTTGACAAAGCTGTTATAGCGAACCACTTCTTGCTTGAGAGCCTTGCCGTCGATGCCGATTTTAGCGGCGGCCGCTTCAATGGTATCGGCCTTCACAAACTTAGGAGTTCCCTTGCCGTCTTTGGCAATCCAGGAATCGACTTCACCACCGGTAATGCCGCCGATGTACAACCCCTGGACGAAGCCATCGTATGTAGGCTTATCCATCAGAATGTAGAGCGTCGAATCGGGCTGCTTGAGCTCAACCTGTTTGATGGCATTGTTTGATGCGGTTTCACTTATGACGCGCTTGCCGTTTTTGGCAACCAGAATGCCGGATCCTTTTTCAAAGGCGTTTTTGTTGGCCCAAATTGTCGACTTGGCGATGCCGGGGGCCACTTCCACGCCATTGGGATAGATCTTGCCGTATTCCATCAGCTGAAGTTTTGCGCCGACGGCTTTGGCCATTTTGTGGCCGTCGCCCGTGGAGGAAACAGGCCCGTAGTACAAAGACTGTTTCAAGGCGCCAGTCAGCATATCCTTGGCGTAACCGAAGCCGCCCGTTGACAACAACACGGCCTTGGACTTGATCGTGTAGGTCGTTCCGTCGTTGCTGACAGCTTTTACGCCCACCACGGCGCCGTTTTCAACAATCAGCTCTTCGGCTCTCGTGCCGGTAAAGACCTGAGCGTTGGTTTTCTGCACTAGTTCGTGCATGCGTTTCATGTTGGCGGGAGCGCCGCCCAGCCAGCGAATGCAACGAGGCTTGGAATATTCTGCTTCGTTTGTAAAACCGGCTTTAGTATCGAGAACCAACCCTTGATCCAACAGCCAGTCGATCGTCGGACCGACATGGTTGACATAGAGGTCAAGCTTGGAGCGGTCGTTGAGATTGTGACCGTTCTTCAAAAGGTCCTGACGCATGATCTCAGGAGTGTCGTCTTTCACGCCAAGTTCTTTTTGAATCTTGGAACCCTGAATGACGACCGTGCCACCGTTGATGGCTGCTGCGCCGCCCACAAAGGGCATCTTTTCAATCAAAACGACTTTCTTGCCGAGACTTGATGCTCTCAAGGTAGCCACTTGACCAGCACCGCCGGCACCGACAATGGCCAGATCGGTTTCAATGGTCTTGGAAGCGGCTTTACCGGACTTCTTGACCGGAACAGCCATCAGTGCCTTGGGATCTCCGCCGGCTTGACGGACACAGTCAGCCACAGCCGTGAGAACTGCCGAAGAAGATTTGCTGGCGCCCGTGATGGCGTCAATGCCAAGGCTTTGGTTTTCAACGATCAAAGGTGGTAATTTTTCAAGAGCAGTCGTACCGATGCCCGGAGTTTCCTTTGTGGTTCCGACAATGCGGACGGCTTTAATCGCCGAACTCGTGAACTCGACTTCGACTTTCACCGGACCACCCATGCCCTGAGCCGAGGCCTGATAGGTGCCGGCTTTGTATCCGGCAGCCCATGCCGAACCAGTGGCGCCTAACGCCATGGCCACAGCGGCTGTGATTAAAGTTGTGCGAATCATATTGTTCCTTTTTCAGGCTCGTTGCCGCTTTCGGTTAAACCGAAAGCGACAACATTAAGTCCCTAGAGAAGAGGAGTTACTTTCCCTTCGGATACATGGCATTATGCAAGACGTCGTGTACAACTTTCAGATCTTTGTATGGAATCTGCCCCGGTGCGGACGGGATGCCGCCCACCATAGCAAACGAAAGATCCGAGCCAGTGAATTCACCTGTACAACGGGACAGCACGCCCCAGCGTCCCATGGCCATCGTGAGCATCGGACGATCGCTGTAGTAATTGCGCACTTTCCAAGTGGCGCTCATCAGACGCAGAGCATCACCGGTGTTATGAGCCATTACGGCCAGCTTCAGGATGTCACTGCCTTCCTTTTCCTGAAACAGCAGACGACGTATGATTTCATCTTCGGAGGGGGTCCAACCGAATTCGTGGTCCGAGAACATCATGACCTTGCCCTTGGCTTTGCCTTTCTTCATGATGTGACGGCAAACTTCGATATCGCGGAACTGTTCAATATCAAACCAGTCGACGGAGCCGTTGTCGAGTACGGCATCATAGAACTGGCCGTACCAGTCATCGCTGACGTGACGACCACCTCCTTCGGTTTTGTCGCGGAAGGTCATCAGAACGGGTTTGTCGCCGGCCAATTTGTATGCTTCACGCGAAAGATCGGCAAATTCCTTTCCGGAAATTTCACCGATGTAGTCGGGACGCATTTCGATGGCATCCAGTTCGGGCATAGCTGCATAGTCCTTCATGATCTTAAGGAAGGACTCCGGTGTTTTGGCTGTGGTGGAAGCAATGATCTTCGGAGAACCTTCACCGATGCGGCATTTCTTAATCTGCACGACACGGCGAGCGGGCGTCTTCCAGCCGTTGCGGCCATTGCGAGTGTCGACCGGCATCATCTTGGCATCAGGTGCAAGGACGGTCGAGGCCATCGTCGGAGCCACTAGGCCGGCCATCATGCCGGTTAAACCGGTCTTGATCAAATCGCGGCGATCCATCATTTTGTTTCTCCTTTTTTAATGGAGGCAATTGGAAGCTGAACCAATTAGGCTTCCAACTTCTTTTTCACAGCTCTTATGGTAGGCGCCTTGTCAGTTTCGAACTACCTCAAAAAGGAGGTAGTGAAAAGACATCTGTCTCCCTTAGAATGACCAATATGCATACGGTCAAGTCCTTTTGTGCGGCGGCAGCGTTGGCGGCATTGCTTGTCGCTTCGCCGGTTTCAAGCCAAGACGCAGTCGAACGAAGCGTGCTCATCGGCCTGGTCAATAACAATGAGCCGGGGTTCAGGGCAGAGGTTCTTACGCCAACATTGGATTATCTAAAAAAGACATTGCCGAACATTTCATTTCGGACGGTTGATATCGCTGCATATAAAGCTGTTGACGATCTGTTTCGCACGAGACCGGACTTCGTGATTGCTCCGAGCGATGTGTTTGTTACGCTGAGTTCATCAATCAGTGCGCATCCTCTGGCTGTACGCAAAAGCAGTTTTGCCAAAGACGCCAATCGATCTCTGGGTTCGGCTGTCATTGCGCTCAAAACGAGAGCTGACATCAATCACATTGCAGATTTGAAAGGCAAAACTATCAGTGCTTCTCTTCCGGACTCTCTAGGGGGCTGGTTAGCTTTTGCCGGGGAACTTGCCGCCCAAGGGCATGAGGCGGACTCTTTCTTTTCTCGCATTGATTTTGAGACTTATCAGATTCCGGAAGTTGTCGGCTCCGTGTTGTCCGGCCGTAGCGATGCCGGTGTCCTGAGTACCTGCCAACTGGAGGTGGCCGAGCAACGAGGCCTGATTGAGGCGGGTAAACTAAAAGTTCTGAACGCCCGCCGTACGCCGGGCTTTTCCTGCTCGCATTCGACCCACTTATATCCGGACCAGATTTTCGGTTCAGTCAATGAAAATCTCGATCCTGAAACGCTCAAGCAAATCAGCATTGCTCTGTTGCAAATGCGGGAAAAGATTAACGGCAGTGGCATTACAGAAAAAGACAATACTTCTTTTTCCTGGCAGGTTGTCGGTCGCTTCGATAGTATCAACCGATTGTTTAAGGCGCTGAAAATCGGTCCCTACGCTTATCTGAAGGATTGGTCTTTTGAAGGGATTTTGAAGCGGTTTTCGAGCGAAATCACCATCGTCTTGTGCTTGCTGGCATTTCTAACTCTCAGCGAACTTCGTCTTTATCGATTGGTCAAGATTCGCACGGCCAAACTCAATGACCTCGTTGAAGAAAAGGGACGAATGCTTGAGGAGGTGAGAGGACTTAATCACAGACTGCACAATATGGAGCGTTATGCCCTGGTTTCGCAAATGAGTTCGGTCATTGCTCATGATTTGAAGCAGCCATTGGGAGCGATCATCAATTATTGCGCCGTGCTGCAGATGGCTATTGAATCGGGAGCGAAGGACGAGTCCAAGCTTGCCGATGTCACGGATGCCGTCAATCGTGAGGCCCACCGTATTGCTCAGATCGTGGATCGCGTTCGATCCTACGTCAAGCGGCCCAATTCGCAGCACAAGCTTTGCAAGGTCGGCGACCTTGTCAAACGCGCTGTCGATAGTTTTGCACACTACGCCGACAGTACGCCCAAAATTTCGGTGATGCTCTCTGATCCGGACGCGAGGATCAATGCTGAAGCACTTGAAATAGAGATTCTCTTTTTGAACCTGCTGAAAAACGCCGGTCGAGCAGTTCGCAAAAACAACGGAAATATCGAGGTACGCACGCATACCGACGACAAATGCGTGTATGTTTCGGTAGCAGACTCCGGACCCGCGTTGACGGACGAGCAGTTCAAGCAGTTGTCGGACGTTTGTGATTCCACAACAGCCGAAGGTCTGGGTTTGGGGTTGGCCATCGTACGCAGTATTGCCGATGCCCACTCGGCGCATATCCAGATCGACCGGCTCATCCCATGCGGCGTGAAGTTTACTGTCATTTTTGAAAAATTCTGAGGTTCGCGGCATGACAGATACGACTGTTCTTATCCGCATCGTTGATGATGACGACGAATTCGCGGCGTCACAAAAGATGCTGATTGAAACGCTGGGCTGGGAAGTCATTACGTATGCTAGTGCTCCTGAATTTCTTTCCGAAGATGCATTGGAACGGCCGGGGTGTTTGCTTTTGGACGTTCGTATGCCAGCCATGACTGGTTTAGAACTTCAGCAGGAACTTGAAAAGCGAAACTGTCAGTTGCCGATCATTTTTCTGTCTGCCCACGGCGACATTGAAATGGCCGTACACACCATGCGCCACGGAGCGGTTGATTTTCTGGAAAAACCGGTGGAACCGCAGCGCTTGCTTGCAAGGGTGACCAAAGCCGTTGCTTTGAGCATCCAACAGACCAACGAATATGAACAGCTTCAAAAGCTGGTCGAGCGGATCGACAAGCTTTCTCACCGAGAACTTGAAATTGCCAAACTCGTTTCCGAAGGTCTTCGCAATAAAGAAATTGCCCGAAAACTCGGCATCGAAGAGACGACGGTCAAGATGCATCGTGCCAATGCAATGGCTAAGCTTGCAGCCAATACGAGTGCGGAACTCACCCGACTTTTCACGATTTTCGAGATCAAACTCAAATCAGGCGAGAGAGCGGTATGAAGCGGCGAAAATTGCTTTTAGGACTTCTGGCAGCCAAAGTTGCTTATGCCGGCAGTGTTGATCATTCCTACGACGTTATTGTTGTTGGTTCCGGTGCGGCGGGACTCTCGGCAGCGGTATCGGCGGCTGAAAATGGCGCGCGTCGTGTACTGGTACTCGAAAAGGAAACAACACTCGGTGGTCATACTATGGTTTCCACCGGTTATGTCAGTGCTCTGAGTCGTAAAAATGTGTCGCAAAAAGACTATGAAGCGTCGGCGCACACCATGCTGGAAGGTATGCGTAGGCTTGCTGACGGTCGAGGGAACGAAGCGCTACAGAGAAAGCTAGTATACGAGTCCGCTGACATCATTGAATGGCTCGCCTCCATGGGGCTGCGTTGGGAAGACAATGTTTTTCAGACTTTGGCGGGTTTAGCACCCAGAAGCTACATATCGAGCGCTGTACGTGCTGGATACGACTACATTACGACGCTAAATAAACGTGCTCGTTCCTTGGGTGTGGAGGTTCGCTTTTCGACTCGTGCGATGCAGATTAAAACCGGCTCGGATAACCGCATCGTAGGCTTGGTCGTGCAATCCGAATCGCAGTCAGTGGAATTTGAGGCCCCCACAGTCATTCTGGCGACCGGCGGCTACGGCGGCAACGTTGCCATGCGCAGCCGATATGTGCCTTGGCTGGATGCTCGCTACCCGACGACGGCCAATCCATATTTCACCGGTACAGATTGTGCTACTGGCGACGGCATTAAGATGGGAGCGCAACTGGGAGCCGCTTTGGTGGATATGGATTGCATCATGGTGATTCCCTTTTGGGGAGGGCGATTGACAGACTATGTCGGCGCCGATATCTACGTGGACGCACAGGGAAGGCGATTTGTCAACGAAGGCTCGTCATGGAACGAGATCAGTACGGCTATCCGCAAACTGCCGAATGAACAGTGCTGGGTTATCACAGATTCACAGTCGATTCAGGGTGCGAGTCGAAGTTCAAAGATCATGAACGGAATTGTGTCGGTAGCAAATACCGTTGAGGAAATGGCTGCTGGGATGGGAGTCGACAAGAATACGTTGCGTCAGACTTTGGAGCGATACAACAGTTTTGCTCGCAAGGGCATTGACGAAGATTTCGGTAAAAACATGTTTACCCAAGAGATTAATAAGCCTCCCTACTTTTATGGAAAAGAACGATTGTATGTGCACTACTGTTGTGGTGGTTTGAGAATCGATGAACATGCCAGAGTACTCAATGCTCAGGGCATTCCCATCGGCGGTCTGTACGCAGCCGGAGAGACAACCGGAGGAGTGCACGGAAAGGATCGGTTGGGAGGATGCTCCATTACCGACTGCTTTGTGTTTGGTCGGGAAGCCGGCAAATCCGGAGCACGGTACGCTTTACAGGCAAAGGCGAACCTTGTCTGAAATAAGCTTCGTTTTGGCTTGACTTTTCTGAAGATCATGCGAAAAGCCTCCGCTACAGCAATTGCAACGGAGGCTTGCTTCAATTGGGCGAAACTGGCTCTTTAGAGCTTATTGAGCACGCGGATCGAATGCTCATAGGAGAGCTTGAGAACCGTTTCCGGAGCCAGGCCCGGGACGGGGACTTCAACACCGATAGCGCAGGACTTGGGCATATGTTGCATAAAGTCGACCAGAGGCAATTCGCCGTCGCCTGGAAGCAGACGACCGAGGCGGGCTTCGTTGACCAGTCCTTCGAATCCCTTCGGCGTACCGGAGGTACTGTCGAGATTGGCTTTGCCGGCACGAACCTGAGCAATGAGCTTGCGGTCGATCGGTGGATTCTTGACCGCGTCGCACAGATGAATGTCCCCCAGATAGCGAGCCGGGATCTTGTCGAGATCGGCAGCGGTACCACCGGAACGGTACAGATGCAGGGAGTCAACGGCGATGGTACCGTTGGAGCAACCGGCCATCTTGACGAGTTCATAGGCCTGTTCCAGCGTGCCGATGGTACGCCACGCCATGAATTCAAGGTCAATGCGGAAGCCGTAAGGTTTGGCCATTTCGCACATCTTGGCAAACATAGCTGCAAATTTGGGCTTGTCCGGAGCATCGCCGCAGATGCACAGCGATTTGATGCCCAGTTCGCCGCACGTTTCAAAAATACCGGCAAATTGAGTGGGGTCAGTGTTGCTGTTTAAGGCAAAACCGTCCACACCGTTGACGCGCATACCGAGATCGGCCAAAAGGCTCTTGAAGGAACGAAGCTCCTTGCTGCCAGCCTTGTAGGGATAGGATACGGACCCCTTGGAAATCGGATTGATACGAATGCCGATGGCGTCGTATCCGGCTTTATGGGCTTCTACGGCCAACTTTTCGGGAGGAAGATCAAGAGCAGTCAGATGGATAGCCGACAGAGACCATTTATCCTGTCGGGGCATCGCGATTGCTTGAGTTGCTGCGGAACCAAGCACGGGAGCGACTGCCGTTGCACATAAGCCTTTGAACAAATCTCGACGTTGCAACATTTTTTTCTCCTTTTCCGGTCGTACACCTCGACCGTGATGACATCGAACCTGATCTTTGTGGTTCTTTCAGGTGATGCTACAACTCGATTGTTCTGCCGACTACGTACCAAAGATTAGGAACTTTGGTCACCTCCTAAAGGAGGTGACGAAAACCCTGACCAGCCGTGCACCTCGTAAGTGATGGTCTCAAATGATGTTGGCTGGTCTGCGTCTCATTGTCGTCCTTCTCCGTTGCCGATCACCACATACTTCAGGCTCGTCAAACCCTCAAGCCCCACCGGTCCACGGGCATGCAATTTTCCCGTACTGATGCCGATCTCCGCTCCGAGCCCATATTCAAAGCCATCGGCAAAACGCGTCGAGCAGTTCACCATGACGCTGCCGGAATCCACTTCACGCAGGAAGCGTTGAGAAGCTTGCAGATTATTGGTGATGATGGCGTCCGTGTGTTTGGACGAATGCTCTTCGATAAAGGCGATGGCCTCATCAAGGCTCTTTACCACCGCAATCGAAATGATCGGCGCGTTGTACTCGGTATCCCAATCCGACGGATCAGCGTCGACGCAGGACAGCCCCGAGGCTTCCAGAACGGCCTTTGACTTGGCGTCGCAGCGCATCTCCACGTTTTTCTCCGCAAAGATTTTCCCGATGCGAGGCAGAAATACGTCTGCAACGGCTTCGTGGACCAGAAGCGTTTCCGTGGCGTTGCAAGGCGAATAACGCTGCGTCTTGGCGTTGTCGGTGACGGAAACAGCCATGTCAATGACAGCGTCCTTGTCGACGTAAGTGTGGCAGATGCCGTCAAGATGGTGAATCATCGGCACGGTGGCTTCTGCCGCAAGACGCGCAATCAGTCCTTTGCCGCCGCGCGGAATAATCACGTCGACGTATTTGTTGGCCCGAATCATTTCGCCCACGAAATCGCGATCAGTAGTGGGAGCGATCTGCACGGCCTCAGTCGGTAAGCCGGTTTCAGTCAGAGCTTGTTGCACCAGTTCACCCAGAATGCGATTTGTTTCAAACGCCTCCGAGCCGCCGCGCAGAATGCAGGCGTTGCCGGATTTGACGGCAAGACAGGCCGCGTCCACCGTCACGTTTGGACGCGACTCATAGATGATTCCGAGAACGCCAAGCGGCACTCGCATGCGTCCGACCTGAATGCCCGAGGGGCGACGGCGCATCTCGGAAATTTCACCGACGGGGTCGGGAAGGGCCGCAGTCTGTCGGGCACCTTCAGCCATCAGCCCCAGAACTTTTTCCGTGACGCGCAGGCGGTCCACGAACGATTCTTTCAGTCCGTTTTCCTTTGCCTTGACGAGATCCTGTTCGTTGGCTGCAAAAATGTCCTCTTTCTTAGCCTCCAACAGTTCGGCCAGACGAAGAAGGACCTTGTTCTTGTCGGCAGTCGAGGCGGCGGCCATGCGGCGCGAGGCGGCACGAGCCTTTTGCCCGGCTTCAATCATCAATTTGGAAACGGAAGTCGTCATGCTGTAACCCTACAGTAGAACGCGAAAGCGTGTTCTTGGATTGTAGCGGCTCAAGACTTGACGGAGCGGGAAGAGACCGGCAAAAGGCGGTTGGAATGAGAACGGTTAGGAAGCCACGAAAGCGGCCAGCGCAGCAATTTCAATCCAGGGATCGGTGTCGCGGTTGGGGACGGTCAGACCCTTGCTGATCTTGTCGATGTCTGCGCAAAGCAGTAACGCACTCGACAATTTGCGGGTGTTGAGGCGTCCCGCTGCGCGCGTGATGCGAGCCGAGCGGTCACCCCAAACACCGGCTTGACGCAGCGCAGAGTTGCGATCCGACCCGTTGTCGATCGCTGCGCGGAATTTCAGCGTCATGCGCAGCTCTTCGGTGATCATCCACATGAAGGAGGGGATGGATTCACCTGCTGCGTTGAGGTTTTCAACGATGCGAAGCGACTTGGCGGCGTCGCCCGCAAACATCGCTTCGAGAAGGTTTTCTACGTCAAAGCGGGCTACATCGCGCACGGAGTCCGTGACTGCCTCTTCCGTGATGACGGAGCCTTCGGGGAAAAGATAGGCGAGCTTTAAGACTTCCTGCGCTGCGGCAAGAAGGTTTCCCTCACAGCGATCCGACAGGATCTTGAGGGCGGCGGGTTCGGCCTTGAGGTTTTTCTTGGCCAGACGCGCAGCAAACCAGGAGGGGAGTTCTCGAGCCGAAACGCTGTTGCATTCGACAACTTCGGCGTTGGCGGTGAGCGCCTTGTACCAGGCTGCTTTTTTCAGGCTCCAGTCGTAGGGAATGGTGACGACAAGCGTCACGCCGTCCAAAGGCATCGAAGCAATGTCGGTGAGCGCCTGCGTTCCCTTAACGCCGGGGCGGGGGCTTGCCAGACGCAGCTCCACAATTTTCTTGTCACCGAACAGACTCATGGCCGTGCAGCTTTCGGGAAGCTTCGACCAGTCCCAGATGGCAGAGGCGTTGAGCACCTCGCGTTCCGTTGCGCCTTCCTCCCGAGCCTTGGCGCGCAACAGATCGGCCGCTTCCAGCATCAGAAGCGGCTCTTCGCCCGTGATCACCCACAGAGGTGCCAGAGGGGTTTGCGCAAGATAGGACTCCAGGTCGGAAAAGCGCATCGGATTTGCCCGAGTGTCAGAAAAAACGGTTAGCGGGTGGTGAGATCTTCAGGTTGCTTGGGCGGCTGAGCCTTTTCGATGCGGCGCACCATCTGAACGACGATGTCGGAGAGCATCTCGTTGATCACCAGCGCTTCTTCGGCATCGCGAGTGAGGTAGTCCTCCTCGTTGTAGGAGATTTCACGCACGGCCGCAATCACGGTGTCGGGCAGGTACTGTGCGCCGTCGGGAGCGGACAGTCGGAAACTCACTTCGAGTTTCAACTCGTACTCACGCGCATCGCCGTATGCGTTGTAGGCAACTACGTTGCGGGAGCGGCGTTCGCCGAGCACGTAGAGAATGGCCTGCGCTTCCGAAGGCGAATTCACCAGTCGGACATCGGAACCCGCCTTGAGCTGGCGCGAAAGCTGAGAGCCCAGCGGGGTGTTGAGGTTATAGCTGATGTAGAGCGTCTCAAACGGAAGCGAGAAGCGGCCGCGCAGACGAAAGCCGCAGCCCGTCATGGCGAGCGCCGCTGCAGCGATCAGCGTACGGCGACTGGTGGTTCGAAACATAGAAGTACCGAAAATGTTGGAAAAACCGAAGGCGGGCTTTCAGGACGACGCCCGCCTGCAGGCAGAAGTTCATTATACGGAGCGTGCGATGGCTCCGAGTCAAAAATCAGGCCGAACCTTTGCTCGTGGTTGAAATGTCAGCCGAGGTCTGTTTGACGGGATGATCGCTGAAGATCGCGTCAATGTCTTTGGAGTCGAACAGATAGAGCGACCCGCAGAATTCGCAGCGCACCTTGAGCGTACCCTGTTCGGCGATGATTTCGCGCGCTTCCTTTTCGCCGAACGAGCGGATCATTCGCGTGATGTTTTCTCGCGAGCAGCGGCAGGAGAAGGTGGGGGTGAGCTCATCGAGCACGCTGGGATTGAGTTCCCAGAAAAGACGCCGGCACAGTTCCATCGGTTCGATTTCGAGAAGTTCCGAGGGGGTGACGGTCTGTGCGAAGGTCTGCACTTCACGGAAACCTTCTTCCACGGTGTCCTCGGTCGTGCCTTCGGCCGCCTTGCCGCCGTGGGCGGGCAGGCGCTGCATGATGATGCCGCCGGCGGCCTTGTCGTCGGCCGACAGCCACATGCGCGTAGGCAGCTGCTCGGACATCGTCATGAAACCCTCGAGTGTTTCTGCGACGGTGTTGCCGGTCAGAGGCACCACC
The DNA here is from genome assembly GCF_003472385.1 of Sutterella sp. AM11-39. GTDB lineage: Bacteria > Pseudomonadota > Gammaproteobacteria > Burkholderiales > Burkholderiaceae_F > Duodenibacillus > Duodenibacillus intestinigallinarum. The sequence continues at coordinate 36,803 of NZ_QRLV01000007.1, read as the reverse complement.
CCCTGATAGGGATCTTCGTTGGGGCGGCGATCGGCAAGGTCGAGAATTGCCGCGCAGCGGCCCTTGCCGTTGGCGTTGACCATGTCCTTGAACGTGGCGTTGGGGGGAACTTCCATGCCGGCGCGCATCTGCACGGTGGCGCGGATCTTCAAGCCGGAACGCACTTCAACGAGAGCGAGCTTTACGGGGCCGTCGCCCACGATTTGCAGTACCAGTGCGCCTTCAAACTTCAGGCCTGAAGCCATCAGAGCGGCGGCAGCGGCAAGTTCGCCCAGCATGCGCAGCACGGGGGCCGGGGCTTCGAGCGAAGCCTTCATCTGTTGCCAGCTGTCCGTCAGGCGAACGCTCTGCACGTGGCAGTTTTGATTGGGAAAAAGGAGCTTAACGAGAGAATCAGCCATAAATTTTCAGATTCGTCATGGTCGCCCGACTAAATGCCAACGGCGACGGACACAAAAAACAGGTCGGATAGGCCGCTCGATAGAGCAACCTCATTTGCCTATAAATGAGGGCAAAAATGCTTGATTTCAAGCCTTTGCCACGCGAATTTTTTTTCAGTCGATGCGACGCAGTCCTGCTTCAAAGCGGCGGGCTTCTTCGACGTAATGCGCCGTGTTGCGGTGCATCGTGCGGATTTCCTCTTCGGTGAGGTTGCGCACGAAACGGGCGGGAGTGCCCACGACGAGCGTGCCGGGCGCCACGGTTTTGCCTTCGGCAACGAGACTGCCAGCGCCGACAATGGCGTTTTCACCCACAACGGCACCGTTGAGCACAATCGCGCCCATGCCGATCAGGGCGCCGCTTTTGACGGTGCAGCCGTGCAAAACGGCGGCGTGTCCGACGGTGACGTTGTCCTCAACGACGCAGGGAAAGCCTTTTTCCGTATGAATGACGGCATTGTCCTGCACGTTGCTGCCGACTCCCACCGTGATGGACTCCAAATCTCCGCGCAATACAGCTCCCGGCCAGATGCTGCTGTTGTCTTTGAGTTCGACGCGACCGATCACTTGGGAGGATTCTGCGGTCCAGGCTGAAAAAGATACCTGAGGGACGTGGTTTTCGAAGGAGAATCGAGCCATAATCGTACGACTGCTAAACGTCATAATGTTGCTTGGGTTTTGGATTGTACCGACACCAAAGCGTGATCGACACGGCAGTGATCTTTGTAACCGCGATAGACGAAAGAAGGAGGCTCGGTGGGAACGCTTGATTTGCACATGCACTCAACAGCCAGCGACGGCAGTTTGGCGCCGGACGCGCTGGTACGGTTTGCGCGCGAGTGCGGCGTTCGCACGATGGCTCTGACCGATCACGACACGGTGGCCGGTGTTGATCTTGCGCAGCGTACCGCGCAGCTTGAGGGCCTTACTTTTGTCACCGGCATTGAAATCTCGACGATCTACGCCGGCAAAAACATTCATGTTGTGGGGCTTGGCATCAATCCGCACGACGAAGAGTTGCTCGCTGTCACAACGACGATGTGTTCTGAGCGAGATCGCCGTGCCGTTTTGATGGCAGAACGCTTTGCAGAACTCGGTATTGAGGGGATGTTCGAAGAGGCCATGACTTTTTCGGCCCGCGAAAGCAATCTCTCGCGTCTGCACTTTGCCAAGGCGCTCATGAAGCGCGGCATCGTCAAGAATCAGCAGGAAGCCTTCGACAAATACCTCGGCGAAGGAAAGCTCGCGTATGTGGCCGCTCCTTGGGGATCGGTGGCCGACGCCGTCGAGCTCATCCACAAGGCGCGCGGTATTGCCGTGTTGGCTCACCCCGGTCGTTACAGCTTCTCTGCCGACTGGCAGCTTGATGCTTTAGTCGAAGGCTTTGCCGAATGCGGCGGTGATGGCATTGAGGTCGTGAGCGGCTCGCAAAGTCCGTCGTTTACCGAGAAGGCGCTTCAGTTTGCCCGTTTTTACGGATTGGCCATCAGTACCGGCAGTGATTTTCACAGTGAAGCGGGGACTCGGCCGGTTCCCGGAGCGCAGGGCGAACTGCCTTCGGGACTGCCGACCGTGATGAAGATGCTGGGTTTGGAGTCGGTCTGAGTTGCTCCAAAGTTCTTTGCTTGTCGGATTTTTCCTCTAATCTTCTACGATTTTTAGAAGATTAGAAGAATATAGAAGAAAAGCGGAAGGCATCCGTTCTCGATCACCTTCCGTCCGGACATGCCTAGAGATTTCCTAGACCTTTGCTTCCGAAGCCATCTCGCCGAGCGCATCAAGCAGCGCCTGCAGTGCTTCATCCGTTGTCGACCACGCCGTGCAGAAGCGTGCGATTGTACGGCCGTCGCTGTGTTTGCCGCAGTCTTCCCAGATGAATTTCCCTTTGAGATGTTCAATTGCAGCATCGTTCAGTAGCACAAACTGCTGATTGGTGGGCGAGTCGATGTAGAGCTCAATGCCCGCACGCACAAATGCAGTCTTGAGCATCATGGCTTGCTCAATAGCTCGCTTGCCGATCTTCCCGTAAAGATCATCGGTAAAGAAAGTCGAGAAACTCAATCCCGCAAGACGACCTTTGGACAGAAGCGCTCCGCGCTGGCGCTGAGCCGAGAGGAAGTCGCTCGCAAGCTTCTGATCCGTGATAACCAAGGCTTCGCAGCCCAGCGCACCGCACTTGGTGCCGCCGATGCAGAAGGCGTCGGTGAGACGTGCGTAGTCTTCAAGTTTGATGTCGCCTGCAGCAAGCGCATAGGCAAGACGCGCGCCGTCGACATAAAGAAAGAGTCCTTCTTCGCGGCAGACCTTGGAGAGTTCTTCGAGTTCCGCGAGGCTGTAAAGAGTCCCCAATTCCGTCGGGTTGGAAATGTAGACGAGCCCGGGTTCCACGTAGAAGATGCGTTCGGCGTTGGTGCGGTAGGAAACAAGCGCCTTCTTGACAGCTTCGGCCGTCAGCTTGCCGTCGACAGCGTCAATTTCAAGCACCTTGTGGCCGGTGGCTTCGATGGCTCCCGTTTCGTGTGCGGCAATGTGGCCGCTCGGTGCCGCCAGAACACCCTGCCAGGGCCGCAGAACGGCAGAAATCAAGGAGAGGTTACAAATCGTACCGCCCGCAAAGAAGAATACGCCGGCGTCAGGACACTTGCAGGCTTCGCGGATTTTCGCTTCGGCTTCCTTGCAGAACATGTCTTCGCAGTAGCCGGGCACTTCGGTGAGATTGTGGCGAAGCAAAGCGTCCATGATCTGCGGCGTGCAACCGGCGATGTAGTCGCATTGAAATTGATAGGGAGTAGCCATGATTTGCAGCCTCAATAAGAGAAATTGCTTTTAATTGTCGCGATCTGTCGTCAACTGTTCGAAAATCTACTGACGCATCTCTCGAATGATCTCGTCAGGAGTGTCACGCATCGATGACCGGAACGGATTGATGTCAATGCCGCCGCGTCGGGTAAAGCAGGCGTACACCTCAAGCATTTCCGGCGCAAAGGTTGCGCGCAAGTCGTGAAAGATCTGTTCGACGCACTGCTCGTGGAACCCGCGGTGGCAGCGGTAAGAAACGAGATATTTCAAGAGGCCGGCCTGATCAATCGCCTTACCTGTGTAGGAAATCAGAATGCTTGCCAGATCGGGTTGCCCCGTGACCGGGCAGAGAGAGCGGAAAACGGAGGTCGAAAACGTTTCGGTAGCCGTCTCCGAGCGATTTTCGTCAAACTTCAGATAGGCCGGCTCGGTTTCATACGCGTTCACGATATCGCCTTCAGACAGCGTCAGGGTGTCAAGATTGATGCCCGGCATCGCACGCACGGCACCGGGATAGGCGGTTACATCGTAAAGACGTACTTCGACTTGTTCCCCCAGACGGGACGACAGGTCTTCGGCCATGCGGTGAGCCACTTCATCTTTGCCGCTCATCTTGGTCATGGCAAAGGAGCCCGCGTAAAGCTTCAAAGACTTCGACTCCACAATGGAATGCGTGCTGGCCGGTACCAGAAGTTCACCCACGGCCGTCTGCGGGATGCCCTGTTCATTGAGCCAAGAGAGCTCATAGAGGCGCCAGATGTCCGTGCCGCGGAAATCATGGTCGCCGATGGCATCGCGCCCGAGTGCGCGCGGAATCGGCTGAAGCAAGTCCGGGTTGTAGCGATCGCTGTAAACAGTGTCCTTACCAAGCAGCGTGTTCTTGGGTTCGGGCATCAAAACCGACATGGAAGTCCTCTAAAAAAATTAATCAGTGAAAAGCTTCAATGAGCCGAAAAGCTTGTGCAGACGCTCTTCGTCAAACGGAAGGTATTCGGCAATCGTTAAGCCTGCAATTTCTGAGTTAGCGGCAACAAGATGCAGGATTGAAGCAAGTTGATCCATTGTCATGCGTCCGCCTCCTGAACCGTCTCCGACAAGATTCGGATTAGCGAAATAGGTGGAGTGGAAGTACTGAGGATCAAGTACGTCGATATCCAGATGCACGAGGACATGATCGAACTTTTGCACAAACGCTCTGATGTCGTCGTCAGAAACGAAGTTTTCTGTCTGCACTTTGTAGTTGACGCCTAAGTTGTCCAGGAACTTGGCTTGATAGTCGTGCAGTCCCTGAAGACCGACATAAAGTAGCTCATCGGGCTTGAACGCGGGGTTTTTCATGAGTCCCGCCATTGACGGTTCACCGGCTCCGAGCAATGCCCCCAAGACCATGGCGTGTGCATTGGGATAACCGTCCTCGGGCATGGAAACGTCCGGATGAGCATCAAGCCACAGAATGCCGCTGTTGGGATAAAGCCCGTGCAGATAATCGAATGGTGCCTGGGATACCAAACAATTGCCGCCGATCGTGATGATCCGCTGCGGGGCTTCGTTTTCAATGGCGGCTTGTGCGGCTCGAATGCCGGCGAGCACTTCGTCTTTTCCGGCGATGCCGTCTTGAACTTTGCGCTGACGACCGTCCGGAGTCGGAATGTCAACTTTGACCAGCGGTTGATTCGGATTGGCAGGAAGAATGTGCTGCAGCAGGTTGGCGCCGAAGTAGTAAGTCTCAAGCCCGCCGCTGAGCCAGTCCGGATAAAGCAGACGAATGGTTTTCATAAATTTGCAGGAGCAAAAAATCAGTCGAGTGGTCAGTCGGATTATAGGCAGGAGAGGATTTGCTCAATGGATGCATCTTGTCATAAAAGCGTCATAAAACAGACAAAGACTCGTCACAGAACTGTCACGGCTTCGATACAAGCAGCTCTCAAAATGGCGTCTGCCCAGAATTCAATTTCAAGACGCTAAGAAATGCTCACCCTCAAACACATCAACAAGAGCTACGGAAATCGAACCATCCTTTCGGACATTTCGCTCTCCATTCGCAAAGGTGAAATTGTCTCCATCCTCGGTCCGTCGGGCTGCGGCAAAACGACGCTTCTGAATCTGATTCTCGGCCTGACGCAAGCGACCTCGGGCAAAATTATGTTCGACGGCGAGGACCTCACAAATGTGCCGATGCAAAAGCGCGGCTTCAACATCGTGTTCCAGGACTTTGCGCTGTTCCCGAACTTGAACGCTCACGACAACATCGTCTACGGTCTTCGCAACAACCCTTCCGCATCCACTCCCGAGGAAGTCAATGAACTGATTGATCTTCTGGGATTGAGAAAGCATCTGCACCAGCGCATCGACGAACTTTCCGGCGGTCAGAAGCAGCGCGTGGCCATTGCCCGTACGTTGGTTCTCAAGCCTCGCATTCTGCTGCTCGACGAACCGCTCTCGGCTTTGGACGGTCTCATCAAGGAGTCCATTAAAGAACGAATCCGCATGATCGCCCGTCAGTTTGAGCTCACGACGCTCATTGTGACGCATGACCCGGAAGAGGCGCTCACGCTCTCGGACCGCGTGCTCATCATCAACAACGGACGCATCGCGCAGTTTGCCGATCCGATGACGATCATCAACAAGCCCGCAGACGATTTCGTCAATGACTTCATCATTTCCCAGTTGATGGTCAAGCGCACCAACATCCTGAAGCTGTTCAGCGGCCCAAACCCTAAGAACGCCGCAACGCTCAAAGCCGAATCTGGTGCTCTGGCTTAAGTTGCGGGATGACTGTCATGACCACTCTTACGGATAAACTCTTCGGGCGCGAGCGCCGCGAACTCAAGATCGTGTTTGCCCTGGTGGTGCTCACGCTCTCGGCTGTGTTGCTCTATCCGCTCGGCTGCGTTTTGTTTCAGTCGATCTTGGACGGCAACGGCAGCCTGACGCTTGCGAACTACACCTCGCTTCTTTCGGAACCGCGCTTCTGGAATGCGCTTTCCAACAGCTTTGCCGTGTCGGGCTTGTCGGCGGTTATCGCTGCTGTGCTTGCCTTCGGCTGTGCCTACGGTCTGCATTTCACGCGACTCAACCCTTGGGCCAAGAAGGTCTTTCAGATCGTCATTCTTTTACCGCTTTTTCTGCCTTCGATCACCTACGGCTTTGCGGTGATCTATTCCTTCGGACGTCTGGGGCTGGTGAGCCAAATCTTCGGCGTGCTGCCGTTTTCGATCTACGGTTTCTGGGGGCTGTTGATCGCTGACGTAATCTACACGCTTCCGCCCGCATTCCTGATCCTTTCCAACGCCTTCCACTACATTGACCGCAACACGATTACGGTGAGCCGCCTGATGGGCGACAGTCCCTGGCGCACCTTCTACATTTCGGCGTTGCGTCCGGTGGTAGGTGCGTTGTGCTCGGCCTTCATTCTCAGCTTTTTCTTGTCTTTCACTGACTTCGGTATTCCGGTATCAATCGCCGGTCAATACGACGTCATTGCCACCGAGCTCTACACCACGATGATGGGTGCCGTGCCTGACTTCGGCCGCGGTGCCGTGATCGCCATGGCGATGCTCGTTCCTTCGATTGCTTCCGTGATGCTTTTGAAGTACGTCGAGCGATTCAACTTCCGATACAACCGCATCAATTATCAGCCGCCTGCCCGCAACCGCGTGCGCGATGCGCTTTTTGCCGGCTACTACGTGATTATCGCCGCCGTACTGCTTTCGGTCTTTGCCGTGATGTTCGTGGTGCCTTTCGTTGAGCAGTGGCCCTATAAGCCTGTTTTTACGCTTGACGTGATCTCCCGCATTCTCTCCGACAGTGTCGTCTGGGAGGTCTACGGCAATTCGGTCGGAGTGGCCCTAGCAAGTGCCGTGACCGGCACGTTGCTGTGTTACGCCGCAGCAATGGTCAATGCACGCTCTCAGCTTAAGGGCTGGTGCCGGACGACGATGGACAGCTTTGCCATGCTCACCAACACCGTGCCCGGCATGGTGCTCGGTATCGGCTTTCTCTTTGCCATGAGCGGCACGATGCTGGCCAACACGTTTGCCATTCTGGTGCTCGTCAACCTGGTGCACTTCTTCACGTCGCCCTACCTGATGGCCACTTCGGCTCTGAGCAAGATGAACGCCGGTTGGGAAACCACCGGCGCCTTGATGGGCGACAGTTGGCTCAAGACCGTCATGCGCGTCGTGGTGCCCAATTCCGCCGCTACGCTCTGGCAGATGTTCCAGTACATGTTCGTGAGTTCCATGGTGACCATCAGTGCCGTCGTGTTCCTGTCGGGCGCCCGCACCATGCTGATCACCACGAAGATCAAGGAACTCCAGTATTTCGAGAAGTTCGAAGAAATCTTTGTGCTCTCGCTTTTGATTTTCTTTACCAATGTTGCGGTCAAGCTCATTTGCGACGCCCTTGCGGAACGTGCAAGAAAGAACCCGCAGGGCGGTCTGATTCAGTCGATCATGCGCCGCCTGAGCTCGAGCCGTACTCCCACGCTTTCACCTGTTTCCACCGGAGCTTAAAAGAAATGCAACCGATGACCTGTTTCAAACTGACTTTTGCTGCTTGTTTGTGTGCTGCCATGGTTGGCTGCGGCAACGACAGCGGTACCGACGCCGACAAGGGCAAGAGTACCGCGGCGCCCGCCAAGACCGCCGAAGTTGTGATCTACACCAACGCCGATGAAGAAGCTCAGACGGCAATGAAGAATGCCCTTGACAAAAATGGCATGAAGGGTGCCTATCTTATCCAGTCGTTCGGCACGTCCGAGCTGGGCGGCAAGCTTGCGGCCGAAGGCAAGAACATCGAAGCCGACGTGGTGACGTTATCGACCTACTACCTCGACAGCTTCCAGAAAAAGGAAAAGCTTTTTGCAGATCTTCAGAACAAGGCCAAAACCATTCAGCCGTCTCCGTCCTATTGGACTCCGATTCTGGGCAACACGGGTGCACTTTTCGTCAATACCGAAGTTTTGAAGCAAAGCAAGCTCGAAGCTCCGAAGTCCATCGCCGATCTTGCCAAGCCCGAATATGCCGGCCACATTTCCGTGCCCGACATCATGGGCAGTTCCACCTCTTGGCTCATGACGCAGGCTGTGATGTCTGCGCAGGGTGAAGAAGCCGGTGCCAAGACGGTGGCGGCGATTGAAAAGAATGCCGGCGCCCATCTTGAAAAGTCCGGTTCCGGTCCTTTGAAGAAGCTGCGTGCCGGTGAGGCGGCCGTCGGCTTCGGTTTGCGCCATCAGGCTGTGGCCGACAAGGCACGCGGACTGCCGATCGACTACATCGATCCGACAGAGGGCAACTTTCAGCTGCAGGAAGCTGCCGCAGTCGTTGACAAGGGAGCCAAGACCAATCCGAACGCTCAAAAGGTCGTTGAAATCATCGTCAAGTACGGCCGCCCCGAACTCTTGAAGTTCTACCCCGTGGCACTTTACGAAGGTGAAACGGTTTCCGCTGAAAACAAGCCTGCTCGTCCGAGCTTCTATAAAGAGCCGCTGACCGTCGAACTGCTGCAGAAGCACCAGAAGATGGTCAAGGACGCCGGCAAATAATTCTGTTGATTTTCAATAAGCCGGCTCTCAAACGGGAGTCGGCAGTTTTCTTTTTTGTTTTGTCATGATTGCCGATCCGAATACCTACAAACTTTTGACCCCGGGTCCCCTGACGACGTCATTGTCCGTGCGTAAGGAAATGCTTGTTGATCGATGCACGTGGGACGACGACTACAAAGAAATGACCCAGTTCGTGCGCCGTGAACTCCTCACGCTTGCCCACGTTTCCGAAACTGATTACACCACCGTACTGATGCAGGGTTCGGGTACGTTCGGCGTGGAAAGCGTTCTCAGTTCCGTGGTCGGTAAGAATGACTGCGTGCTCGTGCCCGTCAACGGCGCATATTCGGAACGCATGTGCCAGATTCTGGAGCGCTACGGCATCGCCTTTGTGCGTGAAGACTTCGCTTGGAACGAATGCGTCGACGCTGCCCGTCTGGAGGCGGTGATTGCCGCACATCCCGAGATCACGACGATCAGCATCGTGCACAACGAAACGACTTCGGGCCTCATCAACGATCTGGTGAGTGTCTCGGAAGTCGTGAAGAACCACAACCTGCGCTTTATCGTGGACGCCATGAGCTCCTTCGGCGCCGTGGATGTGAACGTGGCCGAGCTCGGCATCGATTTTCTGATCTCTTCTGCGAACAAGTGCATCCAGGGTGTCCCTGGCTTTTCCTTCATCATTGCCCGCCGCGAAGCGCTTACGGCTACCAAAGGCAACGCCCGCACGATTTCGCTCGATCTGCACTCCCAGTGGAAGACGATGGAAAAGGACAACGGCAAGTGGCGCTTTACGTCGCCTACCCACGTCGTGGCCGCTTTTGCGCAGGCGCTCAAGGAACTGCAGCAAGAGGGCGGAGTGACGGTTCGCGGCGAACGCTATGCAGCTACAAACCGCAAGTTGCGTGAAGGAATGCGTGCTCTTGGCTTTGAACCGTTCGTCAGCGAAGCCTTCCAGGGGCCGATCATCACCACCTTCCTTTATCCGGAAGGTCGCAACCTCGACTTCAAGCACATGCACCATTGGCTCAAGGAACAGGGTTATGTGATCTATCCGGGCAAGCTCACCGACCGAGACACCTTCCGCATCGGCAACATCGGCGAAATCTACGACGCGGACGCCGACCGCATTCTTGAATTGTTTGCACAGTACACCAAGGAGTTTATGTAATGAACCGCATCAAGGGCGTGATTTTCGATTGGGCGGGTACGACGGTTGACTTCGGTTGCACGAGTCCTGTTTCGGCGTTTAAGGAAGCATTTCGCCGCGCCGGCATTGACGTGACGGACGAGGAAGTTCGTGCGCCGATGGGGCTTTTGAAACGTGATCACATCAAGACGATGCTCGCGATGCCTCGTATTGCGCAAGCCTGGCAGGACAAGTACGGTGCCGCGGCAACCGACGCCGATGCCGAAAAGATCTATGCCGACTTTGAACCGGCCCTGATGGCTGTGCTTGATCGACATTGTGATCTGATTCCAGGCATTCTCGAAACGATGGAGTATCTCGGTCAAAACGAGATCCGCGTGGGTTCGACCACCGGCTTTACCCGGGAAATGATGGCTGTGGTGACCGAAGGCGCCCGCAGGGGCGGCTACGCACCCGAAATGGTTCAAACGGCCGACAGCAACAACGGTTTCGGCCGTCCTTGGCCGTACATGATTTTCTCCAATATGCGCGGCCTCGGTCTATCAAACGTGCGTCAGGTTGTGAAGGTGGGCGATACGACCTCCGACATGGCCGAAGCAAAGAACGCGGGCGTGATTGCCGTCGGCGTCTGTGTGGGCAGCTCCATGATCGGTCTGGACGCGCAGAGCTGGGCGGCGTTGCCTGAAGCCAAGCGCGCCGAACAGATCAAATCGGCTCGTCAGCGCTTCTATGCCGCCGGTGCCGATTATGTGATCGAGAGCATCGGTGATTTGCCGGCTCTCATTGAGGATCTCAACGCTCGCAGCGCTGCTTAATTCGCACCAAAGGACCTTGCGAAAGCCCGTGTGTCGGTCTTGGCATGCGGGCTTTTTGACGTGTCGGCATCGTTTTGGTTGATCAGACGAATAGGTTATCGTTTTCTTTGTTCTTCTCGCGGGCGTGAGCAATGCGCTACTCCCTGAGTTCGTCGAGTTCTCTTTCGATGCGTTCCGCACGACGCCAAAAATAGACCACGTTGCCCAGGATGATGCCGATAAGCAAGGCTGAACCGATGCCGATGACATAGTGGATGCGCGAGTCTGCAGTCGCGATTCCTTGGGCCTCCGCTGCTTGGCTCGTCGCAATAGCCGCCTCGGCTCTGACAGGTACAGTGATCCCTGTCAAGGTGAAGAACAGCACAAGTTCCGTAGCTGCTTTGCAAAGACAAGAAGATGAAAACCACATGACCGTCAAAATCGTTGGAAGGCAGTCAGAAGCCTAGTGCGAGAACCGAATCGGCGCGATCGAATGGCACACTATGAGAAGAAATGGCATGAATGCGCAAAAAGTCTCATCCAGAATTTTTTTGAGGTTTCTTGACATATTAACGTCGGGACAATTGATTAGAGAGCTTTTCGAGCTGCTGGAGTTTTGCCGGTTTAGAAAAACTTAACCGTGATACAAAACTTCGAAACACGGACGTCTTTGCGTTTGATTCAAGTCAAAAGCCGCGCTATCGCTGCCCCTACACTCTTTGCCTGACAACATAAACCACCGCTTTGCTGCTTACTGACACTACGTCAATACCCGGAAGCATTGCGAATCTAAGGAGAAAGAGATGATCAAACCAATTACGGCAATTGTGCTCAGTGCCTTATTTTCCACTGTCTCAGGACTGGCAACTGCCCAAGACCTGGCTTCTTTTCATGCCGGTATGGGAGGATGCACTGCTTGCCACGGCACGAACGCTGTGACGGCTGCTAACGTTCCGGACGACGAAATTGATCTCAACAACAAATGCATGGCTTGTCACGGAGACTATAAAAAATTAGCTGACAAAACAAAACACTTTGATCCGCATGCAAGTCACTTAAGCGACAGAAGTCCCATTAATTGCACGGCTTGTCATACCGCACACGCAAAACCCAAGCTCGTCTGCAATGACTGTCACACATTTGATTTGAAGATGCCATTTTCCGATGCTCCTGAATCAGCCAAGTGGGATGCAACGATTGATGACGAGGCTGTTGCAGCCGCCGAAAAGTCTGCTCCTCGCGAAACGGTTGACGTACTGGTGATCGGTGCGGGTTCGGCCGGCTTAAATGCGGCAATTGCGGCAAAGCGCGCCGGAGCCAAGGTGGTTTTGCTTGAGAAACATTCTTTTGCAGGCGGCAATTCAATGCTCGCTGCCGGCGGTTACAACGCTGTCGGGACGCCTCAACAGGCTAAGAAAGGCATTAAGGATACCGTTGATCAGTATGTCAAAGACACCATGAAGGGCGGGCGTGGCAAAAACGATCCGAAGCTTGTACAAATTCTTGCTGAAGGTAGCGCCGACGGCGTCAAATGGTTGGAAGACATGGGGGCTGATCTTTCGGACGTCAAACGTTCCGGAGGAGCCGCCGTTGATCGAACGCACCGTCCCCACGGAGGTATGTCTGTCGGGCCGCACATTGTGGATGTGTTACGCGCCCAAGCTACAAAAGAAGGCGTTGGCGCCCGGGTGAATTCCCGTGCCGTCAAGCTTTTGCTCGACAAAGACTACAAAATTGCCGGAGCCATTGTGCATGGCAAGCACTCCGGCTACTACAAAATTGCAGCGAAAGCGGTGGTTTTGGCAACCGGCGGTTACGGTCAGAATAAGCAGATGATTGCCTTCTATCGTCCGACCTTCAAGGACATGACGAGTTCAAACAATGTAACGAGTACCGGCGACGGCATTACCATGGCTCTCAATATCGGTGCTTCCATGACCGATATCGATTGGGTTCAGGCTCATCCGACCGTTGGCCTCGACAGCCGTATTTTGATCAGCGAAACCGTTCGCGGAGTCGGCGCTGTAATGGTCAACATCAACGGTGAGCGTTTCGTGAACGAACTTACAACACGTGACCGCGCAAGCGACGCAATTTTGCATCAGCCTCAAAAGCGAGCTTGGTTGGTTTTTGACAGCAACCTCTATAAGTCTGCAAAGATGGTGCAAGGCTATGATCACCTGGGTATGCTCAAGAAAGCTGATACTCTGGCTGAGCTGGCCAAGATTTGTGACATGGATGCGAAAACTCTCGAAAAGACGGCCAGCGACTACAACAAGTTCCGCAAGGCAGGAAAAGACGAAGCATTCGGTCGTCCCGATATGCCGCTTGGTATTGAAAAGGCTCCTTTCTATGCAGTAGCTGTTGCTCCCGGCATTCATCATACGATGGGTGGGGTGGCGATCACGCCGGAAAGCGAGGTGCTGGACATCCAAAGTCGCCCGATTCCGGGGCTGTATGCGGCAGGAGAAGTGACGGGAGGCGTACACGGCTTTAACCGCCTCGGAGGTAATGCTATTGCCGATACCGTCGTCTTCGGTCGCCGTAGCGGCGAACATGCAGCTGCCTATGCACTCAAAGCAAAATAAGCAAACATTCTTCTCCTAATCTCGTCTGTTTCTTGGCAGTGGAGGTCTGCTGTTGCCAAAAGGCAGACATTTGAGGTTCTGTTGGTTCGACAGGACCTCTTTTTTTGGGTACTAGAGCGTTGACAGCGGAGAAATGTTGCATTCCTTGAAGAAAAGCTCTCGCAATGCAGGCAAATGCTCTTGTTTGTAGATCGCGTAGATGCAGCGGCTGCTTTCTTTTTTATGATCCGGATTAACCTCTTTTCTCAACTCAACCAAATCTCCACGGCGAATTTCTTCCGAAACGGACAGCAACGGCATCACAGCCAATCCGAGACCGGTTTGAACCGCTCGTTTGATCGCGCCCATCGTATTCATAGTAAGGATGTTGGAAACGGTAATTCCCTGGGCCAAAAGCCATCGTTTGGCTGCATCGCTTACCGTTGCTTCCTGATCCATGATCCAGGTGGCTAAACAGAAATCTTCCGTTGTCGCTTCGACCGATATGTATGGACTCTTCGGGCTGGCGATCAATACGAAATCGTCACGGAAACACGGGAAAAAGGTTAACGATGGATCCACGGGGGGACGACTGATAAAGCCAATATCCATACGGTTGGCAAGAACTCCGGCTTCTACGATTTCATTGTCTTCAATCAGCAAAATCGGATCCACAGTCGGATAACGTCGCTTGAATTCCGGGAGCCTTCGGGAGAGGATATAAATGCCGCAGGCGCGGTTGGCACCGATGATCAGCTTCCCTGCCAGCCCTTTTTCTCTGGCTGCGAAAATATCCTCAATTTCGCTGGCTTTAGTTACGACCAGTGTGGCCAGAGGGAGGAGAGCAGAGGCAGCATCTGTCGGAAACAAGCCATTGGATTTTCGTTCGAACAGTTCTGTTCCAAGTATTCTCTCGAGTTCTTTGAGCGACTGACTTGCCGCACTTGTCGTCACACAGAGTTTGGCAGCAGCTTTTGACAAGCTTTTCTGATCGTAGATACCAAGAAAGATTTCAAGCTGACGCAGTGTGATGTGCATAACCGGAAATTTTCGAAAAAAAAAGACGCATCACCGAATGGCGAGCGTCCTTTTTTGCAGCGTTTCAGAAATTTGTGTTTGGTGCCCAAGACTGGACTCGAACCAGCATGCCTCTCGGCGCTGCGACCTGAACACAGTGCGTCTACCAATTTCGCCACTTGGGCACAAATTTTCTGAGACGCGAATTATTACCAAACAGAATAAAAATGTCAAACGATTTTCGAAAAAAATTTCTGCGAGCAATTTTTAGGAGAAATTGCTTGCTCAAAAGACTTGCCGACAGGCTCTGCGCCGCAACTGATCGGTCTGTTCAGATAGTCGGCATCATCTTGTCAGAGTTCCGTCATTTTTCCTCAGGTATGATGCGCTTGATTCGAGGCCGACGAGAAGGATGTTGCCGATGCGTCTGCCGTTTTGTAGCCAATTGATGCTCCGAGAGCACATAGAGAATTCGAAATGCAAAAGAAAGTTCACGAGAAACCCAGTCGATCCAAGGCATCTCCCGAAAAGAAGAAGCAGAACACCTCCAATTACGCCGACAGGGCATTTGTCCTTGTCCAAGGGGATTCTTTTTCCAAAACCGTCTTCACTAAGTGCTATCACGAAACGTTCGGTGTGACGCTTGCTGCGGCAAAGGAGGCTTTTGAAAGGCTTTTGGCAAGCGAAATCATTGCGCCGGCTCAGCAAGCCCGTCATTACACGCGTGGTCCCGGTATTTCAAAGCAAGAAGATCTTGTGCGTCTGGTCGGCAATCGAACCGGCGAATTCAAGATTCGCAGTCTTAAGAATCCCGACAAGATTGTCGAAGGCGTTAAAAGTTCCAATCCGCACCACGGTTTGTTGCCGGGGGATGTTGTTTACGGTGCTTATGTCAACGACGACTACGGGTTTGCAGCGCGCATTCTGGTTAGCCGTGCATTGCGTGAACCCGTTTGCACCATTAACTATGCAAAGTCGGCCGGCGTGGAAGGCTGCGGCTCTTCGTTTGCCAATCGTTTGGATAAGAACGCTGTCAAGAAACTTCAGCAGCAATTCTTCACGATGAAGATTGACGAGTCTTGCTGCAAGCCGTTTTCCGCCATTGTGCCGTTGACCGGTACGGTCGGACGCGTGATCGGCCCCATCGACTCCACGCAAAGCGAAATCGACATGACGCTTGCTCGCCTCGGTATCCCGAGCGAATTTTCCGAGGAGGCCCAGACGCAGGCTCAGGCGCTGCCCGATGCGGTCGAAAGCGACAAGGAAATCGAGGAGAGAGTTGATCTTCGAGATGTTGGTCTCGTGACGATCGACGGCGAAGATGCCCGCGACTTTGACGATGCGGTATGGTGTGCTCCGCTCAATGACGGCGAAGGCGGTTGGCGCCTTTTGGTCGCCATTGCCGACGTAAGTCATTACGTCACGCCCGAAAGTCCGCTTGACGCCGATGCTCAGCAGCGTTGCACGAGCGTGTACTTCCCGACGCGCGTGGTGCCGATGTTGCCCGAGAAGCTCAGTAACGGCCTGTGTTCGCTCAATCCGGGAGTAGATCGCTGTTCGCTTGTCTGCGACATGATCGTTTCGGAGAAGGGCGAGGTGACGGCTTATCAGTTCTATCCGGCACTGATTCGGTCCAAGGCGCGTCTTACCTATACGAGTGTCTGGAACGCGCTCAACGGCGACGTGCAGGACTTTTTGGTGCGCGGAGGCAACCTTACCGACATCAACAATCTCTACGCACTCTTTAAGGCGTTGCTTCAGGCCCGAGGTCGCCGCGGAGCTGCGGACTTTACGTCGGCCGAAACCGAAATCGTAACGGATCCGCAGACGCAGAAGATCGTGGCCATCCGCAAACGCGACCACAACGATGCGCATCGTCTGATTGAGGAGTGCATGCTTGCGGCCAATGTGTGCGCCGCAGACTTCATCGGTCAGAACAAGGCCAAGAGCCTGTATCGCGTGCACGATGCGCCGCCGGCAGATCGGCTCGCCAATCTGCGTACGACGCTCGGCGCCTTCGGTCTCAAACTCTCGGGCGGAGGAAAACCCACTCCTGCGGATTACGCCAAGGTGGCGCATGAAGCCGAAACGCTGCCGGCAGCCGAAGTCATCAATACGCTTTTGCTTCGCAGCATGCAGCGCGCTGTATACAGCCCCGACAAGAAGCCGCACTACGGCCTCAATTACGACGCCTATACGCACTTCACTTCGCCGATTCGCCGTTATCCGGACCTGCTGGTGCACCGCACCATCCGTGCTATTTTGAAGGGCGAGCGCTACGAACCGGTGTTGGCGCAGGCGCCGCAGGAGCTGATGCAGGCACGCATGTCGGAGCTAGCGGCTGCTCAGGGCGAAAAAACAGTCAAGAAGAGCAAGGTTGACATGACCTGGGAAGTGCTCGGTTTGTTGACGTCGGCGGCAGAACGACGCGCCGACGACGCTTCTCGTGACATCGTCGCCTGGATGAAGGCCGACTATATTTCCGGGTACCGCCGCAAGTGCTTTGAGGGTGTCATTACGGGCGCCAATCCTGCGGGCGTTTACGTTACGCTTACCGGCGTGTTCGTCGAAGGGTTCGTGCATGTCAGTCGTCTCAACAGCTGGGAGTATTTCTATTACGACGACAAAAAGATGCTCTTTGAAGCTGAATTCGGTTCCGAGCGCTATATGATCGGCGACAAAGTGACGGTGCGCGTGTTTGCCGCGAGCACGGAAACGCGCCGCATTGACTTTGAAATGGTGCAAAATCACACGGATAAACAACGCACCCGCAGCAATAAGAACAAAAAAACGAAGAGAAGATTCTAAAAATGCCCAAACAAGTCGTATTGGCAGGCTTTCACGCCGTAAATGCCAGAGCAAAACTCAATCCCGACTCCATCCGTGTCGTCTACGTCGAAGCTACGCGCCGCGACAAGCGCATGCAGCAATGCAAGGATCGTCTTGCGGCTGCCGGCGTCAAGGTCATGCAGGCCGACGCCAAGCGTCTGGAGGGTATGGCGCCGGGCATTCCGCATCAGGGCATCGTGGCGCTTGCCGATGAGCTTAAACAGACGCTCGATTTCGACACGCTGCTTGACAGCATCACGCCGGACACGCTGCTGCTTGTTCTCGACGGCGTGACCGATCCGCGCAACTTCGGCGCCTGCCTTCGCGTGGCCGATGCCGCAGGCGTTCAGGCAGTGATTGCGCCGCGCGATCGTTCCGCTAGCTTTTCGCCTGCAGCCGCAAAGGCCGCAGCGGGGGCATGGGAAAGCGTCCCCGTTGTGACGGTCACCAATCTTGCCGCGAGCATCACCGAGCTTCGTGACGCCGGGGTTATGGTGGTCGGCACGGCCGGCGAAGCGCAAAAGACGATCTATGAATTTGATCAGAAGCGTGCTTTTGCCTGGGTGTTGGGCGCAGAAGGAGAGGGACTTCGTCAGCTCACGCGCAAGCGCTGCGACGAACTGGCCAAGATCCCCATGTTCGGGGCGGTCGACAGCCTCAACGTTTCGGTAGCCACCGGCGTTTGTCTCTTTGAGACTGTCCGTCAGCGTCAAAGCTGATTAATCGGTTTTTAGCAACGGTTAAACAGAAGGCAGCGCTCTGGAGAATCCGGAGGCTGCCTTTTTTGCGAAAGCGGTGTGATGCTTATTTGGCGGGCATTTCGGCGACGGCTTCGATTTCAACGAGACAGCCGAAGTGCAGCGTTGTGGTTGAGACAATGACGCGACCGGGCTTGTGTGCGCCGAAGAATGCGGCGTATTCCTCGTTGATCGGTCCCCAGTAGTTGACGTCCGGCGTGTAGATGCGGCAGAAGACGACGTCGTTGGTGGTAACGCCTGCGGCATCAAGCACGCGCTTGACGTTGTTCAAAGCCAGACGGGTGTGCTCGCGGATGTCGCCCTTGCAGACTTCACGCGTATCCGGATCAATCGAGAGCTGGCCGGAAACGTAGAGCGTGCCGTTGGAGATGACGCCGGCGCTGTAGTGACCTTTGTTTTCGCTTTTGAAGTCGGGAGTGACGATCTGCATGGGAAAAGTTCCTTTGGTTGGGATTTCTACAAGATAAGTCTGAGCGCGGCAAAAGTCGCGAACTAGTCAGCGGATTTTAAGCTCACGAACGACAAGTTCCAGCAATCGGATCGAAGAGAGTCCTAGCCCGAGAGAAGAATCGAGCAGAGAGAACCGAAAAACTCGGCTTTCACTCTTGGAAAAGATAGCCTCAAACCTTACAATTACGGCACCTTACGACTTCGGCTGCACGATGCTGCAGATACCGAAGGTATTTGCGTTTTCAGAAGCCCTGCAATGACCCCTCGACTTCGGCTCAATCACATCACAAAAGCATATCCGGGCATCGTCGCCAACGACGACATCTGTCTGGAAGTGTGTCCCGGGGAAGTGCTTGCTATTCTTGGCGAAAACGGCGCCGGCAAGTCCACCCTCATGAAAATCATCTTCGGTTCGGTCACGCCGGACAAGGGTTTCATCGAGTTTGACGGAAGTCCTGCGCAGATCAGCAGCCCTTCGGAAGCCAACCGTTTGGGCATTGCCATGGTGCATCAGCACTTTGCCGTGTTCGAAACGCTTACGGTGGCTCAAAACGTCATTCTCGGCATCGCCGAAAAGATTTCCGTGGAGGAGTGCGCCAAGCGCATCAATGCGTTAGGTGAGCGCTACGGCATTGCGGTCGATCCGTTTGCCATCGTTGCCGACCTCTCCATGGGCGAGCGCCAACGCGTGGAAATCATCCGCGCCCTGATGAGCAATCCCAAGCTTCTGATCCTGGATGAGCCCACCTCGGTGCTGACGCCTCAGGCTGTCCGCAAGCTTTTTGAAACGCTCAAGAAGCTTGCCTCCGAAGGCGTTTCGATTCTTTTTATTTCTCACAAGCTCGACGAAATTCGCGAGCTAGCCGATCGCTGCACGATTCTTCGCGCCGGCCGCGTGATCGAAACGGTCAATCCGAAGGAGAAAACCGAAGAGGAACTCGCGCGCCTGATGATCGGCAAGGAACCGCCCAAGCTTCTGACTTCGGAAGGCACGCCCGGCGAAGTGGCGCTCGAATTCAAGGGCGTGAGTCTCGACGGCGGCCATCACGTCACGGGGCTTACGGACATCAAGCTCACGGTGCGTGCGGGTGAAATCGTCGGGATCGCCGGCATTTCCGGCAACGGTCAGTCGCGATTGCTCGGCGTTTGCATGGGTGAACTCAAGCAGACGAAGGGTTCCGTGAAGCTTTTCGGTGAAGCGGTTGACGATCTCGATCCGGCCGAGCGTCGCGCCAAGGGCTTGCGCTACGTGCCCGAGCAGCGTCTTGGTCACGGGTCGGTGCCGGAGTTTTCGCTCATCAACAACACGCTTTTGACGGGTGATGATTTTCACAGCCACGGCTTTATCAAGCAGGAAGAGGCCGAAACGTTTACCGATCTCGTCATCGAGCGCTTCCATGTGAAACCCGAAGCTCCGAAGGCGGCGGCAAGAAGCTTCTCGGGCGGCAATCTGCAGAAGTTCATTGTCGGTCGCGAGATCCTGAGTTCTCCGGGTGTACTCATCATCGACCAGCCCACCTGGGGCGTGGACGTGGGGGCCGCCACGGTGATTCACAATTCTCTGATGCGCCTTCGCAGCGAGGGTGCCGGCATTCTGGTCGTGAGCGAAGAAATCGATGAGCTCTTTGCCATCTGCGACCGCATTGCCGTGATGTATCGCGGCTGTATATCGCCGGCCATTCCCGTCAGTTCGATTACGACCGAAGAGCTCGGCCGCTGGATGGCCGGTCTGTGGGTGGGCAGCCCCTTCCGTCACGCTCAGTCCGCCGACAAGGAGGCCGAATAAAAATGCAATTTCCTGTGCGTTTGGTTGCCCGCAGAACCCCGGGCTGCATGATGTGGCTTTCTCCGGTTCTGGCTCTTGGCCTGACTGTGTTATTCGGTGCGATTCTGTTTGCGATGCTGGGTAAGGACCCGCTCAATGCGCTCTATGTGTTCTTGATTGCGCCTCTGGAAACCCTACGCGGTTGGGCCGAAGTCGGCGTGAAGATGACGCCGCTGCTGCTTTGCGCCGCCGGTCTCGTGGTCTGCTTTCGAGCAAGCATCTGGAATATCGGTGCCGAAGGCCAGTTCCTTGCGGGCGCCATCACCGGCGGCTGGGCAGCTTTGGCTTGCCCCGACGGCATTGGCCATTGGTATCTGGTGATCGTTCTGCTGGCCGGTATTGCGGGCGGCGCCTTCTGGGGCGGCATCACGGCGTTACTGAAAGACAAATTCAACGCCAACGAAATTCTCGTATCCCTGATGTTGGTCTACGTGGCGCAGTTCGGGCTTGCCTACTGTGTCCAGGGGCCGTTGCAGGATCCCGACGGTCTGGGCTTTCCGCAGTCCGCGCTTTTTGCTTCCGCGGCTAGCATGCCGGTGATTCTCGGCGGCACGCGTCTGCATCTGGGTTTTGTTCTGGCCGTAGTGGCCGCGCTTGTCATCCAGGTGATGATGGTGCGTATGTTCATCGGCTTTCAGCTCAAGGTTTCCGGCATGGCGCCCTTGGCAGCCAAGTACGCCGGTTTCCGTCCGAAGCGTCTGCTTTGGGTCTCGATGCTCATTTCCGGCGGTCTGGCCGGTTTGGCCGGCGTTGCCGAAGTTGCGGGGCCCGTCGGACAGCTCACGCTTAACATCAGTCCGGGCTACGGCTTTGCGGCCATTATCGTGGCTTTCGTGGGTCGTCTGTCGCCCGCGGGTTGCATCCCTGCGGCCTTCGTGATGGCGCTCTTTTATCTGGGCGGCGAACTCGGCCAGTCCCGTCTGGGATTGCCGAGCTCAATTACGGGTGTCTATCAGGGCATGCTTCTCTTTTTCCTTTTGATCTGCGATTCGCTCATCTACTTTAAGCCTGTCTGGCAGGGCTTTACCGAACGCAAGCTGAGCAAGGAGGCTTAATCATGGATGCTGGTGTGATTGCTTCTGTCATTGCTGCGACGTTGAATGCGGGTACGCCTCTGCTGATTGCCGCCATCGGCATTCTCATTCACGAAAAAAGCGGCGTTCTCAACCTGGGTGTCGAAGGCATGATGCTCATGGGCGCGGTGACCGGTTTCGGCGTAACCTACGCCACGGGCAGCTTCGCGCTCGGTTTCCTGGCCGGTGCCCTGGCAGGCCTCGTGATGGCCGCGCTCTTTGGCTTTTTTACGCTTGGACTCTACGCCAATCAGTACGCAGCCGGTCTGGCGCTCTCGCTTTTCGGCGCCGGTCTTTCGGCTTTCGTGGGCCAGCCTCTGCAGGGCATGGCGTTGCCGAGCCGCGCGCCCACGGGCATTCCCGGTCTTGAATCGATTCCGTTCTTGGGCGATGCATTCTTTTCATCGCACTGCCTTGTGTATCTCTCCCTGATCGGCCTGGCCGCCGTGGGCTGGTTTCTCTACAAGTCGCGCCCCGGCCTGATGCTGCGTGCGGTGGGAGAATCGCCGAGCTCGGCTTACGCCCTGGGCTACAACGTGCGTGTCATCCGTTTCTGGGCAGTGCTCTTCGGTGGCTTCATGTCGGGTCTGGCCGGTGCCTATCTGTCGCTTGTCTACACGCCTCTGTGGGCTGAAGGCATGACGGCGGGCCGCGGTTGGATTGCGCTTGCGCTTGTCACCTTCGCCACCTGGCGTCCGCTTCGCGTGGTGCTCGGCGCCTATCTTTTCGGCGGCGTGACAATGCTGCAGTTCAATATGCAGGCGATGGGCATTGAGATTCCCTCGCAGATCATGTCGATGACGCCGTATCTGGCGACCATTCTCGTGCTGATCCTCATCAGCCGCAACCCGAAGTGGATTGCGCTCAACGTGCCGGCAAGCCTTGGCAAGACGTTTCATCCGAGAAACTGATTTTTTTGATTGAGCCGCCGATCATGGTCCCGAAAAGGCGAGCAACCGGGGCCGGCGGCGGCTTTTTTGCGTCTGAAAAGTTGCTCGTGCTTTCACAAAAATAAACAACTATGGCTTTCCAGAAAATTGCCCTGACGATGGCCGCCGCCTCCTGCCTGTTGTTGGCCGGATGCGGAGAAGACACCACCACCGACAAGAAGGCCGAAAAGGCCGTTGCCTCCACCGAACCGCTCAAGGCCGCCTGGGTCTATCCGAGCCCGCGCGCCGATGAAGGTTGGTCCAAGCAGCACGAAGAAGCCCGTATGCTCATTGAGCAGAAGTACGGTGACAAGATCAGGACTCAAGTGGTCGACAACGTCACCAATACGGTGGACGCCGAGCGAGTCATTCGTGATCTGGCAGCTCAAGGCAACAAGATCATCTTTGCCACGAGCTTCACGTACATGAATCCGGCACTCAAGGTAGCCAAGGAGTTTCCGGACGTAAAGTTTGAAAACTGCACCGGATACAAGACCGCTGCCAACTACAGCAACTACAACGCACGCTTTTATCAGGCCCGTTATCTCGCGGGCAAACTCGCCGCTTCCATGAGCAAAACCGCTCATTTGGGTTACGTGGCCGCCATGCCGATTCCCGAGGTGCTTCAGGGAATCAACGCTTACACGTTGGGTGCGCAGAGCGTTAATCCTGACGTGAAGGTGTCCGTCGTGTGGACCAACACCTGGTATGACCCGGGTAAGGAAGTGGACGCCACGAACACGTTGATCGGTCAGGGCTGCGACATTCTCACGCACCACACCGATTCGACGGCTGTTCCCGCAACGGCTGAAAGCCGGGGCGTGAAGGTGATCAGCTATCACTCGGCCATGACGAAGACGGCTCCCAAGCAGCTGATCGGTGCCGTGACACACCATTGGGATGAGTATTACGCCCACCGAATCCAGGCGCTTTACGACGGCCAATGGAAGGTTGAGCCTGTTTGGGGCGGCGCCGAAATGCACATGGTGCGTCTATCGGCCATTACGCCTGATGCGCCCAAGTCAGTGGTTGAAGACATCAACGCCGTTTACTCCAAGATGGAAAAGAAAGAATTCAACGTCTTCTCCGGCCCGATTGTCGACAACGAAGGAAAGGTGCAGATTCCTGAAGGAAAGGTTGCCGACGACAAGATGCTCAACACAATGAACTACTTCGTCAAGGGCGTGATCGGCAAGGTGCCCACCGGCAAGTAACAAAATCAACGTTGCCGGAAGACGGGTGCAAAGGCAAGACTCAAGCGTTTTGCCGGCGCGCCCGTTTTCTTTTTCAGCATCGAGTCGATAACTGATAAAATCACGCCAACTTTCCCCATTCCCATATTTTCCTTTCTTTTCAAAGAGGCATCCCTGATGGCATTCCAGAAAATTGCCCTGACTCTTGCTGCCGCTTCCTGCCTGGTGCTGGCCGGCTGCGGCGACGATTCGTCCAAACCTGCTCCGAAGAAGGCAGAGGCTCCTGCCGCCACCGCTTCTTCCGGTCCTTTGAAGGCCGCCTGGATCTATCCGAGCCCGAGCGCCGACGAAGGTTGGTCCAAGCAGCACGATGAATCGCGTCAGCTGATCCAGAAGCAGTTCGGCGACAAGATCAAGACGCAGTTTGTGGAAAACGTCACGACGATGGCCGACGCCGAACGCGTGATTCGCGATCTCGCTTCGCAAGGCAATAAGATCATCTTTGCGACGAGTTTTGAATTCATGAACCCGGCGCTCAAGGTGGCCAAGGAATTTCCCGATGTGAAGTTCGAACACTGCACGGGTTATAAGACGGCCGACAATTTCAGCTACTACAACGCTCGCTTTTATCAGGCTCGTTATCTCGCAGGCAAGCTTGCCGCTTCGATGAGCAAGGATGGCCACTTGGGTTACGTTGCCGCTGTGCCGATTCCCGAAGTGCTCCAGGGCATCAACGCCTACACGCTTGGCGCGCAGACCATCAATCCCAACGTGAAGGTTGACGTGGTCTGGACCAACACCTGGTATGACCCGGGCAAGGAAGCCGATGCGACCAATACGCTTATCGGCCAGGGCTGCGACATCATCACGCACCACACCAACTCCCAGGCTGTGGCCTCTACGGCCGAAAGCAAGGGCGTGAAAGTGATCAGCTACAACTCCCCGATGGTCAAGGCCGCTCCCACGCAGCTGATCGGTGCCGTGACGCACCACTGGGACGAGTTCTACGCCAAGCGTATCCAGGCAGTGATGGACGGCAAGTGGAAGGTTGAGCCGATTTGGGGCGGCGCCGAAATGCATATGGTGCGTCTGTCCAATATCTCCAAGGATGCTTCCAAGAAGGTGGTTGACGACATCAACGCCACCTACGCCAAGATGGAAAAGCAGGAATTCGATGTCTTCACCGGTCCGATCGTGGACAACGAAGGCAAGGTTCAGATCCCTGAAGGCAAGCGTGCCGACGACAAGATGCTGACCACGATGAACTACTTCGTCAAGGGCGTGACCGGCAAAGTCCCGAGCAACAAGTAATCGGATGCTTCCTACTGCAGTCGCCTTTTGCGGGCGACTGCGCAAAAAAGAGCCCGCTTATGCGGGCCTTTTTGCAACCGGGCGGCGTATTTTCAGGCTTCGGCAGCAGCGAGCGCCTTGTTGAGGCTGTCCAAAACGAGCGTGCGGTGACGCTCTTCGTGAAGCGTACCCACGTAGGCGCGGATGAGTTCAGCCGTCTGCCAGCGTTTGGTCGGAGAAAGACCGATCATTGCCTTGAGCGCGGAGGTAAAAAGCGGATCGTGGCAGTCGGCTCCGTGAGGCAAAACGGTCGTCGTGGTGATGCGGCGCGCTTCCTCTTCAATCGCAAAAAGCATCGGAAAAAGAACGCCCACGGGCAGGCGCTGTGCGGCCTGTGCGGAAAATTCCGCGAGTTTCTTCAAGTAATGATCGATGTTTGTGGGAAGAAAGAAGGCAAGCGTGGGCTTGGCAGCATCTTCCCGCAGACGGTCGGACAGCTCTCTGAGAATTGACAGCATCGTTCGCGCAAAGCTTTCGGCCACGGCGCGCGGCGGCGTTGTGGGGAGCGCCCGGATCAGAAGCTCTCCCTTTTGCGTGTCGCTCAAAAGACAGTCAAAGAGCATGTCCTGAGCTTCTTTGGTCGAAAGACTCTGCACGGCGTCGCGCAGAGCGTCGGCGTAGCCGTAGTGATCCATGGCTCGTGTTATGCCTTATGGTTGCCGCCGGACTTGTTGCGCGAAGCCGGACGGGAGGAGATTGTCGTCGAGACGCCCGTCTGAGCGGCAGCGGGTTTGGAGGCGTTCTTGCGGGGGCGCCCCGGCGAACGGTGCTCGACGGCGCTCGGCGCAATCTGAAGGCTGCTCACAAGGCGGCTGGCGAGATCGTCGACGGAAGAAGCCGACGCGGCGGATTTGAGTGCGGGCGATACCTTTGCCGGCGCAGCGGCCTTGGGCTTGGAGGTTGCAAGCTTGGCTTCCGTCTTGATGATCTTGACCGTCAGATTTTCTTGCGGCTTAACAGCCGTTTTGGTGATTTTGGCCGGTTTTGCCGGCTTTTCTGCCTTTTTCTCGACTTTAGCGGACTTTTGGGGAACGGGTGTACGGGACTTTTCAGCCGCGGTCGTCTCCGAGAATTCGAAACCTTGCTCTTCACACCAGCTCTTGAATGCCTTGCGATCGGAAACCACGGCGCAGGGCACGTCGCCGAGCATCGTCTGCGAGAAGCCGAAGGGCTTGAGCGAGGCGGGCGGCATATCCATTAGCACGGCGAGGGCGGCGCCCTCGGGGCTGTCCTTGAGCGCGCAGAAAAGGGAGTCGCTCTTTCGGATGTTGCGTTCCAAGAGTGTCTTGGCTGTGGCAGTGAGCGCCTTGAATTCGGTCTTGTCCATTCGCTCCACCCAGTCGGTGAGCGAAGACTTCTGCATCAGCGAGAGTGCACGGTGGCAGCGAAGCGCGTCGCGGCGCGTTTCGGCGTAGAGCTCAAAGACATCATTGGATTGTGCGGCGTCGAGATCGTCCTGAGAGGGAAGGCCGTCCTTGGTGAGTTCGAGCGCCTTGAGGCCCTGTGCGCTCAATTCGCGGACCTTATCATGCAGCGCTTCGTACTTGGCGATGTATTCGGGAATCATGCGCTGACGCGCGGCAAAGATGACCGTGTAGAGGTCGGACACTCGGGTCATGGCCTTGAGGAGCTTTTTGGGAGATTTCTTCCAGTCTTCGCCCAGCTCGGACTCAAGCACCTTCTTGAGGCTGCGGGGTTTGAAATCGGCTGCGCGCAACTGTCCGGCCGCATCCATGGAAAAGGAAATGGTTTTGGTGTCGTTCACGGTACTGCTTTCTGTGTGAATGGTCTTGTCTCATCGGCGACTACGGTTTAGCGCAGTCAATCGAGCCATTTTAGAACGGCGAGGCCTAGACGAAGGTTAGGAATTGCTCGAAAAAAGCCCGAGCGCCTCGAAATTTTCAGGTGCTCGGGTCTTGAATCGGAGCAATTTGGGCAAAAACGGTGCCGTTACGGTTCGTCGCCCGTTTTGATCGGACGGTTGTCGTCGCTTACCCATTCCGACCAGCTGCCGATGTAGACGCCCGCGGCCGGAATGCCCGCTTCCATCATGGCCAGATGATTGCAGCAGGCCGTCACGCCCGAGCCGCAGCTGTTGATGATGTCGGCGTGAGGAACACCGTTAAAGACCGTCTCAAATTCTCGACGAAGCGTTTCCGTGTCTTTAAAGCACTTGTTGGGAAGGAGGTTATCGCCGCTCGGACGGTTGAGGCTGCCCGGAATGTGTCCCGCTTTCGGATCGTGGTTTTCGACTTCGCCCGTATAGCGGTTGTGAGCGCGCGCGTCGACGAGCGTGTAGTCGCGAAGCTCCAGATTGCGTTCCACGAAGTCGTCGTCAAAGACGCGCTCCAGCGGCATGGTGGCGCGATAGGTGCCGGCTTCCCATTCGGGTTCTTCGACCTGAAGAGCAAGACCTGCTGCCTTCCAGGCGCAAAGCCCGCCGTTTAGGACGCGTACGTTGGCAAAACCGACCCAGCGCAGCGTAAACCAGAGACGGGCGGCAAAGTTGCTTTCTCCGTCGTCGTAGACGACGACGGTTGAATCCGGATTGAGTCCGAGGCGACGCATATTGACGCAAAAGCGTCCGGAATCCGGCAGCGGCGTGCGGCCATTGCTGCCCGAGCAGACTCCGGCGACGTCGGTCTTGAGATCGGCAAAGCGAGCTCCCGGAATGTGACCTTCGGCATAGGCGGCCCGTCCGTAAGCCGCATCGGTCAGGCTGTAGCGGACATCAAGCAGCACGAGCTTGGGATCGGACAAAAGAGCGTTGAGTTCGGTAACGGAGATGAGCTGAGAGCCGGACATGCTGTTTTCCTAAAGACGGTTCGATGGAATTAGGATGGGTCTTTCTTTTTACGGGCTGATGCGCGCTTGGTGATGACACTCGCGCAAACACCGGCAAAAATAATGATAGCGATCCCAAGCAAGCTCTGCAGTTCGATGGGATCGCCGAAAATCACGACGCCCATAATGACTGCAAAGACGATGGCAGAGAACGACAGAATGGAACTGAGAAGCAGATTGCCCGATCCGTAGCTCTTGGTGAGCGCAATCTGAGCGAGCGTAGCGGAACTTCCCGCTGCAATGATGCACAGTACGCTCTTGGTGGTGTACACGTCGGGCTGATCGAAGATCGGATGCGTGATGGCGCCGAAGACGATATTGAACAGCGTGAAGTAAAACACCACGCGCCAGTCGGGTTCGTTCAGACGCGTGAGTTCCCGAATCTGCATGTAAGCAACGGCAGACAGCAATCCTGAGGCCAGACCGATGAGAGCCGGAAACATATCACCCGCATGAAACTCCGGCTGCAGTACTTCCACAACGCCCGCAAAACCCACGACCGTAGCGACAACGAGTTGCCACTGCACGGGCCTCTTGTACCAAAGTGCGGCTCCCA
Organism: Sutterella sp. AM11-39; assembly: GCF_003472385.1. Classification (GTDB taxonomy): domain Bacteria; phylum Pseudomonadota; class Gammaproteobacteria; order Burkholderiales; family Burkholderiaceae_F; genus Duodenibacillus; species Duodenibacillus intestinigallinarum. The sequence continues at coordinate 8,681 of NZ_QRLV01000007.1, read as the reverse complement.
CGACGAAGGCCGCCATGAAAAGAGGCGAGGTGTAGTTGAGCGTCATGCCTGTTGAAAGCGGAAGATTGGCGACGGCATATAGCCACATGCCCAGAGCCACGGTACCTATGCCGCTGCGTTTGACGTGAGAGCCGAAGCACGGTGTCTTCAGAGACCGGCCGGTTGCCAGGGCCCAGACGAAAATCGCGACGAAGCCGAAGACGCCGCGCCAGAGAATCATCGAAAAGGATCCGATTTCCGGTGCGGCCATCTTGACGCTTGCCGCCATGACTGCAAAAAGAAAGGACGCCACCAGCATCCAGAAGGAAGACATCGTTTAGCTGTGCATTTTGTTGAACGAGATGACACTATAGTCAAAATCGGTTGCACCAAATCACGCATCGACGACTTTTGGAGTTTGCGATTTTCTCCCGGGATGCCCGCGGTATGATGATCGTCACGACTTTTCTTCAACATCTTTTGGAAGACTCGACAGATGCTCAAAATCGGCTTTTTAGGCGGCGGCAACATGGCGCGTGCCATTGTGGCGGGCTTGGTTTCAAGCGGCGCGGATCCGAAGCTTGTGACGGTGATGGATCGTCATCCCGAAAAATTGGCCGCGTTGCGCGAGCAGTTCGGCATCACGACGCAAGAGAAACCCGGCGACTGGATCACGGCGCTTGACGTTGTGGTTTTGGCCGTCAAGCCGCAGGGACTCAAGGAATGTTGTGAGCAAGTGGCTTCGTTGGTGTCGCCCGAGACGACGGTGCTTTCAATCGCAGCGGCCGTTCGCGCCGACGTGATTGCCGAGTGGCTCGGCACCTGCCGTGTGGTGCGCTGCATCCCCAACACGCCTTCGATGGTGGGAAAGGGTTTCTCTGGACTCTTTGCCGGTCCGCGGACAACCGAAGACGACCGCACACGTTCTCAATATGTTATGCAGACGGTTGGCGATTTGGTATGGGTCGAAAGCGAGGACGATTTGCACCTGGTGACCGCCGGCCCCGGCTCGGGACCCGCCTACGTGTTTCTCTTCATGGAAGCACTTGCCGACGCGCTTGTGCAGGAAGGTCTTACTCCTGAAAAGGCCAAGGAATTTGCGCTCAGCACGGTGGAAGGCGCGGCGGCCTTGGCTCGCACGAGCGGTGAGGCGTTTGACGTGCTTCGTCACAACGTCACGAGCAAGGGCGGCACGACGGCCAAGGCAATCGAAGCGTTTGAAGCGCACGATCTGCGCGGTACCGTCAAGGCGGCGGTGCAGGCCTGCAGAGCCCGCAGCAAAGAAATGAGCGAATTGTTTTCCTGATGTCTTCCTCTGATCAATCAGAGGCTTGACGGCCTGGACTGCAAATCAAAAGCAAGACGCCGACTCAACCGAGCCGGCGTCAAACGTTTGGTCGATCAGAAAGCGAGATCCAGAAGTCCTTTGGGTCTGTAGCCGAGCGTCTGCACGCACAGGGGCACTTGCGTTGCGGTAAGCTGAAGCGTGTCGTGCACCTTTTCCGAGTCGAAGGTAAGTCGCGCCAGACAATTGATGTTAAGCGCAGCGCAGGCCATGTAAACGGACATCACCTTGGCTCCCGTGTCCAGAAGCGGAGCGTGCGCCATCACTTCGTTGGAGAGTTTCGTGATGTTCTTGCGGTTGATGAACTGCACGATCTGCATGGCCAGATCCGTCATCAGTCCCTGCGTCTTGGCTTGGTCATAGACGTAGACCAGATGTACAGGCGCTTGCTTGACCATCGGTTGCAGCAGGCAGAAGTCCTTGCGGCAGTCCTTCTCATGCACAAACGACAAGACGCGGCGCTCCGGCACCCACAGCCATACGCCGTTGGCCTTGACGACGTAAGTGTCGATTTCCTTCCAATTGAGCGTCGTGGGTGTCGTGCGGTGGTTTGCGTTGTTTCCCTTGCCGTTTAAGCCGTCAGCCGCCCACAGGATGCGCACCAAATCTTCGTCGCAGATGGGGGCGTCGGAAAAATCGAGCGACGACCGTCGGCGCATCAGGACCTCTGTGAGCGACATCGACATATCGTCCGGCTCTGGCAGCTCCCGTTCGGGAGCCTTGGGTGCCTCAGCGGCTTTTTTGCCTTTGATGATGTCTTTGAGTTCATCAATGCGTTTCATCGTAGCTCCTTATTTCGGGAAGCCGACAGTGACGGCCATTTGAGGATCGTAGGAGGTGAGTCCCAGGGCTTGAAGTACGGTCTGCGGCTCAAACCAGGCGCGCGGAACGGCGGCAAGGCCCATGGCCGAACACGCCAGAAGCGCGTTTTGAACCATGACGCCAACATCGACCGACTGACAGATGGCGCCTGCAAGACCGCCCGAGATGCGTTCGGTTTTTGCCTGATTGACCGCAAAGATCAGCGTGACGGGAGCCGAATGCACGAAGTCTTGCCCCGCAGTGGTAGCCGAGCGGTGATCACCCTCGGCAAGAAGCTTGAGAGCATTGGTTTCGGCGCAATAGGACCACACCCCCTTTTGGTCGAAAACGAAACATTCGACTTCGCGGCTGTCGAGAGCCGAAGGCGCGGTGCGTCGGCCGTCGGCGCCGTTTTGTCCGGCGCAGGCCCACAGCAGCGTCGAAAGAAGCGGCAGATCAAGAGATTGATCTGAAAATTCACGGCGGCTGCGGCGACGTCCCAACACCTGCGAAAAAGGCATTGTCATTTCCACCGGCGGCGGCAGCTCAATGGTCGTCTGCATATCTCAACTCCAAGGAATTTTTCGTGCGAAAAAGCGGATCCGCAAAAAGAAAACTCGGTCGGCCTTCGCGCAGAAATGCCAACCGAGAATAATCCTTTTTTTCGAAATTGTGATGACGCCGGAAGACTTCTTTTAGCGAACGTCTTCAAAGAGCGAAGCGTACATGGGCCAATAGACCGAGTAGACGAGCGTGAGCATCATGAAGGCAAGCGGCATGACGACGAACGTCACAGCGGCGTCGGTCGAGCCGAACGCAGTAATCAGTGCCGAAGCAAGCAGCCCGAAGGCGACGATCATGGCGCCCACAAGCAGCACAAGCAAAATCACCGGGATGATGTTGCGCAGGCATCCGAAGAACGAATAAAACACGGCCTTGCCCCAGCTCATGCGTTTTTCCGAAGCCAGAAGCGGGGCAAACCACACGGCCATGAGACCGGGAATGTAGACGACAGTCACGGCGACGATGGCGTCCCAGGGAATGTTGGCTTGCACGCTTGCCCAGTCAAGCCGATCGTTGGCGTCAATCTTCCAGAGCGCGATGGAGTCGGCGGCCATCAGGCCGTAGAGCGCGTTGACGGTGATGAGAATGAAGCCGTAAACAAAGCCGATGCGCATAAGGTTTTGACGCACGACGGGATCGGCAAAGACAGCCTTGAGTTCGGAAAGACGCGGATCGCCTCCCTGAAGCGCGGTGCGCGTGCTGCGGCCGATAAAGGCGGTGCCAAAGGGCATGAAGAGCGCCGCAAAGACGATGCCCGCATATGGAATGGCGCTCAGAAAGCCCATGATGAGCAGGTAGAGCATCGTGACGGCCAAAAGATTGAGGGGTTTGCGGCCGACGGCCGTTGCGGCGTCGCGAAACCAGTACCAGCCGCTTGCGGCGGGCAGACGGCGCGAAGTGTTGCTGTCAGTCATTGAAACAAAAGGTTGAATGAAACAAAGGAAAGAGCCGAGAGGACTCTTCCCAGAACGCAAAATTTTAGGCAACAAGCGCAATAGTTTCGCGCTTTCGATTCCTCAGAATCTTTTCAAAATATGTTGGATCGTGGGGCTTCAAAATGCTTGCCTCACGCGGCAGGTAGAAGTCGTACAGGCGAGAGAGCCAGAAACGGAGCGCGGAGGCTCTGAGCATGTCTGGCCACCAACGGCAATCGGTTTGCGTGAAAGGAAGCACGGCGTGATATGCCTTGAGAAAGGCTTCGGTCTTGTTCGGATCCAATCGCAGGTCGGGTGCATTGAAGTCCGTGCACCAGTCGTTGACGGTGACGGCAACATCGAACAAAAGAGCCGTGCAGCCCGCAAAGTAAAAGTCAAATACGCCGCTCACGCGTTCCTGCGCGGTGCCGTGCCCGACGATCATGGCGTTGTTGCGGAAAAGGTCGCAATGGCAGGCGGCTACGGGAAGCGTCTTGAAGTCGGGATCGGAGAAGACGGCAAGCTGATGCGAGACCTCTTCAGAGAGCATTTGACCCACATCGGGGGCAAGGTGGGGAAGCACGATCGGCGCCGTTGTCTTCCACCACTGCGGACCTCGCAGGTTTTCCTGAAAGAGCGTGAAGCTTTTTGCTGCCAGATGCATGCGGGCGAGTACTTCACCCATGCTGGCACATTCCTGCGGGGTGACGTTTTCGATGCTGCTCCCTTCCAGACGGTTGGCGATGGAAAAGGGCTTACCCTTGATGTGCGAAAAGAGGCGCCCGTTTTTCGTGCGCACCGGAGCGGCCACAGGGCAGCCCTGTCCGCGCAGGTGCGCGCACAGTTCCAGATAGAAGGGAAGCTGCTCTTCGGAGAGCCGTTCAAAGACGGTGAGCACCCAACGACCCTCAGTCGTGTCCAGAAAATAGTTGGTGTTCTCAATGCCGCTTGCAATCGGCTCAAGCGACAAAAGCTCCCCGATGTTGAAGTCGGGGAGCCGGGAGCGCACGTCCTGCGTCGACAGTGTCGTAAAGACGGCCATGATCCGAATTACCAGCTGAACTCGATGAACTTCGGCGTATCGAGCGTGGAGCGGGGATCGGCACCCGGACGGTTGTCAACGGGGCGGTCGCTGCGGTTTTTCATCGTGTAGGGGATTTCGGTCGAGCCCGGCGTCACGCGCACGTCGGTCACGCGGTTGTTCTGATCGTGTGTTTCCTCGATGATCGTGCCGTATTCCGAACGATATTTCGTCACCTTGCCGGTATCCACACGCTTGCTGCGCTCTTCACGGGCGCGCTGCATGTCGCGTTCGGACGGCTCCAGACGCGAGGCTTCGTATGTTTCGCGGGCATCGCGGTTCGAGCGCTTGACGTTGGCGTTCAGATCGGGGGCAGGGGGAGCGTTGCGCTGCACTTCTTCGGAGGGCGGAACGTAGGCGGGCGGCGCATCGTTGACCTGTGCCCAAAGACCGGTGGCCATGCCGGCCAAAACCAGTGCGCTAAAGAGTTTACGCATTCAAAAATCCTCTCTTTCTTTATCAGTTTGCCGCGGAAAGAAATCCTCGGCGTGTGTCTCTATCTTAGCGGTTTTACGGGCCTAAAACGTGTTAGGAGCGCCTTAAAAATATGGAGTGGAGCGTTTCTGCGACACTGTTGCGGCCGCGGAATTCTTTAGAATCGAGTGACTGAAATTTTGAGACGATCGATTCATGCCCAAACTACTTCTTGTCGACGGTTCCAATTACCTTTTCCGAGCCTTTCACGCGCTGCCGCCTTTGACCACAAGCAAGGGCGAGCCGACGGGCGCCATCAAGGGCTTCAACGGAATGCTGCGCACGGTGCACGAGGCCGTGTCGCCCGATTGCGAAATCTGCGTTTTTGATGCCAAGGGGAAGAATTTCCGCCACGAGCTCTTTGAGCAGTACAAGGCCAACCGTCCGCCGATGCCTGAAGAATTGCGAAGCCAGATCGAGCCGATCTTTGAGCTGGTCAAGCTTCAGGGCTGGCCGTTGTTGCAGATCGAAGGTGTTGAAGCCGACGATGTGCTGGGTACGCTGGCCGTGCAGGCGGTAGCCGCCGGCTGGGACGTCGTGATCGCGACCGGTGACAAGGATTTGGCGCAGCTTGTGGGGGATCGCATTCAACTTATCAACACGATGTCCAAGATCGTGCTCGATCGCGAAGGCGTCTTTGAAAAGTACGGCGTGTATCCCGAGCGCGTCATCGACTATCTGGCACTCATGGGTGACAAGGTCGACAACGTGCCCGGCATCAACAAGTGCGGTCCGAAGACCGCAGCCAAATGGATTGCCGAATACGGCAGTCTCGACAATCTCGTGGCCAATGCCGACAGCGTCAAGGGCAAAATCGGCGAGTATCTGCGAGAGGGTATTCCGTTTCTGGATCTTGCAAAGAAGTTGGTCACGATCAGTACGCAGGCGCCCGTTACGTTCGACCCGGTCGCGTTTGCCAAAAAGGACCCGGACGCCCAGGCTCTCGCTCGGTTCTACGCTCGTTGGGAAATGAGCGGTTCTGCGGGGCGCCGTGCCGCGCGCACTCCCAAAACAGTCGTTCCGACGATGACGCCTGATCTTTTTGCCGCACCCTCGATTCCGACGGAAGGAGCCGGGGAGACGACGCCTGCGCCCGTTTCCGTTGTGGCAGATGATGTGCGCGTCGTACGTACGGCTGAAGAAATCGCCGTTTTGGCCGACGAACTCAATGCGGCTGCCGCCGATCGCTTCCCCGTGGCCGTCTGGGTGGCGGGCAACAGCGCCAGCCCCATGCACGATGCGGCGGTGGGTGTGGCATTTGCGATTAATCCGCTGCGCACGGCCTATGTCCCCTTGGCGCATCAGGAGGGACAGAACGCGGACGCAAAAGCCCTCTGCGAGCGTCTTGCGCCGTGGTTTGCGGGTACGACTGCCAAGGTCTTTTTTGATGCCAAGCGCTGCCAGCATCTGCTGGCCAACGCCGGACTTCCTGTGGCGGGCACCGTGCACGACGCCATGCTCATGAGCTATGTGCTCGAAGCGCATCTCAAGCACAACTTCGCCAAGATCGTCGCCCGCACGGCCGGACTCTCGGCCCAGGACGATGAGGCGCTTTACGGAAAGGGAGCAAGCAAGGTTGATGCAGCTGCCGTGCCGATGCAAGACACCGCAGCCTTCGGGGTACGTACCGCTGCGCTTTTGCGTACCGCCGCTTCGGTGATGTGGGTGAAACTTGCCGAAGACGAAGCGCTTTTATCGATTTATCGCGATATGGAACTTCCTGTGATGCAGGTGCTCACCGGGATGGAGCGTACGGGCGTATTGATTGATCGCGACAAACTTGCACAGCAAAGCAAGGAATTGTCCGAGCGCATCGATGAAGTCAAGGCAAAGATCGAGGAAATTGCGGGCGGCGCCTTTAATCCGGCCAGTCCCAAGCAGCTCGCACAGGTTCTCTTCGAAAAGCTTCAGCTGCCGGTGAAGAAAAAGACCGCTTCAGGGACGCCATCGACCGACGAAGAAGTCTTGAGTGAATTGGCGCTTGACTATCCGCTGCCGAAATTGATTTTGGAATTCCGAGCGCTGTCCAAGCTCAAGAGTACTTATACGGACAAGCTTCCGCAGATGGCCGACGCCGCAGATGGCCGCGTGCACACGACCTTCGGTCAGGCAACGGCCGTGACGGGGCGATTGGCAAGTTCCGAACCCAATTTGCAGAACATCCCGGTGCGCACCGCCGAAGGGCGCCGCGTGCGAGAAGCGTTCGTCGCCAAGCCCGGATGCAAGCTGATTTCGGCTGACTACTCGCAGATCGAACTGCGCATCATGGCGCACATCTCCCAGGACGAGGGCCTTTTGAAGGCTTTCCGCGAAGGCAAGGACATTCACCGCGCCACGGCTGCCGAAGTGTTCGGCACGCAGCCTGAAAACGTGACTCCAGAACAGCGTCGCATGGCCAAGGTGATCAACTTCGGTCTGATCTACGGCATGAGCGCTTTCGGTCTGGCACAAAACCTCGGCATCGAACGCCGGATGGCTTCGCACTACATCGAGGAATATTTCGCCCGCTACCCGGGGGTCGCACGTTACATGCAGCAGACACGCTCAGCCGCACACGCGCAGGGCTACGTGCAGACGGCTTTCGGTCGCCGCCTGTGGCTGCCCGATATTCTGAGTTCCCGCCCGGCCGTGCGTGCAGGGGCGGAACGCGCCGCCATCAATGCGCCGATGCAGGGTACGGCCGCCGACCTGATCAAGCGTGCGATGGTGTCGCTCGATCGCTGGCTTAAGGAACAGCATCTCAAGAGCCGGTTGATCCTTCAGGTGCACGACGAACTGATTCTCGAAGTACCCGAGGACGAGGTCGAACTGGTCAAGCAAAACGTTGCCGGCATCATGCAGTCGGCCGCTTCGCTTTCCGTGCCGCTGCTTGCAGAAGTGGGCGTGGCCGACAACTGGGAAGCGGCGCATTAACTGCTACTCGGAGGGCGTCCGCCGGCGAAGGCCTTCCAAAACCGCGAAGATCAGAATTGTGAAGATCGAGAGCACCAGGCAGAGAGCTGCGGCGGCATCGAAGTCTGCGCGCGAGACCGCGTTGAAGATCTCCAAGGACAGCGTGTTCGTTTTGCCCGAAAGGTTCCCGCCCACCATCATGGTGATGCCGACTTCGCCGCTTGCGCGCGAAACGCCCAACAAGAGTCCGGAAAGGATTTGGGGCGGCGTTCCAGCAGCTTTTCAATGCTGAGCAGCTCGACGAGCTCGTCGAAGGCAAGAAGCGGCTTTCGCTTGCCGAACAGAACCGGAAAACGGATGGTTTCTTCAACGGTGAGATTCGAGAAAAGTCGGTGGGTTTGAGTCAACTACCCCGCTCTAAAGAGCGAGGCTTGATAAAAGCCTTGGTTGACTAGCCTCAGACCGCCCAAAAGGCGGGCTACGTTGGTTGGGAATGTATAGGCACCGCGGGATGTCAATCCTAGTCCCGCGCTCTGCGGTTTGCGGTTAAAAGCTCTGAGAGGTAGGAGCGGTGCCGCGAACAGGTAAACCCCTTCCAACATTGGCGAAGGATTTCAACCGGTCGCAAGAC
>NZ_QRLV01000006.1 GCF_003472385.1 Sutterella sp. AM11-39 | reverse complement strand
GGAGGTGACTTCCGTCTAAGCGGGAATGCATATTTTCAATTTGGACAGCAGTGGTTCAATTTAGTAATTTTGTAAGCGTGTTACAAAAACACCACAGATAAAGAAAAAGGCTTGAAGTTTAAGTTCTTCAAGCCTTTAACCCTCTGCAGTTTCAAGTGTTTATCTCTAATTCCAAAACTGCAGTGTTTGTAATTTTTGGCGGAGAAGGAGGGATTCGAACCCTCGAGACCAGTTATTTTTGATCTGCACCCTTAGCAGGGGTGTGCCTTCAGCCACTCGGCCACTTCTCCGACCGCGCAAATTCCACCATACATGGAAAAGCAATTGCGGTGAGCGCTGAATATTACAGAAAAGTTCGGATGATTGCAAAAACGCCATTACAAAAATCGGCATCAAACATTCGCAGCTGCTTGAGGCCAACTAAAATCCGCTCAACGAATTTTGTCCGAGCCAAATGAACCGACTTTTCTTTCTGGGTTTTCTCTTTACCGTCATTGCCTCCGTCTTATGGGGCGCCATGGGTACGGCCGTGCAGCATCTGTTTCAGATCAAAAGCGGCTTTTTTGCTCTGGGTCTTGTGACGTTGCGTCAGTTGTCAGCCGGGGTGCTGTTTGTGGCTATCGGCACGCTGATCATGCCTCGAAAGATGTGGTCGATTTTCAATGACCGCAAGCTTTTATTGGAAATCCTCACGAGTGGTGCGCTGGTGTTTTTGGCCCACTTCTGCTTTTTTCAATCGATTTCCTACTCCAATGCCGGCACCGCTGCGATTTTTCTGACGCTCAATCCCATGCTGGCCGGTCTGTGGCTGACGCTGGTAAGAGGTACGAAGATGTCGTCCGTGGAGTGCGTTTGTGCCGTATTGGCCGCTGCCGGCGTAGCGCTGATGGTGACCGATGGCGACTTCTCCGGTCTGAAGTTCTCGCCGATGGCCGTCGTTTGGGGACTCTGTTCGGCAGTGTTTGCAACGGCCTTCAGCATTCAACCGCAGAAGCCTTCGGCAAAGGCCGGTGTTACGGTTGTTGTGGCATGGGCATTTCTCTTCGGCGGAGTGATTGCTTCTTTCTTCTGCCCGCCCTGGATGCTTAATGTAAATTGGAACTGGGTGGTGACGGCCGATTTTGCCTTTATCGTGGTTTTTGGCACGGTGGCGGCATTCTGGCTTTATCTTACCGGGTTGAAATACATTTCCCCGGTGGTCTCCGGTTTGGTGGTGTGTCTCGAGCCGCTCTCTGCCATCGTTTTCTCGATGGTGCTTTTGGGGGATGTGCTCGGACTTTGGCAGGCAGTAGGCGTGGTGCTGGTGCTTGCCAATATCTGCCTGCTTGCTTTGGCGCGTCGATAGGTTAAATCGAAGTTTTGTTCGATTGTGCCGAGATGCGTGATGCTATCTCGGCAGCACGCTTTTGGGCGTCGCGATATGAAAATTCGCAGCCGCACCATGTTTGGTTGTAAAAACCGTAGAACTTCAAAAGCGCATTGCGACGGTCCTGCAGGCCGTCTTTTCTCCAGTTCTTGTCCCAGTATTGAACGTTATCGTACTGAGCAGCCGCTTCTCTGCCTGCAGCATTGACCTGGTCAAGATTTTTCCAGCGGCTTGAGGCCAGGGTGGTGGTAAAACGGGCAATGCCACGGTCGTGGGCCAGCTTGGCCGCTGCACGCAGGCGAACTGAGAAACAGACCGTGCATCGGCGGCCGCGTTCGGGTTCATTTTCGAGTCCCTTGACGGCATCAAGCCATGCGTTGTGATCCCAGTCGCCGTCGACGACCTCCACGCCGAGTTTTTGACAGTGTGCCGTGAGTTCGTTTTTTCTCTTCTCGTACTCGGCCTGAGGGAAGATGTTAGGGTTGAAATAGAAGACGACGGGACGGATGTCGTGAGCGAGCATCCACTCGAGCACGGCCGCGGAACACGGCGCGCAGCAACTGTGAAGAATGACTGTTTCCATGGTGGCTAAGTTTAGCCTCGCGGATGTGACAAAAGCCTGAATTCGCAAAAAAATATTGGGTCTCTGTGTTTACTTTATGTCGGTTTTGTGTCAGAATGCGGACTCTCTAATTTTTTTGGCGCACCGGATTTGCGCCCGCGACCGCTCGAGATACGACGGCGCCGGCAATCCCGTGCGATGTATCAACAACTAACATCCTAGGATCAGGTGCTTATCAATGCCCACCATTCGCGTTAAGGAAAACGAACCCTTTGAGGTTGCGCTTCGTCGTTTCAAGCGCACCATCGAAAAGTCCGGCCTGCTGACCGAGCTTCGTGCCCGTGAGTTCTACGAAAAGCCCACGGCAGAACGTAAGCGCAAGAAGGCTGCTGCCATCAAGCGTCACTACAAGCGTCTTCGCAGCATGATGCTGCCCAAGAAGCTGTACTAATCGCTCGCGCAGTACAGACTGAAGCCGGCATTGATTAAGACGCCGGAATTAGCTTGATAAGCCAGAGAAAGACGGCCGTCTCGACAGTGAGTTGGCCGTTTTTTCTTGCAGTTGGAGAAAAAGAATGACGATCAAGGAACGCATTACCGAAGACATGAAGAGCGCCATGCGTGCACACGATACGGCACGCCTGTCGGCTCTGCGCTTGCTGCTGGCCGCTATTAAGCAGCGCGAAGTGGATGACCGCGTTGAGGCCACCGACGAACTCGTGACCGGCGTCATTGGCAAGCTTATCAAGCAGCGCCGCGACTCCGTGAAGCAGTATACGGATGCCGGCCGCGCTGACCTCGCGCAGAAGGAACAGGACGAAATCGATACGTTGTCGGTGTACATGCCCGCCCAGATGTCCGACGACGACATCAAGGCAATCGTGGCGGCAGCTATCGAAGAAACCGGCGCCAGCGGCATGGCTGCCATGGGCAAGGTCATGGGCATCGTCAAGGCCAAGTGTGCCGGCAAGGCTGATATGGGTCGCGTGTCAGCGCTTGTGAAGGCAGCTCTGTCGGCCTAACAGGCGTTTCAGACGCAATGAGCTGCAGTCCGATTCGGGCTGTAGCGCTGAAGGAAGCTGCGGTGAGCACCAGGCCGGCGAGCAATCGTCTCGGTTCGGCGCACCGCAGTTTTTGTTTTTTCACTCTTTTTTCTGGCAGCAAATGATCCCGGAGAGTTTCATTCAAGAGCTTTTGAGCCGCATTGACATTGTTGAAGTGATCAACAAGGTCTCGCCCTTGAAGCGCACCGGGAAGAATTTCATGTGCTGCTGTCCGTTTCACAAGGAAAAGACGCCGTCTTTTTCCGTGAGCCAGCAAAAGCAGTTCTTCAAGTGCTTCGGCTGCGGAGCATCCGGCAATGTCATCGGCTTTCTCATGCGCTATGAGGGGCTCTCGTATCCGGAAGCCATCCGAAAACTTGCCGAATCGATCGGCATGACGGTGCCCGAAGCCCCGCGTGAGCGTGAACAACGCACGCGTGTGCGCTCGCTGACCGACATGATGAAGGCGGCTTCCGACTACTATTGCGCCAGTCTGAGAACCAATACCCGCACGATTGAGTATCTCAAACGTCGCGGCATCACGGGAGAGACGGCCGCTCGCTTTGCGCTGGGCTATTCGCCTGATTCATGGCAACCGCTCAAGGACGTGTTCGGCGAGCAGTACGCCAGCAAGGATCTCGAAGAAGAAGGCGGCTGCGGACTTGTGATTCACAACGGAGACAAACGTTACGATCGTTTCCGTGGGCGTCTGATGTTTCCGATCCGCAATCCACGCGGCCAGGTGATCGCCTTTGGCGCCCGAACTCTCAACGGCGACGAGCACCCGAAGTATCTCAATAGTCCCGAGACGGCGCTTTATCACAAGAGTCGTGAAATCTACGGTCTTTATGAGGCCTCAGCCAGCATCCGAGAAAAGCATCGCGCCATTGTCTGCGAAGGCTACATGGACGTGATACAGCTTTCGCAGGCGGGTTTTACCGAAGCGTGTGCGGCTCTCGGTACGGCTGTGACCGCCGAGCATGTGCAAAAACTCTTGCGTTCGGTTGATACGGTTTACTTCAGTTTCGACGGCGACAGCGCCGGTCAGCACGCGCTGCGTCGCGCTCTGGAGGCGGCTCTGCCCGTTGTGGAAGACGATCAGGAAATCCGTTTTGTCGTTCTACCGCCCGAGCATGATCCCGATAGCCTCATCAAGGAAAGGGGAGCTCAGGCCTTTGAAGACGAATTGAAAAAGAGCCTGACGCTTACGCAGTATTTCGTGCGTTCGGTGTCCGAAGGCAAGGATTTGGGCACGGCCGAAGGCCGTAGCCAGTTTGTGGCAGAAAGTAAGCCCCTGATTGTGTCGATGCGCTCGGCGCCCATTTTGCGCAAGCAGTTGGTGGGCGAACTCGCCATGCACGCTCGCATGAGCCCTGATGAAGTTGAGCGCTTATGCGGCATTGCCACAGTAAGAAAGCTCCCTGCAGCCAACCCCGCAACGGGGATGCGCTTTGACGCGAGGCGCAATCGAAGCTACGGCGGCGGTGCGTTACGAAAGCCCTTTTTCGGCACTGGCGCCGAACCCGTGTCGCTAGCTCCCACAGGAGATATTCGCGAGCGCTTGCTGCAAAACATCCTCAACTACCCGGCGCTGGCCGTGGAGTTTTCCTCCCGCATCGAAGAGGAATTCGTCGGCAGCGAGGTGGAAGCCGCCCGCGAAATTCTTGAAGTCTGGCGCACCGTGACCGGAGAAGAGGAGCCGCTGTTGCAGAGTCAATTGATTTTGGAGCGATTGCAGTCAAGTCGGCACTACGCACACTACTGTGATCTGGTGGCGCGTGAGATGGTGCTGCAAACTCCGGAAAATGCCGCTCGCGTCGAGGTGGAGCTCACGTTTGACCGGCTTGAGCTTCAGCGCATCGAAGCCAATCTTATGCAGGCTACGCTCGAAGCCAAGCCCGACATCCGGCGCGTCATGGGACTTGACGCCAAGCGCAAAGTTCTCAAGGCCCGCATCGATGAAGTGCAAAAGCAGTTTGCGCTTCACCATGGTGCGGACATCTAGCCGATCGGATTGAACACGAGCGTGAGGGCGATCGTCCACATCACAAGGGCGATCAGCGTGTCAAGAATGCGCCATGCCTTCGGGTTTTGAAAGATTGGAAGCAGGAGTCGCGCTCCGAAACCGAGGCCGGTGAACCACAGTACGCTTGCCGTTAGGGCCCCCGAGGCAAATGTCCACTTCAAATCCTTGCCGTACTGAGCGGCAATGGAGCCGAGCAGCACGACCGTATCCAGATAAACGTGCGGATTTAGAAATGTGAAGGCCAGACACGATGTGATTGCCTTCATGAGTGAGCCCGCACCGACCTCCGAAATCTCCATTGACCCGTTGCCCGAAGCCGCTCGCCTTGCGGCTGAGATCCCGTAGACCGTCAGAAAAAGCGCGCCGCCCCAGCGGAAAAACTCCAGAAGCCACTCGTTGGTTCGTATCAGCGCACCCATCCCCGCTACGCCAGCGCAAATGCAGAGGATGTCACCTCCGATGCACACGAGAACAACCGGCAGCACGTGCTGACGGAGCAGGCCCTGTCGGAGGACAAAGGCATTTTGCGCTCCGATGGCAATGATGAGACCGGCACCGGTTCCCAGACCGGAAAGAAACGTGGCAAGCATGTGGCAAATCAAGTTCGGTGCGCGAAGGAAATGCACCAGAAACGGTTGAGGCTAAAGCAATGTGCTGATCCGCTTCGGAGCAGTCGATGTTGCACACGAGGGAATCGACGGAGGAGCACTTTAGCCCAAAGTGAGTTGGTTCGTGTGAGAGTTCGTCGTGTTTTTTGGCGAACTCATTCGATTCAACAGCGCTTTCTTGCAATCTGGCACAGCGATTGCTTGTGTGGCAGATGGAATTTGTGCAACCAAAAAAAGGAGGCCGCGCATGAAATTCATAGTTGCTGTCATCAAACCTTTCAAGCTCGACGAGGTGCGCGAAGCGCTGTCCGAAGCCGGCATCAACGGGCTTACGGTGACCGAAGCCAAGGGTTTTGGCAGGCAGAAAGGGCACACGGAACTCTACCGAGGTGCCGAATACGTGGTGGATTTTCTGCCCAAGGTAAAGCTCGAAATCGCCGTGTCGGACGATATGGCCGAAGTCGCCGTTGAAACGATTCAAAAAACGGCATACACGGGAAAAATCGGAGACGGAAAACTTTTTGTCTTTGATCTGGCTACAGCCGTGCGCATTCGCACGGGCGAAAGAGACGACGTGGCACTTTAGGTCCTACGGCCACATAAAACCAAAATAAGAAACAAACAGGGAGACCATCGATGAATACTTCAACCAAGGGGGCCGTATTGTCGGCACTTCTGACAATTTCGGGGTGCGCAGCTGCCGACACGGTCGAAAGCGCGATTGACAAGGCTGATGTTGCCTGGATGCTAGTGGCAACGACGCTGGTGCTTTTCATGACAATTCCGGGGATCGCGCTTTTTTACGGCGGAATGAGCCGAAAGAAAAACGTGCTCTCCGTGCTGGCGCAGACAACTGTAATTTGTTGTGCTCTCACTTTGCTGTGGCTTGTCGTGGGCTATTCGCTCGCATTTGCCCCGGGCAACGCTTTCGTCGGCGGCCTGGATCACGTGTTTTTGCGGGGCATTGACATCAAGTCGACGACGGGCAGCATTCCCACGTATCTTTTCGTCATCTTCCAGATGACGTTTGCCGTGCTGACGGCGGCGCTCATGATCGGCTCGTTTGCCGGCCGCATGAAGTTTTCTGCCATGCTGGTCTTTATGCTGTTGTGGTCGGCTTTTGTGTACGCGCCCATTTGCCATTGGGTTTGGGCCGAGGGCGGCATCTTCTTTGAGATGGGAGCGCTTGACTACGCCGGAGGCACCGTTGTTCACATCAATGCGGGCATTGCCGGTTTGGTCGGTTGTCTGGTGATCGGCAAACGTTTGGGGTATGGTCGAGAAGCGATGAGTCCGCACAACTTAACGTTCACCATGATCGGCGCCTGCGTGTTGTGGATCGGTTGGTTCGGATTTAACGGCGGTTCGGGGCTTGCGGCCAATGAGCGGGCGGTGCTGGCGATTCTTGTGAGCCAGATTGCGGCGGCTGCGGCCGGCTGCAGCTGGATGGCCTGCGAATGGATTTTGCGCGGAAAGCCTTCTTTGCTCGGCATGGTCTCCGGTGCCGTGGCCGGACTCGTGGTGATTACGCCGGCCTCGGGTTTTGTCGAGCCGCTTCCGGCTTTGTTGATGGGGCTTCTCGGCGGCGTCGTGTGCTTCTGGGGCGCCACGGGGCTCAAGCGCCGCATGGGTTGGGACGATTCGCTTGACGCTTTCGGCGTGCACGGTGTCGGCGGCATCCTGGGCGCAATTCTCACGGGTGTCTTTGCTTCAAGCGCTGTGACCGGAGCGGCGACACTACCGGTTCTTGAACAGGTTGGCATCCAGGCGGCCAGCGTGGCGGCAACGCTTGTATACGGCGGCTTGGCGAGTTTCGTTCTGTTCAAGCTCGTTGATCTGCTGTTTGGTCTTCGTGTTGACACAGAAGCCGAGCGTCAGGGGCTTGACCTGGCATTGCATGGTGAGCGAGTCGAGTAAGCCGCGCATGATAGAAAATCTTCTGGGCGGAGTTTGCTCCGGGTAAAACAATAGGAAAAAAACTAGAATCTTGACCGTGAAAAGACTAAAATGCGAAATTCGTGTAGGAGTCTTTTGATACCGGTAAAAGACCGCCCAGGAGATGAGAGCAATCCATCGGAGGCGAGCGACACGATTCAGAATAGAGGCGTACCCGCAATCAACTGGCCGATTCGGCAAAGGGGGAATGTACCCGGCCGACGGCGTGCGCGATTCAGCTCGTAGAGAACTCAAGGGACGCATGTTTTGATGCAGGAACGGAAACGCGTTTTTCCGCCTGATCAAACCAGAAAAACAATGGAGCCGGTAAAGGCAAAGCGTGCCTGAGGGGTGTGCTTTGGAGAAAAAATAGTCGACTTGATAAGAAGGTTCTGAGCAGTTTCATCGTTTTCCAGCATTTTCAATTCACCGCCCGCATTCGAACTCGAAGGTGTTGCGGGCTTTGTCGTGTGTGCACGTTTTGGGTGAACGAGGCCGATTTGAGGTTGCCGACAAAGACATTGAAACTGCCGATTCTTTCTTTTTTCTGACTGAGCTGAAGTTTTACTTAGTTATGACAAAAAAAACCGAAAACACTGTCGCTGACATCGTTTTTCCCGATCTTGCCGCCATTGAATGGATTGCGCACGCGCCTGCAATCAAGGTGGGCGGCGATGTGGTCATCGTGAGCGATGATCTGGTTGAAGAGGTGTCTGCTGCGCCTGCCAAGAAGCCCCGTAAGAGCTCCAAGAAGGCCGAGGTCGCCGGCGAAGACAAGCCCAAGGCCAAACCTGGTCGTAAGCCCGGCCGCAAGGCAGCTGCAAAGAAAGACGACATGGACGACATCGGTGACGACGAGATGATCGATCTCGATATGGACGCCGATGAAGAGGGCGGTGAAGATCTTTCGGAACTTGAAGAACTCGATCGTGTGTCCGACGGTGTCGACGCATCGAGCGATTCCGAAGACCATGTGCCCAACGGCTACAGCTCTCTGGTTCGCCTCGGCCGCCAGCGCGGTTGGGTGACCGTGGCCGAAATCAACGACCATCTGCCTGACAATGTCGTGCGCAACGAAGAGTCGTTGAGCGAAATCACCGAACAGCTGTTGCGTTTGTCGATTCAGGTGTTTGAAGCGCCGCCGAGCGAAGACGACATCCTGATGAACGAGCCGGTGAGCGACGACGAAGACATCAGCGAAGAAGACGCTGCCGCCATGCTCACGCCGGAAGAAAGCGCGGGCTTGTCCAAGGATCCGCTGCGCGCCTATCTGCGCGGCGTGGGTTCCCACAAGTTGCTCACGCGCGCCGGTGAAATTGAAGTCGCCAAGCAGATCGAAATGTACACAGCCAAGCTCTTGTCGGCCATCATTCAGCATCCGATGGCCGTTGAGAAACTGGTTGAAATCGCCCAAGGCCTCAAGGAAGACAACGCTGATATCGATACGGTGATTGACGGCTTCACCGACAACCAGGCCCTGGCCGAAATGGACGAAAACGAAGAGGTCGGCAGCGACGAAGTGGCTACCGACATCGGCGCGGCAGCCATGACGACCGAACAGCTCGAAGAGATGAAACAGCGCGCCATCGAAATGTTCGAATCCTGCAGTCACTATCTGCAGGCTATTCGCGACAGCTTCGGCGACCCCAAGCGCTTGCAGGCATACAAAGATGCTCGTGCCGCCATCGCTTTCGAACTCGCTCCGGTTCGCTTTGCCGTCAAGGCCGTCACCGTTCTTACTGAACACATCACGCAGCACATGGATGCCGTCAACGAAAACATCCGTCAGCTGCGCGCCCTGATGGTTGATCGCTGCGGCTATCCCCTCAAGGCCTTCCTTGAGGAAGTCAACACGCGCATTACCGATCCGGCCTGGATCGATGAAGCGCAGAAGGCCGGTCAGCCCTACAGCGTTCGCATTGAAGAAAACCGTCCGTTGCTTGCACACCTGCAGGATCAGTTGCGCGTAGCCGAACAGACGGCTCTGCTCTCGATTGCCGATCAGCGCGATCTGGCTCGTCAAGTGCGTCTGGCCCAAACCAATCTGGCCAATGCCAAGGCCAAGATGATCGAAGCCAACCTGCGTCTGGTGATCTCCATTGCCAAGGGGTATGTTAACCGCGGCTTGGCGATGACCGACCTGATTCAGGAAGGCAATCTGGGGCTGATGAAGGCCGTCGACAAGTTCGAATACCGTCGTGGCTACAAGTTCTCGACCTATGCCACCTGGTGGGTGCGCCAGTCCGTTACGCGTGCCGTGGCTGACTACGGCAACACCATCCGTATCCCGGTGCACATGACCGAGTCCTACAACAAGATCCGTCGCGTGCGTCAGCGCATCCTACAGGAACGCGGCCGCAACCCGACCGATGCCGAGCTTTCGGAATTGTCCGGCGTGCCGCTTGCCAAGGTGCAGCTGCTTACGCAGGCCATGCGAGGAGTGGAATCGATCGATGCTCCGATCGGCGACGACGAGGATGCAAGCCGTTTGGACTTTGTGAAGGGTGACGAATCGGACGATCCGCAGCGCAAGTTCCTTCGCATGGCGATGGAAGAAGAAATCAAGCGTTCGCTCAATGAACTGATGCCGCGCGAAGCCCAGGTTCTGCGCCTGCGTTACGGCATCGGCACCAACCATGACCACACTCTTGAAGAAGTGGGACAGGCCATGGGGCTGACGCGTGAACGCGTCCGCCAGATTGAAAGTGCAGCCATTCGCAAGCTGCGCAGTCCTGACTTCCAGGAACGCTTGCGCGACTACCTGCAGGTAGCCAATTCTCTCGACTAATCGCATCGGCCCAAAGCTGATTCGAAGAAGGCGGTTTCCGAATTCGGTGCCGCCTTTTTTTGCGCCTGTGGACAGTCTGACAAATTTGTCTTTAACCGCTCCGATTTTTGCTGAAAAAGCGGCAAAAATTAGTGAAATTTCCACGAATGCGCTCTATTCAGTCGTTAAACTTATTCCTTAGGCTGCAGCGTGACAACAATCTTTTTGTCGCGCATGCCGCACGTTGTTTGAACCCTCTATCTGTCGCACCGCCCAATGGATCACTCCCTTCAGCTTCTTTTTACTTTGGCACTAGCCTTCGTCTTGGCGCTTATCTTCGGTTGCATTGCCGAAAAGCTGAAGTGTCCGGCCTTAGTCGGCTTTTTGTGTGCGGGCATCCTTTGCAGCAGTAATACGCCGGGACCGACGGCCGACATGGAAATCGCCATGCAGCTCTCAGAAGTCGGCGTCATCCTGTTGATGTTCGGAGTGGGGCTTCATTTCTCGATTTCCGATCTCTTAAAAGTCAAGGGCATTGCGGTTCCGGGGGCGGTCTTACAAATGACGATAGCGACCTTGTTGGGGTTGCTGTTTGCCGTTTATGTCTGGGAGTGGAGCCTTGCTTCGGGGCTTATCTTCGGCCTGTGCCTGTCCTGCGCATCGACCGTGGTGCTGCTTAAAGCTCTGGAAATGCACGGGCATCTGAACACGGTTGACGGACAGATTTCCGTCGGCTGGCTGGTTGTGGAAGACATTGCGACGGTACTGATTCTTGTGTTGTTGCCGCCGATAGCCCAGATCATGGGCGTTGCGCCGGGCGGCAGCGAAGCGGCTGAACCGATGACGGCAAGCGGCATTGCATACGTGATTGCCTCGACGCTGCTGCACGTTGTGGCCTTCGTGGCCATCATGATGGTGGTCGGCCGCAAGTTCATCCCCTGGGTGCTTTGGCAGATTGCCAAGACAGGGTCGCGCGAACTTTTCACGCTGTCGATTCTCACTGCTTCGGTGGGAATCGCATACGGCGCGGCGGCGGTCTTTGACGTGAGTTTTGCTCTAGGGGCCTTCTTTGCCGGTATGGTGATGCGTGAAAGTAAGTACGCGCACCGCGCCGCATCCGATTCGCTGCCGCTGCAGGACGCTTTCTCGGTGCTCTTTTTCGTGGGCGTCGGGATGATGCTCGATTGGCGCGTCATCATCGAAGAGCCCTGGTCGATTCTCACGATGCTTGCCATTATCATGATCGGCAAGTCGCTTACTGCCTTCTGCTTGGTGCATTTTTTGCGCTACCCGCTGCATACGTCTCTGAACGTCGGCGCGGCGCTCGCGCAGATCGGCGAATTTTCGTTCATTTTGGCCGCGCAAGGCATTGCGCTTGGCATGACCGATCAGAAGATGCTTTCGATGGTGGTGGCTTCAGCCATTTTGTCGATTGCTCTCAATCCGGTGATGTTTGCGATGATTCCCTACGTGCGCCGCTTCTCGGTGCGCTACTTTGCTTGGGCGCGCGCTGCGGCGATGCTCACCGATCCATACTCGGTGCTGCCCAAGGAGACCTCGCGCCGCATGCTCATGGGGCAGACCATTTTGGTAGGTACCGGCTCGGTGACTCGCGCCGTTGCCAAGCGTCTGTCAGACGATGACGTTCCGTTTGTGTGCATATCCGAGGACAAGTCCTTTGCCGAAGAACTGCGCAGCCAGAAGCACGCAGTGATCAGCGGCGATGCTGCCGATCCGATGGTTCTTGTTCAGGGGCATATCGTGACGGCCGCGCAGCTGATGGTGATTGACATTGATCCGGTAAAGACGCTCAAGATCGTTGAAATGGCCAAGCAGCTCAATCCCGATCTCAATATCATGGCTCGCGCGGGTTCGCACGACGAGGTCGAACATCTCAAGTCCGAGGGTATTGCGAAGGTGTATCTCGATTCCGAGAGCGTTTCGGAAGTGCTCACCGGCAACATTCTCGATTACTATAAGAAGGACGAGGAACAAGGCGAGCAGGGGGCGGTTCAGTCCCAATCTGCTCATTGAGTAAGAGGAAGACAGCGAAATGGAAATTTCTCCGGTTGTTTGCTGGCTTGTGGCCGGACTTCTTCTGGTTGGCGTCGATATGTTGCTCGGCACCTTCTATCTTTTGGTGATGGGGCTTGCGGCCGGATGCGGTGCGCTGGCAGCTTGGGGCAGCTTGTCGGTCGGCTGGCAGTTTTCCGTCTTTGCTGTCGCTACCATCGTGGGCAGTCTGATCGTGCAGCGTTTTCGTAGCGCCAAACCCACCGAGAGCGACGCTTTGCAACAGCCCGATGTCGGGCAGAACGTCACGGTTAAGAAATGGAACGACGACGGTACGACGCAGGTTTCCTACCGAGGCGCTCTGTGGACCGCATACACCGCGCAACAATCCGAGCTTTCGGTCGGCGTTTGGCGTATTGTGCGAGTCGAGGGCACGCGGTTGCTGATTGAACCGGCTTCGCACTGAACATTCTTGTAGCAGGATCGAATATGGCCATATCCAACTTTTTGATTTTCTCGGTTTTCTTCGTTTTGCTCGCCGTTGTGTTCGTCACGCAATGCATCAAGGTGGTGCCGCAGCAAAACGCATGGGTGGTTGAGCGTCTCGGTAAATTCCACAGCGTGCTCACGCCCGGGCTCAATATCATCATTCCCTTCATCGACCGCGTCGCTTATAAGCACAGCCTCAAGGAAGTGCCTCTGGACACGCCTAGCCAGGTTTGCATCACGAAGGACAATACGCAGCTTACTGTCGACGGCGTGCTCTTTTTCCAGGTGACGGATCCGCAGCGAGCAAGTTACGGTACGAGCAACTACATCATCGCCATCACGCAGCTTGCGCAAACCACGCTTCGCAGCGTCGTGGGCCGTATGGAGCTCGATAAGACCTTCGAGGAACGCGATCTCATCAACAAGTCCGTGGTGACGGCCATTGACGAAGCCGCTCTCAACTGGGGCGTGAAGGTTCTTCGCTACGAGATCAAGGATCTGACTCCGCCCGCGGTCATCTTGCAGGCCATGCAGCAGCAGATCACCGCCGAGCGCGAAAAGCGCGCCGTGGTAGCGGCTTCCGAAGGTCGCAAGCTCGAACAGATCAATCTGGCGACCGGCGCTAAGGAAGCGGCCATTGCTCAGTCCGAGGGCGAAAAACAGGCCGAAATCAACAAAGCTCAAGGTCAGGCTGCGGCGACGCTTGCTATTGCGCAGGCAACCGCCGAAGCACTTCGCATGGTGGCTGAAGCGACTAACGCTCCCGGAGGCATGAACGCCGTCAATCTGCAGGTCGCCGAGAAATACGTTGAAGCGTTCTCCAAGCTTGCCAAGGAAGGCAATACGTTGGTGGTCCCTGCCAACCTGGGTGATCTGTCGACGCTGATTACCTCCGCGATGACGATGGTCAAGGGCGTCGGCGCCAACGGTGGTGCAACCCAGGTGCTTCCGAAGTCCTGAGCGAAAGGTTGCGCTATGACCGATACGACGCAAGACAAGACGGCAGGCAAGAGAGGCGCCGAGCATCTGGGCTTTGAGCTTGCCGAGGGTGAGGGCTTCAACCGCGACCGCGTAAGCGTGTTTCTACTTTTGAACCTCGTTGTGCAGTCCTATGCAGAGCACCAGATGGCCGGATTCGGGGGAAACGCCGAAAATCTCAGCCTGGCTGCGTTTCTGCGGGAGGTGACGGGGCTCTTTCAGGGGCGTTATCCCGAAGTTCTTCGGGGATACGGCGAAGACGAGGGATGGAGTGGCAAACCTTTTACCTCCTGGCTTCGGGCGCGTATGGTCGAAGATCTCACAGAGCAGGACCGCGACTGCTTTGCCTGGAAGGACGATGCGTATCTCGTGGCGTTTGCGGTGAGCAAAATGGCAGTTGAGCTTCACGGTCTGTTTGCCGAGCAGCTGCAGGAAGACAAAACGATGGACGAAGCGCAGGCCATCGGAGGCAAGATTCTGTCCTTTTGCGCACGCTGGTCTCTGATTCTGAGCGGCGACGAAACGCCGCTTCCCGATTTTGCTGAAGAAACAAAGGATAAGTTCGATGAGTAGTTGCGGATCCTGCCGTTCGGGCCGATGCGGTGATTTTTCTTCCAAGGCGGTCGGTCTGCCGAGTTTGGCCGCCATTGACGTTGTCGAGCGCATTTTGCTTCAGGCCGTCAAAAACACGGCGCAGCGTTCGGTTGACGCTTCTGAGGGAAAGTTGTCTCGCCAGGATTTGGTTGATGCAGATCTGAAGCTTGTGACGTGGCTCACGGACACCTTTGCCGGCCGCAACCGTCATTTTGAAACTGCCGAAGGTTGGAATCCGACGGGGCTGGCTCAGTATCTGCGAGAAGGCATGGGAGAGCGGGTGCGCGACGTTTTGGGCGGAAAGCTGCCCGACGGTGATTACGAGATGATCGAAATCGGTGCGCGTCTCTTTCTGAACAATGCCTATGTGCTTTTGGAGCAAATCGGTCTGATGGGCAACGGCAACCTCTCGGGGCTGGAGCAAAACGACAGCGTGCTGTCTTTTGTCAACTATTGGTCATGCCTGCTCACGGGCTGCCCTTTTGCCGATGACTGATCGACATGCCTTTATTTCAGCGCAGCGCCCTTAAAGAGGGCGTGAGTCCCAGAGAAGCTTTCGGTTGGGCTCTTTTTGACGCCGCCAATTCCGGCTACAGCACGGTTGTGCTCACGGCCGTTTTCAACGCCTACTTCGTCTCCACGGTTTGCGGTGACGCTTCCTGGGCAACGTTTCTCTGGAGTTGCGCCGTGGGCGCGGCCAATGCCATCTCCATGCTTCTGATGCCTGCGATCGGGCGCGTGGCTGATCTGACTGCCACCAAAAAGAAGTGGTTGGTTGCCGCAACGATTCTGTGTGTTTCGGCCACCGCCTTGCTTGCTTTGTCCGGCCCCGGCACGTACATACTTTCGGTGGCGATGCTCATCGTGAGCTACATCGGTTACAACGTGGGCGAATCGCTCAATTCTGCCTTCTTGCCCGAAATATCCCGCCCCGAGGCCGTGGGCAAGGTCTCGGGCTGGGGATGGTCGCTCGGCTACGTCGGAGGCTTGATTACGCTTGGACTTTGTCTTGCGGTGGTCACTGCGGGGCAATCGCAGGGGCTCGGAATGGATTCTCTGGTGGCGGCAACCAACATCATCACCGCTGCCGTCTTTCTCGTGGTGAGCCTTCCGGTATTCATGTGGCTTAAGGAGCGCGCCGTGCCGCAGGTGCACGGAATCGCTCAGCTTAAGACCGCCATGGCGCAGGACGTAGACAAGGGTAAGACGGCCGAGATACTCATGAAGTTTGTCGACTTTCGCTATCTCGTCGTCTGCGGCTTTTTCTACCAGTGCGGAGTGGCAACTGTCATCACGTTGGCTGCGGTGTACGCGTCGGCCGTGATGGGTTTCGGTCTGACTGAAACGCTCGTGATGGTGCTTTTGGTGAACATCACGGCTGCCGTCGGCGCTTTTGGCTTTGGCTACATACAGGATAGAATCGGACACAAATTGGCGCTTGCGCTGACCTTGTTGCTATGGATCGCGATGGTGGCTACAGCGGCAAGTGCGCAGACGAGCGCCGTGTTTTGGGTGGCGGCAAATCTGGCCGGTCTTGCGATGGGGTCGAGCCAGTCCGCCGGACGCGCGCTGGTGGCCGTGTTTGCGCCCGAAAAGAAACTTGCCCGTTTTTACGGGATATGGAATATGGCGTTGTGGCTCTCGGCGGTCATCGGGCCCATCACGTACGGTGCTGTGACTTGGATGACGGGGAACAATCAAAGGCTCGCTATTGTGGTGACGGGATTATTCTTTGTGGCCGGGCTCATTGCGCTGATTCCTGTTAAGGTTGCCCGCGGAGCTGCGCTTGCGCAGGCAGAAAATCAACTAGATGGACAATAACAATGCTTGATTTTTCATACTACAACCCGACGCGTCTCATTTTCGGCCGCGGGTCCGAAACGAAAGTGGCGGCTAGCTTCCGGCCGTTTGCAGGCGACTCCGGCCGCGTGCTTTTGGTCTACGGCGGCGGAAGTGCCGTTCGTTCAGGTCTGATTGGTCGCGTGACGGAAAGTTTTGAAAAAGAAGGCATGACTGTGATCGCCAAGGGTGGCGTTCGGCCCAATCCCACCATTGATCTGGTGCGTGAGATGATCGAGGTGATCAAGGCAGAAAACATTGAGGCGGTGCTTGCTGTCGGCGGCGGCAGCGTCATTGATACGGCCAAGGCTGCGGCGGCAGGTGCCGTTTACGACGGCGACGTCTGGGACTTCTTCTGCGGTAAGGCCGTGCCGAAGGCGGCTATGCCGGTGGCGACGGTGCTTACGATTCCGGCAGCGGGCAGCGAACAGTCGATTCGTATGGTGATTTCCAACGGCAACGTTAAGGCCGGCTGCGGCAACGAATTCGTGCGTCCGAAGGTCTCGGCCATCAATCCCGAACTTTTCTTTACCCTGCCTCAGAACCAGATTTCGGCGGGCGTCTTCGACATGATGAGCCATATCATGGAGCGCTACTTTACCAATACGCCAGCTGTCGATTACACGACGGCGCAGGCCGAAGCCGCGCTGCGCGTGATCATGGAGCAAGGCCCCAAGCTGATGGCCGACAGCCAGGATTACGACGCCTGGGCTCAGATCGGTCTGGCCGGAAGCTTTGCGCACAACGGTTACTTCGGGCTCGGTTTTGAGGAAGACTGGGCCTGCCATGGCATCGAGCACGCGATCTCCGGTTGGGACGCCGAAATTACGCACGGCGCAGGCCTTGCCGTTGTGACGCCGGCTTGGCTTAGTTACGTTTGGAGCGCCAATCCGCAGCGCGTTTTGCGCTTTGCCCACGAAGTACTCGGCGTTAACGCTCCGGAAGGTACCGATCCCGAGCAAGTGGTTAAGCTTGCCGTTGCCAAACTCACGTCGTTCCTGATGGTGATGAATCTGCCGACGCGTCTGCATGAGCTCACCGACAAGGAAGTGCCGGTCAAGGAAATTGCCGCGGCAGCTGCTGCCGGCGGTACGCTCGGCCACTTCAAGCCTCTCACGCAGGGCGACATCGAAAAGATTCTGATGCTTGCCGCCTAATCAACTTTGCAAACCGACGATAAGGAGACGTCACGTGTCTCAAAACGATGTTGCACAAGCCGGCCGCTTTACGAACAAAAGCGCAGGACACTACAACCGTCTGAGCCTACGCAACGGCGTCTCTTTAAACGGTCTCACTCGCAATCCGCTGGATCTGGAAATTTTCTTTCAGGCGGCGCTGTTTTTTATCTCGCAAGCCGGCAAGGACGATTTCCTTGACCAGGAAACGTTCCTGGCGAGGTTGGAGTTTTTCCGCAGCCATCACGCAGCCTGGCTTGCCGGTACCACCGAGGAAATCTACGAGTGGATGCAGGGGTGCGGACTTGTGGTGCTGACCGACGACGGCGTGCGCTTTACAGCGCCCGTCTCGGATGAATTTGAGACGACCGATGCGGTGGTCGAGTACTGGCGGGAGCTTGAAGGAGAACGCGTCAGGCGCAGACATCGGGTGCGCGCTCAGCTTCAGGCCAAAAACCGGGAGGTCAATGCACCAAAGCCGATGAGCACCGATCCGGAGTTGGATCGCCGCCTGATGCAGGAGGCGTTGCGCATGGCCAAACTCGCCTATGACAACGATGAAGTGCCGGTCGGTGCCGTCATTGCGATGGATGGCAATATCGTAGCGGCAGCCATGAACGAAGTGGTTACTCGTCACGATCCGACCGCACATGCCGAAATGCTCGTGATTCGCAAAGCCGCGGCGATGCTTGGCAATGAACGTCTCAACGGCGCGACGCTTTACGTGACGCTGGAACCCTGTCCGATGTGTGCCGCTGCCTGCAGTCTGGCGCGCCTGGCTCGTGTGGTGTGGGGCGCCGATGATCCCGACTGCGGCGGCATGCGCGGCGCCATTGATGTGGCCGCCAAAGCGCATTTGAATCACCGTCCGGAGATGACGCCCGGCGTACGCCGCGCCGAGTGCGAAAAGATTCTTCAGGACTTCTTCAAGGCCAAACGTAAGAAAGCGCAGGCTTGAGGATGGAGGTGCTGCACATGATCTGCGAGACTCCTTCTTCCGAAACCGTCATTGCGCCGGAATTGTGGATTTGCGCGCCTTCGCGTGCTCTCACTGTTGTGCCCGGCGATGAAAGAATTGATCACGAACGTATCGATGCGGCCAGCGACGCCTTGCGTGCGTTGGGGTGGTCGGTGAAAGAGGCCGCTAATGTCCGACAAGTGGACAAGAGTTTTGCCGGCACCGATGCGCAGCGTGCGGCAGGTTTTGAAGAGGCGATGTGTGCTCCGCAGGCCGATCTGGTTTTGGCATTGCGCGGCGGCAGCGGTACGGCGCGTATTTTGGATCGGATCAATTGGGATCGCGTGGGGGCTTCGCACGCAGTCTTTATGGGATTGTCGGATCTCACGGCAATCAATCTTGCGCTTTATGCCAAGTGCGGCAAGGCGAGCTGGCAGGGGCCGGTTGCGGCAGCCTTTTCCATTCCCGATGAGACGAGGGTTGAATTTTTCATGAGGGCGATGAGTCGTCCGCTGTTTGAGGAAAAGCTTGTAGCGCAAGGCGAAGCGATCGAAGCCGAAGGTGTTTTGTGGGGCGGCAATCTGTCGGTGCTTACGTCACTAATCGGTACGCCGTATTTCCCTCAAATCGACGGCGGAATTCTGTATCTCGAGGACATCAATGAGCCGGCCTGGCGCGTCTCGAGAATGCTTTCTCAGTTGAAACTCTCGGGCGTATTGCAGCGCCAGAAGCTGATTCTCGCGGGAGACTTTACCGGAACCGATCGCAATGCCGGATCAGGAGCGGGGCGCTACACGCTCAGGGATGCGATGTCGGAATGCGGATTGCCTGTGGTGTACGGGTTGCCCTATGGCCACATCAATTCGACGATGTGTCTGCCGTTTGGCGTGTCGGGCCGTGTGACCCTACGCGATGAAACGCTCGTGATCCGAGCCGACAACTGTCCGGTGCCGACCGAATTTCCCGGTGCTCAACAGGCAAATGCCCCGCTGTGGTGGGTCTGACGACAATTTTGAAGAGTAACGAAAGTGAAGTGGCTGCAGTCAATTAAGCGACTTTTTACGGGGATGGACGCTCAGCAGCGCCCCACCGCACGCATTCTTTCCGAGCAGATTCATGTGTCGCTTCGACTGCTTCCCGTGTCGCTTGCCGGGCAGATCATCGGAGCTTTGGGTATTGCGGCGCGTTTTTGGCCGCTTGTCAATCACGTGATGCTGGTCTCCTGGCTTGTTGCTCTGACGATCACCGTCTGGCTGTGGGCGCGTCTGCGTCGGCGCTTTTTGGCCGATACGAGGCGCGAGGCGCACATTCGCGAATGGCTTAGGCAGTGGATGATTCAGTCGGTGGCAACCGGCATCGTCTGGGGCTTTGCGGGCGTTGCTTTTCTCATCACACAGGACACAATGGACATCGTCGTGCTGGTGTCGGTGATGGTGGCCGTCGTTTTTGCGTCGTGGCCGGCTTATTCCTGCTGGATTCCCAGCCTCTTTGCCGTGATGCTGCTCTCTCTGGGGCCCCTGACGCTGGGCTTGACGAGTGCCCTGGAGATCGGTCAGACGGCACTTACCGTGATCGTCATCGTACTCATCTGTTTTGTTCTCTACAGCGGCCGACGTTTAAGTGAAGTCGTCGTGATGGCGGTGACGCGCGACGCTCAAAATGAACGCTTGGTGGCTCGACTCAAAAGTGAGAAGTCGCGAGCCGAAAGCGAACGGCGGGCTGTTGCGGCGGCTAGCGAACGACGCGCGAAGTTCTTTGCTGGCGCCAATCACGATTTGCGTCAGCCTTTGCAGGCCATGGGAATCTATCTGCAGATCCTGCAGATGCAATCAACGCCCGAAACCAAGGATGTCATCGCGCAGCTTGGTGCAACCGCGCAAAACATTTCGACGTTGGTTGAGCAGCTTTTGGAAGTCAGCCGCATTGAGACCGGACACCTGGACGTCAAGATGGAAAATGTGAGCGTTGCGGAGCTTTTTGCCGAGCTTGCCGCCGAATTTGCTCCGGTTGCCGCCTCCAAAGGATTTTTCTTCCTGACTCGTCCGCTGCCGCTTACCGTCCATACGGACCCCTTGTTCGTCAAGCGCATTCTGACGAACCTTATTACCAATGCCATTCGCTACAGCAGGAAGCCCGGCTCCAAGATTGTGCTGGCGGCGCGCCGTCTGCGAAACGGCCGCATTACGATCGGTGTGTACGACCAGGGGCCGGGTATTTCGGAAGAAGACCGACATCGCATTTTCGAGGCCTTCTATCGCGGTGAGGCCGGTAAACACTCCGAAACCGGTTATGGCCTTGGACTCTCGATTGTGAGCGGGCTAGCCAAGCGCCTGGGTATTCCGATTACCGTCGGCAGCCGACTGGGTCGGGGTTCGGTGTTTCGTCTGGAATTTACTAGCGTCAAGAACGCCGCGGCGGATCATGCCGCCGACGGTTTGCCGCTTACCACCGACCTTGACATGCGCGGTGTGGTGGGCATTCTGGAAGACAACGACATTGTGCGAAATGCCGTGAGCGCCATCATCCACAGCTGGGGCGCAACAGTCGTTTCTTCTCGTGAGCCTTCTCAGGAATTCATCAGTCGCATGGTGACCGAAGCCCAGGACGGTAATCTGGCCGCATTATTGTCGGACTACAACTTGGGTGAAGGCGTGATGACGGGGTTGGAGGCGATTTTCGCCGTGCGTATTGGCGCGGCGCGCAACTTCCCCTGCGTGCTGCTTACGGCCGTAAGCGAAGACGTGATTGCACGAGCCTACCGAACGCTTGTTCTCAATCCCGACAACGAAGGACAAGCCATGCCCGTGATTCTGCAAAAGCCGGCAGGCGCTGAAGCGCTTGCCTCCGCCCTGCGCCGAGCGGTGGCGGAAAACCGCAAGACAACGGACTAGAGAACGACGTCAAAGCCCGCACGACGAGCCGCGATGAGCGCTTCCGTGCGGTTGCGGGCACCGAAGGCGCGGTAGATGGCCGAGATGTGCGTTTTTACTGTGCCTTCCGACAAATTCAATTCGCGGCAAATGCGCTTGACGGGAAGACCGCGTGCGAGCGTGTGCAGCACCTCCTGCTGGCGCTGCGTAAGGCGGACCTGAGGCGTGGACTGCTGCATCTCGACGGCAGCTTCCGTAAAGAATCCTTCCTTTTGACTCTGACTCAAAAGTTGGGTCGGAATATAGACGCCGCCTTGAAGCACGAAGGTGATGGCATCGCTCAGCATATTTGTATCGAGCGACTTGGGTACGAATCCGGCGGCACCGAGCTGCAGCACGCGCATGATGTTGGCCTGATCGACGATGCCCGAGAGCACCAGAATTTTGAGTGCCGGGTTGGTCTGAACCAACTCTTCGAGAAGACTCGTCGGCGTCTGCACGCCCGGCAGATTCAGATCAAGAATCAGCAAATCCGTATCTTCGCTGTGTTCGCGCACAAGAGCTCGCGCATCTTCGGCCGTGCTGCCGGTCAAGACTTGAGCTCCTTCAAACTTTGCCTTGAGCAAAACCGAAAGAGCCTGAACAATCAGAGAATGGTCGTCGACGAGAAGAAAGTTCATATGAAAAGGACGTTCATAGGGTGCTACCGAATGTTCAATTCTAAAAGTTTCGTGGCTGAAATTGAGGTCATTTGAAAGGTTACTTCAAAAGCCTCCGTTTTCTGAGCAGAAGTGCTTATGTCGATTTATGACGCTCGTGGCATACTACAAAAATCGGCTCTGTTTCCTTTATCTCAAGGTAATGAGTGCCTATTTCAGAACAAAATCAAAACTTAAAACTCTCGGACATTGCCCCATGTCAAAAACTCTTTACGACAAGCTCTGGGATGAACATGTGGTAACCGCCGAAGGCGACGGTACTGCCACCATCTACATTGACCGCCATTTGATGCACGAAGTCACCAGCCCGCAGGCCTTTGAAGGATTGCGGCTTGCCGGACGCAAGCCCTGGCGCGAATCCTCCATTGTGGCGACGGCCGATCACAATACGCCGACGACGGGTTGGGAGAAGGGACTCGCCGGAATTACCGATCCGATCGCATTGCTGCAGGTCGAAACCCTCGACAAGAACATGAAGAGCATCTGTCCGGCCGCTTATTTCCCGTTTATGGACAAGGGGCAGGGCGTCATCCATGTTATGGGCCCGGAAGAAGGGGCCACGCTGCCCGGCATGACGGTCGTGTGCGGCGACAGCCACACGTCAACGCACGGCGCTTGCGCGGCTCTGGCTTTCGGCATCGGCACCTCTGAAGTGGAGCACGTGCTTGCTACGCAGACGCTCATCACCAAGAAGAACAAGAATATGCTCGTGCGTGTCGAAGGCAAGCTTGGCCCCGGCATCACCGGCAAGGATATCGCTCTGGCAGTCATCGGCAAGATCGGTACGGCCGGCGGAACGGGCTGCACGATTGAATTCGCGGGCTCTGCGATCCGTTCGCTTTCGATGGAAGGCCGCATGACCCTGTGCAACATGGCCATTGAAGCGGGCGCACGCTCCGGTCTTGTTGCCGTCGACGAAAAGACGATCGAATACATGCGTGGCCGACCGCTGGCGCCCAAGGGAGAAAACTGGGACAAGGCGGTTGCCTATTGGAAGACACTCGTGTCTGACCCGGACGCCCATTTCGATGTCGTGGTCGAACTGCGCGCCGAAGAAATTCGTCCGATGGTGACGTGGGGAACGTCGCCCGAAATGG
The DNA here is from genome assembly GCF_003472385.1 of Sutterella sp. AM11-39. Taxonomy (GTDB): domain Bacteria; phylum Pseudomonadota; class Gammaproteobacteria; order Burkholderiales; family Burkholderiaceae_F; genus Duodenibacillus; species Duodenibacillus intestinigallinarum. Next base: position 120,079 of record NZ_QRLV01000006.1, on the reverse strand, counting down.
TGACGTCAATCGACGGCGTCGTGCCCGATCCCGAAAAGGAAATGGATCCGGTAAAGCGCGAAGGTCAGATGCGCGCGCTTAAGTACATGGATCTCGTGCCCGGCACCAAGATCACCGACATCAAGCCCGATCACGTCTTCGTCGGTTCCTGCACGAACTCCCGCATCGAGGACATACGTGCGGCGGCATACGTCGTCAAGAAGCTTGGCAAGAAGGTGGCTCCCAATGTCGTGCAGGCTCTGATTGTGCCGGGCTCCGGCCTCGTGAAGATGCAGGCCGAAAAAGAAGGTCTGGACAAGATCTTCATCGAAGCAGGCTTTGAGTGGCGTGAACCTGGCTGCTCGATGTGTCTGGCGATGAACGCTGATCGTCTGAGTCCGGGCGATCGCTGCGCCTCCACCTCCAACCGCAATTTCGAAGGCCGTCAGGGTAAAGGCGGGCGCACGCATCTGGTGAGTCCCGCCATGGCTGCCGCAGCGGCCGTGGAAGGTCACTTCGTTGACGTCTCCAAACTCTTTTAACGCTCACAAGGCAAACGCATAAGGAAAACAAAAATGGAAAAATTCACTGTGCTCAACGGCCTTGTCGCTCCGCTTGACCGCAGCAATGTCGATACTGATGCCATCATTCCGAAGCAGTTTCTAAAGTCAATCTACCGTACCGGCTACGGTCCCAACTGCTTTGACGAATGGCGCTATCTCGACAAGGGAGAGCCGGGGATGGACTGCACCAAGCGTCCTCTCAATCCCGACTTCGTGTTGAACGAACCTCGCTATCAGGGCGCGAGCATTCTGCTTGCCCGCAAGAACTTCGGCTGCGGCTCAAGTCGCGAACATGCGCCCTGGGCTCTGATGCAGTACGGTTTCCGCTGCGTCATCGCGCCGTCCTTTGCCGACATTTTCTATTCCAATTCGCTTAAAAACGGTCTGCTGCCCGTGATGATTCCCGAGCTGGTTCTCGATCGTCTGTTCGAAGACTGCAAGGCGACGCCCGGCTACAAGCTCACGGTCGATCTGGATCAACAGCTGGTGATTGAACCGAGCGGAGCGTCCACGCACTTTGACGTTGCACCTTTCCGCCGCTGGGCCATGATGAACGGCTTTGACGATATCGGCATTACGCTTTCACGCAACAAGCAGGCGATTGAAGAATATGAAGCCAAGCGTTTGGCTGAAAAGCCCTGGCTGGCTCCGACGCTTCAGCAAACCGAAGCCTGAACCTTTTTCACAAGAAACCAAACAACGGCAAAACAAAAATGAGTAAGAAAATTGCAGTGCTTCCCGGCGACGGGATTGGTCCGGAAATCGTCGAACAGGCCGTCAAGGTACTCAAGGCGCTCGGTTGCGACTTTGAAATGGAATACGCCGATGTTGGCGGCGTTGCCTACGCCAATCACGGTCATCCGCTTCCCGAAGCCACGCTGAAGCTTGCCAAGGAGTCCGACGCGATTCTGTTTGGAGCCGTGGGCGACTTCAAGTACGATCATCTCGAACGCCATCTGCGTCCGGAACAGGCGATTTTGGGATTGCGCAAGGCCCTGGGGCTTTTTGCGAACCTTCGTCCGGCCAAGTGCTTCAAGGAACTGACGTCGGCTTCGACCCTTCGCGAAGAAGTGGTCTCCGGTCTTGACCTGGTGATCGTGCGCGAACTCACGGGCGATATCTACTTCGGGACGCCGCGCGGCCGCCGTACGGCTCCGGACGGCAACTTCCCGGGAGCCCCTGAAGCGTTTGACACGATGCGCTACACGGTGCCCGAAGTCGAACGCATTGCACGCGTGGCATTTGAAGCCGCCCGCAAGCGCCGCGGCAAGGTGACGAGCGTGGACAAGGCCAACGTCCTGGAAACGAGTCAGCTCTGGCGTGATACGGTGATTGAAGTCGCCAAGCAATATCCGGACGTGACACTCGAACACATGTACGTCGACAACGCCGCCATGCAGCTTGTGCGTGCCCCCAAGGCGCTTGACGTGGTTCTCACGGGCAATATCTTCGGCGACATTCTCTCGGACGAAGCTTCCATGCTCACGGGCTCCATCGGCATGCTCGCCTCGGCTAGCCTCAATGACAAAAAGCAGGGCCTGTTTGAACCCTCGCACGGTTCGGCTCCCGACATCGCCGGCAAGAACATTGCCAATCCGATCGCTACTGTGCTTTCCGCGGCCATGATGCTGCGCTACAGCTTCGACATGAACGCCGAAGCCGACGCCATCGAAAGGGCGGTGGAAAAGGTGCTTGCCGACGGTGTACGCACCGGGGACATCATGAGCGAAGGTTGCCGCAAGGTGTCGTGCTCCGAAATGGGCGACGCCATCGCCGCAGCCATTCACTAAAACAAAAGGAACGGGCGGCGTACGGGAACGCGCTGCCTGCGTTCCAAAATACCGCGCACAACCCTCGATGTGCGCATCCGGTTCCCGACAACGGCACTGAAACGATAGGGAGACATTGCCATGATTTTAGGTATGGTGGGCTGGCGCGGCATGGTGGGCAGTGTGCTCATGGGCCGTATGCTGGAAGAAAACGATTTTGCGCATGTGGAAAAGACCATTTTCTTTTCTACGTCGGCGGCAGGCGCCAAGGCGCCCAATGTCAAAGGCGCAGCCGAAGACTTGCAGGATGCCAAGGATGTGGCGGCGCTTTCGCAGTGCGATGTGATCATTTCGTGTCAGGGTGGGGACTACACCAAAGAAGTGCACCCGAAACTGCGCGAGTCCGGCTGGGATGGCTACTGGATTGATGCGGCTTCCACGCTGCGCATGCAGGATAACGCCGTCATCGTGCTTGATCCTGTCAATCGTCCGGTGATCGACAAGAGCCTTGCCGCAGGCATCAGGGACTACATCGGCGGCAACTGCACCGTTTCGCTCATGCTGATGGCTCTGGACGGTCTGATTAAGGCTGATCTCGTCGAGTGGGTGAGCTCCATGACTTATCAGGCTGCATCAGGTGCAGGCGCACAAAATATGCGCGAGCTGCTCTCTCAGATGGGGTATCTTGCCAACAGCGTTCGTGAAGAGCTTGCCGATCCGCGTTCTGCCATTCTCGACATTGACCGCAAGGTGACGCAGGCTTTTTCCGCAGCCGACTTCCCGAAGACGGCTTTCGGCGCTCCGCTTGCGGGCTCCCTGATTCCCTGGATCGACAAGGATCTGGGTAACGGCCAGTCCCGTGAAGAATGGAAGGGCGGATCCGAAGCCAACAAGATTCTCGGTCTGCCTGCTCACGGTGAACCCGGTTCGCTCATTGTCGAAGGACTATGCGTGCGCGTGGGTGCCATGCGCTGCCACAGCCAGGCTCTGACGGTTAAGCTCAAGAAGGACGTTTCGGTTGAAGAGATCGAAAACCTTCTCGACAATGCCAACGAATGGGCCTACGTGGTTCCCAACCGTAAGGAAGAGTCCATTGAGGAACTGTCTCCGGCCAAGATTTCCGGTACGCGCCGTATTCCGATCGGTCGTATTCGCAAGCTTGCCATGGGACCGGAATATATCAGCGCCTTTACGGTCGGCGACCAGTTGCTCTGGGGCGCCGCCGAACCGTTGCGCCGTATGCTTCGCATTCTGTGCGAGTACAAGGCGGCTTAACGATCAATCACTTCGCTGATACAGCGGCTCTTCGCCTCGCAAATTCGAGACAATGAAGAGCCGCTTTTTCTTGCTGGGAGCAAGAAAAAGCGCATCAGTCCGTTGGAGGCTACTGACGCGCTTACTCACGAGAGTTGAAACCGAAAGGATTCGCTGGTTACTTTTCGAGCCGCCGAAGAAGGCGCCGAAAAAAAAGGCTCTTCGTGCATAAGTGTGGGTAAACGCACCGAGAATCTACCTCCCCACGGGACGGTCAAGCGACACCACGGGGCGGTTCGGTAGCGGGATATCCACGTTCGAGCAAATCAGCTTGACGTAGGCGAACATGTTCTGAAGGTTTCTGAAGCCGTAGGCGCGGCGTACCAACAGTTTGATCTTGTTGTTGATCGCCTCGATGCGGGCATTGCTCAACCCGTTTTGGATTGTGTTGAAGATGTTCTCCTGATGCCGCTTAATCTTTCGAGCCAGGTCCTTGATTACCTGCGAGCGAGAGTGCGACGCTCGCCAGTACCATTTCTGCAAGAAATAGCGGTCCTGATCGATGGGCATTTTGAGGATGATCCGCAGTTGCTCCTTGAGTTGATATGCCTTGTACAGCGCCGGCTGACTTTCGGCTATGAGCGCAAGCCTTTGACTCTGAAACGAGGTCAGATTTTCCTTTCCCTTGCCCAGTGTGTACGCTGAATGCTTGATGCTTGTGGCCTGCAGTTCACGGACTTGCTGCTCGGCCCTTAGACGCCTGATTTCCTGAGGATCGTCGTTGTTCTTGATCTGTTTTTCGATTCCGCGTGCCTCAACTCGAAGAGACTGCCAGATCTGTGTGCGCATCGTATCGAGCGCGTCGCCGGCCCATTGCACGACATGGAATGGATCCACGCAGCGTATCGCGTGCGGCACGTATTGCTTGATGCAATCGTCAATCCAGCGAGCGCCGTCACCGCTGACACATCGAATACTTGCTCGCTGCTCTTGGCTCAGATCCTCAAAGAACTTCTCGAACACACTTTTACCGTGATTCTCATGCACCCACACCACTTCACCGGTATCGTGGTTGACGACGACGGTCATGTATTTATGGCCCTTGCGATAGGACGTCTCGTCGACGCCAATGTTGACGAGCCCGTCGAGACGCCGCTTATCTGCATCGGGATCCAGATGAAGCTGTGCCCGCTCAACGCAGCGGCCGACCGTTTTCCAATCGATGCGCATGAGCTTTTCAATGCTTGAGCGAGGCAGGTACTTGGCCAGCCAGGCCACTTGTAAATCGAACTCCTTGGTGAAGCCCGATCCGTGAAAGGCCCAGGGAACCGCACTGGTAACGACACCATGATCCGGACACTGAATCCGGCCCGGCGCATGGCGCAGATACAGCAGGATGCCGCCGCAGTCCAGTGCACGCCAAAGGCGAGGTGATGCAGACATCGAGTCGTAGCCGGGGCAGCGTTTGCCGCAGTGCGGGCAACGACGCTGATGCCGCTTGTACGGTCGTACGTCAAGGATGACGGAGACGACACCGTCTTTATCAACGTTTAAATCCATGTCCTCGATGACAACCTGTTCGTTGACATGGGCGAAGTGCTTGCATACACTGAGCGGTCGAGCCATTGCTTTTGTGTGTTTGGTTGTGGAAGACGGAACAGTACAGAATGCGATGGCTTTTGTGTTTTTATACGCCGCAATGATTGGAGGGAGGCGCTGCCTCCCCCAAACCCCCACCGCGTTCGCCGCCACGTGGCTCGGGAGGATGCCGGAAGGCCTCCTCCGCGAGCCGAGGCTATCGCCGTGCCTTGGCCCGGTCAAGCGCTTTCGCGACATATCCTCGGTCGGCTGCGCCTCCCTTCGGTATTTCACGATCGCTTGACAGGGCCAAGAGCACGGCTACGAACGAAAAAAAACGGAACACAACGTGCTCCGACATTTTTAGCTGACTGAATTGTGACAAGACCGTGTCCGGCAAAGCTTTGGTGGATCTTCAGGCACATCCTCTACCCACAGATATGCCCGAAGCCTCGAAAAATTCAATATTCAGAAAGCCGGCATGACACGCTCTATGTGGAGTGAAATGGCGTTAGAAACACCGCTTAACAAGGAGGTGCCGGCCTGATAGGAAGTCCGTCAATCCGGATCTAATCATTTGAAATAAGGAGACCTTTTTCCGAAGGCTTGTCCGATAGCTATTCCTGAATGATTACCATAATGGCATTTGAATTTATTTGGCAAGGACAAGGTTTCTGAAGTTCATTTTTGGCCATGGCGGTTACCTGAATCGTCGACAGACCTGAGAGATTAATTGGAAGCGGCCTTCCAAAACACAAATGAAGAGAGCTGGCAAGCAGAGACGGTCAATCTTGAAGCTTCAACACAAAAAGCGATCAGTTTGCGTAGTCGTTTGGAATCAATAGTTGTTATCCAGCACGGCTCGACTTATCCACAACCTCGGCCTACGGCCCATTTAGTAGGATGAGCGGCCGAGGATGTGGATAAGTCTCTTGCCTCAGCTCTACGCAGCGGCTGATCACAGTTAAAAAACTAAGCTTTTTGCGCTCAAGACAACGCAATCAACGAACGATCGTACGGATTCGTTAAGGCTTTCTTGCCTTGACTTGCGCGGGTGGTCCAGAGATCATGCAGGGGAGGAATGCGGCTCTAAAACCCCGACGCTATTTTTTTGGGAGGCAGACAACAAATAGATGAATGTAGTCTGTACACTGAGTTCCTCGTGAAAGGAACCCTATGCTCACCGGACGCAAATTTGCCGCCAGGTTTAAGAATTCATCTGCACGCGAGGCCTACCTCACCTGGTCGGCCGGGCAGATGTTTATCTACAACGAATGCGTTCTGGAACAGAGGTTCTTTGACAGCCTCAGCCGACTGATAGCGGAAACTGAACGGCATAAGCAGCCGATTCGGAATGAGTGCCGCGTAGCGCGTCCCAAACCCGATCAGAAATACGCGCATTTCGTTGATAAGGCACAAAGACCGTGGTTGTCTCAGGTTCCCTCGGCAATTCTGGGCATCGGTGCTTTTCGTTTTTGTCAGGCCTCAAAAAGAGCGGCAACCGGACTGGCTGCTCGTCCCAAGTTGCGCGCCATCAAAGACGCCGATCGTCATCTGCTGCTGACGCGAGCCTACTTTACGATTAAACCTACAAGTCGCGCAGGTTGGTATGAACTGCGATTCGGATCCGCACGCATTCCGGGCGGAACGATTCTGTTTCGGGCACACCGTGAGTTTGTCGTGCCGGCAATGGTCAGCGTGACGCTGACAAGCAAGGCGCTCATTGTTTCCATGAGCTACGAGGAGACAGAACAAGAGCGATTCCCCGAAACAGAAAAGGAAATACTTGAGCGTCTGCGGCAATACTCCGAAGAGGAACTCATTGCCTGCGGAAACGGGATCGACCGAGGTGTCGTGCGCCCGGTTCAGACAAGTAACGATCCCGAGCCTTATGCGCCGACAAAGGATCAGCTGGAGAGGATCCGCCGCAAAGAACGTCAGCGCAAGCATTATCAGAAGCGCATGGCCCGTTGCGAAAAAGGCAGCCGTAACAGGGCAAAAATGCGTCGGAAAGTGGCACGGACGTTTGACTATCGCAAGAATGTCATCAACGACTTTGCGCATCAGACCTCGCATACTTTGGTCAGTGACGACAAAGTGCAGTTTTTTGTGCTTGAGGACTTGAGGGTCAAAAACATGACCAAAAGACCTGAGCCGAAATACGATGACAACGCAAAAGCATTGCCTAACGGCGCACGAGCCAAAGCAGGACTGAATCGAGCCATCCTCTCAAGCGGTTGGGGGAAGACGGAAGAATATTTGAAGTACAAAGCCAAAAAGGCCGGCAAACTTGTCATGAAGGTTGAGCCGGCCTACACCTCTCAGCGATGCCCGAAGTGCGGTCGGGTGGAGCGGAAGAACCGACCGTCGCAGTCGGAGTTCCGTTGTGTGAGCTGCGGATTTGAGTCGGCGAACGCGGATTATGTGGCAGCAGGAAATATCCTGATGGCAGGAGTGAAACTGATCCGCGAAGGCAGACTCGAACCGAAAAAGGTGAAAGCCACGCTGCGTGGGAAACCAGCGAAGGCAACAAATGTAAAGCTAGGTCCGGGCTGGGCCGATGTTATGCCTGTGGAGCCGGAGAGGTGTCTGGGGAAACTCAGATGCCGAACTCGCTGTGAAGCAGGAAGCCCCTCACTTAAGTGAGGGGAGATGTCACTGTAAAGATGCGTTACGCAACTGTCAGACTTTGGTAGCAAACGAGTCCGTGCCGCTTCAATTCAAGGGGCCTTTGGCCGTGTGACACTCGTCGCAATATCTTTTATTTGTCCGTTTGTCTCAAAACAAAACTCAAATGACAGTGCGGCAGTGGTAACTGCCTAAAGTGCGGGTGTCGGCAGCAAACGCATGCAACTTTGCTGCTCAACGGATTTACGAACTGACAATGGACACTGCACTATTCGATCTTTTTGTCGATTCTTTCTGGCAAATTCTGCTGCCGGGTTTGACCGTAACCATTCCGCTTACGGCGATCGCCTTTTCAGGAGCGCTCGTCATCGCGGTTGTGGTGGCGCTCATCCAGTACGCACACGTGCCTGTACTGAAGGATCTCGCGCGCTTTTATATCTGGGTCACACGCGGCACGCCGCTTCTAGTGCAGCTCTTCGTCGTCTTCTACGGTCTGCCTCACGCAGGAGTGCTGATCAATCCGTTCGTCGCCGCGGTAGTCGTCTTTGCCGTCAACGAGGGTGCCTACTGCGCCGAAACCATCCGTGCGGCACTCGAATCTGTTCCCGCCGGGCAGCTTGAAGCAGGCCTGTGCAGCGGCATGAGCTATCTGCAGACGATCGCCCGAATCGTGTTGCCCCAGGCTTTTCGAACGGCTTTCCCGACGCTTGGCAATTCGCTCATTGCCATGGTGAAGGACACATCGCTTGCTGCCAACATCACCGTCACGGAAATGTTCATGACAACGCAGCGCATCGTGGCACGCACTTACGAACCTTTGCTGCTCTATGTCGAAGTCGGCTTGATTTACCTCATTTTCTGCACAGTCCTCACGCGCCTTCAGAGTTACGGCGAAAAGCGCCTGAGAACCTATGTCTCCCGCTGAGACAAAGGAGCATCGCATGCTGTTGAGTGTTGAAAATCTGCGCAAGACCTTTCCGGGCACACCCGTATTGCATGGCATTGACCTGAAAGTCGAGAAGGGGGACGTGGTCGCGATCATCGGGCCGAGCGGATCGGGAAAGACCACGCTTTTACGTTGCCTGAATTTCTTGGAAAAAGCCGACGGCGGTCGGTTGACCTTTGCGGGCGAAATGTTTGATCTGGCGAAGATCTCCCGCAACAACGTTCTGAGGATCCGCAAGCGCACGGGTTTCGTGTTTCAAAACTACAACCTCTTTCTGAACAAGACGGCGCTTGAAAACATCACCGAAGGACTGATCGTCGGAAGAGGAATCAAAAAGGAACTGGCGCAAGCTAAGGCGCATGAGCTACTGGCTCGCTTTTCCCTGACACACCGCGAAAACGCCTATCCGAGTGAGCTCTCGGGAGGTCAACAACAGCGCGTGGCCATCGCACGAGCGCTCGCAGGCGATCCGGACATCATTTACTTCGATGAGCCGACATCCGCTCTTGACCCGGAACTTACGCGTGACGTGCTCTCGATTCTGAAAGAGCTTGCTCAACAGGGACTCACGATGGTCGTCGTCACGCATGAACTCTCCTTTGCCAAAGGCGTCGCCAACAAAGTTGTCTTTATGGAAGCCGGGCATGTGGTGGAAGCAGGAGACGCACAGACGATCTTTGGGAACCCGAAAGAACTCCGAACAAAAGAATTTTTGGAAACGCTTGCCTGAGCACCCAGCAAACAATCGATTTGGAAAAGGGAAAAACGTATGACAAGAAACCTCAAAACACTGACGATGCTCGCATCCACAGTTTTATTGACGGCGGCACTGACAGGGTGCGGAGAAGACGCTAAGCCTGAGCCTGCGGCAAAAACAGCTCAAGCGCAAACGCAGGATCTACTGGAAACGATCAAGTCACGCGGCTCGATCACAATTGCCATGGAAGGAACTTGGTCTCCGTGGACCTATCACGATAAAGACGGCAAACTCACAGGTTTTGACGTGGCCATCGGCGAGAGAATCGCCCAAAAGATCGGCGTCAAGGCTCAGTTTGTCGAAGGCAAATGGGACGGACTGCTCGCGGGGCTTGACGCGGGACGTTATGACCTGATGATCAACGGCGTGGGCATCACCAAGGAACGCAGTCAGGCATACAGCTTCTCGGATCCTTACGCCTATGACCGCGTCGCGGTGATTGTCAACGACGATCGCGCCGACATCAAGACTATGCAGGATCTCAAGGGCAAAACGACGGCCAACACCATTTCAAGCACCTATGCTCTGGCTGCTGAAGAAGCGGGAGCCAAGGTGATCGGTGTGGACGATATCAACCAGACGTTTGAGCTTTTACGCTCCAGGCGCATCGACGCGACGCTCAACTCGGAAGTGACATACCTGGACTACACCAAGGCTCATCCGGATGCCAAGATCAAAATTGCGCTCTATACGCCGCAGGCTGGCGAAATCGGCATTCCTCTGAAGAAATCGCCGCAGACTGAGTCGCTCAGAAAGGTTGTCAACGACACCATCGCAGAACTGCGAACCTCAGGTGAACTGGGCAAGATTTCGGTGCAATTCTTCGGAATTGACATCACGAAGCAACCGTGACAGCAAAACGGCTTCTATACGGCTAAAACACGCGCTATGTTCGGATTCCGTGTAAATATTTACGGGATCCGAAGGAAAACCGTGTAAATCTTTGATGCAAATCAAACTCGATACACTAAGATCTACCTTCTGTGAAAGTGGTCCTTTTATACGAAGTATTGCCAAAGCGTCTTGGCAAAAAGAGCAAGCAGCACGACGAGAATGATGGGCCGAACGATTGCAGTGCCGTTTTTAACGACAAGCGTTGCACCCAGATAATGCCCGGCAATTCCGAAGAGCCCGGCAATCAATCCGAGATGCCAGTCGACTTGTCCTGCCAGAGCGAAAGTCACCAGCGCTGCACCGGCTCCGGCAATGTTAACGACCTTTGTTTGACCGGAAGCTTCGCGCACATCCAAGCCGCCGAATGTGGAAAAAGACACGAGAAGGAATGTCCCGGAACCGGGACCATAAAACCCGTCGTAGGCATTGCACACAAAAGCGCAGGAAGACAATATGCCGACTCGTTTGGAATACGGCATATCGATATGTTCTGAGTCGTGCTTACGTTTGCGCAAAACAATTGCGGCAACGATCGGTAGCAAGACCAGAAGGATAATTTCAAAGACTTCCGGCGGAAGGTTCAAAGCAATGGACGCGCCCGCGTAACTGCCGACGAAGGAAACCAAAACGGGAAGAGGGGCGAGCTTCCAATCCACAAAACCGCTGCGGGCGAGCTTGAAGATCGACGCGGCCTTACCCATGCAGCTTGAGAGTTTGTTGGTACCGATTGCCATATGCGGCGGGATGCCTGCCAGTAGATATGCAGGCACGGCAATCAGAGCGCCGCCGCCACCGACGGCGTCGACAAAGCCGCCGAGAAAGACCAGCGGACAAACAACCAACAGAGTATTGAAATCCATTTCGATACAGAACGAAACGTGTAACGAAATCAGTCTAACACCGGGGTAATCTGCAGGCTAGCGCTGTGATAGGCTTGTCCGAGAAGATATTTCTGCCAGATGTCTGTTTTGCCATGCCGCGCTTTTCGCTTTGTCACCGCTATCTCAACGCCTTTCTCGTCTGTGCCCATGAAGCCGTCTCTGCAGAGATAGAACAACGACCGAAAAGAAAACCGCGGTAGTCACGAAGCGCCGAGGCTTTCTGAAGTTTGTTGTCGCAGTCCTCTCAATAGCGGCCGCATCCGTTCAGCATGCTCGGTACTGGCAAGAATGGATCGTTCTGATTTCCGGAACCACCAACTTTCGCATCTGGAAGAAAACCTGCGCTCGCTTGACTTCAAGCTGGAGCAATCCGAGTGGGAAGAACTTGAAAAAACAGTGGCTGCCATTCCAATCGTAGGATCTCGCTATAACACAGAACAACAAAAGCAAGTTCAGTGACAATTTTGAAGAGCGTCGATAGGTGTTTCCAAATCAAATACCTCGGCGCTCTTTTTGTCTATCGTTTCTCCATGGCATCCATAACTGTACGAAACTCAAAGAAAGGCAAAGTTAGGTAAAGCTCGAAGTTATTGTCGCAATTTGAGGTGATAATTGTTCTCAGCAAATACTTTCGGGATTTCACCATGCACTTTTTCTTCGAACTCTTGCTTCTGGCAGGTCTCGTTGCTCTGTTGATTCAGCTGCCCGCCAAATTTCTCGCAATCGCCCTGGCCATCGGCGCCATTGTTTGGTTTTTGTTGCCGGGAGGCCCCGGCGGATTTCACTTCGGAATCGGCTGCGACTGGCTAACGCGTTTCGGCGATGTCATGCACCACGGTTTCGGGCACTTCGGTTTTCCGTTCCACGGCTTTGGTGGTTTACTGACGGTTGCACTATTGATTGCGGTTGTCTGGCTCGCCTGGAAGGCATTCGGGCGAAATAAGAGTGCGGACAAGACGAACGAAAACGTCTGATGCAGTATCGACGCGGCGAGTCCAACTTGCCGCGTTTTTCGTCGAGGGTCAAAAATATGAAGAAGCTTTCGTTGGCAATGATCGGTTGCGTCGTGTTGGCCGGATGTACGGCACCTCAACAAACTACACCGCCCGTCATGGAGAAATCGGCACTAATGCCGATCGTGCAGACGGTTGTTCCCGAAGAACCGATCCTTAAGGCCAACGAAACGGTCACGGCATACACGCTCTTTGACAAGGCGATTCGCATCGGCTCGGTCGACGCCCGGTTTTCGGACTTCTACGTGCTCTTCAGTCCCGACGGAAAGCTCGCGCACCTGTATTCAGACGCCGGAAAGAAGCATGAGACATTGCAGCGCCGGTCACTGCCCAAAGGCGGCTACGTTTGGAATGTGGAAGACGACGACACCAAGAATCTGCGTCACAAAGACGGTGTTTGGACCATTGAAAAGCGCATGAAACTCATTGCCTCGCAGTCCAAATCTGACGTGGACGCGTCGCTCGGTCCGTGGGAAGAGGAATACTTCGAAGGCGTGCTGCCTGCGGCTTCCTGCCCCGGCATCCGCTATCAGCTCACGGTGCGCCACCGCTCTTATAGCGGCGACGGAGCGTATCACCTTGCGATGACCTACCTGGAAGCGGAAAAGGGTAAGGACGTGACGTTTGAGTCAATCGGCAAACGCCTCACCCAGCGCGGTACGACGGAAGATGAGGACGCCACGGTGTGGCAACTTGTGGGAGACGACGGCAAACCCGAAGCCAATTTCCTTTATGACCCGATGAATCAGACGCTCACGATGCTCACCAAAGACTTCAAGCGCATCGACTCGAAGCTCAATTACACGCTCAAGCCTACGAGCAAGAAGCAATGAGCTTAATGTGCAACCGGTTCGCGGCGGTCAACCTTTTCTGGCGTTGATCGCCGCATTTTTACCGACACGTCGCCCCATCACAAGGCAGTTGGTCATGCTCGCGCCGCCCAGTCGGTCAGTGCCGAAGATCCCGCCAGCGATTTCTCCTGCCACGAAGAGCCCCGGCATCGGCAGCCCTTGCACCGACAAAACACGCGCGTGCTCATCCGTGCGGATGCCGTCAAGCGTCGTGTGTATGTAGATTGACTCCTTGCCGAAGTAAAAAGGCGGCTGTTCGATGCGCTGAGAAAAGATCGTCTTCCCGGTGGCCTCGTCGTACCCCTTATCCACGCTCTTGTTGTAGGTCTCGATCGTCTTTTTGAGAACCGGGGAGGGGACGTGCATACGGCTAGCCATCTCTTCGATGGTGTCGGCTTTATAGACAATGCCGTTGATGAGCTTCAGCCCCAGCATGGCGCCCTTGTGCGATCGGGCGTCCGTGATCACCCAGCAGCTGCGGTCGTCAAGGTCAAGCATCTTGTCGGTGATGACCTTCCAAGGAAGGGATTCGTTCACAAACCGTTCGCCGGCGGCATTCACATAGATGTCGCCGCCGTCGTAGTCCAGCAATCGACCGCCCCAGAAGGGCAGAAGCTGCAGGCCGAAGCCGTCGGTCACCGCGGCGCCCACGGCCTGTGCGGCGTCCAAAATCTCAGACGTCGCTCCGTCCCAGACGGTACCGTAAGGATTGGCGGTCGTGTGCACTTCGGCCGTCAGACGCGGATCAATTCGTGCGCAGCGCTTACGGTCTGCTGTAAAGCCTCCGGAAGCAATCACCAGGCTTTTCGCAACATAGGTCTTCGATGTTGTTTTGCCGCCGGCAGATTCCTTCACGTTCACGATCCAGCCGCCCGAAGAGATTCTTTCAAAGCCCACCACCTGGCTGTTGAGTCGGAATGCGGCACCGGCGTCTCTCACGCATCGCGCCATGGCTAGCACATAGCTGCGGCCTGCGGAGTTGCCGGGCATTGCAAAGCATCGCGGATGCAGACCTGACTTCGCGGTAAAAACCGGACCGAAAAAGACACCTGTGGATTCGAGCCACTTGAGAGCCGAATAGTCTTGTCGGTCGTCGGAGCAAAGATCTTCGGTCGACCTTCGCCAATCATGAGATTGCGAACCTTAACGGGTTTGACCTTGCCCTGAGTCCAGCCTTCGATGCGGTTCATCGTGTCAACCGGACGCTGTTTTGTGGAGAAGCGTTCAGTCGTGCTTGCCAAAGCGGGAAGGGAAGCGGAAGCTGCGGCGGCAACCGTAGAGCTCAGAAGGAATTTGCGACGATTCATTGTTGTTTCCTCTTTTTTTGTAATCAGGCGCCTGCCGAACATTGCAGGCGTCCTTCCTGAGCCGAATTTTCGAAAGAACTAGTTCGAACCGATACCCCCAAACGGGGGATAGGGATAAAAACAGAGGAAGAAGAGGGAAGCCGAATGGGCAGAGTGTGGAAACGGAACACAACAAAACGCGGCGAAGGTTGAATGAACACTTGCCGCAAGGATGAAAGTGCAAACTTCAGAAATGAAACTTTCGACGAATAGGTGGCAGCACTTTCTTCTCAGAAAGCGACAAAATTGCGAAAGGGGCAAATAATTGTCCCTTAGAACGAAGGGTTTCTACAAAATCATTTCGATGTATAGCAAGTGCCATTACTGGATCCTGCTGATTAGCTCTTGGAAGAAGTAGCCACAGCGTTTGACGAATAAACAATATGGAGGTGTAAAAGTCTGATATCTTAGGATTAAGAGTTTTGATTTTGTCTAGCGTCTCCACATTATCATCACATGAATCCTCCTTTCCGCTCAGGTCGAAAATGACAGGGACAGTGCAGTTTAACCATCTCTTAGGAAAAACTTTCTCAGGATTACTAATGATGCAGCAGTCTCGAATAGGGACCAAAGGAACTGCTTTCATTTTTATTTTCGCTTTGACAAAGTTGTCAGGAAGTGACATTTCCTTTAGAAAATTTTCGAAAGAAGATCGCGCATCAACGACCCAAAATAGATTTTTGTAAAAATTGTTACGTGATTGAAGCTCGCCTTCCGAGATTGAGGAATGTTGAAATTCGAGAACTAAATTAGTCGGAAGCTTGACGTCTGCAACATGCTTTTCGCCCGTTTTCTCATCGTGATGAACAACCTCCTGCCACTCGTCAGGGAATTCTGACTTCCATTGCCGATGCCATGGCGTTTCTGGCTTCCACTGAACAACGCAATTGCAATTAGGAAAGTGCGCCCAGTGTTTGATCCGATATTTCCCGCAACGAGAATAAACCTCTTGCATGCAGGCTGGACAAAGACCTCGTTGCCCGGACTTGGTTGCCCTAATTTTTTGGTTGTCAGCGTTGGAATTTAAGGGGAGAGCTAATAGCATAACAACTCCTGATTAATTTGTTCGAACCATCAAAGAACAAAATCAATCATATATCCCATAAATAAATAATTCAAGTTTCAAAACGAAAAATATTTATCGCAAATAAATTTTTGTTAAGATAACAAGGCTAAAAATTCTTACTGATCTAACCGAGTTAATTGTTCTCGCCAGCCTAACGCAGATAAGATTGCTTAGCTAAATAAATCATATAATTCTTCTTAAAAGGCTTACTTAACTAATTTCTTTTATAAGCCTAACCTCGCTAATTGTTCTTATTGATCTGAGGCGGCTAATTTTTCTTATATAAATAGAACCGCGGATCCTTCTTATCAGGCTAGCTCGACTAATCTGGCTTACAAGACAAACTCGTCGAGCAAACTGTACAGATACCCCCTGGCAACGGACCGCAGAGAAACTGAGGCCCAACATCTCTTCTTCTATCTGTCTAAAGATAGTGTGGTGAGTGGGTCCCTAGTTGTTCAACAGGTATGTCTCACATGTTCTTGACAAACTCCAGTCTTGCCAAGTGCCAGCCTTTCTTTGTTTCCTCAATGCCGAGCGCCTGATCTTGCCAGTCGTTGAAAAAGGACAAACCGATCTCGCCGGGATGAGTGTAGAAGACCCCCATCTTGTCTTGAAGCTTCTCGCAAAATCGAATTTCTTCAAGCGTCAGCAACGACGGAGAAAATTCAAGCTACGGAGAACAGATCTGAGCTTGTGTTGTTTTTTATCCTTGGGTTAACCCCCACCCCGAGGCCACTTTCTTTCATTGTTTTCTTGGTGCCCCGTATCTCCTGGTGACAAGATCGTGCCTGTCCGAACGGACTTCCGCCGGATTGAGCTTAAGTCTTTGCAAGAGTCCTTTAGCTCATGTTCCGATCCGGCGGTTTTTGCAAAAACCTATTTTTCCTTGCAGGTCTGAATAAGACTAGGAGATAAATCATGAAAAAGACTTTGGCTGCTGTTGCAGTTCTCGGAGCTTTCGCTGGCTCGACTCTCGCTGCTGACGTTCAGCTCTACGGTATTGTGGATACGGGTCTGGCTTATGTCCACGGCGACGCTGATGGTCTCGGCGAAGACTTCGACTCCTTCTCCATGGAATCCGGTCAGGGTTCTGGTTCCCGCTGGGGCATCAAGGGCACTGAAGACCTCGGCAATGGTCTGACGGTTGGCTTCATCCTTGAAGACGGCTTCAACTCCGACGACGGCTCTGAAAGCGGCGTTATGTTCAACCGTGAATCGAGCCTCTTCATTCAGGGCGGTTTCGGTAAGCTCGCCTTCGGCCGCATGGGCGCTCTCAACAACGGTCAGTCCTCCTGGTCCAAGATCGGCATGATCAATGCCTTCGGCACGTCCTATGGTGAATACACCGCCCGTGTTGAACGCGTTCTGACCACCGCCGCTCAGTGGGACAACATGATCGCCTACGAAACGCCTGATTTCGCCGGCTTTAAGGTCTACGCTCAGTACGGCATGGGTAACGCTGTTGACGACTACGACAGCGAAGAAAACGAATCCTCGAGCGATCGTTTCTACGCTATCGGCGCTACCTATAACAACGGTCCGTTCGCCGCATATTTGGCTGTTGACTCCATCAATTACGCGAGCTGGAGCCACGATGCTGACGGTTTGGGTAACGACGGCGGTAGCAAGGACGTTGACGACAGCTTGACCGTCACGTTGGGCGGCAGCTACGACTTCGAAGTCGTCAAGCTCTACCTCGGCGCTCAGTACTTCGATGAAATGAAGCTGTCCACCCTCGGCGGCATCATGGCTGACGTTGACGTAGCCTGGAACGGTGAGAAGATTAAGGGCTACGGCATTACCTTCTCCGGTGACGCTCCTCTCTGGGGCGACAAGGCTCTCTTCGGGCTCGGCTATGTTGACGCTGAGTCCGCCGACAGCTTCGAAGATACCAACAACGGCGCTTCCTTTGACTTCAAGCGCTATGTTGTGAGCGTTGGCTACGACTACCCGTTCAGCAAGCGCACGGACGTCTACGCTGTCGCTTCCTATATGCAGGATCAGTGGGAAACCACGACCGCTCAAGGTGCCACCGGACGTGATGCAGATCCCTCTGCGTACTCCGTTATCGTCGGCCTGCGTCACCGCTTCTAATCTGACCCTCTTTATTTAAGAGAGACATTGATTAGCCAAACCCGCTTCGACTTCGGTTGAGGCGGGTTTTCTGCTGTTCGGCGCCAATTCAAGACCGCAACAAAACACCCTTTTGTTGCCTGAGTGTTTTTACCTATTTTTTCTCCGTCAAAAATTCAAACTCAGGCGTAGACTCAAATTGATTGAGACCCATAAGAATCGCTTAAGGCTTCCACAAAAAACCTGCACGATTCTTGTTCGCCTCAGACATTTCGATTCGTTTGCTCAACTTCAGATAGGAGAGAGGAAAGATGAGTATTCGCAAGGTTTGTGCGGCGTGTCTGACTGCGATGTTTGCTGCCGGCGCAGCAACGGCTCTGCAAGCAGCCGAACCAGCCAAGACGGCTCCGTCGACGTTCAAGCCCGGTACCTACACGGCTACCGTCAACGGCCACAATGCTCCGGTCACGGTGAAGGTCACGGTCAGCAAGAACCGCATCGAAAAGATCGACACCTCCAAGAATCTTGAAACGATTGGTGTTGGCCAGGTTGCTCTTAAACTGATGACCGACAAGATCATCAAGTACCAGTCGCTGGGCGTTGATGCAATTACCGGCGCTTCGATTTCGAGCTTTGCCGTTTTGAGCGGTGTTGAAAAGTGCCTGGAACAGGCCGGCGGCAATATGGACAAGCTCGGCGAACAGGTTGAAAAACATCCTGCCGGCACAAAGACCTATGACGCCGATGTCGTCGTGATCGGCGGCGGCGGTTCTGGTCTGGCAACCGCCATTGCCGCTTATCAGGCCGGTGCCAAGAAAGTGATCGTCATTGAAAAACTCGGCTATCTCGGCGGTTCGACCAACGTTTCCGAAGGTGCTCTGAACGCCGTTGACCCGAAGCGTCAAGGCAAGCAGGGCATTGAAGACAGCTTCGAGAAGTTCTATGACCAGACGATGAAGGGCGGCCACAACAAGGGCAATCCGGAACTCGTGAAGTATTTGACACAGAACTCCATGAAGTCGGTCGAATGGCTCGAAAGCATGGGCGTGAAGTTTAAGGACGAGATCGGCACGGCTACGGGCGCTCTCTGGCAGCGCAGCCACTATCCTGCCACTCCGTCCGGCAACACCTACATCCGCAGCTTCGAACAGGTCATCAAGGATACGAACGGCGCAATTCAAGTTCTGACGGATACGGCCGCCACCGACCTTCTGCAGGATAAGGGTCGCATCACGGGCGTGACCGCCAAGCACTTCGACCAGAAGGTAATCCTCAACGCCAAGGACGGCGTCGTGATCGCCACGGGCGGTTTCGGTGCCAACATCAAGTTCCGCCAGGAAGTCAACACGGGCGTTTGGAAGAGCGTCAAGCTTGACAACTCGATCGGCTGCACCAACATCCAGAAGGCCGCTCAGGGCGACGGTCTGATCATCGCCAAGAAGCACGGCGCCGACTTGATCAATCTGGACGACATCCAGATTCACCCGTGCGGCACGCCGGGTACCGGCCTGATGGAAAACATCCGTACGTCCGGCCGCAACCGCATCTTCGTGAACGTTGAAGGCGACCGCTTCGTCAATGAAGGCGCAGCACGCGACGTTCTCGCTGGAGCCATCTTTGCTCAGCCCAAGAGCACGTACTACGTCGTTGTTAACAAGGTTCGCTATCCGAGCCGCGACTGGGTTGACGCCAACGGCGCCACGATCCGCGACATGGTTGCTCTCGGCTCTGTTGTAGAAGCCAACACGCTTGAAGAACTTGCCAAGAAGACCGGCATGAATCCCGCCAAGTTGAAGGCCAGCGTCGACAACTACAACAAGATCGTCAAGGGCGAGATGAAGGATCCGCTGGGCTTCCAGGCCAACAACAAGGCTGACACAACCTTGACGGAAGGTCCCTGGTACGCCTGCAAGAAGGTGCCGACCGTTCACCACACGATGGGCGGCATCAAGATCAACGTCAACGCTCAGGTCATTGACGTCAACGGCAAGGTCATTCCGGGTCTGTACGCTGCCGGTGAAGTCACGGGCGGCATTCACGGCTCCAACCGTCTTGGCGGCAACGCCATTGCCGACATCATGACGTTCGGCCGCGCGGCAGGTACCAATGTCGTGAAGATGAAGTAACGCAAAATCGGCACTCGCTCGCCGTTACGGCGAGCGTTCCGAAAACCGGCAAGAACTCAAAGAGAAATTTCCTCGAGAGTTCGAGCCGGTTTCTTTTTCGCTCTTATCGCTGGTCATAAGGCAAACGGTCTAGGGCATTTGCCTCAAGACAAGTGAAATAGCCGCTCCTAAAATCGCCAAGATAGGCTATGAGCCGAGAATAAGCATCAAGCGAACACATAGAACAATGAGAGCTTGAAAAGACAATGGGAGATAAAAATATGAAAGCGCTTGCCGCCTTAAGCCAATTTGTCAATAAAACATTTGCCCTGTGGGTGCTTGTCTTTGCGGCAATCGCCTACGCCGCACCCGATCCATTTAAACCGCTGGCCGGTTGGATTTCTCCGCTTTTGGGTTTGGTGATGTTCGGCATGGGTCTGACCCTTTCGGTCAATGACTTCAAACTGGTGCTCTCAAAACCCGTGGATGTGTTGATCGGCATCCTCGCCCAGTTCATCATCATGCCGACGCTTGCTTATCTGCTTTGCATCGTGCTGCAACTGCCGGCCGAAATCGCCGTAGGCGTGATCCTCGTTGGCTGCTGCCCGGGCGGAACCTCTTCCAACGTCATGACCTTCCTGGCGCGCGGCGATACGGCGCTGTCGGTTACCATCACCAGCTGCACGACGCTTCTGGCGCCCATCGTAACCCCGGCTCTGATTTGGCTCTTTGCACATCAGTGGATTGAAATCGACCCGCTGGGCATGTTCTGGTCAATCTGCCAAATCGTTCTGATTCCGATTGCCATCGGCGTGGCGATTCATACGATTCTCGGCCAGGACCGCGTGGCCGTGGCCGCAACCTGCCTGCCGCTCATTTCCGTGGTGTCGATTGTTCTGATTGTGATGGCCGTCGTTGCCGTCAGCCAGCCCAATATCGCCAAGAGCGGTCCGCTGGTGTTTGCCGTGGTTGTTCTTCACAACGGTCTGGGCTACGTAGTGGGTTATCTCGCCGCCAAGCTCTTTAAGATGAATCTGGCCAAGAGAAAGTGCTTGGCCATCGAAGTCGGCATGCAGAACTCGGGCCTTGGCGTGGCGCTTGCGACCGTACACTTTGCCACGATGCCGCTAGCCGCTCTGCCTTCGGCCATCTTCAGCTTCTGGCACAACATTTCCGGCCCGATCGTCGCAACGATTTTCCACCGTTGGACGGAAGAGAACACGAAGTCGTAGTGCTCTGAGCAACACCGGAAGTTAAAAAAATGCCGGCGAGCTTTTTAGCTTTGCCGGCATTTTCTATTGTCAGTGCGATTGAGCGGTCGCCGCTTTGGGCGGAATCACACCGCCTCGGAATAACCCAAGGAGTGTACCGACGGCTGCCGCGAACCAGACGGTCAGGAGCAGAGCCATCAGACCATAGGCAATCATGCCGAGAAGTTCTAGGTTCGCAAGGCTCGAAAGTCGAATGCTCAACACGGTCATCGAGCCGATCGGAAAGACGAACGCCCACCAGGAAAGCGCAAAGGGCAATTTGCCTTGCAGCGCGTTGCGAACGGTCATGGCCAAAGCCAAAAGAAGCCACCAAAGCGAGGCCCCCATAAAGCCCATCGCGACCAACAAGCCGTAGCTCATCGCGGCTTCGTTGCCTGCGGCGTGCAAAAGCGACAAAAGACTCAGCGGAATCACACCGAGCGGAGCCAGATGCACCCACAGCGTCGGAGTCATCTTGCCTTCGATGGCGGGCATCAGGAAATGGCGTGCCATAGTGATGGCCACCAGTGCGATGTACATGAAGAACCCTGCACCCATGCCGAGCATGTTGACGCCGAAATATACCTCGCGCATCAGGCCTTGCGCCTGAGCTGCGAGGCCGGCACCGGCCACCGGAATCACCACGAGACCCACCGCCGGGATGAAATGCGCGGGCGTGACCATCTGAAGCTTCAGGCGATCAAGCGTAAAAAGCCGAAAGAGAATCAAGTAGCTTGCGGCAAAGGTGCCGATGGCGCCGGTCCACCACAGCAAAGCGACCCAATCGGGATCAATGCCGCGCATGCTCCATTGACCTGCCATAACCAATAACGCGATAGGGAAGGTCGCGTAGAAACTTCCCTCGACGGGGTGCGAGATCGTTTCAAAGACCGCGCGAGGGTAGATGAGAATGCGCAGCACGGCGGCGAAACCGAGCACCAACAGCATCGCAATCGCTGTGTAGTGAAGAGCGTCGGCAATCCACACCGCTGAGGTTCCCGCAAAAAGAAGCTGAGCGGCCAGACTGGCCACCGACGTTCCCATGACGGAGGCAAACCATCCCGGGGCCATTGTTTTGACAAAGTGCATCGTTAACTTTCCTCAGAATCGGTTGAAACAGTCAACAACTCGGGCGATGAAGCCTTCCAGTCCTGTACGCCGTCGGAGAGCACATAAAGCGTCTTACCGTGTTTGGCAAAGATTTCCTGAGCCTGCCGCGCCAGAAAGCAGTAGGGACTGCGGCAGTAGGCGGCAGCGGGAGTTTCCGAATCCAGTTTTGTAATGGTCTCGGAAAGACTTGCCAGCGGCATGCTCAGGGCGCCGGCCAGATGTCCGCTTTGGAACTCTTCGAGCGGACGCACGTCAATGAGCTGAAGTTTTCCCTGCTGTGCAAGCGCCAGACCTTCGGACAGCGAGAGTTCATCCTTGACGTCCGTTTGCGGAGCCCCAAGAAGTGTCTCGGCCGTCGTGCGAAGCAGCACCGCCAGTTGCAAGACTTCCTGACAGCGCACGGCGTACCAACGGAAACGCCCTTTGCGCTCGACCGTCAAAAGACCGCATTCGACCAACACCTGAAGATGCTGGCTCACGCTTCTGATGTCGGTCTGCAAAAGGGAGGCAATCGTCTCGACGCTTCTAGGAGCCTGCGCCAGGATCTCGATGATCTCCAGACGCGTCTGCTGACCTAACGCGCGGCTCAAGCGCCCCACTTGCGCGTACAAGGCATGCTTCTGAGCAAGATATTCAGACATAGAAAAACTCGATCGTCGTGAAGTTGTTTTCCGTCAATCTACAGAACGTTGGAATGTTGGGCAATACACTTACAAAACAATGAGTTACTCAAGTAACGGAAAGCATCTTAAGGGATACTTCAGATTGGCCGATCGGCGCCATACTCATCAATTTATGAGTGCCCAACATAGAAAATATCTATTGAGCCGATGATCAAAAAAAGAACAACGATGGGTACTCCTTCGGGATAGAGCCCAAAGTTCGGCGGATCGGGGCATCAATGAAGAAAGAGGAGGGAAACGGGAATCGTTTTTATCGGCAAAAGAAGTAGAGCGACTCCGCATAACGGATTAGGGAAGACATTCGGGAGCCGTTCCACAGAGGGAGAGACAGAAAGGAAACGAACGTTAACAATGGCTCAAACCTTGGCGAAAGGCTCTCACAAGAGGGCATTCGCCGGAGTCAAAAGCTTTTTGTTTTTTCCACTAGGAGAGCCCCCATGAACGAGTTCCTCGGACTCTACCCGGCCTGGCTTGAGCCCGGCATCGGTGCGGGATGGGTGATCGGCTTCATCGCCACGATCCACGTGCTGTTTTCGCACGCTTCGGTCGGTGCCGCGCTTGTCTTTGCGTGGCTTGCACGACGTGCGGTGACGGCCAACCAGCCCCAGCACCTTGACTTTATCCGCAAATACGGCGCCTTCCTGCTGATCTTCAGCTACGTGCTCGGCTCGGTCACCGGCCCCGGCATCTGGTTTGCCGCCACAATCGCCAATCCCCGCGGCATTTCGGCGCTGATTCACAACTTCGTCTGGCTCTGGGCCACCGAATGGGTGTTCTTCCTGATCGAAGTCGCCGGCGTCTATCTGCTCGTGTACCTCGCAGGCCGCGTGCCCATCAAAACCTATCTGCGCTACTGCACGATCTTTGCCCTCTCGAGCGTCGGCACGCTTCTCATCATCGTGGGCATTCTCTCGTTCATGCTCTGGCCCGGTCAGGATTCGTGGTACCAAACGGGCGGGGTGCTCTCGGCCTTCTTCGGAGAATCGATGTTCGCGCAGCTCTCGGCCCGGTTCTTCTTCATGCTCACCATCACCGGCGTCGTGGGCGGCTTTGCAGCAGCCAAGACCGCGGATCCGGCAGAAAAGAGCTACATCGCGCGCACGCTCTCTGGTCTGGGCGCTATGGGCGCCGTGTTGGGTACTGCGAGCCTCTACTGGTTTGCCTCGACTTTGACGTCGGACGCCACCATCGTTTCGGCTACGCGCATGCCCGAAAGTTTTGCCGCGATGATGTGGGCAGCTCTCGCGGTCACACTCGTGTACTTTGCGCTCACCGCCTGGCGACCGTCCGTAATGAATCTTCCGCTGACCGTCGCCGCCACGCTCGTTATCCTCGTGCTGGGACTTGCACCGAGTGAGACGGCCCGTGAAATCGTTCGCAAGCCCTGGGTGGCCGGCCGCTTTGTCTATGCCAACCAGATCATCGGACGCGACGTACCGGCACTGGAAGTTAAGAGCGAATTGCCGGTTCTCTCCAAAAACGGGTTCCTTGCAACGCACCCGTTTATACCGGAGAACCTTCGCAAACCCGAAAGCAAGTGGGAGCGTCTGGAAGCAGGCCGCCTGATTTCGATTGCCGCCTGCTCGAGCTGCCATTCGCTCACCGACACTGGCATCCGACCGATCGCCAAGTACTTCCCGGCAGAGGCCGACGCTGCCGGCATCAAGGACTGGCTCTCGGCAGGGCTCTACCGCGGCCACATCGTCTACATGCCGCCGCTGCCCTTGCCTGAACTCGATCGCGACGTGATGAGCGAATTCCTCGCCGAAATCATCGCCGTTCAGAAAACCGATCCGCAACGGGCCGCGAATTACGCCGTCAAAGGCTTTCCGAAGGACTCCGTGGGAGGTAAGTAATCATGAATGAAAATCTGACGACTGCCGCTGCCGCCATGACCGCAGCTCTGGCCGACCCCGCGGGCGCGCCCTCGCATCCGGCCATCTTTCTGGTGTTGGGCGTCGTGACCTTTGCGCTTCACATCGCTGCCGTGTCGATTCTGCTCGGCAGCACCGGTCTGGCGCTCTTTGCCCGCTACAAGGCAACCGACTATTGGCTGCGTCTGGGTTCGACCATGGCCTTTACGGCCAAAGCCGCCACGGGAGCCGCAATTGTCCTGGGCGTCGCGCCGCTTCTTTTCGTGCAGGTCATCTTCGACCCGTTCTGGTACGCCTCCAGCATGCTCTCGGCCGTCTGGACTCTGGTGTTCCTGGGCTTGCTGATGATCGGTTATCTCGCGCTTTACCGCGTTCACTCGATCCTTCACACGCAAGGAGGAGAGAATAAGGGCCGAGGAGCCGTACTGTGGCTTGCCGTCGCTCTGGTGCTTTTTCTTGCCTGCGGCACACTCATGCACGTTCTCTCAAATCAGGCGCTCTTTCCGACGCACTGGCTTGAGTGGTATGCGCCCGAAGGTCAGGTCGACACGTCCGGCCGCGGTCTGCATTACGTACTGATCCCAAGACTGCTCTTTTTCTTTGCCTTGTCGCTGCCTGTTACGGCCGCCTGGATCTACGGCATGCGCCGCTGGGTGCTTTCCAAATCGCACCAGACCATGGAAGACGGGCTGTATTCCGACTTCTTGGAAAAGGTCGCCTTCGGCATGGGCCGCACGGGTGGCATTCTCGTGGTGCTGTTGGGCATCGTCTGGATGGCATGCCTGCCTTCCGAGCAGTCCTGGTTCCTGTTGTCGGCCTGGCCCTATGTTGGGCTGATCGGCGCACTCTTCTTCGTGGCAATGCCGTTCATCCAGAAGCGCCGGCGTCTGTGCACGACCTGCAACTACATGGCTTTCGTGATGACGATTGTCATGACGGTGCTGCTTGCCGCCGTACGTGAAGCGCTGCGCGTGGGCACGCTCCTTGAATCTGCCGGCTTCAACCCGATGAATCTGGCCGTGCATTGGGACGTTCCGAGTCTTGCCATCTTCTTTGTGACATTCCTTCTGGTGGGCGGAACGGCTCTGGCGTACATCTTCATTTCAGCCTGGAAAGCGGGACTTGCGACGGCGGGACAACCCGGCGCCGTCTGGACCCCGTCAGCAGGTCTGGAACGTCTGGGCTTCTGGGCCAGCACACTGCTGGGCCTTTGGATCGTCGGCTACTTCGTGGTCGGCTTCGCGGTTGTTTTGCAATAAGGGAGACGACACGATGCAAACCAAACAGCTGAAGTATCTGACTGTTGCGGCGGCCTCCGTACTCATTGTCTCGGTCGCCTACGCCGCCGACAAACCGGCAGAATCCACCAAAGAACCATCGGGCGCAACCTTTGCGCACACCTGCGCGGCCTGTCACGGCACCTACGGCTACTCCAACGACTCGGCGTTTCCGGGACTGGCCGGCATGGACCACCAAGTCTTTGTGCGGGAGATGAAACGATTCCGCTCCAAAGACCGTCCGAGCTCCATCATGAGTCACATTGCCGACGGTTACAACGATGCCGAACTCGAGCGCATGGCCGCGTTCTTTGCCGCTTTACCGAAGAAACCTGAGGGCAAGTCCGCACCCGAACAACCGAGCAAAGGGGAGACACCGTGATGTTTGATACCTTTAACACCAAGGGCCTTGCGGGCCGCAGTGCGACCTCGCTCTACACACGCCGCCGACTTCTGGCGACGGCAGCTGGCTTTGCCGCTGTCTCGATGCTGCCTGCCGCAGGCGCTCTAGCCAATGTCAAGAGCCTTGCCAAACACCGCGTTCTCATCGTAGGCGCCGGGGTGGGCGGCGCAACGGCAGCGCGTTATCTGAAGATGTGGCAGCCCGACGCCGACGTCACCATCATCGAACGAAATCCCGTGTTCATCCGTCACTACGGCAGTTCCGAACACCTCACCGGTGCGGTTTCGATGGCCGACCTCACAGTAAGCTATGAGGGCCTACGCGCGCACGGCGTCAAGATCGTGCAGGGTGTGGCGCAAGCGCTTGACCCCGTGAGAAAGGAAGTCGCCGCCACGGTCAACGGTTCGGTGCAAAAGTTCGGCTACGACTCTCTGCTCGTCTCGCCCGGTGTCGAGCTGCTCTACGACAAGATTGAAGGCTACAGCGCCCAAGTTGCCAACAGCACGATTCCCTCGGGCTGGATTGCGGGCGTACAGACCGAGATCCTGCGCCGACAGCTTCTTGCCATGCCCGACGGCGGCACCGTTGTGCTCGTTGCGCCCCCGAATCCGTACCGCTGCCCGCCGGGGCCATACGAGCGCAGCGCTCTGATGACCGAATGGCTCGGTCACTACAAACCGCGCAGCCGCGTTGTGATCGTCGACCCGAAAAACGACTTCGTGACCGACGAGACGATGATTCTCGGCTGGAACCATCTCTACGGCTTTACACCGCCTCAGCCTTACTACGACAAGCTTGAAAAATTCATGGTCGAGCCCAAAGCCGACTGCAGGCTCGAGTGGATTCGTCAAAAGGACGGCGGAAAGCCGCTTTCCATTGATCCCGCTACCCGAACGGTCACGGCTGAAGGCGGAAAGATCAAGGCGGACGTCTTGAATATCGTTCCGCCGATGCGTGCGGCCAACGTAGCACGAGCCTTTGGGCTCACGAATGACTCCGGGTTCTGTCCGATTGATCGCCGCACCTTCGAGTCGACAAAAATTCCCGACGTATATGTGTTGGGCGACGCCTCAATTGCAGACGCCATGCCCAAGTCCGGATATTCGGCCAACACGCAGGCAAAGGTCTGCGTACGTGCTCTCATCGGCAAGGTCACGCAGACCGGCATTCCGGAACCGGCGTGGTCCAACACCTGTTATGCGCTTGCGGGCGACGACTGGGGGCTTTTCGTGGCCGACACGTTCCGTATCGTCGACGGCAAGATTGCTCGCACCAACACAAGGGCGCGCTATCAGGATCTCAGCGCCTCGCGTGAAGAACGCATGGTCGCCTCACGCTACTTGAGAGCCTGGATGCGCAGCATCACGGCCGACGCATTCGGTTAGGAGAACACACGATGAAGACTTTGAAATATCTTGCCGCAGCCGGTCTTCTTGCGGCAGCCGCCGCAGCCGTTGCCGCAGAAGGTAGCCCGGTGATCTCCGAGCAGGCGGGCGCGAAAAATTCGACAGTGACGGCAGACGTCACCGTACAGGCGCCGGCCCCCGCTGTCAAACAAAAGACAGCACTTTCGCCCGAGGAGTGGCAGCGAGTATCAGCGGCCATGCCCAAAGCCGAAGTCATAAACGGCTTTGCCGTGCACAGCAAGCAGTTCTGCGCAAGCTGTCACGGCAAGGAAGGCATTGCCGATACGCCCAACTGGCCGGATGTGGCAGGCCAACCGTATGCCGTCACCGTCAAGGCTCTTTTAGACTATCGCGACGGTCGGCGCAAGGGAACGCCCGCGTCCGACCTGATGTCGGCGGCCGCCGCCAAGCTCACCGATCAGCAGATTGCCGACGTGGCGGCGCTTTACGAATACCTTCCGGGACGCAACGCCAAGAAAGCGGCGCCGACCACACCCGCACCGGAACTTGTCAATTCGGGCGACGCCTCGCGCTACATCACCCCGTGCGCTGCTTGTCACGGCATTGATGCCCGCGGCAACAACAACGGACTGGTGCCGGTGCTCCACGGTCAGCAAGCGACTGTACTTGCCGCCGCACTCAAGGACTACCGCTCGGGTGCCCGACAGTCCGACATTCTCGGAGAAATGCGCGTCTTCAGTCGCAAGCTCACGGACGCCGAAATCGAGCAGCTGGCCAACTGGTACGCCGCTCAGCCGGGACGCGTCGGTCAGGAAGAAAAGAAGGGAGAAGGGGAGCCGTAACCGGTCAAAGGAACGGACTTAAGATCCTTTCGTTGAACAAAACCAAAGCCCGTGAGTGTTGTGCTTGCGGGCTTTGCGTCATCATGCAAAGCAGTCTCATTCTCGCCCATATACTTTGTACAATCTTTACATCAGTTTTTCTCGACCTGATGCCTAAAGAAGCTTGCAGCACGGTCCACCCAACCTTCGGCTGCCGTATTCGTCCCGAGACCAAAGAACAGCGGCTCGTCGAGCACGTCGCCGACGGTTGACTGCGGCGTGAAGGTACCGTTCGCAATATCACGAGCAATGGACATGGGGCCAAAAGAAGAAAAAGAGGCGGCAGCAAGGAACGTCAGAAGCTGCCGCCTGGAGCCAAGGTTATGCACCATGGTCAAACTCTTGGGATGGATGTCACTCACTCAGTCAACCGTTGCGTCGGTAAAACGACTGTTGTAGCGGTCGCATTGAATGGGCAAAGCGTCGAGCATGCGGTTGAGCTCGGTCATTTCCTCGTCCGTGAAGACCACATCGGCAGCTCCGACGTTTTCTTCCAGACGATGCAGTTTCGTAGTTCCCGGAATCGGCACGATCCACGGACGGCGCGCCAACACCCAAGCCAGAGCAATCTGAGATGGCGTTGCGTTCTTGGCCGTAGCCATATTGCGGATGAAATCAATGATGCCTTGGTGAGCCTTGATGTTTTCAGGATAGAACAACGGCAGATTGCGACGGAAGTCCGTTTCCACGAGCTTTTCGTTGGGATTGATCGTTCCGGTCAGGAACCCGCGCCCCAGCGGGCTGTAGGGAACGAAACCGATGTTGTGCTTTTCGAGGACATCGAAGACACCGTTTTCTTCGGACTCGCGGAAGATCCATCGAAAATTCGTTTTCAACCGCTGCAAGCGGGCAAACAGCCTGTGCACGCTCAATCGTCTTGGTGCCGACCTCTGAGAGTCCCCAGCCGCGGATCTTGCCTTCGGCAATGAACTTGCCCATGGTCTCGGCTACGTCTTCCACAGGCACCTTCGGATCGACGCGGTGCAGATAATAAATGTCCACGTAGTCGGTTCGAAGACGCTTTAACGATCCTTCGAGCGACTTTCTCAGAGTCTCGGCTCGTGCGTCCAAAATCAGATTGCCGTCGGCAGCAAAGGCGATGCCGCATTTTGTGGCGATGCTGACTTTATCGCGCAAACCGTCGAGCGCCTTTCCGACGAGCTCTTCGTTGATGTATGGACCGTAGCTTTCGGCGGTGTCGAAAAGCGTCACGCCCATATCCACTGCCTTATGGATGAGCTCGATCATGTCCTTTTCGGGCGACGGACGACCGTAGCCGAAGTTCATGCTCATGCAGCCCAGGCCGATTTCCGAAACCGTGATGCCGCTTTGTCCGAGAATGCGTTGTTTCATTTCCATGTCCACCAAAATGAGTTTTTGACAGGAGAAATCGTATTGAGCGGCCCGGTCGTTCTTTTGCCGAAAGTCCGCTCGTTTTTGCCAATTCCTGCCGTTTCGGTTTTCATCAGTGCTCTATGTGACGAGAGCACATCCACTCGATGATCTTCG
This sequence comes from Sutterella sp. AM11-39, assembly GCF_003472385.1. Lineage (GTDB taxonomy): Bacteria > Pseudomonadota > Gammaproteobacteria > Burkholderiales > Burkholderiaceae_F > Duodenibacillus > Duodenibacillus intestinigallinarum. The sequence goes on along the minus strand of NZ_QRLV01000006.1, from coordinate 90,019 downwards.
GATCACGGTGCGAAAAGAACTGACTGGTGTTGGTATCCAATGCCGCAATGCGTTTCATGTCGTCCTCTTCAAGCTCGAAATCAAAAATGTTGAGGTTCTCGACCATGCGTTCGGGACGAACGGTTTTGGCAATGACAACAGCGCCAAGTTGGTGGACGTAACGCAACACGATCTGGCCCACCGTGCGTTCATAACGATGAGCAATGCTCTCAAGCGTCGGATGCGTGAACAAATTGTTTTTGCCCTCGGCAAAGGGTGCCCAGGCCACAGGCGTCGTGCCGAACTTATTCAGAATCGGAAGAGTTTCCTGCTGTTGACAGAAGGGATTGATCTCAATCTGATTGACATGGGGGCAAATGGCATTGTGATGCGCAAAATCAATGAAACGATCCGATGCGAAATTGCTCACGCCGATGGCTCGAAGAATCTTGTTCTGGTAGAAGCTTTGCATCGTGCGCCAGGCGCCGTAAACGTCACCCACCGGTTGGTGAATCAGATAAAGGTCGAGGTAATCGAGACCGAGCAAGTCGAGAGAGCGGTCAATGGCTCGGCGCGCACCTTCTTCGCTTGCATCCTCCACCCAAAGCTTGGTTGTGATGAAAAGTTCTCGACGATCCAACCCGCAAGCCTTGATGGCGTGACCGACGGCAGCTTCATTGCCGTAAGAAGCGGCGGTGTCAATGGCACGGTATCCGGCAGCAATCGCATCTTCTACGGCTTTCTGGCATTCCTTGAGGTCGCGAATTTGGTACACACCGAAAACGGCGGCCGGCATCAGTACGCCGTTGGAAAGCGAGACGTTTGGAATCCTAGACATTTGTTTTCTCCGAAGGCGGCAGACAGAAGAACAAGCAATTCCGCCGCCGAAGTGTTTCCGATGCCGATCATTCTCGGCCAGGAGATGGGAACTCAGCTACGGCAAAACAAACCGATCTTTTGCCTTTTTCTGCCTCGAAGGTGCTGAATCGTTAACGGACGGCCAATTACCTGAGGAAAACCGTCATCGGCAGTTTTAGGCAAAAATCAGAAATCAAGCGGCAAAGATTTGACCAAGGCAAGTGCGAGGATGCTCGTGAGGAAATATCTTTTGCCAAGGAGTTCATCATGCTCGAGCTCACACGCCGCGAACTGATCTCAAGCGCCATCGCCGCCGCAGGCCTGATGGCCACGTCACCGATTTCAAGCGCCGCCGCGCCCAAAAAGCCGATCGTCTACTGGACGCCGGAACTCTCGGGCGACGCTCTGTTGCGTCTGTACCAACTGATCAATAAGGACATCACAGGCCGTGTCGCTCTGAAACTTCACACGGGCGAACCGGGCGGACCTAACATTCTGCCGCGCGAATGGATCAAGCAGTTCCAGCGCGCCGTACCGCAAAGCAGGATTGTCGAGTCCAATGTTCTCTACAAGAGCCCGCGTCAGACAAGCGAAGGCCATCGTCGTGTTCTCGCGCAAAACGGTTGGAACTTCTGTCCGGTTGACATCTTGGATGAAGAGGGTGACACGCTGCTTCCCGTCAAAGGCGGCATGCATCTGAAACAGTTCCATGTCGGCAAGCACTTCTTTAACTACGACTCCATGGTGGTGCTGACTCACTTTAAGGGACACGGCATGGGCGGCTTCGGCGGTTCGCTCAAGAACATCGCCATCGGGTGCGCTTCGGGCGCACACGGCAAAGCGGAAGTGCATGCGGTAAAAGCCGACGGGAGCTGGACGACAGGTGCAGCCTTCATGGAACACATGGCCGACGCCGGCAAGGGCATTACGCAGCACTTCGGGAAACGAATCGTTTACCTGAACGTGCTGCGTAACATGTCGGTTGACTGCGACTGCGCGGGCGTTGCCGCAAGCGAACCGACGATGCCGGACCTGGGGATTTTGGCTTCGACCGATTTGGTTGCCATCGACCAAGCGTCGATTGACATCGTCTACGCGATGCCCAAGTTCATGAACCATTCGCTCGTCAAGCGCATTGAGTCGCGTGAGGGGCTCCGCCAACTTTCGGCCATGAAGGAACTCGGCATGGGCACGGGGCAATACGAAATCGTACGAGTGTTGGATAAGAAACCCGGTCAGAGACCGATCGGTGACGGTACGGACGAAGCGTGAGCCAATTTGCGCGAACTTTGTCAAAATAGAGAACCAAAGCGAAACAGCGGCCGCTGATCGTCAAAAAAGCTTCTCCCTCAGGAGCTCAGCGGCTGCATTTCGCTTTTCCTCGTGTGCAGGTGGACAATGACAGGCGACACGACCAAAATTTTCAACGCAATTGACACCGTCGAAGAACCGGAAGTCAAAGCACTTCGGGAACGGCTGATCGAGCGCGTGCGCAATGCCGTCAAAGGCTACACGCCCGTCGATCAAATTCCGGGATTGCATCTGTCCTACGTTGAGCAGGCGCAGACTGTCTCCAACTGCTTTTACGTGCTCTCTGTCGGACTGATCCTCCAAGGCACGAAAAACCTCGTGATAGGCGACAAGAGCTACCGTTACGGAACGGGGTCGATGATCGTCACTTCGGTCGATATGCCCACGTCCTACGAGTTGGTCGGCGTCAAGCCTTCAAACCCGTTTGTATCACTGTCGCTGCGTTTGAATCCCGCCACAATCGCGGATTTCCTTCTGGAAGAAGACCCGCCGCAGGACGGTGTGCGCGATGTCTTTAACGTCGAAAAGCCCACGCAGGAATTGCTCGAAGACTTCGAGCGGCTCTTGAAGCTTCTTGATCATCCCGAGCAGATCAAGGCCAGAGCCCCGATCCTGATTCGCGACATTCATTACCTCGCGCTTTCGAGCAGCTCGGGCGCCTGCCTGCGCGCGTTGTATGCTCCGAGCACCGTTGGCCAGCGCATCCGAAAGTCCATTCAATGGCTGCGAGCCAACTTCAGGGAATCCGTTTCTGTTGAGCAGATGGCTTCCGTTGCCGGTATGGCGCCGACAACGTTTCACCGGCACTTCAAAAGCTTCACATCGCTGTCGCCGCTCCAGTATCAGAAACGGCTGCGTCTGTACGAAGCGCAGCAGTTTATGCTCAAGGGAGAAGGGGACGTAAATTCCGCGGCCTACGCCGTGGGCTATCAAAGCCCTCAGCAATTTAACCGAGACTACAAGCATCTGTTCGGAATCTCACCGGGAAAAATCATCAGAGAGCAGCGCCAGTCGCTCTATGAGGCACTGACAGAAAAGCCAACTGCGCCCTGACTCCGAATTGATCTCCAACGAGCCGCCGTTCTTCCTTGAGCGGCGGTTTTCATTGTTCAGGGCGATATCAAGCGACCGAACCAAGCCGTTTGTTGCCTGAAAATGTTTGGAAAGTTTTCAAACGGGCGTTTTGTCTTGCTAATCATATATTCTGAGTATATGTTTTACGTACAACGCCTAAGAATGATTTTCGTTTCGGCGTAGAGAATTTTTTCAACATACCCATACAGGAAGAAAACCATGCTGACCGCCCGTCAAAAAGAACTTGTCAAAGCCACCGTCCCGGTCCTGCGCGAACACGGCGTTGCGCTGATCTCGCATTTCTACAAGCGCATGCTCACGGGCAACCCCGAGCTGCAAAACGTCTTTAACAACGCGCACCAGGCGCGCGGCCACCAGCAGCAGGCATTGGCGGGCGCCGTTCTGGCCTACGCTGAAAACATTGAAAACCCGACGGTGCTTCTGAACGCCGTCAAGCACATCGCCACCAAGCACTGCACAATCGGCATCCGCGCCGAACAGTACGGCATCGTGGGCAAACACCTTCTCGCATCCATCAAGGAAGTGCTGGGCGAAGCCGCCAACGACGAATTGATCGAAGCGTGGGCTGCCGCCTACGGTCAGCTGGCCGACATTCTCATCGGCGTGGAAGGAGGCATCTACAAGGAACAAACCCTGGCTGACGGCGGTTGGTCGGGCTGGCGTCCATTCGTGGTCGAGCGCAAGGTGCAGGAAACCGAAAACGTCACGAGCTTTTACCTGAAACCCGCCGACAAGGGCACCGTTTCCGCGTACAAACCCGGCCAGTTCGTCTCGGTGCGCGTGTATCTGCCTGAACTCGGCATCATGCAGCCGCGTCAGTATTCGCTCTCGCGCGCTTCGCTTCAAAACGACGGTCTGCGGATTTCTGTCAAGCGCATTGACACCGCGTGCGACAAGCCCGCCGGTCTCGTTTCCAACCATCTGCACGCCCGCGTCAATGTCGGCGACGTGATCGACGTCTCGGCTCCCACCGGTGAGTTCTATCTCAAGGAAGGCAACAACCCGGTCCTGCTCGTGAGCGCCGGTATCGGTATCACGCCCATTCTCGCCATGCTTCAGGACATCGCCGCGAAAAACCCGCAGCGCCCGGTCAAAGTCCTGCACGTGGCTCGCACCGCGGATGACTTTGCGCTCAAGAAGGAAGTGCGCGAAGCTGTAGCCAAGCTCGAAAAGGGCGAATGCGCCGTGTATCTGACGCGAGCCACCGAAACGAAGGAAATGTGCCCGTGCTTCAAACTCAGTCGACCGGACGCCGCTGCCGTTGCCGCGCTGGAGCCTGCCGCTGAGAGCGACGTCTACATCTGCGGTCCCGTGAGCTTCATGGACGATATGCGTGAAACGTTCGTGGCTGCGGGCGTTCCGGCAGCCAACGTGCACTCGGAAGCCTTCGGTACGGGCAATCAGAGCTAAAGAGATAGAGAAAGGACGCGGACCGAGTGTCCGCTGTGAAGAATCGGGCGGTGTTTCGGAAATATCCGACGCCGCCCTTTTTTGTTATCACTGGTCGACAGACCGTATTTGCACAGTGATTCCCAAGCCAGCACAGATTTGAAGTAGGGGAACATACAGACAATTTTTGATTGTCTCAAAAATGCAACATTTAACGTAAAGTCCCCGCTTTTTTCCATGTGATTGACCTAAATCAAGACGTTTTCATGGGGGGGGCAAAATGCCTCGTCCCTTTTGCGAGGGAACTTTTCAATCCTTGGAGACTACCAATGAAAAAAACTCTTCTTGCTAGCGCACTCCTGCTGGCATTTTCAGCTGGAGCTCACGCTGTCGAATGGGAAAACCCCGTTCTGGAATACGATGGCAACAACGATGAGGCCATGAACAAAGCCTATACCAAGTTTGTGAAAAATGATCTTGGACATACATCCGGTTTGACAGAACTGAAGGAAGACGAAACGGGTTACGTTACCTCTCCCAATCTTCAAAATGGTGAAGATATCAACTACGGCGGCGCTCCCGTTTTCCTGCAAAGTAGCGATACCAATCTTGAAGTTGTCAATAATGGCAAGATTTGGGTTGTTGGCGGTGTAGAAGAGGAAGGCAAGGCCTACGTGGCCGAAGGTATGGGAACTTCCGGCGCATCCACGGAACAATCGGTAACCAATAACGGAACCATCTTTGTTGACGGGAAAAATAATTCCATGGCCTACAGCCGTATCAAAGGTATGTCGGCAATCAATGGGAAGGCCATAAACACTGACACTGGAACCATTTTTGTCAAAAACGGCGGTGTTGCAATGCTTGACAACACTGCAACTGGAGCCGACGGTACCAAGGTGCTGCAAAACGACGGCACTATCATTGTGCAATCGGCAGATGTTCGCGCCATCGGTATCTATTATCGAAAGCAAGGTAACGCCGAAGTCAGCAACAACGGGACGATCTACGCCCAAGGCGAAAATGCAGTAGGCGTAGTTCTCGGCGCTGACATTGATGAACAGAAGGAGTTTACGAACAACAACGCAATCTTAGCTTCGGATGGTGGGAAAGCCATTGTTGTCTCCGATGAATTGACCAAAGGTGCTACGCTCAATTTCGGCGCAAATTCCCAAGTCGACGGTCTGGTTGATGCCAACAGCAACACTATCCTCAATTTCACTGGTAATACCGACACCATCGAACTGGCAGACGATGCCCAGGCGATTAACGTTGATAGCGCAAGCAATATTACGATTCGCCAAGGGACCGACACCGGACTTGATATTGATTCTGTAACCACAGCTCAAGGCGGTTCCACGTCTTTTGAACTTACCCGTTTGGGTACCACCGGCGACGAAGTTTTGGCGATTGGACAGGTTGACGGTGATATTTCTGTCGGTTACACCGGCGATGTCTCTGACGATCTTGTCCAGGGTGCCGACGCAAACGACTTGTTCAATGGCATTCTGATCGAAGAAGGTCAAGACTTGACTACCGTCACGGTCGACGAAGGTGCGTGGGGCAACGCTTTGGTCGCCACCAAGGATGAAAACGGTGTCCATCTGCGTTCCACCTCCACGAACTCCCTTCTGTCTTCTGCCAAAGATGTGGCCTTGACTGCCGCATTGATGTGGAGAAGCCAGCTCACCAATTTGACTGACCGTCTCGGAACGTTGCGTACGTTGCCGCAGGCTGCCGGCGGCTGGGCTCGATACAACAATGGTCGTCTGGAAGGCCGCGGTATCGAACACGATTACAACACGATTGAAGTGGGCTTCGATGCTCCTGTCAGCAACAACTTCCTGGTTGGTGTGAGCTTTGACTACACGTTCGGCGATACGGACATTGCCGCCGGTACTTCCGACAACGACACCTACGCCTTGGGCTTGTACGGCACCTATTTCTCCGAAAGCGGCAGCTTCCTTGACTTGATGGCCAAAATCGGTCGAATTGACGCCGAATACGACCTTGACAACGGCATTCATGAAAAAGCCGACTACATGATGACCGGTGCCATCGTTGGCGTTGAAGGCGGTCATCGCTTTGACCTTAGCCACAATATGTTTGTGGAACCGCAGGTACAACTGACCTATAGCTGGTTGCGTGCTTCCTCGTACTCAACCGACATTCGTACTGTTGATTTGGAAACGATGGAAAGCCTCATTGCTCGTGTGGGCTTCATGGGCGGTGTCAAGTTCAACGAGAACAAGGGCGCTGCTTATCTGAAGGCAAGCTACAACCATGACTTCCTGGGTGACGTTGATGCCAAGTTCAGCGGTGTCGTTGACGGCAACCCCATCGCCCTTGGCATCAATGATGAGCTTGATGACAATTGGGGCGAAGTCTCGCTGGGTGCCAGCTACAACGTTACCGATTCCGTACACGCGTTCATTGATGTCGGCACCAGCTTCGGTGGCGATATTGACCAGAAGTGGCGCGTGAACTTCGGCGGTCGATACGTCTTCTAACGTGAGTCATATGCCCTGATAAAGGGTTAAAAGGACTCCATATGAACATCCCCAACGAGACCATTAATTTCGTTGGGGATGTTTTCATTTGAATCTAATTTACGAATCAATCTGAGACCACTCGGATTGTCGCAATTTTGTCCATTGGAAAAACTGCGATCTGATCGAGTGTCACCCCGTCAAGTTCCTTGTAGAACGCCTCGCGTGCATTGAAAAGAACTCCGCGCAAGCGGCAACCGCCGTTTAAAAGGGGACAACGGGGTTCGTCGCACTCGACAAGCTCTTCATTGACTTCCGTGAGACGCACGATGTCGCCGACGCGATATTCACGAGCAGGTTTGGCAAGCGACACACCGCCGGTGCGACCGCGAACAGCCTTCAAATAGCCCTGCTGCACGGCTAGGTGCGCGACCTTGATCACCAGATTCTTGTTCCAGTTGAGCGCTTCGCTCAAGTCGTGAATCGAGACGTGGTCCTCATCGGGGTGAGAAGCCAGATACACGAAAATGCGAAGAAGGATGTCGGTGGCGCGCTTGAGCTGCATGGCATCAGGTGATTGGAGAAGGATGTCGGTGGCGCGCTTGAGCTGCATGGCATCAGGTGATTGGAAAGAGAATTGGTTAAACGAATGATAACGGCCAAAAAAGCGACAAAAATGAACGGCGCCGTTCGAAATCGAATCGAACCGGCGCCGTTTCTATCAAACGATGTGAAGAAGGATTACTTCTTGGCGGCCTTTTCCTTCAGAGTGAAGTTGTGGCAGCTGTTGCACATCAGTTCGGGCTTGGCCTGGTTGGCCTTGTGGCAGTCCTCGCAGTTGACCTTGCCCATGTGGTTGTCATGGGGGTTGGGTTCGAGGTTGGCCGTCTTCTTGGCGAGATCTTCGTAAGAAACGTGGCACTTCAGGCACTGGTTCTTCGTCACAAAGCCGTTTTCGGACTTCGGCCACATGCCCTGATGCTTCTGAGCGAGGGTCTGTTCAGCAGCAGCGGCGGCACCGGCAGCAAACGAAAGGCTCACGCTGAGAGCCAAAGCGGCGATAAAACTCTTTTTCATTTTGTCTTTCTCCCGGTGATTGGTTACTTCTTGGCGGCCTTCTTGGCGCGGTTGGCCATTTCAACGCCGGCCACACGGCCGAACACGGTAGCGGCACCGAGCTGTGCACCGCCCGCGTAGTTGTGGAAGAAGATGCCGCCGGCGGAGTTGCCAGCTGCGTAGAGACCCGGGATGCTCTTGCCGTCGAGGTTCTGGATTTCCGTCTTCGTGTTGATCAACGGACCGCCGAAGGTGGCCGTCATGCCGCCCTGAAGCGGAACGGCGTAGAACGGAGCCTTGGCAATCGGATGGGGCTTCTTGTAGGTGCAGGGCGGATTCATTTCGCCGAGCTTGCCTGCCTTCATCTTTTCGTTGTATTCGTCAACGAGCTTCTTGACCTTTTCTGCGGGCAGGCCGACCTGCTTGCACAGTTCTTCGATCGTGTCGGCCTTGCCGTAGGGCGAGTTCAGGCGGTCGAATTTCGGAATCACCTTGTCGAGCACGGAGCAGTCGCTGTCAACAATCACCCATGCGGTGTTGTCGAGCGTCATCTGAGCCGTCGTACGGGCCTTGATGACGTAGGTGTTGTTTTCGTCCATGTAGCGGTTGCCCGAGGTATTGACTTGGATGCCGTAACCGGAGTTGAGAACGTCGGCGGGATTGACGTGAGTCTTGCCGATGATCGGACCGGAGTGGAACTGGTCCATGTTCACGAACTTCGTAAAGAGCGGCAGGGTGAGGGAAATGTTTTCGCCGGTAATTGCAGGAGAACCACGCAGCACCATGCGGGTTGCCCAGCCGCCGATGTAGCGGTCGACCATTTCGGGATTGCCCGAGAAGCCGCCGGTGGCGATGCAAACGCCGCCGCGGGACATGAAGGTCTTCTGGCCGGCCGGAGTAAGGGCCTTGACGCCGGTCACGGCGAACTTGTCGTCGTGCAAAAGTTCGATGGCCTTGTGTTCGTAGCGGATGTCGATACCGCGCTTTTCAGCTGCCTTGAGAAGAGCCTGAACGAGGCGGGCGCCACCCGTTTGGCCTTCGCCCAGAACGCGGCAGGTGCGGCCCAGACGCGGATAGGGCATGGGACGGATCTTGCCGAACTTCACGCCGATATCCTTTTCAAGCCAGTCGATGCCTTCGGAAATCTTGTCGGTGTAGAGGCGGTTGAGAGCCTTGTCGCCCATCTGCTTGGAGATGTCCATCATCATGGCGTAGAAGGCGTCGGCCGTATCCTTGATGCCCTGTTCAGCCTGGTGGCGCGTGCCCCAGCCGCAGATCGAACCCAGAGCGAAGATGGCGTTGCCGTTGGGACGGTCGCACTTTTCGAGCACGACAACCTTGGCGCCGGCGTCATGAGCGGTGATGGCCGTGATGAGGCCGGCGGGACCGGCACCGAGCACGATGGCGTCAAACGTTTCCGCCTTGGCCTTCTTGGGGGCGGCTTCAGCAGTGGAAGCCAAACCAAAGCCGGCGGCGCCGACGGCGGTCGCGCCCACGAGCGAGCTCTTAAAGAGGCTGCGGCGGCTCATTTCTTTTTCGATCATTGTCTTCTCCTGATTGAGGTAGGCAAACGCACCGTCGCGACATTCAAGACGCCGACGCCGCTCTTAAGACCGATCGGATCAATGACTCTCCGACCCTGAGCACCGGCGCCGCCTGACGCGATCGATACGCCGCCAAAAGATTCGAGGTCTCTTAACAGACCTTCTCTCTGACTCAAGCGTATTTTTAGACCTCGTAGGTGCTACGTAGATTTGACGTAAATCAAAGATTCGAGTGAAGACCCGGAGGATTTTCCCGAATCCGGACCATACGTCGGGCCGAATCAGAAGAAATGTTCGGAGAGAACGACTTGAGGTTCGCCCGCGGAATTGATCTCCACCCAGCCCTTGCGAGGGCGATTCTTGTCATCGAGATCCCAATCGGGAATCACGGTGCGGGTGAAGTTGTCATAGACGTAATGCGCCGGGCGGTGGGTGTGGCCGTGAATGACGTGAGCGCAGTTCTTGGCGAAGACTTCACAAGCGACTTCGTCATAGACCACGTCCATCATCTCGCGCGAGCGTTCGGTCTTGGTCTTCTTGGACTGCGCGCGCGCTTTTTTTGCAAAGTCGATGCGCTCCTCAACAGTCATGCGAAGCGCCATCAGCTGAAAAGCTTCGTCGTGCATCTGACGGCGAAACTCCTGGTACTCGTCGTCCAACGTGCACCACTTGTCGCCATGAGAAAGAAGAATGCGCTTGCCGGAGCATTCGACGACGGTGCCGTCGGCGACAAGCTCGGCGCCGCAATGGCGCGCAAAATCTTCGCCGATCAGAAAGTCGCGGTTGCCCTGCATGAGGTAAACACGTTTGCCCAGAGAGGCGTATTTGCGCAACGCTCGGGCCAGGGGTTCGGCCGGAGAAGAGGCGTCGTCGCCGATCCAGTATTCAAAAATGTCGCCGAGCAAAAAGAGTTCGTCATAGTTTTTAGCCTGAGTTTTCAAAAACCACAGAAACCCGAGCACGGTCTTTTTATTGCGGCCGGAAAGATGCAGGTCGGAAACGAAAACGGGACGCGACAATGGCGCCATTTCAGTGATACCGCTGACGCAGGGAGCCTTGAGCGGCTCGGAGAGTTTGAGTCCCGTAAGCTTCATTTTCGGTAAGCAAAAGAAGCCCCCGCACGAAAGCAGGGGCCGTATTTCCTGATAAATCAGATCTCTTCGACCTTTTCCATCACAACGTCTTCGACAGGCACATCACCGTACCAGGAGCGGGAAGCCGTGCGCACGCGAGCGATGGCGTCAATCACGTCGGTGCCGGAAACAACCTTGCCGAACACGGCGTAGCCCCAGCCGCGGGAGGTGGGGGAGGTGTGATTCAGGAAGTCGTTGTCGGCCACATTGATGAAGAACTGGCTCGTGGCAGAGTGCGGCTCGTTGGTGCGGGCCATCGCGATCGTGTACTTGTCGTTCTTCAGACCGTTGTTGGCTTCGTTTTCAATCGGAGCCTTGGTTTGCTTCTGCTTCAGACCGGGTTCAAAGCCGCCGCCCTGAATCATGAAGCCGCTGATGACGCGGTGAAAAATCGTGCCGTTGTAAAAGCCCGAGCGAACGTAGGAAAGGAAATTTTCGCAGGTCTTCGGAGCAGCTGCTTCATTGAGTTCGACGTCAAAGACGCCCATATTGGTCGTAAAGCGAATCATGATTACGAATCACATCCCAAAGAAAAAAATAAAAAATTCAAGGCCAAAGACACGGAGCTCCTTTGTCGCAAGAAGCTCCACACTCACTTAGCGCTTGATCTTGACGGAGAGGATTTTAACGGTTTGCATCGGAACGTCACGCATGCCCATGCGCGTACCGGTCTTTGCGGAGCCGATCTTGTCGACAACATCCATACCGCGAATCACTCGCCCGAACACCGTGTAGCCCCAGCCGTCGCGTGCGTTTTTGGCATCCAGGAAGTCGTTGTCGACCGTGTTCACGAACCACTGACAGGTGGCCGAGTGAGGTTCATTCGTGCGGGCCATGGCAATCGTGCCGCGCAGGTTGGGCAACCCGCCGCGGGCTTCGTTGACAATCGCGGGGTGCGTTGCACGCTTTTGCTTCAAGTCAGGCGTAAAGCCGCCGCCCTGCACCATGAAGCCGTCGATGACGCGATGAAAGATCGTTCCGTCGTAAAAGCCTTCGTCGGCGTAGCGGATAAAGTTGGCGACCGTGATGGGAGCGCGCTGGGCGTCCAGACGCACGACGAAGTCGCCGAGCGAGGTGGAGATTTCCGCGATCGGCTCATCCTTGGGTGCGGCAACGGCGGAGCCGCCCGCAACAACGGCGGCCAGAGCCGCAGGGAAGGTCAGACGGAAGCGATTGGCAATTTTCATGATGTGTCTCTTCGAACAAAGGCGCTTGAGCATGTCAGGACTTAAGCGCAAAAAACGATTGCGGTCGATTACTCGCCCAGAAGCTTGTTGAGCAGTTCAATGTTAGCGTTTAGCTTTTCTTTATTGCCACCCGTTTTAATTGCGGTGTTGTAGGCGTTCTTGGCTTTTGCTAAATAGAGGTTGCCTAAATTCATATGAGCTAGCGCAAAACCCGGGCGAAGGGCCACTGCCTTTACAAGAAGCTCTTCGGCTCGTACGAGGTTGCCGTTGCGCGAGTAGAGCCCCGCGAGATTGTTGTATGCCTCGGGGATTTCCGGATAGGTGCGGATGAACTGCTCAAAGCCGTTGATCGCCTTGTCGCGATCGCCCATGCGTTCGTAGACGACGCAGCGCTGGAATCGGAGCTGTGCGGAGTGGGGGTTGGACTTGAGGCCCTCGGCGATGAGTTTCAATGCGTCGTTGTAGTCACCGCGGTTGATGAGCTTGTCGACCACGCCCGGCACCTGGCCGTTATTGAGAAGGACAGAAGGCGCGTCAGGATCGACGAGCGCGGCGCAAGCCGGAAGCGTTGCTGCCGCCACCAGAGCGCAGCCGGCGGCAACGAGCGCCGGACGAACGAAAGAAAGCATTCGGGTCATTGGGTGGAATTTGTGAGCCTGACGCCGGCAAGTTGAAAAAAGCCCGAAAAAGCGGGTTCGGGCGCCATTTTTCAGGGCCGCAGCAGGCACGAAACTGTTAAACTCCGTAGATTGTAATGCATCGCCGCATTCGCTCCTTTGCGCCCATCGGTGGCTCTTTGTTACGGAATGCGGCAGGCAGCACGAAAAATCAGAAACGAAAGTACGCAATGACCCTTCAAATCTATTCGACGCTCAGCAAAGACATCCGCCCGTTTACGCCCATCGAACCCGGCAAGGTCGGCATGTACGTCTGCGGCGTCACGGTCTACGACTACACCCACATCGGCCACGGCCGCACCTTTGTCGCCTTCGACGTCGTGCGCCGCTGGCTTGAGGCAAGCGGTTACGCCGTCACGTTCGTGCGCAACGTCACCGACGTCGACGACAAGATCATCAAGCGCGCCGCCGAGCGCGGCATCTCCACGAAGGAACTCACCGACGAATTCACCGCTGCAATGCAGCAGGACATGCTGAGTCTCGGGTGCCTTGCGCCCACGTACGAGCCGCGCGCCACCGAATTCATCCCGCAGATGCTCAACCTCGTTGAAAAGCTCGAGCAAAAGGGCCTTGCCTATGCCGCCGACAACGGCGACGTCGACTACGCCGTACGCAAGTTCGCCGGCTACGGCAAGCTCTCAGGACGTCAGCCCGACGAAATGCGCGCGGGCGCCCGCATCGAAGTGGCTCAAGCCAAGCGCGATCCGCTCGACTTCGTACTTTGGAAGGCCGCCAAGCCGGGCGAGCCCGCCTGGGATTCGAAGTGGGGCAAGGGGCGCCCGGGCTGGCACATCGAGTGCTCGGCCATGAGCTGCCACTATCTTGGCAAGACCTTTGACATCCACGGCGGCGGCCCGGATCTGATCTTCCCGCACCATGAAAACGAAATTGCGCAAAGCGAAGGCGCCAATGACGCTCCCTTTGCCAACGTCTGGATGCACTCCGGTCCGCTGCGCGTCAAGCGCGAGGACGGCACCGAAGAGAAGATGAGCAAGTCTCTGGGCAACTTCTGGACGATTCGCGACGCGTTGAAGGAAACGAACGGCGCCTATGGCGAAGGCAACGGCAGCGAAGTGCTGCGCTTCTTCCTTTTGAGAAGCCACTACCGCAGCCCGATCAGCTTTGCCAACAGTCTCATCGACGATTCGCACAAGGCGCTGCAGCGCCTTTATACGGCACTCAAGAACGCCCCGAAAGATGAGAACAGCGAGGCGATCGATTGGACCAATCCGTGGGCCGCTAAATTCAAGGCCGCGATGGACGAAGATTTCAACACGCCCGAAGCGATCGGCGTGTTGCAGCAGATGGCTGCGGAGATCAACCGAACGGGCGATGCTCAAACCGCCTCGCTTCTGAAAAAATTAGGTGCGGTTCTCAACGTCCTGCAGCTTGACGCGGAAGTGTTCCTGAAGGGTGCCGTCACGGGGCTTGACGAAGCCGCCATCGACGCCAAGGTGGCCGAGCGCACGGCCGCCAAGAAGGCGCGCGACTTTGCCCGCGCCGACGCCATCCGCAACGAACTCGCCGCGCTCGGCATCGTGATCGAAGACGGTCCGGCCGGTTCAACCTGGCGCCGTCAGTAACGTTTTCGCTCGTCGGTTATGGCAATCGTCACCTGGTGGAACGAAGCGCTCGAGGCTCTCTCGGGCGAAGCGTATTTCCTTGAAGCCCGTCGCAGAACGGCGGGGCAGGGACTTGTTGCCTGTGAAAATCTCTTTAACACGTATGTGCGCGCCGTATGCGGTCAGCAGGTCAATACGGCTGTGGCTGAAAAAATGGCGCAGTCGGTCTTCGAGTACGCCGGAGACAAAGGCGACAACGCCGCCGACGCTCTGGCCGGAAGTTCTGTCGACGCGCTTCGTAATCTGGGACTCTCGCAAACCAAGGCGGGAGCTCTTGTAGCGATCGCGCAAAAGTATGTCGAGGGCAGCTTCACGGCGCCGGCGCTGGAAGCACTTGACGACGCGGCGGTGCGCGCTCGATTGACCGGCGTCAAGGGCGTGGGGCCGTGGACTGCGGACATGGTGCTGATTTTCGGATTGAACCGACCGGATGTTTGGGCGCAAACGGATTTCGGGCTGCGCAAAGCGCTGGAAAAAACCGGGCTCGGTGCCAAGGACCCGCGGGTGTGGGCTCCGTGGCGCACAGCCGCCACATGGCTTTTGTGGCAGAGCCTCACCGCAACCCCCGTACAGTATTAGTTAGTCAAGGCGAAACCGACGTTTTGCCGTTAGGAACATAAGCATGGCCAAAGCAGTATTTCTGGATTTCGAAAAGGATCTCGGCGAAATCTACAAAAAGATGGAAGAGCTCGAAAATAAGGAACTGGAAACAGGTGTGAGCGAAAACGAAGCGCTCTCCGAGCTCAAGCGCAAGATGCGCACGCGTACGGCCGAGATCTACGCCGATTTGACGCCGTGGCAGACGGCTCTGGTGGCACGCCACCCCAACCGTCCGTACACGCTCGACTACATCGACGCCATTTTTGAGGATTTCCACGAACTGCACGGCGATCGCACCTTTGCCGACGATCAGAGCATCGTGGGCGGTCTGGCGCGTCTGGGCGAACACGCCGTGATGGTGATCGGCCACCAGAAGGGCCGCGACACCCGCGAACGCACGCGCCGCAACTTCGGCATGACCAAGCCCGAAGGCTACCGCAAGGCTCTGCGTCTGATGAAGCTTGCCGAAAAGTTCAGCCTGCCGGTCTTCACGTTCGTCGACACCCCGGGCGCCTATCCCGGCATCGACGCGGAAGAGCGCAATCAGTCCGAAGCCATCGGCCGCAACATCTATGAGCTGGCCAAACTGCGCGTTCCCGTGATCTCCACGATCATCGGCGAAGGCGGCTCGGGCGGAGCTCTCGCCATTGCCGTGTGCGACTCGCTCATCATGCTTCAATACTCCACGTATTCCGTGATCAGCCCTGAAGGGTGCGCCTCCATTCTCTGGAAGAGCGCCGACAAGGCTCCTGAAGCCGCTCAAGCTCTGGCGCTCACATCCGACCGACTCCTTGAACTCGGCCTCGTCGACAAGGTGATCAGCGAACCGCTCGGCGGCGCGCACCGCGATCCCAAGCTCATGGCTTCGACCCTGCGCAAGACCCTGGTCGATCAGTTGAAGGCGTTCCTCACGATGGATCCGGACGCTCTGGTCGAGCGCCGTCTCGGCCGTCTGATGAACTACGGCCGCTTTGAGGAAAAGTGCAGCAGCGCTTATGAACTGCTGTGCCAGGCTGCGCACGAAAGCGAACTGCCGCTTGAAGAGTCGGCGGCGGAAGAACCCAAGACGAAGGAGCCGGAAACACCCAAGAAGCCGCGCCGCAGCTGCGCATTGCGCCGCAAGCCCGTAGCGAAGAAATCGCAAGTGGCAGAAACCGCGGAAACCGTCGCTGAGACCGCTCCGAAGAAACCTGCGCGCCGCCGTTCCGCGACGCGCAAAACTGCTGCAAAGAAGGAGGCTCCCGAAGCCGCTTCCGCAGAACCCGCAAAGGAATAAATTCAGGCGTAAATGACGCATAAGAAGCAACGTGCGGCCACGTCTCCGGCTGCCAGGCTCACGCTTTTGCTTGCCGACACGATCGATACGATCGCCGACCGCAAGCCCGCCGCGAGCGTCGAACAGTTTTGTTTGACGCCCGTCAACCCCGTGCGCATTCTGGTTGCGTACTCGGGTGGCAAAGATTCGACGGCGCTCGTCGACGTTCTCGCGCGTCTCAAGAAGACCGCCTACAAGAACGTGATCGAGTCGGTGACGGCCGTGCATGTGCATCACGGCTTGAGCAAGATGGCCGACGAATGGGTGCGGCACGCCGAGGAGCAGTGCGCCAAGTGGCAGATTCCGCTGCGCGTCGAGCGCGTCTACGTGCCTCAGCACTCGGCCTGCGGCATTGAAGCCGCCGCCCGTCAGGCCCGCTACAAGGCGCTCATGAAGGTCGCCCGAGAACTCAATTCGGACGCGATCTTCACGGCGCACCATTTGGACGATCGCATCGAGACCTTCCTCATTCAGTGGATCCGCGGTGCGGGTCCCGAGGGGCTTGCCGCAATCAGCCCCGTGCGCATGCTCGAAAGCGCCGGCGACGACGCCGAACTTGTGCTCGCGCGTCCCTGGCTCGAAGTCTCGAGCAACGAAATCGCCGCCTACGTCAAGCGCGCCAAGCTCACCTGGGTCGAAGACGACAGCAATGCCGATACGCGCTTTTTGCGCAACCTCATTCGCAACGACATCCTGCCGCCGTTGGACGCCGCCCGAAAAGGGTGGAGAGCAGCTGCGGCACGTTCCATCACGCTCGTGGCGCAGTCGGCTGAAATTCTTTCCAACCTGGGCGAGGACGACTGCCTGCACTGCGCAGGCGACAAACCGGGGTCACTCAACATCGCCAAGCTTCTCAATCTCGGTTTTGAGCGTCAGGCCAACTGTCTGAGAGCCTGGCTCGGGCTGTCGGGCATCCGTTCGCCTTCGCATGCCAAACTGAGCGAAATCCTGCGTCAGCTTCGGCAGACCCATGCCGACACCAAGATGAGTTTTCGCATCGGCGGCAAGGAACTGCGCCGCTGGGGCGTCAATCTTGTTCTGGTCGATCCCGTAACCGCTCCGCGCGGCGCCGAGCTTCTTATTGCGCTCGAATGGAAGGGCGAGGAGAGCATTGCGCTTGCGCCCTGGGCCGGCGTCTTGAAGTTCGTTCGCTGCGAAGCCGACGAACCGGGGCTTGACGCCAACCTGCTGCGGGAAGGCAAGCTCGAAGTGCGTCCGCGCAAGGGCGGCGAAAAGATCAAGCTCTATCGACTGCGTCCGTCGCGCAACCTCAAGCATCTTTTCCAGGCCGTTGGTGTGCCTTCGTTTGAGCGCAGCAAACTTCCGCTTGTGTGGCTAAACGACCGCCTGGTGTACGCCGCCGGGCTCGGTACCGACGTGCGCATGTACGCCGATCCGGTGCTTTCCCCCGAGCGCGTTCGTCTCGTTTGGGTGCCCGACAAGCCGCTTCTGGCTCTGGGACCTGCCGAGGACGACCTCTAAACAAGAATTCTTAACTCGCATCATGGGCCGCAGAGAAACTAAAAAACGCATGGGCGATCTCTTCAACGACGTCATGCTCGAAGACAGTGCCGATCTGATCGCGGGCGTGGACGAGGCGGGCCGCGGCCCGCTTGCCGGCCCTGTGGTGGCCGCCGCCGTCATCCTTGATCCGATGCGCCCGATTGCGGGCCTGCGCGACAGCAAGAAACTCTCCGAAGAAGCCCGCGAAGCGCTGGCACCGCTCATCAAGGAAAGAGCGCTTGACTGGTCGGTGGCGCACGCCACGGTCGAGGAAATCGACGAACTCAACATTCTGCAGGCCACGATGCTCGCGATGAAACGAGCCGTGATGGGCCTTACTGTGCGGCCCAATCTGGTGCTCGTCGACGGCAACCGCGTGCCGCACATCGACATTGCGGTAAACGCAATCGTCGGAGGCGACGACAAGGTGGCTGCCATTTCCGCGGCGTCGATCATCGCGAAGACTACGCGTGACCAGTGGCTTGTGGAGCTCGACAAGGAGCATCCCGAATACGGCTTTGCCAAGCACAAGGGTTACGGCACCCCTGAACATTTGGCTGCACTCGAAAAATACGGTCCTTTGCCGGCTCATCGCAAGACCTTTGCACCGGTAAAAAAAGTGATCGAAATGCGAAAGGGCAAAGAAGGCGAGCTTGAATTGACTTAACCCAATGATCGCTAAGCGCAAAAAGCAAAAGTCCGACACAAAAACAGAATTTTGATAGATTCTCTTTATTACAGAAGACAAAAAGAGGGCGGCACCTATCGGAGAAATTCATCGATAGGTGCCGCCCAAATTGCAGGAGCGTATTTTTGTCAGATCAGACGTCCGGCCTTCTTGTTAGAGATATTGCAGAACGCGGCTAAGCGTACGAACGCGGTTTTCGATCGTGTCCACGCGCAGGTATTCGCGTTCGGAATGGAAACCGGCACCGGCGGGAGCCACGCCGTCAATGACGGGCACGCCGACCTGAGCGATGCGGTTGGCGTCGGAGCCGCCGCCGGCATCGACCCAAGTGGCTTCGTAGCCTTCTTCCTTGGCAGCACGATTGACCATTTCAACGAGTTCCTTGGTGGCGTCCGTGCAGGGCATGGCCGGCGACTTGGAAACGCGCGTGGCGTCAACGGTGATGCCGTCGCCCCAATTCTGCTTTGCCAGAGCTTCAATGCCTTCATCAATTTCGCGGCCGTCTTCGTCGTTCCAGCAGCGGGTGTCGATCTTAAGGGTGCACTTTTCCGGAACCGTGTTGCAGACCGTACCTCCTTCGATAACGCCGACCGTCACGCTCGTGCCCTTGCCTTCGAGGTCCTGGAGGTTGGTGATGGCGATTGTGAGGTGAGCGGCAGCCAGAACCGCGCTGCGGCCGTCCTGCGGGTTATTGCCGGCGTGAGCGGCCACACCGTGCACGACCACGTTCCAAACGGAGCGACCCTTGCGGGAACGAACGAAGGCACCCGTGGCGCGGCCGGGTTCGCAAACGATGGCGCGCTTGCACTTGGAAGCCATCTGCTGGAGCCATTCGCGGGAGGAAAGCGAACTGATTTCTTCGTCGGGGTTGTAGCACACAGCGATGGCCAGACGATCAAGGTCTTCCTTGCGGGCGTTCTTGAGAGCGTGGAAGATCGCGATGACACCGGCCTTGCAGTCGGCGCACCCCGGCCCCGTCACCTTGCCGTCTTCAACCTTGAAGGGGCGTGCGGCGGCGGTACCGTCGGGAAACACGGTGTCGAGGTGAGCATTGAACATGATGTCGAACTTTTCGGCACCGGGCTTGTTCGTCGCAAACAGACCCTTGCCGGCCTTCGGGCCGAGGTCCACAAGTTCCGTCGCAAAACCGATGGAGTCGAAGTGGCGCTTCATGATGTTGGCCACCTTGGTGACGCCTTCGCAGTTGGCGCTGCCGCAGTCGAGATTGACAACTTCGGCGAGGTCTTGGAGATAGGTCTCGAGCATTTGGTTTGTCCTTAAAAAATGTCCCTTTCCCGGGAGGTGTATCGGATAGGGACAATTCTTCAGGATTGAGCTCGAACTCGCCTTGTACCTTGGTTCAAGACGATGCGATTTCTCCGATGGCAGCCAAATATTTATGCGCTTCCAGAGCCGAGCGCACGCCAAGTTTCTTGCAGGCGTTGGCTCGATGGATCTTGACCGTGTGTTCCTGGATGCCCAGGTCGATCGCGATCACCTTATTGAGTTTGTCGTCGGCAACCAAACGGATAATTTCCTTTTCACGCTGCGTGAGCGTCTCAAAGGCGCTGCGCATCATGTCGATACGGAATTTTTCTTTTCTCGCTTCTATGTTTTGATCCGACAACCGACGCACGGTCTGACGCAAACGCTCGGGTTCGACGGGTTTCTCGCAAAAGTCGCCCGCACCTTTTTGCAGTGCCATCACCGCCATGGAAATGTCGCCGTGACCGGTGAGAAACACGATCGGCAGATCAATGCCGCGGCGCAACATTTCGTCCTGAAGTTCCAGTCCGTTCATATCGGGCATACGCACGTCGAGAATCACGCAGCCGGGGGTACGAATATCGTCATTTTCCAGAAAGGCAGCGGCGCTCTCGTAAGCCACGGCTTCGATTCCTGCCACGCGAAGCGTAAAGACGGTGGAATTGCGCACCGTTTCTTCGTCGTCAATGACGCGAGCCAGAGGCCGCAGAGCTCGGCTGCTCAGTTCTTCGGTCATGCGGTTTGCTCCTCATGAGGTTGATCGGCGGCCGGAATGCAAAGCGAGACGGACAAGCCGCCCGGCTGATTGCGGGTGAATTCCAGTCGGGCCGCGTGACGCTCGGCAATGGTACGGCTGATCGACAGGCCCAGGCCGAGCCCTTCGATTTTTTCACTCGCCACGGGACGCGCAAGCGTACGGAACTGCTCGTCGGAAACGGCCGGTCCGTTGTCTTGGACCTTGAGTCTCCAGAAAGCTGTCGTTGTGCTCGATTCGGAGGTCAGCGAAATATGAATCTCTCCCTTGCCGTCGGGGTTCTTCCGAATCGCCGAAAGGGCGTTTTTGAGGCAATTGACCACAAGGAGCTCAAGCTCCAGGGCGTCGCCCGAAACAAACGCTTCGGGCGGAAGCGAAGAGAGGATGCGAACACCGGTGAGGTCGCTCCCTGATCGGAAGGAACCGAAGGCATGCTTGACGATGTCGCACAGATCCACCGATTGATGTGCCTTCTCACGGTTCTTCGCATAGGCCCGCACGCGATCGACGATGCTTGCCACGCGCTCGGCCTGCTTGGTGATTTCACGGGTAGCCTCGTCAATCACCGGATCCTTGCCGCGGCCGCCCAAGTAAAGAGACAAGCCGTCGGCGTAATTGATTAGGCTTGCCACCGGTTGGCGCAATTCGTGAGCGATCATGCTCGAAATTTCCGAGACAAAACCCGCACGCTCCAATTGCGAGAGTCTTTCGCGGTCAATGCGGGCAGTCTTTTCAAGTTCCGACTTCTCATCGATCACTTCCACGAGCTTTTTGGTGCGGCGCGCCACGGTGCGGCTCACGGCAAAGCTGTAGAGCACGGCGGCAGCCAGAAGAAGCACGCCGATCAAAAGCGCATACTTGTAGCGATCGATCATCACGCTCGAGCCGGTCATTCGCACGGTCGGACTATAGCCCAGGCGCTCGACCAGATGGCGAGTTTCGCTCAAATTGGCACCGACGGTCCACCCGTATCCCGACTCGCTCATCGGCATGGAAAGGAGCGCCGCGGAAAGTCTGCGCTTGATGTCGGGTGACAAGGAGGCCCGAGCCGCAAAGATGAGATCGGGATAGAGATCAGTCGAACGCAGACAGGCAAAGGTGTCTTCGGATTTCTTGCCCACCACCTTGATCGTATTGGGCGCCACCAGCCCTCGGGCCACCAGGCTTTCGAATTCGCAGGTGCGCAGAATACCGAAGTCGACTTCCTTATTGAGCACGGCCTCGACGATGGGCATGCCGGACTTGTCCTTGAAGTAGGCCTTGCCGAAGTAGTTTTTCGGATACTGCGTGATGTTGGAGATTTCCCCCAGAGCAACGATCCAGCCCGCAAAGGACTGGGGACTTAAGGCAGCAACACGTTTGGAGCGCAGATCAGACGTACTCGTGATTCCCGCGTCGTCGGCACGCGCAATGAAAACCGCGCCCATGGCCTTGCCCGGATCTTGCGACTGAGGAGACTTGCGCACGGCCAAAGCCGTGGCGCCGGAGGTTTCAAGGTAGGTGTATAGGCCGCTTGTGACCACAAAGAGGTCAACCTCGTGCTTAACTGCGGCAACGGTCAGATCGAATTCGGACAAAGGCACGACTTGAAACGCGTACTCGGGCATCGCGTTTTTGAGGCGCTCGATCGTGACGTCCATCAAGTCGGTGCGGAATGTGAACAGCGGCGAATAGTACACGCCCACGCGAAGCGTCGCAGGCTGCCGGGCAGGCTTGCGCGCTTCGGACGAAGCTTCCAGATAGTCGGCAGCATCCTCCACGTCTTCTGCGGTTTGAGCAAACGACGGAGAAACGAAGCCCATGATAAGAGCGCAGACCAAGGCCGAAGCCCCGGGCAAGACCTTGCGCAGGCGGTTTCTCAGAAGCAAGCCGTGTTGTGTATGGGCCATCGGTACCTTTTTTCCGAGAGATCGACAAACTTCGATTGTACCAATACGAAAAAGACAGGCTGTGCGCTCGAAGAAGGAACGCTCAGCCTGCCCAACAGGAGGAGAATGATTGGAAATTAATTGAGCAGGATCGTGGTCACCACCATCACGATCAAGCCGCCGATCATCGGAATTGCCGTACGGCGAATGAGCGCGAACGGACTGATGCCCGAGCAACCCGCCACAGCGACCACCACGGCGGTAATCGGGGACATGTTGCGGGCCATGCCGGTCGAGAGCTGCATCGGCATGAGAAGCAGGATGGTCGAGACGCCGAACTGCTGAGCAAAGTCAGGCATCAGCGGCGAGAAGGCGTAGAACGGAGCATTGCCCGAACCCATCACGACGGAAGCAATCGAAATGAAGGTCACGACGACGATCATGATGGCATAAGCGGGCAGGCCCATGTTCTTGGTGACGTCAATCAGATAATCGATGGTACCCGTGGCGATCAGGCCCTTGGCAAAGAGTTCGCCGGCAACGATCAGGGTGATCACGGTCGCGAACTGACGGCCCATCGTGTTGAAGAAGTCCATGGCGGTCGTGAGCACTTCCTTGGCGGGCTTGCGGATGAGTTCGCAAATCAGAGCCACCGTAAAGGAGATGAACATTGCCGTCGGAACATCAAGCTTGATGCTCGAGATCACGAAGCGGTTGAACACGAAGAGCATGATGAGCGGCAGCATCGGCAGGAAACCATACCAGGCCGGCGCGCCCTTGCTGTCGAGGTCGTTTTGCTTGGCGACGGTTTCATCGATTTCGTTGGCCTTTTCACCGTCCTTGGCGTCAAAGTACTTCTGGGAGAAGTAATGCAGCACGGCCACGGCAATCGTGGTCACGAGACCGACCGGAAGCTGGTATTCGATGAAGTAGGTCATCGTATCCATGCCGGCCACCTGAGCGGCGTAGTTGGCAGCGCCCGATGTCGGACCCATGTCAAGGCAGGACACCGTGATGATCAGGGCGGCGGCGGAAAGTCGGGAGACACCGAGGCGCACGAGCACCGGATACATCGTCACCATCAAGAGCATGGACAGACCCGAAGCGCTCGGAATGAACAAGTCAGCCACGGCACCTACGACGTAACTCAGAGCGAGCACGAGATAGGGGGACTTGAAGACGCGCAGCGGACGGGAGATGTAATCGGCCATCAGAGCGCTTGCGCCGATCTTGGCCATGTAGGTGGAATAGCCCGAGGCGGCCATGATCAGCAGACCGATGCCGGCCACGCGGGAGCTCATCAGGGAGGTGATGCATTTGAAGAGGTCAAAGCCCACGAAGCCCGTGCTAGAAACACCCTTGGGAAGAATCTGAGCACCGTTGGGGAGAAGCCCAAGCGCATCCATGGCCAGGGCACTGACCAACAAAACCAAGCCGCCGAAGAAGAGCACGAACTGGGCTTTCATCTTCTTGAGCAGAATCCAGACCACCAGGACGGTGACTGCAAGTGAAATTAAGACGCCGATCATTTTTTCGGAGTTCTTTTCGGTTGAATTTGCACACGTGTTTGTTATGTGGCAGACAACGCATCGATGTTGCAGCAAGCGAAAAGTGCGGGAAGAAGTGCTTCTTTTCGTCGACGTGTCAGATCTGTGGATACATTGCCGCCGGTTTTCGAGTGAAATTCTGAAGATCGGCGTCAAATTTCTCCTTGTACCTTGGTTCAATACCGCGCAAGGTCGCTTATGAAAAAGCCGTTGCCATGACCCTCCGGCCCAAATTGCGCTATTGTCCGAAAGACAAGAAACGAGCCGGCCTCTTACTTAAATAAGAGAGGCTTTTCGAGCGAAAAGGAAAATTCAGATGCAGACAATTCAATCCGTCGCCCTCATCGGCATGGGCGCTTTGGGCATTCTCTACGGCCACACCATGGCCCGGAAGATGAAAGAGGGGGCCGTAACGTTTTTGGTTGATGAGAAGCGCAAGCAGCGCTATCGCGCCGATCCCCCGA
The DNA here is from genome assembly GCF_003472385.1 of Sutterella sp. AM11-39. Lineage (GTDB taxonomy): Bacteria > Pseudomonadota > Gammaproteobacteria > Burkholderiales > Burkholderiaceae_F > Duodenibacillus > Duodenibacillus intestinigallinarum. Next base: position 65,674 of record NZ_QRLV01000006.1, on the reverse strand, counting down.
CCTTTAACGGAGAACCTTGCCGATTTGCCTTTTGCGCGCCCAAGGACTACCCGGGCAAAGCCGAGCTTTTGATCTTCGGAGTTAAGGGCACGCAATTGAAAGAAGCGATCGAATCCGTGCGTCCCGTCGTGGGCCCTGAAACAATCATCGTGTCGCTTTTAAACGGCATCACCAGCGAAACCATTCTTGAGGAAGCCTTCCCGCAGGCCACCGTCCTTTACAGCGTCGCACAGGGCATGGCCGCAACGCGCGTGGGCACGCACGTCACCTGCAAGAATCCCGGTTTTCTCTTCATCGGGGTGCCCGCACGCCACGCCGATCGGCTGCCTGCCCTTAAAACCGTCGAGGCTTTCTTTGACTCCACGGGCGTCGTCTATCGCCACGAGGAAGACATTGAGCGCCGCATCTGGTGCAAGTGGATGTTCAACATCGGCGTCAACCAAACAATTGCCGTTGCCAAGGGCACCTTTGCCGACATCCAAAAGCCCGGCCCCGTGCGCGATCGCTACATTGCCGCGATGCGTGAGGTTGTCGCTGTAGCCGAAAAAGTCGGCGTGGACGTCACCGAGCGCGACCTTGAGGAATACATCCGCATCGGCGACGGACTCGACCCGGAAGGCATGCCGAGCCTTCGTCAGGACACAAAGGCTCACCGTCCGACCGAAGTCGATTTCTTCTCGGGCGCCTTGATTGAAAAGGCGAGGGCGGTCGGCGTTCCGGTGCCCGTCAACGAAGCGCTTAACCGAGAAATCAAAGCCATTGAAGCAAGCTGGAAAAACGTCGATGCTCCCGTTGTTGACATGCTCTGCGCACATACCTCCGTGCGCGACTACACGGACGAGCCGGTGTCGGAGGCCATGCGTCAGAAGATTCTTGATGCCGTCTTTGCCGCGTCAAGCTCGTGCTTCCTGCAGCTTGTCACCGTCATTCGCGTCACCGACCCCGAACTGCGCCGCGTGATGTATGAAGCAAGCGGCAATCAGCCGCAGGTTCTTTCCGCACCGGAATTCTGGGTCTTCTGCGCCGACTATCATCGTGACGCCGGGCTTTGCCCCAACGCAGATCTCGGCTGGACCGAGCAGTTCCTCACATCAACGCTTGACGTTGGCATCTGCGTGCAAAACGCCATGGTAGCGCTCGAATCCCTGGGATTGGGAGGATGCTTCATCGGGGGATTACGTAACGACATCTCCAAGGCTGATCAAGCTTTGGGGTTGCCTCAAAACGTCTACCCGGTGCTAGGTCTTGCCTTCGGCCACCCAGCCTTCAAAAACGAAGTCAAGCCGCGTCTGCCTCAAACAATCACCGTGATGGAAAACCGCTACGTTGAGCCGAACGTACAAGAGCTCAAGGCATACGATGCCGTGACGGAAAACTATTTCGCTACACGAAGCCGTTCTCCGCGCAAGGATTCCTGGACCAAGGGCATCGGCGGCGTACTCGAGCGCGAACGCCGTCCGTTCATTTTGGAGTTTCTGCGCTCGAAGGGCTTCGCCGCAAAATAGGAGAAGAGGAGAGACTTCTCAAAAATTCGCGCTATACTTGATTCCGACATTTGTCGGAAACGATGTTTCAATGTTGAAGTATGCCCAGACCCAGTCGTTGTCGTCGCGTTTGCTGTGAACCGCTCGTGCGTCTCTTTGCCCCGCAGGGGACAGAGGGGACTGAACCTGTCGTTCTGCTCGTTGAAGAGTACGAAGCGATTCGAATCGTTGACCTAGAAAAGCGCACCCACGATCAGTGCGCGCAGCAGATGCAGATCTCCCGCACGACAGCGACCGAAATCTACGAAAAGGCACGCTTCAAGATTGCCGACGCCATCGTCAACGGCAAGCCGCTTGTGATCGAAGGCGGCAACTATCGGATTTGTCAGGAATCAAGCTGCTGCGCGTGTCCCGGCCGTTGCCGGCGCAATACCGTCGCCCGAGCCGCCGCACAGGAAAATCAAGGAGTCTCACATATGAAAATCGCGATGCCCGTCAAAAACGACGTCATCTTCCAGCACTTCGGCATGGCGCCCAACTTCAAGATCTATGTTGTGCAAGACGGAGCCGTCATTTCGACCGAAACGATTGCCGCAGGCGGCCACGGTCACGCCGCCGTGGTGAACCTTCTCGTAAAGAACGCCGTCGACTGCGTGATCTGCGGCGGCCTCGGACCGGGCGCCGTGCAGTCGCTGGCACAGGCCAACATCCGGCTTTATGCCGGCAACGAAGGCGACTGTGATGCTGCCGTCGCCTCGCTCATCGCCGGCACACTTGAAAACAACGTTGAAGCCGCCACAGCCGGCCGCGGCCACCATCACTGCCATGGTCATGGCCACGAAGAGGGTGGATGCGGCTGCCACGGACACCACGGCCATGCAGAAGAGGGCTGCGGCTGTCACGGTCACAAACAAGAGGGCGAATGCAGCTGCGGCGGTCACTGCGAATGCGGCAAAGAAGAATGCGACTGCCACGGAGAAGGCCGTTGCGGATGCCACGGGCATGGTCATGGTCACGGTCACTGCGGCTGCGGAAAACACTGATCGCTTCCTCTGACCATTTCAGGTCTCTCGATCTTCCTTAGACCTTCTGCTCGATGCAGGCTTGAGCAGAAGGTTTTTTCCGGCTCTTCACCTTCAGCGCACCGCAACAAAATTGCGCTGGGAGAAAGTGCTTAGTTTTGTAGGCTCTCTACAACACTTGTCAAATCGGCATGAAATAGGCCTTGACAGTGCTTGCCTCGGTCAAATTTCAACCGATAAGATCAGGCGCACTGCCCTTGGCAGAAACCAATCCCCTCTAATAAAAACACATCTCCACGGGAGACTCTGACAATGAAAAAGATCGCCATCGCTGTTGCAGCCACCATGACGGCCGCTACCGCAAGCGCTATGGATTTCACGCTCTACGGTATCGTTGACACCGGTTTGGGCTACACCCACGTCAATACCCTTAACGAACCCACCGAAAACAGATTTGAAGAAATCAACGGCTACAACTCCGGTTCCCGCTTCGGCTTTAAGGGTACCGAAGACCTGGGCAACGGCTACTCTGTGTCCTTCGTGCTGGAAAACGGCTTTTCGTCCGATAGCGGTGCGTTGGGACAGGGAGGCCGCATGTTCGGTCGTGAAGCTCAGCTCAAGTTCCATTCTCCCTATGGCACGTTGAGCTTCGGCCGTGCCGGTACGCTCATTTCCGGCGCCGGTACGCTGGATATCTGGGGCGTCAACGCCGACGTTCTGCCCGGCGGCTGGGACGGCATCTTCAATATCGGCAACTACCAGGGCAACGGCATGCGCCTGGACAACATGGTGACCTACCAGACTCCGACGGCTGCGGGCTTTACCGGCTATCTGCAGTATTCGTTTGCCAACGACACGGTTGGAGGCGATGACGATGACTCCCGCGCCAACGAACGCGGCAGCAACCGTTACTTTGCCGCAGGCTTGACCTATAACAATGGTCCGCTGGGTGTTGTAGCCGTTTATGACTCCGTGATGTTCCGCCATTACAACAAGAGTGAGGTAGGCGCCCCCGGCGACAACGAAAATACTAATCCGAACGTTGGCGATAGCCGCGTTTTGAGCATTGGCGGCCATTATGACTTCGGTGTGGCACGCGTCACGGCATTCGGTCAGTACGTCAAAGGATCCCGTACCGGTTTCGGTGACGGCCTCGGCTACAGCGCCATTTTCTGGTTCAACGATACTGACAAAACTGATACCAAGAATCAAAGTTATTACTACGATGCCGACGGCTACAACTTCCACCTCGGCGCTCAGTTCCCGTTGCCCTGCGGTCGCCTGTATGCCGGTGCTTACTACGGCTACCTCGAAGCCAACGACGATCCGGATAACACGGATGCCACCAACTGGAACGTGTTCCTGGCTCACGAGTACGATCTCTCCAAGCGTACGATCATCTATTCCGGCATCGGTTATAAGCAGCTGAAATTGGAAGACAACGACGGGAAGTTTGATGAAGTCAAGGCCACCCAGGTCATCGTCGGTCTGCGTCACATCTTCTAATCGGAATGCTTACATAAGCTAGCCGATTGAAAGGCCAGTCCCGTCGGCTCACGGAGTCGGCGGGATTTTTCTTGCGCGGTAGAATCCGAACACGTTTGTCTTTTTATACATAGCTATGACCTACGCCAATCGCCGCGTTTTCGTTGTGGTGCCCGCCGCTGGCTGCGGCTCTCGCATGCTGTCCGACCGCCCCAAGCAATACCTGCCTCTTGGGCGAAGCGGACAGACGGTGCTGCAGACGACCGTGCTCGCTCTGTTGGATGTGCCGGAAATTGACGGCATCTATGTTGCTGTCAGTCCCGAAGACGAATACGTCGAGACGCTTGCTATTCCTGCGGCCGTGCTGCGCACCGGCGGTAAGACGCGAGCTGAGACGGTCTATCAAACACTCGAGGCGCTCTCGGACACTATCGCCGATGAAGACCTGGTTCTGGTACATGATGCCGCGCGCCCCTTCGTGCAGCCGCAGGATGTTTCCAATCTGATTGTCCGCACGCAAAAGGGAATCGAAGAGGGGATGTGCGCCGGCATGGTTCTTGCCGTACCGGTCTGGGACACGGTCAAGCGCGTGGACGAAAAGGGCCTTCTCGTTGAAGACGTCGAACGCAACGGGCTGATGCGCATCGCCACGCCGCAATGTTTCCCATACAGGCAGCTGAAATCGGCGCTTGCCGAAAACCTTGAAACCACTGACGAATCGAGCGCTATGCGCGACGCCGGCTACGCCGTGGGCGTCGTCGAATCCTCGTCACGAAACATCAAACTCACGCGTCCTCAGGACATTGAAGACGCTCGATCGCTAACGGAGACTCCCATGAAAATGCGCATCGGCATCGGCTACGACTCACATCGCCTGGTGGAAGGCCGCAAATTCATTCTCGGCGGCATCGAAATCGAACATACGTTGGGCCTTGACGGCCACAGCGACGCCGATGCGCTGCTGCACGCCATCACCGATGCCGTTCTGGGTGCTGCGCGCCTGGGCAATATCGGCACGTTTTTCCCCGACACCGATCCGAAGTACAAGGGAGCCGACAGCGCCGTTCTTTTGAAGACCGCCTATGAGGCGGTTCGCGAAGCCGGATGGAGCGTGGTGAATATCGACGCCGTTGTGGTCGCGCAAAAACCCAAGCTCAATCCGCACGTGGCCGCCATGCAAACGCGCATCGAAGAGATTCTGGAACTTGACGAAGGCAGCGTTTCTATCAAACCCAAGACCAATGAAAAACTCGGATTTGAAGGCAGAGAAGAGGGGGTTAGCACCCAGGCCGTGGTGCTACTCCAAAGCGATTGCTGTTAAAATCCCGCGTCTACCGCGAAACATCCATTCAAGATCTCGTACTGGAACAACGTCATGGCCCAATCCACAAAACGCGCCATTCGCGCCGCAGCCGGCGAATTCAATCAACTGACGAACGAAGAACTGCGCAAGCGCGTTCAGGAACCTCTGACCGAAAGCCAGTTTGCCGCCATTCAGCGCGTTTATGCCCAGCGCGGCATGAAGATGCCCGAAAAGCACGGTGAAGTCTCGGAAGATCCGGCACCGGGCACACGTGTGATTTCGCTCGAAGAATTCTCCAACGCCGACTTTGGTCTGGAAAAGCGCAAACCCGGCATGGGTTGGCCCGAAGTCGTCGCCGTGATCGTCGGCATGGTAACCTCGGTCATCTTCTACCAGAAGTCATTCCTAACGGCCACATTACTGGGCCTGGGTATCGCTTTGGTCGTCTACGGCATACTCATCTTTGCCCGCAAGAACTGGCGCGAACTCGCCTTTAAGTCCGGCAAGATCGAAGAAGTCAAGGTCGGCCGCAAAAAGCGCAAATAACCGATCGTCGGTTGCCGAGATCAAAAAAGCCTGTCACATCGCCGACAGGCTTTTTTTCTTGAAGGAAATTTCAGAGCCGCAGACAGGCGGGACCATCTATCGGTTCAAACAACTGCGCTTCGGACACAATGAGCTCCTGCGCGTCTGCGCTCACTTCATACTGACAGATTTCAATCCGCACGGGCTCTTCGGTGACGACAGTCAAAAGCGTCTCGCCGTCGGTAAAGAAACACACCGCCGCTGCACTCAACTCGGAATGTCCGACGTAGGGGCAGTCGCACGCCGAGCAAAACGGCACGTTCATTTTCACGGCCGACTCGTACATGCCGAAGAAGCAATAGAAGTCGGTAACATGGTCCTCGGCAGCATCCCAATGACGCTTGTCAAAAAGGCGGGTAAAAATCGCTTCGCTCACTCGGGAGCGCTGCATCACTTCAAGGTCAATACCGACGGGAACAGAACTTACCGCCGCACCGATCCAGGTCTTGGTGTGCGAAATGGAAGTCTGTCCGAAACTTGCTCCCACAATGCGCGGAGAGCGGGGTGGAGTTTCGACAACAGCCGCATCGGGCTCGGTTTCCAGGAGCTTGGCCAAAAGCACGCGAGCCCAAAGAAATTCCAGACGCCGTTTGTGGCTCAGAAATGTCGTGGCGCGCAAGGCGGCCTCTGCGCTGATGTTCCTCATCAGACGATCGCCGGGCAACGATTCGGCGCGAGGAGCCATAGCCAGACGCAGCGTTGCAGGTGTATTTAGAGCATTGCGTGAGGTCATATAGAGATTGTGACATATCGGAGCCATCTGCCGCATCAGCCAATCGTCCCAACATAACAGCCCATCTATCAAAATTTAAAAATAATAGTTATTTGATTGAAAATAGTAATACACCTATAATCTCAGACGAACGAATAACGGCCGACACGATGGCAAGCGACACGGAAAAGCAATCTTTTCCCCGAGCCCGATTTCAGTACAATTTGCCAATCTTTTCGAGCCAATTCGTTGAAGGCGCGCAACTGCAGATACCAAAAAGAAGATTTCAGACAGGTTGACGCCGACGCATCCCCACCGCAAGACGAACGTTCTGCTACAGGAGAGAAACAAATGATCCGCTATGGCGTATGGAACGGGATCAAGTACGACAACACGCTGGGCGACGACAAGGCCCCGGAAGGCCTTGACCTCAAGGCCCTGAAAAACTTCAATCCCGGCAATCCGATTGACGTCGTCATCGGCAACGCCGGCTTTCTGGTGTTCGACGATTCCGTCAGTCTGGCGGGAGTCCTGCTTGGCTACTACGAAAAAGTTTCCGAGGCTTCCTGCGGCCGATGCACGCCATGCCGCACAGGCTCACGCCTCATTGAACTTGCTCTGCGCGATCTGGTCGAGGGCAGAGGAGCTGCTGTCGACTGGGATCACATCTATGAATCGGCCGAGCAAATGATGCTCACGAGCCTCTGCGGCATCGGCCGCACGGCTCCGGCCGCTTTCGTGGGCGCCATGAAGCATTTCCGCGAACGTCTCTTTGAAACGGCCGAACCCATGCGCGGCGACATGTTCGTCACGATTACCGCCAAGTGCATTGAAGCGTGCCCGGCTCACGTCAATGTTCCTCGCTATATCGACTACGTACGCGACGGCCATCCGGAACTTGCCGCGGGAGTTTTGCTCAATCACTATCCGCTGGTAGCCACATGCGGACGCGTATGCGTGCGTCCCTGCGAAGCGGCCTGCCGCCGCAACGAAGTCGACAAGCCGATCGCCATCCGCGACATCAAGCGTTGGGTAAGCGACAACACGGGCGTGCCGATTCACGAACTCTTTAACGGCATGAAACCTACTGTCGATCGCAGCAAGGCTCGCGTAGCCGTTGTGGGTGCGGGGCCGGCCGGCTTGAACTGCGCTTACCACCTGCTCTTGATGGGATATCCGGTCGACATCTATGACAAAGACACCAAGGCGGGCGGCATGGCTTTGCGCGGCATTCCGCCGTATCGTCTGCCCAAGGGCTTGCTGCAACAGGAAACGGATGCCATCACCGAGCTCGGCGGCGTCTGGCATTACGGCAAGCGCTTGGGAAAGGACTTCTCCGTCTCAAGCCTCTTCGAAGAGGGGTACGCCGCCGTCTTCCTTGGCATCGGCTGCGCCGAAGGCGCCTATCTGGGGCTGCCCGGCGAAAATCGCTCTCTTTGCGGCTACCAAAACGGCATTGACTTCCTTTTGAACGTTGAAACACAACTGTCCGAAGGCAAGACTCCGACGCTCGAAGGCGACGTGGTGGTCGTCGGCTGCGGCAACGTCGCCATGGACTGCTGCCGTTCGGCCCGCCGCATTGCCACGGGCAAGGTGCATGTCGTATACCGCCGCACCCGCAACGAAGCTTCGGCCGACCAGGAAGAAATCGACGCAGCCATCGACGAAGGCGTTGAATTCCATTTCCTCACCAATCCGACGGCGATTAACGGTGAAGACGGCCGCGTAACCGGCGTGCGACTCACCCGCATGGAACTCACTGAAAAAGACGCCCGCGGCCGCCGCGGAGTGCGTGCCGTCGAAGGCAGCGAATTCGATCTCTCGTGCGCAACGATCATCGCCGCCATCGGTCAGAAAGTCGAGCGCGACGTCTTCAGCGAAGCCGACGGCGTACTTCTGAACCGCTGGGGCACCATTTCTGTGACGCCGGCTCTGGCCACGACGCGTCCCGGCGTGTTTGCGGGCGGTGACTGCGCAACCGGCCCCACCACGCTCATCGGTGGTCTTGCTCAAGGCGAAAAGGCCGCCTACTCGATCGATGAATACCTCTCGCGCGGCTCCGTGGGCTTTACCCCGCGCTCGCGCATGGGCGAAATCATCCGCGACTGCAAGCTCCTGGAAGACGTTGAACCCGTCACGCCGGTTCGCACGGCTGCCCGCCAGAAGGTGCCGCACATCTCCGTGCAGGATCGCGAAAAGAACTTCTGTGAAGTTGATCTGACGTTTACGGACGAACAAGCACGACTCGAAGCACAGCGCTGCATGCGCTGCTACCGCATCTACGCGGTCGTGACACCCCGTCCGATTCCCGGCAACTACAACAACAAGCGCACCGTGAGCTCGGTGTTCTAAAAGGCGAGGGAGACAGAAAATGAAAGCCTGGATCAACGACAAAGAATTCGAATTCCAAGAGGGCGAAACCATTTTGCATGCCGCCAAGCGCCTTGGCATTTTCATCCCGACACTGTGCGCCTATCTGCCCTTGAACCACACGCCCGGCACGTGCCGCGTATGCCTTGTGGAAGTAACCGACGACCGAGGCCGCGGTCAGATCGTGACGGCCTGCACGACGCCGCTTACCAACGGCATGCGCGTGCAGACCCGGACCAAGCGCATCCGCGAAATGCAGCGCTGGCAGGTTGCCTGGATCTTCTCCGATCACGATCAGGACTGTGCGAGCTGCTCGCGTCACGGCAACTGCGAGCTACAGGACGTGGCACTCTATGTGGGCCTGCAGCACAACAGCTGCAACGGCCGCTTTACCGAAAAACGCCCTCTGGACTGGTCGGCCAATGGCCTGGTGCGCGATGCCAACAAGTGCATCCGCTGCTACCGCTGTGTGGAAGTTTGCCGCCAGGTGCAGGGTGTTTCGGCTCTCACGATGGACAACATCGGCAACGAATGCGGCGTAGGCATTGCAGGTGCCAAACTCTGGGCCGACAGCGCCAAATGCGTGCAGTGCGGACAGTGTTCGCTTGTTTGCCCGACGGGCGCTCTGAGTGAAAAAGATCAGACCGAAGTCGCACTGGATTGGTTCTCCGACCCCGAAATCAAGACCGTCGTGGCATTTGCCCCGGCCGTGCGTGTGACCTTAGGCGACGCCTTCCAGGCGGCTCCGGGCACCAACCTTGAAAAGCGCATTGTGACGGCTTTAAAGCAGCTCGGCGCCGACTATGTCTGCGACATCAACTGGGCAGCCGACGTCACCATCATGGAAGAGGGCACGGAACTGCTCGAACGTCTGAACGACGGCGGAACGCTGCCTATGATGACAAGCTGTTGCCCCGGTTGGGTGAACTTTGTCGAAAAAGTGCACCCGGAAATCATTCCGAACCTCTCGACCACCCGTTCGCCGCAAGCGATCTTCGGGTCGCTCGCCAAGACCTGGTTTGCCCGCGAACACGGCATCAATCCGGACAAGCTGCGTTTTATCTCGATCATGCCCTGCACGGCCAAGAAGGACGAAGCCGCCCGCAGTCAGCTCAAGAACGATGGCATGCCTGACACCGATCTCGTGCTTACCGTCCGTGAGTTTGCTCGCGTGCTTCGCCGTCACGGGATTGACCTGCTGCAAATTGCCGAAAGCGAATTCGACAGCCCCTTCATGTCGCAGAACACGGGCGCCGGCGCCATCTTCGGCGTAACAGGCGGTGTGATGGAAGCAGCCGTTCGTACTGTTTACCACGTCGTCACCGGCAAGGAGCTCGGGCATGTCGTTTATGAACCGGCCCGCGGCAAGCAGTGGGTGAAGGAAGGCACGGTTGACCTTGGCGAAAAGGGCAAGGTGAAGATTGCCGTGGTGCACGGTCTGGCCAACGTCGAAAAAATTCTTGAAGAGATTCGCGAAGGCAAGTGCGAGTACCACTTCATTGAAGTGATGGCATGCCCGGGCGGTTGTGTTGACGGTGGCGGTACCATCCGCGCCAAGAACAGCTATCTTGACAAAATGGATGCTCGCACGCAGTCAATCTACCGCATTGATGCCGATCGCCCGATCCGCCAGAGCCACCGAAATCCCGATGTGATTCGTCTCTACGATGAGTTCCTGGAAAAACCCTTGAGCCATCGAGCAGAAACGCTTTTGCACACGAACTACAAGGATCGACAGCAGAAGCGCCGCAATCCCGGTATCGCAGAAATATGGGAAAAGGTCCGCTTAGGCTAAGCGGACAAAAAGTCCGTTAATCGATAGGACGCCGAATCCGATCTTCGGACGGCGTCCTTTTCCTATTATGAAATAAAGGAAAGCTGCTCAGAGCTGCTCGACGTGAATACCGGCCGCACGCAGGAACTTCAGACCGGAATCATCACGGTAGATCTCGTGATAGTAGACCGCTTCGATACCACACTTCTGTATGAGAAGAGAGCAGTGCATGCAGGGCGAGTGTGTGATGTAAATACTCGCCCCGTGACTGGAATATCCGTTGTAGGCCAATTTGCTGATCGCGTTCAATTCCGCGTGCTGCACTTCAGGGCGCGTCACCAATTTTCCGTCGACCTCGATCTCGCAGCAGTTGTCATATCCCGTAGGCATGCCGTTCCATCCGAAGCTGATGATGGAGTTGTTTTTGACAATGACGCAGCCGACTTTTAAACGTTGAGCATAGCTGCGGTTAGCAGCAATCTGCGCAATCTGCATATACATCGCATTGTCTTTTTTGATGTCCATAATCGTTAGCCTGAAAGAGCAAAATAGTATTTGTTGAGGTAGTAGCTTAATAAATACTATATATTTACCTAACCGAACGCTCCCTGCATCTGACGAATTTCAAGGAGATCAGCGCCTGCCTTTTCGGCGATACGCTGCCACTCGGAAAGAACCTGCATGAATTCTAGCCGCATTGCCTTGGCCTCTTTGGTGGTCACCCCGAAATAGCGCGACAACAAAATGGCCGTGTCGGGATCGGCGACATTGACACCGGGTTTGAGTGGCGTCGAGAGGAACCTGGCCGACAGAATAGGCAGCTGTGCACAAGGCGCGTACATCGGAAGAAGCTTCCAGCCGAGGTCAGTCGGTGTAAACCAGAACTGATCGAGCCGATCTCGGTTATTGCCGGTGAGCGTATTGAAAAGCAGTCGGGCGAACAGAGCTCTCAAATCGGCTGTCGGATCGGCACCGCACCGATTGAGAATGTCGGCTATGTCGAGATAGGTCTTGGGGGTCGGATGAAGAATCCTCTCGCGCGTTATCTGACGGCGGACAAGCGAGGCGGCCGACAAACAAAGCAGGGGAGATCCGTCGTCGCCACGGTCAAAGCGGCGTTCCGCATAGAGTCTCGGCGCAATCAGCTTACCCTCGACCACCTTGACGCCGCAGGCCTGAGCAAGCTCCCGAGTCACTGCCATCCACAAGGCGGAATTAACAGGCTCACGAGCAGAGGCGTGACGAACGACCCACTCGTCTTCTGACTTGCCCAGACGCACCACGCATTTCGGATTGGTGCCGCCAAGCTCCATGGCGCTCGAAAGCAGCATCTCCACGAGCTCTTTACCTCGAATCGAGGCTCCGGCATGCAGTGTCTGCATGGCTAAACCCAGGTTTTTGACTGATTTAGAGATTTTGCCGCCCCCATCAAGTTCAAGAACTGGCGGCAAAAATTTCGTGTGAAATCCGTGGGTTAGGGGAAGCGCCAAGGAGGAAAACCGCCCAAAAACGTGTCCTGAGTGCGTCCATATTTCGGTTGACGCGGGTGTGCCCTCAAGAAAATCAATTTTGAGGTCATTTAAATGCGCCTGCCGAATCAGTTTCTCAACCCACTTTCCAGGAGCATGGTCAGCAAAAAACCCGAAGACATCGCTTCGAGCTGCCAGCACCGGATCGGTTTCCATGGAGTCGGTCGAAGGGTAATGAATCGTCGGACTCAACGGAAGATCGCTGCCGAGAGGAAAACCGAACGAGAGCCATTCTTTGTCGTAGCGGAAAGCCATCGACGCTCCCTGGCCGGAGTCGTCACTAAGAACCAATTGACCAATGGGAACGGTCTGGTCCTTTTTGAGCCAAGCAATGGGAACAACCTGGGGCATGACTATTTTCCGGATTTGCGAATGCGTTTCGGAAGGGTCTCAGTTTCGAGCGCGAGGGACAAAGGGTCGCTGCGTCCGATTTCGGCGAAAGGGGTGCCCAGGTCGAGAGCGAGGAGAACGGCTGCGTAACTTGCAATCGCGACTCCTCCATTGCCGTTTTCTATTTTGCACAGAGTCGACAGAGAGACCCCCGCACGTTCGGCTAGGACGTTTTGGGGGAGGCGACGCTTCAAACGAGCCACTTTCATATTGTGACCAAGCGCTACCAGAGATTCTTCAACAGCAAAGGACGGTCTCATATCTATTTAATTCAACTAGTTATACCGACTAACTCTTTTCATTATGATAATTATCTCACATTTTCAACATTTCTGAAAATCTTGGTAAGGCCTTGATTAATCGTTCTGATTTTATGGATTTCTTTTGCCTTTCTTGTAGGATTTCAGTTTTTATCACAGTTTGCTAGTTTGATCTAACGTGTTATTAAGTTCTCAGGCAGACAAAAACTTGTTCAAACAACGTCGTTCTTAGTCAGTCAGCGTCGTTTCGAGTTACCAAAGTGGCCTGTTTCCCTTTTCAAGGGGTCCAGTAGGTCTACCTGTCCGATTCTATAGCGAGGAACTATTAAGTATCCATACATTAAGTAGGGTTAAATGACACTTGATCTTGTATGGTTTTTCGTGTGTTTTGACCTCAAGACACAAGCGCGTTTAAATGCCCTCAAAATTTTCGTCTCGAGCATCCGACCATTAGATTGTCTTTAAACACGGTCCGTTTTCCCGCTCCGTTCGGCACGCATAAGCGACACTAAAGACGGTCATGGCAGAATCGAGGTCACATCAACATCAAACAAAGAGAGAACCATGCTTCGCAGGACTTTCCTTCTCGGTGCAGCTCTGGCCTTGACCGGCTGCGCAGCCACCGGCCCGGTTTCCAAAGGTGCTCTGAGCGCCAGCTATGCAGAAGGCTCGGTGACATCCGTCGTCGTCCTTCCGCTTCTGTATTCGTCCAGAGTGGCGGCTTACCAGCCAACAGTTCAGTTCGAACTCGCAGCCGCTCTGCAGGAAAAGAACCCCAAGCTTCGTTTCATGGCCACGAATGAAGCACTGACCCGTCTGTCCACAGGCAACGGCGTGCTCGCTAGTCGTGATCTCTCGTATGCTGTCTTTAATAAGCAAGAAGTAAAGGCTGAGGACCTCAAGAAAGTCCAGACAGTGCTCGGCGTTGACGCCGCCATGATCGGCGGCTACGTGGACGCAGAGGGCAACCGTGTTGAAATGCCTCTGAGCATCATTGACCTGCGTAACGGCAAGATTATCTGGACCGGGGTTTCCGCCGGCTGGTTCAAGGCCTCCGTCACCGACAAGCGCTTTTCGTCTGATCTGGACATCACGATGAAAGAGGGGCTTTCCAAACTTCACTCGATGATGCCAAAGTTCTGATTTAGTATTTTTAAAGATACAGTCTTATCAAATACTATTTCATACAAACAGCCGGCCGAGTCGCTCTGAAGAGCATTTCGAGCTAGACTCGGCCAATCTTTGCATCATTTCCAATCAAACAAATGTCCGCTCTGAAGAACATCAACCAAGAGAAAGCCGCCCAGGTTCTTTTCGTGCTGTTTTTGGCAGCTGCGCTGTGGGAACAATTCGCGCCGCAACCCGAACCGGGCATGATGGAATACAACCAGGCCAAGTTGGTGATGAAGTCCGATCCGTCGCCTGAGGATGAGAAAAAAGCCTGCAATTTGTTTGCCACGGCTGTACGAGCCGGCAGCAAGGATGCTGCGTTCGGGCTGGCAGATTGCATCGGCAAGAGCCACATTGGAGATGAGATACAACGCAATTCCATCCGGTACGCGTTGCTCACGATCGCAATGGACGCTCGACATGAAACGCGCAGCGCCCGCAATGAACGTGATGCACTTGGTCTGACCGATGCACAAAAGAAAGAAGCTCTCAAGCTTGACGTAATGAAGATTCTTTCCGGTGACATTTCTGCGCTCGATTTGAGCAGTGTTGGCGTTGTAAGGTAAGCGGAGGCTCTCAACTGAACATAAACAAGAAAAGAGGCGGAGTCGCAAAAATGCGTTCTGCCTCGTTTTTTTAGTCGTTATTCAACATAACTACTATTATGTTGAGTTGAATTTTTGAGATTTTTGACGTTTATTGGACCGGTTTCGATACCTTCGATCCCGGTCCGTTGTTTTCAAGATTATTTGACCGGAGTCATTGCCGCGGCGATGTGTGCTCTCACACCGGCCGGCATCGCCGATTCATCCGGACTGAATTTATCCGAATGGTTGTTGGGTGCGTTCTTCGCATCTTTGGGGTCGCCGCCCAAGAACATGAACACCGACGGCACTTTCTGTGCATAGAACGAAAAGTCCTCGCTCGCACCTGGATTCCAATCCGAAATCCGAGCGTCGACGCCATATTCCGTCAGTTCCTTTGTTATGCGGCCAGCCAGTTCCGGATCGTTGACCGTGACGGGGTAAATTTCAATGAGTTTCGTCTTTGCAATCGCACCGGATGCTCGGGCCGTACCGTCGGCTACTTGAGGAATGCGCTCCAGAAGCTTGCTGCGGATGTCGTTGTGGTTGGCGCGAATCGTGCCGAGCATCGAGGCAGAGCCCGCCATCACGTTTCCCGTCTCCCCTGCCTGTAGCTTGCCGACAGTAATCACGCCCATGCCTTGCGTAAGGTTCACGTTACGCGACACGATCTGCTGCAGGGCAACAACTGTCTGAGCCGCAGTCAATGTTGCGTCAACACCGGTCCACGGCATCGCGCCGTGCGCCTGACGGCCTTCAATGTCAATCTGGAAGGCGTCGGCAGAATTAAGGGCCGTGCCCTGCGCCACCAACATTTTGCCGGCCGGTACTCTGGCCATCACATGGATGCCGTACATCTGCTTGATGCCAAATTGTTCAAGCAGTCCGTCTTCAACCAATGCACGAGCGCCCGAGAGTTTCGGCTTATCAGACACGAACGGATTCGTTATTGAATCCCCCTCTTCGGCCGGCTGGAAGACAAGCACGACCTTGCGCGGGACGTCAGCCTTGTGTGCGGCAAGAATGCGGGCAGCAGACAGCAACATCGCCATGTGCATGTCGTGACCGCACATGTGCGACACATCAGACGTTTTGCCCCACATCTGTCCTTTGGCTTTGCTTTCAAAGGCAAGACCCGTATTTTCCTTGATCGGCAAAGCGTCGATGTCCGCGCGCAAGCCGATGGCATTGTCTTTCTTTGGATTGATGACCCCGATGACGGCCGTGGGCGAATTCTTATAACCCACAAGGACTTCATCCACGCCGAACTCTTTGAGTTTTTGAACGATGTAGGCCTGGGTCTGCTTTTCCTGATTGCCGAGTTCCGGATTGGCATGCAGATGGCGTCGCATCTCCACAGTATGAGCCGCCTCGGCGCTGACAGCCGTGTCAAGCCACGACGGCGCCGCGGCAAAAGCGCTTGCAGTCAAAAGCGACAGGCAGGAAAAGGCAAAAATGCCCAGTGTTTCTTTCATCGTTCGCTCCCTATTTTCAGAGTACGAATTTGCTCACCGTCGGTTAGCTAACCAGCCATGAGCAAACATAACCTTAACTATGCACGTGTAATTATGACGCGGCTATGTTGAGCCTGACCTCTTTGCATCAGACCGCGTTAAGCTACGTCTGACAAAGCTATCCGAAGGAGTGTTTTCTATGTTTAACCTGCTTCTGAAAAACGCTCAGGTCGTTGATCCGCTCAACGGCGTCAACGATGTTTGCGACGTCGCCGTTGAAAACGGTGTGATTGCGGCTGTGGGGCCGGATCTCGGCTCTTCCGCGCGCGAAGTGATCGACTTCACAGGATTGGTGCTGCAACCAGGCATCATCGACAGCCATGTTCACCTCGGCACGATGTGGGGCTCGCCGTTTGGTCCGAAAATGCTCGCGATGAACGGCGTCACGACCTGCCTAGATATGGCTGGGCCACTGGACGACATTCTCGACAACGTGCCTCAGTATGGCGCGGGCATCAACATGGCCATTCTGCAGTTTGCTTCGCCGCCGTTTACGTTCAAGTCGACGACGCCCAGCAAACACGAAATGGAAACGCTCATCGATGCATCACTTGAACAAGGTGCTTTGGGCGTCAAGCTCCTCGGCGGCCACTATCCGCTGACTCCCGCCGTATCGTCCGAACTCATCAAGACTGCTCTGGAACGCCGCGCTTACGCCGCATGGCACGCCGGCACGACCGAGCACGGCTCCAACATCGAAGGCATGATCGAGGCCGTCGAAATGGCTGACGGCTATCCGCTGCACCTGGCGCACATCAACGCCTACTGCCGCGGCGCCATTAAAAATAATATGGAAGAAGCCGGCATCGCCATGGACCTGCTCAAAAAGAACCCGAACATCTTTTGCGAAAGCTATATTTCGCCCAAGAACGGCACACGCCTCACATGCGGGCCCGACGGCAAGATTCAGTCGAAGGTCACCGGCAACTGCCTGCGTCACTTCGGATTCTCGGAAGATCGAGACGGCGTTCGCGCGGCCTTGTTGGCCAAGAAGGCCTTCGTGGTTTACGACGCGGGCGGCTATTCGGATCTGGTCACAGGACAAGAAGCTCTCAAGCTTTGGGAAGAAGCCGGTAGTGACGTCGGCGGCAGCTTCAACATCAATCCGCCGCTGCCGCGCATTGCGCTCGCGCAGGCCAAGCGAGATGACGGTTCGTTCGTTGTCGACGCAATCTCCACGGACGGCGGCTGCATTCCGCGCAATGTCATTCTGTCCCAGGGGCTGTCGCTTGTGAAGCTTGACGTGCTGAGTCTGCCGGAATTCGTGCAGAAAACGTCCCTCAATCCCGCCCGCATGCTGCGTCTCAAGAACAAGGGGCACCTGTCCGTCGGGGCCGACGCCGACATCACCGTCTACGACTACGCCACGCAGACACCCAAGGCGTCCTTCGTGGCCGGTCAAAAGGTTCTTTTCGACGGAAAACTCTGCGCGAAAGGCGCCACAGTCATCTGCACCGAACGCGGTCAGAAGGCCATTGAAGCACGCGGCATGAAGGCGATCGTCGTCGATCCAGGAACGCAGATCGAGCGTATGCCTGCGCTTTGATAAACAAGGTGCGTTCATACGACGGCCGGACGCTTGACGAAGTGTCCGGCTGCGTTTTATCTGATCGGTTCAAATACAGGAGGTGCTTTGACACCGCAGTTCTTGGCCAGTTGGAGCCACTGATCCAGGCTGTCATCCACTTCTTCTAGAGCGGCTTGCGCCTTACGCAGAGTCATACCGAAGTCTTCACCCAGACGAACAAAGAGCGTTCGCGCTGGAGACTTTCCTACACCACTCAGGGCAGTCATGTGTTCGAAACCTCCGATGTTCGGAATCAAGTCATAAGCAGGAGACAAGCGCCAACGGCCTTTGCCGTCCATCAGGAAACTAAAGTTCTTCGCATGATCGTCCCGATTGTCGATGACGAAGTTGAAGTATGCACGCTTGAGCATTTGCTCCAAATCACCAGCACCGGACAGATGCTGCGTCAACGCCATCAGTGTCTGATAGTCGAGACATGGCTGCCGAAAATCGCAATGCAACAACCCAGCTGCCGTTGCCATGTGCACCTTTCCGGAAGAAGTACGATCGAATCGGCGAATGCCGAACCATCCTGCGCCTTTTGAAGACTCGAACAAATGGGTTTCGGGCATGTCGATGCCGGCACTCTTAGCCAGAAGCGACACCGCATACTCGAGCGCCCCGCTGTCTTCAGGATCGGTCAAATTACTGAATTTGATGATCCACGGAGCGCCATTGGGTCTTGGCGCCTTCCCCGGTTTAACCAGCCTTTTGTCATCAGAGACCAGGCACACAATCTTAGGGTGTGCGCCGCCGGCATACCCGCTCAAACGAATCAGTTCATCGAGTTCCGTATGAGTAGCTTCATCTGCTTGGACAGACCGGATACCGTCGGCAACGGCATCGAGATCAATGCAGTTGCAGCTGTCGTGACGACAAGATTCTTCCGGGTTCGACGTTTCCGGCTCGAATTCCAAGGCCCCCACGCCCTGATTACCAATGCCGGCGAGTCGCGCTGATACTGCCATTTCTGCAAAACGCCTGTCTTCACAAGCATGTCTGCGAGACAGAAGCAAATTTCCCCAACCATCAGGAAGACTGTCGCTCACGAATCCAGGAATGCCGCGAAAGACCGATGCCCGTAGCGGGCACGATAACGGAGAAACTTCCAAACCATCCGCCACAAATTCCGGTGCATACTGAAACAACGCTCCCATCCGATCTGCCGACAGCAAACCGACAAAGCGATGTTTTCCTTCCAGGTTTAGCAGAACGCGCGTTCTCATTTTCTGGCTCGTTGACGCTTCCTGGGTTCAGGCTTAAAAAGATCAATGTCTTCATTGAGGCGGAACACCTGCTCCACGTCTTGGGCTCGATTGAGCGCAATGGCGATCAGCATCAGGTTCTTGAGTGAGATCTCTCCCTCCTTCTCAAACCGACGTATGGACGCGAGCGTCACGCCAGAGCGCTCAGCAAGATCCGATTGACGCATGTTGCGCGTCAGTCTCAGCTCTCTAGCCCGTTCTGCCAATTGCAAACGCAGTTCTTTGGGCGACTTCAAGTTAGCGATCGTCGATATGTGTCCATCAAACACAGTATCCGCTCTAATTTTAGCGATTAAGGTCAAATTTAAGCGTTATTCGCTCAAATATTAGCAGTTATCTCTCACTCTAGTCGAGTTTTTAGATACGCCCGAAAGTGACTGAATTTGCCAATTTCTAATATATAGAACATTGCTAATGAATTTTGCTCAATATAATAGTAGTTATGTTTTGTATGTTGATTTTAAAGGATTTTTTGACCATTACAGCTTGATTTCACAAAATAATTGCCCTCTTCCACCTTCTTCTTAAGCTCGGCGACTTGAGAATATCGGGCAACGTTTCGGCACCCAACTTGCCCTGCTCTTTCGGATAATGAAATCAGCAAAACACTGAACTAAATGAGGTGTTCAATGTCTGAGAAATCTCTTTCACGTCGCAATCTTTTGGGCGGGTCCGCCGGACTCGCCGCAGGAGCTGTTTTCATGTCCGCACTCAATCCGGCCGCAGCCGCCGCACCGACTGTTTCCGATCTTGCAATGACCGATCCCGAGTACGCCCGCTTCTTCAAGTACTTCGACGAAGAAGAAGTCGCTAAGACGGTTGAACCCGTTCTGGGCAAGACGCGTCGCCATTTTGTGATCCTCGCCACATTGCTTGGCTGCGGCGGCAAAGAAGAATTTGAAGTGCGCCTGCCGCAGGCGCTCGACGCCAGCGTCACGCCCACGCAAGTTCGTGAAATCGTCTATCAGGGCACGGCTTATCTCGGTATGGGTCGCGTACGCGGTTTCGTCGACATCATGAACCGCGTCTTTACCTCGCGCGGCGTGAAGCTTCCCCTACCCGACACGACCGAACAGAAGGACGTTGAACGCGTCGTCAAGGGCGAAGCCGCTCAGGTAGAAATCTTTGGCCCCGGCATGAAGGGCTTTTCCAAGTCCGGCCCCGAAAAGACCGTTGCCATCCGCCGCTGGCTTTCTGCCAACTGCTTCGGCGACTACTACGTGCGTTCCGGTCTGACGCTTCAGGAACGTGAACTCGTTACCTTCTGCTATCTGGCCGCACAGGGCGACACCACCGCTCAGATGGCCGCGCATGCTGCCGGCAACCTCAAGATGGGCAACAACGAAGAGATTCTGATTGCCGCTTGCCTGCAGTTTGCACCCCTGCTCGGCTACCCGAGAACGCTCAACGCGCTTGCCGTCGTTGAAAAAGCCGCTCATCCCGCCAAGTAGCTCTTGAACGGCTCTTCAGGCTGCCTGCTTTTCCTCTCCGAGCAGGCAGCCCGAAACATTTTCAAACAGACTGCCGTTTCAGCTGACGACAATGCAAAGTTTCTGCAAAATTACGGGTGCAAAATGAGTACGCTATGGCTTTTCAATTGCCAATGCGAGTGTGATGACAAACATTGTTCGGCGGAACAAAGAAAGGATTCGCTTGTGTTCGAGATTACGCTGTCAGAAGATCTTCGCGCCCGTCTGGATGCGCTCAAGGATATTGCTCTGAATCAGTGGAGAGAAAACGGTGTATCTCTTTTTTCTCCCAAAGCAATGCCGCGGTTGCATTTTCACGTGCAGCCCTGTCCGATAGTCAATACCAATACTTTTTACACGCTTTCAACCGGTCTGATTCTTCAAGGGCGTAAGCGCAGCACGACTGACGGGCAAAACATTGAATACGGCAAAGGCACGAGCTGCACGACGGCGGCGGACTCCCCTGCCAGCTACGAAGTGACATGTGCAAGCGACACCAAACCGTTTGTCTCCATCTCCGTGGAACTTGATCCACAAGTTTTGACCGATCTGTTGGCAACCTGCCCCGAGATTGCAGCCAAACACAAGGGAGTCGTTGTCGGTCACACCGTTCACGCCTTCACTGCGATGCCCGCAACGGTGGACATCGTCGAAGCCTTTGAACGACTGCTGCGTCTGGTCTATCAGAATCCTGAGCAGCTGGCCACACGAGGCCCGATTATCGAGCGCGAGCTCACCTACGTGCTTCTCATGAGCCCGCAGGGTGCTGCACTTTCACAGTTCTTCAGTCAGAACACGCCCGCCAACCGCATCAATCGCGCAATTCAATGGATTCGTCAGAACACGGGCAAGCCCCTTGACATCGAGGCCCTGGCAGAGATGTGCAACATGACGCGCTCGACGTTCTACCGTCACTTCCAAACGGTCACCAAGATGACGCCGTTGCAGTATTACAAGCGTCAGTGCCTGTTTCTTGCCCAGCACTTGATGGTGGCGCGCGGATACAGTGCGAGCCAAGCCGCGTATGAAGTCGGCTACACGAGCCCGAATCAGTTCAGTCGCGAATACAAGCGCACATTCGGTCTGCCGCCCAAGAAGTCGATTTCCGAACGGAACTGATCTTCGGACATCCCTCACGCAAAACATCAGAGCCTTGCCGATACGTTCTCGACAAGGCTCTTTGTTTTGCTGGAAAGCGAATGAAATCAGGCTTTCTTCTTCTGCAACACGGCCGCAAAGAAACCGTCGGTGTGATGGCGATGCGGCAGCATCACGAAGAAGTCCCCGAACTCTTCCTTCTGGAAGTCAGGCAGTGTCACCCCCTGCTTGGCGAGCACGTCGGTGGCGTTCAGAAGTTCAAATTCCGGATGAGATTCCAGGAACGCATTGACGACATCCTGGTTTTCACGCTGCAGCACCGAGCAGGTCGCGTACACGATGCGACCTTCGGGCTTGAGAAGCTTGGCAGCCTCCTCCAGAACACTCTTTTGCACCGCATTGATGCGATCGAGTTCCTGCGGGGTCAGACGCCACTTCAGATCCGGGTTGCGGCGAAGCGTACCGGTACCGGTACAGGGCGCATCCACCAGTACGCGATCGAATTTGCCGCGCAGACGCTTGATGCGGTTGTCCTTTTCATCGCGAATGGCCACCGGGTGGACGTTGGAAAGTCCGGCGCGGCGCATACGCGGGGTGAGCCCCTGCAAGCGCTTTTCGTTGATATCAAAGGCGTACAGACGGCCGGAAGACTTCATCAGTGCACCGAGAGCCAACGTCTTGCCTCCGGCACCCGCGCAGAAGTCACAAACCATTTCACCGCGCTTGGCACCGACCAAGCGAGCAATCAGCTGACTGCCCTCGTCCTGAATATCAATGCGGCCTTCCTGGTAGACTGGCCAGCGAATCAAGCCGGGCTTGTCCGTCAGACGGATGCCGTCAGGCGAGAACTGCATGGGTTCGGCCGTCACCTTGTGCTCGGCAAGTTCCGCAATGACGTCTTCGCGCTTGGCTTTCAGTGTATTGACACGCAAGTCAAGCGGAGCTCCCTGCAACGAAGCCTCAAAGAGCTTCGCAGCGGCTTCGCCGTACTGCTTGCTTTCGAGCTCATACAGCCAGAACGGCATCTCGGCGCGCACTTCGGGCGGAGCCTTTTCGAGATTCAGTCCCAGCATATTGGTCACCGGGCCCTTTTCGGAGCCGAGAACCTGATCGCCCATGCTCTCGACACCGTACTGCATCGCAAGCGTCAGGAACGCGGCCACCTTGGGAGCGCGTTCGGGCTTCACCGGCTTCATGCGCCAGGCAATTTCGGAATAGTGACGCAGCGCGTAGAAGATGGCTTCGGCAAGAATCGTGCGATCGCGGCTGCCCAACTTCGGGTTGGACTTGAAGAACGCCTTCATGAGCGTGTCGGCCGGACCGTCAAGCTTGAGGATCACTGCAAAAGCGCGCGCGAGTTCACCCGCGATCAGATTGGTGATGCGGACCTTGTTGGGATTGAGCTTTTGCTGGCGCATCGCGGAAGGCACGCCCTTGGCAGGAGCAGCCTTGCGGTTTTGCTCGGCCTGGCGCTTCTGAGCGGCACGTTGACGTTCCGTGAGCTTCTTTTCCGATTTTTCGCGGCGGACCTTGACCGGCGCAAACGGCATCTTTTTGGTTTTCTGTTCCATGGCTTTTCTTATGCGCAGCAGTCAAAAACGGCGAGCGACTTGGCCGTTTCGTCGTCCGTCACGGTGCGGCCGTCGACAAGTTTGACCTTGCCGGAAGCCACGGCCTTGACGGCACGCGGATAAAGAATATGTTCGAGACGAAGGCCGCGGTGAGCAAGCGTATCGGCATCATCGCTTGCGAGCACCGGCACGACAGCCTGACCGATGATGGCGCCGCCGTCGAGTTCCGAACTCACGAAGTGCACCGTGCAGCCGTGCACGCGAACGCCGGCCTGCAACGCGCGGTTGTGCGTATCCAGGCCCTTAAAGAGCGGCAGCAGAGCGGGATGAATATTGAGAATCTTGCCTTCGTAGTGATCGACAAAGACGGGCGTCAGAACGCGCATGAAGCCGGCAAGCACCACCACATCGGGATTGTGCTTGTCGATGATCTCAATCATGGCGCGTTCGAAGTCTTCACGGGTCTCGAAAGCCTTGTGATCGACCACGGCCGTTTCGATGCCCATTTCCTTGGCGCGTTCAAGTCCGGCCGCATCGGGACGGTTGGAAAGAACAAGCGAAATGCGGATGCCCTCGGCAGCCCAATTTTCCCTTTCACAGGCCTGAGCAATCGCCACGAAATTCGAGCCACGGCCCGAGATCAAAACTACGATGTTTTTCATGAATGCAAATGCGCCCGGCTCTTTCTCCAAGACCGGGTCAGCATATATCTATCTAATTAAAGGAAATCTGGAAATCTCGAATGGACAAGGGGTGTCGAGTCAACGAGCGACACCCGCTCTGTTTTGGCAGGGCAATTGTACTTGAGTTGCAGCAACGGCAGGAAAAGAATTCGCATCACATCGCCGAAGGCCTTTTCTTATAATCTGCGACGGTAAGTTTCTGTGCGAACGGTTCCGATCAACCGCCTCACGCTTCTGACCGTCATTTAGGCAACATTCATCCTACAGACCGGCATGCAGATTATCAGCGGCCTTCCCGGCCCCTCTCACAAACGCCCCTGCGCAGTCGCCATCGGAAATTTCGACGGCGTTCACCTCGGCCACCAGCGACTCCTTCGCGCGGTGACTCAGGTAGCGCACGCCCGAGGGCTCGCTGCCGCCGTCGTCACGTTTGAACCGCATCCGCGCGAACTCTTCGGCAAAGATCCCTTTGCCCGCATCTGCACGCTGCGCGACAAAATGATCGCCATTGCCGGCTGCGGCATTGATGCGGTCTACATCATGCCCTTTCACAAACGATTTGCCTCACTCTCGCCCGAAGCGTTTGCGCGCGACATCCTCGCCGAAGGCATCAGTTGCCGTTGGGTGACGGTGGGCAACAATTTCCATTTTGGTGCAGGCGGCTCAGGTGACTTTTCCGAGCTCAAGCGTCTGGGCGAAACCTTAGGCTTTGAAGCCGTTGCCACCCCTTTGCTCTATCAATCTGACGAGAGAGTATCGAGTTCTCGCATTCGTGCTGCAATGGCATCGGGCGATCTTAATGAAGCGCAAACCATGCTTGGACGCCCCTACCGCGTCACCGGCCGCGTCATCCACGGCGCCGCGCTCGGCCGAACACTGGGATTTCCGACGCTCAATGTGGCAATGCTGCCTCCTGGCTCAAAGGCCGTCTGCGCCCTGCACGGCGTCTTTGCCGTGCGCGTCAAGGGGCTCGACGGCGAAACCGTATTCGGAGGCGCCGCAAGCCTCGGCTACAAGCCGACCGTTGCGTCTGAGCGCCGCTGGCTTCTCGAAACATTCGTCTTTAATTATTCCGGCAACGCATACGGGCGCATCGTCGAAATTGAGTTCGTGCAAAAACTCAGAGACGAAAAGAAGTTCTCGGGACTCGAAGAGCTCAAGGCTGCCATCAACCGTGATGCCGAAACGGCGCGACGACTTCTAGGCGTCTGAAGCCACTAAAAAGCCCGTGTCACCTTGTGAGCTTCACGGGCCATTGTGTCTGAAGTCAGTCGCTTGATCAGCCAAAGAAGATCTGATTGAAGATCAAGGTGGTGATCAACCCGAGTGTCATCGGAATCCAGGTGCGGCGCACGATGGCCATGGGCGAGACGCCTGCGGCACCGGCCACTGCGATGATCACACCGGCCACCGGGCTCATGGCGCGAATCATGCCGCTTGCAAACTGCATCGGAGTGACCAGAGCTTCAACGGAGCCGCCGAAACCGGCCGCCACGTCCGGAGCCAAAGACGCAAACGATGAGTAAGCACCGACGCCGGAACCCGTCAAGAACGTCACGAGCGACACGATCGCCGTCAGAATTACAGTCATCACACCCATGCCGGCACCCACGCCGTTGGCCGAGTTGATGATGACGTCAATGAGCCCCGAAGTCTTCAGCCCGGTGGCAAAGAACTCAGCGCAGATGATCAGGGCCACAATACCCGTAAACATCTTGCCCATGGCCTGGAACATAGCCATGCCATCCTTAAAGATCTTCTTTACATCGCGCAGGCGGATCCATTCGACGATTACCACGAGCACCCACACCATGAAGAGTGCAGCCACCGTATCGAGCTTGATCGAAGAGACGACAAGTTTGGAGAAGATGATCAGCAATGCAATCGGAAGCACCGGGAAGAAGGCATACCACTTGGGCACAACCGGAACGTCCACTTTCTTAACTTCCACGACTTCAGCGACCTGATCGTCACCCTTCTTGTCGTAGTAGCGCTGCACGAAATAGTGCGCGATCGCGGCGACGATCAGAGTCGGGATTGCGAGCGGCAACTGATACTGAACGAGGTAGATGATCGGATCAAGACCGCCCACCTTGGCAGCCAGACTGGCGGTACCTGCCGTCGGGGCAAAGGTCATGCCTGCCGACGTACCGATCACGGCAGCGGCCGCTGCGGCAGAAACGCCCACGGCCTTGAGAATCGGGAACAAAGCCACCAACAGAAGCATGGCAAGGCCCGCCGCAGACGGAATCACGGTCACAAGCATTTGACCGACGACATACCCGAAAGCCAGCACAAGGTAAGGAGCCTTCAGGGCCGAAAGCGGTTTGACGGCTACGTCCACAAGCGCCTTGGCAGCGCCGATTCGGTCCATATAAGCTGCAAAGCCGCCGGCAGTCATGATGAGAAAACCGATGCCCGAACTCTGCTTGGTGGCAATAGACTTCAAAGTCGAGAAAATATCAAAGAGCCAAAATCCTGACGGTTTGACACCCTTCGGAAGGAAACCGACGCCGGCAAGCGCTACGCAGATCAAAATAGCCAGACCTGCAAACAACAGCACCATATGCGTCTGCACGCGCTTGATCAGCGCCCAGCCAGCGATCACTGTCACGATCACGGCAATCAGAGGCAATACCGAAGACATTTTGTTATCTCCTTAGAGTTGGAATTTATAGATGTTCGGCAAAGGCGGCCTCGAGTCCTGCGATGGCGTCGGTCACCTGTTGACGCATCGCGTTCGTCTTGCCCTGTTCGGCCTTGAGCCCGGCGGCAAAGTCCGCGAGCATCGCCTCGACCTCTGCGGGAGCGGCGCTGCCCTTGGTCTTTCGGTTGGCAATGATCTTACGCGGATCAAGCGCCTCGAGAAATTCTTCCTTACTCATAGGCAGCACTTCGGGACCTTCGGGGAACTCCTCGCGAATTTCTTCAACATAGATGCGCTGCATCTGTTCGTACGGGAAGTCCTGCGGCAAAACATTGTTGGCTCGCGCCCAGGAAACCATGCGGCTGGCGACGTGGTGACCAATGCGAAACGGCAGTCCGTGGTCGTGCATCAGGCGATCGGCGATTTCCTGCGAAGCCGTCCAGTCGCTGTTCAATTCTTCGAGCGCTCGCGCAGGATTGATGCGAAGCGCGTTCAGCACTTTGAGGAAGCGCTCCAGCATGGAGACTGCGGACTTCGTCATGCGACCGTTCTTGGCCACGCTCTTTCCGTCAACCATGCCGGGAACGAGATTGTGCACGCGCGTAAAGACCGCGGTCATTTCCGAGACGACGTCGCTGGCGTCACCGCGACAGTTATTCATGAGGCCCGGATTGCGCTTTTGCGGCATGGCCGAAGAGACGTACGTGTTTTCTCCTCCTTCCTGCAAAATGATCCAGGGGCGGCTCTGAGCGTACTGCACCATGATGTCGTTGATCATGGAGCCGACGTGCACGCCGACGGAAGCGGCGACCGACGACACTTCAAGCGCAAAGTCAACAGGCGTCTCGCACGTACAGTCAAAGGCGTTCAGGCGCGGGCGGTCAAAGCCAAGGAGCTTGGCCATGTCATCGCGGTTCAGGGGCCAGCCCGTACCGTTTAGCACGGTCGCGCCCATCGGGCACTCGTTGTAACGCACGAGGCACTGGTTTAAACGTTCGCGATCGCGCAGGAAGGCGGCGGCAAAACCCAACAGATAGTGTGCGTAGCTGTTGGGCTGCGCGGCTACGCCGTTGGTGTAGTTAGGCACCACCGTGTCGCGATGTTCTTCGGCCAAGGAAAGGATCTTGGCGATCACCGCATCGAGCGCCTCGCACAGCTCAAACGTCTGCTCGCGCAGAATAGCCACTCGCATCGTCGAGAGAATGTCCTGACTTGAACGGCCCGCGTGCAGAATCGTCACTTCGGGGCCCGTAGCGGCTATCACCATCGGTTCGTAGGCGATGTACTTCTTGACGCGTTTTGAGGCATCGACGTCGGCCTCCTTTTCAACGGCGGCAATGCCGCGGGCAGCAAGCTTGGCCGTCGCTTCGTCGAGAAGCTTCTCTCGGCTGTTGGACACTACGCTTGCTTTGTTGATCTGGCTGATCCAGTAGAACTCGTCGTGAATCACGGCAAATTGCTCCCTAATGAAAGAGAATAAACGGATACTTGTCGACAGTATCCGTTGATCGCCTTCTCAAAACAATTTGTTTTTGTCAAACTTAATTTGCGTAATACGCAAAGAAATGAAAGAATCAACGCATCTTATGTGTCTGGTTTCTCGGAGATTTTGCCGTGTCCAAACTCGACGACCTCGCCGCCTGGCGCTACTTCGTCACCTTCGCCAAAACCGGGACGCTGTCGGCAGCAGCCTCGGCGCTCGGCGTTGATGTCTCCAACCTCTCACGGGCGATCGCAGGACTGGAAAAAGCGCTCGGTTGCGATCTGATCCGCCACAACTCTCGTCCGATGGAGCTCTCGGAAACGGGCAAACTGGTTCTCAAACGCATGACGCCGATTCTTCGCGCGCACGATTCATTGATGCAAAAGATCATCGACGACAATAGTGCGCTTACCGGCAATATCCGCCTATCCTCGGCTCCCGGCTTTGCCGCAAGGCGCCTTACGCCGTTGCTACAACGTTTTCAGCAGCTGCACCCGCAGATCACGGTGGAGATTTTGAGCGGCTTCAAACCGGCCGACGTGCAAAAGGGCTTGTGCGACGTGGCAACCATCACCGGAGAACCGACACTTTCGGGATTGTGCTACATGAGCCGCGGCCGCAACGTCTATCTGCCGGTCGCAAGTCCCGCCTATATTCAAAAGCACGGCATGCCACTCGACCCCGTGAGCCTGCGCCTGCACACGGGACTTGTCTACAACGGCCCCGTTCGTGAAGAGACCAAAATGCTCTACCGAGGCAACAAGGCCGAACCGATCACCTACGCCTCCTGCATCCGCTCCACCGACATCCTGGCGATTCGCTCCGCTCTTCTCGAAGGCATGGGTGTGGCCGTTGATATGCCGCTTGTGCAGATCTACGAAGATCTGCTCGCGGGGCGACTCGTCGCCATTTTGCCCGGCTGGTTTCATCCGCCCGTGGAGTGCTTCATTGTGGCAAGCCACGAGGCCTGGCACATGAAGCGCGTACGCATCTTTCTGGAGTGGTACGCCAGAGAAATGCAAGCGCTCTTTGCTTCGTATGAAGCGCAGGTTTCCGATGTGGTGGGTCTTCCCAAAGACAATGGCAAGTACGATCGCAACAAGCTCTACCGAACTTAGGCTCAATCCAGGGAATTAAGCACGCAGCAAATTTCACAATAACGCAATGTCGTATAAGAAGATCCGACATGCGTTTAATCGTCAAGAACGCACCGGACCTAAGCAGGCTTACCTATGGAAATCTGCAGGGTTCTCCCTGTAAACTAACACCTCGTTGCGCCCGCGCCTCTTTCATGACGGCGCTCTTTTTTCGCGCACCTCAAAATTCAATTCTTTTCAATCTTTCAGAAGAGCCCGAGGGGGCCTGGAGACTGACACATGGCTAAAGCCGATAAAGCCGGCAATACGGCAAAGTACCCGCTTAATCTTCCCGACACAGCATTCCCGATGCGCGGCGATTTGCCCAAGCGCGAACCCGTCTGGGTTGCCGACTGGGAAAAACGCGATCTCTACCACACGATTCAGAACGCCTGCAAAGGCCGCCGCAACCGTTTCGTTCTGCACGACGGCCCGCCGTATGCCAACGGTGAAATTCACCTCGGCCATGCCTTAAACAAGATTCTCAAGGACATCGTCAACAAGACCAAGCTCTTTGAAGGCTACGACGTCCCCTACGTGCCGGGCTGGGACTGCCACGGCATGCCGATCGAAATTCAGATCGAAAAGATGTACGGCAAGGGACTCGAAAAGACCGACCTGATGGCCAAGGCCCGCGCCTATGCCAAGGAACAGGTCGCCAAGCAGAAAGCCGGCTTCAAGCGTCTGGGCGTTCTCGCCGACTGGGAAAATCCGTACCTGACGATGCGTCCTGAAACGGAAGCCGCCGAAATCCGCACGCTTGCCCGCATCGTGAAGAAGGGCTACGTGTACCGCGGCCTGAAGCCCGTGAACTGGTGCTTTGACTGCTGCTCGGCGTTGGCCGAAGCCGAAGTCGAATACGCCGACCGCGAAAGCTACGCCATCGACGTCGCCTTCCCGCTTTCCGAAGAAGACAAGCCCAAGGTTGAAGAACTGATGGGCGTGAAGATTGAAAAGCCCTGCTACACGGTGATCTGGACTACGACGCCGTGGACGATTCCGGCCAACCAGGCCATCAACATGCACCCGGATCTGTCGTACGCGCTCGTGGACTGCGGCGAAAAGTACCTGATTCTGGGCACCAACCTTGTGGAAGATTGCCTCAAGCGCTACAAGCTCGAAGGCAAGATCGTCGGCGAAACCAACGGCAAGAACCTCGATCACGTCCGCTTCATGCACCCCTTCAGCCAATTGCACGAAGGTTTCAAGCGCTTCTCGCCGGTGTTCCTCGGTGAATACGTGGAAGCCACGAGCGGTACGGGCGTCGTGCACTCGGCTCCGGCCTACGGCCTGGACGACTTTGTGTCGTGCAAGGCCAACGGCATGACCAACGATCAGATTCTCAACCCGGTGATGGGCAACGGCGTCTACGCCGACTGGCTCCCGCTCTTCGGCGGTCTCAACATCTGGAAGGCTCAGCCCAAGATTGTTGACACGATGCGCGTGGCTGGCGTGCTACTTAACTGCGAAATGATCCAGCACAGCTACATGCACTGCTGGCGCCACAAGACGCCGCTCATCTATCGTGCAACGGCTCAGTGGTTCATCCGCATGGACAAGCCCACGGCCGACACCAAGGGCGTGCTCAACACCGAAGCCGAAGAAAAGAGCCTGCGCGAAACGGCTCTGGCAGGTGTCGATGCCACCAAGTTCATCCCGTCCTGGGGCTACAACCGTTTGCACGCCATGATCGAGAACCGTCCCGACTGGTGCATCTCGCGTCAGCGCAACTGGGGCGTTCCCCTGCCCTTCTTCATGAACAAGGCAACGGGTGAACTGCATCCGCGTACGCTCGAAATCATGGAAGAAGTCGCCCAACGCGTTGAAAAAGAAGGCATCGAAGCCTGGGTGAAGGCCAAGGCCGAAGACTTCATGCCCGCCGAAGAAGCCGCTCAGTACGACAAGACCACCGACATTCTCGACGTGTGGTTCGATTCCGGTTCCACGTACGAAACCGTGATGAACGGCTCGCACAAAGACGTCTACGACGGCAAGCCTCACTGCGACCTCTACCTTGAAGGCAGCGATCAGCACCGCGGCTGGTTCCATTCCTCCCTGTTGACGAGTTCCATCCTCTACGGCCGTCCGCCCTACGATGCGCTTCTCACGCACGGCTTCCTCGTCGACGAAGAAGGCAAGAAGATGTCCAAGTCTCGCGGCAATGCCATGGGTCCGAAGGAAATCTACGAAAAGTACGGCGCCGAAATCTGCCGTCTCTGGGTGGCTCAGACCGACTACACAGGCGACCTGCGTATCGGCCCGACCATCATCAAGGGTGTTGTCGACAGCTACCGCCGCATCCGCAACACGCTGCGATTCCTGCTTGCCAACACGAACGACTTCGACATCAATAAGGATGCCGTGCCGGTCGATCAGATGCTCGAGCTTGATCGCTGGGCGCTAGCTCGCGTTGCCGAGCTTCAAAAGCAGATCATTGAGGCAAATGAGACCTATAGCTTCCAGCAAGTCGCCACTCTTTTGATGGGCTTTGCCACCGACGACCTGGGCAGTTTCTACCTCGACATCCTCAAGGACCGTCTCTACACCACGAAGACCGACGGTCTGCCGCGCCGCAGCGCTCAGACCGCCCTGTGGCACATCACGGCGGCCTATCTGCGTCTGATGGCTCCGATCCTTTCCTTTACGGCCGAAGAAGCCTTTGCGATCTTCAGTCCGAACAAGGAAGGTACGATCTTTACCGAGCTCTATCACACGGTGCCTGCTGTCGAAGGCTCCGAAGCGCTGCTCGCCAAGTGGTCGACGATCCGCGACGTTCGCGCCGAAGTGCTCAAGAAGATCGAAGAGCTGCGCATGCAAAGCCTTGTGGGCTCGAGCCTGCAGGCCGAATGCAAGATCGCCGCAAGCGGTGAAACATACGAGACCCTCGCGGGCCTGGGCGATGAACTCAAGTTCGTGATGATGACCTCGAGCGCCGAACTCGTGAAAAACGAAGGTGACTTGGAAATCACGGTTACCGCCACCGAGCAGAAGAAGTGCTGCCGCTGCTGGCACTACGTTCCGAGCGTGGGCAACAATGCCGAACATCCGGAACTGTGCGAACGGTGCCTCACGAACCTCTTCGGCGCCGGCGAAGTCCGCACCAAGGCCTAAACGCCGTGACCGAGATCAATCGATCTGCACCCCGGAGCCCCGCTCCGGGGCGTTTTGTCCTCTGGCTTGCGGCAGCGTTCGTGTTGCTCGTTGTCGACCGGATCACGAAGGTCGCCGTCATCGATACGCTCGCGTACGGCGCCTTTGTCCCTGTCACGCCCTTTTTCAATCTTTGCCACGTTCGCAACACGGGCGCGGCCTTTTCGTTTCTGGGTGACGCAGGCGGGTGGCAAATTTTCGCCTTCGCGGGCATTGCCCTGCTTGTGACTGCAGCGTGTCTGTTCTTTCTGTGGCGTCACGCCAAGCGCACACTCTTTGCCTTCTCGATGTCCCTGGTGATTTCAGGCGCCCTGGGCAACCTCTGGGACCGCCTCGTCTACGGCTACGTCACGGACTTTCTCGACTTTCACGCGTTTGGCTACCACTGGCCGGCTTTTAACGTGGCCGACATCTGCATTTGCGTGGGGGCGGCACTCCTGGTGTTCGACGAATTCCGCCGAGAAAGGTAAGCTTTCTGTCCTCAGTACAGCCTCAAACAGAAAAACCGTGTCCGAAAGCAAGACGCGGTTTTTTGTTTTTTTCACAACTCTCTGTCAGACCAGCTCGTAGGTGGCCGACTGAATCGGTGTATTAAGGTTGGGCAACACTCGCTCAAGCAGAATGCCATCGCGATTATCCATCCGATAGCCGAATGTAGAGCGAATGCCCTGCAGTATGAACTGAGCAGCGCGATCAAGCGCAATCGGAAGGCTGTCGCCCTGCAGGAGGCTGCCCGTGATCACGCTCGTGAAGCTGTCGCCCGTGCCGGGATAATGCGCAGGCAGATACGGACAGGTGACCTTCCAGGTGCGCAAATCAGACTTGCTGCGCGCAATCACGGAAGTTAATCCCGACTGGCCCGGCACCGGAACACCCGTGATGATCACCGTATCGGGTCCCATTTCGGAAAGTTCGGCAATCAAGTCTTTGAGTTCCTCGGTCGTGCAGTCCGTCTTGTAAGGACGATCCAAAAGCGCAAACGCCTCGGTGAGATTGGGCGTGAGCACGTCGGCCCGGCATGCCAGGCGCCGCATCTCTTCGACCATCTCCTGCGTCATCTTGCTGTAGAGGTGTCCGTTGTCACCCAGGACCGGATCGACCACCACGAGCGTATCGGCCGTGCGGAAGCGCTCGATAAAGCCGCAGACGATCTCGATTTGTCGGGGCGAACCCATATAGCCCGTGTAGATCGCATCAAAAGTGACGCCGAGCTTTTCCCACTGATCAATGATGCGGGGCATCTCTTCGGTGAGATCCAGGAAGGAGAAGTCCGGGTACTGCGAGTGATTGGAGAGAATCGCGGTGGGCAGAGGACACACGTTAAAGCCCATGGTAGAGAGAATCGGAATGACGGCCATCAAAGATGTCCGGCCGATTCCGGACAGGTCATGAATCGCCGCGATGCGGCGAACATTGGGCTGGAAACGCATGTCGAAGACTTCCTTTTGGCTTCTGTGGTTTTCGAGGCTCCTAAAGATAGCACTTCGCAAGGCTTCAGGCATCCGCACGCGGCAATATTTGCGAACAATCGAGGCTGTGCAAGTTGCTAAACTCACCGCACCTAAAATTTTGACTCTTGGAGAATTGTCAATGTTTCAGATCGGAGAAACCGTCGTCAACGTCAAAGGCCCCTCTACGGCAGGCGACTTTGATTTGCAAGCCCAACGCGGCCGCTGGGTGGTGCTTTATTTCTACCCGAAGGACAACACGTCGGCCTGTACGATTGAGGCGCGCGACTTTACGGCTGCCGTGCCTCAGTTCGAGGCTTTGAACGCCAAGGTAATCGGCGTCTCCCGCGATTCGGTGAAAACCCACGAAGGTTTTTGCGCCCGCCAGGAACTTGGCATTGAACTCGTGAGTGACAAGTCCGAAGAGCTCTGCACGGCCTTTGATGTCATCAAGCCGAAGGTGATGTACGGCAAGCCCTGCCGCGGCATCGTGCGCTCGACATTCCTCATTGATCCGCAGGGTAAGCTCGCGTTTGAGTGGCGCGGCGTCAAGGTGCCGGGTCACGTGGAAGCGGTACTCGAAAAGATTCGCGAGCTCTCTTAACCCAATCCTTGTGCAGGACGTCTACACTTTCTTCTGATATTCGGCTTTAACTTAAAACTGCTTCCTCATGACCGCAAAGCTTTACTCTCGCCTGGCTGCCAAAAACATCACAGTGGCTGTCACGGGCGGCATCGCCGCCTACAAGACCTGTGAGCTCGTACGGCTTTTGGTCAAGTCGGGTGCTGCAGTGCGCGTCTGCATGACGCAGGCGGCAACTGAATTTGTCGGACCGCTCACGTTTGCTGCGCTCTCGGGACATCCCGTGCAGACACAGGCCTTCGACGGGACGATGCAGCATCTGGCGCTCACGCGCGACTGCGACTTGTTGATCGTCGCGCCTGCTACCGCCAACATCCTGGCCAAGGCCGCCAACGGCATTGC
Organism: Sutterella sp. AM11-39; assembly: GCF_003472385.1. GTDB lineage: Bacteria > Pseudomonadota > Gammaproteobacteria > Burkholderiales > Burkholderiaceae_F > Duodenibacillus > Duodenibacillus intestinigallinarum. Next base: position 30,990 of record NZ_QRLV01000006.1, on the reverse strand, counting down.
CGACGACCTGGTGAGTTCCGTTATTCTCGCAAGTTCCTGTCCGGTTGCCGTATGTCCGGCAATGAACAGCAATATGTGGGCCAAAGCGAGCACTCAGCGCAACATCGCTCAGCTCAAGGCCGACGGCTTTGCCGTGCTCGGACCCGCGTGCGGAGAGCTTGCGTGCGGCGTTTCGGGCGCAGGCCGCATGATTGAGCCCGAAGAGATTGCAGCGCACGCCGCGCGCCTGCTTTCTCCGAAGATTCTGCAAGGTAAGCGTTTCGTTGTCACGGCCGGTCCCACCTTTGAAGCATTGGATCCCGTGCGCGGCATCACCAACCGCAGCTCCGGCAAGCAGGGCTACGCCGTTGCGCAGGCCGCCTTTGAAGCGGGAGCCGATGTGACGCTCATTTCCGGCCCCACTTCGATCGCAGTCCCTTACGGTGTCAAAGCGGTGCCGGTCGTTTCGGCCGAAGAAATGAACGAAGCCGTGCACCGTGAGGCACCCGGCGCCGACGTCTTTGTGAGCGTCGCTGCCGTTTCCGACTGGCGTGCTCAGGCAGTCGCCGATGAAAAAATCAAGAAGTCAGATGAACCGCCCGCGTTGGATCTCGTGGAAAATCCGGACATCCTCGCGCAGGCGGCACGTGAATTTCCGTCGCTTTACTGCGTCGGCTTTGCCGCCGAAACCGAAAACGTGCTTGAAAACGCACGCGGCAAGCGCATCCGCAAGCTCGCCCGCATGATCGTGGCCAACAACGCCCGCAGCGCCATCGGCTGCGACATGAACGAAGCGGTGATCGTGACGGCCGACAAGGAAGTCGCCACGGGCCTTGTGAGCAAGGATGTGCTTGCGCAAACCATCATCGAATGCATCGCCGATGACCTCGCAAAGGAGGTGTAGACATGGCCTTCAAACTCAACGAAAAAACGCTTGAACCTCATAACGGCGACTACATCGCGTTTTTGAAGGAAATCGAAAAGGGCAATGCAAAGGTAAGCGGCCTTACCGTTTCCGTCAACAGCGACATGCCGGGCATGGTCACCGTGCGTCGCGCTAACGAATCCGATCAGGCTCCCTCCTCGCCCGGTTTCATCGCCAAGAACAAGAACGCCATGCCTGCGCTATTGCGTCTTGCGGGCAGCGTGATCGCGCTTTTCGGCGTGTTGTTCATCATCGCGGGCATGTCCGAGCCAAACCTGCAAAACTTGATTCCCGTAGGAATGTTCGTAACATTCGGCGGTCTTGTTTGCGCACTCTCGCAGCATCAGAAGCTCGAGCGGCTCAAACGGCTTGAAGAAGCCGACAAATCCAACAACGAATAAAGCACAAGGAAAAAATGAAAATTGCACTCAAGGTCCTTGACGAACGCATCCGCGAGCACCTTCCGCGCTATGCCACGCCGGGCTCCGCAGGCCTCGATCTTCGAGCCCTCCTCGATGAGCCGCTCACAATCAACCCCGGTGAAACAGTCCTCGTAAAGACCGGTCTGGCGATCCACATCGGTGATCCCAATTACGCCGCCGTCATTATCCCTCGCAGCGGAATGGGGCACAAAAAGGGCATTGTGCTCGGAAATTTGGTCGGTTTGATTGATTCCGACTATCAAGGCGAACTGATGATCAGCACCTGGAACCGCGGCAAAGAGCCGTTTGTACTCGAACCCTTCGAGCGTCTGGCCCAGCTCGTGGTGCTGCCCGTCGTGCAGCCCGAGTTTGAACTCGTGACCGATTTTGAAGCAAGTTCCCGCGGCGAAGGAGGCTTCGGCTCGACCGGCACGAAATAATCGACACAATCAACTGTTGTGGCACCAAGGCGCTTCTGCTCGAGAGGCGCCTTTTTTGTACTTGCTCCTTTCAGGCAAACCTTTGACACCGCCGCTCACGACTGGTCACTTCCGGCGCGATAGCATGTTTGCAAATCCGCAAAACACCAATCGGAAAGGAACAACACCATGCATGCCCAGCGACTATTTGCCTCGCTCCTTGTCTGTTTAGGTTTACTCTCTTCAGGAACCGCTATGTCCGAAACCATCCAAGTTTCCATCGACGGCAAAAGTTATCCCGTCGAAATGGCCGACAATGCCGACGCCCGCGCTTTCATCGCACGACTGCCGATGACGCTCACGTTTGAAAACTTCGGTCGCAATGAACGTATCGCATATCCCAAGCCTGCTCTGGAACTCGAACGCTCCGCCCGCCACTTTGAGATCACGCGCGGAACGATGACCGTCTACAAACCTTGGGGCAATATTGCGATATTCCTTGTGGAATTTCCGTGGAGTTCCGACCTGGCCGACCTCGGTCAAATCAGCCCGGAAGGTCTCGAAGCCATTCGTACAAGCGGCGACAAAACCGTTACCTTCCTCAAGTGACTTCCTCCACCGATTGAAGTCAGGGGCTTTACGGCTTCTACTGTAACCGACCATAGGTAAGACGCGTCCTGCGGTACGTCTTACCTTCGCGTCAACTGAACGTGGATTTATTTTTTTGGACAAGTATCAGACTGACTGCCAAAAGCACACACACTGTAAGAAAAGCGCCTTGCAGCGACACCGCCGAAGATATCGCTCCGATCAGGGCAGGACCGGCCAACAGGCCGCCGTAACCGACAGTTGTCACAGCCGTAATGGCTTTAACGCTATCCATTGCTGCCGTTCTCGACGCAGCCGAGATGACAATCGGAGCAATGTTGGCAATTCCGAGTCCCATGATAAACAAGGAGACCATGGCGCTTGCCGGATAAGGAAAGAGCACCAACGCCAGAAGCGTTGCGAGCATCATGGCGATTCCAACGGAAAGCATCGTTACAGCGCCGAACTTCATTGCCAGCTTGTCACCGATCAAACGTGACATAGCCATTGCAATAACAAAAAGTGTGTAACCGACAGCGCTGCCCTCCTGTGGCACCCCTGCGTAATCACGCAAATAGATGGCGCTCCAGTCAAGCATGCTTCCTTCCGTAAGGAAAATCACGGCACAAACAACCGCCAAAATTGCTATAGAGCCGTTGAAAGCCCATCCGTTACGCTTTTCTTTTGTTTTTCGGGGCACCTCTATCGGATGGTTTTCGATGCGACGAAGCAAAACAACCATCGTTAAAGCCAATGAAACCATCAACGCGCCGACAGCCTGAGCCGGGGCAAGTCCCAGCACAAACAACGAAGTGAGCGCGACTGCAGAAACAACTTCTCCGATGGAGTAAGCAGCATGCAAGCCGCTCATTAAGCGCGCTTGATTGCGATTTTCCAAATGCGTACCGTAAATATTGACGCTCACTTCCAGACAACCCAGTGTCACGCCGTAAGCCAGAAGTGCTGCGCACTCAATGTAAAACCCCGGCACAAGCGAAAGCACCACCAGCAAAAGGCAGGACGCCAAGCCGGAAAGCAATATCGCATTTCGAGCTCCGATACGTTGCGTCAGTTTGCCTGCCAACGGCATGCCGACAAAAGATCCGACACCCAAGCCCAGCAGCAACAACCCCAAAACATAGGGCTCGAGCCGCAATTGCGACTGGACAAAAGGAATCAGAGGCGCCCACGAAGCTACCGTAAAACCTCCGGCGAAAAAACCGATGCGGGCAGCCCAAAGTTCAGTCCCGGAAACTGCATTCGCCCCATTGCCGCTTCCCGCATGGATTTTCTCGTCAGCCTTTGCGTTTTGCAAGGAATGTTGAGCAGACAAATTGAGATCAAGCGTCGCAACTGCGCTCATCGGTTTCTTTTTGAGAGTGGAATTCAAGGACATAGGCCTGCTCCATGAAGTTAGTCATGGCAGAATTGTCTCATCAAATTTCCGCACAATCTAGTTAGAATCCATCAATAAATTGATAGTCACTAAAGGCACGCAGTCCTATGGGATTAAAAATTGATGAACTCCGCTCCTTTGCTGCCGTTGCGGCGACAGGTTCGTTCTCGGAAGCGGCACGAAAAATTCGACGGGCCCAATCGGTGGTATCGATGCATATTTCAGGAATGGAGGCCGAACTTGGATACAAGCTTTTTGACCGGACGCCCAAACCTGTTTTGACACCCAGAGGAACTGAACTTCTGGTCGGCGCGCAACGTCTTCTGGCTGAAGCGGATCGTCTTGAAACCCGCGCCCTGTCGCTTACCGATACGCCATCCCCTGCTCTTTACATGGGCATTGATCTTGTCCTGGAAGCTCCGGTCATGATTGACTGGCTGCGGCTGTTTGCCCGACGCTTTCCATCCGTACGGCTGCAGGTTGAAAACATCACCGGTTCTGAGGCAGACTGGTTTTTCAGCAGAGCCGGCATGAATTTGGCTCTGATATTTGCATCCTCCCCATCTTCTCACTGCGATGAGAGGTTGCTCGGGCACTCACCCGTGTCCATTGTTGTTGCAAAAAACCATCCGTTGGCCTCCCTTTCTCGGCCAACACTTGAGGATTTGCGCTGCTACCGACAAATCGTGGTGCACGCCCGAGCACCGGAAGCAACTCCACCCCGTGTTATTTGCAACGACCATTGGGAAGTTGACAGCGGCCTATGGGCTTTGGGCTTGGCTGCAAAAGGCGTAGGCTGGGCGATTCTGCCCAAATTCTTACTTTTAGGTCAGTCGCCGTACAAGAACTTGGTTACTTCCATCGATTCAACGCTTGCGCTCTCTCCGGAACGTCTTGTGCTACGAAGCCGCGACGGTGAAGTTGATCCCGAAATTTTAAATTGGTGGGCAGACACGATCAGTAAGTACAAAGCCAAAATCGGTCTTACCTAAAAATCCGTCGCATTCATTCCGGCGAGAAACTCTCATCAGTCGGTACCTGGGAATACCGTCAGCCGTGTACAAACATACAGTACAACGTTGAAAGCGGCCTCAAGGCTGTGGCTATTGGGCTCTCGCCTTGATCCAATTCTTGATCTCGTCGACAACTTTTTCTTCCAGACCATTGAACCCATGGTACGCAAATGCCTGACATGGCTTACCTTTGGTCTTTCCGCCGGATACGGTCATAAAGTCGGCATTTAGCTTTGCCGCAAGTTCTCGGGCCGCATCGTAAGGCGTGCTCTTGCAGGCATCGGAAACATGGTGCACAAAGAGTTTAGGGACCTTGATTGCATCCAATGGGATATCTCTGAGCTCTTTCATTGACGCAGTAAAGACCACGCCATCGAGACGGTCACGACATTTACCGGCGACTTGAGCCGCCGCCAGCGTACCTCTGCTGGTTGAGACCAGCCAGACAGAAGCGTGCGGATACAGTTGCCGGATTCTGTCGAGCAGCAAAGAAAAACGCTTTTCGTCATTCGAAGCATCGGTTGAGACCGTTGCAAACTCATTGTCCGCCAGCAGTAAACGGGACCGAATCAGAAAATTGTTGCGCTTACCGAAGAGAATCTTTCCGCCCGTTTGGTGCGCCGCGACACGTCCGTCGCCACCCGGGAAAAGAATCAGGACATATTTCGGCGACGGACTTTCGGCTGTCAGAATGCAAGTAGCCGTTGGATCGGTCTTATCAAAGTTCAGCAGCGAATCTCCGGCAAACACTGTCGACACAGCAAACGCCGTTACACTCAAAACAAGTTTTTCGAGTCGCATTTCTCCTGCACCTTCTCTGCAGACCGCCTTCGCCCAACCTTTTGCCGAAGTCTGCAAAAACAGCAAAGGCACCGGTATCACTGTACAGGACGCCGGTGCCTTTTATGGATCATCCGATTCGAGCGGATCAGAGCTTCTCAGTGAGTTCCTTGATCACGTCGACCGCATCTGCCTCCAAATAGTAGTCCGAGACCTCAAAGATCGGAGCTTCGGCGTCCTTATTGACGGACACGATGACCTTGGAGTCCTTCATGCCTGCCACGTGCTGAATGGCGCCGGAAATACCGAAGGCCATATAGAGCTCGGGAGCTACGATTTTGCCGGTCTGGCCGACCTGCGTTTCGCTGGGCACGAGGTTCATGTCAACCACGGCGCGGGTGGAACCAAGAGCGGCCCCCATCTTTTCAGCAAGCTTGTCGAGAGCGGCAAAGCCCTCTTCGTCAAAAAGGCCGCGACCGCCGGCTACGACGCGCTTGGCGGTGAGCAGATCCGGACGGTCGCTAGCCACCTCTTCCACGCTCACGAACTTAAAGCCGCGGGAAGACGGCGTCACGACGAGCGTTTCAACGGCAGCGTTGCCGCCTTCGGCTGAAACAGCCTCAAAGGAAGTGGCTCGAACGCTGGCTACAACAGGGGTAGCCGTGGTCTTCACGGTGGCAAGAACACCGCCCGCGTAGATGTAGCGCTTAAACGTATCGGCGGAGATGACGCCAGCGATTTCGGTCAAAGCCGACACACCGAGCTTGGCGGCGGTGCGGGGCATGGCCGCCTTGCCGGAGGTACCGGCCGTAAAGAGAATGTGGCTATAGCCGCCGGCTTGCTGTGCCGCGAGAACAGCGTCGGTGAGCGCTTCGGGCAGGCAATGGTTAAAGGCCTCGCCCTGTGCAACAAGAACCTTGCGCACGCCGGCCACGGCAGCCGCCTGCTTGACGGCGCCTTCGCAGCTCTGACCGGCCACCAGAACGTCGACGTCGGAGCCGAGTTCGAAAGCGGCCTTGAGCGCATTCAAAGTCGAAGACTTGAGCTGAGCATCGTTGTGCTCTGCAATCACAAGAATAGTCATACCTGTTATTCCTACTATCAGAGCACCTTGGCCGTGTTCTTCAAAACATTGATCAGTTCGTCGACGCTGTTTAACTTGACGCCGCCGCTGCGGGCCGGCGGCTCGATCACTTCCTGGAGTTCGAGCGAACGCTGGCCGATGTCGGCCACTTCGGCAGCTTCAATTGCAACCACGGGCTTCTTCTTGGCCTTCATCATATTGGGCAGAGTCACGTAACGCGGTTCGGCCAAACGCAGGTCGGCGGAAACCACCGCGGGCAGCTCACCTTCGACCTTCATCAGACCTGTATCGGTCTCGCGCACGCAGACGATCTTGCTGCCGTCAACTTCAAGACCGCTCACGTTGATCGCAACGGGCCAATCAAGAAGCGCGGAGAGCATCTGCGGCACTTGCCCCGCATCATTGTCGATGGCCTGCTTGCCAAGGAGCACCAGACCCGGTTCTTCGCGCTTGACGACGGCTGCCAGAAGCTTGGCAACAGCCAGAGGTTCAACCTTAGTGTCATCGTGCTTGATGTGAATCGCGCGGTCGGCGCCCATCGCCATAGCCACTCGAAGCGTATCGACCGTCTTATCGGGGCCGATCGAAACGACCACGACTTCGTCGGCCTTGCCGGCTTCCTTCAGGCGGACGGCTTGTTCGACGGCAATTTCGTCAAAAGGATTCATGGACATCTTGACGTTGGCCGTATCGACATCCGAGTGGTCGGGCAAGACGTGCACTTTGACGTTGTAGTCCACGACTCGCTTAACCGCAACAAGAATTCGCATAACAAGAACTCCAATTTGCCGTCCGAGAAAGCGTTAGTTGAGAACAGTTCTCGGACGTTCTTAAGCTGCACTATGTAAAGACGGCGGCAATTATAAAGAGGGCCGAACCGTTTTGGACGCCATCAAAAATACGAGTTTACGCACCTGTCCAAAAGCTCTTTCTCAAAGAAAACGCTCCAAAAATTGAAATTGAAAGGTGAATACCGATTCAGCAGAAAACGTACCAAAAATCAGACATAAAGCCTTGAAATCACGCGATTTTTTATTTCATATGTGAGAGAATGTAACTGAGAAAATTAGTTTAATTTGGGCGTTTGCCCCTTTTTGCTTACACATGGGATCGAGAGCTATGACGAACAACACTACACCGAGAATGCCGCATCTGAAGCAAATTCTTCTTTGGATCGCCATTTGGGCGGCCATCTTCATCGTCTTCCGCATCATCGGCTGGGGCGTGGGCGAAGCCTGCGACGGCACCATCAACTGCCTGATTTGATCAATCTCATCTGAGTCATAATTAATTCAGGTATGGCTTTGGCGGCCCGGGCGCAGCAGGAAGCCCTCCTGCAGCTCGTCTCCTTTGCTTCCCTTAGCGCATCGTTTACCGCGCCTGCTCTCTGGCCGCCTCTTGAGCCCGGTTTCTTTTCCATCCTTCTTTTTGCGTACGTCTTTTGACGGCGCCTTTCCACTCGCAAGTTACATCCATTTGTGGCATATTTCGGTGCACTCATAATAGGTTGCACACTGTTTGTTGCGTGCCCTGTCTTTGTTCGTCGTCTCGAATTCTTGTTTGCCGCTCTGTTACAGGTTGAGCTCGCCCGTCCCGGCTTGAGCTCCCGCTTTTCTTTCTACTCAACGGCTCGCCGTGAGCCGAAGGGGTTGTGTGCGTCCCGATTTCGCCTCCCCTGCAAGCGCAAACACACCGATCATCCTTTTTAACCTTTTCTGTTATTTAACCTTTAGGAGTCACATTCCGATGCTTTCCGACATTGAAATTGCTCAGAGCGCCAAACTGAAGCGTATCGACGACCTTGCCCATGAATGGGGCCTTGAAGACAACGAGTTTGAACCGTACGGCTGGGACAAGGCCAAGCTCACGCTCAACCCGGAGCGCAAGGCCGACGCCAAGCTGATCCTCGTCACCGCCACCTCCGGCATGCCCGCCGGTTCCGGCAAGACCACGACTTCGATTGCTCTTGCTCAGGCTCTCAACCGCCTCGGCAAGAAGGCAGTGCTTGCGCTTCGCGAACCCTCTCTCGGCCCGGTCTTCGGCATGAAGGGCGGCGCTGCGGGCGGCGGTTACTCTCAAGTTCTGCCGATGGAATCCGTGAACCTGCACTTCACGGGCGACTTCCACGCCATCACGGCCGCCAACAACCTTATCTCCGCTCTGATCGACAATGCTCGCCATCAGCGTCAGATCGACCTCAAGGAAGTCACATGGCGCCGCGTGCTCGACGTCAACGACCGTCAGCTGCGCAACATCGTGACCGGCCTTGGCGGCAGCGCCAACGGCACTCCCTCGGAAGCAGGCTTTGACATCACCGCCGCCAGCGAACTGATGGCCGTGTTGTGCCTTGCTACCGACCTCGACGATCTGCGTGCCCGCATTGATCGCCTGGTTTTGGGCATCAAGCGCGACGGTTCCGCTTTTACCTGCGCCGAACTCGGAGCCACGGGCTCCGTGATGGCTCTTCTGCTCGACGCTATGAAACCCAACCTCGTGCAGACTCTCGAGGGCACGCCCGCTCTCGTGCACGGCGGCCCCTTTGCCAACATCGCTCACGGCTGCAACTCCGTGGTTGCCACGCTCGCGGCCATGAAGCTCGGCGAATACGCGATCACGGAAGCAGGCTTCGGTTCCGATCTCGGCGCTGAAAAGTTCTACGACATCAAGTGCCGCCACGCGGGCCTGCGGCCTGCCGCCGTCGTTCTCGTCACCAGCCTCAAGGCTCTCAAGTGGCACGGCGGCGTGGCTTTGCCCGAAATCGGCAAGCCCAACATGGAAGCACTGAAGGCCGGTCTGTGCAACCTTGACGCACACGTCGCGAACCTCAAGGCCTTCGGTCCCGAAATCGTTGTGAGCATGAACCACTTCTACAACGATCCGGAAGACGAAATCGCCGTTTTGCGCGCCCGCTGCGAAGAACTCGGCGTTCGCTTTGCCATCAGCGACGGCTTTGCCAAGGGCGGTGAAGGTGCCGAAAGCGTTGCCAAGGAAGTTCTCGAAGCCGCTGCCGCCTCCAAGGGCGAACTGCACTTCACTGTGGAAGACGAAGACCCGATCGCCGTCAAGGTCGAAAAAATCGCCAAGCGCGTCTATGGCGCCGGTTCCGTGTCCTTCTCCGAAGCCGCCAAGAAGGATCTCAAGACGCTCACGGACATGGGCTTTGGAAATCTGCCGGTGTGCATCGCCAAGACCCCCTTCTCGCTTACGGCCGATCCGAAAGCTCTCGGTGCTCCCAAGGGCTTTGACCTTCCGGTACAGCGCGTGATCCTCAACGCCGGCGCCGGATTCGCCGTCGTCACCACCGGCGCCATCATGCGTATGCCGGGCCTGCCCAAGGCTCCCGCCGCCATGAACATTGATGTCAAGGACGGAAAGATCACGGGGCTGGCCTAATCAAACCTCCGCATCTTCGGGAACCGTAGACTCTCTCTTCGGTTCTCAAGAGAACCTCAACGGCAGATTCCTTTCGCGGGCGTCTGCCGTTTTTGTTTTGTCACAAAAACGACATCTGTGCGTCAAAAAACACGGCTACTGTCTGCGGCGATAAAACACGGTAAGAAAAAGTGAAAGAAAAAGAAGAAGATGTCGTTTAATACTCTTTGCGTCCGGCTTGAAGACGCTCATCACACACCGGCTGATCTCGGCTGCGTTTGCCTTTGCCACGGTTCACTCACCTTTGAGTTGCGTCAAGCACTCACAGACGTCTTTTCGTCTTGGAATCCGAATCTCGAAAAAGATAACCCGCAGCGGCTAACCGCACTTCTCACCGATTCTCTTCCCGATCTCTGGGGACGCAAGGTTGCCAATGAACTTCTGAAAGCGCGAGCTCGCAAGGACGAAGTCCGTCCTGCCCCCGTCGACGACGCCCTATTGCTCGGACTCGTCTGTGACAGCGACCGCATGGGGGCGCTTCGCTTTGCCGACGTCGGCAATTCCCTGCATTTTCTCGGAGAACGCCGCTTTGCTCACCCCAAAGCTTCGGATCTGGCCGAACTCTGCCAAACCGCTCGCCGTATTGAATCGGGAGACATTCTGTCTGCCGCTTCCCTGGAACGCTTTGCGGAAAATGCGTCAGCTCTGGGCGGCTCTCGCCCCAAAGCAGGTTTTGCCGACGAAAACGGGCGACTCTGTTTGGCCAAGTTCCCCAGCATCAACGACGATCGCGACAAAGGCGCCTGGGAATATGTAACGGCCCGTCTGGCACAAAAAGCCGGAATCCGTCTGCCGGAATTTCAGCTCATCGACATCAACGATCCCCTCGGCCGCATCTTTGTCTCCAAGCGCTTTGACCGAACCGACGACGGAGGCCGCCTCCACTATCTCTCGGTACGAGCACTCTTGGGGGCCGCAGACAATCGCGAAGCCCGAAGCTACCGCGATCTCGTCGCACTCATTGAGTCCATCTGTCACGACGCGGAGGCGCAAAAAGAAGAACTGTGGCGCCGCACGGTTTTCAAATGCTTCATTCACGACGGCGACGACCATTTGCGCAACCTCGGGTTCCTGTTAACGCCCAACGGCTGGGAACTCGCTCCTGCCTTCGACCTCAATCCTTCGCTCTCCAAAACCCATCTGACGCTCACGTACGGGCGCAGGTGCCGCGACATCGCTCCGAGCGCTCTTTTGGAATGTGTCTCCGACTGGGGTATCCCTTCGGACAGAGCCGAACGAATCGCTCGCGAAACAGCTCAAGTCGTCTCTCAGTGGAAGACGGAAGCACGCGAAGCCGGCATTGCCGAGAAAGAAATTGCCCAGATGCAACCGGCCTTTTCGTTTGACTCTGTTTTCGTATAAACAATCAAATTAAGAGAAATTTTGAAATTTTTAAATGTTTCGATAGCAATCTAATAGCTAAACCATGAAAATGGTCGTTCTTGCAGAAGCCACGGAAACCTCAGCAGGCCAATCTTCTTTCAAAATTGACCCAACCAGGCCAAAAATGCATCTTCCGAAGCAGAACTCCGTATTTTTCCCTAGTCAAATTGGGCAGTTTTGCCTATGTGAGAATAATTCTTTTCAGGATTTTCGACCTACTCCACAGCTCTTTTTGCCTTTGTCTGTTACGCTGTATGCCCATTTGTCATACATTTTCAGAAACAAGAAAGGATCGTTTCAATGCCGCAAATCCTCTTCATTCACTCGAGCGCGTTCGCTTCTGAGATCCGCAAGGAAAACCAGGGGTCGTATACGCGAAAGATGGCTCGCATCCTGCGCGAGACCGTCCGAGGACGCGGCGTCAAAATCGTTGAGCGCGACGTAGCCGCCAAGCCGCCCGGAATGATTGATCAGTCGTTCCTGCAAGCCGCCAGAACTCCCGCCGCACGCCGCACGCCCGATCAAATCGAGCGCCTCAAGGAAAGCGAGGAACTCGTCAGTGAAGTCCTTGCTTCCGACGTTCTCGTGATTTCCTGCCCGGTATACAACTTCGGCATCCCCGCCCCTTTGAAGGCCTGGATCGACAACATTGTCCGCGAGGGCAAAACCTATACCTTCGGTGAAGGCCGCAACGCCAAACGAGTCTACGGTCTTCTGCATAACAAGCTCGTCGTCTTACTGCAAAGTTCCGGCAGCTCCGGCTTCCAGACCGGCGGTTCCCGCGAGACGCTCAATCACGCAGACAAGGCCGTGATTGCGGTCTTTACAGAACTCGGCGTGCACAAGTTTGAAAAAGCCTCCATGGAAGGCGTCTGCGAAGAGTCCGACGAAACGCTCGAGCGCAACTGGATTTTGTGCGAGCGCCGTCTGGCTGAAATCGCCGATCGCATCAAAGTTCGCTGGCGTGATCTGCACCGCGCCTAAAAAAAGCGCAGATCTGTTTAAAGATTCTGCGCCACAGCTTTGATTCGGCCGACGCCCCCTTCGAGGTTCGCCGGCCTACTTTTTTTCAGCTTATTCTTCGTCGTCCTTGGCGGGCTTGACAGGTTTGGAGCGGCTGGCTTCGAGGTTATCGAGGTAGGTCGCATCAATGTCGCCCGTCACATATTCGCCGTCGAAACAAGAGCAGTCAAAGCGGGTGATATTCGGATTGAGGTCCTTCAAAGCACCCTTGAGACCTTCGACCGTCTGGAAGATCACGGCGTCGGCGCCGATCTGACGAGCCACCTCTTCGGCCGTAGCACCGTGGCCGCAAATGAGCTCCGAACGCGTCGGCATGTCGATGCCATATACGTTGGGGTACATCACGCGCGGAGCGGACGATGCCACATAGACCTTCTTGGCGCCGGACTCACGGGCCATGCGCACGATTTCACGCATGGTCGTGCCGCGTACGATCGAATCATCGACCAGAAGAATGTTTTTGTCGGCAAATTCCACGGGCATCGCGTTGAGCTTCTGACGCACGCTCTTTTTGCGCATTTCCTGACCGGGCATGATGAAGGTGCGGCCGACGTAGCGGTTCTTGATAAAGCCTTCGCGGTAGGTGAGCTTGAGCTTTTCGGCAAGTTGCTGCGCGCACGGACGGCTTGAGTCGGGAATCGGCATCACGACGTCAATGTCGCGCAAATTGAGGTGTTCTGCCACTTCATTGGCAAGGTATTCGCCCAAACGCAGACGGGCGCCGTAGACGCTGATGCCGTCGATGTAGCTGTCGGGACGAGCAAAGTAGACGTATTCAAAGGCGCAGGGATTGAGCTGCGGATTTTCAGCGCACTGGCAGCTAAAGAATTCGCGGTCCTTCGAGATGAAGATAGCTTCACCCGGAGCAAGATCTCGAACGAAGTCGTATTCCAGACCCACCATCGTGACGGATTCGGAGCTTACGAGATAGTCGGTCGTACCGTCGGCCTGCTTTTGCGTGCCGAAGCAAAGCGGACGGATGCCATTGGGATCGCGGAAAGCGAGAAGACCCTTGCCGGCAATCAGAGCAACCACCGCGTAGGCGCCCTTGACGCGCTTGTGCACGCCTTTGACGGCCTCGAAAGCCACTTCGGCGGTGAAGTAGCCCGAAGGCGGAACAATCTTCATGAGTTCGTCGGCCAGTACATTGAGCAGCACTTCCGAGTCGCTCGAAGTATTGATGTGGCGACGGTCCTGGTTGTAGAGCTCTGCTGCGACTTCCTGCGCGTTGGTGAGGTTACCGTTGTGAGCAAAGAGAATACCGTACGGGGCGTTCACGTAGAACGGCTGGCTTTCTTCATTGGAGCTCGCGCACCCCTGCGTAGGATAGCGAACGTGGCCGATGCCGGCACATCCCGTCAAGTCACGCATATTGCGAGTCCTGAACACATCTCGCACAAGCCCCATGGCTTTGTGCATGTGAAAGGTCAGCCCGTCAAGAGTTCCGATACCGGCAGCGTCCTGACCGCGGTGCTGCAACAGCAGCAATGCATCGTAAATACGCTGGTTGACCGGTTTCTGGCTGATCATGCCGACAATGCCGCACATTTCCCTTTAATCCTCAAGGCAACATTAAAAAAGAGCGCGAATTGTACCTGACAGGCCTCTGATTCGCTTCAAAAATTTCAAAAAATTTAACGCCGGTCCCGACAAACGGTAGACCGGCGTTATCGTTAAAAACTTTTCTTGGCGCGCATGTCCGCTATCGTTGCCGGCAAGTACGGCAGCGAGAAGTCGATCACCCGCTCGGCGGGCACAATCAGGACCGAGTTGCGCCAATACCCGGTCTTCACGGCGCTCGTCAATCCCATGACGAAAACCACGGCGCAAACAATCACAATTCCGCGCATCAGACCAAACACGGCTCCGATCGCACGATCCTCAAAACTGATCGAGGCAGCGGCCAAAAGCTTGGAGAAAAGCTTTCCTGCAATGCCGATCGTAAAGAGCGTCACCACCACGATGCCCACGGCGGCAAAAGCCGTGCGAATCAGAATCGACACGGACGGCAGCGGGATGAGTTCGGCAAGCTCCGGCGCAAAGCGCAACGACAGGAAGATGCCGAGCACCCAACCGACGATGGCGAGAATCTCACGCACAACGCCTCGGGAGACCCCCAGAATCGTCGAGAAAAACAAAACGGCCAAAATGACCCAATCAATTTCATTCATTGTTCTGCTCTAGCCTATTTGCTTTCCGTATGCACACCGCCGTTGCTGATTGCGTTGAGAGCCAAAATATCCAAGGCGCGCTTGGCGTCGTCTTCCGTCGCGAAGCGGCCGACTCGCACGCGCCAGAGATCGCTGCCGCGGCGACGAACGATTTCCGTGTAGGTCGGCAAGCCTAATTTTCGCAGATCGGCGGCCACCTTTTCAGCCGACTCCTTCTTGCTGGTGGCTACCACCTGAATGAAATAGCGCCCGTTGGTGACCGCACGCAGCGGTCCGGAGGCAGACTTGGGCGCTTGCTCCGCCTTGGTCACTTGACCTTTGCCCTTTTCAGGCTTTGTCGCCGCCTTGGGCGACTCGGCCGGCTTTTCGGCAGACTTGGCAGCGTCAGCCGCTTCGGCCGACTTTTGTTCCGGCGTTGTGATGGACTTGGCGCCGGCCTTCACCGGATTATCGCTCTTGAGACTGCGTGCGGCCGAAGGCTCGGTCGTGGTGACATCGGGAGGCAGAGACTGCGCGGGCTTTTCCTTGCGATTAAGCGGCACAACCTTGGCGGCAGTGTTGTCCTGCAGCGACGGGATTTCGAGTTTTGCCCCGCGCTGAGAGTACATCTCGTTGGGCTCGAACAAAGCGGGCGCCACAACCGCCACCGCCGCCACAATGGCGAGCAGTCCGATCAGGCGGCGCTTGTTCTTGACGCGGGCAATCTGTTTGCGATGCTTTTCGTCTTCGGCTCCGAGATCCAGATCCTCCAGAGGCGAACTCGCGCGCACGGCTCCTCCGCGAGGAGGATTAGGGCCAAACAGTTTTTGAAACTTGTCGATCATGCAAACGAAACCGGCGAAGATATCAGGCGATAAAGGAAACCACAAACGAAATTGTGCATCAAAAAAAGGACCCGCGAACCGGTTCTTCCGGTACGGGCCCTCTTTTATTGCTGCCGCTTAAAGTCGGTTACTTAACCTGGGCTGCGGCGAGCTGTTCCTCGCGAAGGTCGTGCTTGAGAGACTCAATGATTCCGGCGACCGTCACGAAAGAGCCGAATCCGACAATTTTAACAGTCTCGGGCCCCTCGGTGAGACTTTCCTTCAAAGCTTTGCGAATGGCATCGTCGACCGAACTGCAGGTCACCACCTTGCCCATGTCAACACCGCCTTCCTGCATCGCATCCATCAGCTCAACCGCTTCTGCACCGCGCGGCTTCGGAAGGCCCGTCACGAACCAACGGTCGATGTGTCGGTTCATGATTTTGGCAACCGAGACCATGTCCTTGTCGGCAAACATGCCGAAAACAGCCCAGACCTTGTCGTTGGGCGATGTGCTGCGCGCAAGGTTTTCGGCAAGCACTTCGGCAGCCTGGGGATTGTGCCCGACGTCAATCGTGACACTTGCGCCGTATTCGTCGCAGTCCTTGACCTTGTCAAAGCGAGCGGCAATGACGACGTTTTCAAGACCTTCGACCACGGCCGAACGGGTCACCGGCAGGAAATCCTGCATAACGGCAAGCGCAGCAAGAGCGCCCGCGGCATTTTGCAACTGTGCAACGCCCGAAATGGCGGGCTTGGGCAGATTGCGCCATTCTGTCGTGTGAATCGTTGCCATGGATCGCTGGTCCATTTCGAAATCCCACAAACCGTGGTGACGATACGTAAGGAAATCCTTGCCCCAGACGTAGATCGGAGCCAGAAGTTCGTGGGCGTATTCCGTCACGGATTCGGGCGGATTCGGATCCGTGCAGATAGCCGGCTTGCCATGGCGGAAGATGTGAGCCTTTTCCCAGCCGATCTTCTCGCGCGTGTCGCCCAGATAGGCCGAATGATCGATACCGATGCTGCACAGAATGGCGCAGTCGGTGTCAATCGCGTTCATTGCGTCAAGGCGTCCGCCCAGACCGATTTCAAGAATCACGGCGTCGAGATGCGCTTTCTGGAAAATGCGCAAAATAGCCAAACCCGTAAATTCAAAATAGGTAAGCGGCGTCTCCCCGCGGGCCTTGTCGACTTCCTTAAACGCCTCGATGAGCGTTTCGTCGTCCACCTCGTTTCCGGCAATCACGCAACGCTCGTTGAAGCGCAACAGATGCGGCGACGTATGCATACCCACGCGATACCCCGCGTAACGCAGGACGGACTCCAACAATGCACAGGTGCTACCCTTGCCATTGGTGCCTGCGACCGTGAACACCGGGCAAATAAATTCGATGCCCATGCGCGCAATCATGTCCTTCATGCGCTCAAGGCCGAGATCCATGGGCTTTTCATGGATTTTGCCGATGTAGTCAAGCCACTCGTTCAGACCGGCCTGCTGCCCGGGAGCAGTAAGAGTTGTTGTATTGGCCATTGAGATGTACTCCATGCCTTTTTCTTGGCGGCGCTTATCACACCCGCCGCCCGTGGGTGTCTGCTTCGAATTCTTTTTTCAGCGTCTGGCGCATACGTCCAAACGCTCAATCTCATTATGCCGCGGCTTCACGGCGGCGATGCGCTGCAGATAGCGATCGTTGTCCGTGCGGCCGTCTTCGTAGGCCAATATATGCCACTCATGAGGAACCATGGACAGCAGCTCTCGGTCTTCTAGAAAATGCTGAGGGTTCTTGGGCCCGAAATTGAGCATCGTCTGATGCCTCGTAAATGTCTCATACAGGAAAAAGCCTCCGGGCTTGACACAGTCGCACAAGGCCGCGAAACGCGCCCTCCAGAGGTAGTTGATGCCGATCACGGCGTCAAACGACTCAGGCTCAAATATCCAGTCCTCTTTTTCCAAATCCTTGCGGATGTATTGAACGCCTTCAACCGGTTCCGGTGCGTGATTGATGTCCACCGCCGTCACCTTACAGCCGAGTCCCGCTAGAAAACGCGTATTGCGTCCGTTTCCACTTGCAATTTCAAGAACACGCGTGCCGGCCTTCAGATACGGTGAGAAGCGAATGAGCCAGGCGCTTGGCAAATCAGCTTTAGTCGTCAGGTCTGCAGCCATCGTTCAAATCCTCTTTGTCAACGTCAGAAAATCGCGTTCACAAGCCAGCTGCCGAACATCATGAAGGGCCGCACAAAATACCCAACGAGCCCCGTCACGATCAAAATCAGCAGAATGCCCATGCCCCAGGGCTCGGTTCTCTGATAAGAAATCGCGGTTTTAAGCGGTAACAGCCCCGAAACGATGCGTCCTCCGTCCAACGGAAGAATCGGCAACAGATTGAACGCCATGAGCATCAGGTTCACAGAGATGCCTGCATAGCAGAAATCGAACAAAAGTTGAGCGGCGGCCTGCGTCGGCATCATGCCGATGAACAGTTTGAGTGCCAGCGCCCAAAGCAGCGCCTGAATGAGGTTACAACCGGGACCGGCCAAAGCAACCCAAATCATGTCCGTCTTGGGATTGCGCAGCAGTCTGAAGTTGACCGGTACGGGCTTTGCCCACCCGAATAACAAACTTGAGCCCCCGCTGATCAAGCTTCCCAGCAACAAAACGCCGGGCACCAAAAGTGTCCCGACCGGATCAATGTGCCGAATCGGGTTCATCGTGACGCGGCCGAGCACCCAGGCCGTACGGTCGCCGCAAAGCTTAGCGACGTAACCGTGCGCTGCTTCGTGCAACGTAATGGCCAAAATTGCGGGAATGGCCCACAGAGCAATGGTGGAGACAGTGTCTAGCATAATGGCTTTGATGCTACCACGCTAAATAGGAAAAACGATAACAAAGACCGATCCGCGGTGACCAATTGTCAATGCGCAGTAGCCGGCTGCCCTTAAGTTCCCTCTCCTGCCCTAGTCCATTGATTTTCGAAACTTTTTCCCAGGTCGACCCCAAAATTCCGAAACACTTTTGTGCCTCGTTTCTAAAACAGTTGTTACAAGAAAAACAAAGATCCCCGCCATTTCTGACAGGGATCCTTGATTTGCCTATTTGTTTGTCGGAAGCGCCTGCTTTAGACAAAGCGCTTCATTGACTCGCAATTAGAACAGTGCGCAGGCAGCAAAGCCGAGTGCCACGGAGAACACAATGGCGAGCACGCCAGGCAGGAAGAAGGCGTGGTTGAACACCCACTTGCCGATGCGGGTCGTACCCGTGTCGTCCATCTGCACGGCGCCCAGAAGCGTCGGGTAGGTCGGCAGAACGAACAGAGCGGACACAGCTGCGAAGGAAGCAACCAGCATGTAGGAGTCGCCCGGGTTGCTGGCGGAAATGCCGAGAGCAGCAACGACAGCAGGCGTGATGGCCTTAGCGGTAGCAGCCTGCGAGTACAGGAGCATAGCAGCAAAGAAGTACACCACAGCAAGCAGAGCCGGATACTGGGCAACGGTTGCAGCGGAGAATTCCTTGATTTCAGCGGAGTGACCGGACACGAACGTGTCACCGAGCCAAGCAACGCCGAGCACGCAGACGATAGCCACCATACCGGACTTGAACACAGACGTGGAAGCAACGTTACCAACGTCAATCTTGCAAGCCATGGTGATACCGCAACCGACCAGGAGCATCAAGCTCATGATGGCAGCGTCACGACCGACGACCACATTCTTGATGATGCCAACAGCCGGCGAAATGGCGGAAGCATAGAGAACCACGCAAAGAACGCCGATCAGGAAGATACCGACGGAGAGCTTGGCACCGGGCTTGAGGTTGTACGTACGAGCGCCTTCAGGAGCCTTCACGAGACCCTTAGCCAGACGATCCTTGTAAACGGGGTCGCTGTCGAGGTCGAGGTTCTGAATCATGGTCATCACGAAAGCGGTGAGCATGCAGCCGATGAAGGTCGTCACAATCCAGATACCCAGCAGGGCGGGATAAGACCAGCCGAAGGGTTCCAGAACGCCGGTCATGTAAATCACAGCAGCCGACACCGGAGAAGCCGTAATGGCGATCTGGGAAGAAACCACAGCGATAGACAGCGGGCAAACAGGACGAATCTTCTGTTCCTTAGCAACTTCAACGATAACCGGGATCATCGAGAAGGCGGTGTGACCAGTACCGGCGAAGATCGTCAGCACATAGGTCACAACAGGAGCCAGATAGTTGATGTACTTAGGATTGGAACGAAGGATGCGTTCAGCAATCTGGACGAGGTAATCAAGACCGCCGGCGAGCTGCATTGCGGAAATAGCAGCGATCACGGAGGTGATGATCAAGATCACGTCCCAGGGAATGTTACCCGGCTTCATGCCGAGGCACAGACCCAAAACCAGCACACCGGCACCGCCGGCGTAGCCGATACCGATGCCGCCGAGGCGAACACCGATGAAAATCGCACCGAGAAGTACGATTATCTGAAGAATAAGCATGATATCCATGACATCTCCAAAGGGTTGTTAACAACTTTGTTTTATTTATGCCACAGAGCAGCTCGCAACGAAGGTCACGGCCGCTCTGCAGTTTCAGATCTCTTGAGGCGGATTCCGGAGACCGCCTCAAGGATTTCCGTAGTTCAGATCAGATTACTGAACGAACTTCGGTGCAATCAGGTTCTGCAGATTGAACGTGGCGTCCCATTCTTCCTGAGTGAGAAGCTTGCGTTCTTCCACAACAACCTGGTGCAGAGACTTGCCCGTGTGATAGCACTCGTGTGCCATTTCAGAGCAAACCTTGTAGCCGAGGTGCGGCTTCAAGAGGGTGACGATACCGCAGGAGTTCATAACCATCTGAGCGGTACGTTCGGCATTGGCGGTGATACCGTCGATGCACTTCGTGCGCAGCGCGTTGCAGGCATTGGTGAGCACGCGCATCTGCATGAACAGAGCGAACGTGATCACGGGTTCCATCACGTTGAGTTCGAGCTGGCCGGCAGAAGCGGCGAGCATCACCGTGGTGTCGAGACCGATAGCCAGGAAGCTGGCCTGGTTCGTCACTTCGGGGATAACGGGGTTAACCTTACCCGGCATGATGGAGGAACCCGGCTGCAGCTGCGGCAGGTTCAGTTCGGCGAGACCGCAACGCGGACCGGAGGCAAGCAGACGGATGTCGTTGCAAACCTTGGTGAGCTTGACAGCGAGGCTCTTCATGGCGCTCGACAGAGCCACGTAGGAACCGCAGTCGCTCGTGCAGGCGATCAGGTCTTCGCTGTTCTTGAAGTCGATGCCGGTGAGTTCAGCCAGCTTGGCGGAAGCCTTAGCCGGGTAATCCGGGTGCGCCGTCACGCAGGTACCGATAGCGGTAGCACCGAGGTTGATCGTCTTGAGGTGTTCCTGAGCTTCGCGGATGACCTTGAGTTCGTCCTGAATCGTGAAGCCCCAGCCATGGAATTCCTGGCCGAGCGTCATCGGAACAGCATCCTGCAGGTGGGTACGGCCCATCTTGAGCACGCCCTTGAATTCTTCAGACTTCTTGAAGAAGGCATTGACCAGATCTTCAACAGCCTTGAGCAGCACGTTGCTACGCAGGAGGAACATCAGGTGAAGAGCCGTCGGGTACGTGTCGTTCGTGGACTGACCGAAGTTGGCATGATCGTTCGGGGAAACGCGCTTGGAGTCGCCCTTAACCGTGCCGAGCTTTTCACATGCCAGGTTGCAAATCACTTCGTTGACGTTCATGTTCGTCGAAGTGCCAGCACCACCCTGCAGCCAGTCGGTCACAAACTGATCCTGATACTTGCCAGCGATCAATTCATCGCAGGCCCAGACGAGGGCGTCAGCGACATCAGCCGGGATCGTGCCGAGTTCCTTGTTGGTCAAAGCGGCAGCCTTCTTCACATATGCATAAGCGATCAGGAAGAACGGTTCCATGTTGTTCGACATTTCCGTGATATGGAAGTTTTCCTTGCCACGGAGCGTCTGAACGCCATAGTAGCAATCATCGGAAATTTCGAGCTGACCAAGGAAGTCACTTTCAAAGCGAGACATTTAAATTTGCTCCTCAATTTATCGAGTTGTTCCCGACCGATCTGTCGTGAGTTTGATCGGTCGCGAAATTTTTCAACCTTCTCTGTTCCATGTCCTTTCGTACACGTGGTCTGAACAGCGAAGCTTCGAAACAGATCCGAGGAGCGCACCACTGGATGCGCACCAATTTTCTGTGAGGTAGATAATACGCCTTAGTTTCGAAATGGGAACACGCTTTTTTCGGTTTTCGAACACCCTCCTGCACGTGTTCGTCTCTACAACATTTCACTTAGATAGCTTCTAGCTTTGCAAAGCGCTTGATTTTGGGGCATTTTTCGCTATTTGCCCCAATCGAGGCCTCACCTTTTGTCAAATGTGTAAAGGTGATTTTGGTACTCTGACTTGCGTCAAAAAAGGCGCATATCGTCTTTCTTATTACTCCGATAGGGGTAACAAACATCTTCCTCTTCCCTCTTTTTTATACGCCTTTTGGTGTCAAAACCACCATCTGTTGTGTTTTCTGCTCAATTCCGGCACACGCTAAAAGCACTTTCTGCATCTTCCGGCCGCCGGGGCTGCCCTCCTTTAACGCCAACTAATCTACTGTTTTCAAAGAACATTTCGACATATTCGTGTCATCTTTTGATCACAAGCATCGTCACCAAGAGCGGGTTACCCCTTTTTTGGTACCACACTACATATTCAGTTGAACCATCAAGTGTAGGCTTTCGTCGTTCGCAACTGATCTTCCCCGATCTGTCGTTCGGACGGTTTAACTCCGAAACATTCCTGAATCCACCTCGAGACAATGTCTCAGGATTGACTCCTTCCATGGTCATTTCGGTTCAGGTTAGCAAGCCAGTGTTCCTAACCGGTGCTGTCGGTTTCGACAACTCGGGACTGTTCTTTTTTAGTAGATCCAACGTCGCTCATCCGGCTTGCCCGTGATTCGCACCTGCCTCAAAATCTCAGACGAAAAAAAAATTCCGCCCCCCGAAAAAATCGAGAAGCGGAACTTGTTGTCTCCGATCTCATCCCGAAGGAAGTCAATCGAAGTTCGGGTAAAGAAGAGGATTAAGCAGCCTTAATCGGGATCTTCTTACCAGTCTTCGGCGTGGGAAGAACCTTGTCGTAGTTCTTGATACCCTGCTCGGCCATCTTGCGACGGATGAACGCGATCTGGGTCTTCAAGGGCAGATCCTTCGGGCAGAAGTCGTGGCAGGCGAGCAACGACATGCAGCCAAACACACCGGAATCGTCACCGATAACGTCGTAGAAGTCGCCGTCGTTACGGGTGTCGCGCGGATCGAGGCGGAAGCGAGCGATCTTGTTGATGGCAACGCCGCCAGCGAAGTCCGGGCGCAGGCGAACCGTACCGCAACCGGCGATACAGCAACCGCATTCCACGCAGCGGTCGAGCAGATAGATGTCTTCAGCGAGCTGGGGATCCATCGGCTCTTCCTTCTTGCGAAGGTCAACTTCTTCAGACTTCATGTGAACCCACGTTTCCATGCGTTCGGACATGTTGCGCATCCACTTGCCGGTGTTAACAGACAAGTCACCGATCAATTCAAACGCGGGCAACGGAGCGAGCGTGAATTCGGTCGGGAGGTCGCGGGTCAGCGTACGGCAAGCCAAACCGGGCTTACCGTTAATCAGCATCGCGCAGCTGCCGCAGATACCAGCACGGCACACGAAGTCGAACTGAAGAGTCGGATCCTGGTGATCGCGGAGTTCATTCAGAAGAATGAACAGCGTCATGGAATCAGCTTCTTCGCATTCAAACGTCTGCATGTGCGGCACGCTTGCAGGATCAGCCGGGTTGTAGCGCAGGATGCTGATCTTGAGCATGCGGTGCTGCTTCTTCACTTGAGTACTCATTTAAGTCAGCTCCTAGTAATTAAGCGAGGGGTTCATCGATGCGTTCGTTCTTACCCTGCAGGCGCTTCGGCAGCAGGTCGTGGAACGGCATGATCGCATCCTGAATAGCATAGCGGTCGGCACCTTCGGCTTCCATCTTGGCGCGGATGGCGTCGACTTCGGCCTGACGCTTCGGGGTTTCGGGGTTATCGATGTAATTCTTAGCACCGTAACCACGCCAGCCCGGCGGCAGTTCCATCTTGCTGACGTCGAGTTTTTCGTAGGAAAGCGTCGGCAGCGTATCGTTTTCGTTCTTCCACGTTGCGATCGTACGGCACAGCCATTCAGCGTCGTTACGAACCGGGTAGTCTTCACGGAAGTGAGCACCACGGCTTTCCTTACGAGCAGCAGCGCCGCAGGCGATAGCCAGAGCGACCTTGAGCATCTTGCGGGTGCGATAAGCGTAAACGAGTTCGGGGTTGTTGCCGGCCTTGTCCTTGACGGAGACTTTGTAGGTCTTCTTGAGGAGGTCTTCGAGTTCGGCAACAGCGCTTTCCATGTCTTCGCCGCGACGGAAGATACCGATCTTGCTGGTCATCAGGTCCTGCATGCGGGTGCGGATGGCAACCATGTCTTCCGTACCGGCGTTCTTGATGAAGCCGTCGAGTTCGTTCTGAACCTTCGCGATGGAGTCGTAGATCACGGAAGTCGGGATGTCAATGCCGTTTTCGGGCTTGTCGCAGAAGTCGGCGATGAATTCACCGACGATCATGCCGGCAACCACGGTTTCGGCAACGGAGTTACCACCGAGTCGGTTGAAGCCGTGCATATCCCAGCAGGAAGCTTCACCAGCAGCGAACAGACCCTTCAACTGACGGGATTCGCCCGTGTAGTTGGTGCGGACACCGCCCATGGTGTAGTGCTGAGCCGGACGGACCGGGATCCATTCCTTCGTCGGGTCAACGCCGAGGAAGTAGTGGCAGATTTCATACACTTCACGCAGGTTGTGCTTGATGTGATGTTCGCCAAGCAACGTGATGTCGAGCCAGATGTGTTCACCGAAGCGGCCCTTGACGCCCTTGCCTTGAGCAATGCGTTCTTCCATACGGCGGGAAACCACGTCGCGGGAAGCAAGTTCCTTCTTTTCGGGTTCAACGTCGGGCATGAATCGATGGCCGTCGACGTCGCGCAACAGACCGCCGTCACCGCGGCAGCCTTCCGTGACCAGAATGCCGGCCGGGAAGATGCCGGTCGGGTGGAACTGGACGGCTTCCATATTGCCGAGGCCGGCAACACCGCTTTCCAGAGCCAGTGCGTGACCGGTACCTTCGCAGATCTGAGCGTTGGTCGTCACGCGGAAGAGCTTGCCGGCGCCGCCCGTGGCGATAGCCGTAGCCTTGGCAACGTATGCGTAAAGTTCGCCCGTGATCAGATCACGAACCACAGCACCGTAGCAACGCTTGCCGTCATGAATCAGAGAAAGAGCCTCAACACGTTCAATGACCGGCACCTTTTCGGCGATAACACGGTCGGAAACAGCGTTCAGCATGGCGTGGCCCGTGCCGTCAGACACGAAGCAGGTACGCCACTTCTTGGTACCACCGAAGTCACGCTGGCCGATCAGGCCGGCAGCTTCCTTACGTTCGGTAATGGTGACCTTTTCACCATTGATAATCACCTGGCGATCGCCCGGGGTGATACGGCTCCAGGGCACGCCCCAAGCAGCCAGTTCACGCACAGCCTTCGGCGAGGTGTTCACGAACATGCGAACCACGTCCTGGTCAGCACCCCAGTCCGAACCGCGAACGGTATCGGCGAAGTGGACGTCTTCGTTGTCGCCAACACCCTTAATGACGTTAGCCAGGGATGCCTGCATGCCGCCCTGCGCCGCCTTCGAGTGCGAACGCTTCGGAGGCACCAGCGACAAAACGATGGAGTCGTGACCGCGGCGCTTGGCAGCAACTGCCATACGCAGACCAGCCAGACCGCCACCGATCACCAGTACGTCGGTGTAAACAATCTTCATTTCAAGGTCTCCTTGATCCGTTAAGAGGATCCGCTTGAACAAGAGCACAACTCTCGCTGTGCCCTCAACAGCAGGGTCAATTAACTTACATCTTCCTCAGATTCTGCCAATGCGGCGTTTTTCCGCTCCGGCAGGCGCCCGATATGGTAAACCCGCAGGAATTCACATCGCCAGCGCAAAAAAGAATCTCACTGATAAAACCCAAAACAAGCCGAACGCTTTTACACATCCGACTTGATTTCGATCGAAGTCGTCAGGTTGCCGGTAGTAGCTACGACAACCTTGCATGCCTCGGCATCGTGAGATTCGTGTCCGCCCAGAAGGCCGACAATGCCGCCGCATCCAACCGTTTGAGGACAGTCTGAATCGGTTTATCTCCCAGTGGATTTTACAGGGATACCAACGGTAATAGCCTTCCGCATACGCGCGCGACTTTGCCAGACAGCCTCGTTCGGAGCGCAGTCTAGTTTTTCTACCCCCTCCGAACTATCGGGAAAAACCCTAGGATAGTTATCCTATAGGCATTGGTTTTTCTTTCAAAAACAATAGCTTAATCAAATCTTTGCAATTTTCAAAAAGTTTGCATTTAATCAAATGTCATCCGTTTTCTGTAGTAAAACGCTAACAATCTACCTATTAGTGGGTATTTTCCACCAAAAACAGGCTAAATCTCCAATTGCTTTTCGACATTCAATGGGGAACGAATACCGCCGCCTTGTCGATTGAAAGAATCTATCGTCCTCTGAAGTTTGCTAGGATGATGCGGTCGGACACCGTTTCGTCCGTTGACTCAATTCTGACTGGAGACTGCCATGAACACCGTTATCTCGACTCCCAAGGCTCCCGCTGCCGTCGGTCCCTACAGCCAGGCCATCAAGGCCGGCAACACCGTATACTGCTCCGGGCAGATCGGTCTGGATCCCGCCACCGGTACGATGGTCGAAGGCGTCGTCGCTCAAGCAAACCGCGCGTTCGACAACCTTGAGGCAGTTTTGGCTCAAGCGGGCGCCAAAATGACCGATGTCGTCAAGTTCACGATCTTTCTCACCGACATTAATGATTTCTCTCAGGTCAACGAAGTCATGGCCGCTCACGTTCCCACTCCCTACCCTGCTCGCAGCTGCATGCAGGTCGCGGCACTGCCCAAGGGGGCGCTTGTGGAAGTCGAAGCCATTGCCGTCATTTGATCAGATAATCGAAAACAAAGAATTTGAAGGCAAATAAATTCGCCCCTTTTCGTTGAAAACCATGCCGCAGACATCGAAATCCTCAATAAAATCAAACACCAACGAGAAGCCTGCGAAGAAAAAAGCAGAGACGGTTTCCGTTGCCGAACGTGTCGCTCGCATGGGGTTGATCAACGATTGGGACTTTGTCCTTCACCTGCCGCTGCGCTACGAGGACGAAACCCGCATCACGCGGATTTGCGACCTCAAAGCGGGCGACTGGGCTCAGATTCAGGGGACCGTCATCTCAAGCCGCACACAGGGCGGCCGATTCATGCAACTTATCGCCTCCGTTTCGGATGGCACGGCAAACATCGAGATCCGTTTCCTGCATTTCTATCCGAAAATGCGCGAGCGCTTTAAGAGCGGAACATTATTGAGACTGTCCGGCCAAGTGCAGCAGCAGCCCGTTCAATTTGGCGGCGGCCTTCAGATGCTGCACCCAAAAATCAAAGATCCGATTACGGACACGTCCGAGCTTCCGTCGACGCTCACCCCCGTCTATCCTGCCGGCGAACATATCACCCAGACTTGGTTGAGAAAACGCATTGACCGGGCCATGCTTGACGTTGATCTCACCGACATCGTCCCCGCGAGCTTCACACAATCCCTTTCGCTGCCTACGCTTCGCGACGCACTCAAAAGTTTGCACCACCCGTCTCCGGGCGCTGACTATGAGGCTTACAGCGAAAGACGAACCCCCGAATGGCGCCGTCTGAAGTTCGACGAGCTTCTGGCTCAACAGCTCACACTTCGCTACGCACGAGAGGTCAAAAGCGAACTGCAAGCGCCTCGTCTCTTGGGCACCCACGGCAATCTGCGCGAGAAGCTCACCGCAAGTCTTCCCTTTTCTCTAACGGGAGCGCAAAAGCGCGTCCTTGTGGAGATTTACACCGACCTTGCGCAAAACGCTCCTATGAACCGTTTGGTTCAGGGTGACGTCGGCTGCGGAAAAACGATTGTCGCGGCCTTGTCCGCTCTTCAGGCGGTTGACAGCGGCTACCAAGCGGCACTCATGGCTCCCACCGAAATTCTTGCCGAGCAGCACTACCTTAAACTCAAGCCCCTGCTCGAGCCGCTCGGCGTGAAAGTCGTGCTCCTTACCGGTTCGTTGCGCACCAAAGAAAAGGTACTGCGTCAAGACATGGTCGCTTCCGGCCAATCGCAAGTCGTAATCGGCACCCACGCGCTCATTCAGGACGCCGTCAAATTCCACAAACTGGGACTCGCGATCGTTGACGAGCAACACCGTTTCGGCGTCGAACAACGACTCAAACTTCGAAACGCTGTTCAGGAAGGGACGCTACCGCATCTGCTTATGCTTTCGGCTACGCCCATTCCGCGTACGCTCGCGATGAGCTACCTTGCCGACATCGATGTTTCCGTCATTGATGAATTGCCGCCGGGCAGAACGCCGATTGTGACTACGCTCATCAGTATGGATCGAACGGCCGAGGTTACATCAGCGGTTCAGCGTGCAGTTTCCTCGGGCTCTCAGGTCTACTGGGTCTGTCCTTTGATCGAAGACAGCGAAAAATCAGACCTAACTGCGGCAACGCTTCGCCGTGACGCCCTGCAGCAGGAATTGCCGGGTTGCCGCGTGGCGCTCGTGCACGGTGCGATGTCAGCCGAAGAGAAACAAAGCATCATGAACGCCTTTAGCTCAGGTGAAGTTGACATTCTGGTCGCGACAACCGTCATTGAAGTGGGCGTTGACGTTCCCAACGCTTCGGTAATGATCATTGAGCACGCCGAGCGCTTCGGCCTCTCGCAATTACATCAGTTGCGCGGTCGCGTCGGCCGCGGAAGCAAGAAAAGCTTCTGCCTGCTTCTTTATGCTCCTAATCTCTCGGAAGTCGGCAAAGAGCGCCTTTCCGTCATTCGCTCGAGTACGGACGGCTTTGAAATCGCACGGCAAGACCTGCGCCTGCGCGGTCCCGGTGAATTCATGGGCGCCAAGCAGTCGGGAGCACCGCTGTTGCGATTTGCAGATCTCGACACCGACGTCGAACTGCTGGATGCGGCCCGACAGGCCGCTCAAACATGGCTTACCACGGATCCGAAGTCTGCCCTGCAACATGCCCGTCGCTGGTTTGCCGGCTCCGGAAACTTTCTTCAAGCCTGACATCGAAAAGGCTCAACCAACGCAATCGGACTGCAAAGGAAAATTTCGATGACACTCAACGAACTTCGCTACATTCTGGCCGTAGCCCGCGAACGTCATTTCGGTCGCGCGGCCGAGTATTGCCACGTCTCGCAGCCTTCCCTGTCGGTTGCCGTAAAAAAACTCGAAGATGAACTGCAAGTCAAGATCTTCGAGCGCCGCAGCAACGATGTGACGCTCACCCCCACGGGCGCGGCCATCGTCGAAGAAGCCGAACAGATCCTCGCTCGCTGCGACAAGTTGCGCGAATGCGCCGCACAGGGCCGCGACCCCCTGACCGGTTCTCTGCGTCTGGGCGTCATCTACACCATCGCTCCCTATTTGGTGCCGCAACTGGTGGGCAGCGTACACTCGATCGTCCCGATGATGCCGCTGATCCTGTCGGAAAACTACACATCCGCGCTTCTCGATCAGCTCAAAAACGGTCAGATCGACTGCGCCATCATGGCTTTGCCGATCTCTCAGCCCGGCCTCATGATGCAGCCTCTCTACGACGAAGATTTCGTGGCGGCCGTTCCTGCCGATCATCCCATCAGCCGCAACGAGAGCATTGTGAGAGAACAGCTCAAAGAAGAGCCGATGCTGCTGCTCGGAAGCGGCCACTGCTTCCGCGACCAGATTCTCGACTTTTGCTCGGACATTGCTCGCTCGGACGGATTCTCCAAACGCGCCGTCGAGGGGACCAGCCTGCAGACAATCGTCTACATGGTGAGTCAGGGCCTGGGCCTTACTGTGCTTCCGGCTAGTGCCGTTCCTTATTACGAATCCAATCCGATGATCAAGATCCTCGAGTTTGAAAAGCCCAATGTACCGCGCCGCCGCGTCGTTCTGGTCTGGCGCAAGTCTTTCCCGCGTCTTGCTGCGATCGAGGCCGTTACAAAGGCCGTCAGTGCCTTGAAACTGCACGGAACGCGCATCCTCACATCGCTGCCTGCCGTTGCGGCCTGAGTGCTTTGAGCCGAGAACCGACTCGCGTATCATTTCGTCCGAAGCTTTTTTCCGACCATCAAGGCCGTTCCAGCCGACGGCCTTTTCGACCTCAATGACCAAAACCGACAAGAAACAGAAAAACGGCCCTGCGGCAAACGAAGTCAATCGCGTGCCAGCGCTCTTCAGTCCCCTGATGAGCGTTCTCTTCACGCTTCTTTTCACACCGATGTTCGGCGCATTTCTTCAGGGACTCAACTGGCGTGAACTCGGAGATGACGAACTCGCCGCCCGCAACATGGGTTGGGTGAAGTGGACCTTCATCACTTTTGCCGTTTACACGTTCTCTGAACCTTTCATCCGCGACACATTCTTCGGTCGCTATCTGATGATTGCGCTCTTTATCGGCTTTTGGGTGAGCTGGACCTTCTCACTTGGGATCAAGCAGATCCAGTACGTCAGAGACAACGTGCCGGTTTACACGAAAAAATTCATGGGACGCGCGATCATGATCGGCGCCTTCGGCTGGGTTGCATACACTGCTGTTGCGCTTACGCTCGTTTTGATGCTGCACGTCACCGGAATCGATCCACTGCCTGCCGATGCACCGATTCTTCAGCAAGAAGTCCCCGCTCAGGGGCAGTCTTCGAACAAGTAACTCGGCAAATACTTCGTCAACTACCCCGCTCTAAAGAGCGAGGCTTGATAAAAGCCTTGGTTGACTAGCCTCAGGCCGCCCCAAAGGCGGGCTACGTTGGTTGGGAATGCATAGGCACCGCGGGATGTCAATCCTAGTCCCGCGCTCTGCGGTTCGCGGTTAAAAGCTCTGAGAGGTAGGAGCGGTGCCGCGAACAGGTAAACCTCTTCCAACATTGGCGAAGGATTTCAACCGGTCGAAAGACCGAGGAGACAAATCTTGCGAGTATTTGTTTTAAACAAACGAGGACAGCCTCTGATGCCGTGCTCACCGGCAAAAGCAAGGCTGCTTCTCAAAGAAAAAAAAGCAAGCGTCAAAAGGCGCACGCCTTTTACGATTCAACTTACGATCGCAACGGGCGAAGCAAAACAGCCTGTAACGCTTGGCGTGGATTCCGGCTACAAGCACATTGGTCTTTCGGCCACAACCGAAAAGGCCGAACTCTATGCTTCGCAAGTCGAACTGCGTCAAGACATCACGGATCTTTTGTCCGCCCGTCTTGCTTTGCGCCGCTCTCGCCGCAGCCGCAAGACGCGCTACCGTGCGCCTCGTTTCAACAACCGGGTGGCAAGCAAGCGCAAAGGCTGGCTTGCTCCTTCGGTGGAAAACCGCATTGCGGCGCACATGTCGCGCGTAGAAGCGGTCATGCGGGTCTTGCCGGTG
>NZ_QRLV01000005.1 GCF_003472385.1 Sutterella sp. AM11-39 | reverse complement strand
CGTTGTTCGCGACTCATTTTTGGCTTCCCGTCAAACGAGGTTGCGAATTATGAAGTGGCTTTTTCAGGTTGTCAAGCCCTTTTGTGAAATATTTTTAAAAAACTTTTTTCCCCTCCGTACAATTGAGTCCAACCGTTTGTTTTCTTTAGCTTTTGGGGTTTTATGATCCGCTACGACATCAGTCCGCTTGATCCGGAAGCTCATCTTTACATCGTCGGCATCACCATTGACGATCCGACGCCAGACGAACAGTACCTGCGTCTACCCACTTGGATTGCGGGCTCTTATCTCATCCGCGACTTCGCCTCCACCGTTCAGGCCGAACAAGCTTTTCTGGGAGAAACTCCTGTTCCGATTGAAAAGGTCGACAAAACTACTTGGCGCGTGAGTACAGTCGGCCGCAAAGCCGATGAAGAACTCTTCGTGTACTACCAGGTATGGGCTTTCGACACCTCGGTGCGCGGATGCTACCTGGACAACTGCCGCGGCTTTTTCAATCCCGGAGCCGCTTTGATGGAAGTGCTCGGCAGCACCGAGGGTCGCCTTGCCGTCAATCTCACTCCCCCGGTCGACGAACTGCACCTCGCCGTCGAATCCTGGAAGGTTGGGACGGGACTGAAGCGTGCGGCCGATACCGAACCTTTCGGTTGGGGTCTCTATGAAGCCGAAAACTACGCTCAGTTGTGTGATTGCCCCATCGAGCTCTCTGACTTCTCGGTTATCTCTTTCAAGGCAAAGGGTACCCAGCACCATATTCTCATCAACGAAGTCCCGGTCAACTTCGATGAAAAACAGCTGGCTGCCGACGTCAAAAAAATCACCGAAACCGTGATAGGCTTTTTCGAACCCAAGAAAGGAAAGTGTCCCGCCGGCGATGAATACACTTTCCTGCTCAATGTCACCTCGAACGCGGCCGGCGGCTTGGAGCACGCCAACAGCACGGCACTCGCGGCACCGCGCAAATGGCTACCCTGCACGCACGACAAAAAGCGCACCGACAACTATGTGCAGTTGCTCACGCTGTTTGCCCACGAATACTTCCACACGTGGCTTGTGAAGCGAATCAAGCCGGCGGCCTTCATCGATGCCGATTTCTCCGAAGAAGCCTATACGTCTCTGCTCTGGCTCTTTGAAGGCTTTACGAGTTACTACGAAAGCATGCTGGTGCGCCGCGCCGGACTCATTGATGACGAAGTCTTAGGAAAGCTCCTCTCCAAGGACCTCAAGGCCGTTGTCGAAACACCCGCTCACATGGCGCAGAGCCTGTCGCAGGCTAGCTTCGACGCCTGGATAAAGTTCTACAAGCCCAGCGCCAACAGCGTCAACGCTCACGTTTCCTACTATCGTCAGGGTGCGCTTGCCGCCTGGGTTTTGGACGCCGAAATCCGCCGCAAAACAAAATCCAAGAAGTCGCTCGACGACGTGTTGCGCCTGCTCTGGGAAGACTTCAAGGCTGCCGGTGCCGACTACAGCGGCATCACTTCCGACGATGTTCCGGAAATCGTCGCACGCGCCACAGAACTTGATCTCACGGGCCTGATTGCCGATCTCACTCAGACGGCCATGCCGGTTGATTACGCCAAGTTCCTCAAGCCGCTCGGCGTCACACTGGAGGAGTCGGAAACGCCTGCCGAACGCAAGCTTCTCGGCATCAGCGGCCTCGGCAATGACGCCGGCTTTACGGTACGTCAGGTTTATGACAAAGAAACGGCACAGTGGATCGGTATTGCCCCAGGCGATGTGATCATCGCGCTCGACGGCGTGCGGGTCAAAGGCGGCAACCTTCCCGAACTGCTCGCCCGTTACGGAGAAGGCGACGAAATTCTGATTCACGCCTTCCGCGACGACGCATTACTTGCTTGGGCCGTTCTTCTGGGCAAGCCCAAGACATTTCAGAGCAAAGTGGTCATCAAGCCCACCAAGCTCGGTAAGGATTGGCTGAGCTAACGCTCTTCAACAAGCGGCGCCCTGGAAATAGACATTTCGGGCGCCGTTTTGATCAGTACCAACCACTGCGGATCATCACGCTCTCAATCTTGTCTCGAGGCGCCTCTTGAACAAAGCTTGTGCCGATTTTCTTCATCAGCACAAAGCGGGTGACGCCTGCAACGGACTTTTTGTCGGAAGCCATCGCCTTCATCGCAGCGTCCATAGAAAGTCCTGAAATGCAGGTCGGCAGCCCCGCCGCTTCAAACAGCGCCTTCACGCGTGCTACATCCTCTTCGCTCAAGTACCCCAGTTCCTCAGAGAGCATCGCCGCCATCACGCAACCTGCTGCCACGGCCTCGCCGTGCAACCAAGTCGAATACCCGGTGAGCTTTTCAATGGCGTGACCAAACGTGTGTCCGAGGTTAAGTTTGGCTCGCACGCCTGACTCCCGTTCGTCCTCACGCACGATTTCCTTTTTCATTTCGCAACAGCGCGCCACAACCGTCGCCACCACATCGGCATCCAAGGCGCACAATGCCGCCATGTTCTCTTCGAGATAGGCAAAAAATTCCGCATCACCAAGCATGCCGTATTTGATGATTTCAGCAACGCCCGCACTGATTTCACGCTGCGGCAATGTTTTTAGAACTGTCGTATCGGCAATCACAGAACGCGGCTGATGAAAAGCGCCGATGAGGTTTTTCCCGGCCGGCAAATTCACGCCGGTTTTGCCGCCCACGCTGCTGTCGACCTGCGCCAAGAGCGTCGTGGGCACTTGAATGAAATCAATGCCACGCATCCACATGCTTGCCGCAAAGCCTGCCATGTCACCGATCACGCCGCCGCCAAGAGCCACGATGTAGCTCTTGCGGTCGAGCCCGGCGTCCACAGCTGCCGAGAGAATCTTTTCGATGTGGTGCAAATCCTTGAAGCATTCCCCGTCAGGAAGCGTCACGACTGCAACCGGCAGATCCGGCTGCGCCTTGCAGATACTCTGAAGTGCGGCCCTCTCGTAGAGCGGCCCAACGGTGGAATTGGTCACCAAAAGCACGCGTGTCGCCTTCAGTCTTTTGAGCTCTTCTCCGAGCAACGCCAGTGCGCCCTCTCCGACATGAATTGGATAAGCCCTCTGTCCCAGATCCACTGTCAGTTCCTTCATTTCTCGCCTCCCTCGAGTTTGTGCTGCGTCACTTCTCGCACGCTTTCCAACGCCAGAATCTTTTCCACCACGAAATCTATCGGTTTGCGTGATGTGATCACCTTTTCATTGCAAACCTCGTCGTATACGGGCCCCCTTTCGAGCATGATTGATCGAATGCGCGCTGCACGGTCGTCGCCAGCAAGCAGTGGTCGAACGGAATCAAAGCGCGTGCGCTCAATAATGTCGGAAACACTCGAAGCCAATTGAATCACCAAGCCTCTGGCAAGAAGCTTTCGATTGATTTCAAACATCGGTGCTCCGCCGCCTGTTGCCACCACAACACGGTCCTTGGCGGTCAGCTCAGCCAGCATTTGCGTTTCCCGAGCTCGAAATCCCGCCTCTCCTTCTTTTTCAAAAATATAGGATATTGGTACACCACAGCGCGTCTCGATTTCGCGGTCGGCATCGTAAAACGCCCAACCGAGCCGCTCCGCAAGTCGTCGACCGACGGTCGACTTGCCGCTTGCCATCATGCCGATCAGAAAAATAGAAGTGGGCTTTTTATCCGTCATACGCCGTCTCGAACTGCAACTTGAAAAAGCATAGCGCAAGACGGCGCTCCAAACCGCTCCTGATGGCCGGAATCGTCAGACAAGAAGAAGTTAGGACTTTTATAATGCGCTTGGCTTTGCTCGAGGAGCGCTGCAAGCGCGGGTCAAACCTTTTGACCGTCTGCGTCCAGGCTCGGGCACACGCTCCGATTTTTCTCTGCCGCACAACCACCGTTGACGGCAAAGACTCCAACGGCGCTCGCGTTTCCTTTCCTTTTTTCATCCTCATTTTCTAAAGGAGGTGCGCGAGATGAGCGCAACCGCAAACTACATCATCGCCGACATCGGTCTGGCCGACTGGGGCCGCAAGGAAATCCGCATTGCCGAAACGGAAATGCCTGGTCTGATGGCCATTCGCAAGGAATACGCAGCCGCCCAGCCTTTAAAAGGCGCTCGTATTTCCGGTAGCCTGCACATGACCATTCAGACGGCCGTTCTGATTGAAACGCTCACGGCACTGGGCGCTGAAGTCCGTTGGGCTTCCTGCAACATCTTCTCCACGCAGGACCACGCCGCAGCCGCCATTGCCGCCGAAGGCATCCCTGTGTTTGCCGTCAAGGGTGAAACGATCACCGATTACTGGAACTACACCCACAAGATCTTCGAATGGGACGACGGCGGCTACTCCAACATGATTCTGGACGACGGCGGCGATGCCACGCTGCTGCTGCACCTCGGCACCAAGGCCGAAAGCGACCTATCCGTGCTCGACAAGCCTGAAAGCGAAGAAGAAGAAGTGCTCTTTGCCGCCATCCGCGCTCACCTGCAGGAAGATCCGCACTGGTACTCCAAGCGCCTGGCTCACATCAAGGGTGTGAGCGAAGAAACGACCACCGGCGTGCATCGCCTCTATCAAATGGCCGCCAAAGGCGAACTCAAGATTCCCGCCATCAACGTCAACGACTCTGTGACAAAGAGCAAGTTCGACAACCTCTACGGCTGCCGCGAATCGCTTGTCGACGGCATCAAGCGCGCCACCGACGTGATGGTCGCGGGCAAGATCGCCGTGGTGTGCGGTTACGGTGACGTGGGTAAGGGCTGCGCTCAGGCACTGCGTGCACTCTCAGCTCAGGTCTGGGTTACCGAAGTCGACCCGATCTGCGCCCTGCAGGCCGCCATGGAAGGCTACCGCGTCGTCACGATGGAATGGGCCGCCGACAAGGCAGACATTTTTGTCACAGCCACCGGTAACTACCACGTGATCACGCACGATCATATGATTCGCATGAAGGATCAGGCCATCGTCTGCAACATCGGCCATTTCGACAGCGAAATTGACGTCGCCTCCATGAAACAGTACAAGTGGGAAAACATCAAACCGCAGGTCGACCACATTGAACTCCCCTCCGGCAACCGCATCATTCTTCTGGCCGAAGGCCGTCTCGTGAACCTCGGTTGCGCCACGGGTCACCCCTCGTACGTGATGTCGAGCTCCTTTGCCAATCAGGTTCTCGCTCAGATCGAACTCTTCACCAACACGGACAAATATCCGGTGGGCGTCTACATCCTTCCGAAGATTCTCGACGAAAAAGTTGCCCGTCTGCAGCTCACCAAGCTCAACGCCGAACTTTCCGTTCTGACGCAGAAGCAGGCTGACTACATCGGCGTCAAGGTCGAAGGTCCCTACAAGAGCGAAAACTATCGCTATTAATCGTTAGTGTTGCATCAAACGGGCTGCATCCATCGTGTTGCGGCCCGTTTTCTTTTCCGCCGGACGCATCCCCGATTCCGTCAAGATCCAATCCAACGGAATGTCAAAAATCTCCGGCACAAAATCTTCCGTCACCAGGCAATCAAACGCCACGGCTACCGTTACAAGCCCCGGCGTTTTTTGCCGCTCGGCGAGCCACCGATCAAAATAACCGCCGCCGTTACCCAAACGAAATCCTTCCCGCGTCACACCCACGCATGGAACCAAAATCACCTCGGGATCGACAAGAATGTCCTCGACCGGCTCCTCAATGCCGTAGCATCCGATACGCACGCGTTCGGCGTCCCAGCGCGCGTAGTGCATGGTCTTGCTTCGACTGTCATCGACCACCGGCACGCAAAGGCAACGCTGCGGGGAACCGAGTTTCCAAGTCAAAAGCGGCTCCGTAAGATCCGGCTCGCTTTTTATCGGCCGATAAAACCCCAATCGGGAAACCGCCCGCTCGGCGAGCCATTGCAACAGATACGCCGAAAGGCTTTCCACCGCCGTCGGACATTCAACCTGTACGCGGCGGCGCTTCTCCAACATTAATTTTCGTAACGATTGTCGGGAGATCGCTTTGAAATCAGCGCTGTTATTTGCCGTTATCATGGTGCTATGGGTGTGAGCTTGTCCGACTCATGGACACGCGCCTTTTTTCTTGTGGTTTTTTCCGATGCCATTTGCCGCTACAGTCTATTCGCTTTTGCTCGCCTCTTCGGCCGTCACGACGCCGGCTATCGAAGAGCTAACCGCCATTCGTCAACGGGAGCTCACCGAAGAGGAAATTGCCGCGCAGATCGAAGAAAGCCGCATTGAACGCATCGAATCGCAGTTTGACGGCCGCGAGTTGCCGCAGGAAATCGAAGCTGCCGCTCAGGCCGAAACGCCGAGCGGTGCGGCACCCGCGTCGCAAACCGTGCGTGAAACCGTTTCCGAGCCTGTCTACCCAACCGAAATTCAGCCCTCTGCCGTCGTTGCAGAACCGACCGCCGTCTCGCCTCAGCCTGTCGGGGGCATTCGCGAAACAACCGTCACCGAATCGGCCGACGGCATTCGAGAAACCGCCATCACGGTTTCCGGACAGCCTCTGACACCGCCCACTCCCATTACGCCTGCCGCAGCCGAAGCCGCCTCCGAACCTGTCGTGGCAGAAAAGACCGAGCCGGTGGAAACCCTCAAGATCGATCCGAGCGTCGCCGTCGTTGTCACGGGCGAAACTGTGCCCGCATCCCCGCTGACGCCAGGCACAACTGCTACATCCGAAACCGCTCAGGTTGCGTCCTATTCTCCCGCTCCAGTCGTCCCGCAGCAGGGCTTTGTTATTGAACCTGTTTCCAAGGCCGACTACACGCTCGTTCCGCCCGCAACGCTTTCGAGCAACCTTCTTCCCGCGCACTTCGGCGAAGAACTCGAAGGCGACGAAGACATTTTGGCTGCCCGGAAGGCCGCGCAGAAAAACGACGTTGCTCAATTGAAGACCCTGGCAGCACGCGTCAAGAATCATCCACTGGGCGGCTATGTCGAACTTTGGGAAATCAACGCCCAAGCCGAGCAGGATCTCAAAAAAAACAAGAAGCTCACGGCCGCCGTCGAAAAGCGCTACGCACGCTTTATCGAAATGCATGAGTCGGAATATCTTGCCGAACGCGCCCGCACGGATTGGCTGCGCTATGCCGCTCAAGCCAACGATGCCAAGCGCTTTGCCGCCCTTTATCCGAAACTCAAGTGGAATCGAGAAGAGCGCGACATCCTGTGCATGCGCCAAACGTTTGCGCTCGGAAGCGGCAAACCCTCCGCGCAGGCACTTGCACAAGCCAAGAGTCTGCTGTTGCGCACCACGGCACCGCAAATTGACGCGTGCAAGAAACTTGCCGCCAGAACACTTGAGGCCGACCGCAGTTGGACGTGGCAGTACCTGTTGATTTTGCTGCAGAAAAAGCGCTACACGCTGGCTACGCAGTTGGTCAAGGAAACGCCTGCCAAATACCTACCGGTTAACAAGAAAGAGCTTTCGCAGATTCTGACCAATCCGTCGCGCTGGCTGCAGCGCAACCGCAAAGTGCTCAAGAAAAAACCCGTTCGCCTTTTGATCGCCGCTTCGCTTCGCATCGTACAGAAAGACATCGGCGCAGCTGTCACGATCGCACACGCCACCGACGGACGCATCAATTCCTCCACCAAGGCGCTCTTGTGGGGGCGTATCGGTTATGAAGCGGCTGTGGATCAGGATGCCGCAAGTCTGCGTTACTACAAGCTTGCCGGCGAAGGATTGAAATCGGCCGCCTCCTCGACGCTGATCGTCAACGGCGCCACGGTACTGGTCTGGCAGGCTCGCGCCGCATTGCGCAACGGCACGCCTCAAGAGGTGCTGTCCGCGATTTCTCGGCTTTCTCCCTCCGTGAAAAAAGCCGACAACTGGACGTATTGGCGGGCTCGCATGCTCGCGGCCGTCGGCAAGAAAGCGCAGGCCGACAAATTGATGCAAAGCCTCGTGCGCGGCTATGAGTTCTACAACCTTCTGGCCGCAGACTTCCTCGGGAAACCTTATCACAAAGGTCCCGAAAGCATGAAGCCCGAGCCCTCAAAGGAAAGTTTTGCCAAGTTTTCCAAGAATCCTTCCGTCCAACGCGCGGTGCGCTTTTACGCGCTGGGTCTACCCTACGAGGGGCATCGCGAATGGAACTGGGCCCTGATCGGCATGAAGAATCGCGAACGCTTAGAAATTGCGGAATACGCAGGCGCTCTCGGGCTGGAGCATCGCCGCATCAACACAGCCGCCAGCACCGGCCGGGCTGCCGCCTTCAACCAGCTCTACCCGAAGCCTTTTGCCGACAAGATCAATCGGGCTGCCGACGAAGCACAGCTACCGCAAAATCTGGTCTTCGGCCTTATTCGTCAAGAGTCGCGCTTTATCAGCTTGGCACTCAGTTCCGCGGGCGCACGCGGCTTGATGCAGGTCATGCCATCAACGGCCCGCTGGGTCGCCAAGCAGACGGGACTTAAAGGTTATAACAACAGCAAGATCTCCGACATCGACACCAATCTGTTTCTGGGAACGCAGTATCTGCGCCTCGTCAGAGAGAACGTGAGCCCCAATGTGACGCTTGCTACCGCAAGCTACAACGCAGGCCCATCCAAAGCCGCCGCTTGGCGCTCAACGCTCACCAAGGAAGTCGAAGGAGCGCTTTTTGCCGAAACGATTCCCTATTCGGAAACCCGTGACTACGTGATGCGCGTTACCGCCAATACCGTGCAGTATTCCCGCTACACGAACGATCCGATCCATCTTACGGATCTGCTCGGACGCATCGAGCCCGTACCTCTTTCCGGAAACATCATTCCTTAAGTACGGCACACGGTTTTCTCACCACTTGAGGTCAGTATGTCACTTTGCCAATCCATCACCGAAACCATCGGGCGCACGCCGCTTCTGGAACTCAAAGGACTTGAAAAAGAGCTCGGCTTGACCGCCCAGATTTTCGCCAAGCTCGAATGCTTCAACCCCGGCGGCAGCATCAAGGACCGTGCGGCACTCTCCATGATCAAGACGGCTCAGGCCGAAGGAAAACTTCTGCCGGGCGGCCTCATCGTGGAGCCGACCAGCGGCAACACCGGCATCGGTCTTGCGCTGGTGGCACGAGCCTTGGGTTTTCGCACCGTTCTTACCATGCCCGAATCAATGAGCGTGGAGCGCCGCATGCTGCTCAAAACTTACGGCGCGGAAATCGTGCTTACGCCGGCCTCGCTCGGTATGAGCGGAGCCGTCGACAAAGCCAAGGAAATCGTTGCCTCCACGCCGGGTGCCTTCATGCCCAACCAATTTGACAATGCCGCCAACGCCAAGGCGCACTACGAGACCACCGGACCCGAAATCTGGGACGATATGCAAGGACGCATCGACGCGTTTGTCAGCGCCGTCGGGTCGGGTGGAACGATCACGGGCACCGGCCAATTCCTGCGACGCTGCGATCCCGGCATTCGCGTCGTCGCGGTCGAACCCAAGGGCTCACCCGTCCTGTCCGGCGGTAAAGCCGGTCCGCACAAAATCCAAGGTATCGGCGCAGGGTTTGTTCCGGGAACACTCGACACATCGGTCTACCATGAAGTCATGCAAGTCGGCAATGAAGAGGCGGCGGCAATGACGCGTCTGGTTCTTAAAACCGACGGCGTTTTCGTAGGCATCAGTTCGGGCAGCGCTCTTGAGGCTGCCGTTCGTTTGGCCCGCAAACCGCCCTATGATCATGGACGCATCGTCGTCATTTTTCCCGACTCGGGCGAGCGTTATCTCTCAACTGGGCTTTTCAGCGAATAACTTCGTTCAAAATCAACGAAAAAAGGGCTTATCGCCGCCAACTAGCTCTGCGCTAAAATTTTTGCGCAGCTTGCTCCGAAAGATACGGAGCCGCCAATTGCGGCACTCCGCCTTGCTTTATCAGATTGAAGATGTCGAATCAGAGAACCGTTGACAATTCCGCGCAGCGTCTTGCAGCTCTGAAGCAATGCACCACGCTTGATCAATTCGTTCCCCTGCGGGCTTCGCTCACGGGCGGCGAAATTGCCCTGAAGCAGTTTGACCGTACGACCAACACCTGGGAACCGCTCAGCTACCTGGAACTCAACGACCGCATCGTCGAATGGCGCAAGGCGCTCGCCGGTCTCGGCTTGACGCGCGGCGCCCGTGTGAGCATTCTGCTCAACAATTCCGTCGATCACGTACTCGCCGACCAGGCAGTGCTCGCAAACGCAATGATCCCCGTACCGTTGCACGCCATCGACACGCCAGGATCGTTGTCCTTCATCCTCGGAGACAGCGGTGCAGAATGTCTGATCACAAATAAATACGAACGATGGCT
The DNA here is from genome assembly GCF_003472385.1 of Sutterella sp. AM11-39. Classification (GTDB taxonomy): domain Bacteria; phylum Pseudomonadota; class Gammaproteobacteria; order Burkholderiales; family Burkholderiaceae_F; genus Duodenibacillus; species Duodenibacillus intestinigallinarum. The sequence goes on along the minus strand of NZ_QRLV01000005.1, from coordinate 141,335 downwards.
TGCCATTGAAGCCGTCCGAGAAAAACTGCCCGCTCTTAAGACAGTCATCCTCACCGATGAGGTAACACCCGCCAAACAAAAGCGCGGCGGCCCCAAGATTTACGGTGTTGATGACTTTCTGGCACTGGGACACGGCGTTGATCAGTTGCCCGAGGGTCCCGCCCCCGAGGATCTGGCCGCCATCGTCTACACGTCCGGCACCACCGGCAAACCCAAGGGCGTCATGCTCACGCACAACAATGTCGTCTCCAACGTAATTGCCACGCTCGAACACATAGCTCCGGCGCCGCAGCCGGGCTACGTCTTTCTGTCGTTCCTGCCGCTTTCGCACACATTTGAACGTACGGCGGGCTACTACCTGCCACTCGGCATGGGTTGCACCATCGTCTTCAATCGTTCGATCATGCTGTTGAGCGAAGACTTCCGCATAGTGCATCCCGACGTTCTTATTTCGGTGCCTCGCATCTACGAGCGCATTTACGCCCGCATTCTGGATCGTCTGGGCAAGCAATCGGCCATCGCCCGCGCGCTCTTTAACACCTGCGTTGATGTGGGCTGGCGCCGGTTCTGCAAAGCCAACCGTCTGCCCGTGACTGCGACTTCCCTGTCCTGGCTTGATCCGATCGTGTGGCCGATTCTCAAGCATCTGGTGGCCAACAAGGTCGCACTGCAGTTCGGCGGCAAGCTCAAGGTCGCCATCGCTGGCGGCGCCGCACTCAACCACAAGGTTGCCCGCATGTTCTGCGGTCTGGGAATCCCTCCAATTCAGGGTTACGGCATGACCGAGGCTTCGCCCATCATCGCCGGCAATTCACTTACGCTCAATCAGCCCGACACCGTCGGCCGCACCTTCCCGAACGTAGAGCTGCGCCTGGCGCCGGATACCAATGAAATCCAGATTCGCGCGCCTTCCGTCATGAAGGGCTACTGGAACCGTCCGGAAGACACCGCCAGAGTCCTCTCGCCCGACGGATGGCTCTCCACGGGCGACGTCGGCGAATTTAACGAAGAGGGTCTGCTGCGCATTCGCGGCCGCATCAAGGAAATCATCGTAACGAGTACCGGAGAAAAGGTGCCGCCCGTTGATTTGGAACTCGCGCTCGAAACGGATCCGCTCTTTGCGCAGACTTTCGTTGTGGGTGAAGCGCGTCCCTTCATTTCCTTCGTAGCCGTTCTAAACCCCGAAGAATGGAAGAAGCTTGCCGCCAAACTCGGCGTCGACCCCAACGACAAACTGGCGCTGCAAAGCAACGCCGTGCGTTCGGCTGTTTTGAAGCGCGCACGCGCGGCAGCAGCAGGCTTTCCGCACTATGCGCTACCGCGCAATGTGGTGCTCACGCTTGAGCCGTGGACCATCGACAACGGTTTGCTCACCCCGACGCTCAAGCTCAAGCGCAAGCCGCTTAACGAGCTTTTTGCCGCTCAAATTGAAGAAATGTACCTCTCGCACGCTCGCGCTTAAGGTTTAGCCGTGCCGTTTATCCGTACAATTGCTTCGACCTAACCTTTAGCTTTCCGGCTGCATGACACATCTCGTGCAGCCGTCTTTTCTGCTTTTTTTAGATTTATGACTGAACAGCCTCAGGTTCGCATCGGCAAGTTGATGCCCAACTGGATGATCAATCTCACCGACCGAATCATGCAGTACTACATCGACCGCTACCTCAACTGCGATCCCGTCGTTCTCGACCGACCGCCGGAACCGCAGCCCGGTCACCAGTACCTGCTTTACGCCCATATTCCGTTCTGCAAGACGCTTTGCTCATACTGCACATTCCATCGTTTCCTCTTCAAGGAACACAAGGCGCGCGAATACTTCATCAATCTGCGCAAGGAAATGGACTACGTGAAGGCGCTCGGCTACGACTTCACGAGCATGTACATCGGCGGAGGCACGACGACAATTCTCGAAGACGAACTCATTCGCACGATCGAACACGCTCGCACGCTTTTCCCCGGCATCAAGGAAGTGTCGTGCGAAACCGACCCGCTTCAGATCGCCACGCCCACGTTCCGCAATCTCAAGGGGCTCGTAGACCGCATGAGCATCGGTGTGCAAAGCTTCAATGACGACATCCTCAAGATGACCGAACGCTATGACAAGTTCGGCTCCGGCGCTCTCATTTACGAACGTCTGCAGGAAGCACTCGAGCTTTTTCCGACGACCAATGTGGACATGATCTTCGGTTTCCGCGGCCAGAATCTTGAAATGCTTCAGCGTGACATGGATCTGCTCGTGGAGCTCAATCCCCGTCAGATCACGACCTATCCGTTGATGGTGACGAGCCAGACCCGCAAAAGCGTCAAACAGACGATTGCCGCCAAGGGCATCGAACTTGCTGACCAGTACGCCGTAATCATGAACACGCTCGGCAACCACTACCGACAGCTCACGAGCTGGACGTTCGGACGCACTCACGATGAAGGCTTCGATGAGTACGTGGTTGATCACGACGAATATCTGGGCGTGGGCTCCGGCGCCTTCTCGTTCCTGGGCAGTAGCCTGTACGTCAACACCTTCAGTCTGCGCCGATACAACGAGCGTATCAAGGCCGGCATGACCGGCGTGGAACGCCGCCGCAACTTCGACAAACACGCCGTCTTGCAGTACCGCCTGCTTCTGGGCCTCTTCTCGGCGCGTCTGTCGCGCAAGTATTTCCGAGAAGTACATGGCGTTGATCTCGACAAAGCTCTTTTCAAAGAAATGCTTGGACTTCGCATCGCAGGAGCCATCAAGGACAACCCCGAAGATCCCGACAATCTGATCGTGACTGATGCGGGCAAGTTCCTTGGTTTGGTGATGATGAAAGCCTTCTATTCGGGCATGGATAACGTCCGCGCCGAACTCAGAAAACCGCTTCGCGACATCGACTGCTGATTGTTCGCAACGCGCACTGCGGCCGCCTCTTTCGGGCGGCCTTTTTTTTCGTTCGGACTCATACAAAAGCGGCGGTTCGATCTTCACCTCTTTCGCCGTGAGACTTTGCACCACTTTTGACTTAAATCAAACTTTTGCTACGCCACGACAAAATAAACCGATTGCTACTTCTGCCTTAGCCCAATCTACCTCTTTTTAAGTAGCAATTTGCGAGAGTCTTTCATTGTTTCCTTCGAAGCCATAGGAAAAACTTTCACAAATCAAATGTCATCCTTTTGTTTTTAAAGCATTTTTTCTTTTCTATTTATTTCAGTTCGCAAGTAATTTGCGCTAAATCAAACTTTCGGATGATCCTCCGATCACCTTCCGACCTATCCTTTTTTTATTCCGTCCGCCCCCTGAAATGCCTAGTTTTTCGCGCTTGTTGCCTATAAAATCGACCCGCGCGAGTGCCGGAATGCAAAGCCGTCTCTTTGTGTTCCTCCCCTAAAGCCGCACCGACCCTATCTTTGTTTATCTGTATCTAGTCCGGGGCAGTTGTTCGGATTGCCGCGGACGGGTCTGTTTCGGTTTCTCGGCACCAGCGAAAGCGGCGTTAGAGAGCCCTGTTTCGAGTCAGGATCGACGCCCTTTTTAAAAGAACAGGAGATCCCTAAAGATGAGTGCAAAAACCATCAGAATCAAGACGTTCAATCCGACGGCTGACGCCTTCGGCCTGAACGGCCCCGATTTTGTCGGCAACATTCGCAAGGGCGAGTTGCGCGGCATCATCAAAATCAATGAAGACCTGTGCGAAGCTTGCGACACCTGCCGCAAGGTCTGCCCGGTCGATGCCATTCAGGGCCATCTCGGCTCCAAGCACAAGATTGACGATCAGCGTTGCGTCACCTGCGGCCAGTGCCTGATCAGCTGCCCGTTCAACGCCATCGAACAGATGAGCTTTGTCGACACCGTCGACAAGATGCTCGCCGACAAGAGCAACGTTGTGGTAGCTCACCCCTCCCCGGCTGTTCGCGTGTCGATCGCGGAAGAATTCGGCGGCAAGCCCGGCGATCTGTCCACCGATCAGATGATGAACGCCTTCGAAAAGTTGGGCTTCAAGACCTACGACGTCAACAGCTCCGCTGACCAGACCATCATGGAAGAAGGCACGGAATTCGTGCGCAAGGTCCAGTACTGGGTGCTCGGCAAGCGCGGCCCCGAATTCGAACGCGCCGCTCACCATCCGCTGCCGCACTTCACGAGCTGCTGCCCGGCCTGGGTGCGCAATGCCGAAACGTTCAACGCCGACTTCCTCCCGCATTTGTCCACGGCCAAGAGCCCGATTCAGATGGGCGGCGTGCTCGCCAAGGTGTGGGCTCCGAAGTTCCTCTACAACACGGATCCGCGCAACGTGAAGGTTGTGGCCATCGCTCCCTGCACGGCCAAGATCCTCGAAGCCAGCCGTCCCGAAATGGACACCGCCTGGCGTTATCACATCAAGGCCGGCACGATTCCTGCCGACACGCCGCGCTTCCCCGACGTTGACGCCGTGCTCACCGCCCGCGACATCGCCGAACTGCTGCGTCGCCACAACATCAACCCGCTCACGCTCCCGAAGGATCGCAAGCGTGAAAATCTCGACGTCTACACCGGCGCCGGCACGATTTTCGGCTGCTCCGGCGGTGTGATGGAAGCTGCTCTGCGTACGGCCTACCGTGTGCTGATGGGCAAGGAACTCGACAACGCCGACATCATCCCGGTGCGCGGCCTCGACAACAGCTACGTGGAAGCCAAGATTCCGCTGGCTCTGCCCGAACTGAACGGCAAGACCTTCGAACTGCGCGTTTGCGTGGTCAACGGCGCCAATCAGGCTCTCGAGCACGTTCTTAACGAACTGCGCGGAAATCCGGATCGTTGGCACTTCATCGAAGTGATGAACTGCCCGGGCGGTTGCGTCAACGGCGGCGGTCAGCCTGTTCAGGGCACCGGCACCGGCTGGCTCAAGCCCTTGTTCCCGCTCCCCGTGAGCCTCTAACCCATTAGCCGATAGAAAGGAACACACAAATGTCCGTTTACCAGTTTGAAGAACGCCCGGCGAGTGTCATTCTCGGCCGCCGCGGTCTGTTTAAGGTTGTGGGTCTTTGCGCTGTCGCCGCCGGTGCCACCGGTTGGGCTGTCGGCGATCTGCTCGCGAACCGCAATTCCGTTTTGCTTGCCCGTCAGAAGGGTCTCTATGCCGACGACAAACTCTGCCAGGCCATGAACCTGACAAGCTCGCACCAGAACCCCGTCGTGCGTCAGATCTACGTTGATCTCGGCGCCGCTCCGATGGACAACACCATGTACGGTCTGCTGCACACGCACTACTTCCAGCGCTCGCAGCTTTCCGCTCACCACTAATTGAAGGAGGTCGCAATCATGGCCAATCACAACGACCGCATTTTGCGCTTCCATGTTGCCGATAAGGTCTTCCACGGTCTTAACGCAATTCTTTGGTTTGCGCTCGTCATCACCGGCGCCATCGTCTACCTCGCCAAACCCGAAGCTGCTACGGGCGAAAGCCTGATGGCGTGGCACGTCGGTCTCGGCATCGTCTTCACGCTCAACCTCGTGGGCTATCTCCTGTTCGCCCCCGAACGTTTTGCTCTGATGATCAATGCCTGCCTGATCTGGGACAAGAACACGATCCTGTGGTTCCGCAACTTCGGCGGCTACCCGCGTCGCTTCTTCAAGATCCCGTTCGGCCCGGTTGAAGTCACGCCGCAGGGCCGCTACAACGCCGGCCAGAAGGCTTCCTACCTGCTCTTCACCGCTGCCATCGTGATGCTCATCGTCACCGGCTGGCTGCTGTGGGTGTTCGCTCCGGCCATCGGTAAGGACGCCTTCCTCTCCATGTGGTACCTCCACGTCTGGGGCTCGCTGTTCATCACTGTGCTCGTGGTCTGCGCTCACATTCCGCTCGCCCTGCTGTCGATGTCTCACTTCCTCGGCATCTGGCGTATCGGTACCGGCGACATCAGCTGGGAAGCTGCTGAACACCACTCGCCCGTGTGGCTCGAAAAGGACGTCATTCGCACCAACATCGAAAAGTAATGTTGCGTTTGCAGCAAGCCTGATTCGTCAGGCTTGCCGTCCGAAATCCCGCTCGAAAGAAAACAAATCCTTCGGGCGGGATTTTTTTGCCTGTCGCGGCTCTACAATCAAGGTCCGCCAAACGGTCGAATCTTTTAACTTATTACCTTTTGTACTGATATGACAAATCCGGTCATCGGCATTGCATCCCGCATGCAGACTCCCAAGGGGCTTCGCCTTCACATCGGTCTTTTCGGTCGACGCAACGCCGGCAAAAGTTCGCTCATCAATGCACTCACCAATCAAAAAATTGCCATCGTGAGTGACGTACCCGGCACCACCACCGATCCGGTGGAAAAAGCCTGCGAACTCGCGCCGATCGGTCCGGTTGTCTTCATCGATACCGCTGGCATTGACGATGTCGGCGAACTGGGCGGACTTCGTACGGAACGTTCGCTCGCTGTTCTGGGCTGGGTAGACGTGGCGCTGATCGTCTGCGATGCCAAGGCGCTCACTGAGAGCGAGCTGGAACTCATCGGCACAGTCAAAAGCACTGCCACGCCCGCCGTCGTCGTTTTGAACAAGGCCGACACAGCTGACTCTCAAGCTCTTACCGCCACAGAAAATCAGGTCCGCGAACTCGGCTACGAACCGGTCACGGTTTGCGCCAGCCAAAAGCAAAACATTGACGCCGTGCGCGAGGCCATCGTAAAACTTGCTCAAAGCGCTGTTGATCCGGATCTTCCGCTGCTGGGTGATCTGGTACATCCGGGCGACACCGTGATGCTCGTCACGCCGATTGACACGGGGGCCCCCAAGGGGCGTCTGATTCTTCCTCAGGTACAAGCCATTCGTGAAATTCTCGACGCCGACGCCAAGTGCATCGTCGTGCGCGAAAACCGCCTGGCTGAAGCGCTTGCCAATGAAAAAGAACCACCCGCCTTCGTCGTCACCGACAGTCAGGTGGTGCAGTCAGTTGTCGATCAGACCCCAAAGGAAATTCCTGTGACGACCTTCTCAATTCAGATGGCCTACAGCAAGTGCGACCTTGTTGACATGGCCCGCGGTGCAGCCATGATCGACTTTTTGCGCCCGGGCGACAAGGTGATGATCTGCGAGACATGCTCGCACCATCCTCAGCCTGATGATATCGGCCGCAAAAAACTGCCGCGCTGGCTAGCCAAAAAAGTCGGAGGCGAACTGGACGTCGAGGTCGTGGTCGGTAAAGACTTTCCCGTGGATCTGACACCCTACAAACTCATTTTGCAGTGCGGCGGTTGCGTCGTAACGCGACGCCACATGCTCACGCGTCTTGCACAGGCCAAGCGTCAGAACGTGCCTATGACCAACTACGGCGTTGCCATCAGCCACCTTCAAGGTGTGCTTGAGCGCGCGCTCGAACTGCATCCCGAAGCCATGAAGGCGTTTCACGAAGCCCGCGAAACCTTCTCCAACCGCTCCTAAGTATGAATCTGCAAACGCTTGAATCCGTTCTGGCCAAAGACACATTCACCGACGAAGATCTTCTCGCCTTCCTGTCGCTGACCGATACCGAGTGCTGTGCCCGTCTGTGGCGTGAAGCCTACGACCGCACTACCCGCGTGCACGGCAATGCGCTGTGGTTTCGCGGACTTATCGAAATCAGCAACTATTGCATCTACGACTGCCGTTACTGCGGTATCCGCAAGGGCAACCATCAGGCTCAGCGCTATACGCTGACTCCAGACGAAATCGTTGAGGCGGCCCGCTACGCAGTGCGAGCCGGTTACGGCTCGGTGGCCCTGCAGGCAGGTGAACGCACGGATGAAAAGTTCATCGCCTTTGTCGAAGACGTCCTGCGTCGCATTCATCGCATGAGCATCGAAGAAGGCATCCCCGAAGGGTGCGGCGTCACGCTGAGCTTCGGCGAGCAGACGGAAGAAACATACGAGCGCTGGGCACAAGCGGCAGGCAACCGCAAGGCCCTTCGCTATCTGCTTCGCATTGAGACAAGCAATCTTGAACTGTTTAACTATCTGCACTCAGGCAAAGGCGGCGCACAAAAGACATGGCCCGCGCGACTGGAAGCTTTGGCGACGCTTCGCAAGCTCGGCTATCAAGTCGGAACCGGCGTGATGATCGGCATCCCTGGGCAAAGCCTGGAAGATCTGGTGCGCGACATCCGCACCTTTGAGTCGCTTGACGCCGACATGCTCGGCATGGGCCCCTACCTGGTGAGCCACGGCGGCGATATGGTGGCCGACGGCATGATGCAAAAGGACGCGCTTCTGACGCTCACGCGCAATATGTTGTCCGCCACGCGACTGGCTCTGCCCACCGTCAACATGGCTGCGGCCACAGCACTGGAAACACTCGTGACAGGCGGCCGCACGCTGGGCGTTCTTTCCGGCTGCAACGTGATCATGCCCAACGTCACGCCTCAGCGCACACGCGCAAGCTATCAGCTCTACGACAACAAGCAGGGCACCGAATCGGAACCCGACAGCAACGTGATGCTGGAGCAGGAACTAGAAGCCGTCACCGGACGCGTTATCGGGCGCCATCGCTTCGGCTCCTCACTGCACTTTAGAAACCGCAGCGGCTTGTTGGCTCATTAATCCGAAAAGCGCGCTCGATGGCGCGCTTTTCTCTGTCAGCTCACAAACTTTCCTTCGCAAGCAAAGATGTAATCCTTGATGCCTGCAACGCTGTCAAACACCAGGGAAAAACCGTTGTCCTTTGCCCACTGCGTCATCGGCACCGTACCGTTATAGCCGGTGCTCACGAGCATGGCGCGAATGCCAGCAGCTTTGGCGGCCCATGCGTCGTTTTCCGAATCACCCACCATGACCGCTTCGGTCGGACTCACGCCCAGCTTTTCGCAAGCAAGAAGCAGCATGTCGGGAGCAGGCTTGGGATGATCTGTGTCGTCTCCGGCCACTAAGACATCCAGATCCGCATTCAAACCGCTACGCTGAACGAAAGTCTCCGTCACCATACGCATCTTGTTGGTAACAAGAGCCGTCTTAAAACCTGCGGCCTGCAATGCGGCCACGGCTTCTCGTGCGCCCGGATAGAACTTTTCTTCAGGTAACCCACTTCCCATCATGGCAGCAGCGTACGCCTGCAGGAAACGCTGGACGTTTTCAGGCGTCGGTTCAATATTCTGAGCCGCACACACGCTTTCAATGAGAGCCTTTGCGCCTCTGCCGACCATGGCGGCAATTTGCGCCTCGGTAAATTCCGGGCAGCCGTTGGCGCGCATCACGCGATTGACGGCTGCGGTAAGCATCGGCACCGAATCGACCAACGTACCGTCCAAATCGAATAAGACGGCCTTCACCGGCGGCTGCACGGCAATCTCGGGCTTGAACTCAAGCACCATATCAAACCAGCGGGCTCCGCCGTGCTGAGAATCGGAGGCACCGAGCGGCACAAACCCGAATTTGGCGTAATAGTGCAGCATGTGCTCCTTGCATGTTAGCGTCAAGCCGCGGCGGCCCTCTTCTCTGGCCTGCGCAATGAGCGCCTGCATAAGTCGCGCCGCATAACCGCGACGGCGGTATTTGGGCAACGTATTGAGGCCGAAGATACTCTGCCAGGCGCCGTCGGGGCAGTGCCTGTCGGCCTTTTCGAACATAACATCTTCGATGTAGGGGCTGTCGATCACCATCCCATCGATAAAGCCCACCGCCTCACCGTCAACTTCGCAAATCAGGAAGTGGTCGGCAAACGCCTCCAACCGCGCATCGAAGCGATCGCGGGTAGCCGCCTCGGCCGCCGGAAAACACGCCGCTTCAATCTGCGTAAGCAGCGCCGCATCCTGTAGCGTCGCCTTGCGAATACACACGTTCTGATCGGTTTTGTGCATGCTGATTTTCCTTATTCGAACTTCTGGCCCTGTTCGCGCGTGGTCAGGAACTGCACCTGCGGCCAATGCTTTTGCGTGGTCATCAGGTTGTAGATGCTCGTCGCCATGTAGCAGATGTTGCCTTCGCTGTCGCGCGCAAGACGTGCGGCCTGTTCTTCACAGAAATCCTTCTTGGTTTTTTCGTCGGGAAACACCAGCCAGCGGGCCGTCGAAACGTCGGTTGACTCGTAAATAGCGTCTACCTTGTATTCGGTCGCCAGACGTTGCGCCACGATTTCAAATTGCAACTGGCCTACGGCACCAAGCATCAGATTGCCGAATTCGCCTTCAAAAACCTGAATGGCACCTTCTTCACCGAGTTCCTTGAGACCCTGATGCAGTTGCTTACCCTTTAACGGATCGCGGGCGCGAGCCGAGCGGAACAATTCCGGCGCAAAGTACGGAATGCCCGTAAAGCCCAGCACTTCACCTTCGGTGAGCGTATCGCCGATGTGCAGCTGACCGTGGTTGTAGATACCGATGATGTCGCCCGCATAGGCCTCTTGCATGTGGACGCGTTCGTTTGCCATGAAGGTCAGCGCATTGGCAATCTTCATTTCACGACCTTCACGGACATGGCGCACCTTCATGCCGGGCTGATAAACGCCGGAGCAGACACGGAAGAACGCGATGCGGTCACGGTGACGCGGATCCATGTTGGCCTGGATCTTGAAGACAAAGCCCGTAAAGGGTTCTTCCAGAGGATCGACGCAGCGAGAGCCTGCGTCACGAGGCTGCGGCTGCGGCGCCCACTCCAGAAGCGCTTCCAAAACATCTTCCACACCGAAATTGTTCACACCGGAGCCGAAGAACACCGGGCTTTGCTGACCGGCGAGAAATGCTTCCAGCGAAAACGGTTCGGTTGCACCCTGCACAAGCTCCACGGATTCGCGCACAGGCGGCATTTCCATCGGAAAGAGTTCATCAAGACGGGGATTATCCAACCCTTCGATGAGTTCGGTTTCCTTAGCAAGCTTTTCGGTGCCCGGTTCAAAGCGCACCAGGTGATTCTTACGAAGATTAAACACACCGCGGAACGTCTTTCCCATGCCGATCGGCCAGGTAATGGGCACGCACTGCAGCTTGAGCACGGATTCGATTTCGCCGAGCAAATCCAGCGGGTCGCGCACTTCACGATCAAGCTTGTTGATGAACGTGATGATCGGCGTGTTGCGCATGCGGCAGACATTCAAAAGCTTGATCGTCTGAGCTTCGACGCCCTTGGCCGCGTCAATGACCATGACGGCGGCGTCTACGGCCGTGAGAACACGATACGTATCCTCGGAGAAGTCCTCGTGGCCCGGCGTGTCGAGCAGATTGATGATGTGATCCTTGTATTCGAACTGCATCACGGAACTCGTTACCGAGATGCCGCGCTGCTTTTCCACTTCCATCCAGTCGCTTGTGGCATGGCGCGCAGCCTTGCGCCCCTTGACAGCACCGGCCATCTGAATGGCGCCGCCGAAGAGCAACAGTTTTTCCGTCAAGGTCGTTTTACCCGCGTCAGGGTGAGAAATAATGGCAAAAGTGCGACGACGGCGCACTTCTCGTAAAAGCGCTTGCTTGGACATGGATGAGAAATATCAGTCGAAAGAAACGGTGCGGCCGTGTGCCGCACGCGCAAACAACGGCCCGTCGGGTGATCTTTTTGTCAAAGCTCCCGTACGGGCCGAGTTTTATTTTTTGAAAGGTGCGCTATTTTCGCCTATTTCCAGCTTTCCTGCCAAACGGCAAACACCGTTTTTTCAGGTTGCTTCAAGGCGTTAGACACTTTTCAAAGCCTCAGTCGCGCTTGGGCAAAAGCGGATCGGCGACACCCTGCATGCCGACGAGCAACAGAGAGGTCAAAAACGCAAGCTGCGCACCCAAGTATCCGTCCTTGGGGTCATACCATTCCTTGACGTTATGGTTGAACCCTTCGGCTCCGCCGCCGCCCAAGGTCGTGGCGGGAATGCCGCAGTGGATGGCAATGTTGTGGTCGGTCGAAGCCGCATCGTACTTCTTGAGTTCGATGCCCAGTTCGTTCATCGCGGCGCGGGCGGCCTGCAAAACGCTCGACTCGTCGGACTGCTGGCCCCCCGGACGGTGACCGATGGGCTCAAGCGTGAGCTTCACGGCCAAGTCGCCTTCGGCGCCCCAGCGGGCATTTTCTTCATCGCAAGCCGCTTGGATCAGGGGCAGAATTTGCGCTTCGATCTCTTCGAGCTCCTTACCGCCGGCACTGCGCATGTCGAGTTCCATCTCGCAGTGCGCCGCAATGGAGTTGACGGTCGTGCCGCCGCCAATCGTACCGCAGGTAAACGTTGTTCTCGGCTCTTCGCAGGGATGCACGTCGGCAATCTTGGCGATGGCGCGGCCCATAGCGTGAATCGCCGAAGGGTAACCGTAATTCTTCCAGGAATGGCCGCCCGGGCCGTCGAAATGCACGCGGTAGCGCTTGGAGCCAGTAGCGGCGCAAAGAAGTCGACCAACATCAACGCCATCAACCGAAATGAAACCGTCGATCTTCATGCCAGACTTCAGGAAAAGATGCTTGGAACCGCGCAGATCGCCATTGCCTTCTTCGCCAACCGTGCAGACGAAACAGATGTCGCCGACCGTCTGAATGTTCTTTTCCTGCATCGTGCGAAGCACCTGCAGGATCACCGCCAGACCGCGAGCGTCGTCACTGATGCCGGGCGCGTGATAAATGCCGTTTTCTTCGCGAACGCGCACGTCCGTTCCTGCCGGAAACACCGTATCGAGATGCGCTCCGAGAACCAGCGTAGGGCCATTGCCGGTACCGGGGCGGCGCGCAATGACGTTGCCTTCCTGATCAATCGTGACGTCGGTGAGGCCAAGCGCCTGAAAGCGACGCATCAAATCCTTGGCGCGCTCGTCTTCATGAAAGGGCGGCGCTTCCACTTCCGTAATGGCAATCTGATCGGCAAGCGTGATTTTTTCATCGCGCAGAATCGCTGCAAGGGCTTCCTTGACCGTCGGGCAGGCCGCCAACTTGTCGGCCGAAGCCGTCACGTTCGAAAGCACCGGCGCCAGCTGTTTAGGATCCATGATCATTCTCTCCAATATGAAACCAATGACGCACAAACTCTAGCCCAGATCGATCGATTTTGCCTTTGTCGGAATATGTCTGTTGCAAACCCAAAATAAAAAACGGTGCGCCGCCGGATTTTGCCTGCCGCACACCGTTCTTGTTTGCCGTTCCGGACGATTAACGACCAAGCTTCAGACCGGCGAACGCCGCTGCCATTGCCCCCGAAGGCGACTTCTGCGGACGGTTGTTCGGCCTCACGGTGACGTTCGAACGCTTGTCGGTTGCCGGAGTGACGTTTCTGACTGCCTTTTCACGACTTCGCATGGAAAGACTGATGCGCTTGCGAGCGACATCCACATCAAGAACACGAACCCGCACGATGTCTCCCACCTTGACAACTTCGCGAGGATCCCGAACGAATCGGTCGGAGAGTTCCGACACATGCACCAGACCGTCTTGATGCACACCAATGTCAACGAAAGCGCCGAAAGCTGCCACATTGGAAACCACGCCTTCGAGCGTCATGCCAGGCACCAGGTCTTTGATCTCGTGCACGCCTTCCTGGAATTTAGCTGTTTTGAATTCCGGACGGGGATCTCGGCCGGGTTTTTCCAGCTCCTTGAGAATATCCGTCACGGTCGGCACGCCGAACTGCTCATCGGTGTAGTCCGACGCTTTCAGCCGCGAGAGCACGTCGTGGTTGCCGATCAGGCTCTTTACGGACAGTCCCGTCTTTTCCACGATGCGCTGCACGACCGGATAGGCTTCCGGATGAACGCCCGAAGCATCGAGCGGATCAGCCGCATCGGGAATGCGCAGAAAACCCGCAGCCTGTTCAAAAGTCTTGGGACCGAGGCGAGGCACGTCCAGAAGTGCGCGGCGCTCCGCGAAGGCACCGTTTTTCTCACGCCAGCTCACAATTGATTTGGCCTGCAACGAGGAAAGGCCCGCCACGCGTACCAACAACGCTGCCGAGGCCGTGTTGACGTCAACGCCCACGGCGTTGACGCAATCTTCCACCACCGCATCGAGCTTGCGCACCAATTCAGACTGGTTCACATCATGCTGATACTGACCCACACCGATGGCTTTCGGATCGATCTTGACGAGTTCAGCAAGGGGATCCTGCAGACGCCGCGCAATGGACACCGCACCGCGGTAGCTCACGTCCAGATCGGGCAGTTCGGCCGCCGCCGCAGCGGAAGCCGAATAAACAGAAGCTCCCGCTTCGCTCACCACAATCTTCGTCAGTCCCAATTCGGGATGGCGTGAGATCAGGTCACCGGCGAGCTTATCCGTTTCACGACTGGCGGTACCGTTGCCGATGGAAATGAGCTTGGAGCCGTATTTGCGGGCCAGCTGAGCAAGCGTATGGATCGAACCCTCCCAGTCTCGGCGAGGCTCATGCGGGTAAATCACCGTCGTATCCAATACGGCACCCGTATCGGAAATCACCGCCACCTTCACTCCGGTTCGAATACCCGGATCCAGACCTATCACGCCTTTGTGGCCAGCCGGAGCAGCAAGAAGAAGATCCTTCAGATTGGTACCGAAAACACCGATGGCTTCCGTTTCGGCGCGTTCGCGAAGGCGAGTAAGCAGATCGCCTTCAACGGAAGCCAGGCACTTGACGCGCCAGCACCAGCGCACAACGCCTGCCAGCCAAACGTCGGCAGGTCGTCCTAGATTCTTGATTCCATGCGCGCGGGCAATCAGCGCCTGACAGGGATGCACGGGCAGCGCTTCTTCTTCCTCAGTAAGGAGCACCTTTACCGTCAGCAGGCCTTCCTGACGCCCTCGGAAGACGGCAAGTGCTCGATGCGAAGGCACCGTTTCAATCGGTTCATCGTAGTCGAAATAGTCGCTGTACTTGGCCGCCGCCGGATCGGTTTCCTTTTCCGGCACCACCTTGCTCACCAGATACGCCTTCTTCCAGAGGAATTCGCGCAGTTCTTCAAGCATGTCAGCATTTTCAAAGAAAACTTCTGCGAGGATGTCGCGAGCACCATCAAGCGCTGCGCGCACGTCGGCCACGCCCTTGTCCGGGTTAACAAAGGCCGCGGCTTGCGTTTCCGGGTCGCGCATGGGATCTTCCCACAGCATCATGGCCAACGGCTCCAACCCTGCCTCTCGGGCTACTTGCGCACGAGTACGGCGCTTGGGCTTATACGGCAGATACAAGTCTTCCAGACGCTGCTTGGTATCGGCCGCCCAAATGTCGCGTTCAAGCTCTTCGGTGAGCTTGCCCGAGTCGCTCAGGGCCTGCAGGATCGAAGCGCGGCGCTCCTCGAGCTCACGCTGATAGATCAGCTGCTCTTGCAGATCGCGCAACTGCGTGTCATCGAGTCCGCCGGTGACTTCCTTGCGGTAGCGGGCGATAAAGGGAACCGTAGCGCCTTCATCGAGCAGGTCTACGGCGGCTCGGACTTGGTCGACGCTAGCGCCGACGGCTTTGGCAATGCGCGTCTCGATGGCGGAGCGCACGTCAGTCGAAAGTTCGGTCATGGTACAAACAAAAGAAAAGCTCCGCAGCAAGCCAGCCGCATAGGCGGCTTACCGGCAGAGCGTCGATCACAATCAATGTTCGTCGGAATCAAGCTTATCCAAAAGGATGCGCTCGAGGATGGCTTTGTCTTTCTGCTCCCACGCCTGCTCGATGAGCGGGCGCAGCGAAGCCGGAACCTTCGGTTCGCTATGGGCAAAATAGGTAAACGTCACCGCAGGCAGCTGCTGCGTCGTGCGGGAAATTTCCATGCGCAGGCACGAAGACGGATAGTCCTTTGTCTCCTGCACGTGAAATTCCATCAATCGTGCAGATTCATTGAGGTACACCGTCTCCTTGACGCGGTGCGAACCGAAGTCAAGCGTTCGATCAAAGACCGTACCGGCCCGATCACCCGCGCCGGGCGTGACAGTACAGCTTTTGACCTGATCGTTGAATTTTTCGGGTTCGTGCACAAATCGCATCAACCCTTCCCAAAGCACATCCTCATCCACGACTTCCGCCGTTTCCTGCGTAAGAATCTGGATGTGCGAATAGAGCTTTTTCATCGCGTCGCCGCTTTGCGTCATCGCTCGTCTCTCCGTATCGTTAATCAGCGGGTCTTCGCGCCCGCACCGATGCGCTTCTCAAGCCACTGGCTGTAGCGGCTCATCACAAACGAGCTCACGAAATAAATGGCGGCTACAAAAATATAGCCTTCGCGGAAGAAATCGCGCCAATTGGCATCGCCGAGCGCAAGCTGCAGACTGCCCGTCAGATCAAACATGGAAACGACCGTCACAAGCGACGTGTCCATGAACATGGAAAGCAGGTTGTTGACGAAAGCCGGGATCACCGCCACCAGAGCCTGCGGCAGGATCACGTATACGTAGCGCTGCACGGTCGTCAACCCTAGCGAGTCGGCCGCAAGGAACTGTCCGGCCGGCACCGTCTGCAGGCCGCCGCGCACCGTTTCGGCCATGTAGGCAGCCTGAAAGAGAATGATGCCGCCCGCAACGCGCCAGAACGGATCGATTCGCACGCCGCTCGGCAACAGTAGCGGGAAGACGAAACTTGCCACGAAGAGCACAGTGATGAGCGGCACGCCGCGAACGAGTTCGATATAGCCCGTCGAGAGCACCCGCACCAGAGTCAGATTGCTGCGGCGGCCGAGTGCCAGCAAAATGCCGATCGGCGTTGACACCCCGATGCCCAGCAGTGTCAGGATGACGGTAAGCGGCAAACCGCCCCAACTGTCAGTGGGTACGGCCGTCATGCCGGCAAAGCCACCGTACATCAGTCCGAAGAAGACCGCAAACCCGACAACCCAACCGATCATCAAAATGCGAGCGCCTTTGCGGTTCCAGAGCGACGGCCAGGCCGAAAGAACCAGCATCAAGAGGATAGCGGTCGTGGCAACAGCGGGACGCCACTGCTCTTCGTAGGGAAAGCGTCCGAAGATGATCAAACGCCACTTCTCGGTCACAAAGCCCCAACACGCGCCGCTTGCCTGATAACAGGCATTGGGATCGGCGCGAAATACCGCGTCGACAATCGCCCAGTCCACCAGTCGCCACAGAATGAGCGCCAGCACGAAACAGGCAACCACCGTAATGCCCGTGGCCTGGCTGGAATAGAAGAATCGTTCCCGGATTTGCTCGAAAACCGTTTTTTTCAATCCCGCAGGAGTCGTTTCCATTTTTTCAGTCTCCTTTAGCGGGGCGCACGCATGACGCGGCTATTGAGCGCGTTCATGAGCACGCTGATGATGAGGTTGAGGAACAGGTAGACAGCCATGATGATCACGATCACTTCAAGCGCCTGCCCCGTGATGTTGATCGATGAATTACCCACGGCCACGATGTCGGGGTAACCGATCACCACGGCCAGAGACGAGTTCTTCGTGAGGTTCATGAACTGACTGGTGAGCGGCGGAATCGCCAGACGCATCGACTGCGGAAACACGATGTAGCTCACCACCTGAGAGCGAGTCAGGCCGAGTGCCAGACCCGCATTCCACTGCCCCTGCTTGACGGCGAGCACACCGGCGCGAACGATTTCGGCAATTGCTGCCGACGTAAAGAACGTAAGTCCCAGCCACAAGGCAAGGAACTCGGGCGAGAGCGACGCACCGCCCTCGATCATGAAACCCGAAACAACCGGCTTGCTCCAGCCGCTGTAAAACCCGAAGATCACCCAAACGACGAGTGCAACCGTAATGCCGGCCACAAAACCCAAAAGCCCCGCCACCAGATCGGTCACGCGGCGGCGCTGTGTTTCACGCACCAAAAGTGCCGTCAGCACGCCCGCAATAAAGGCAGCCATGGCAGCCAGCCCCGTCTGAACCGGCACGGCAAACTGCAGCCCCGCTTTGGAGAGCAGCGCCCAGGAACCGGCGTGCAGCGGTTCGGTGCTCGCCGGCAGCAGCTCGGTGATCAACATGTACACCGCAAAAAGCTGGATGATGAGCGGAATATTGCGGTACACCTCAACGTGTGCAGTGCCCAAGAACCGCAGAATCGGGTGATTGGAAAGGCGCATGATGCCCACGACGGCGCCGAGCACCATCGAGGTAATGATCGCAAACACTGCCACGCGAATCGTGTTCAGAACGCCGTTTAGAAACGCAAGCCACACGGGTTGGCTGGAGTCAAACGGCAGCAATACCTCGCCAATTTCGAAATTGGCAGCGCCTTTTAAGAAGTCGAAACCGCTGCGAATGCTGCGTTCGGCCAAATTGCTTGAGACGTTTTGCACCAACAGCCACACAAAGGCCACGAGCACAGCCAGAACCACGAACTGAATGGTCCACTGTCGTCTTCGTTTGGCGCTCTCCCTTTGTTGATAGGCAGCATCTCCGCGCTGCTCTTCACTTTGCATTTTTCTTTCCGCTTAGGGTAATCAGATGGATAAGATCCGCATTTTAAATGCAAAAGCCGCGGCCGACCTGTTTTTCAGGTCGTACAACCGCGGCTCAAAGACTCCAAAACGAGCTAAAAGGCGCTCGCTTCGGATGCGCTTGCGTCCAAGCGCTTAAAAGCGTTCGCTTAGCGGATCGGGGGCACGTACATGACGCCGCCCTTGGTCCACAAGTTGTTGAGACCGCGGGGCAGGTTCAGTTTGGTGTTCGGACCGAAATTGGCCGTCCAGCTTTCGCCGTAATTGCCGACTTGCTTGATGATGCGATACGACCAGTCCTTATCCAAACCAAGGAGCTTGCCCGTATCGTCACCCGTACCGACAAGGCGCATCACCTGAGGCACCTTGCTCGTTGCGCGAATCTGATCAACGTTGGCCTTGGTGATGCCATTTTCTTCAGCCTCAACCATAGCGAAGAAAGACCAGCGGACGATTTGGAACCATTCATCGTCTCCGCGGCGCACGGACGGACCCAGCGGTTCCTTGGAAATGGTTTCCGGAAGGATTTCGAAGTCAGCCGGATTGCGGGCGCGCGTACGGGCACCAGCGAGGTCGCTCATGTCGGTCGTGTAGACCTGGCAGCGACCGGAAATGAAGGCGCTCTGCGTGGCTTCGGTCGTATCGAACATAACCGGCTTGTACTTCATGTTGTTGGCGGCAAAGTAGTCGGCCATAGCCTGAACGGAACTCGTGCCCGACTGCAGGCAAACCGTCGCGCCGTTAAGCTGCTTGGCACTCTTGACTCCGAGCTTCTTGGGAACCATAAAGCCCTGGCCGTCGTAGTAGTTGATGGCCGCAAAAACGGCACCCTGAGAGGCGTCGCGGGTCAGCGTCCAGGTGGTATTGCGAGACAAAATATCGATTTCACCCGACTGCAAAGCCGTAAAGCGCTGCGGCGAGGAAAGCGGAACGAACTTCACCTTCTGCGCGTCGCCGAGCACAGCTGCGGCCACGGCACGGCAGGTATCAACATCAAGACCGGTCCACTGGCCTTTGCTGTCGGCACTTGCAAAACCGGGGGCGGCGGTGTTGACACCACAGATCACCTGCCCGCGCGCTTTAACGGCGTCTAACACGGGACCGGCATTGGCGACCGAGCAAAGTGCAAGCAAAGCTCCCATTGCACAAACTGTCTTGATGTTCATTTTGTTATTCCCTTTGCGGCGTCCGTTGTGCGGTGCGCTCGCTTTTTCATTAAAACGGTCTGTTGAACGCCAGGTGCGACACGCACCCAACTTTAAAAAGTTTATCCTCCGCCGCTTTCGTTCTCCAAATGGACCGCGTACTGATTCCCCAATTCTTGGTTCAAATCAAGCCGTCTGAGCACTTTCTCCAGGTTAGGCCACAGTGCGAATAGCGCTCCGCGAGCTCTGATAAAATGCGCCGAGTGTGTTGATTATTTTGGATTTTTATGTCGCTCGGCGTTCAAATTTTTTGCCTTTTTCTTCTCGTCTGCATCGGTGGGTTCTTTTCCTTTTCGGAAATCAGTCTTGCGGCCGCACGCAAGCTCCGACTCCGAGCCATGGCTGAAGAGGGCGTTCGAGGAGCCGCGCGAACGCTGAAGACAAAAGAAAACCCGGGACGCTACTTCTCAGTCATCCAGATCGGTAACAACATGGCCGCCATCATGGGCGGTATCGTCGGCGAATCGGCTTTTTCCCCCTATTTTTCGGCAGCATTTCGCTACATCCTGTCTCCGGAAACTGCGGCCCAGCTGGGTTTTGTCTGCTCTTTTCTGCTGATCACCTGCGCCGTGGTGCTGTTGTCGGACCTCCTGCCCAAGCGCCTGGCCATGAACAACCCCGAGCGCAACGCCATTTTGGTGTCCATGCCCATGCACATCTTCGGCACCATCATCAGCCCCTTTGTCTGGATTTTTGACAATCTGGCAAACGCAGTGTTGCGTTTTCTCAATATTCCGTTGGCACCAAAGGATAAGCTCACCTCTGACGACATTCTCGCGACGGTGAGCGCCGGCAGCGATCAGGGCATCATTGACGCCAATGAACAGGCGGTGATCGAAAACGTGTTCAATATGGAAAACCGGCCCGTTACTACAGCCATGACGGCGCGCGAATCCATCGTCTACTTCACCCTTGATGAAAGCGAAGCGGAAATTCGCAAACAGATCAGCCAAAACCCGCACAACTACTTTCTGGTCTGTGACGGCGACATTGATCACGTCATCGGCTTTATCGACAGCAAAAACGTGTTGAGGCGCCTGCTTGAAGGAAAACCGATTTCCATCACCGAGCAGGGACTTGTTCAGCAGGTGCAGTTTGTCCCTGACACGCTCACGCTGTCGGAAATTTTGGAAATGTTCCAGCGTTCGCGCGGAGACTTTGCCGTGGTACTCAATGAGTACGCGCTGGTCGTGGGCATCGTGACCTTGAAGGACGTAATGAGTACAGTGATGGGCGATCTGGTGCTCACCCCCGAAGAAAGCCAGATCATCGAACGTGATGATCACAGCTGGCTTGTCGACGGCGCCACGCCCACGGTAGACCTGGTCTACACGCTTGATCTGGATGAATTGCCCGATTCGCAAAACTATGAAACCGTCGCAGGCTTCATGATGTACATGTTGCGAAAAATCCCGAAGCGTACGGACCGCTTCGACTGGGGCGGCTATCGTTTCGAAGTGATTGACGTTGACGCCAACAAGATCGACCAAGTACTAGTTCAGCGCATTGCCGACACAGATGCTCGCTCGGCAAGCTAAGAAAAGCGGGATGTCCGCGCAACCGGAGATCCCGCTTTTTTAGTGGCGAAAGCTATTTCGATTACTTCAGCCAAGGCGCCTTTTCTTCACACATCACACCGTCGGTCATCGTGTAGTTCTCAAGACTGCCTGCCTTGGTTTGCATGCAGATAAACGTAATGCCTTCGTTTTCAGCCGCACGAATCGCACGCTTGCCAGCGGGACTCACACGGAACCAGTCACCGGCTTTGATGGCGTGCACTTCGCCGTCAATCCAGATTTCACCGCTGCCGGACAACACGCCGTAGAGCTCTTCGTTTTGCTTGTGAGCATGTACAAACGGGACGGCCGCGCCCGCCGGCAGGCTGTTAATCGACACTTCGCAACCGGTCAATCCCAACTGATCATGCAGTTCAGTACGAGGCGCCTGGGCTACAGAAACCAATTTAAAGTTTTCCGTCATCACTCTCTCCTTTTTCACACTTAAGCATTGGCAACCGGACCGCGGTAAACGCTGTCGGGTTGCGGATTGAAGATCTGAGCGCTCTTGGCAAGAAGCGCTTCCAATACAGCAAGTTCCTGCTCGCCAAGTCCTTCGCTGATCTTGCGGTGCATTTCAGCTGTGATTTCGGCAAAGGCGTCTTCGAGTGCCTCGCCTTTTTCAGTTAGCCGCAATCGCAACAAACGCGCATCAGCGGGATCAGGTTCACGGCGCAAATAGCCGGCTTTTTCCAATTTTCCTGCAAGCACTGAAATCGTCGACTTGGTGCGTCCGGTACGCTGTGCCAACTCAGTCACCGTCAAGGCTTCGCCCCCAAAAAGATGCACCAGCAGATTGCCGTGCGAAGGAATGAGATCCTCGATACCGCGCTTACGCATCTCCTCGGCAACAAACGCACTTGTTCCCGCCAGCAGCAAGCCAGCAAGAAAAGGCACCATGGTCTGGTTAGGTAATCTCATTGTGAATTCCTTTATTTGTTCGATATCGAACGGAATGCTATCACAACTTTCGTTCGATGGCGAACAATTAGCAAACATTTGATAAAAAAAGGTGCTGTCCGTCTTCCGGAAAACACCTCTTTGCCGCTGGGACTGCGCTATACCTTAGGAAGCCTTCTTGCGCGTCGCTGTTTTGCGTGTTTCGCTTTTGGCGCCCTCTTCACGCGGCGGGAATTCAAAGCCCAACTTCTTACCCTTGGGATCCCAAATCAAAAAAGCCTTGAACTTGCGCTTGGTTCGAGCCGATACAAAGTCCGTCATCAGGCCGCTCTTGCCCTGCGTAAGAATCAGACGAGCCTGTTCCGGTTCGATTTCCTGTTGCAGGATCGTACGGCTGATGCGGAAATCGCATTTCTTGTCACCCATCGCATGTTCGCAAATATAAGCGTTGGGGCCGATCAAAACGCGACCTCCGCACTTCGGACACGTTCCGATTTCTTCAAGCGCGGCCGGATCGAGCGGTTGCTCGGCTTCCTCAGGTTTGTCACCAAAGTCAAATTCGAGCTTACAGTCGGCCGTGAGTTTGAGCTCGGCCTCGAAAGGACGTCCCATTTTGCTGATGAAGCCCGACAGCGGCCCGACATGACGCGTGGCCATCAGCTCCTCGACTTCCTCGGGTTCGAACATGCGGCCCGCCGGATGTTTTGTGAGGCTGAAGTCGCACCCCGGAGTCGTGCAGGCGTAGCGGCGATAGTTTTCCACCACTTCGCCTCCGCACTTCGGGCAGGGTGTCTTGAAGTGCTGCGGATTCTCCAAGGGAACTGTATTGCCTTCGTAGTTCTTGGCCGATGCCACGATTGTGTTGGTCATGTCACGGATTTCGTGCATGAACGCTTCGCGCGGCAGATTGCCCTTGGCAATCTGCGCGAGCTTGTACTCCCATTCGCCGGTAAGAGCCGGATCCGACAGCGCCTTGATGTTGAGGCCGTCAATGAGCGACAACAGCTGCTGCGCCTTAGCAGTGGCACGCAAATCACGCCCGTCGCGCTGAATGTACTTTTGGTCGATCAGGTTTTCAATAATAGCCGCTCGCGTAGCCGGCGTACCGAGCCCCTTTTCGGCCATGGCTTCACGCAGTTCTTCGTCTTCGACGAGTTTGCCCGCACCTTCCATCGCCGACAGAAGAGTGGCTTCGTTATAACGAACAGGCGGACGTGTCTGCTGCTTTTCGAGCTTGGCATCAACGACGTCTGCCGTATCAGCCCCGTTCAACGACACGAGCGCCGCATCCTGAGCAGCCTCGCGACCGTAGACAGTCATCCAGCCGGGTTCAACGAGCACCTTGCCTTCGGTCTTGAAGTGATCTTCGCCCACCTTGGAGATGCGCGTCGTCACATCAAACTGGGCGGCAGGATAGAACACGGCCATGAAGCGACGCACCACTAAGTCGTAGATCTTGAGTTCGGCTTCGGAGAGCCCCGTCTTCACAGGCTGCAGCGTCGGGATGATGGCAAAGTGATCGCTGATCTTGGCGTTGTCAAAGATTCGGCGATTGGGCTTAATCCAGCCTTTCTTCAGAATTTCTTCCGCACAGGATTGATACGCCTGCGTGCCGGAAAGCAGTCGCAGCGTTTCCTGCACCGTTCCAAGGTAGTCCTCGGGCAGCGCTCGCGAATCGGTACGCGGATAGGTCAGTAGCTTGTGCTTTTCATAGAGCGCCTGTGCGATTGCCAACGTCGTCTTGGCTGAATAGCCAAACTTGTTGTTGGCTTCGCGCTGTAGGCTCGTCAGATCAAAAAGCTGCGGAGAGAGCTGCGTCGTGCGCTTGGACGTCTCGGTAACAGCGGCAACCTTGCCTTTGACACGTTCAAGAATGTCTTTGGCGACCTGCTCGTCGAAAAGTCGTTCGGCGCGCAAAGCATTGTCGCTCGGGTGCTTCTTGAACTTTGGATCAAACCAGCGACCTTCATAGTTGCCACCTGACACGGCAAACTGGGCCTTGACTTCCCAATAGTCGCGTGGGCGGAAGGCTCGGATTTCGTTTTCACGGCGCACGACAATGGCAAGCGTCGGCGTCTGCACACGGCCAACGGTCGTCAGAAAGAACCCCCCGTCGGAACTGTTGAATGCCGTCATTGCGCGCGTGCCATTGATGCCGACCAGCCAATCGGCCTCGGAGCGGCTGCGGGCAGCGTCAGCAAGCGTCTGCATTTCTTCGTCGGTTCGCAAATGCGCAAAGGCCTCGCGGATGGCTGCCGGCGTCATGGACTGTAGCCACAAGCGCTTGATGGGCTTGTCGTTTTTCGTCGCCTGCATGATATAGCGGAAAATCAATTCGCCTTCGCGTCCCGCGTCGCATGCGTTGATAATGAGACCAACGTCCTTGCGGTGAATCAGCTTCTTGAGGTTCTTGAGCTTTTCTCCGGCCTTGGCAATCGGCTTCAAATCAAAATAAGGCGGCAGAACCGGAAGGTGCGCAAACGTCCACTTGCCGCGCTTGACTTCGTAAGCGTCGGGACAAGCAAGCTCCAAAAGATGACCGAGGGCGTTTCCTACGATGTAGTCTTCGCCCTCGTAATAGTCTCCGGTTTTCTTCAATCCGCCGATAACTTTCGCGATGTCAACGGCAACTGACGGCTTCTCCGCGATAATCAGTGTCTTCATATCACCTTTAAATATTCCACGAAACGCGTCGCAAAAAAATCGAAACACGCGTCTCTTTTTTCAGGATAGCCGCAAAATCCATTGCTTTGCAACCGTTCTCGAATCGTTTTTTGTTCCGGACGAAACGAAAACTTATCCTCAAACCGCCTTCAGAAACGCAGACATTTGAATTGACAGGATTTTTGTCAATCGTTCCCGCAAACGCCTTTTCACGCTTTCGCGCAAGCCTCAATGTCAGCCACCGACTCAGTCAGTCTCGCACCTTCCCGAAGCAACTTATGACTGCCTTTATAAAGCGGCGAATGGATGCTGCCCGGAATCGCATAAACGTCGCGGTTGTTTTCACCAAATATACGTGCCAGAGTATGGGTCGGCCCCGGAAGTTCGGCTTGCACAACCAAAAGTTCCGGGCACAGATACGAACAGAGAACTCTCCGCTGCTCCAGCGTTTCCTCCGAAACGCCCACACTCGGCATCAGCGGCGTCAGAATCAGGCCGCCATCGGCCGCCCGGTGATACAGGTCACGCATGACGGGCGGATAAAGTCGATCGGGCCCCGTAGCACTCAGCACGAGAAGCCCCGATGGCGAATCGTCATCCATCGCCAGCGCCGAACGGGCAACCTGCGCATCGGTTTCGTTTTCCAAAAACGTCACCACCGTCCGTCCGGCCCTAATCAGAGCCTCAGCAAAAGAGGCTGCGTTTCGCATCCCCTCATCGTTCGCGTGCATCGCCCCTGCCAAGGCAATGCGTCTGCCGGCAAGAATCTCCCTTCTTCCTCTCAGTAAAAAGAAAGAAGGAGCGCCTTCGTAAGCAAGAACCTCCCTTGGGAAGTCCGGATCGGCCCAGCAAACAAAATCGGCCTGTGGCGTGGTCTGCAACCACCTTTGGATGTTCCGAGCCTGCTCTTCGCGCGCCTCATCAAAAAGACGGCGCGAGGCTACCTCACCAATGATGTCCGCACAGGCTCTGCGACCGGCATCAAAGATGCGATTGACGTCTGTGTAGACCTCCATCAGTCGGCGCAGTCGCTCAGGTCCCATGTCGCCGGCAGCTATCATCAGCATCAGCCAGCGAAGGTCTACAACGTTTTTCTCCTTGTCAAACACCTTGTTTTTCCCGAAAATTTTGCGTAAATTCAGCGCTTTTCCACATTTGGCGCATACAATAGCGCGCTTATCCGGCCAATTTTATCGGCCGCGTTTTTCGAGACAGTTTTTCCGGAGGTCTTCACAGTGGCACTTCTGCCCATCGTTCAGTATCCCGATCCTCGTCTGGCTGCCAAGGCCGAACCCGTCGTTGTTTTCGACGATGCGCTCAGACAGCTGGCGGCCGACATGGCTGAAACCATGTACGAAGCTCCCGGCGTGGGGCTTGCCGCCACGCAGGTGGGCAAACTCATTCGCATGGTCGTGATCGACATCTCGGAAGAAAAAAACGATCTGCACGTTTTGGTCAACCCTGAAATCACCTCCCGCTCCGAAGAGATCAAGGAATGCGAAGAAGGCTGCCTGTCTCTGCCCGGCCTCTATGAGAAAGTGAAGCGTCCTTCGTTTGTCACCGTCAAGGCGCAGGACCTCAAGGGCGAATTCTTCGAAATGCAGTGCGACGAGCTCATGAGCGTATGCGTACAGCACGAACTCGATCACCTCGACGGCATCGTCTTCATCGACCATCTGAGCCAGCTCAAGAAGTCCCGCGCCGCTGCCAAACTGGCCAAGCGCCGCAAGGAAAAGGCCCGCGAAGAAAAGGCCAAGCGCGAAAACCGCTGATTCGTCTTACCGCAGCGTCGTGCCGTAGCAATGCGCGGCCACGGCGTCTGCCATTTCCAGCTGACGGGATGCGGCAAGGTCGTGCCCCATCCCTTCCATCGGCATAAAGCGGGCCCCCTCAATGCATTCGGCCGTTTCTTTACCAGCGCGAAGAGGCAAAAGCGGATCGGCCGTACCGTGAATCACCAACGTCGGAACAGAAAGCTGACGCAGCTGCTCGCGCCGATCGCCTGAGGCAAGAATTGCCATCAGCTGACGCATTTTGGCCTGCGGCGGCACCTCGTACTCAAATTCCACGTCAATGATCTTGTCGAGCGCCTCATCGCTGTAGATCTCGTTTTTCGTGCCGATCGCCGTCATCACGTTGCGCAGATAGTTGCGCCAAGCCAGTCGATCCTTGGTGCTCGGCGCAGGCTGCAACGCCTGGCGAATGGCCACCGGGTTGCCCACGCCGGTGATGACGTTTCCGGTTGCCGACGACATGCTCGTGAGGCTCACCGTCCGGTGCGGCGCACGGCAGGCAAACACCTGCGCAATCATGCCGCCCATGGAAATGCCGGCAATGTGCGCGCGTTCAATTCCCAATTCATCCATGATGCTTTCGGTATCGGCAGCCATATCTTCAAGACGATATTCAGCATGCACGGAGCCGCCCGCAATGTACTTGGCGATGCTCGCGAACATACGCGTCTTGCTCACGGACTCCGTACCGAGCATACTCGATCCGCTGTCTCGGTTATCCGGCGCAATGACATAGAGCCCCTTGCGTACCAGACGCGTGAGGAAAGGCTCCGGCCAGGAAGCGGCATTCATCCCTAAGCCCGTCAACAGCACAAGCGGAGGCATGGCCGGATCGCCGTACAGACGGCATCCGAAACGACCGCGCCGGGTAAGAAGCATCTTTTCCATGGTGTGAATCCGTTTTGTTTTTAACCTCTAAAGCATGCCGTCGCTTGCAAGACGACCTGACCGATTCTACTCAGCCTTTCCGACCAAGCCGCTACAATACCGCGCAACACACCATTTTTCCCGCTTCTTCAAGAGTTTCTATGCGTATTGCTTTTGCCGGCACCCCTGCCTTTGCTGCTGCCGCCCTGAGCGCCCTGATTGACGCCGGGCACGAGGTCTGTCTTGTTCTCACTCAGCCCGATCGTCCGAGCGGCCGCGGCATGAAGCTCAAGCCCTCTGCCGTCAAAGAAGTGGCTCTGGCGCACAACATTCCCGTCCTGACGCCGATTTCGCTTTCCGTAAAGCGAGCTCCGGAAGAGGCCGAAGAAGCGCTCGTCGCACTTGAAAATTCCGGTGCCGATGTGCTGATCGTTGCCGCCTACGGCTTGATTTTGCCGCAGCGCGCGCTTGACGCCGCCCGAGGCATCGGCCGCGACGGTGACATCAAGAGCATAAACATTCACGGTTCGATCCTGCCGCGCTGGCGTGGAGCGGCTCCCGTGCAGCGTGCCATCGAAACGGGCGACGCGGTCACCGGCATTACGCTCATGAAAATGGAAGCAGGCCTTGATACCGGCCCCATGATCCTGAAATCCGAAACGGCAATCACCGACACCGACACGTCGGTTACGCTTTTTGAGCGTCTCACCGAAATGGGCGCCGAGCTGATCGTGAAGGCGCTCGAACAGGCCGATTCGCTCACCTGGGAAGCGCAGCCCGAAGAAGGCGTCACATACGCCGAAAAAATCCTTAAATCCGAAGCACCGATTGACTGGTCTCTTCCGGCCGAGGTCGTAGCCCGCCGCATTCGTGCCTTCAATCCGTTTCCGTTCGCAACGGCTGTCCTCAAGGGCGAGACCGTCAAAATCCGCAATGCCGCGACGATTGACGCCTGCGGCAAACCCGGTGAAGTACTGCAGACCGGACACCGACTGATCGTGGCCTGCGGCAGCGGCGCCATTGACTGTCTTGAACTTCAGCGTGCGGGCAAACCCGCCATGCCGGCTGCCGCCTTTGTACAGAGCACCGGACTTACCGTCGGGGACGTGCTGCAATGAGTGCCACTCTTAGCCGTTCGCTGACGCTTGCTGCCGCATGCTGGGGTGATCTTTCCGAGCAAGCGGCCTTTGACCGCACGATTGAAGTCCGATGCGCCAGCGCTTCGCCCGACGAAAAAGCCGCCGTTCGATCGATTCTTTACTGCGCGCTGCGCCGTGCCGTTTTCCTGGAGCGACTTGTCGCCAAACTCGTCTCACGCCGTCCGACTCCTGAAGTGGCGGCACTTCTAGCCGTCTCGCTCTCCGAACTCAACGAGCAGCCCGATAAACCCTACGTCGTCGTCAACGAAGCCATCAACGCGGCGCGCATGAACAACGCAACGTACCGCGCAAGCGGCCTGATCAACGCCTGTCTGCGTCGTTATCTGCGCGAAAAGGCGGCGCTCGACAAAACGATACTCGCCGACCGCATCGCCCGCTACAACGCACCGGGCTGGTGGATCGACCGCATGCGCAAGGAATTCGGCCCCCAAAACCTTGATACTCTTTTCGAGACGCTGCACAAAAAGCCGCCAATGACACTGCGCGTCAACGTACGCAAGACATCTGTTGAAAAATGGCTGACCGACGCACAGGCCGCCGGCTGTCCCGCTCGTGCGTTGGGCGGTCAGGCCGTGCTGCTGGAAAAGGCGCGGCCCGTTCACCGCATTCCAGGTTTTGCCGAAGGTTTGGTCAGTGTCCAGGACGCGGGCGCCCAATTAGCCGGTCTTTTCCTTGCCCCCAAAGCGGGCGAACGCATTCTCGACGCATGCGCCGCCCCCGGCGGCAAAACGGCGCACGTGCTCGAACTCTCCGATTGCTCGGTCACGGCTCTGGAATCCGACCCGCAACGCGCTCCACGTATTGAGGAAAACCTCTCGCGACTGGCTCTCAAGGCAGATGTTCGCGTGTGCGACGCGGCCGACATCTCCCGTTGGTGGGATGGCAAGCCGTTTGATGCCGTCTTGCTTGATGCACCCTGCACGGCAAGCGGCATCGTGCGTCGTCACCCCGAGATCGTTTTTTCTCGTCGCCCGGACGATATTGTTGCCCTCGCGCAACAGCAAAAACGCCTTCTGGAAGCCCTTTGGCCCGTCGTCAGACCCGGCGGCAGACTCCTCTATGCCGTCTGTTCGGTATTCGCTGAAGAAGGTTCGCAGCAGATCAAGGCTTTTCTTGAAGCGCACGATGATGCACAAGCCGTTGCACTTCCAAAGTGCTCGTGTTCGCAACTGCGCCTGATGCCGTGCGACAATCCTGACATGCCCGATCTCATCGACGGGCCGCACGACGGATTCTTCTATTCACTTTTGCGGAAACGCTGATTTCGGTATGACTGTCACTCGCCGCCAACTTTGCGCCGCTGCCGCCGCCGCTCCGATCGCGGCACTTGTGCCGCGCGCGGCTTCGGCCGACACGACCGAGATTCAGCTCATGCAAGCCGTGCTCGAGCCACAGGGCAATGATCTTTTCCTGTCTTTGAGCTGGGAATACGATCTGCCCGAAACACTCATCGACAGTCTGCGTCGCGGCATTGCGCTTTACTTCGTCTGCGAAGTGCGTCTGCAAAGCAAACGCACGCTCTGGTTTGACAAGGATCTGGGGCATCTCGAACTCGTTCAGCGCATCAGTTTCAGTCCGCTTACCCGTCAGTATCGGTTCTCTCGCGGCGGTCTCTCCCAAACCTACGACACGCTCGAGCAGATTCTTCCGATCACGCGTCACTTGATCGGTTGGCGCATCGCTGAATCCTCCTTGCTCAAAGACTCTTCGCTTGAGATCGAGGCGCGTATGCGGCTTGACTCCTCCCGTCTGCCCAAACCTCTGCAGGTCATCGTCGGAGGAAACTCCGATTGGGAGCTTGACAGCGATTGGATCACCATCGATGTCCAGCAGGCGCTCAAGGCCACCCTTTTCCCGGATCCGTCGCGGTTATGACCCGTTGGTTTCGCATTCCCCTGACCGCCGCTATCGTTGTTGCGGTTGTTCTTCTGGTAGCAATGGCCGCAGGTGGCGCCAATTCCACCGTTTTTGAGCGCTATTTCCCGATCCTGCTCATCGTCACCTCGTTTGCAACGATCGCTCTGCTCGCCTTTATCGGCGCCGTTGTTTACCGTCTCTTCAAGCAGCGCCGCAACAAGGTGTTCGGTTCGCGAATGACCATCAATCTGGCGCTCTACCTGTCACTCGCAGCCGTATTTCCGTGCTTGTTGCTCTACTTTGTGTCAAGTCAGTTCATCGGGCGATCCATCGACTCGTGGTTTGACGTGCGCGTGGAACAGGCGCTTGACTCCGGCGTTGCACTTTCAAGCGAAGTGCTCACGCGCGAACAGCATCAGCTCTTGCAAACAGCCCGTCGCATCGCTTCCATTTTGAACGCTACCTCCAAAGGTGAACGTGCGCTCACGCTTGATCGTATGCGCGAAACATCGGACGCGGCTTCTGCCATCGTTTTTTCATCTTCAGGCGAAATTCTCTTAAGCTCCTTCTCGCCCACCGTCACCGCAATCATTGATCGTCCGACGGCTTCCCAATTGCAAAAGGCGCGTGCCGAATACGGCATCTATCTGCTTGAAGGCGAACAGCCCGAAAGCGAAGGGTCGCTGCGCATCCGCAGCATCGTGCCGATGGACGCCTACGCCGCGCTGCAGCCCACCACTTATCTTCAGCTCACGCAGGTCGTGCCCAAGGCCATGGCCGAGCACACCATTGATCTCGTTGAAGGCTATCGAAACTATCAGGAACTCGTGCTTTCGCGTACGGCGCTTCGCAACGTCTACACGATCACGCTCACGCTCACGATGCTGCTGGCCGTTTTGGTCGCCGTTGCCGTCGCGTTCGTGTTTGCCAGCGCCACCACAGCTCCCGTGCTTCAGCTGGCACGAGGCACGCGAAAGGTGGCTGAAGGCGACCTGCGCCCGATTAAGGAATATTCCGGCGATAGCGAAATCAACCTGCTCACCAAATCCTTCAACACCATGATTTTCCAGGTGGCTGACGCCCGAGAAAACGTCGAGCGGCGCCGCCAGGAAGCCGAACAAGCACGCTCGCAGCTCGAGCTGATTCTTGCCAATCTTTCATCCGGCGTTCTGGTGACGGACGACAAGTTGCGCGTAGCCATGAGTAATGCGGCCGCCGCCGACATCCTGCACACTGACGCAATCGGTGCGGGCACCATGGTTCAGGACGTTTCTCCCACGCTTGCCCAGACTTTCACTCAGAAAATGGAGCTCACGGACGATGATGCGCCCATCTCGTTTGAGTTGCCGATCACGAGCACCGAAGGCCATGCCGACGTCACGCTCTTTGTGCGTGCTTCTAGGCTGCATCTTGAAAACGGCCCCGGCTTCGTGATCATCTTTGACGACATCACACGCATTCTCGACGCTCAGCGCGCGGTCGCATGGGGCGAAGTCGCCCGTCGACTAGCCCATGAAATCAAGAACCCACTCACGCCGATTCGTCTGGCGGCCGAGCGTCTCGAGATGAAACTCACCGGCAAACTCGACGAAAAGAACGAGGCGCTGCTGCACCGCACCACCGGCACCATCGTCACGCAAGTAGACGCCATGAAGCAGATGGTCAACGACTTCCGCGATTTCGCCAAGCTTCCCGAAGCTGTTCTCAAGCCTCTGAATCTGAAGCTTTTCCTTGCCGAAGTCGTCGACTTCTACCACAGTGCAGGCACCGAAGTTCAGCTGCACTGCGACGGCAATCTTCCCGAAATTGGAGGCGACGCCAATCAGTTGCGTCAGGTTTTCCACAACCTCATCAGCAACTCCGTTGAAGCAATCGGCCGCAACAGTCCCGATCCGTTCATTTGCCTCACGGCAGAACTGCAGATGCAAAACGGCACGGCAACGGGCGTGCGCGTCACTCTCACCGACAACGGCGGAGGGTTCTCGCCTTCGGTGCTAGCCAAAGCATTCGAGCCCTACATCACCACTAAACCGACAGGTACGGGCCTAGGCCTGCCGATGGTCAAGAAAATCATGGACGAACACCACGCCCGCATCTCGCTCGGCAACCGTACGGAAGTCAACGGCGAGGTAATCGGTGCAAAAATCACACTGGTTTTCCCGCTCAACCGCCGTCAAAACGCCGATGCAGCGGATAATCACGCCCCTGAAGACCATCAAAACGCAAACCCTGAGGATAAAAACGTGCCTGCGGAGCAAAAGGTGCGTAACATTGTGGAATCGCCGTCCTGAAATTTGAACAAGGGCACGCTTTTGGAAGTTTGAACAGCAAGCAGTATGTCAAAAATCCTTATCGTCGATGACGAACTTGGTATCCGAGAAATGCTCTCGGACATTCTCACTGATGAAGGCCATACCGTCTACACAGCCGACAGCGCAGAAGCGGCCCGCGTTTTTGTGCTGCAGGACAAGTACGACCTGATCCTGTTGGATATCTGGATGCCCGACACGGACGGCATCACCTTGCTCAAAGAATGGGGACAACGCAGACTGCTGCACTGCCCCGTCGTCATGATGAGCGGTCACGGCACCATCGAAAACGCTGTCGAAGCCATCCGCTTCGGCGCGTTGTCGTTCCTCGAAAAGCCCATTTCCATGCAAAAGCTGCTCTCGACGGTGGAGCACGCTCTGGTCGTGGGACAACGCCAGAACACGTTTGCGCGCTACCAGCAGCAAAAGGAAAAATCGCAGGAACCCGTTGTAATCGCTCCAGCCCCACAACGCCTCGAATCCTTGCCTGTGCTGAAGATTCCCGGCACCGACATCACGCTCGACTTCAATCGTCCGCTCAAGGAGTTGCGCGACGACTTCGAAAAGGCCTATCTGTCCTGCCTGATGTCCTACGAAAACTGCCAGATGACGAAGGTCGCTCGCCACGCCGGACTTGAGCGCACGCATCTGTACCGTAAACTGAAACTGTTGAACCTGGAAATTCCGCGCCTCGGAAGCGACCTGCACAAGCACACGCCCCTGAAGGACACGCTTGCGCACGACAGCACTCCGGACCCGGATCACTTCTAAGCTGCAGCGGGCGACAAATTCGCCCGCTCGGCTTATGATCGGCATCGTATGCACATTCTCATCATCGGCGCCGGCCGCATCGGTCGCTCGGTTGCCGAAAACCTTGTCAACGAATCCAACGACATCACGATCGTGGATCAGGATGCCGAACGGGTTAGTGCGCTCGAAACCCGCCTGGACCTACGAGGAGTAACCGGTAACGCCCTCTCGCCGTCTGTGCTGGAAAGCGCCGGTGCCAACGACGCCGACATGATTCTTGCCGTCACCGCCAACGACGAAACCAATATGGCGGTCTGTCTGCTCGCTTCTCAGCTTTTCAACATCCCGACCCGTATTGCCCGCGTCCGCAATCAGGAACTGCGACAGTATCCGCGCCTTCTTGCCGAAGAAGGCTTTCAGATCACCAGCACCATTTGGCCTGAACAGGCACTCAACGAAAGTCTTCTGCGTCTGATCGAATTTCCGGAAGCGCTTCAGATCATTGACTTTGCCGAAGGCAAGGCCGTGCTTTTCTGCGTGCGCGCCGTTGCGGGCAGTCCGCTGGTGGGACGACCGATCGGCGACCTGGCAGTACATCTGCCGCATGTACCCGCACGCATCGTGTCGGTGTTTCGTCGCAACCGTCGTCTGGACATTTCATCGGAAACCGTCATCGAAAGCGGCGACGAAGTCATTGCGCTATCTTCCGGCCGCGACGTGCGCCGCGTCATCAGCGAATTGCGTCAGCATGAAGAGCGCATCCGCCGCATCATGATCGCAGGCAACGCTCGCCTGGGCGTACAGCTCGCCGGTCTTTTAAACGGTCCCGAAGGTCGCCGCGGCTACACGATCACCATCCTTGACGAAGATGCGGCGCTTTGCACGTCGCTTGCCGCCGCCGTTCCAAAAGACACGGAACTGGTAACAGCCAATCTCACCGACGAAGAAGCGCTCACGGAACTTTGCGTCGATCGTTGCGATCTCTTCATTTCGCTGTCCTCGCGAGACGAAAACAACATCATGGGCGCATTGCTGGCCAAAAAACTGGGCGCCCGCCGCGTGATTGCTCTCACCGACAGCGACACGTTCAGCGCCTTGATGCAGGGCACGCAGATTGACGTGACGGTATCGTCGACGCAGGCGACCATCGGCGAGCTGTTGCGCCATGTGCGCCGCGGCGACGTACTTGCGGCCCACAGTCTGCGCCGAGGCGTTGCCGAAGCGCTTGAAATCGTGGCGCACGGCAACAAGAGAAGCTCCAAGGTGGTCGGCAAGCGTATCGCCGACATTGATCTTCCCGAGGGCGTTGAAATCGCCGCTCTGGTGCGCGACACCGATGACATTGAGGAACCGGAGGTACTCATCGCTCAAAAGGACGTTGTCGTCGAACCCGAGGACCGCGTCATCGTCTTCGTGCCGGGCAAGCGCGTGATTCCACAGGTCGAAAAGCTCTTTGCGGTCGATGTGGGATTCTTCTGACGGAGTCGGCATGTTTGCGAACCTACGCTACTTTTTGCTACCCGTCCTCAATATCACCGGTCCGGTGCTGATCGCCTTCGCGTGTCTGCTTCTGCTGCCGGTTTTTGTCTCAAGCCTTTACAACGACGGCGCCGCATACGGCTTTGAGATCGCCTTCGTGCTGTGTTTGATCACGGGCCTGACTCTTTACGTCTTCACGAAACGCCATCGGCGAGAACTACTGCCGCGCGACGGTTTTTTGCTCGCAACCATCATTTGGGCGGTCACGCCGCTTTTCGGCGCCATCCCTCTGATGCTCGAAATTCCAGGCATATCCTTTACACACGCCTATTTCGAATCCATGAGCGG
This sequence comes from Sutterella sp. AM11-39, assembly GCF_003472385.1. GTDB lineage: Bacteria > Pseudomonadota > Gammaproteobacteria > Burkholderiales > Burkholderiaceae_F > Duodenibacillus > Duodenibacillus intestinigallinarum. Next base: position 106,212 of record NZ_QRLV01000005.1, on the reverse strand, counting down.
AATCACGACGACGTGTGCAACCGTGCTTTCAGGCTTGAGTGAACTGCCGGAATCAATCAACTTCTGGCGCTGCATGATGAGCTGGCTCGGCGGCATGGGCATCCTGGTGCTAGCTGTTGCCATTCTTCCGATGCTCGGCGTGGGCGGCTCGCAGATCTTCCGCGCGGAATTTTCCGGCCCCATGAAGGAGTCGCGTCTGACGCCTCGCATCGCCGATACGGCCAAGGGCCTGTGGGGCATCTACATCGCGCTTTCATTTGCGTGCTTTATAAGTTACCGGCTAGCTGGAATGAACACCTACGAAAGCATCATCCACATGTTCACGACGGTTAGTCTCGGCGGCTTTTCTTCCTACGATGAGAGCTTTGCCCACTGGAACAATCCCAATATCGAGGCTGTGGCGATAGTCTTCATGCTCCTTTGCGGCGTGAGCTTCTCCTTGCATTTCTTTGCTTGGAAAAAACGCTCGATTGTCGCCTATTTCAAAAACGTAGAGTGTCTGTCGTGGCTAAGCATCGCCGCGCTCACGACAGCCTGCGCCACGGGACTGCTCCTTATGAGCGACACTTCGCTTGAGCCGCTGCACGCTCTGCGCCTGGCCGCATTTAACGTCATCAGCGTCATCTCGACGACTGGCTACGCGAGCCAAGACTTCGCACAATGGCCCGCTTCAATCTACATCCTGATGTTTGTGGTGGCCTGTTTTGCCACCTGCGGCGGGAGCACCGGCGGCGGCATGAAGATGCTGCGCGTCGTGATGCTTGTGAAATACACGTCGCTGCAGCTTGTCACCACAGCTCAACCCCGCGTGGTGCGCCCGATGGTTCTAAACGGTCAAGTACTGGCAGACAAGACCGTACTTTCGGCGCTGAGCTTCATGCTGCTGTGGCTTGCCACCACGGTTCTCGCCTTCCTGGGATTGCTGCTGACCGGGCTAGACGCTACCACGGCCTTCGGCGCCGTGCTCGGCTGCATCTGCAACATCGGTCCTGGCCTGGGCGCAGTAGGACCCAACGCCAACTTCTCGGTTCTTACCGATGCTCAGCTGTGGCTGTGCACCTTCTGCATGCTGATCGGACGTTTGGAACTGGTAACCGTCTTTGTGCTCTTTACGCGTTCTTTCTGGCGTGCTTAAGGAACGCCCCACATCACCTTCTTGCCCCTTTTCTGCGCCGCACGCAGCATTTCCAGAAGCGGGAAGACGCGCATGGAAAAAGTCACATGCTCGAGCGCTTTCTTTTCCTCTTCTTCATCGGGCCAGGGGTTACTGCCGGGGTAGCCCTTGAGCTCACGCTCCCGTTCACGCTTTTTTCCCTGATCAATCATGTCCTTTTCACGATCCACCGCCGCCTGTAATTTTTCGATCACACCAGGGAGATCTTCGGGCAGCCAGCAGCCGGATTCGGAATAGGGACGTTCAAGCACTTCGCAAATGCCCTGAAACGTCGTCGGCATCATGAAAAAGCCGCCGCTGGCGGGGGAACGAAACTCAAGTACAGCCATGTTTTTCCTCAGGAAAATTTGTGTTTTTTCAGTCTATTAGCGCCCAATTCGACTTAAAATGGGGCTGATTTCCGAATTCGTCTGCGAACTCGGACAGGTAACGATCGTCAACCTGCGCTAGACTTTCGCCTCTTTGTTCCTTTCGAGCGCCTATTGTGACCACGTATCTGTTTATTATCGCTCATGCCCCGCTTGCAGGAGCCCTCAAGCAGTGTGCCGAGCATGTTTTCTCGCATGACGCCCGTATTGCCGACCGCGTGGAAGCATTCGACATTCCGGCCGACTCCGATACGGATGAGTGGCGAGCTCGGATTTACGAAAAATTGCCCAAAGCCCCCGACAGCTGCCTGGTCTTGACCGACATCGTCGGCGCTACGCCTTTCAACATCGCCGAATCAATGTTGCACGCCGACAACACGGCGGTACTCTCGGGCATGAACCTGCCAATGGTACTCACCGCCATCGTGCACCGAGATGAATCGCTTGCCGACGTTGTGCGCGTTGTGAGCGAAGCCGGCATCGCTTCGGCGGCCAAGCCCGCACTCCGAAAAGACTAACCTGCTGCACTACAAGGTAAAAAAATCTACACTCATGCAGTCCAGAACCATCACCGTCTCGAACAAACTGGGCGTGCATGCTCGCCCAGCCGGCCTTATCACTAAAACCGCCGGTTTGTTTGACTGTTCCGTCATCCTCGACAAAAACGGCAAACGCATTGATGCCAAGTCCATCCTTGCCGTCATGACCATGGCCGCCAAATGCGGCGATGAAATCACAATCATCACCAACGGGCGCAATGACAAAGAGGCACTCGAAGCTATCGTGGCCCTCTTTCAGTCGAAGTTCGGCGAGGACGAATGATGGACAAACTGCTCAACGACATTGCCCCTGCCTCGACGACCGACGTAGCGGAAGAAAAAACAGTTGACACCGGCACCGAAATCGCTCCGGGCGCTGAAGCTGCTCCGGAATCGGATCCCGTCACGCTCGGCGGCACAGCCGTTAGTCCCGGCGCCGCCTTCGGCCACGCGCAGATGTTTGCCGAAGGCGAACTCGAGATTCCTCACTTTACAATCGAAAAGACACAGACCCGCGCCGAATTCACGCGCCTGCGCGCCGCCGTGCACACGGTCGACAAGGAGTTCGGCGAACTGATTGCGGAACTCAATCGCGAGGAAGACGCGCCGACGGAAGCCATCGCCTTTTTGGAACTGCACCGTCAGCTTCTCAACGACGACTCGATCATCTCGGAAACCCAGGACATCATCCGCGAGCGTCTGATCAACGCCGAATGGGCCCTGTCGCTTAAGCTAGAGGACATTCGCCGTAGCTTCGAAGAAATCGACGATGACTATCTGGCCGACCGCATTGACGACATCGCGCAAGTGATCGAGCGCGTGCAACGCGTTTTGAGCGGTCGCCGTCGCCCGGCCGACACCGTCTCGCGCATGATGAGCGAGAGCTCGGTCATTCTGGTGGCCGAAGATTTCAGTCCGGCCGACATTCTGATTCTGAAGCGCCGTCAGGACATATCCATCACGGGCCTGATCATCGAAAAGGGCGCGGCAACGTCGCACTCCTCCATTCTGGCACGTTCGCTCGAAATCCCAACGCTGGTCAACGTAAGCAACGCCTGCGAAGTGATTCAGACCGACGACGTTTTGCTGATGGACGCCGACAAGGGCATCGTCATCGTCAATCCGCAAAAGGACGGTATGCCGCAGATGTCCGAGCGCATCCGCAAAATGAATGCGGTGCGTCTGCGTCAACGCAAGCTCAAGGCCACGCATTGCGTGACCGCCGACGGCTGTGCCGTAAGCCTGCTCGCCAATCTTGCTCTGCCCGAGGATGCCAAGGAAGCAATGTCCAACGGCGCCGACGGCGTCGGTCTCTTCCGCTCCGAATTCCTCTTCATGAACCGCCCGAATTTTCCGAGCGAAGACGAGCAGTTCGAAACCTATACACGCGTCGTCAAAGCCATGCGCGGCAAGATCGTCACGATCCGCACCATGGACCTCGGCGGCGACAAACTGCCTTCGCGCGAAGCGCTCGAGTCGATCGGCGAAGATCCGGACAAACCCATCGCCAATCCGTCACTCGGCCGACGCGCCATCCGATTCAGCTTGAGCCACACCGACGTGTTCCTCACGCAGCTGCGCGCGATTCTGCGCGCCGGTGCGACCGGCCGCGTCCGCCTATTGGTCCCCATGCTCTCCTGGATGACCGAAGCCGACATCGTTCTCAGCTACGTGCGCCGCGCTCAGGAAGAACTCAAGGATCGCGGAGTCAAATACGCTGAAAACATCCAGATCGGCGGCATGGTGGAAGTGCCTTCGGCCGCGCTTTGCTTAAAGCAGTTCCTCAAGCGTCTGGACTTCGTTTCGGTCGGCACGAATGACTTGATTCAGTATCTTCTGGCCGTTGACCGCGAGGACCCGGATGTAGGTTATCTGTACGATCCGCTTCACCCGGCCGTGCTCTCCATGCTCTACAACTGCATCAACACGGCTCACCGTGCCGGCAAGGAAATCAGTGTCTGCGGCGAAGCAGCCGCCGATCCGGTCTTCGCCTTCCTGCTGCTGGGGATGGGACTGCGGCACTTCTCCATGGAAAGCGCCCGACTGCTGCCCATCAAGGAATTCATGCTCGCCGCCAACGCCCAGGATGCCACGGCACTGATGCGCCGCATCCATCGTGCGCACACGATTCAGGACATTCGCAAACATATTCTGGAATACTTTGCCGACCACGATGAATTGGCTGCCGGCTTTGCGGCAAGCCAAGTGCTGTGTGCCCGTCCCTGGCAAAGCTTTAAAGACGCTTAAAAAATGAAACCTCTGACTCTCACCGAAATCGACCGCCTGGGTGAACTGCTCGCCTCCGTGCCCGATCCCTTCGTGCCGATGGAAGCCGATCAGCTCGACGGCTTTCTCACGGCGCTGTGTCTGCTCAAGGTCCCGCCCTCCATCGACGATTGGTTCATCTACGTGCTGGACGCTTCGGGCAATCGCCGCGCCAAACTGGCCGATCCCGCCGAACATGCCGAACTGCGCCGTCTGGTGCTGGCCCGCGGCGCTGACATCGAGTCGCGCATTCTGCATGAAAAGCCTGTCGATCCCATCATCTACGACGAGGACATTGATGAGGACGATCCCGAAGGCGAATTGGCCGCGCTCGCACCCTTTGCCGATGGTTTTGCCTTTGCCTGCAGTCTGTGGCCGGAACTTATGAAGTCGCAGAACAAGGCCATTCAAGCCGCTTTGGTTGGCATTCTGCGCCACGAGTCGCCTGACGAAGAAGACGCAGAAGAGGAAGCCGAGGCAGATGACGCAACAGCGGAGGTTCGCTTTGCCAACCTCGACGAAGCTCTCGAAGACGTAGAAGCCTGCGTGCAGGAAATCGCGGAAGTCACCCGCAAGGACGACATCAAGAAGGCGCCCGCGAAGAAACCTGTTTTCGCAAAAAAGCGCCGTTAACCTCAGTCTTGAACTGTTCCGGACGCCGCCTCGTGCGGCGTTTTCTTTTTGCGAACAACGCCAGCCAACACCACCAAAATCAAAACCGGCACGCCAATGGCAGCCGTCGCCGTAAAGAAAGTCGCGTAACCGACCGACTGCACCGCCACACCGGAAAAGCCCGCCAGAAACTTGGGCAAAATCAGCATCACGGACGAAAATAGCGCGTACTGTGTGGCGCTGTAAGCCACATTGGTCAACCCCGAGAGATAGGCCACGAAAGCCGCAGAAGCCAGTCCGCCCGCAAAGTTATCGGCACTCACCGTCAGAACCAGAAACGCCGTGTCGTGTCCGCGCAAAGCCAAAGCCGAGAAAAGCAAATTGGTCACAGCCGACAATAGGCCGCCCAAAAAGAGCGTTCGCATGACACCGATGCGCGAGGCGATCGCGCCGCCCGCAAAAGCGCCCACCAATGTCATGATCAAGCCGAAGACTTTGCTTACGGCCGCCACTTCCTCTTTGGAAAAGCCCAAATCCGCATAGAAGGGATTGGCCATGACGCCCATCACCACATCGCTGATGCGGTAGGTGGCAATCAACGCCAAAATCACTGCCGCACCCCAGCCAAAACGCGAGAAGAAATCCAAAAATGGCTTACAGATCGCTTCGAAAATCCACTCGCGCTTACTTGCATAGGTCTGTGCATGCACTCGCCGGCTTTGCTCCGGCTCAGGGCTCAAAAGCACCGTGACAACGCCCACCAACATGCTCGCGGACATCACAAGATACGCTGATCTCCAACCGACGGCCGTCCCGAACTGCGTTTCGAAAAAGGCGGCAATCGCCAGAGCGCCGGCCCCCGCCCAAATCATCGCCAGTCGGTACCCCGTCTGATAGGTGGCGGCAAAGGCCGCCTGTTTTTCTTCCGAACCGCTTTCAATGCGAAAGGCGTCAAGCGCAATGTCCTGCGTAGCACCAAAAAACGCCGTCGTGAGCGCCAGAGCGGCCGTCAGCGTCAGGCTTTTGGCCGGATCCGCAAAGGCCATCAGAGCAAGCGAAACGATGAGTCCGATTTGCGCCGTCAGAAGCCATGCCCGGCGCTGTCCGAGTCGAGACGACAACAGCGGAATGCGCAATTTGTCAACAAGCGGCGACCAGAGCCACTTCATGCCCCAGCACAACCCGACCCAACTCATGAAACCGATGCTTTTAAGGTCAACGCCGACTTCGCGCATCCAAAACGAAAGAGTTCCCAGAACCAACAAAAGCGGCAGCCCCGAACTGAACCCCACAAAGAACATGCGCAAAACAACCGGCTCACGGTAAATCGCAAGCCAGGATAGTGCACCGCCTTCTCTTTTAGAGCTCTTCTCGGGTGTCATTTCTTGTCGTAAAAAACGTCCGGGCCGGAAAGCCAGCGCCATTTACCACAGGCCAAATCCTCGGGAAGCCTTAAAGCGCCGAACGCAATGCGCTGCAGCGCTTCGACGCGATTGCCGGCTGCGGCAACCATGCGCTTGACCTGATGATATTTGCCACTGGTGATCGTCATGTCAATGGTGTATTCATCCACACGCACGATATCGTCGGCGGCAAGCGTCTCCTTTTCGTCTTTGAGCTTAACGCCCACGACCAAATCCTCAAGCATCTTGTCGCTCGGCGCATGCTTGCAGGTCACGCGATATCGCTTGGGTACATGCCGCTTGGGGTGCGTCAAACGATGCAGCAAAGCGCCGTCGTCGGTAAAAATCAAAAGTCCCGTGGTGTCCGCGTCCAGCCTTCCCACCGGCTGTACACCGCGGCAGCGCAGCGGAGGCGGCAGCAGCTGCATGATGCTCGGATGGTGAATCGGCTTTTGCGAGCACTCGTAGCCCGCAGGCTTATTCATCATCAGGAGAGCCTTTTCCCGATACGGCCACGTTTCGCCCTTGACCGTAAAGTCAAGCGACTCGACATCAATGTCCGCGTCGGGATCATCAACGACTTCGCCTTTAACAGCAACTTGTCCGAGCGCGATCAAACCTCGGCATTCATGACGCGTGCCAAACCCCTGAGAAAAAAGAATTTGCTCCAGACGCATCAAATTTCTCGTTCAAAATCAATCACAAGCGGCGCATGATCCGAGAATTTCTCGTCTTTGTAGATGAACGTACTTCTCGCGTCGCGGGCAATGCCTTCGGTACCGAACATGTAATCAATGCGCCAACCGACGTTCTTGGCTCTGGCCTGGCCTCGCTGACTCCACCAGGTGTACTGCTCCGCTCCGGGTTCAAGCTCACGGAAGATATCGTGCCAGCCGTCGCATTCGAGTCGATCCGTCACCCACTGACGCTCTTCTGGCAAAAAGCCTGAGTTCTGCAGGTTTCCTTTCCAGTTTTTCAGGTCGATTTCCTTGTGTGCGATATTGACGTCGCCGCAGATCAGAATATCGCGGCCGCTTGCCTGCAGTTTTTCCATGTGCTTTTCAAAAGCGTCCAGAAAGCGATACTTGGCAAGCTGCCGGTCATCACTAGAACTGCCCGACGGGAAATACACGGAGACAATCGACAAATTCTTGAAGTCAGCCTGAACATAACGGCCTTCGTCGTCGAATTCGCCGCCGTCAAAACCGATCACGACATTGTCAGGCTCCACCTTCGACCACAATCCGACGCCCGAATATCCTTTTTTCTGCGCGCAGTGAACCCAAGAGTTGTAGCCGGTGCGATGGCGAACTTCGTTTTCAATGTCAGATTCCTGGGCTTTGAGTTCCTGCACGCACAGCACCTGCGCGTCGATCTGATCAAACCAGTTCCAAAAGCCTTTGTTGGCGGCCGAACGAATGCCGTTGGCGTTAAAAGTCACGACGCGAAGCATGCGGTTGAGTTCCTTTTTCGGGGAAATAGAGACAATGGAAATGCCGTAGAATTTTAGCTTGCGCGTGCAATTGGCCTGCCGCGCATTACCTTTGAATTTTCTTTTCGTTTTGTGCCCATCATGCCCAGCATTCAGTCTCAGTTCATTGAATTTGCCCTTGCTTCCGACGTTCTCCGCTTTGGCAGCTATAAAACCAAAGCAGGCCGCATGAGCCCGTACTTCTTCAACGCGGGTCTGTTCTCCACCGGCCAGATGCTCGATACGCTCGGCGCGTTTTACGCCAAGGCGCTTCTGGCTGCGCGTGATGCCGGTCGCATTGAGTTCGACATGCTCTTCGGGCCTGCCTATAAGGGTATTCCGCTGGTGAGCACCGTCGCCATGAATCTTGCCCGCATGGGCTGTGACTGTCCCTACGCATTCAACCGCAAGGAAGCCAAGGATCACGGTGAAGGCGGCACAGTCATCGGCGCCCCCCTGAAAGGCCGCGTCGTCATCATCGACGACGTGATCAGCGCCGGTACCTCCGTGCGTGAATCCGTCGCGCTCATCACCGCCAACGGTGCTACGCCCGCCGGCGTTCTGATCGCCCTGGACCGCATGGAAAAGGGCGGCGACGCCGTCAATCTGACGGCCACGTCCGCAGCTCAGGATGTTGAAAAGACCTTCAACATGCCCGTCGTGAGCATCGCCAACCTCAAGGATCTGCTGAGCTTCATGGACGGCGACTCGCCCGCTGCCAAGGCCGCCGCGCAGTACCGTGAAGCCGTGAAGGCCTATCGCGAACAGTACGGCGCCTAACTTCCTCTGGCACCTTCAACAAAAAGCGCAGGTGGCACATTCACACTGCGCTTTTTTATCACCAAAAATTTCGCCCCGACGTTCATCAGAACCCCGAGGCGAAAATGATCGGCTAAATTGGGAACGTATTACTTCGCCGCTTCGGCCGCTGCCTTACCGGCAATGCGACCGAACACGATGATGTCAGTATATGCATTGCCGCCGAGGCGGTTCGTACCGTGCGTTACGCCCGTGACCTCACCGGCCGCCCAAAGACCCGGAATCGCCTTGCCTTCGGCCGTCAGAGCCTGAGCCTTCTCATTGATGCGCACGCCGCCCATTGTGTGGTGCACGCTCGGTACGGCCTTGATGACGTAGTACTTGCCCTGCGTCATGTCGAGCAAGCCGGAACGATGGTTGAAATCCTTGTCGTTGCCCTTGCCCGTCATGGAACTCACGCGATCAATCGTGGCCTTGAGGCTGTCAAACGGAATCTTCGTGAAGTCGGCCACGCACTTCAGATCGTCGCAGGTTGCCATAATGCCCTGCTTGGTGAAGGCTTCGTATTCCGTCGGATGTTCCTTGACGGTATTGGAAATCGAGCCGATCTTGTCATTCCAGAGCACCCAGCAGTAGCCGCCGGTCTGCTTCAGGATGGCTTCGGACAGAACATCACGGCGCTGCAGTTCTTCCACAAAGCGCTTGCCTTCCTGATTGAGCATGATGGCACCGTCAAAGCGAGCGTCCGCAATCAGTTCGATTACACCCGAAATCGGGTCGCAGATCGGATAGGTCTGGATGTAACCCATGTTGACAAGTTGGGCACCCGCGCGCTCGGCCATATAGAGAGCTTCACCCGTTGTGCCCGGAGCATCCGTCGTCTTGAAGCGCTCGTCAATCTTCGGGTTGTACTTTTTGACCATCTCAGGATTGGCACCGAAGCCGCCCGTTGCAAGCACCACGCCACCCTTGGCGTTAAAGGTGTAGGAAGCCCCGTTCATCGTCGCCTTGACGCCAACGACACGACCGCTCTTATCCTTAATGAGTTCTTCAGCCTTCATGTTGGTGATGACGGGAATGCCCAATTCATCAGCCTTAGCCTGGAACTTGGTGATGAATTCCGTACCGGTGTGACCAATCGGAATCAGAGCGCGTTTACGGGAGTGCCCGCCGAAGAAGAAGAGATTGTCGTCTTCAAAGCGAACGCCGAGGTAGTCACGGCACCACTTGGCAGCGTCAAGGGCGTTGTGCGTCAACACATTGATCACCTTGGGATCGCCCTTCTTGTCACCGCCGAGATAGGTGTCCTTGGCGTGCAGTTCCGGCGAGTCGTCGTTGATGCCGAGCTTAGGCTGAACCCAATTCTTAGCTGCGTTCATTTCAGCGCCGGAAATCAAAGAGTTGCCGCCGACAGCAGGCATCTTTTCCAACAGGACGACATTGGCGCCGGCATTCTTAGCTTCAATCGCAGCGGAAAAACCTGCACCGCCCGCACCGATCACGACCACGTCATAGGACGACTCCTTCGGCAAAGCCTTGACAACCTTCTTGATCGCCTTCTTATCGGCCTTGCTGAGCGTTACTCCGGCCTTCTTGGCGGCATCGGCCACAGCGTCCAGGAACCCCTTAGACGAGAAAGTAGCGCCGGAAATGGCGTCGAGCTGCACGGAATTCGTGTCAATGACGTGCTGCTTGAGATCCGTGAAGACCTTAGCGGCGAGCACAGGATTTTCCTGCTGCTTGACGATCTTGATGTCCTTGATCTTGCCGCCGTCAAAAGTCACGGCAACAGTCACGTCGCCGTGCTTGCCAACACCGGAACCCTGTGTCGTCACAGGACTTGCCGATACGGTGGCTGCAAAAGCCGAGCAAACCAACCCGGCAACCAAAGCGCGAGAAAAACGCATATCTATTTCCCCTCTGTAGTAAACAGACAGTTTGATGCAGTTAGCAACAAAAGACAGTAAACTGTCTGATTTTGTCGACTTTTGATCGCAATCTTCAAAGAAAACCAGCTGATACAGACGCAAAAGCGACCATGCCGTCTTTTTGAGCTGTCTCCTCGGCATTTTAGGCAATTCTACTTAGAGCGGATAGTCATCAAAAACTGCGCTTTATTCGGTCCTTTCCAAAATTTCAACCTCTCGATTCAGGCAACCTCTTCCCCAATTTTTAGTTCTGAACTCTTGAGAACCCATTGATTTTCTGTGAAAATGCCCTGACTAATTCTTTTGGCTCACTCGGTATTAGTCGATGATTTTTCGATTTCTTACCGCAGGAATCTTTGAAGTTTTTTTTAACAACAAAAGGCCAAACATGCGTCCGCCTTCCTCTAGCTGGCTCAAGGAAATCGGGGTTTTTAGAAATCGTCTGACAGACGATACTTACTCTATTCCTTCCTATCCGTGGCTCGCCCCGCCGCTGCACTCCCGAATTCGTTCCCTGATCGAACGCTGGGGTGTAGAAACGGAATTAGGAGCCAACGAACCCGTGCTCGGACACGTCAGCGACAAAGTCGACAAGCTTGTCATGGTTAAATCCGGCATTACCGGACGCTGCTTCGGTTCCATTTACGGCGTCAAACAACCCGGCATGGCGTTTTCCATTCCCGGACGCCTGGCATGCGGCAACCTTAATTTCTTTTCGCATCGCCCCTGTGTCGGCAGCTACTACGCCCTTGTGCCAAGCGTTGTCATCAGTGTTCCCCAGTCGCTTCTCTACAGTCTTTGCGAAAAAGACCCGGAAATGCTGATGATTGTGGCCCGAGAATTCGAATTGGTGAATCTGTCGGATCGTCTGGGATTCGGTGTGCATACGATGCTTGGCGTTGAAGATCGTTTACTGGCCTATTTCATCACCTGGACGGTTGCGTTCGGTCGCGAAGAGGTCATCGACGGGACCTCGTGGATTCGCGTGCCGGCGCCGCTGCGCGGCGAAGCGCTGCAGTTCGTCGTCAACTGTTCGGCAGCCGCGCTTGAGCGCGCTCTGGGAAATCTCAAGAGTTCCGGTAACTACATCCCACAAAACGACAGCGCTCTGATCAAGCTCGAATGCATGTTGCCGGTGCATCGCTGGCTGCGAAACATTGAAGAACGCTCCAGCGATCTGTACCGCAATCCGCTCAAAAAGATCCTTGCGGAAACGCACCCGGAGTAAACGCAAAACGAAGGCCAAACAGCGACCCTCCTGAAATTTACCCCTTTGGAATTACGGGTTTATGCCAGTTTTTACCCCTTACGGTTAATGTATTTGCTCGTTCCTTCGGCGCATATACTCAAATCCGTGGAGTCATAAATCCTCTACCCAAAGGAGAAACAACAAATGAAAAAGTCTTTGATCGCCATGTCGGTGCTCGGCGCATTCGTTGCCGGCTCTGCGACTGCGGCCAATGTCGAAATCTACGGTTTGATCAACCCCGCTCTGATGTTCACGAGCAGCAACGGCGACTACGACGGAGCTGAAACGAAGAACCAGTTCTCGATGGAAGAAGGCAAGGAATTCGGTTCCCGTTGGGGTCTGCGCGGCATGGAAGAAATCAGCCCGGACTTCAAGGTCGGCTTCGTGCTTGAATCCGGCTTCCGTTCCGATACCGGTGCTCTGGGTGCAGCCCGCGACACCGGCCGTATCTTCGACCGCGAATCGCATATCGACCTGCACACCAAGTTTGGTAAGTTCCAGTTCGGCCGCATGCCCCTGTTCGGCAGCGTGCTCGGTGCCGACGGTCTGTTCCGCGCCATTGACCCGCTCTTTGCCAACTACACTTTCGCGTTTGGCTCCGGTTCCGTCACCGCCTCCGACTGGACCCGCGTTGACAACGCCATCAGCTACGTCACTCCGACGTTTGCCGGCTTGACAGCTTATGCCATGTATTCGTTCAAGAACGACAGTAAGAAGACCTCCACAATTGATAACGAGGTCGTTACTGGCGAAGAAAGCAAAGCAGAATCTGACCGTTACGCCTCTCTGGCTTTGCGCTATCAGAACGGTGGTCTGGAATCCGTTTTGGTTGCTGACATGACGATGTACGGCTCTATCGATAGCCCCGCCCATGAAACCGCGGATGTCGACAACGGCTTTACCGTGACCCTCGGCGGCAACTATGAATTCAGCAACGGTTTCAAGCTGATCGCTTTTGCGCAGTACTTCAAGGATCAGTGGCTCAATACCAATGCTCGTGCCGGCGTCACTTTGGACGGTGTGAGCCACATTGCTGGGAGTGCTGGTTATGGGTTCGTTGATGGCTACGGCGTGAGCCTCGGTGCCAACTATCCGTTGGGTGGCGGCACCATCAAGGGTCAGATCGCCTATCGAGACATGGACAATACGATGGACGTTGACTTCAACCGCTGGTTCGTGGCACTTGGTTACGATTACCCGATGTCCAAGCGCACGAGTTTCTTTGCGATGACCGGTTTCACCCAGGAAAAGGTTGAAAACAATCGCACTAACGAAGAAGCTACGCCGTACGGCTTTGAATTCACGGCCGGTATTCTGCATCGCTTCTAATCCGTTTCTTGCGTTCGGTATGAACGCATGACCGATGATCAACGCACATCCTCGTTTCGGGGGTGTGCGTTGTTTTTTGTAGGTACATACTGTGACGTACCTCCGATCAATTGTTCACCTAAGCCTTGAAAAAACCTTTTTAAAACCGAGGTTTAACGCCATTTTTGGTCCGTAAAAACCCTAGTTTAAGCCTATTTGCAGAGGGGTATCTCTCCTTTTTGACTAGTCCTAAACTGACCGTCAGAAGGTTGAAGAGGTTGTCAAAATCGACCGTTCGACCAAACTACGAAACACTTGTTCAAAGTGAAGGAGAAACAAAGTGACCAATAGTCTTTCCCGCCGCAGCTTCCTCGGCTCTCTGGCTGCCGCCGGTGCCGCCGGCGTTGTGTCTGCCCCCGTTCTTGCGCAGACCGTGAAGGTTCCCGCCAAGTGGGACAAAACAGTTGACTTCCTGATTGTCGGTACGGGTTTTGCCGGTTTGGGCGCTGCCATTGAAGCCCACGAACAGGGTATCAAGAACGTCCTCGTCATCGACAAGATGCCTTCCTACGGCGGCAACTCCATCATCAACGGCGGCGCCGTGGCTGCTGCCGGTACCGACATGCAGAAGGCTGCCGGTATCAAGGACAATCCCGATCTCCTCTACAAGGACATCATGAAGGCAGGCGGCGGTCTGGCTCACCCCGAACTCGCACGCCACATCGCCGACAGCTCCGTTGAAAACTACGAATGGCTCAAGAAGGTCGGTGTTCAGTTCAAGGCCGTCACCTTCCACGGCGGTCACTCCGTACCCCGTAGCCATGCCGTGACCAATAACTCCGGTTCCGGCTTCATCAACCCGATGTACAAGAAGTGCCAGGAATACGGCATCCCCGTGCAGTTGCGCACGATCGTCGATGACCTCGTTGTTGACGACAAGGGCGCTGTGCTCGGCGTCAAGGTCCGCGAAAACTATCGCTTCGGCCGTGAAAAGTCCGGCAAGGTTGCCTACTACCGCGCCACCAAGGGTGTTCTGCTCGCCGCCGGCGGCTTCAGCCAGAACGTCCAGATGCGTATGGAACACGATCCGCGTCTGAACGAGAAGTTCGGCTCCACCAACCATCCGGGTGCTACGGGCGACGCTCTGCAGGCTGCTCAGATGATCGGTGCCAACACCATCCAGATGGACTGGATTCAGCTCGGCCCGTGGACCAGCCCCGATGAAAACGGCTTCGGTCTGGCTCCGCTCTTTGTGGAATCCGCTGTCGGTTACGGCCCGATGATTGATCCGGCTACCGGCAAGCGCTTCATTCAGGAAACCGGCAACCGTAAGGTTCGCGCCGACGCCATCGTTGCCATCGGCCATCCGACCCTGATCTACACCTGCGTCAAGAACGCAGAAAACAAGATCATCGGCAAGAACATGACGCCGGAACTGTTTGACCGCGCCATGAAGAACGGCGTGATCAAGAAGGTCGCCAACCTGAAGGAACTCGCTGATACGTACAAGATCCCGTACGACGAACTGAAGAAGACCAACGAGAAGTTCGACAGCTACATCAAGGCTCAGAAGGATCCGGACTTCAACTGCATGATGTTCAAGGACGCTGTCCAGAACGGCGACGGCCCCTTCTACGTTGTGCGCCTGTGGCCGCGTGTGCACCACTGCATGGGCGGTCTCGTGATCAACAACAAGGCCCAGGTTGAAAACGCCCGCGGCCAGGTGATCCCGGGTCTCTACGCAGCTGGTGAAATCACCGGCGGCGTGCACGGCATGGTTCGTCTCGGTACCGTTGCTGTGGCCGACTGCATCATCTTCGGTCGTACCGCTGCCCGTACGGCTGCCGGCAAGTAATCCGGTTTTTCCCAGAGGGCCGGTCTTCTTTCGGCCCTCCAATCTCCTATAAGAGTGTTCTCTTAGACCCGGCACGGACGTGCCGGGTCAGAGAGAATTTTTCCCCAACAAAAAGAACCAACGTATCAGGAGCTCACGATGTCTTTTTCGAAGACACTTTTGATTTCGCTCGGTCTGGCTTCTTTGATCGCCTGCGGCACAGTTAGCGCAGCGGAAAAGTTCGGCGCGGACCGTCACGTCGCCCGCGGTATTTCTTGCCAAATGTGCCACGGCCCCGACATGAAGAACCCCGTGTATCCGGATGAAAACACCTGCATCAAGTGCCATCCGAAGGCTGCCATGGCCAAGAAAACTGAAAAGCTTCAGCCCAATCCGCACGCCGCTCCGCACAACGGAGACTGCACGCTGTGCCACATGCAGCACGAACCCACAGTGAACTACTGCGAACAGTGCCACAAATTCAATTTCCCGAAGGTGCCTTAATCATCTTCCGAATTCCGATTGTCCTCTCCTCTCTCCTCAATCGGAATTCGATCAGTCTCTCCTCAAAAAGAATCCCGGCTGCCGAGTCGTTCGCCGAAGCGAAAGGCTGACAGGCCGGGACTTTTTTCTCGGATTGCTTTAGAAGCGGTGATTGAGACCCAGGAAGAACATGTGGTTACCCAAACCGCTTTCTTCCTTGGCGATGTCGGGAGGCAACGTGGAACTGCCGCCGCCGGCCAGAGCAAAGTTGGCGTTTTCCTGGTTATAAACGCCGAATGCACCGGTGTAGATGAAGGTGCGTTTGCTCAACGGGTAATCATAACGTACACCCCAGCTCACACCGTCGGCGTGATCCACCGAGGTATTGTGCAGATAGCCGCCCGTGACGATGAACTTGCCCGTCCCCATTGGCATCGACACACCGAGCGCCGTTGCCCATAGGTTCGGGGCCATTTCGTCCTTGGATTCGCGGAACACGAAGTTCATGTGCAACTTTGCCGAACCGAAATCGTAAGCCGCCGACAAAGAGCCGAACCACACGTTTTCAAATGTGTAGTCGCCCACCATCGGGTTGTCCCAAAGGGCCAGACTGATGTTTCCGGAGAACGCGCCTCTCACATAGCGCGCAGCGGCGTTGTAGAAGTTGCCGCGACTGTTGGACTGGTCAATAGTCCCGTCAACTTCCTCCGTTTTCTGTTCACCAAAGGCCGCCATGAACGAACCCGTAAAACCGGAGAAGTTAGGCGTGGAGTACAGAATCGAATTGTCCATGCGAGTCGTAGCCAGACGCGCCCCGGTAACATACGAATTCTTGCCGGGAAGACCGATACCATTGGTGGACACGATGCCGGGAATGCCGAAGGCACCGATGGCGCTGCCCAAACTCTGACCTGCCGCTTCGTTCATCGGCAAAGACATGAAGTGCGGCGTGTACTGTCGGCCGAAACTGATCGAACCGAATTCGCCACGCACACCCACCACGGTTTCGCGCTCAAAGATCCATTTGACGTCAGGTGTGCCGGAACTCGTGCCCTGATCCGTCAGCACCCCCATTTCCAAACGCATGAACGCTTCGGTTGCACCGTTAATCTGTTCCGTTGCGGAAAAAGTCACGCGGCTGCCGCCGGCACCACCGCCCGAAGACATACGCACGGTGTTCTTATCGCCGGCCGTGTACGACTCGATATAGGTATCGATCTGGCCGCTGATCTGCACGTTGGCAGCCATCGCAGCCTGAGACAAGCCGAATACGCAGGCGCCGACAGCACCCGCCTTTACGGAAGACAACAACTTGTTTTCCACAAAAAATCCTTTCCGATTTTTTATGCCGTCCTTTCGACTGCGACTTGCGGCGGTCGATTCGACAGCTCCTGTTTTTCTCCGCTCAAAAACTTTGAGCCCTCCTGCGGTCTCACCCGATCTTTTCCGACAGGCACAAAAAAACCGACAAACCTCATCGGCGATCTGTCGGGTCATTCAAACCTAGTATTAGCCCTTGGTAAAAGTTACCATCAAGCGTGAGAAAAGATGAGTATTAACCCTGCTACGGGATTCTACTAATCTTTGCTCAGAAAGCGAATCGTCGGCCTTAATTTTTCAGTGCTGTTGTTTTCTTCTTTCCTCCGGTTCCGCAAAGCGATCAAACCGATTGGGAAAGGGCGCGCTCGGCAGCAGCAGAAGAACGGTCACCGCAAGCCACCCCAGACAGGGCACGACCAAAAGCCACAGCCACCACCCCGAAAAGTCGGCGTCATGCAGGCGGCGAACCGCCAGACGCTTGAGCGGAACAAGCGCAGCCAAAGCGGCGATCGAAAACACGTTCATCCAGAACAGAACAAAACCCGAGTCAGGCTCCATCTGTAATCGGTATGCTGTTTCAAACGGCACGATGAACAAAACGGCCAGAAAGAAAAGGTGAGCCAGAAGAGCACACCAAAAGGCCGTCCTCGAAAGACGGCCCGGGCGCGTGAGGTCGAAAAAGTGCACTTCCCGCAGCAACTGCGTTAGGCGCACTTTTTCAGACGAGACCATCCTCATCCGTTGAGTTTCTTGGTGAGGATTTCGTTGACCTGCTTGGGATTGGCTTTGCCGCGGGTGGCCTTCATAGCCTGGCCCACGAGCGCGTTAAAGGCCTTCTGTTTGCCTGCCTTGAACTCTTCAACCATCTTGGCGTTGTTGGCGAGCACCTCGTCGATCACCGCTTCGATGGCCGAGCTGTCGGAAATCTGCTTTAGGCCCTCTTTTTCAATGAGTTCATCGACCGATTCCGCAGCGCCTTCCCAAATGAGCGAGAAGATGCGCTTGGCACCCTTGCCGTTGATCGTACCGTCGGCCAGACGCTTCAGAATGTCGGCAAGCTTGGCGGCCGTCACAGGCGCCTGAGCGTACGTCATGCCTTCCTGTGCATTGACGTTTGCGGCCACTTCACCCATCACCCAGTTGGCGGCGATCTTCTTGTCGGGCGCCACGGCGCTCAACGCACAGAAGTAGTCGGCAACGTCCTTGCTGGCAGTCAGCACAGCGGCGTCGTACTCGCTCAGTCCCATGTCACGCACGAAACGTTCGCGCATGGCGTCGGGCAGTTCGGGCATCTCGCTGCGGATGCGGGCCATGTCTTCGGGCGTGAGCACGCACGGCAACAGATCGGGATCCGGGAAATAACGATAGTCCATGGAGTCTTCCTTGGTACGCATTTCTCGGGTTTCGCCCGTCTCGGGATCGTACAGGCGCGTAGCCTGCACTACCTTGCCGCCGCTTTCGATCAGTTCGATCTGGCGGGCCACTTCGTAGTCAATGGCTTCCTGCAGGAACTTGAAGCTGTTGAGGTTCTTAATTTCGCAGCGCGTGCCGAATTCGGTGCTGCCCATCGGGCGCACGGAAACGTTAGCGTCACAGCGGAAATTACCTTCCTGCATGTTGCCGCGGGAGATGCCAAGCCACACGACCAGAGCATGCAACGCCTTGGCGTAACCGACGGCTTCGGCCGAGCTGCGCAGTTCCGGTTCGGTCACGATTTCAAGCAGCGGCGTGCCGGCGCGGTTCAAGTCCATGCCGGACTTGTAGGCAACAACGCCATGGTTACTCTTGCCGGCGTCTTCTTCCAAGTGAGCGCGCGTGAGATTAATGGTCTTCACATACGGTTCGCCCGACTTGGGTTCGACGCGGAAGGTCACCTTGCCGCCCTTGACGATCGGATGCTCGAACTGGCTGATCTGATAGCCCTTGGGCAAATCGGGGTAGAAATAATTTTTACGGTCGAAGACGGAGCGTTCGGCCACTTCGGCGCCGATGGCAAAACCGAACTTGGCGCCGCGCTCCACCGCACCGCGGTTCAGAACCGGCAAAGCGCCCGGCAGAGCCAGGTCAATGTAGCAAGCCTGTGTGTTGGCTTCAGCCCCGAAATGCGTGCTGGCGCCGGAAAAAATCTTCGACTCCGTGGAGAGCTGAACGTGCGTCTCCAGACCGATCACAACTTCCCATTGCATGATGTCTCTCGAGCTCCTCGATTAAAAACCTTCGGGGTGACGCAGATGCCAGTCGGTAGCCTGCTGCCAGGCGTGAGCGATGCCGAGCATCTTGGCCTCGTTGAAGCGAGCACAGGTAATCTGCACACCGATCGGACGTCCGTTGCTGTGGATGCCGCAGGGCATGCTCATGCAGGGAAGGCCGGCAAGCGACATCGGCACGGTGTAGAGGTCGCCGAGATAAGCCGACACCGGATCCTTCTTGGAACCGAAGTCATAGGCCGTTGAAGTGGTCACGGGACTGATGATGGCATCGACCTTTTGGAAAGCCTGATCGAATTCCTGAGCAATCAGGCGGCGTACCTTTTGAGCCTTGATGTAGTAAGCATCGTAGTAGCCGTGCGAGAGCACGTAGGTGCCGATCAGAATGCGGCGCTTGGGTTCGTCACCGAAACCCTCGTCGCGGCTTCTCTTGATCATGTCCTGAATACCGTCGTAGTCCTTGGCACGGTAGCCGTAGCGCACGCCGTCGAAGCGAGACAGGTTGGAACTGGCTTCGGCACAGGCCACAACGTAGTACACGGAAACGCCCAGATCGGCCGTCGGCAGTTCGATATCGACAATTTCGGCGCCCTGCGAACGGTAGGTGTCGATCACGGCTTCGATCGCCTTGGAGCATTCGGCATCGAGTTTGTCGGCAAACCAGGCGCGCGGCACGCCGATCTTGAGACCTTTGACACCCTTGGTGAGATCGCGCGTGAAGTCTTCGGCAGGCATATTTTCGCTCGTGGAATCCCACGGTTCATAGCCCACCATATCCCCCAGCACCCAGGCGATGTCTTCGGCAGTATGCGCCATGAGACCGGCCGTATCCAAAGAGGAAGCAAAGGCGATCATGCCGAGTCGGCTCGGACGACCGTAGGTGGGTTTGAGGCCCGTTACACCGCAGAAGGCTGCCGGTTCACGAATGGAGCCGCCCGTATCGGTGGCGGTCGCAATCGGAGCCAGGCCAGCAGCCACACAGGCGGACGAACCGCCGGAGCTGCCGCCCGGAACCGCATTGACGTTCCAAGGATTGAAGACCTTGCCGTAGGCGGAATTTTCGTTGGCCGACCCCATCGCGAATTCGTCGCAGTTGAGTTTGCCGAGTGTCACCATTCCGGCCGCATCAAGCTTCTTAACCACGGCAGCGTCGAAGGGACTCATATAGCCTTCAAGCATGCGGCTTGCGGCGGTCGAGGCCCACTTGCGCGTCACGAAAATGTCCTTGTGCGCGATAGGAATACCGGTCAGGCGCGTGGCCGTGCCTTCGGCGATGCGCTTGTCGGCCTCACGGGCCTGTTCAAGCGTCACTTCGGGACGGACATCCAAAAAGCAGTTCAGTTCTTTGTGCGCTTCGATACGGGCAAGATAGTCCTGTGCCAGTTCGACGGCGCTTACTTCACGGGCGGCGAGCGCACGGGAAAGTTCCGCTACGGTGCGAAAAGTTGTCGATTGCATTCTTCTGGAATCCTTCTTTTACTCGATAACCTGCGGCACGAGGAACAGACCTTCAAATTCTTCCGGGGCGTTCTTCATGTTTTCTTCGCGGTTGTTGCCAAAGACCACCTTGTCTTCGCGCAAACGCTGCACACCGTCGTGCGGATGCATCATCGGCTCGACCCCTTCCGTGTCGACAGCCTGAATCCGTTCGATCATCTTGAAAATATCGTTCAATTCGGCCTGCATGCGCTGAGCGGCTTCTTCGTTGATGCCGACGTGCGCAAGCTCCGCAATACGATAGACATCGTCCAAACCAAGGGACATACCTGTGCTTCCTTCTTAGAGGGCGGAAAAAATTTTCAGTAAATGTGGAAATTTACCGCTTTTTCAAAGGTTTTTGTCGACTTGCACGCAAAGAACAGCAACAAAATTGACTCCTATGCGTCGACTCGCGTCCTGAGAACAGAGCGCCGAGTGAGCTATAGTTGATCGATTGACTTCCTTCCGAGCCTTTTACGTTTGCGCTGATTCATGTCCAAGACGAAGCTTTTCCTGCAGGGCCTCACGCTCTTTGCGCTGGCACTTTCGGCCGGCTGCTCATCGTCGAACCCTAACGGCTACTACGAAAACGACGGACCTCCCGGGCTTTTCCAAAAGAAGATTTTTCCCTGGGGCGGTAGCGAAGTAAAGCTCAAGGTCGAACAGCCCAACAAATGGGCCAATCGACCCTACACTGTCATGGGCAAGCGCTACTACCCAGTTACGGGTGACAAAGCAATGAATCAGGTCGGCACGGCAAGCTGGTACGGCAAGCAGTTCCACGGCAAGAAGACGGCCATCGGCGAGGTTTACGATATGCACGCCATGACGGCGGCACACCCCACGATGGAGCTGCCGAGCTTTGCCAAGGTCACGAACCTGGAAAACGGTCGCTCAGTGATCGTGCGTGTCAACGACCGCGGCCCCTTCCTGCACGGCCGCATCATTGACTTGAGCTATGCAGCGGCCGTCAAGCTCGGCTACCAGAAAAAAGGCACGGCCCGCGTGCGAGTGGAACGCATCACGCGCCGCGATATTGCTGC
The DNA here is from genome assembly GCF_003472385.1 of Sutterella sp. AM11-39. GTDB lineage: Bacteria > Pseudomonadota > Gammaproteobacteria > Burkholderiales > Burkholderiaceae_F > Duodenibacillus > Duodenibacillus intestinigallinarum. The sequence goes on along the minus strand of NZ_QRLV01000005.1, from coordinate 84,770 downwards.
GGGTCGGATTCCGTCCACAACGGCCGATAACGCCGTGCTCGTTGCATCAAGCTCCAAAAAGAGCACTACGGCTCCGGCTCAAACCCGCACGGCTTCAGCCGCTCCTCGCCAAACGCAGACGACCACCTATCGTCAGAGCACGACGCAGCTGACGCAAACCTATGAACCGGCACCAGCCCCGGCTGCCGAGCAAACGGTAACGCCCGCTGCAAAACCAGCTCCTATTCCGTCGGCTCAACCCCGTGCCGTTGCCGCCAATGAAGGCACTCTCGTCAGCGACACGACTGCGCACAACTCCAAATATGACGATCAGGTCTACGTGACGCTCTCCATTCCGGTCGAAAACGCCGAGACGCCGCCCGAAGAACAGACGCCGGTTCAGAACGACGCAATGGGCGCGCTGATCGCTCAGCAGGAGACCGCGCCCGCTCAAGCTCCGGCCGAAGTATTGCCCTCCGCCATCCCCGCTGCTTCAACCGGATCTTGGTCCGTGCAGATCGGCGCCTACGGCGTGCAGGAAAATGCCAAGCAGGCTGCCGCCCACGCCGAAATGATGCTTGCCTCGGTACAAAACGCTCAGGTGCGTGTGGTCGATACGGGCAAAGTGTGGAAAGTGTTGTCGGGCAATTTTGCGTCCAAGGACGAAGCCAGTCAATTCGCCCGTACCGTGACGCAGGCACTCGGCTCACCGGCTTTTGCCGTCGCGCAATAACAAAGGAAACGATATGAGACGCGACCTTGTGGTTCAGGTCATCGTACAGTACGACGACTTTTGGGAAAACTTCGCCACGCCTTTTGAAGCCGAAAGCTTCATCAACAGCAATCTCGATGAACTCGATCTGCCGGTGATGGTTCGCCTCGAAGACATGAAGGGCAACGTCAAGTGGTACTACGACCTCGTCGAGGACGAAGGCGGCGTCTACCGCCTGGTCGATCGCGAGTGCGAGTCACCGCACCTCATCCGCGTGGGCTCCAACTGAAAACGGGACGCCCGTGCGTCCCGCCCTCGTTGTCAGTTTGACCTGTCAGCTTAAGAAGAACCGGCAGGCCGGATTGTCCGTCTCATCCCAATAGCGATAGCCGAGCGTCTTTAGGAACTGCTCAAAGAGCTCGTTGTCCTGAGGCGGCACCTGGATGCCGGCAAAGACACGTCCGAAGTCCGCACCGTTATTGCGGTAGTGGAACAAGGAAATATTCCACTGCGGCGCAAGAGAAGTCAGGAACTTCATCAATGCGCCCGGTCGCTCAGGAAATTCAAAGCGATAGAGCTTTTCGTTGACGGCCAGTTTGCTGTGTCCGCCCACCATATGGCGCAAGTGCAGTTTCGCCAGTTCGTCGTGCGAGAGATTGAGCGCCGGGAACCCTTCGGTTTTGAGCGCCTTTTCGATTTCTTCCACGTCGTTGGCATTGGTTGTCTGCACGCCCACGAAAATGTAGGCGTCCGTGTTGTCGCTCATGCGATAGTTGAATTCGGTCACGGCGCGGTTGCCGAGAAGTCCGCACAGACGACGGAAAGAGCCTCGCTCTTCGGGAATCGTTACGGCGAACACAGCTTCGCGGTCTTCGCCGAACTCAGCGCGTTCGCAAACAAAGCGCAAGCGATCGAAGTTCATGTTGGCGCCGGACGTGATCGCCACCAACGTCTTGTTGGTCACGCCCTCTCGGCGAGCCCAGGCCTTGAGACCGGCAAGCGACAACGCACCCGATGGTTCCACGATCGATCGCGTGTCTTCAAAAACGTCCTTGATGGCCGCACAGATTTCATCGCTATTGACCAGGACAATGCCGTCGAGGTTTTCGCGGCACAAGCGAAGCGTTTCGTCGCCCACTCGCTTGACGGCCGTACCGTCGCTAAAAAGACCCACGTCGTCGAGCGCAATGTTTTCACCGGCTTTAAACGAGCGATCCATAGCGTCGGAATCGACAGTTTCCACGCCGAAAACCTTGATTTCCGGATAAATGGCCTTGATATAGGTCGCCACGCCTGCCGCAAGACCGCCCCCGCCGATCTGAACAAAGATCGCGTCGGGACGCGTGCCGTCGGAGGGCTGATACTGGCGCAGGATTTCCATGCCGATCGTACCTTGACCCGCAATCACGTACGGATCATCGAACGGATGCACAAAGGTGAGTCCCTCTTCGACCTGCATCTTGACGGCATGCGCAGCCGCATCCGAAAAGCTTTCTCCAACGAGCACCACCTCGCCGCCCAGATTGCGGACAGCCTCCACTTTGAGCGCAGGTGCCGTCACCGGCATCACGATCACCGCGCGACAGCCCAGGCGCCGAGCCGCCAGGGCCACACCCTGCGCGTGGTTGCCCGCGGAAGCGCAAATCACGCCGCGAGCGCGCTCTTCGGCGCTCAAATGCACCATCTTGTTGAAAGCGCCGCGAAGTTTGAAAGAAAACACCGGCTGCGTGTCTTCGCGCTTCAAAAGCACTTTGTTGCCGATTCTCAGCGAAAGCCGTTTGGCTTCATCAAGCGGCGTTTCACGCGCCACATCGTATACGCGGGCCGTGAGGATTTTGCGCAGATACTCCTGGCGATCCAATTCTGTCTGTGTCATGCCTATCCCTGTTTTTTGTTTGTTTTTATTCGCTTCTGACAAAGCGTCCTTCAATATACGACTGTTTTTTGCTTTTTGCCGCACCGCATCATTCGGCTTTTTGCTCAAAACCACCGCTTTTCCGCAACCGTTTGTTGCGTTTCCTAGTCACTCTTCTTTAGCGAACAATCGACGTCAGCCTATACAATGGGAGAACTTATTATCTTTTCTGCGCCCTTTGTCAGACGGCCGTACCCCGGGATAATTCCGGCCGCCCTCCGAGGGCCCTCCGAGAACAGCCTCATGCAAATCGAAAACAGCGCGGCAGGCATCGAAGCCAAACCCGACGCCGTCGAACGCATCCGCGAAATTCCGTACAACTACACCTCGTTTTCCGATCGAGAGATCGTATGGCGTCTGCTGGGCAAGGAAGCCGCCGTCATTCTCGACGAATTGCGTGACGAGCGCCGCACGGGCCGCAGCGCCCGCATGCTTTTTGAGGTGCTGGGCGACATCTGGGTCGTCAACCGCAATCCGTATCTGCAGGAAGACCTCCTGAAAAACGCCTCTCGCCGCAAACTTCTCATCGAAGCGCTTGAACACCGACTGCGCGAAATGGACAAGCGCCGTAATCCGTCGGCTGCCGAACGCGACGTTAAGGTGCAAAAGCTCATGGCTGCCGCCTATAAGGCTGTGCGCAAATTCGAGTCGAGCTTCGAGCGCACCAAAGCGCTGAGAGCCCGCTTTAAGCGCGCGCTCAAAAACTGTACGGCAGCAGACAACATTCGTTTCGATCCCTTCATGCGCGCCGCGCACGTCACAGACGCCACGGACTTGCGCATCGAATATCCGTTCGTGGTGATCACACCCGACAGCGAAAAGGAAATTCCGTCGCTCGTGCGCACCTGCATTCAGCTCGGTCTGGTCATCATTCCGCGCGGCGGCGGCACCGGTTACACGGGCGGTGCCGTGCCGATGACCGAAATGAGCGCGGTGATCAACACCGAAAAACTCGATTCGATCAGCCGTGCACATCAGGTGCATCTACCCGAATGCTCGCTGGGCCTGGTCCCTGTGATCGACACGGGCAGCGGCGCCGTGACGCGCCGCGTGACCGAAGCCGCCGCGCTTGACGACTACATTTTCTCCGTGGATCCGGCCAGTGCCGACAGCTCCACCATCGGGGGCAACATCGCGGAAAATTCCGGCGGCAAGAAGGCTGTGCTCTGGGGCACGGCCGTCGACAACATCGCCAGCTACCGCATGATCACAGCCGACGGCAATTGGATGGAAGTCGAGCGCCTGGATCACACCTGCAGCAAGATTTCGCCCCAAGCTGACGTCCGTTGGCGCATCACCGTCAAGGACGGCCGCACGGCCGACCCTGAAAAAGCGCGCGTGTTAAGCACTCGCGATCTTGTCACACCCGGCAGCATCTACCGCCGCAAAGGTCTCGGCAAGGATGTCACCAACAAGTTCCTTGGCGGGCTGCCTGCGGTTCAAAAGGAAGGCACCGACGGCATCATTACTTCGGCGCGCTGGATTCTGCACAAGATGCCGCCCCTGACTTACACGGTCTGTCTGGAATTTTTCGGCGCTGCCACGCTTGCGGGCAAAGCAATTTTGGAAATTTCCAACTTGCTCGGCAATGGCTACAAAGGTTGTATGCTCGCCGGCCTCGAACACCTTGACGACCGCTATCTGAAAGCGGTTCACTATCCGGTCAAGAGTAAGCGCGGAGACTATCCCAAGATGGTGATTGTGGGCGACATCGTCGGCAGCGACGAAGCCGCTCTCGAAGAAGCCGTCGGCCGCGTAATCGACCTTTGCACCAAAGTCAACGGCGAAGGTTTTATCGCCAAAACACCCGAAGCGCGCTTTGCCTTCTGGCACGAACGCAGCAAGACGGCGGCCATCAGCGCACACACCAACGCCTTCAAGCTCAACGAAGACGTGGTGATTCCGCTCGACAAGATCGGCGAATACACGCTCGGCTGCGAAACGTTCAACATCGAGTGCTCGATCGACAACAAGCTTGAAATGCTCGATGCGCTCGAAAACTACCTGCACGGCTACATTTCGCTCGGTAAACCTTCGCTGACGGCGGGCGTTCCTAAGGAACTTCTGTTGGAAGCCACCGTTCCTCAGGCGCTCAAACTGGTGCAGTCCGTCCGCGCACGCTGGCTTTACCTGCGCCATCACTTCGACGACAAGGTTAGCGAACAAACCGAAAAGCTTGCCGCTTTGGGGCTCACGCTGCCTGCCGCCGTGCTGCGCAAATACCGCAGCAAGACGGTCTTTGACCTCATTTACGACCGCACGGTACGCGTGTCCTGGAAAAAAGAGGTGCGCGCCGAACTCTTTCAGATCTTCCCAGGCGACGCCTTTGAAAAAGTACGCGCCGAAATTGACGCCATTCACGCCCGCGTACTGCGCGGACGCGTGTTCATTGCGCTGCACATGCACGCCGGTGACGGCAACGTGCACACCAACGTGCCGCTTAACTCCGACAACCAACGCATGATGCAAAAGGGCGTCGAAGCCGTTCACCGCGTCATGGCTCTGGCCAAGTCTTTGGGTGGCGTCATCAGCGGCGAACACGGCATCGGGCTCACCAAGATCGAATTTCTGGATTCCGAAAAACTCGTACCCTACACTGAGTACGTGCATCAGGTGGATCCGCAGCGGCACTTCAACCGCGGCAAGCTGTCCAAAGACATTGATCTGCGGATGCTCTACACACCGAGCTTTAACCTGCTCGGCGCTGAATCGCTCATCATGCAGCAGACGCAGGTCAAGGAGATTAGCGACGCCATCAAGAACTGCCTGCGCTGCGGCAAGTGCAAATCCAAGTGCACGACACACGTGCCGCGCGCAAGCCTTCTGTTCTCGCCGCGCAACAAGATCATCGCAACAAGTCTGCTGATCGAGGCGATTCTCTACGAAAGCCAGACGCGCCGCGGTTTGTCCGACCTGCATCTCGAAGCACTCGAGGATCTTGCCGACCACTGCACATTGTGCATGAAGTGCCGCACCCCCTGCCCCGTCAAGATCAACTTCGGCGAAGTGACTATCCTGTTGCGTGCCCTTCTGGAGCGCTCCGGCAAAGCTTCCATGCCGATGGCCAAACGCGCCGGCATGAAGTTCCTGGAACTGAGCAACCCGCGCACTGTTGAGTGGGCCCGTAAAGGTCTCGTCAACATGGGCTTTAAGGCCGAACGCATGGCGCACGACATGCTCGCCGCCGCGGCACGTGCGCAATTGAGTCATCCGACGCACACGATCGGCAGACCCGGTATCGTCGAACAGACCGTCACGCTCGTCAACCGCAAGCTGCCCTCGCCACGCATGAAACAAACCATGCGGGCCGTGCTGGGCATCACCGACTCAGCCGTTGCGCCCATCATCCGCAAGCCACAGGCAAAGGATGCCGAGGCCGTCTTCTACTTCCCGGGATGCGGCAACGAACGTCTCTACCCGGAAGTGTCCCTGGCTGTGTTGGCGCTTCTGTACGAAGCCGGTGTGCAAACAGTGCTTCCGCCCAAATTCATGTGCTGCGGCTATCCGCAGCGCGGCGCAGGCGAACTCGCCAAGGCCGACGCCATCGTCACGGCCAACCGCGTGCTCTTTCACCGTCTGGCCAATACGCTCAACTATCTGGACATCAAAACCGTCCTCATTTCCTGCGGCACCTGCCTCAAGCAGCTCAAGGACTACCATTTCGAAGAAATTTTCCCAGGCTGCCGCCTGATGGATGTTCACGAATACCTGCTGGAAAAAGGTATGAGCGTCACCGGTGCCGACAACGTGCGCTACATGTACCACGATCCGTGCCATACGCCGTTTGCAGCGCCCGTTCCGGTCAAAACGGTCAATGCTATTTTGCACCCGGCCGACGGCAGTACCGTGCTGCAGACCGACACCTGCTGCGGCGAATCGGGCACCTTTGCCGTCGCGCGTCCGGACATCGCCACCCAAGTACGGTTCAAAAAAGAGGAGAACATTCTCAAGGTAAAGAACGTGCTGTGCGCACAGCGTGACCGCAGCGCCGTCAAAATTCTCACGACGTGTCCGGGATGTCTGCAAGGCATCAGCCGCTATTCGGACTCAACCGGCACGCAGGCCGAGTTCCTCGCGGTGGAATTGGCTCAACTCAAACTCGGCAGTCAGTGGCTGTCTCGTTTCGTAACTCAGGTCACCGCCGAAGGCATCGAGCGCGTTCTCGTTTAGAATTGCCCTCCTTTATCTCTGCGGGCTCCTTGCGGAGCCCGACTCGACACTATGGTAAACGACTGTCCTCTTTGTAATCCTGTTGACGAACGCGTGATTTGGCGCGGAAAACTCGTTCGAGTCATTGACGCGTCCGACGATGACCTACCCGGATTTGTGCGCGTGATCGTCAAGCGCCATGCCGCCGAAATGGTGGATCTGACTGCGGAAGAATCCGCAATGGTAAGAAAAGCCGTTCGTCTGTGCGAACTGTGCATGCTCGAGACCATGCACCCGGACAAGATCAATCTGGCCAGTCTCGGCAATATGGTGCCGCACGTGCACTGGCACGTGATCGCTCGCTACAAGGATGACGCCTTCTTCCCGGACTCCATCTGGTCACCGCGCCGCCGCACCTGTCCTGAGGAAGTGCTCGAAGAGCGCCGCGCCAAAGCAAAGATCATGCTTGAAAAGCTTCCCTCTTTGCTGACGTCGCTTGAAAAAATCTGTCCAGAATAAAAGAGACGCAACGGTTCGGAACTCAGTTTCCGGACCGTTTTCATTTCTGGTAGAAGCTGCAGTTTTGAATTTCCGTTCCCTGCCAACGCTTCCAGATGGCGAACAAAGCCTGACGCTGATCTTCGGTCAAGTTTCGGAACACCAGATCGACCTTGTCGGAAGGTTCACCCAAGCGGTTTGTAACGCGCAACCCCTTCACGTCGGGCGCCTTTTTATCGTTGATCCACGCTTGCGCTTGTTCCTTACTTTCAAAAGTCTCGATTTCCACCCCGTAGGACAGGGCGCCGCTCAGAATCGGGCGAACGTTTTTGTAGCCTTGCTGACGGAACTGCTTGACGAAAGCGCGAACCGCGATGTCATTGCTGTAGGGTCCAAGATAAACGATCCACCGATCAGGCAAGAACCGATCCGAGATTTCAGCCTTTTGCAGCAGACCTCGCTGTTTAAGCGTTGACCGAACCGCAATCATCTGCCGTCCTTCAAAAGGACCCCAAACAAAGCAGTCCGCATCAATGGGCGTACCGGAAATGCGGGCGTTCTCGTCGCTCTTTCGTGCTTCAATCGTGGCCAGCACAAGTTCAGGCACGTCGACCTTGAGCTTAGTTTCCGCCACCAGGTCAACCGTCGGTTGACGCGACTGGTCGTACAAAAACCAACCACAGGCACACAAAGCCAGAAGAAGAACAAAGTTGACGAAATAACGCACCGTCTGCCCCCGCTAAGCGCCTACCGATTCGTGGCGCGCATGGCCAAACCGCGCAGCACCAGGTTGTGCTTGATCACGGCCTGCGGATACTCCTGCATGATGTAGGGCGCAAAAAGAGGCGCGGCGCCCCCTGCAAACAGCAGACAAGGATCGTCAAAGCCCATCTTGCGAAGGCTTGCGAGCGAACGATCAACGATGCCCAGATGCGCTTCGAGCACGGCAGTGGTGATCGCGTCTGCCGTGTTGGTCGGAAAATCCGAACGCACACCGATGCGCCCCGGCCGGCAACGAGTCTTCGTCAACAGCGCTTCGGTCATCATGGAGGGCCCCGGCAGAATGCGTCCGCCGATAAAGGCCTGCGTCTTATCGTCTTCTGGGATCACGACGTCGGCCGTCGTGGCCGTACCGATGTGCACGACCAAAATCGGGCGGTTGGGATAAAGCGAAGCGGCGCCGATCACGGCGTGCCAACGGTCGCTGCCGAGCTGCTCGTAATTGTCGTACTTGTTGACAACGGAAAAATCACGCCCTTGAAACACACGCTCGGAGTGCAACCAATCCCACTTAATGCCGTGCGCGTTGAAAAAGCGCGTGATGTTGAACGCAAACTTTTCGCTCGAGACCATGCATCCGACGACGCGCTCGGGTTTTAAATTGAGCCATTTATGCAGCAATTCGTCAGGCACCACATCGTTGCCGCAATGCACGTAGGCATGCGGCTCCTCGGGCTTGTTCGAAGTCGCCCATTTGAGAGCCGTGTTGCCAAGATCCAAAAGCAGAGCCGTCACTGTTTTTCTCGATTTGTTAAAAGCGGTCGAATGCGAGCGTCCGCATATGTTCTCGTGCATCCGAACTCGTCGACAAACAAAAGCTCGCCGCCGTCTCCGATACCCGCCGTTTGCCCATGAAGCACTTCTCCCGAAGGCAACATCAGTTCCGCGGGCTTTCCCGCCAAAGCGTCAAGTTGCGGCCAACGAGCCTGAAGCTCGGTGATCAAAGTCGGAGAAAAGGACCGGCAAACGCGTTCGATGGCTGAGCTCAAACAAGCCGCCGTCCGGACACGAAGATCTTCGAGCTTTTGCACGTCAGGCAATTGCACGAGCACGGCCGCTGCCGGCACGTCCGTCGTCGGAACACCGATTTTACCGAGACACATATTAACGCCGATACCTACGACCGCATGCAAACGATGCGCACGGTTGCGCACAAGTTCGCAAAGAATGCCGGCGGCCTTGCCGTTGCCGATCCAAAGATCGTTGGGCCACTTAAGCCTTACGTCGGGGTTGAGTTTCCAAAGAGATTCGGCACAAGCCGCCCCCACGACCGGAGACAGTCCCGAGAGGTCGCTTTCTGAAACGGAAAGCGGTACGCCGACGGTCAAAAGAACCGATGCGGCCGGTGCCGTCCAACGACGGCCGCGGGTGCCTCGTCCTGCCGTCTGCCGATCCGTCACCAAAGCAACGGCTATATCTTCATCGGCCTTTTTCACCCACTCCTTGACATCGTCGTTGGTACTGGCGGTCTCTTCAACCCAGTGCGCCTCAAGACAACTTTGAGCCTCAAGCAGTGCCGAAGAGAAAGACTTTTGTTTTACCCAATTACAATGCATGGTTCAGATCAGAAAATGAACTGCCTTCGAAAAATGACCAGAACGCATACTACACAAACCGCCGGTGAAGCCGGCCTTATCGAACTCGACATCGATTTTCCCGATGTCTGCACCCAAGGCATCGCCTTTTTGGCGCATCCGATCACCACGCAAGGCGGCAGCAAAGATCACAAAGTCATCACCACCATGGCCAAGGCTCTGGTTTCGGGCGGCTGGCTCGTCGTACGACCCAATTGCCGGGGTGCCGGCCGCAGCGAAGGTGAATACAACGCAGGCCCCGGAGAAGCCGCGGACTTTTTGCGCGTCATCGACGCCGTCTTTGAAATGCGTGAAGTTGCCGAAGCGCTTCCCGTCGGAGGCCGCGCTGTGTTCGGCGGCTTTTCTTTCGGCACCTACGTCATGAGCCTGGCTGCACAGATCCGTAAACCCGCCGCTATGATTTACGCGGGCCCGGCCGTTCATAAATTTGACATCGTTCACCCGGGCTGCCCCGCGTTCGTCGTTCATGCGCAAAACGACGAATTGGCACCGCTCAACACGGTTCTGTCCTGGGCCAACCTCAACAATCTGACGGTGGACGTCATTCCCGCCACCAACCACGTTTTTGCCAAGAAACTGCCGCAATTGAGCCGCGTTTTCTCACAATTCGTTGCTTTACTCTGAGACCACTCCCGCTAAAATCGTCGCATGCGAATTTTCTGCAATTTTTTCATTGCTCTAGCCGGATTTTTCAGTCTCTTCACCGTTTCACCCGCCGTATCCGCGGCGCCCGGCAAAGACCCTGTCATGACATCCTCGCCCGAAGCGTGGGTGCTCGTTGATGGCATCAGCGGCTTTGTGATGAGCGCAAACAACAAAGATAAAGCGCTTTCCCCGGGGGAACTGGTTCATCTGATGGTGATCTATACGGCGCTTGACGCGGTCGCAGGAGACAAAAACGCACTCAGTGCGCCGGTGTCCATTACTGCCGCCGATGTAATGCGCTCGAGCAACTCACGCCGCCTTTATCTGGTGCCGGGCGAGCCGCATCCTCTGAGAACGCTTCTGCACAGCATCGCTGTCACGGGCGCCGAAGATGCGGTGCTTGCCGTGGCCGCGCACTTTGATAAAGAAGCAAACGCTTTTGCCCGCCGCATGAATGAAACGGCAGAAAAGCTCGGTTTACACCAAAGCCGCTTCGTCTCGCCAATGGAGCATGCCGACAACCGCATGAGCGCGCATGATCTGGCGCGTCTGGCCATTGCAGTAAAAAAACGCTTTCCGCAGGCCTACCAGTGGTTTTCCGAAAAGGAGTTCGTCTTTACGACGCACAGTCTGCGCAACCGTAATCAGTTGCTGTGGCGAGGCGCTGGCATCGACGGCGTCATGAGCAATGCCAACAATACGTCCGTAATCGGCAGCTGGCATCGAGACAGAAACAAAAACGTCATGCCTCGCGACGTGATCGCCGTTTTGTTGGGCGGACAAACGTCGGATCTGACAACGGCCGACGTACAGACGTTGCTGCGTCACGGACGTCTGGAATATGAAACGTTGCGGCTTTTTCCGGCCAATACGCTTGTCACCAAAATCGACATCCTGACCGGTAATCGCGAAAAGCTTGAAGTCGGCAGCGCCGATGCGATCTGGGTGACAGTTCCCCGTCAGGATATCGTCTCGCGCGGTCTAGGTGGCTTTACAACGCAGTTTGAGTACATGTCGCCTGCCGTCGCCCCGGTCAAGACCGGCGAAGTGGTCGGCAAACTGCGCGTCTACTTTCAAAACAAACACATAAATGATTTTGATCTGGTCGCCATGCACGACGTTGGTCCGGGCAGTTTCCTGAGCCGTTTCGTCGACTCCGTTCGCCTGCGCATGAAACCTGCCGACAATCAAAACCAGCCGGTCGCAGTCGAAGTTCGACGTGAAGATACGGCAAAAAAGACTCAACCTTGATTATTTGAGCCAATGACTGACAAACAAAACCTCATTGAAGAACAGGATTCCCTAATTGAATTTCCCTGCGACTTTCCCATCAAAGTAATGGGTGCCTCCGTCCCGCATTTTGCCGAGACAATCGGAGCGGCCGTGCGTGAATTGGTACCCGACTTCGATCCGACAACCATCACGGAACGAAAGTCGACCGGCAATAAGTACACGGCGCTCACCGTGACGGTGCGCGCCACCAGCCGAGCGCAGCTCGACAGCATTTATCTGATGCTGACCTCTCATCCGCTTGTCAAAATCGTGCTGTGACGGTCAGCACCCCCATTGTTCGGGATTTGGGGCTTGCACAGTACGAGCCCGTCTGCGAAGCCATGCGCGTGTTTACACGGACGCGCACGCCGGAAACACCCGACGAAATCTGGTTTGTCGAGCATCCGGCCGTCTATACTGCCGGCCGCGATGCCCTGCAGCGTTGCGGCAGCATCGGCGACGTACCTCTGGTACCGGTCGAGCGCGGAGGCGACATCACCTTTCACGCTCCCGGACAAATGGTGGTGTATCCGCTGCTTGATCTACGGCGCCGACATTTGTTCGTCAAGACCTACGTCTCGCTTTTGCTCGAAACACTCATCGACACGCTCGCGGCTTTCGGCATCGAATCGATCCGCCACCCGGGCGCTCCGGGCGTCTACGTCCCGATGCCGGGGGGCATGGGTGAGTTCAGCGGAATCGCTAAAATCGCTTCCATCGGCATTCATGTCAGCCGAGGCTCTACGCTTCACGGCATCGCTCTCAACGTGCACACGGATCTGGCCGGTTTCCGACGCATCGCGCCATGCGGCTACTCGGGATTGCGCGTCACCGATATGATGTCGCTGGGCGCGGATTGCGACTTGGAAACGGTCAAAGGCGAGTATCGACAAAGACTGCTTCGCGCGCTCAACGACATTCAAATTTCATCGAACCATGACTGAAGAAAACATACAGCCGGTGCCAGGCGTCAAACCCGGAAGTTTTGCTGCCTGGTGCGCAAGTTTCCGTCCAAAAACTCTGGGCATCGCCGCTGCCCCCGTCTTCGTCGGCTTGGCGGTAAGTGCCGCCGTGACGCACACGTTCGATATCGTTGTCGCTCTTGCCACACTGGCTCTGTCACTTCTGATGCAAGCCATAAGCAACATGGAAAACGATGCCGGTTACACCAAGCGCAAGGCCGAGCGTAAATCCCGTAAGGGTCTGCCGCGCTCCACCGCCAACGGATGGCTTACCGTGGCTCAGGTTGAGCGCATGATCAAAATTCTCATCGGCGTTGTGGCACTCGATACACTCTTTCTCATCTACGTGGGCGGCTGGGTCATGCTGGCCATTTCGGTGGCTTCGGTCGTAGCCGCCTACGCTTATATGGGAGGTCCAAAACCCATTGCCTACACGCCGTGGGGCGAATTCGTGGTCTTCATCTTTTTCGGCCCGATTGCCGTAGCCGGCACCGCTTACTTGCAAACCGGCATCTGGCAGCCGGAAGCCTTGCTGGCAGGATCCGCCCTCGGCTTCATCGCCTCTGCGGTTTTAGCCGTCAACAATTATCGTGACACGGAGCACGACGCTGAAGTGGGTCGCCGTACACTGGCGGTTGCCCTTGGGCGTCAAGCCATGATCGGCGTGTATTGCGCCCTGCTTTATTCGCCCTACCTGATGGTAGCCGCTGCCATCGTCTACAACCCATCTGTCTTCGGACTGTCGCTGTGCCTGCTTGCACTGCCCCGAACTTTAAAACTGATCGATGAACTGCCCCGCCGCGAAGGCAATGATCTAAACGCCGTCATGTTCGGCACGGTTAAACTCGAGTTGCTCTTTTCATTGTGTCTGACAGTCGGCGGCATTGTCAGTCTCATTCTTCTCTGAGGATTCCCGTGGCAACAGGACGCAGTTTCAAGAAAATATTGAAAATTTCGCGTGAGGCGGCTTCCGACTGCCCCCAACCGCTTCCCAAGCCCGCCTGGCTCAAGGTGAGAGCTTCCGTTGCCGGAGGAGCCGAAGACCCAATTCGCGACATCCTGTCTTCGTATTCGCTCTCCACCGTCTGCCGCGAAGCTTCCTGCCCCAACCGTGCCGAATGCTTCTCGCACGGTACGGCCGCCTTTCTGATTCTCGGGGAACTGTGCACCCGCCGCTGCGCATTCTGCGACTTGGCGCACGGCACTCCCAAGCCTCCCGCCGCCGATGAGTCTCATCGCGTTGCGCAAGCCGTCAAAGCGCTCAAGCTTCGCTATGTCGTCATCACCAGTCCCGATCGAGACGATCTCAAGGACGGCGGTGCAGGACACTTTGCCGCTGTCATTTCGCAATTGAGAAAAAACGTAGAAGGCATTGAAGTCGAGATTCTGGTGCCTGACTTCAAGAAAAAGGAGGACGTCGCGCTGCGGATCCTCTCAGAGATGCCGCCAGATGTCTTTAATCACAACATCGAAACGGTGCCTCGTCTGTATCGAGTAGCACGTCCAGGCGCCTCATACGAAGGCTCCTTGGCGCTGCTCAAGGCGTTTGCCGAGCAAAACCCTCACATTCCCACCAAAAGCGGTCTCATGCTCGGACTGGGCGAGACAGACGAAGAGGTTATGGAGGTACTGCGAGACCTGCGTCTTCACAAGGTAGACCGCGTCACAATCGGTCAATATCTGGCACCGTCCAAAGCTCATTTACCCGTGCGCCGCTATGTCAGACCTCAAAACTTTGACCTTTGGCGTCAGCGGGCTCTTGAGATGGGCTTTAAAACAGCGCATGCGGGCGTCTTCGTGCGTTCGAGCTACCACGCCTCAGACGATAGCCTCAAAGCGCAATAGCGCACGATTTCAACGCGTTTTTGGCAAAAAAGCAAAGCGCCTGCGATTTCCGGTAACCGGGCAGGCGCTTTTTTCGTTTCGGGGACGGTTCGTTAGGAGCCGCTCGGAACTTCTTCCTCGGTTTGCTGCTGAGCAGCCTTGTTTTCCTGATTGATGTTCTTCAGACGTGCCTTGATGCGTTCGGCTGACATCACGTCACACACCGAAATCACGCGCACCACGCCGCTCGTACGGGCAGCAACAGTCATGGCGATCGTATTTTCCTGCGGCGTCACGATACCCATGATGTAAACGATGCCGCGTTCAACGACCACCTTCATCTGGCTCAGGTACACGTTGTCTTCCATCACCATGCGCGAGCGCACCGTCGTTGCCAGCTTGGAGTCGCTGATGCGCTGCGTCCAACTGATGGTCGGTTGAACGGCCAGTTCGTTGACAACGCTGCGGACGTCCAGGCTCTTTTGCACGGTTTCAGTCACGATTCGCTTAGCCTTGAGCGTTTCGATTTCACCGGTCAACAGCACCTTGCCGTCATAGGCGGTCACCGTGATGCGACCTTCTGGCTCTTCGCCTAACTGATCCTTGAGAGCCTGAGTGATTTCATAGCTCAAGCGCTTTTCAATCACACCGTCATTGACAACGGAACCAGCCGAACGACGGTCATTAATGGTCGAAACTGTCGAGACAGTCGCAACAGCCACGCTGCCCACCACAAGAGGCGCACAGCCTACCATGGCCGTCGTCATAGCTGCCGCACACGACAGCACGCAAAGAGTGCGCTTGAACATAATGTGTATTCTCCGATTTTTTTCTGTTAATTTGGTCAGATCGTAATGTCGAAGGCCCGATGCGCAGGTTTCATTTGCTCAATATCGGGCTGCATTCTCAAAAACGGTTGCAGCCAGGCTTCGTTTTTTTGCAGCAAGTCCGCTCTGACTGCCATCTTGTGGTCAACGATTTTCACAACACCGTCACAAATCCAGTCGCGAAAAATTGTATCAATCTGCTCGAGCTGGCAATTCAACAACGTTGCAACAAAGCGACGCGAAGGCGCACAAGGTAATCTAACAAAACTTTTGGCAGGAAACTCCCCGATATTTGTAGTACCGCCCGCCTTCAGAAGAACCGTCAAGAAAACGCCAAAACGCTCGTAAGGAGTTGCTGCCTGGCACACCATCAGTCCGAGGCGTTCGCAAAAGGCGCGTCGAAGAGCGTAACGGTTGAGCTCTTCGTTCCAATTCGGGTCGATTTCGATCACACGAAGGAAAATTTCCGGAGCTACCGTCAACACCTCACAGCGGCAGACAGCCCAATAGCGGCGGGGAAGATTGTCCAGAGCGTCAATCGCACGAGTCGGTACGCCGAAACTGTTTGCTGCGGAAAGCGTCAGCATAAATGGCGAGCTGGCTCCCGGGTTAATCACCCCCTGAGCCAACAACCCGCTTTGAACGAAAACCACGCGCTTGAAAAAAGTCGACGTTCCAATTTGATCGCCTCTCATCAGCACTGTTTTGTGGCCGATGCTGGTGAGCACTCTTGAAATGCCCGGCGAAAGCCTCGGAGCAAACCAGGGCAAAAGCGTGTGAAAGGACATGACAATCGGCTAAAGAAGCATCCGGCGACTCAAGCGCCCTGAGAAGAGATCAAACAAAACCGCGCTAATCCTAGCACAGCGTCTTGTCCGGATTTGACATCAGTATCCACAATATAACGTTAAACCTATACGGCCTGTTTCACTGTTACAGCCTGTGGATAACTTTGTGTACAACAAAAGAACAACCCAAGCCCCTGTGGATAACTTTTCGGTGTTTTCAAAAAGCGTCTTTTTTCTCCACATTCATCCACAACTTATTCACACCCTGTTCAAAACGTTATCCAGACCTTTATCCACACGCTATTGCGTTGTTTTTAAAAGAGATTTTTTACTTACTCACAGAGTTTTCCACTACCTACTTACGACTATTTCTACATAAATATTTTTATTTTTTTGGAACAAAAGAGAAAAGAACTCTGGCTTACTCCCCTTTGGTTATCCAGATCCCCAACTAACTCTCCTTCTTAGATTTTAAGACAAAAAATCCTTTGTTTTCAATGGATTGCCGTTTTTTACGATTCGAGAAGAAGGAAGATTTTTAGGATGAAAATCAGCAAATGTGGAAAAAAGCTTCCTTCAAACCCCGTTTGGAGGGGGATTTTCATCCACAAGCGGACTATGTGAACAACATCCCCCTCTAACCGCGTTTTGAGGTCTGAGTTATTCAGAGGAGAAAAATGAGGATTAAATCGTGCTGGCCTTCTCGTAGACCTGATAGATGATGTCGGCAAAATTCATATAGCCGCGCTCGGTTGAAGCGGCACCGACAATCAGTACTCGATCTTCGCCGGAAAAAAGGCCGACTCGATCTTGCAGATTTGGGGTGCACTCTGAACAAACAACGACATGGTCAATGCGGATGGCCTGACGGTTGCTTCGATCCGGACAATCGGAAATACGCACCGCATGATTGTCAATGAGTTCGATATTGGCTTGCGTGACGCGTTGCGCGCCTCTCATCAGCAGCCAGGTCAGATCCCAGCGGTTATGTGCTTTTTTCAGCAGCTTGTTGGAAATATCGGCATCCAACTCAATGAGATAGAGCTGACGTACGGCACGTTCGATTTCGGGAATCACGCCTAGGACGCCGCCTGCGTGCTCTTTGATGCTGCCGACTCCCCAAGCTTCAAGCCAAGATTCGGCTGATCGCTTGGTTTCCGATTTATTTTCAAGTAGATAGCGGCTGACAGCCAATGCCAGACGACCATTGCCGAGCACGGCAACTCGGTTACCGACCGGGGTGCCGGTAAGCAACTCTTCGTATGTCACAACGTTTGAGGCGTTGATGCCGGCAATGTCGGGAATCTCGGGTTCGCTGCCGGTGGCAATGACGAAACGATCGAAGGCGTCTTCTTTCTTAAGGTCCTGAAGATCGACTCTTTTGTTGTAAATGACGTTAACTTTGTTTAATTTGAGGTCATTTACGAGAAGATCGAGCCATTTATCGTAATTTTCGTTATCTTCGATTGCGCGGACAAAATGGAGCTGTCCGCCTGGTGTCGAGCTCTTTTCAAACAAAGTGACCGCATGGCCTCGGCCGGCGGCGATGCTTGCAAACAGCATGCCTGCCAAGCCGGCACCGATGACGGCAATGCGCTTTGGGGTCGGCGTTTTGACCTTGGCCAATGGAAAGCGCCCAAACTGGCACGGATTGGTGAGATTGAGCAACTTTCTCGTACGCAAAGCGTCCAGTGGAACGCCGCTGTCGTGGTGATCGATCCATGGACGAATTTCGCCTTCGGCGATGCCGAGTTTTTTTCGAATGAAGGAACTGTCACCCAGCAGAGGCGTACTCAGCGAAAAGACCGCGTTGTCGTGCTTTTGAGCGAGATCTTCCAACCGGTCGAAATCCGAGCCGGGATCCGTAAAAAAGACAGGCAAATCGGAAGCTTGCGCAAGTGCTTCATAGGCCGGCACCCAGACGCCTTCAGGAATGGCGTGCGAATGCGTCGGGACTCGTTCTTCGAATCCGTCGACGATGCCGACAAGGTAGTCGGCGCCGGCGATGCGTAGCATCTGAATGAGGCGAAGGATCTCGTCCCATGCTGCACCTTTTGGGGAGAGTTCCATGAGATTGAAGCGAACGCCGAGCGCTTTGTTTTCAGGCAAATTTCGCTTGCAGCTGCGAACTGTTTCCAGCAAAAATCGGAAGCGACCGAGCTGATTGGTTCCCCAGGCATCCTGTCGTGTGTTGATGGCAGGACTCAGAAAGGAAGCGATAAGGGAACGTCCCGAGGCGTTGATTTCCACCGCGTCGAACCCCACGCTGGCGGCGCGTTGCGCGCATTGTGCAAACTGATGTATGGCCTTGCGAATCAGAAATGCGGGGGCTGCATGAAACGATTTTCCGGTGTGTTTGGATACGCCGGGAACGCTTGAAATTGGAAAGAGAACGCCGGCGTCCTGTCCGATGTGGTTGAGCTCTATAGCCACCCGGCAATCAAAGCTCGATACAGCCTTCAGAATGGGGTTGTAGCGACGGAAATCGTCCGAGACAGTAGGCAGAATGTCCGCATTTTGTTTGGCCTGACCGCTAAGAGCCGGAGAAAAGAGTGTCACGAGACTGACGCCGTCGGCAGCGGCTTCAGCGTAGAAGTCAGCTAGGGCGGCTAGGTTGGAAAGGTTTTCCAATCCTGTGTTGATCGGCGCGGACGTCAGCCTGTTTTTCAGGCGCATCGGACCGCAGTCGATCGGTCGAAGTATGTGCTGCCACTGACTGAGCATATGCCGATCGCCTCGCGTTTTTTTACAAAACAAGATTGTTGATGCCAAACGGCACCAGAACGCTCGGAACCGTCTCGCTGGTACTTTCGACGTGCTTGAGCTGATCGTCGAAGTAGATGTGGGGCTTTAAGACGTCGAGCACGCGTTTTTTCGGCAGCCCATCCATCAAGAAGAGCTCTGCGGCGCTCATTCCGAAACTTTTCAGACTCGTGATCAGGCGTTCTTCGTTCATGGCACCGCGCGCTGTGACGATAGAGACGCGTAGCACGGGCTTGAAATACGGGTCCCCTTTGCCGCGTTCTGCATCCAAGGCCTGAAATTGTCCGAGCTTTGTAAAGAGTCGGTGCATGGGGCCCGGCTGATGTGGAATGTTGCGCTTTTGCCTTTCGTGCTGCACGAAGCCTTGCATGCCTTCTTCGTGAAAGGCCTTTTCGGCTTCATCATCGATGACGACGCCGTCGAAGTCAAACGCGATGCGCAGTTCGTCGTCAGTCTCCGAATCATCCTTGAGCGCGGTTGAGCCAGGGATAACAAGCCCCGCGGGTTGCCCTTTGCTGACGGCGTTAAAGACGTTTTCCTTATTGGCGCTAAGAAAAAGAGAAGCGTCGAAAGCCTGCAGGTACGGGAAGGTGGATTGCCCTGACGTAAAGGCGCCTGCTGTGATCGGCAGGTTGTAGGCGCGGCACGAGTTGAAGAAGCGTTGCCCTGTTTCCGGAGTATTGCGGCTCAAAACAACCACACGAAACGGCTGTTTGTCGCCGAAAAGCGTGTTGATGCGCAACAACTTCTGAATGAAGGGAAAAGCCGTGCCGGGCTCCAACGGTTCGTTGGCGTGCGCAACCTGCCAGGCGCGATAGGCTTCGACACCCTGCTCCTCAAAGATATGGTGCTCGCTTTCCAGGTTGAAAAGCGCGCGGGAGCTCACGGCGATGACGATTTGCTGTTCGATCGGAGTGGTCATGACAATAAAAAGAAAACGGGCCCGTCAGGCGATTTTACCTGCAGGCCCCGAATGTGACGCTCTTTACCGGACGAGTCGACGGATCAGATGTCGAGGTTGCTCACGAAGATGGCGTTGTCCTCGATGAATTCGCGGCGCGGTTCAACTTCGTCGCCCATTAGCATGGAGAAGATGTCGTCGGCCTTGCTGGCGTCCTCAAGGCGCACGCGCAGCAGACGGCGCGTCTGCGGATTCATGGTCGTTTCGTAGAGCTCTTCGGCCCCCATTTCGCCCAAACCTTTGTAGCGTTGTTTCTTCACTCCGGCTTCGGCTTGATCCATGAACCACTTAACGGCTTCGCCGAAGTTCTTCACGGGCTGAGAAGAGTCGCCACGCACAGCGCGGGCCCCTTCGCCTACGACACCCTCGAGTGCGGTAGCGGCATCGCGCAGAATGCGGTACTCATTGGAGCGCAGAAATTCCTGTTCGATGAACGTGTTGTGAGTGTTACCGTAGATGTGGTGACTCACGCGGATGCGCACGCGCTCTTTTTCCGAATCGATTTCGGCCTTGACCTTGATTTCAGGATCACGGATTTCGGCTTCCAGAGCCTGGGCGCAGGCCTGAGCTTTCTCCAGATCGGAAAGATCAACTGCAACGCCCGAGGCAATGGCCATCAGAGCGGCACGATCAATCACAAGACTCAGGCGTTCGATCACCGACTTGGATTGCTCGAACTCGGCAATCATGTTTTCAAGATCGGTGCCGCGCAGGCAGATACCGGCTTCGAAATCGGCCGTGTTGCGGTATAGCGCCGCACCTTCGAGCGCAATATCGAGCAGGTATTGCTCCATCTCGGCATCGTCTTTGATGTAGATCTTGTTTTCAACGTTGTTTTTGCCGCGGCGACCGGTGAGAACACCGTACAGCGGCGGCTGTGCGATATAGACGTGGCCGCGTTCGAGCAGTTGGGGCATCTGACGATAGAAAAACGTCAGAAGCAGCGTGCGGATATGTGCGCCGTCGACGTCAGCATCGGTCATCAAAATGATGCGGTGGTAGCGCAATTTTTCGATGTCGAAGTCTTCCTTGAGCTGCGTTCCCAGAGCGAGTACCAAAGTCTTGATCTGTTCAGAATCAAGGAGCTTGTCTACCGAGGCTTTTTCCACGTTCAGAATCTTGCCTCGAAGCGGAAGAATGGCTTGGAATTCGCGATCTCGCCCCGTCTTGGCGGAGCCGCCTGCGGAGTCACCCTCCACAATAAAGATTTCGCTTGCGGCCGGATCCTTGCTCGAGCAGTCGGCAAGCTTGCCGGGCAAGCCGCCGCCGATCACCTGCTTGCGGGTTACTTCACGTGCCTTGCGGGCGGCTTCGCGCGCACGAGCGGCCGTAACGATCTTGTTGCAGATTTCCTTAGCCTGGTCGGGATGTTCTTCGAGGAACGTGGTCAGCCCCTCGGAAACGGCGGCGTTGACGGCCGGCTGAACTTCGCTCGTGACGAGCTTGTCCTTGGTCTGCGAGCTGAAGGACGGCTGCGGCACTTTCACGGAAAGCACGCAAGTGAGGCCTTCACGCATGTCCTCGCCGGCAATGTCGAACTTGTCGCCCTTTTTGAGAATGTCATTGCTGGTGATGTATTTGCGAATGACATTGCTCATGGCCACGCGCAGACCGGTGACGTGTGTGCCGCCGTCGCGCTGGGGAATGTTGTTCGTGTAGGCGGCCAGAGATTCGTTGTACGAGTCGTTCCATTGCATGGCGACTTCCACGTACACCGGAATTTCCTTGGCGTTTTCCTTAGCGCTCTTTTGCATCACGGTCTTTTGAATGTAGACCGGATCCTTGTGAATTG
Organism: Sutterella sp. AM11-39; assembly: GCF_003472385.1. Lineage (GTDB taxonomy): Bacteria > Pseudomonadota > Gammaproteobacteria > Burkholderiales > Burkholderiaceae_F > Duodenibacillus > Duodenibacillus intestinigallinarum. Next base: position 63,308 of record NZ_QRLV01000005.1, on the reverse strand, counting down.
CCTTTCGTGTGGTGTTCTTGAAGAGAACGAAACTCTTGACGCCGCCTTCGCTTTCGAGAAGCACATGTCGAGCCGTGCGTTCGTCGGTGAGTTCGATGTCAACCCCTGAATTCAGGAACGAAAGTTCGCGCAGACGGTTGAGAAGCGTTTCGTAGTCGAATTCAACGACCGGTTGGAAGATTTCAGCGTCAGGCAAAAAGTGCACTTCTGTGCCGCGCTTGGTGGTGGGGCCGAGAACAGTCATAGGGCTTACTTCCACCATTTCGCCCGTGTGCGGGTCCTTCTGCTTTTCAATGACTCGATCAACCACAACGCCGTGGTCAAAACGCAGGGCGTGCGTAAAGCCGTCGCGGTGCACCTTGAGTTCAAGCCACTTCGAGAGAGCGTTTACGCACGAGACGCCCACGCCGTGCAAGCCGCCGGAGATTTTATAGCCGTTATCGTCGAATTTGCCGCCGGCGTGAAGTTCCGTTAAGGCGATTTCAGCAGCCGAACGCTTGGGTTCGTGCTTGTCGTCGAACTTGATGGCTGTGGGAATGCCTCGACCGTCATCGATGACGCTTACGGAGTTGTCCATGTGGATCGTGACGTAGACTTTGGAGGCGTAGCCCGCCATGGCCTCGTCGATGGAATTGTCCACCACTTCGTAAACGAGATGATGCAGACCGGAGCCGTCGGAGACGTCGCCGATGTACATGCCCGGACGCTTACGAACGGCTTCAAGACCTTCCAGAATCTTGATGTTGCTTTCGTTGTAAGAGCTCGAGACGTCCGACTTGATTTCTTGATCAGCCATTTTTCGCTAAAAATCCAATATAAAAACGTTTTTCCAACCCAGTTGCAAAGCAAGGCGCCGACGCGCATGCTCCTACTCTCTGCGCTCAGGCAGAGTACGCGTTCGGCGCCCGCTGAAGACAACAGGCGCCGAAACGGAGAAGGCGTTCGAATTAGATGCGCATCGGCATCAGCACGTAGCGGAAGAGCTCGCTGTCGGGCATGGTGAGCAGCGTGGCGCCCTGAGCATTTGACAGAGAAAAGCGCACTTCGTTGTTTTTGAGATTACCCAGAACGTCGAGCAGATACACCACATTGAAGCCAACGTCGAGATCGGGACCGTCGTAGTTGATGGCGATTTGTTCTTCGGCTTCTTCCATTTCGGAGTTGGCGCTTTGCACCTTCAGACAGCCCGGCGTGATGATCCAGCGCAACCCCTTGAACTTTTCATTGGCAAGAATAGCTGCACGACGCAGTGCGCCGATTAGTTCTTCGCGGTTGACAAGGAATGTCTTGTCGTTGTTTTGCGGGATCACACGGTTGTAGTCTGGGAACTTGCCTTCGACGAGCTTGGTGAGGAAGTCAATATCGCCGAACACGAAGCGAGCCTGCGACTTGCCAATTTCAACCAGAACTTCGGCGTCGGTATCCGGTAGCAACTTCATGAGCTGCTGAACGGTCTTGCGCGGAAGGATGGCTTCGATGCTGCCGTCAAACTCGATTTCAGAATTGTCATCGCAGCAGGCCAGACGGTGACCGTCGGTGGCAACAGCGCGCACTTTTTTGTTCTGGACGACCAGCAACATGCCGTTGAGGTAGTAGCGGATGTCCTGCTGAGCCATGGAGAAGTGCACCATCTGCAGCAGATGCTTGAGGTTCTGAGCCGGCACCTTGAAGCTCGTACTCATTTCGGAGGTGTTGAGCTCGGGATAGTCCTCAGCGGGCAGCTGAGAAAGCGAGAAACGCGAATTGGCTGCAGAGAGCACCACTTTGCGTTCTTCTGCGTTGAGAGCAACTTCAGTTGACGCACCGGGCAGAGCGGCGAGCAGAGCCAGCAGCTTGGCTGCAGGCAGAGAAGTCTTGCAGTCTTCGTCACCCGTTCCGACATCGGCCGTCGTACGGATCTGGATTTCCAGGTCGGTGGTTGTGAAACTCACCTTGTCCTTTTCCTTCTGGATGAGGACGTTGGCCAGAATTGGAAGCGTCTGACGACCTTCAACAATGCCGCCGACGGTTTGCAGGGGTTTGAGAAGAGCCTCGCGGGTGCACTTGATAAACTGCATGGGAGTCAATTGCCTTTCTAAAAATCGTATGCGCACAATACCCTCGCGGGCGTGCGCGAATCTCACAATTTTAACGATTCTTGCAGTTTTTCGCCGCCTCGAAACGGGATTCGGAGGCGGCGAAAACGTATCGAAAAATTAGTTTTTCAGACGCTGTTCGAGCAGGTGAATATCGTGCTTGAGGCCGTCGTCGGTATTGCGTTCGCTCGTGACCTTGCGGTGTGCGTAAATGACCGTCGTATGGTCGCGTCCTCCGAACAAGGCGCCGATCTCCGGCAGGCTCTTGTTGGTGAGTTCCTTTGACAGGTACATGGCGACCTGACGGGCGCGCACGAGATTTGCCTTGCGCGACTTGGCGACGATGTCGCTCGGTTTGATGCCGTAGTACTCGGCAACGGCTTTCTGGATGTTGTCGATGGTAACAGGCGTAGCCGTCGCCTTGAAAATGTCGCGCAGAGCCATCTTGGCTGTATCAAGTGTGACCGGCACCTGATGAAAGCGCGTGTAGGCCAAAATCTGCTGGACAGCGCCTTCGAGTTCACGCACATTGCTCTTGATGCGCTTGGCGATGATTTCAGCGACGTCCTGCGGCATGTTGATGCCGGAGCGCTCCGCCTTCTGTAGCAGAATCTGCACGCGCATCTCGAATTCCGGCGGCTCAATCATGACGATCAGGCCCTGTGTGAGGCGGCTCAGCAGGCGGTCCTGGAATTCCGAGAGATTTTTTGGGTAAGTGTCGCTCGTGAGGACAATCTGTTTGCCGTGCGGCACCATGCTCTCGAACGTTAAGAAGAAGTTCGTCTGCGTGCCTTCACGGTCGCGGAAGCTCTGAATATCGTCGATGAGCAACATATCGATGCCGCGATAGCGGGCGTCGAACTTTCGCATAGCTTCCGTGTAGCGCTCGGAGTTGACATTTTTCAGACGCATGGCGTCGACGAACTCCTGCGTGTATTGTTGCGCGGACACGCACAGTACCTTGGCTTTGGGATTGTTCTTGAGAAAACGATTGCCGATGGCGTGCATCAGGTGTGTCTTGCCGAGGCCCACGCCGCCGTAGATGAAAAGCGGGTTGTAGACGGAGTGCGTGCTTGAGGCCACCTGCAGAGCCGAAGCGAAAGCCATCTGGTTGGCCTGACCTTCCACCAGATTTTCGAACGTGAGGTTGGGCAGAAGACCTGTGGTAGCAATGTCGGGCTTGTTCTCTTCGACGTGTTCCGCAAACGGACGCTGAGGCTTACTCTGAGCGACAGCCCAGACGATGTCCATTTCTTTGCCGGCCTGGCGGTTGACGTACTGAGTGATGGTGGTGCCGTAAGAGTCGCGCACGGTACGGAGTTTGGCGCCCGAAGGAGCCAAAATCGTAATGGAACCGGCCTCAAGTTCGACGTCCGCGGTCAGATCTGCAAACCAGGTCTGGAATACATCGCGGGGGGTGTCGTTCTTAATTTGCTCTAAACAAGCAGTCCAAAAATCACTCATAGGGCATGAAACAAATAAAAAAGACACTCCTGCGAAGCTACGGCAACGGACGCAAACTTCGGTTTGATATCAATATGGGGAGTGTCGGTTGGGGCGAACATTTTAGCTGTTGCGGACGTTCTTCGGTTTTTCATGGTGATCCTCACTTAGCCGCAGAATCGAAACTTTGCACGACTCGTTGAATTTAAAAATGAAGAAAACACAAAATCCTGTGCAAAAATTTTTTTTGAACGTCTACCGATTTGTTTGGATTTGTGTTTCGAATTTGACAGATGGGCCAAAAATAAGGTTTAATATCAGGCTTTTCGAAGACCTCGGTATGGAGGAGGCTATTTTGCGCCGACAAAACTGCCGAGCTTTGACACCGGATGTCCGTAGTGCTCACCCTTCTTGAGCCTTGGGTCCGACAAAAATTAACCCGGGGCTGCCGCTAACGATTGTCTTCAATCGTAAACACCGTCGGCAACGCCGCTGATCTAACCTATTCGATAACTACAGCTGGGAAACAATCATGGCAACCAAGCGTACTTACCAACCTTCCAAGACCAAGCGTGCCCGCACGCACGGTTTCCTCGTCCGCTCCCGTACCAAGGGCGGTCGTGCAGTTCTGGCCCGTCGCCGTCGCAAGGGCCGTCACGTTCTCGCTCTCTAAGCTGCTCTATTGACGCAGCCGTAGGGTGAGCAAAATGACGCCCGGGCCTGGCGCAAATAAGTTCCCGAAATCGGCTCGGATTCTCAAATCAGAGGATTTTGGAAGTGTTTTGCGTGCTCAAGGGCCCGGCAGCATCCGACTCGGACGCGATTCCGTGAGTGTGTGCGCACAGGCGCATAAGCAAACGGGTCTCGTCCGTTTTGGTTTTACGGTCGGAAAGAAAAACGTCAGACGCTCCGTTGATCGAGCTCTTGTCAAGCGCGTCATGCGAGAGTGTGCGCGTGAGGCACTGCCTCGAATGAGGGACGTCTGTGACAAGCAAGGACTTGGTCTGGATATCAGTCTGCGCTATCGAACGCCGCTTCTTGTGAGAAACGAAGTGACGGTGGCTCAGGCCAAAGAAAATGTTCGACGAAGTACCGAGCTTGCCATTGCCGCGCTTTTCAAAAGACTCAAGACGATCAAATTGGACACCGAAGTCAATCCGTAATGAAGCGACTGTTCATTGTATTGGTTCGGTTGTATCAACTCACATTGTCGCCGTGGGTGGGAAATCAGTGCCGGTTTGTGCCGACCTGTTCCAACTATGCGATCGAGGCTTTTGAAAAGCACGGAGTCTTCAAAGGACTTTGGATGACGGTTGCGCGATTGGCGCGATGCCATCCCTTCGGAGGAAGCGGATACGATCCCGTACCTGATAAATTCCGATGGCGCTGTTGGTGTCACGACGATGCCGTACACCCTTCGAAGCAAAGTATCGACCGACTTAGACAATAGAAAGATTTGGACCTGATATGGGAAGCGATTTTCAACGTACCCTCATGTGGGTGATTCTGGTGGCCTCCTGCTTTATGTTGTGGGACAACTGGAACGTCTACAACGGAAAGCCCTCATTTTTCGGAGAACCTGCAACAACGCAGACCGAGCAGACGGCCGATGCGGCTCAGAGCAATGACGGAGCCGACAGTGTGCCTCAGACCGTCGGCAGCGGTTCCGAAGCGGTTGCTAAGGGCATGATCGATGCCAAGCGACCTGTTGAAGTCAGCAACGACATGCTCAAGCTTACGATTGACGAAGTCGGAGGCGTTGTCACGCATGCCGTGCTTCTGAAAGAGCATCAGCAGTCCGATTGGACCGAAGTCGGTATCGCCGGCATGATTCTCGGTAAGGAACCGGCCGCTCGTCCCAATATTGAGCTTCTCACCGTTTCTCCCAAGAGTGTCTATGTGGCGCAAAGCGGCTTTATTGGCGGTGATTTTCCCAACCACAAGTCTTTGTTCAAGCACATCGGCACCAAGACCGAAAAGCGCATGGACAAGGAACTTGGGCGTGAAGTCAACGTCTATACGGCTACTTTCGAAAGCACGGTCAACAACGTCACGGTTCGCAAGCACTACGAACTCTCTGACGGTCGCTACTCGATCACAGTCCGCCACGAACTTGTTAACAACGGCGAATCGGCTATCCGTCCGTCGATCTACTATCAGCTGACCCGCGACGGCAACAAGCCTGAAGGCCAGAGCACCTTCTACTACACCTACACGGGCCCGGCGATCTACACCGAAGAAGACAAGTTCCAGAAGATTTCGTTTGACGACATCAGCGACAAGTCCGGTCATGTGACAAAGACCGACAACGGCTGGATCGCTATGATTCAGCACTACTTCATTTCGGCCTGGACCGATGTGCGCGGCGAAACCGGCAAGCATGAACGCGAGTTCTACACGTCCAAGCTTGATCAGAATCTGTTTGCCGTCGGCTCGATTCTGAAGCTCGGTACGGTCGAACCCAAGCAGTCCGTCAACACGGCTGCCACGCTGTATGTTGGTCCTCAGGATCAGAACCGCCTGTCCTATCTGGCTGACGGTCTGGATCTGGTTGTTGACTACGGCTGGTTGACGTTCCTTGCCAAGCCGATCTACTCGATTCTTAACTTCATGTACGGTTTGTGCGGTAACTGGGGTTGGTCGATCGTGTTGCTGACGGTTCTGGTGAAGTTGATCCTTTACCCGATTTCTGCCGCTGGCTACAAGTCGATGGCTCGCATGAAGGAAATCACGCCGCGCATGAAGGCATTGCAGGAACAGTATGGTCAGGATAAGCAGCGTTATCAGCAGGCCATCATGGAGCTGTACCGCAAGGAAAAGATCAACCCGATCGGTGGTTGTCTGCCCATCCTTTTGCAGATTCCTGTGTTCCTGGCTCTGTACTGGGTGCTCCTGGCTTCGGTTGAACTGCGCGATTCTGCTTGGCTCGGTTGGGTGAGCGACCTTGCGAGTCCCGATCCTTGGTTCATCCTGCCGGCCATCATGATGGCGACGATGTTCCTGCAGATCAAACTGAATCCGACTCCGACCGATCCGATGCAGGCCAAGATGATGGTGATCATGCCTCTTGTTTTTGGTGTGATGTTCTTCTTCTTCCCGGCCGGTTTGGTTCTCTACTGGCTGACGAACAATGTTCTCTCCATCGCTCAGCAGTGGTACGTCAACAAACAGATTGCCAAAGAACGCGCCAAGCGTCTGAATGCGGTCAATCAGTGAGAAGACGCGTTACCGTCGTAAGGCGGTAAAAAACTTCTGACAAAAAAACGTTCGCCCCGATTTCCGTTACTGGAGACCGGGGCGAGTCTTTTTTTTTATGATGTACAACGATCTACTTGCCGATGCAGAACTTGGAGAAGATCATGCCTAAAAGATTGTCCGGGGTGGTTTCTCCGACGATTTCTCCCAGAGCATTTCCGGCCAGCCTTAATTCCTCGGCCGCAATGTCGAGCCCTACGGTGCGGCCGACGGCGTTGTCCGCAAGAACGTGCAGATGTTCGCAGGCGCGTGCCAGACAGTCCAAATGACGGGCTCGTGCAAGAAAGTCCCCCTCCTCGCTTTCCGACTCTCCGGCGATTGTCTTGAGACGGGACACCAGGTTTTCAACACCCTCTCCTGTCTTTGCTGAAATGCCGATGGCGTCTTTCGGGGCTTTTTCTGTCGCAAGATCGATCTTATTGAAGACGTTGAGAAACTCCACGCCTTCTCGCAGTCGGGGAAGAATAAGAGACAGTGCTTCTTCTTCTTCCCGGGACTCCGTCTGATCGGCGCTTCGAAGCAGAAGCACAATGTCGGCATTTTCAACCGACTGCAGCGTGCGTTCAATGCCGATACGCTCAACCTCGTTGTCGGTGTGACGGACGCCAGCCGTATCGATCAGATTGACAGCCAAACCGTCCAAGTGAATCGTGTGAGTGATGCGGTCTCGTGTGGTGCCCGCAATGTCAGTGACGATAGCGACATCGTCGCAGGCCAGAGCATTCATAAGAGAGCTCTTGCCAACGTTAGGAGCGCCGGCGAGAACAACCGTGAGACCCTCGCGAAGAACCTTACCTCGCATAGCTGCGTTTTGCAGTTGCATGAGCTTTTGCGAGATTGTTGTCACGCGTTCATTGACGTGACCGCTTTCAATAAAGTCTATTTCCTCTTCCGGGAAATCAATGGTGGCTTCAATGTAGGCACGCAGTTCCAAAAGATCCGCGTTGATTTCGTGAATGCGTTTAGAAAACTCTCCTTGCAGGGACCGGGCGGCGGCACGTACGGCCGCACTTGAATTGGCTTCAATCAGGTCAGCCACGGCTTCGGCTTGCGCCAAATCCATGCGATTGTTCAAAAAGGCGCGCTTGGTGAATTCGCCGGGTTCGGCCGTACGAAGACCGATCTCGCGTCCTGCCTGAAGACAGCGTTCCAGAATAACCTGCTGCAAGGCCGGACCGCCGTGCGCTTGAATCTCAAGGACGTCCTCTCCGGTATAGGAAGCAGGGCCGAAGTAACGGATGACAATAGCGCGGTCAATCAAATGCCCGTCGGAATCCTTGAAGGATAGTAGATGGGCGTAGCGTGGCTTGAGTTCTTTTTGAGGAAAAAGAATTTGTGAAATAATATTCACTTGTTCTTTAGTGCCTGAAATGCGAACTACGCCGATACCACCTCGGCCGGGGGCGCTGCTTCGGGCGACGATAGGGTCTTTATCGGAAACCATAGAAACTGTGGGTTGCGTTCAGTGCTCGGGTAATATTGACGGGGTCATTCAACTGCCGTCTTTACGAACGATATTATGAGTCTTCCCCCGAAAAACTCCACACAAAACGCCATCGCAGCAGCCGTCTGTGCGGCTATCGTGGTAGTTGCCTGCGTTCCAATTGCGGCTTTCTTTGCTACGTTCGGTGATTCGTACAACCAAAGAGCCTTAATTTATTGCGTGATTTTGCTTTGGGGGGTTGCCGGTGCCGTTGCTATTTTTTCGTTGACCTGGCGCAATATGAGCAAAAAAGTGACGGCTGGGTTGATGATTAAGTGGATAGTGAGCGCCTTTTTATGGCCGCTGCTGCTGTTGTCCTGGTTGGTTGTCGGAAGAAAACGCCGAAAGGATGAACAGACAAAGTAAGCCCGAAAAGAGAAGCCTGAACTTCATCTTTCCGGGCATTTGTTTGGTCAAGTTAATCGTCAAACAGATCGCGAGCGAGTTTCATTGGGCAGAAGCCGGGACCGCACATGCTGCAGAAATGCGCGTCTCGACCTCCTGAGCCTCCGAGGGTTTCGTCATGCATACTGGCTGCTCGAGCAGAATCTACTGACAGATTGAACTGATCATTCCAGCGGAATTCAAAACGTGCTGCACTCATCATCAAATCGCGAATTGTCGCGCCGGGAATGCCTTTGGCAATGTCGGCGGCGTGCGCTGCAATGCGGAAGACTGCAAGACCTTCTCTGACATCGTCGGCATCGGGAAGACCGAGATGTTCTTTCGGTGTGACGTAGCAAAGCATGGCGGTTCCGTGCGAGCCGATGATGGCCCCGCCGATGGCTGCCGTGACATGGTCGTAACCCGCACCGCAGTCGGTCACCAGCGGTCCAAGGGTATAGAACGGAGCGCCGTCACACAGCTTTTCTTCTTTGATCTGATTCAAGGCAATGCCGTTGAGCGGAATGTGACCGGGCCCTTCAATCATGACTTGAACGTCACGCTTGCCGGCAGCCCGGTTCAGTTCGCCGAGCGTCTGGAGTTCTGCAAACTGTGCAGCATCGTTGCCGTCGTGAAGACTTCCCGACCGCAGGCCGTCACCGAGTGAGAGCGTGATGTCGTAACGCGCGGCAATATCAAGAATTTCATCGAAGTGGTCATACAGGAAATTCTCTTTGCCATGCTTGCGCATCCAAACAGTGATCAAACCGCCGCCGCGCGAGACAATGCCGGTCAGACGAGAACGTGTCAGCTCGACGTGCGCATTCAATAGTCCTGCGTGGATAGTCATGTAGTCGACGCCTTGCTCAGCTTGGTCAATCATGACTTCTTTGAAAATTTCCCAGGACATCTGCTCGGGCTTGCCTCCGGCACGTTCCAGTGTTTCATAGAGAGGCACTGTTCCAACAGGGACGGGAGAGTGCCTGAGAATCATTTCTCGAGTCTGGATGATGGATTTTCCGGTAGAAAGATCCATCACGGTATTTGCTCCGCACAGCAAAGATTCTTTAAGTTTATCGAGCTCTTCGTGCCAATCCTTTGAGGATGAGGATGTTCCGATGTTGGCATTCACTTTGGTCGAGAAGTGTTTGCCGATGACCATTGGTTCACATTCAGGGTGCTTGAAGTTACACGGAATGACGGCTTGTCTGGTGGCCACCAACTCGCGAACCTTCTCCGGTGTGAACAGAGGAGCATCGAGTGCGGGAGACAGCAGTTTGATCAACTTTTCGTTGCCTAAAGCATCCACTTCTGTTTTGAGATGTTGGCGGCAGAGATTTTCACGTGTGGCGACATATGCCATCTCCGGAGTCACTATGCCTGCGCGTGCGGCGGCCAATTGAGTCGGAGCGCCGGGAAGCGGACGCTGGCGTTTTATTGGAGTTTCATTGTTTCCGTTTTCTCCAAAGGGGCCGGTGACATCCGTGAGGTAAACGGAAGGCTGCGGATGTCCTCCGAATGCTTGAGGAGTCGGACTCAGGCGAATGCGTCGAAAGGGAACTTTTTCTCCTGTGACAGACACATCGTAAAAGCGCTCTCCGGCAAGACGTCCCTGAAAAAGGAGATCCTTTCCTGAGTGATGAGGTGATTGGATCGAAATAGTGGTGCTTGTGGTTGTCATGCGTACACCCGGAAGACGATGAAGATTTGAAAAGAAAGGTAGGGTCACACAATTTAGCTGAAAAACACACTGCTTAGCTTGTTTAACACAGAAAGATGTTCGGTGGCCTTTAAATTTAATCTAATATATTGATTTTAAAGGAAAAAATATTGTGTAGGTGGATCTATAGGACACATGTTTCACGTGAAACATGGTGGAGATGACAAGGAAAGGATCTAAATTTTTTTAAGAAACAAAATGCGGTTGTCGTATGGAGTAAGTTTTGATATTGAGTGGAGGACTGAAATAGTTTTGATTTCAAAATGAGGAGGATGAGTTTGTTTAGGAAGGATGTTTCACGTGAAACATATCTTGAAGTAATAATGACTAGAGAACAGATTGTTTAGTGTGACGTATTGCTAAGAAGAAATGCGATTACAAACTGGCACAGTAATTTATGGATTGCAAGAGAGATATTTGTAGGTGTGATTGCAGGTGTAGGAAAAAATAAAAGAGTCAATGATGATGGAGTGAGTGGTGAGAGAGGTGAGTTATTAGATTGTTTCACGTGAAACATCTCTGGTAGTGAAGTTTGATGATGTAGAAGGTTGAAGTGGTCTGTGTTGACATTAAAAAAAAGTTAAAACCAAAGTTGGTGATTATGATTTTTTGAGAGATTTAGGATTTTGCGAATGTTTCACGTGAAACAAAAAAGATAAAGAGACTGCGCGATATGGTGTAAAAAATAGAGGAAGTGAAATGCACCATCTAAATAAAACGAGGAGAGAGCTGAAGGGGTGTTTCACGTGAAACATTCAAGAGGTGAAAAAAAGATGAGATGAAGTGGAGGATAGAAAAGAAAGTTTGGCTTAGGACAAGAAAATCGCAAAAAAAATAATCTGATGAGATGGATGAAAAGTAGAATTTCGACTGGCAAAAAAATCTGTATTGCTAAAAGTTTTGGTCGACAATCTTTTCTGTGATATGCACGCTTAAAGATGCCTTTGAAGAAGGTAAATTGATAGAAGTTGGTGCACTCCTTAAAAAATGAATTACCCGGATTTATTTGATGTTGTGGTGGTTGGTTGTGGTCACGCCGGTGCTGAGGCTGCTTTAGCTTCAGCAAGAATGGGGGCGAAAACACTTTTGATCACACACAATATGGATACTATCGGACAGTTGTCGTGTAACCCGTCTATTGGAGGCATCGGTAAAGGTCACCTAGTTAAAGAGGTTGACGCAATGGGTGGCGCAATGGGGGTCGTGACTGATGCCGCAGGTATTCAGTTTCGAATTTTGAATCGATCGAAAGGTCCTGCAGTCCGAGCAACACGCGCTCAGATTGATCGAAATCTGTACCGCGTAGTGATGCGTAGTCGCATTGAGAATCAGCCTAATCTCTTTGTTTTCCAAATGGCTGCTGACGATTTGATTGTGGAAAACAATCGAGTTTGTGGGGTAGTGAGCAAAACAGGATGTCGATTCTCTGCAAAGAGTGTTGTAATTTGCAGTGGAACATTTTTAAATGGTCTGGTTCATATAGGTCTGGATCATTTTTCTGCCGGCCGTGCAGGGGATCCTCCATCCATTAAATTAGCAGAACGATTGATTGATCTGGGTCTTCCGAAAGGGCGTCTGAAGACTGGAACTCCTGCTCGAATTGATGGAAGATCCATCGATTTTTCAAAATGCAAAGAGCAGCCGGGGGATTTAAATCCTGTTCCATCCTTTTCGTTAATGGAGCCCGGAATTGAGCATCCTCGGCAGGTTCCGTGCTGGATTACTCACACGAACGAGAAAATGCACGACATCATTCGTAGAAATTTAGATCGTTCACCGATGTATTCCGGAATTATCGAAGGCATTGGTCCTCGTTATTGCCCTTCTATCGAAGATAAGGTTCAACGGTTCAAAGATAAGGATAGTCACCAGGTCTTTTTGGAGCCTGAGGGACTGTCGACAAACGAGTTCTATCCGAACGGTATCTCAACTTCTCTTCCGTTTGATGTTCAGTTGGAGATGATCCATTGCATTCCTGGTTTGGAGAATGCGTATCTGCTTAGACCGGGGTATGCCATTGAGTACGATTTTTACGATCCGCGAGAATTGAAGAGAACCTTTGAATGCAAGCGAATTGAAAATTTGTACTTTGCTGGTCAGATCAACGGTACGACTGGGTACGAAGAGGCTGCAGCTCAAGGTCTTTTGGCCGGCATTAACGCGGCGGCTCGAGCTCTTGAAAAGGAAGAATGGACGCCGAGACGCGATGAGGCTTATCTTGGTGTAATGATCGATGATTTGACAACGCGAGGCGTCACGGAACCGTATCGTATGTTCACGAGTCGCGCAGAATATCGCTTGAGCTTGCGTGAAGATAATGCCGATGCGAGACTAGCTGAAACGGCACACAGATTGGGAGTTCTTAGTGATGAAAAATTCGATCGCTACATGAGAAAAAAGGAGGCGGTTGAAACAGAACTGTCTCGTCTGAAGACTACCTGGGTCAATCCTAAAGTGATCGAAGCAGCAGAGGCCCAACGAGTGTTGGGGACCGGTATCGAACGCGAATATAACTTGGCGGCCCTATTGTCTCGTCCGAATGTATCTTACGGCACGCTCATGTCTCTAAAGAAACAAAGCGGAGAGATGGTGAGTGAAACGCCTCTGACGGACGAAAGTCAGATTGAACAAATCGAGATCGCATTGAAGTACAAGGGGTATATCGAACGTCAAAAAGAAGAGGTGCAGAAAACGTTGGCACACGAAGAAATGGTTATGCCTTCTGATCTTGATTACGATAAAGTAATTGGATTGTCGTTCGAAGTACGTCAAAAACTCAAGGCTGTCCGTCCTGAAACCTTGGGGCAGGCATCCAGAATTTCCGGTGTGACTCCGGCTGCAGTTTCTTTGCTTCTTGTGTATTTGAAACGTCTCAAGTGGGGTAACTAAACGTGGCGTTGGACTTTCAAGCTTCAGAAATCCAAGCAAAGGTACGCGATGAAATTCAGTTGGAACTGTCAGAAGATCAGGCTGAAAAATTGGCTCGTTTTTCATCGCTTTTGTTGCGTTGGAATAATGCGTACAACTTGACAAGCATTAAGAATCCAGAAGATGTGGTACGACTGCACATTGCTGATTCTCTGACACTTGTCCAGCACTTTTCCGATTTGGTCGGAGATGTGAAAAATGTTTTGGACGTCGGCAGCGGAGGTGGCCTTCCTGCAATTCCATTGGCGATCATGCGCCCTGATCTGCGGATCACAATGGTAGACGCTGTTCAAAAGAAAACGCTTTTTCAGAAGCAGGCTTGTGTAACGTGTCGCCTTTCTAATGTGGAACCGATCCATGCTCGTATCGAAACACTGAAGAGTAAAACGTTTGAAGTGGTGACCAGCCGTGCGTTTGCATCGCTAAAAGATATGGTGGAACTAACGCGCGACGTTCTTGCAGAAGACGGACGTTGGCTTGCAATGAAAGGTAAGTTTCCTGAGCAAGAAATCGAAGAGTTGCCGCCCGACGTTGAAGTCGAAAAAAAACAGCGTTTAACTCTGGAAAAGGGAAAAATTGAACGTGTTTTAATTGTCCTCAAGCGTAAGGTTGCTTGAAGTTCTTGAATTTGAGGTGATTTAAACGCGATTTGAGTTGAAGGACTCAAAAATTCCTTTGAAATCAATGGGGAATCATCTAATTGTCATATGAGAGAGCTATATCAAGCAATTTTCAGGACTCTGAACTAAAAAATGATCATGCTTGAATCTGAAATTGCCAATTTGTACACGGCAGCCATTATGGTCTTCGCGGCTTTGGTTCCTGTGCTCAATCCCTTTGGTGGTGCGATGTTTTTTCTGACGCTTACCAACGGAGTGGATCCTCATGTGCGCAGTGCTATGGCCAATCGCATTGGTTTGTATTCGCTGATCGTGTTGGTGGTGTGTTTGTTTGCCGGAAACATCATTTTGAACTTCTTCGGAATTTCGATCGGTGTTTTGAGGATGGCCGGGGGAATTGTGCTCTTTAGCGCCGGTTGGCAGGCGTTGAATGCGCCGGCACAAGAAGACGGAGCGCCTTCCGGACAACCTAAGAGTGCGCGGGCTCTCTCGACGATGGCTTTTTATCCGTTTACGTTGCCGTTGACAACCGGCCCGGGGGCCATTTCCGTTGCCGTAGCCCTCGGTGCGACTCCTTATGAGGATGTTGGTCAGTTGGTCGGCACTTTGTTGGGGCTTGGGCTGAGCATTGCTCTGGTGTGGGTGTGTTACCGCTATTGCGACAGAATCACACGAGCCATTGGTGCAGCCGGGTCCGACGCGTTGGCAAGAATTTTCTCGTTTATTTTGATTTGTCTTGGTGTCTCCACGTTCTGGGCCGGATTTTCAGAATTGTGGGCACAACTTTAAGCGCTTTGATGCGCAAATAAGATTACGGAGCATAAAAAGAAGATGGCTTATATCTTTTGCATCGCCAATCAGAAAGGCGGCGTCGGAAAAACAACGACTGCAGTAAATACAGCCGCCGCTTTGGCAAAAAAGCGCAAGAAAGTTTTGTTGGTGGACCTGGATGCCCAGGGGAATGCCACCACAGGATCCGGCGTAGAAAAAAGTGAGTGTGAATTCACTATTTATGATCTTTTGGTAAACAAGAAGATCAAATTCGACCAGGTCGTACAGAAGAGCGAAGTCGGTGGATACGACGTTCTGCCTTCCAATCGCGAATTGTCGGCAGCTGAGCTTGAAATTGCTGAGATGAAAGATCGCGACAATTTGCTCAAGAATATTCTTGCCAAGGTCGAGGATCGCTACGATTTCATTTTGATCGATTGTCCTCCGTCGCTTTCGCTTATCACCGTGAATGCGTTGTGCTGTGCCATGGGGGTGATTGTCCCGATGCAGTGTGAGTACTACGCGATGGAAGGCTTGAGTGATCTGGTCGAGACGATCAATCGAGTTGTGGCCAACAAGAATCCCAACCTGAAGGTGATAGGTGTGCTGCGCGTCATGTACAGCCCGCGCATCTCGTTGCAGAACCTCGTGAGCAACGAACTGATCCAGACCTTCGGTGCCGTTGTGTTTGATACGGTGATTCCGCGTAATGTGAGTCTGGCGGAAGCACCCTCTTTCGGTAAGCCCGTGATGTACTACAAGAAGACAAGCACGGGTGCCAAAGCCTACCTTGATTTTGGACGCGAACTAATTCGCCGCGTCAAAGATGAAGTACAAGCCGCTCAAAAGGAGTAACGCGTTATGCCACCTAAGAAAACCAGTCGCCTCGGTCGAGGCTTGTCATCTCTATTGGGTGCTGAGGTGCCTGCCAACATTCCGACGCCGGCGAAGGCGAAAGCTGCTGCGGCTGCTGCACAGGAGAAAAACGAGGGTCCTGCTGTGCGAGAGATTGAAATTGGCCAGCTCAAGGCCGGCAAGTATCAGCCGCGCACACTTATTGAGCAGGAAAAACTGCAGGAGCTTAGTGACTCAATTCGTCAGCAGGGCGTAATCAGTCCGATCATCGTTCGACCGCTTGCAAGCGGTCGGTATGAGATTATCGCCGGCGAACGCCGCTACCGTGCAAGCAAGCTGGCTGGCAAAAAGACAGTTCCCGCCATTGTTCGAGAAGTCGATGATAAGAGCGCGCTTGCCATGGCGCTTATCGAAAATATGCAGCGCGAAGATTTGAACGCTGTGGAAGAAGCCGCTGGCGTGAGCCGTCTCATAGAAGAATTCGGCTATACCCATGAGCAGGCTGCCGAGGCTATCGGTCGCAGCCGTTCTGCGACGACTAATCTGTTGCGCCTGCTGAACCTGACCGAAGCGGTCAAGCAGATGCTTGCCGATGGCAAGATTGACATGGGCCATGCTCGCGCACTTCTGGCTCTTTCGGGGGCCGAACAGATTCAGTTGGCCAACGAGATCGTCGCTAAGGATCTGTCGGTTCGCGAAACCGAACGTCTGATTGCCCGCATGACGGATAAGGGAAATGAGAAGAAGGCCAAGGACGGTAAGAAAGAACCAAGTGCAGATGATCGCATTCTTGAAGAACGCCTGGCCGAATCGATCGGTGCACCGGTACATGTTGTGTACGGAAAGAAGGGGCGTGGCAAGATCGTGATCGATTTCGCGGACCTTGACGATCTCGATGCGCTGATCGCCAAACTGGCCCCGGAGAAAATGTAACAGATAGGTGGCGCGTTTCTCAGAGTTTTGTTTTCGAGATGTCGAAAAAGGAGGGCGCATAACAAAACGCCTTAAGATTTGGCAAACCCGCTAAAAAACTGGCAGAATGCGCCGCCGCCTACCTCTGTGGTGGTAAGGACTTTAAGCCCTTCAGATACTTGTTAAAGAGTATGTACACACGTAAAATAGCGCCATTTAAAAAAGGGGGTTCGGCACGGTATGAATCGTGAGGAATTGGTTCGTGTCGTGCTCTGGCAATTTGCAGCCATCGTCGTGACAGCGCTCGGCTCCTGGATCGGGTTCGGTTCGGGGGCAGGTTTGTCTGCCATGTTCGGTGGTTTGTGTGTTGCTGTGCCCAACGCTATGTTCGCTTTGTGTTTGCTTCGAAGCATCGGAAGTAAAAAGCCGATTGCTCCGGCGCTGATACTTCTGGGCGAGCTTCTCAAGATTTTCGTAATCTGCGTGCTCTTTGCGCTGACGGCGAAGTTCTTCACAGATCTCGTCTGGCCCGCAATGCTGGCCGGCATCATTGCCGGTGTGTTCGGCCAGATGATTTCTATCTTTATTAAACACTGAGACCCAAAGGGATTTGGTTATGGCTACAGAAGGAGCACTTAGCTCAACCGGATACATGCTTCACCACCTGACGCATAATGCCTCCGGCAAGATGCAGTCAATCATTGACTTTTCGGTCATCAACTACGACACCATCTTCTTCTCTATCCTCATGCTTGTTGTTTCGCTGTGGTTGCTTCGCCGCGCCGCAAAGAATGCGACGAGCGGTGTGCCGGGCAAGTTCCAGTGCGCCGTTGAAATGCTTGTGGATATGGTGGAAGAACAGAGTAAATCGATTGTGCACGGCGATCGTACCTTTATCGCTCCCTGTGCATTGACGGTTTTCGTCTGGGTCGTGCTGATGAATGCAATCGACTTGGTTCCTGTCGACTTGCTGCCCGCTATCGCTGGTCTTTTCGGCATCCACTACTTGCGTCCGCTGCCGACGGCAGACTTGAATGGCACGATGGGTATCTCCATCGCCGTGCTTCTCCTGAGTCTGTACTACGGCTTTAAGATTAAAGGTGCAGGCGGTTGGTTCCACGAGCTGTTCTCGGCTCCGTTCGGCAACCACTTCCTGTTGTGGCCCTTTAACTGTGCATTGAATATCATTGAGTATCTTGCTAAGACCGTCAGTCTCGGCATGCGACTCTTTGGCAACATGTACGCAGGTGAACTGCTCTTCTTCCTGATCGCTCTGCTCGGCGGCTATGCCATGAGCTTCGGCGTGTTCGGGGGCTCGTTGAGCGTGTTCGGCCAGATTTTTGCCGGCCTTTGCTGGTGGTTGTTCCACATTTTGATCGTTCTGCTTCAGGCGTTCATCATGATGATGCTGACCTTGGTTTACATCGGTCAGGCACATGACGGACACTGACAGATATTTTTTCCTTTTCCTAACTTTCTCTTTTCATTCCTAACTGGAAAAACTTAAGGAGTTTGCAATGACCAACGTTGCTATGGTTGCCCTGGCCTCCGGCCTCATTATCGCCTTCGGTGCCATGGGCGCCTGCATTGGCATCGGCATCATGGGTTCTAAGTACCTCGAATCTGCCGCTCGCCAGCCCGAGCTCATGAACACCCTTCAGACGAAGATGTTCCTGCTCGCCGGCCTGATCGACGCTGCCTTCCTTATCGGCGTCGGCGTGGCCATGATGTTCGCCTTTGCCAACCCGTTCGCCGGCTAATCCCGGTTTAAAGGATCGATGCACAAGGCTCGATCCAATACCGTCTATTTTTAATTGACGTTGCCGCGAACACCTTGACGGCGGAGGCTCCAAGCTAATCCGCCGCTGGGGTGTGCGGCAAAAACGGGGTTGACAATGAACATTAATGCCTCTCTGTTTGTACAGATGGTGGTGTTCTTCATCGGATGCTGGATCACGATGAAGTTCATCTGGCCGCCTTTGATCAAAGCGATCGAAGAACGCCAAAACAAGATCGCTCAGGGTCTTGCCGCTGCCGACAAGAGCAACGAAGCTCTTGCCGAAGCCCAGGCCAAGGGCCGCGAGATCGAAGCAGAAGCACGTGCTCATGCGACGACCATCGTCTCTGACGGTGAAAAGCGCGGCGCAGCGATCGTTGAAAATGCCAAGGAACGCGCCCAGGCTGAAGCCGATCGCATCATTGCGAGCGCCAAGGCTGAGGCCGCACAGGAAATGCAGCGTGCCCGCGAACAGCTTCGTGACGAAGTTGCAGCACTCGCTGTTGCCGGTGCCGAGCAGATTCTTGCTCGCGAAGTGGACAAGTCCGTCCACGCACAGCTTCTTGAACAACTTAAGGCGAAGCTCTAATCATGGCTGAACTTTCGACGATTGCCCGCCCTTACGCTCAAGGCCTCTGGAAGGCTCTTGCAGACCGTGGGGACACCGCGCAGGCCGCTGAGATTGAGCAGTCGCTCTTTGCTCTCAGCTCTGCGGTTTCCGAACCGCAGGTTGCCGAACTCGTGTCCGATCCTAAGGTGACCGATGACCAGATGTATGACCTGCTTGCCGGGTCGATCGGCGAGGAGGCTCCCTCCCAGCTGAAAGGCCTTCTGCGCACAGTCATCGAAAATGGTCGTCTCTGTGCTTTGCCCGAGATCGCCGCGCAGTTCCGTGCGCTTAAAAACGAATCCGAAGGTGTCGCTGACGCCTACATCGAGTCCGCCTACGCGCTTACCAAGAAGGACGTCGACCAGCTTGTCAAAGCTCTTAGCCAGAAGTTCCCCGGAGTGACGCTCCGCCCTGAAGTGTCCATCAACAAGGACCTCATCGGCGGTGTCAGCATCCGTGTTGGAGACCAAGTGCTTGACGGTTCGGTTCGTGCGCGTCTTGCGCAGATGAAGGCGGCGCTCACCGCATAAATTTCGGAGCTCTAAGAATGCAACTTAATCCTAGTGAAATCAGCGAACTGCTGAAGCAGCGAATCGAAGGCCTCGGGGTTTCGGCTGATCTCCGTACCCAGGGCACCGTGGTTTCGGTGACTGACGGTATTTGCCGCGTGCACGGTCTTCACGACGTGATGCAGGGCGAAATGCTGGAATTCCCCGGCAATACCTATGGCCTCGCGCTTAACCTTGAACGTGATTCCGTCGGTGCCGTTATTCTCGGCAACTACGAACACATTTCCGAAGGCGATACGGTCAAGACCACCGGTCGCATCCTTTCCGTTCCCGTCGGTCCGGCCCTGATCGGCCGCGTGGTGAACGCGCTCGGCCAGCCGATCGACGGCAAGGGCCCGATCGCTACTGACGAATTCGACGTGGTTGAAAAGGTTGCTCCCGGCGTTATCGATCGTCAGTCCGTGAGCCAGCCTGTTCAGACGGGTCTGAAGTCTGTTGACGCCATGATCCCGATTGGCCGTGGCCAGCGTGAATTGATCATCGGCGACCGCCAGACCGGTAAGACGGCTATCGCCATCGATACGATCATTAACCAGAAGGGCAAGGACCTGATCTGCGTTTACGTGGCTATCGGCCAGAAGGCCTCCACGATCGCTAACGTGGTGCGTCAGCTCGAAGAGCACGGCGCTATGGAATACACCATCATCGTGGCTGCTACGGCTTCCGAATCCGCCGCTCTGCAGTACATCGCTCCCTACGCGGGCGCCACGATGGGCGAGTACTTCCGTGACCGCGGTCAGGACAGCCTGATTGTCTACGACGACTTGACCAAGCAGGCCTGGGCTTATCGCCAGATTTCCCTGTTGCTGCGTCGTCCGCCCGGACGCGAAGCCTATCCCGGCGACGTGTTCTACCTGCACTCCCGTCTGCTCGAACGCGCCGCTCGCGTGAACCCGGCTTATGTCGAACGCTTCACGAAGGGTGCTGTCAAGGGCAAGACGGGTTCGATGACCGCTCTGCCGATCATTGAAACGCAGGCCGGTGACGTGACCGCCTTCGTTCCGACGAACGTGATTTCTATTACCGACGGCCAGATCTTCTTGGAAACCGACTTGTTCAACGCCGGTGTCCGTCCTGCTATCAACCCCGGCATCTCGGTGTCTCGTGTGGGTGGCGCAGCTCAGACCAAGATCATCAAGAAGCTCGGCGGCGGTGTGCGTCTGGCCCTGGCTCAGTATCGTGAACTGGCTGCATTTGCTCAGTTCGCCAGCGACCTTGACGAAGCCACCCGCAAGCAGCTTGAACGCGGCCGTGTGGTGACCGAACTCATGAAGCAGCCCCAGTACCAGCCGTTGCAGGTTTGGGAAGAAGCTGTGACGTTGTACGCTGTTGAAATGGGTGCATTTGACGACGTGGCCGTTAAGGACGCTCTCAAGTGCGAACGCGCCATGCGTGAATACCTGCAGCAGCACCACGCCGATCTGGTTGAACGCATCGAGCAGAAGAAGGAGCTGTCCAAGGAAGACGGCGCCATCATGAAGTCTGCTATCGAAGAGTTCAAGAAGAACGGTGCGTGGTAATCGGCACCAACACACTCTGAGAGGACCACATGCCTAGTACAAAGGAAATTCGCGGAAAGATCAAGAGCGTGCAGAACACGCGCAAGATCACCAAGGCGATGGAGATGGTTGCGGCCTCGAAGATGCGTAAGGCTCAGGATCGTATGCGCGCAGCCCGCCCGTATGCCGACAAGGTGCGCAATATCATTGCGCATCTTGCAAGTGCACGTGCGGACTACAGCCATCCGTTCCTCGTCAAGCACAAGGTTCAGACCGGTAAGGCCGCGCTCATCATGGTGACCACGGACAAGGGTCTGGCCGGTGCGCTGAATACGAACATTCAGCGACAGGTTCTGCACAAGGCAGCCGAACTTCGCGAACAGGGCGTAACGCTGCAGGTGACGGCCATTGGTAACAAGGCTGTCGCATTCTGCGGCCACGCCGGTCTCGAAGTGGTGAGCCAGGCTGTTCAGCTGGGCGATCATCCCCAGCTCGAACGCCTCCTGGGTGCCATCCGCGTACAGCTCGATGCTTACGCGCAGGGCAAGGTTGATTGCGTGTACCTCGCTTACTCGCGCTTTATCAACGCGATGAAGCAGGAACCTGTCATTGAGCAGCTTTTGCCGCTTACCGACGACAAGCTCGCATCCCTCGGGGAAAAACCGCATGCGTATTCGTGGGACTATATCTACGAACCGAATGCGCAGACCGTGCTCGACGAATTGCTCAAGCGCTACGTCGAAGCTTTGATTTATTCGTCGGTTGCAGAAAACATGGCTTCCGAGCAGTCTGCCCGTATGGTGGCCATGAAGGCCGCTTCGGACAACGCCAAGAAGCTGATCGGTGAACTGCAGCTCGTCTATAACAAGACCCGTCAGGCCGGCATTACGAAGGAAATCACCGAAATCGTCGGTGGTGCCGCCGCCGTGTCTTAAGAAACAGATTTGAATACCGAGGAAAAACCAATGAGTATCGGACAAATCGTTCAGGTCATCGGCGCTGTGGTGGACGTTGAATTCCCCCGCGACGCGATGCCGAAGGTTTATGACGCTCTTATCCTTGAACAGGATGAGAACAATACCCTGGCCGAAGCCGGCCTGACTTTTGAAGTGCAGCAGCAGCTGGGCGACGGCGTGGTGCGCACCATTGCCATGGGCTCGTCCGAAGGTCTGCAGCGCGGCATGAAGGTTCGCTCGACCGGTGCCGGCATCTCTGTGCCGGTCGGTCACAAGACCCTCGGCCGCATCATGGACGTGCTCGGCCGTCCCATTGATGACTGCGGTCCCATCGGCGAAGATGAACGCCGCACGATCCATCGTGAAGCTCCTAAGTTCGACGAACTGAGCCCGTCCGTGGATCTGCTCGAAACCGGCATTAAGGTTATTGACTTGATCTGCCCGTTCGCCAAGGGTGGCAAGATCGGTCTGTTCGGCGGTGCCGGTGTGGGCAAGACCGTCAACATGATGGAACTCATCAACAACATCGCTAAGGCTTACGGTGGCTACTCCGTGTTTGCCGGTGTCGGTGAACGTACCCGTGAAGGTAACGACTTCTACCACGAAATGGAAGAGTCCAAGGTTCTCGACAAGGTGGCTATGGTGTTCGGTCAGATGAACGAACCGCCGGGCAACCGTCTGCGTGTTGCTCTGACGGGTCTGACGATGGCTGAAGCTTTCCGTGACGAAGGCCGCGACATCCTGCTCTTCATCGACAACATCTACCGTTACACCCTTGCCGGTACCGAAGTGTCCGCTTTGCTCGGCCGTATGCCTTCCGCTGTGGGCTACCAGCCGACGCTGGCCGAAGAAATGGGCAAGCTGCAGGAACGAATCACCTCCACGAAGACGGGTTCCATTACCTCGATTCAGGCTGTTTACGTTCCCGCTGACGACTTGACTGACCCGTCCCCGGCTACCACCTTCAGCCACTTGGATGCCACCGTCGTGTTGAGCCGTGACATTGCTGCTCTGGGTATCTACCCGGCCGTTGACCCGCTCGACTCCACGTCCCGTCAGGTCGACCCCAACATCATCGGCGAAGAACACTACACGGTCGCCCGCCGCGTTCAGGAAACGCTGCAGAAGTACAAGGAATTGCGCGACATCATCGCAATTCTCGGTATGGACGAACTGTCGCCGGAAGACAAGCTGGCCGTGACGCGCGCTCGTAAGATCCAGCGCTTCCTGTCCCAGCCCTTCCACGTGGCCGAAGTGTTCACGGGCTCGCCCGGTAAGTACGTTCCGCTCAAGGAAACGATCCGTGGCTTCAAGATGATTGTTGACGGCGAATGCGATCAGCTGCCGGAACAGGCCTTCTACATGGTCGGCACGATTGACGAAGCCTTCGAAAAGGCTAAGACGATCAAGTAATTCCGGCTCACTGCACCTGCGGAGGACAGCGTAAAAGCGACTCTCCGCAGTGCACCGGCATCAAGCCGTTTTAACGGAGCAATCTATGGCTACGATTTTTGTTGACGTCGTCAGCGCAGAAGAGTCCATCTTCTCCGGGGAAGCCAGTTTTGTGGCTCTGCCCGGTCAGGAAGGCGAGCTCGGCATTCTGCCCGGACACGTTCCTCTGCTTACCCGCATTCGTCCCGGTGCCGTGCGCATCACGACGACGGAAGGAACGCAGGAAAACGTGTTCGTCGCAGGCGGCATCCTTGAGGTGCAGCCCGACCGCGTGACTGTTCTGGCTGACACGGCCATCCGCAGCAAGGATCTTGATGAAGCCAAGGCGAAGCAGGCGCTCGAAGAAGCGAAGCTTCACCGCGCCAAGGCGCAGAGCAACATGGAGATTGCCAAGCTCGAAGCGACCATGGCAGCACTGGCTGCACAGATCGCCTACATCAAGCGCATGCGTCACTAACCGTGTGCTACGGCGTGAAGACGCCTTGCTTGGAGAAGCGGCCTTTTCAAGGCGTGACCTCATTTTTATGAGGGCGCGTCGGCGAAAGGGCCGTTTTTCTTTTGTCCGTCGCCTGACTGCCTCAAGTTTGCGCTAGGATTCGAAGGACAGCCGCCGATGAGCGGCACCTTGATGGAATTGATATGGAAAGGAGCATCTCGATGGATGCACAAGAATTTACGGATGTGATTCAGGTTTGCACCGACGGCAGCAGCTTGTCCGAAAAGGGCGTGACGACGGCCGTGGAGCTTGCAAAAACGCTCGGTCTGCCTCTGCTTGGCATGACGGTTGTCAAGGGGGATGCTCCCGAAAACGGTCTGGAAGGCGAACCTCAGGAGGTGCGCGACCGCTTGCAGACCATCGCTGAAGAAGCGCAGGCCGCCGGTATTCCCTATTTGATTTTGGCCGAACACGCCGCTACCCCGCACGAGGGCATTCTGAGCGTGGCCATGCGCTACGATGCTCGTTTTATCGTGATGGCGAGCCGCGGTCTGGGCTCTCTCGGCAGTCTCTTCCTGGGGTCCGAAACGCAAAAGACCCTTGCCGAGGCCGATCGTCCCGTGTTGGTGATCCGTTAATTTTCTTCGGGACTCAACGCTTTCAACACTGCCTCGGGCGCAACACCGGAGATGCGAACCCGCTTATCCCGACTGGTTTCGCCCGAGATCAGCGTCACGCCGGATTTAGCTGTGCCGATTTTCTTAGCGAGGAACGCGCACAATTTGGCGTTAGCTTTGCCATCGACGGGAGGCGCCGCAAGCGCCACTTTCAGCTTGTTGTCGAAGATACCCGCAACGGCGTCCTTTTTGGCGCCGGGACGCGCGTGAACGTTCACGACAACGCCTCCATCTGCCTCTCTTAACCAAGAACAAAGGTTAGGTGTGCGAGAATCCGTGCTTTCTCGGACGCTTTGTACAGAATTTTTTGCCATGAAACCGATCAACGACACTTTTTTGCGTGCGCTCAAGCGCGAACATACCGACTATACCCCGTTGTGGCTGATGCGTCAGGCCGGCCGCTACCTGCCTGAGTACAACGCCACGCGCGCACGCCTCGGGTCGTTCCTCGCCTTGGCCAAGTGTCCTGAAGCGGCTTGCGAAGTGACGCTGCAGCCCGTGGATCGTTATGGTCTCGACGCCGCCATTCTTTTCTCGGACATTCTTACGGTTCCCGATGCTATGGGACTCGGTCTGAACTTTGTGGCCGGCGAAGGCCCCGTTTTTGCCAAGCCCGTGCAAAGCGAAGAAGCTGTCAACGCACTGTATGTGCCCGATATTGAAGACAGCCTCGGCTATGTCACCGAAGCCGTGCGCGTGATCCGCCGCGAACTTAACAACCGCGTGCCGCTGATCGGCTTTTCCGGTTCTCCCTTCACTCTGGCTTGCTATATGGTTGAAGGCGGCAGCTCCAAGGATTTCGCAACGATCAAGAAGATGATGTATTCGCGTCCGGATCTGTTGCACCGCATTCTGGATGTCAATGCTCGTGCCGTTACGGCATACCTCAACGCCCAGATTCAGGCGGGCGCTCAGGCCGTTCAGATTTTCGACACTTGGGGCGGCGCTCTGGCCGACGGCTACTTTGAGGAATTCAGTCTGAAGTACATGAAGCAGATCGTCGACGGTCTCATTCGAGAAAACGACGGCGAGAAGGTCCCGGTGATCCTTTTTACCAAGGGAGGCGGTTTGTGGCTCAAGGAAATGGCCGCAACAGGTGCCGACTGCATCGGTCTGGACTGGACGGTGAACCTCACCAAGGCTCGAGCCTGCGTACAGGATACGGTGGCGCTGCAGGGCAACCTTGATCCGGCAGTGCTTTTTGCCGACGAGACTAGTATCCGTCGTGAAGCGCGCCGCGTAATCGACAGCTTCGGCAAGGTCGGCAATGGCGGCCATGTCTTTAACCTTGGCCACGGCATCAACCAGCACACCGATCCTGAAGCAGTTCGTATCCTGGTTGACGAAGTGCACAACTACTCGCGTCAAATGCACGCAGCCTAAGACTCTAGTGGGCAGACTCCCGGCTGCCCCAAGAAGTTGTGGAAAAATCGTTTTCCACAAAGTTATCCACAGCTTTGATCACAGGTTGTGAAGAAAGAAAAGGCCCTCAAAATGAGGGTCTTTCTTTTGATTCTTGTGTGTAACATGTTGAATTTAAAGGGAATTGATACCATCCTATTGAGACATCCTTGAACCGGTCTAAAGTGGCTTTATCCCCTGTACGGCTTGGGAAAACAAGTGTTTTCCACACAGTTATCCACAGGCCGAAAGCGGTTGTACACACCCTGCAAGAGGCTCTTGCCGACTCTTAAAATTCTTGTTGCCTCAAGACTTAATCGGCAATTGATCCATTTTTTTGCGAACACGTTTTTCATGACTTCTCCACAGTTTGCCAAAGTGATTGTCGACGCTCCGCTGCCGGAGCTGGACTATGCCGTCGGCGACGGAGTACTGCCGCGTGTCGGCGATCGAGTGCTGGTTCCGCTTGGCCCCCGTAAGGTGGTGGGGATCGTGACTGGGCTTGCCGATACAACGGAGGTGCCCGCAGGAAAGATCAAATCCGTCTTGCGCGTCTTCAACGAAGTGAAGCCCTTGCGGGCAGAGTGGCTTAAGACAATGGCTTTTGCGGCGGACTACTATCTGCGCGCGAGGGGCGAAGCGGCTTTGTCCGCTCTGCCGCCTTTTTTTCGGCTGCCTGCTACGCCTGCATATGAAAAGCGGCTTGAGAAGTTGCGCGAACTCAAAACCAAGAAGATTGCCTATGAACCGGCGCCAGTGCTCAACGATGAACAGCAGGCGGCTGCTGACGCCGTGTCGTCAAGCACCGGCTACGCACCGTTTTTGCTCTTCGGCGTGACCGGTTCCGGAAAGACTGAGGTTTACCTGCACATCATCGAAAGCGTGCTGGCCAAGGATCCGCAGGCGCAGGTGATGCTTCTGGTGCCGGAAATCAATCTGACACCGCAGCTTGAAGCCCGCGTGAGGGCACGTTTTGCTCAGGCCACCGTCGTGACGATGCACTCGAGCCTGACGCCGGCACAGAGAGCGCGCAACTGGCTTGCCGTGCACGAAGGTCGGGCACGCATTTTGGTCGGAACGCGCATGGCCGTTTTTGCGAGCTTTCAAAAACTTTCGCTCGTCATCGTCGACGAAGAGCACGACCCGAGCTACAAGGCTGGAGAGGGGATGCGGTTTTCAGCTCGCGACGTAGCGCTTAAGCGGGCCTTTGACAACAAGATTGCCTGTGTGCTGGGGTCGGCGACGCCGTCGCTTGAAACCTGGCAGCAGGTGCGCATCGGTCAGTACAAGCGGCTGACGTTGTCGCGCCGTGCGGTGGCAAGCGCTCATTTGCCCGACATGCAGCTCATCGATATGTCCAAGCGCAAGCCTGCCGTCTTTGCCGAAGAGGTCAAGGAGGCGGTGACGCAGGCCATCGAAGCGGGCGGTCAAGTGCTGATCTTCATCAACCGGCGAGGTTATGCGCCTGTGATCAGCTGTACGGCCTGCGGCTGGGTGACGCGGTGCGTGCACTGCTCGGGATTTACGGTGTTTCACAAGACGGAAAAGCGTTTGGTGTGCCATCACTGCGGCAGCCGCTACGGTGTGCCCGAACGCTGTCCCGTGTGCGGCAACGCCGAAATTCTGCCGGTAGGTACCGGCACGCAGCGCATTGAGGAGGCCATTGAGGCGCTCTGGCCGCAGGCGCGAGTCCTTCGCATTGACCGCGACAGCGTGCGCAGCAAATCGGCAGCTGAGTCGGCCTTTGAATCGGTGCACGCCGGCAGCGTTGACATTGTTGTGGGAACGCAGATGATTGCCAAGGGGCACGACTTCAAGCGCGTGAGCCTGGTGGTGGTTCTCAACGCTGACGCGCAATTGATGAGTCCGGACGTGAGAGCCGAAGAGCGGCTGTACGCCACGCTCATGCAGGTTGCCGGCCGTGCGGGCCGAGCCGAGCGAGCTGGCCGCGTGTTGATCCAGACCCGTTACCCGAATCATCCCGTTTACGACGATATGAAGGCGCAAAGTTACGAGCGTTTTGCCGAGCGACTGCTGCGGGAGCGCGAGGAAGCCGCTTCGCCGCCGTTTTGCCGTCAGGCTCTATTGACGGCACAGGCAAAGACGCTTGATCGGGCGCTGGGCTTTCTGCGGCGTGCAAGAAGTAAAGCCGAGGCATTGGCGGGAGACGATGTGTTCGTTTACGAACCGGTTCCGATGCCTCTTATGCGGCTCAAGGACTGGGAGCGCGGACAGCTCTTGGTGGAAGCGGGTTCCCGCGCGAGGCTTCACGCGTTCCTTGCTGCCTGGTCGGCAGCGATGTCGGTACCAGACTCTCGGGATGCTGGAACGGACTGGTCAATTGAGGTGGATCCCGCCGACATCTAAAGGAAAGACAAGAAACTCTCCCGTATAATGCTTGCCGTTCGTCGCCGTAGTTCAACTGGATAGAATATGGCCCTCCGAAGGCTGTGATGTGGGTTCGAGTCCCGCCGGCGGCACCAGACAGATACAGTGTAAGAGCGCGCGCCGCAAGCGCGCTTTTTTTTCAAAGGATGTCCTGCAGATGGTGTTTCCCGTTGACATGAGCCTGCACAAGAAGAGCAAGCGCTTTGACATTGCTTTTGACGACGGACAGAGCTTTTCATTTAGCTTCGAATTTCTCCGTGTGTTTTCTCCTTCGGCGGAAGTAACGGGGCACACGCCCGATCAGGCCAAGCTGCAGGTCGGAAAGCGAGATGTGGACGTCAAGGGTGTTGAGCCGATCGGTCGCTATGCCGTTCGTTTTGTTTTCGACGACGGCCACGA
The DNA here is from genome assembly GCF_003472385.1 of Sutterella sp. AM11-39. Taxonomy (GTDB): domain Bacteria; phylum Pseudomonadota; class Gammaproteobacteria; order Burkholderiales; family Burkholderiaceae_F; genus Duodenibacillus; species Duodenibacillus intestinigallinarum. The sequence continues at coordinate 34,698 of NZ_QRLV01000005.1, read as the reverse complement.
TTCCGGCATCTACAGTTGGGAGTATTTGCACGATATCGGCACGCGTCGTGACGAATTGTGGGAAGGCTATCTGCAGCAGCTCAAGGATGCGGGGGCAAGCCGTGATCCTGCCGATCCGGCCAATGTGCCGTTCATGCCCAAGCCCAAGGCGACTTGCCCGTCCAAACAGCACGGATAACAGACATGGCAGAAGAAAATCAGCGCAAGGCGAGTGAAACCGAAAAGCAGGTTGACTTCGGTTACCGCGCCGTGCCGGAAAGTGAAAAAGAAGAAGACGTCAAGGAAGTGTTCGAGTCGGTTGCCAAACGCTACGACTTGATGAATGACGTCTTGAGCCTGGGTCTGCATCGCTTGTGGAAGAGCACGTGCGTGTCGCTGTCGGGCGCCGCCGAAGGGCAGAAGGTTCTTGACATTGCTTCGGGCACCTGCGATATGGCGATTCGCTTCGGCGAAGCGGTCGGCAAGTCCGGCGAAGTCTGGGCGACCGACATCAACCACGAGATGATCAAGGAAGGTGTCAAGCGACTGAAGGCCGTGGGCTGCAAGGCGCATGTTGCGATTTGTGACTGCGAGGCTCTTCCCTTTGAGGACAATTTCTTTGATATTGCCGTCGTGAGCTTCGGCCTTCGCAACATGACCCACAAGGACCGCGCTCTTAAGGAAATGATGCGCGTTGTGCGTCCGGGCGGTCGCGTGGTGGTGCTCGAATTCAGCCGTTGCTGGAAGATCTTCAAGCCCTTTTACGACTTGTATTCCTTCAAGCTCATGCCGTGGCTCGGGCAAAAAATCGCGGGCGATGCGGAAAGCTACCGTTATCTGGCCGAGTCCATCCGTATGCATCCCGATCAGCAGACGCTTGCCAAGATCATGGAAGATGTGGGGCTCGATCGTGTGACTTGGAAGAACATGACTTTCGGCGTGTGTGCGCTTCACATCGGTCTCAAACCGTGATGAGAAGACAGTTTTGTTGAAAAACTTGCATACACATCAACGAAAACACCTGTTTTAAGGCTGACAGCGCATCCGTACAATTGGTAGCCGTTGTCCGCTGAAAAGGCAGGTGTTTTTTCGTGTGCGGACGTCAAAGAGAAACAGAGAAAGAAATCTATGAAAAAGCTTTTTGCCATTTTGGCTGTGGGTTTGGTGATGATGACGACGGCCATCGACAATGCCGAAGCCGCCCGTCGTTTGGGCGGCGGCATGAGTCTCGGTCGTCCGGCTCCGGCGCTGCGTCAAGCAACGCCCGCTCCGCAGGCTCCTGCCATGCGCCAGAATCAGACCAATCGTCAGAATGCAGCTCAGCAGCAAAACGCGGCAGGCGCTGGGGCTAATGCTGCCAAGCCCTCTATGATGCGCAACATCCTCATGGGTGCTGCCGCGGCTTTGGGCATCACCGCTCTTTTGAGCGCGCTCGGTCTTTCCGAAGGCGTCGGCCAGGTCATCATGGCTGTTTTGATGGCGGTGGCGCTTTACTTCGTGCTTCGCATGGTGCTCGGCTTCTTTGCGGGTCGTGCGGCGGGAGGCCGTGCCGGTACGGCAACGCGTCAACCCTACACTCAGCCTTCGCGTGAAGAACCTCAGGCGAGCTACCGTCAGACTCAGGCGCCTGAGGCGCCCGCTTCAGCCTCCGGAGCCGCCGCGGCATCTGCTTCCGTGATGCCCGAAACGATGGGTGCACGTCCTGGCAGCGTCATGGATATGTTTGCCCGCCAGAACGCACAGGCCGCTCAGGGCGAGGAAGCTCCCGCCCTCGAAGTGCCGGCCGGCTTTGATGCCGCGGGCTTTGAGTCGGTTGCCAAGGAAAACTTCGTGCGACTGCAGAAGGCTTGGGACACGGGCGACTACAACTCGCTGGGTGACTTCACCACCGATGATCTTTTCATTGAACTCACGCACAGCCTGCGTCAGCGTGGCGCTGCCAAGCAGACTTCCGAAGTTATCAATCTGGAAGCCAAGCTATTGGGCGTCGCGAAAATGGCAGATGCCAACGAACACATTGCTGTTGTTCAGTTCAAGGGCGCCATGAAGATCGAAGGAGAATTCGAAGAAGTCAACGAACGCTGGGTGCTCACCCGCAAGGACGACGATTCGAGCGGCTGGCTGCTTGCCGGCATTGAGCAGGTCTCCGCTTAATTTCTTTGGTTTTTTCCGAATCGATAACCCGTCAAAGGCTCAGGCCGGCGACGGGTTTTTCGTTGGCAGGCCACAAATTGCTGATCTGATGGCAGAATAATCCCGAAATTTCCAACCCCAATCCCGCCCGAAACCAACTGAAATTCAAAAGGGCGTCTCTTTTTAGGAATCGATTCATGATCAACGTCGTTATTCTCGCTGCAGGCCAGGGCAAGCGCATGCGCTCGTCCCTGCCCAAAGTGCTGCAGCCTCTGGCAGGTACGCCGATGCTCGGTCACGTGCTCGCAAGCGTCAAGAAGCTCGAAAGCGTCTCGCGCACCGTAGTGGTGGTCGGTTGCGGCGCCGAAACCGTCAAGAGCGCTTTTGCGCAGGAAGAAGGTCTGCGCTTCGTGCTGCAGGAACCGCAGATGGGAACCGGTCACGCACTGCAGTGTGCGCTGCCCGAACTTGACCCCGAAGCCGAATACACCCTGGTGCTGTTGGGCGATGTGCCGCTCGTACAGCCTGAAACGATTGAGCGTTTGCTGACGGCTGCCGGCGACGGCATGGCCATTCTTACGACCGTGCTGCGCAATCCCACCGGTTACGGTCGCATCTTGCGCCAGAAGGGCCGCATCGTGGCGATCGTCGAACAGAAGGATGCTACCGAAGGTCAAAAACAGATCCGAGAAGTCAACACCGGCATCATGCTTCTGCCGACGGCGCGTCTGCAGGGGTGGCTTTCCGAACTCAAGACTTCCAACGCCCAGGGCGAGTACTACCTCACCGACGTGATCGGACTGGCCGTGCGCGATGGCGTGCGCATCAATTCCGCGCGTCCTCGCCGCAGCTTTGAAGTAGAAGGCGTCAATTCCAAGACGCAGCTCGCGCGACTGGAAGGCATCTGGCAGGACCATCTGGCCGAGCAGCTCACCGAAAGCGGCGTGACGGTGCTTGATCCGTCGCGTCTGGATATTCGCGGCAAGCTGCAGTGCGGCGTTGATGTCGTGATTGATGTGGGCTGCGTATTTGAAGGCGATGTCAAGCTCGGCGACAACGTCTACGTCGGCCCCTACTGCGTGATTCGCAACGCCGAAATCGCAGCGGGTACCCGCATCGAAGCCTTTACGCATATCGACTCGGCTAAGGTCGGTCCCGACGCGAAGATCGGTCCGTACTCGCGCTTGCGACCGGGTGCCGAACTTTCGGCCAAGGTGCACATCGGCAACTTCGTGGAAATCAAGAAGTCCGAAATTGGAGAAGGCTCCAAGGTTAACCATCTCTCCTACATCGGCGACACGACGATGGGCTCGGGCGTCAATATCGGCGCGGGCACCATCACTTGCAACTACAACGGCGTCGAGAAGTTCCGCACGGTGATCGGCGACAACGCCTTCATCGGCTCGGGTACCGAACTGGTGGCTCCGGTGACGGTCGGCAGTGGCGCCACGATCGGTGCGGGCACGACGCTCACCCATAACGCTCCCGAGCAGAAGCTCACGGTGGGGCGTGCCCGTCAGACGACGATCGAAGGGTGGAAGCCGCCGGTTCCCGAAGGCTACACGTTCGTGAAGAACTGATCGCGGAGGCGAAATCATGTGCGGAATTGTGGCCGGCGTAGCCGGCAGGGACGTTGTTCCCGTTTTTCTGCAGGGTTTGAAACGCCTTGAATACCGCGGCTACGATAGCTGCGGCGTGGCGGTCGTGCGCAACGGCGAAATCGATCGCGCTCGCAGCGTGGCGCGCGTCAAGGACTTGGCTGAACAGGTACAGGCCGAAGGCATGCAGGGCACCGTCGGCATCGCGCACACGCGCTGGGCCACGCACGGCGGTCCGGTGGTGGCCAATGCGCACCCGCATATCGCGGGCAACCGCATTGCGCTTGTGCACAACGGCATCATCGAAAACTTCGCTCAACTGCGCGCCGAGCTTGAAGCCACGGGCGTGACCATGCAAAGTCAGACCGATACCGAAGTGTTGGCGCACCTGGTCAACTTCTACCTTGAGGACGATCTTCTGGAAGCGCTCAAAAAGGCGCTCTCGCGCGTAACCGGTGCTTATGCGGTGGCCGTTTTCGACAAGCGCCATCCCGAGCGCATCGTGGGCGCGCGCCAGGGTTCTCCCATGGTGGTGGGCTTGGGTGAAGGGGAAAATTTCATTGCAAGCGACGCCATGGCTCTGGTGGGGGTCACGGACAAAATCGTGTATCTCGACGACGGCGACATCGTGTCGATGACCAAGGACACGTGCGAAATTTTTGCTCGCACGGGTTCTGACACTTGGCAACCCGTCGAACGCAAGGCCGTTATCGTTCAGGCCTATGCGGGCGCGGCCGAGCTCGGCCCTTATCGCCACTACATGCAAAAGGAAATCTTCGAGCAGCCGCGCGCGATTGCCGACACGCTCGAAGGCGTCGAAGGCATCACGCCGACTTTGTTCGGCCCCGAGGCCGAAACGGTGTTTCGCGACACACGCCGCATCCTGATGCTGGCCTGCGGGACGAGTTTTTACGCGGCGCTCACGTCCAAGTACTGGCTCGAAGCGATTGCGGGTATCCCGGTGGATGTGGAGATCGCCAGCGAATACCGCTACCGTACCACGATCCCGGATCCCGGAACGCTCGTGGTGACGATCTCTCAGTCGGGCGAAACGGCTGATACGCTTGCGGCGCTCAAGCATGCGGTGGCGATGGGCATGACAAAGACGCTTGCCATTTGCAACGTGGCGCAAAGCGCATTGGTGCATGAGTGCCGGCTTGCCTACATCACGCGAGCGGGCGTCGAAATCGGCGTGGCGAGCACCAAGGCGTTTACGACGCAGCTGGTGGCGCTCTATCTTTTGACGCTGGTTTTTGCCAAGCTGAGCGGACGATTGGACGCTGAAAAGGAAGCGCAGGCGCTCTCGAGCCTGCGTCACATTCCGGCGGCCATGGCCGGGTGTCTGGCGCTCGAGCCCTCAATCATTGCGTGGGCCGAGCGCTTTGCCGGCAAGGAAGATGCGCTTTTCCTGGGGCGCGGCGTGCATTATCCGATTGCGCTCGAAGGCGCGCTTAAGCTCAAGGAAATCAGCTACATCCACGCCGAGGCGTATCCGGCCGGCGAACTCAAGCACGGTCCGCTGGCGCTCGTTGACGCCGACATGCCGGTGGTGACGATCGCGCCCAACGACGAGTTGCTTGAAAAGCTCAAGAGCAACATGCAGGAAGTGCGCGCCCGCGGCGGCGAACTCTACGTTTTTGCCGACGGCGACAGCGTGATTGAAGATACCGAAGGCATGCACGTGATCCGTCTGGCGGAAAACTATGGCGACTTGTCGCCGATCCTGCATATCGTCCCGCTGCAGCTTTTGGCGTATCACACGGCTCTGGCTCGAGGTACGGACGTCGACAAGCCCCGAAATCTTGCAAAGAGCGTCACGGTAGAGTAAACCTCCGTACAGCGAAAACTATCCCGAAGGCCGCCGAACGTCTATGAAGGAGTTCCGGCGGCTTTCTTTTTTAGCGTTAGCACGAATGTAAAGTTTGAACAGTTGGTACAACAAAAAGCAAAAATCTGACTAGAATTCTGAACGCTCGTTCAGTCTTGGTTGCTGAACCTTTATTCAGCTAAACGGAACGTAGTCCTGGGGCTATTCGTTCCATTTTGTGTTGGGACCGTATGAAAACGGCAGGCGACGTTGCTGTCCGGATGGGGCCTCGAAGAATTCCAAAAAAGCATTAAACGGAGTCTCATAATGACTTTGAAATTTCGCACGACGCATGTGCTGGTAGTTGCGGGACTTGCCGCGACCGCACTCACGGGCTGCCTTGACAAGGGAGGAAATCAGCAGCAGGCTGCCGCTACGCCTCAGGCCGTTCAAGTCGTCGTCCAACAGGTTGAACTTTCCGACGCAATCATCCGTACGGATGCGCCCGGTCGCGCGACGGCTTATCAGACGGCCGAAGTTCGCCCTCAGGTCAGCGGCATTCTGCAGAAGCGTCTTTTTGAAGAAGGTGCAATGGTCAAGGAAGGGCAGTCGCTCTATCGCATTGACCCGGCACTCTACAAGGCGCAGGTTGCTTCAGCGAAAGCCTCTTTGCTTCAGGCCCGCGCTAACCTGGCTTCGACCAAGGCCGATGCCAAGCGCTCCGCCGAACTTGTGAAGATCAATGCCGTGAGTCGTTCGGCCGACGATCAGGCTCAGGCGGCTTACAAGGTGGCCATTGCCAATGTGGAGGCTGCAAAGGCAGCGCTTGCGACCGCTCAAATCAATCTGGACTACACGGAAGTCAGAAGCCCGATTACCGGACGTGTCTCTTTGTCTGAAGTCACGCCGGGCGCATTGGTGACGGCCAATCAGACCAGCCGCCTGACGGTTGTGCAGCAGCTCGATCCCATCTATGTGGACGTGACGCAGTCCTTTGATGAGCTTTCCCGACTGCGTGAACAGGCTGCCAAAGGCCAGCTCAAAGTCAATAAGGACGGGTCGGCCGATGTTCAGCTGATCTTGGACGGCGACAAAACCTACAAGCACTTGGGTCGTCTTACTTTCAAAGACGCTCTTGTCGATGAAAGCACCGGCACGGTGCGCGTGCGTGCTGTGTTTGACAATCCCGACGGAGATCTGTTGCCGGGAATGTTCGTGCGCGCACGTCTGGTCGACGGCGTGCGTGAGAATGTGATCAAGATTGATCAGCGCGCCACCATGCGCCGCACGACAGGCGATCCGTACGTTTATGTGGTCAATGCCGAAAACAAAGTGGAAAGCCGCGATGTGGTGATCGGCGGAACCGAAGGCACCAACTGGATCATCAATAAAGGCCTCAAAAATGGCGACAAGGTCATTGTGGAAGGTCTGCAGCGCGTTCGTCCGGGTGCCCTCGTGCAGTACACCTTGGCGGGTGAAAAGCCTGCAGCCGCTCCGGCCCAAGCCGCGAAATAATCGACAGAGGATGACAGAGCATGCTTAGTCGTTTCTTTGTAAATCGTCCGATTTTTGCTTGGGTGATCGCTATCACCATCATGCTTGCGGGCGTACTGGCAATTTTTAACTTGCCGGTATCTCAGTATCCTAATATTGCGCCGCCTCAGGTTCGCGTCACGGCAACCTACCCGGGCGCTTCGGCCGAGACCATGTCACGTACCGTCACGCAGGTGATTGAGCAGAACATGACGGGTTTGGACGGTTTGATCTACATGAGCTCAAACTCCGACTCGACGGGCCGTATGACGATTACGCTCACCTTCGTGGCCGGCACAGACCCCGATATTGCTCAGGTGCAGGTGCAAAACAAGCTGTCGATGGCCGAGCCGACGTTGCCGGATACCGTCCGACAGCTGGGCGTTCAGGTGCAAAAGAGCTCGGCATCATTCCTGCAGGTGGTCGGTTTTATCGACACGTCGGGAAAGCTCACCTCGGGTGACCTGGGTGACTTTTTGACGAACAACATCGAAGAGCCGCTTGCCCGTCTGGAGGGTGTCGGCGAAGTGACGGTGTTCGGTGCCTCCTATGCAATGCGCATCTGGATGGATCCCGCGCTTCTGGTCAAATACGGTCTCGAAGTTTCCGACGTGATGAGTGCCATCAGCACGCAAAACGTGCAGGTGGCCTCCGGTGATATTGCCGGTCAGCCCACCAACGGCAAGCGCATGATCACGGCTACGATTCGAGCAAGTTCCTTGCTGACTACGCCCGAACAATTCGAGCAGATCGCTTTGAAGACGCTGCCCGACGGTTCCGTCGTTCGCATCAAGGATATCGGTGAAGTTTCCCTTGGTCAGGAAACCTATACCTTCCAAGGCCGATACGACGGTCAGCCTTCTTCGGGTGTGGCCATCAGCTTGAGTTCCGGCGCCAACGCTCTGGCAACGGCTGCCCGCGTTCAGGCAAAGCTTGACGAACTGCGTCCCTTCTTCCCGGAAGGCGTGGAAGCGGTGATTCCGTTTGACACGACGCCGTTCGTGCGCGCTGCCATGCATGAAGTGGTCAAGACTCTGTTGGAAGCCATCGTGCTGGTGGTCTGCGTGATGTTCTTGTTCCTGCAGAACTGGCGTGCAACGATCATTCCGACGATTTCCGTGCCGGTGGTGCTTTTGGGTACGTTCGCCGTCCTGGCGCTCATGGGCTACTCAATCAACATGCTCACGATGTTTGCCTTGGTGCTTGCCATCGGCTTGCTGGTGGACGACGCCATTGTGGTGGTGGAAAACGTCGAGCGTGTGATGATGGAGCGACGATGTGATCCGAAAACAGCTACGGTCGAATCCATGCAGCAGATCACCGGCGCTCTGATCGGTATCGCCATGGTGCTGTCGGCCGTGTTCGTGCCGATGGCCTTCTTCGGCGGATCCACGGGCGTGATCTATCGCCAGTTCTCCGTGACGATTGTTTCGGCCATGGCGCTTTCGGTGGTGGTGGCTTTGACGCTGATTCCGGCTCTTTGCGCCTCCATTCTCAAGCAGATTGAGCCGGGTCACGAAAAGGCGACGACCGGGTTCTTCGGCAAGTTCAATCAGGCTTTTGACGCGCTGACAAGCGGTGTGCGTGCATCGGTGCGCATGTTTGTCCGTCGCATTTCTCGCCTGCTGGTGCTCTACGCCGTCTTGATCGGCGCTGTGGTGCTGGGCTTTATGAAGATTCCGAGCGCCTTCATGCCGGGCGAAGACCAGGGCGTGCTGCTGATGATGCTGCAGACGCCGGCTTCCGCAACGGCCGAGCGTACGGACGTTGTGGTGGACCGCTTCCAGAGAGTCATTCGCGAGGCAGAGAAAAAGGACGTCGAACACGTGTTTACTGTGCGCGGCTACTCCTTTGCCGGTACGGGTCAGAACAACTCCATGGGCTTTATTAAGCTCAAGGACTGGTCTGAGCGCAAGGATGAATCGTCCTCGGCCAATGCCGTGATGATGCGCTCTCTCGGTACGCTCTTTTCGCCGGCCTTCAAGGACGCGCAGGGGTATGTGTTCCAGTTGCCTGCCGTTCCGGAACTGGGCGTGGCCGACGGTTTTGACTTCTTCCTGCAGGATCGCTCCGGTCAGGGGCATGATCGCCTGATGCAGGTCATGAACGAGTTCCTTGCCAAGGCCAACGCAGACCCGCGTCTGCGTCAGGTTCTCCATAACGGCATGCCCGACGCGCCGATGGTTCAGCTGAATGTGGACTACGAAAAGGCCCGTACGCTGGGGGTGTCTGAATCGCAAATCAATACGACGCTTAATGCCGCCTTCGGTTCGTCCTATGTCAATGACTTTATGGATCAGGGACGCCTGAAGAAGGTGTACGTGCAGGGTATTCCGGATTCTCGCGGTGAAGAGGCCGACCTTGCCAAGTGGCATGTCAAGAGCTCGATCAGCGGGCAGATGGTTCCCTTCTCGTCGTTTGTGACGACGAGCTGGACATCGGGTTCTCCGCGTCTGGATCGCTTTAACGCCATTGACGCCGTCAATATTCAAGGCAGTCCGGCTCCCGGCGTTTCTTCCGGTGAAGCCATGCAGGCCATCGAAGAGATTCTGCAGCAAATGCCGCACGGCTACTCCATCGAATGGAACGGCGTGTCGTATCAGGAACGTGTTGCCGGCAGCAATGCCGCTCCCTTGTATGCCCTTTCGGTGCTTGTGGTGTTCCTGGCTCTGGCGGCCCTGTACGAATCCTGGACGATTCCGATTGCCGTGATTCTGGTGGTGCCCACCGGCGTTGTCGGCGCTCTGGGCTTGACCTGGATTTGCGGCAAGGAAAACGACGTGTACTTCCAAGTGGGCTTGTTGACGACGGTCGGTTTGGTGTCCAAGAACGCCATTCTGATTGTGGAATTTGCCCGCGATCTGCATGATCAGGGGCAGGAATTGCTTGCTTCCGTGGTTGAGGCTGTCCGGTTGCGTCTTCGCCCGATTTTGATGACGTCTCTGGCTTTCGGTCTGGGCGTGTTGCCTCTGGCCATGGCCTCGGGCGCCGGCGCCGGAGCACAGTCGGCCATTGGTGTGGCTGTTTTGGGCGGTATGATCACGGGAACGTTCCTATGCATCTTCTTTGTGCCTGCGTTCTTCGTGTTGGTGACCCGTATTTTCTCGGGAAAGAAATCCCAACCGGTTGTCGCCGCCGAACCGAAGGCCGTGGAGTCTCAGGAATAAAAAATGAGGAAACAAATGCGTAAAACCTTATGTCTTTTGCCTCTGGCTTCGGCCTTGCTGCTTTCGGGCTGCATTTCCTTGGCTCCCGAGTACGAGCGTCCCGAGGCTCCCGTCGAGCAGGTTTGGCCGCAGGATGAGGCAACGAAAAACGCGGCGCTTCTGACAGAAGGGCTGCAGAAGTGGAGTGACTTCTTTACCGATGAACGTCTCACCAAGCTCATTGAACTTGGTCTGCAAAACAACCGCAGTCTGCGTTCGGCGTTCTATTCGGTTGAGCAGGCTCGCGCACAGTACAACGTAAGCCGTGCGGATCTGTTGCCGTCGGTGGCGGTGCAGGCCGAAGAGACGGCCGGCCGTACGCCTGCTTCAACGACCAGTACGGGGGTTGATGTCACGTCGCACACCTACTCGGCCAGTGCTGCGATGGCATCCTACGAGCTTGATTTGTTCGGACGCATCCGCAATCTGAACGAACAGGCGCTGCAGGCCTACTTCCAGACGCAGGCGGCTCAGCGCACGGCGCAGATGACGGTGATCACCGAAATCGCTCAGACCTGGTTGTCGCTTGGCGCCAGCAAGGATTTGCTCAAGCTCGCACAGGAGACATACGACAGCCAGTCCGAGAGTCTGAAGTTAATCCAGCAGAGCTACGAGCTCGGCGCTTCGAGCATGCTTGAGGTGCAGCAGGCCATGCAGACGGTGGCAACGGCCAAGGCCGCCGCCGTCCAGGCCTCCCGCTCGGTCGCACAGTACCGCAATGCACTGGCGACGCTTGTGGGCACCAAAGTGCCGGCAGAGCTTGAGCCCGAAGGTCTGAAGATGGACATCACCAAGCCGCAGGTGTCGGTGGCATCCAACATCCCGAGCGAAGTGTTGCTCGCTCGTCCCGATATCGCGTCGGCCGAAGCGGTTTTGCGTTCGGCCAACGCCAATATCGGTGTGGCTCGCGCCGCGTTCTTCCCGAGCATTACGCTTACGGGATCGGCCGGATCCATTTCGGGAGAACTCAACGAGCTCTTTAACGGCGGTACGCATACGTGGAGCTTTGTGCCCAATATCACGCTGCCGATTTTCACGGGCGGCGCGAACATTGCCAATCTGCGTGCGGCTGAGGCCTATCAGAAGAAGTCGATTGCCGACTACGAACTCGCCATTCAGACGGCGTTCCAGGAAGTGGCCGATGCACTGGCGACCGAAGGCACGGTTGCCGACGAACTTTTGGCGCAGCAGCAGTTGGCGGCTGCAACGGCCGAAACGCTTCGCTTGAGCGAAGAGCGTTACAAGAACGGCGCAGACAGCTATCTTGAAGTGCTCGACAGCCAGCGCTCGAACTTCTCGGCGCAGCAGGCAGTGATCAGTGCACAGCTGTCGCGTGCCGCCAGTCTCGTGACGCTCTACAAAGTGTTGGGCGGAGGTTCGCAGCTTGAGGAACCGGCCGAAACGACTCAGACGGCGGACGCGAAATGACCGTGTTGACGTCAGGAGCGGCGGGCAATCTGCGCGAGCAGATTCTGTCCGCCGCGGCTTCGTGTTTCCGTGAGCGCGGCATCAAAGCTACGAAGATGCAGGAGATTGCCAAACGCGCCGGCATCAGCGTGGGCAACTTCTACAACTACTTTGAGAACAAAGACGCCATCATTGACGAATTTGCACAGCGGGAAGTTGCTCGCCTTGCTCGCGAAATCGATGAAATTGTCAACGGCCGCGTTTCGCTGGAGGAGCAGAGGCGACAGTTTCGCGAGTCTCTGCGCAAACAGTTGGCAGTACAGCGCGCTCGTGTCAAAATTGAGATCCTCGAAGAGGCGGCCAGAAACAGCTCCATGGGTGAGATCGTCAAACGTTCGGATGCCCAGGTTCGGGAGTTGATCAAGAAAATGCACCGCAGCCGGTCTTCAGCGGAAGTTTCCGATGAAGAAATCGAGGTGATGGAGGAAATGGATATGGCTCTTGTGGACGGCATGGCGTTTCGTTTGATTGCGCATCCGGAACTCGATATCGAACGCATGATCAACGCCATTGTGAAAACCGTTATCCGCTGATTCGCTAAACTGCACGCTGATGGCTCTCTTCTGAGAGAAACTGCTTGGTTTCTTTGATGAAAAGCACCGGTATCTCAAAAATATCGGTGCTTTTCTCTGTGCCGGTGTGCCGGAAACCGATGCTGCTGAGAAAATCAACCCTTGCGGGCTTTGCGTGCACCATTGGTGTGCCCAAAGCTATTCGACTGATTTAACACGGAAAAATCTCATACCTATGACTGAGACAACCGCAAATAAAAAGACGCCGATCTACAAGGTGCTGTACTTTCAGGTGATTTGCGCGATTCTGATCGGCGTTTTGCTCGGTCATTTCGCTCCGCATATCGGCGAAATGATGAAGCCTTTTGGTGACGGCTTCATTAAGTTGATCAAGATGATCATCGCTCCGGTGATCTTCTGTACCGTCGTCACCGGCATTGCCGGCATGGAAGACATGAAAAAGGTGGGCAAAACGGGCGGTCTCGCTTTGCTTTATTTTGAGATTGTCTCGACGATCGCTCTGATCGTGGGTCTTTTTATCGTCAACGTTGTGCAACCCGGCGTGGGCATGCACGTTGATCCGGCTTCCTTGGACAGCAAGTCGGTTGAAGCCTATACCAAGCCCGGCCAGATGCAGGGCACGGTGGATTTCCTGCTGCACATCATTCCTTCGACCGTCGTGGGCGCCTTTGCCGAGGGTGAGATTCTGCAGGTGCTCTTCTTCTCGCTGCTTTTCGGTTTCGCGCTGCACAAGATGGGCGGACGCAATACGCTTGTTTTTGAAATCATCGACAAATCTTCGCGAGTTCTTTTCCAGATCGTTGGCATGATCATGCGCGTGGCGCCATTGGGCGCGTTCGGTGCCATGGCTTTTACGATCGGTAAATATGGGCTCGACTCGCTCATTCCGCTTGCCGAACTCATGGGGACGTTCTATCTCACCTGCCTGCTCTTCATTTTTGTGGTGCTGGGCCTGATCTGCCGCTGGCACGGTTTTTCCATTTTGCACTACATCATGTACATCAAGGAAGAACTCCTGATTGTGCTCGGCACAAGTTCTTCGGAATCGGTCTTGCCGCGCATGATGGACAAGATGGAAAAGGCAGGCGTGACAAAGTCGGTGGTTGGTCTGGTGATTCCGACGGGCTACTCCTTTAACCTGGACGGCACGGCGATCTATCTGACGATGGCCGCCGTCTTTATTGCGCAGGCCTGCGACGTGCAGATGACGCTTGTGCAGCAGCTCACACTTCTGGCTGTGCTGTTGCTCACCAGCAAGGGCGCCGCAGGTGTCACCGGCTCGGGATTTATCGTGCTGGCAGCCACGCTCTCTGCCGTGGGCCACGTGCCGGTGGCCGGTCTTGCTCTGATTCTCGGCATCGACCGCTTCATGTCGGAGGCGCGCGCCATCACCAACATGATCGGCAACGGTATTGCCTGCATCGTGGTCGGTCACTGGTTGAAGGAAGTCGATAACGACGCTCTGAAAAAGACGTTGGGGTCTTCGGTATCCAAAGAAATCAAGCATGCCGAAGATAACGTACGCGATGATCCGGAAACGATCGGTGTGACTGCCGACATGCACGAGCGTGCCGAGCATCTCGATGAGACGCACTATGGAAAGGAACATCCGACTTCCAAGTAGTCTCTGACGAAAAAAGTTGTTTCACGCAAAAGGGTCGCCGCTTTGTCAGCGGCTTTTTTGCATCCTGAAGTTCAGCAAGACGATTGTGTGTGAACGGCCTTCATGCGTGTACGTGCGCGTCACCCGATTGGGCGTGACGACGGTATAGCCGCTTTGCTCGAAAAAGGCCCGCGCGGTCAGAGAGGCGTAGACGGTAAACGTGGAAACGGGGCGCTCAATGGCGGCTTCCGCTTGTGCGAGAAGTGCGGACCCGATGCCTTCTCCTTGCCGGTGAGCTGCGACAAAAAGGCGGTCGATAAGGCCGGTTTGAGGTTTGCAGTCGACAAAACCCGTAAGCGATCCGTTGTCGTCAATGGCCACAAACGCGGCTTTGCCGGTGAAGGAGTCGAGCCACATGGCGGGCGTTACGTCTTCTTCGCGCAGCCAGGCGGCGACTTCTTCTTCGGAATAGTCGCGGCGGTTGACGGTTTTGACGGTGTGGCGGAAAAGCGCGAGCGCGGGCTCGGCGTCGGCAGGCAGAAACGGGCGAATAAGCATGGATTGAAACGCAAACGGCAGCGAGGAGACGCTGCCGTTTTGCGAAATCACTAGGAGAAGATTATTACTTCAGACGAACCGGAATGAAGATGCGGCCGTCGCGGCGCTGCACCAACACACGCAGGTTCTTGTTCTTTTCGAGAACACGCGCCAGGTCGTCGGTCTTCTTGATCTTAACGCCGTTGACGTTGACGATGATGTCGCCTTCACGGATGCCGGCCTTGCGGGCGGCGCCCGTCGATTCGGTGACGAGCAGACCTTCGGTTTCGGCCTTGGCTTTTTCCTCATCGTTGAGAGGACGCACTGTTACGCCGAGCTTATTGGCGGCAGCAGTCTTGGAAGCGTTCGATGAAGCGCTCTCGTTGGGAGCTTCCTCAACTTTGACGTCAAGCGTCATGTCCTTGTTGTTGCGAATGATGGAAAGTTTGGCGATCGAGCCCGGTGCCATACTGCCGATGATGACCGGCATGTCGACGCTGTCGTCAATGGCCCTGCCGTTAACGGCCGTAATGATGTCACCTTCCTGCAGACCGGCTTTTGCAGCAGGACCGTCTTTTTCAACCTGGCTCACGATAGCGCCCTTGGGCGTCTTCATGCCGAAACTTTCCGCAAGATCCTGCGTGACGCTCTGGATCACCACGCCGATACGGCCGCGTGTGACCTTGCCGTTTTTCACGAGTTGATCCTTGATCTGCATGGCCAGGTTGCTCGGAATGGCAAACGACAGGCCCATGAAACCGCCGGAGGTAGAGAAGATCTGGGAGTTGATGCCCACGACTTCACCCTTCATGTTAAAGAGCGGACCGCCGGAGTTGCCCGGATTGACGGCCACGTCGGTCTGGATGAAGGGAACGTACTGATCGCTCGGCAGCTTGCGGCTCTTGGCGGACACAATGCCGGAAGTGACCGTGTTGTCCAGACCGAAGGGACTGCCGATGGCGGCCACCCATTCACCGACCTTGAGTTCATCGCTGTTGCCCATCGTGAGGTAGGGCAGATCCTTGGCGTCGATCTTGACGACGGCAATGTCGGTTTTGGCGTCAGAACCGAGCACCTTGCCCGTGAATTCGCGGTTGTCGGTCAGACGCACCTTGATTTCGTCGGCGCCGTCAACAACGTGGTGGTTGGTGAGAATCAGACCGTCGGCGCTGATGATGAAGCCCGAACCCGTGCCGCGGCGTTCAGGTTCCTGACGGGGACCGCCGCCAAAGGGGAAGGGAAAGCCAAAGCGGCGGAAGATTTCCGCGTGGCGTTCGTCAAAGCCAAACGGATCGGCGCCTTCAACGACGCGGGCTTCGCGCACGGTGGAAATGTTCACGACGCCCTTGCCGTATTTTTCAACGAGCTGAACAAAGTCGGGCAGCTGGGTCGTGGCGACGGTTGTCTGCGGGGCCAGGCCGCTGGCAACGGCGGGCGTCGCGGATAAAAGAGCGCCGGAAAAAGCAATGGCGGCAGCGGTAATCACTGCGGCAGGCTTGAGCGTTTTGGTGAACATTTTCTTTTATTACTCCGGTATCGAATGTCGGGCGCGCGAATCTATCCAAGGGCTATGCAACGCGCTCTGTCGGCACTCGTATGTTAAGTTGCGGCAAACGATAAAGGAAAAAGGCGTCGATGAATGTGGGGAACTGTGGCCGTCGGGTTAAATTTGTAACAAGGCACGCACAGCACCATGAATCGTTCACAGTTTGGCTGCTTGATTGGCGGCCGGACACAGCGGAATGCGAACCAAGAACTGGGCGCCGAATCCTTCGGGCTCGCCGTCGTGCGGCGGACGAACAAAGCCGTCGTTGATCGTAATGGTGCCGTTGTGCATTTGCACGATGCGGCTGACAATGGCAAGCCCTAAACCGGTGCCGGACACTTTGGTGCCGAGCGCGCGATAAAAGCGCTCGAAGACGCGGGTTCGTTCTTCGGGAGCGATGCCCGGACCGTTGTCGGTCACCGTAATAACGGCATGACAATCGCCGTCGTCCCGCACGGCGACTTCAATGCGTCCTCCTTCAGGGGTATAACGAATGGCGTTGTCCGTAAGGTTGGTGATCATCAGCCCAATGGCGTCCTTCATGCCGAGCATGGTGACGTCGGTGCAGTTGTGCGTGAGCGTGATGCCTTTGGCTTCGGCCGACACGGAGAGCTCTTCGACCGAGGCTTGCGCCACGGCCGCCAGATTGAATTCGCTCATGGGCTTGTCGTGGGCATCCGGATCAAGTCGGGCGATGGTAAGAAGCTGCTGCACGAGGCGGGTGGCGCGCGCTACGCCTTCCTGCAGGCGCGAAGCGTATTTGGCGCGCGTTTCCGGATCCTTGGCGCGGGACAAAAGCTGCGCCTGAAGCTTGATGGCCGCCAGAGGCGTGCGCAGTTCGTGAGCGGCGTCAGACGCAAAACGCTGCTGGGCGCTTAACGAATCGCCTAAGCGTCTCATCAGCGAATTGATGGCATCAACGAGGCTCTTTAATTCGTAGGGCAACCCTTCGGTGTCGATCGGCGTCATGCTCGAGGGCGAGCGTTTGGCCACGGCACGTGCCGTGCGGTTTAATGGCTGAAGCGCCTGCACGATCACAAACCAGATGGCAATCGCCAAAAAGGGAATCAAAATGAACATCGGCTGAACGATGTTCATGGCTGAAGAAACGGCCAGACGGTCGCGTACGTCCATGGGCTGCGCCACCTGCACAATTTTGGTGCCGACTGTGGCGGTGAACTGTCGCCATTCGGTGCCGGCCTCGTCCTTGATGTCGCTAAAACCCACGCTTTCGGCCAAAGGCAACGCATCCGTGCGGCGCGACAGGTAGACGCGGTTGGTGGAGGCGTCATAAATCTGCACCAGAAAGCGCATCTCGGGTGACTGTCCGACAAGAATCGTATGTTTGATGTCGTTGTCACCGCGCTCAATCAGCTCGAGCGCGGTGTGCCGGAGCTGTTCGTCAAAGAGTCCCGATAATTCCGAGCGCGTGGAGTGATAGGTGGCCCAAGAGGCCACAAGTCCCGCGACAATGAGCGCCGAAACGAGCGTGAACACGATTCGGCTGCGAATGCTGGCGGCCATGCGAAACTAGGTCTCAAGCAGGTAGCCCACGCCGCGCACGGTTTTGATGGCGCTGTCCGAAAGCTTCTTGCGCAGGTGGTGGATGTGCACTTCGATCGTGTTGGAGCCCACTGCCGAATCCCAGTCGTAGAGCTTTTCTTCGAGCTGACCGCGGGAGAGCACGACGCCCGCACGATCGGCCAGGGCAACGAGAAGGGCGTATTCCTTGGACGAGAGCAGCACCGGTTCGCCGTTGTAGAACACTTCGCGGGTTTCGGGCTTGATGAGAAGTTTGCCGCGTTCGATCGTGGGCTCACTTCGGCCCGCCGAACGGCGCAGCAACGCGCGAATGCGTGCGGAGAGCTCATCAAGGTCAAACGGCTTGATGAGGTAGTCGTCCGCACCGGCGTCAAGACCCTTGACGCGGTCGGACACGGTATCTCGGGCCGTCGTCACCAGCACCGGCGTGTGGATGCGGCGCGAGCGCACTTCCTGCAGCACGCTGATGCCGTCTTTGCCGGGAAGGCCTAAATCCAGAATGACAAGAGAAAACGGAGTGGTGCGCAGTGCGATCAGAGCGGAATTGCCGTCCTGCACCCAGTCGACGGCATAGCCTTCGGCTTTGAGCCCGTCGACGACACCTTCGCCGATCATTTGATCGTCTTCAACCAGAAGGATTCGCATCGTTGGTTACTTTCGTGTCAAACGTCCGTGCGGCGGCGCCTTTTCTTGGACGCAAAAACACCCCGCACCGGCGGTAAAAATGAAGTTGCCCAATAATAACGCGAAAGCTGTCCGGTTCGCCCGTCAAATTTTGTCTTATACGACAAAACGTTCCATGTGAAACATCAAACCGCAAGCGTGGGAACGATGCGGAAAAAACAGGGGAAAACGCTTGAGTGACCGACAGATCGAAGATCGGCGCGATCGCGGGCAAAAGGCTTGTAATAAAATCGAAAAATTAGCGCCACAAAATACGACGTCACGTTCGTATTTACACTAGCCATGAGGGAGAGAAAAAGTGACTGAAAGCGACGCAGAAAAGATTCAACAACAAGCGAAGCAGCCGGAAGTTCCGACTCCTGACCAGAAACAAGAGATAAAGGCGGCAGCGGTAAAGACCGCCCCCGTCAAGAGCAGCCGCAAGACGGCGGCCAAGAAGACGACAAGCGCCGCGAAAAAGACGACCAAGGCCGTCAAGGAAGAGAAGGCGCCGGCCGCGGTCAACCTGGATTCCCCGTCTCTGTACACCAATCGCGAAATCAGCTGGATCGAATTCGATCGCAAGGTGCTTGAGACGGCCGAAGACCGCAAGGTGCCGCTCCTGGATCGCGTCAAGTTCCTGGCGATCTTCTTCAATAATCTTGACGAGTTCTACATGGTGCGCGTGATGAACCTGCAGCGTCAGGCGCGCAGCAACGTGCTGCCGACGGGGCCCGATAAGATGCCGCCCGCCAAGCAGCTCGTGGAAATCCGCCGCCGCGTGGGCGAACTTCTGGATGAAGCCGAAGAACTGTGGCTCAAGGATCTCAAGCCCGCTCTTGAAAAGAAGGACGTGCATTTCATCACGTACGACGAACTCACGGGCGTGCGTCGGCAGATGGTCGACAAGTACTTCGAGACCGAAATTCTGCCGGTCTTGACGCCTCAGGGAGTGGACGCCGGACGTCCCTTCCCGATGATTTCGAGCCGCAGCATCAACTTCGTGATTGAACTCCGAAGCACTGACCCAAGTGACGAGAAGTCCTACTTTGCGCGTCTCAAGAACCCGAACAACGTGCCGCGCTTCCTTTTCGTGCCCAAGGATCTGACGGGCGAAGAGACGATTGACTTTGCTTCCGGCGACGGCGACATCCTCATGATGGAGGATCTCGTTGCCAACCGCATGGGCATGCTCTTTCCCGGCTACAAGGTGAAGAACTACGGCATGTTCCGTGTCACCCGCAACACGGATGGCGAAATTGAAGAAGACGAAGCCGACGATCTGCTCGCGGCCGTGCGCGACTATGTCGAACAGCGCCGCTTCGGCTCCATCGTGCGTGTGGAACTGGCCCGCGGCATGCCGCTTGCGCTTCAGGACTTCCTGATCAGTCATCTGGACGTGCATCCGTCTCAGGTGGTGCGCCTGAAGATGCCGCTTGCCTTCAACGACTTCATGCGCTTGATGAAGATCGACAAGCCCGCGCTGAAGTACCCGCCTTTCCGTGCCAACACGCCCAAGCCTTTTGATCCGGAAGAAGATCTCTTTGCCGAAATCCGCGAACGCGATCTGATGGTGTTTCACCCGTACGACAGCTTCGGCTGCGTGCTGCGCTTCCTGCGTCAGGCGGCCGTGGATCCGGACGTCGTTGCCATCAAGCAGACGCTGTATCGCTGCGGCAGCGATTCGCCCGTCGTGCGTGCGTTGCTGGAAGCACGCCGCCGCGGCAAGCAGGTGACGGCTGTGGTCGAACTCAAGGCGCGCTTTGACGAAGAGCAGAACATCAACTGGGCCGAAGAGCTTGAACGCGCGGGCGTCAATGTTGTCTACGGCTTTGCCGGTTTGAAGATTCACGCCAAGCTCTGCTTGGTTGTGCGCCGTGAGTCCAAGGGCATGCGCCGCTATGCGCATATCGGCACGGGCAACTACAACGCGTCTTCGGCAAAGATCTACACCGACCTGGGGCTCTTTACTGCACGCGATGATATCTGCAGCGATGTGCAGGATCTCTTTAACGTGATGACTGGTTTCGGCGTGATCGACAATTACCGCCGTATCTTCGTTTCGCCCAATCATCTGCGCGCCAACATTACGCGCCTGATTCGGGAAGAGGCGGAAATTCATCGTGCCAAGGGCGGCGGCCGCATCATCATGAAGTGCAACCAGCTCGTGGACCAGGGCATCGTGCGCGAGCTCTATGAAGCAAGCCGCGCCGGCGTCAAGATCGAATGCGTGGTGCGCGGCATCTGCTCGCTGCGCCCCGGCATCAAGAACGTGTCCGAGACGATCAGCGTGCACTCGATTGTGGGCGAATTGCTCGAACACGCACGCATCTACTACTTTGAGCACGGCGGCGAACCTGTCATGTACGTGGGCAGCGCCGACATGATGACGCGCAACTTGAACGGCCGCATCGAAGTGCTCACACCGG
Organism: Sutterella sp. AM11-39; assembly: GCF_003472385.1. Classification (GTDB taxonomy): domain Bacteria; phylum Pseudomonadota; class Gammaproteobacteria; order Burkholderiales; family Burkholderiaceae_F; genus Duodenibacillus; species Duodenibacillus intestinigallinarum. The sequence goes on along the minus strand of NZ_QRLV01000005.1, from coordinate 14,122 downwards.
TGCTCGACAAAAAGCTCATGGACAACATCTTGAAGCAGATCGTCAATCCGCAGCTTGCCGATAACACGCATGCGTGGGAGCTCTTAAGCGATGGCAGCTACAAGAAGATCAAGCGTGAGGCGGGGGCCGTTGCGATGGATTCGCAAAGCCACATCAAGCGCGTGCTCAATCTCCTGAAGCGATAAGCCGGCACTGAAAGCGCCAAAAGAAACTCCCCGACGGAAATTTCGCCGGGGAGTTTTTTTAAGGAGGGCCCGTCGGAGACGGGACCGAGGCAGCCGATTAACGGTCGTGACCGCGTTCGGCGTTGGAGTACTTCTTGTTGGTCTGTCCCTTGACCGGAACGGTGTCAAATGCGCAGATGCGCTTGCCGCTCGTGTAGGTATACAGATACGTATCCCAGACGGCGCCGGCCATCATGTACTTGGTCAGATCTTTCTGCGAGAAGCTGATCACCAGATCGGTCTTGCCGTCGCCGTTGACGTCTTTCTTTTCAAAAGCCTTCGGCTTGGCAAGATTGCTCATGACAACGGCGGCAACCGTGGAAGCGCGGCTCGGACCGGCAAAGGTCTTGTCCTTGTCGATCGTGGTGGCGTCCAGGAGCGTATCGGACAGAAGCGCAATCTTGACGTTAGCGTCGCTCTTGGGATCCAATTCTTTGGCAAGAACGACAATCTTGTGCGGTGCAATCGAAGCAAGGTTGCGATCAACGGCACCCTGGGCTTCCTGCATCTTCTGAACGTTGAAGTTGTGCAGGATGTCAAGCGCTTTCTGCTTGGAAACCTTCATGGCAGCCTTGGCTTGGGCATGAACGGCAGCGCGATCGCCCATCCAGCCGTCTTCGAGCGTCTTGATCATGTCCCGCGTGGGCATCTGATCGCCCCACTGATACTCAAGCACGTTGGCGTGATTGATAAACGGAGTGGATGCGAATTCAGCGTGGTAGCTAAAGCGCTTGTCCTGAGCGTTGAACTGCTCGGCGGTAGCTTCCTGCCAGGTCATGAAGTTGGCGTTGGCTGCCGGTTTGGCAAGCGGATATCCCGGCACGTAAGGCGTTTCGCACGGACGAGCATAGGCGCGGAAGGCCGTGATGAATTCGGGATCCGGATCGAGCTCGAAGACGACCGATTCGTGAGAAGTCGGACGGCACGTGCCGAAGCCGTTGTGGTGGTACCAGCCCGGATCGTCGCCGATGGTCGGTTCATGCAGTCGCAAAATGGCTTTGACGTCATCGACGCTGAATTTGCGATCAGGCGTGACGCTGTACGGGAACTGTTCCGGATCGGTGATCTTCTTGCCGGTGATGTAGTTCCAGGCCAGTTCGTTGCGGCTGCGGTTGTATTCGGCGGCGCGTCTTTCCGGCGGCTGAACGGCCAGACGATAGTTGAAGTCGTTGTAGACGCCGGCTTTGGCGGGCTTGTAGCGGCCGTTCTGAATCGAGCGCTCGATGAGGCCCGGGGCGACGATCACGTTCTTTGTGTCGGTGGCGTCCACTTTGCCGATCATGAAGTTGTTCGGGATGTAGACGATTTCATTGTCCTGAACGCGGCGTGCCACCCAGGTGTTGCCTTTGTGAATGGCGATCTGCCAGGCTTCGTTCTTATCGGCCACCGTGTAAGTGCGGCCTTCGGAGAAGTAGCCGTATTCGCCGAGCAGCTTGATGGCGATGTCGATGGCTTCCTTAGCGGTGTGAGCGCGTTCGGCCATCAGACGGCGTATGCCGTAGCCGATGCCGCCGTCCTTAAGTTTCTGATCGTTGTCGTAGATGCCGGTGCAGGCGTTGGAAACGATGACGACGCCGGCGTCATTGACAAAGCCGTCGGAGAAGGACGAGCCGTTGGGGTCGAGCGTCTGAGACCAATAAAAGCCCAGCGTTTCGGGAACCTGAGGAATCTTGGCGGCCGTGGGTTCGTACGTGATCATTTCGCCGGCTTTGTGCTTGGCAGGCGGTACATAGTACTGAGGATTGAAAATGCGACCGCCGTTGTCTTCGTTGTGTCCGACGATGATGTGGCCCGTTGCGGAGACGGACTTGCCGACGATCACGGTGGAGCAAGCAAAGGCGTTGACGGAAATGGCTGCGACTGCGGCCGAGATGGCGCAGGCGAGAAGCGATTTGCGGAAGGTCATTTCTGAGTTCTCTCTCATTTGGAAATGAAAGTCGCCGCGTCGACCGGCGCAGCGCACAGGAAAATTATTCGCCCGAACTCGGTAAAACATGAGGAAACTTCGTAGGGGATATCGTGTAGAAAAAAGAGAAATGTTTACGTTGTGGAATGTGTGAAGTGTATGAAAACAGTGACAAAGCGTTGTAGTTTCTCCGATGGGGAGACCTTGGTTTTTATAATTGAATGGACGATTTTTCCTTGAATCCGAGGCCGCTATGCCCGATAACCTGCCGCAGCAAGTCGATGTTCAACTGCCGCCGGAGACCTCTTCCGTGGTGGTCGCCAAGGTGGTCTACGGCCTGCACGCTCTGTCGATCATCATCGGGGTCGTGACGGGCGGCTCGATTCTGGGCGCCTTTCTTTTCGGCTGGCCTTCGATCGTGGCGGTCATTCTCAACTACGTGATGCGATCCGACGCTAAGGGCACCTATGTGGAGAGCCACTTCTCCTGGCAGATTCGCACGTTCTGGTACGCCTTCGGCTTTGCCTGCCTGGTTGGATTCGTCGGATTCATTCTCTCCTTCATCTACGTGGGCCTGGCCATCTGGTTCATCGGCTTTTTCGTCATGAGCATCTGGGTGGGCTATCGCATCATTCGCGGCGCAATTCGTTTGTGGAACGCCAAGCCGATCTGATCGCCCGAGGATTAATCCGACGGATTAATCCGCTCGTTTGACCCTAAGGGTAACCCCTGAAAAAAGCCGCTCTCAAAATTTAAATTTCTTTGCGCACAATGCGTGCGTCTTTCTACGCGCGCGCATCTGTGAGCAGTTCTTTGCGCGCACGAAAAATCCCTAGCTTGACCGAGCCGGCACGTCAAAAACGTGTTGGACATTGTCGTTTGTGCTCGGCAACAACAGGATATTTTTTGAACCTTAGGAGAATTCAATCGTGAAGATGACGATGAAGGCGGCTGCTGCCGCCGTGATGGCAGTCTGTGCCGCCTCCGCCGCTCATGCAGCCGGCTTCATGCTGACCGAACAGTCCGCCGGCGCTCTGGGCCGCGCCTACGCCGGTGTGGGTGTTGACGGTACCGATCTTTCCGGCGTTTACTACAACCCCGCCACCATGACCCTTCACCCGGGCACCCAAATTCAGGCCGGGTTTGTGGCCGTGGGTTTGGACTTGGCATATGAGGGTGACAATGGCCACACTGAAAATGGACAGTACAACACGCAGGCTATTCCGCATGGCTACATCTCTCATCAGCTGAACGACAGTATGTGGATTGGTTTGGCCATGACTGTTCCGTTCGGAATGGGTACTGAATACGACGACAATTGGGATGTTGCAAAAAATGGCATCTCTGCTGAGGTGCTGACATTTGACTTTAACCCCAATGTAGCTTGGAAGGTTTCTGACAAGCTGAGCATTGGCGCTGGCATGTCAATTCAGTACGCGGCGGCAGATTTGAAGATGAAGGAAGATGTTACTTCTTTAACTGGGGGAACTCCTTTAACTGTTGACGGTGAAATTGATGCTGATAGTTGGGCATGGGGTTTTAATCTGGGGTTGATGTGGTCTCCATTGGAGAATTTGCGTTTTGGCCTGTCGTATCGGTCAAAAGTCAGCCACCATGCGGACGGGGATTTCACTCTTGATAATCCATGGACTAAGGATTCTTCTGGTGCAGATATTCCGGTTCCTCCGGCAATGTTGCCGAATTTTTCGGCATTGTTGGGAACAACTGATGGTAAAGCGTCACTTTCTACTCCAGCGTGGGCGATGGCAACAGCGGCGTGGGATGTGAACGATCTTTTAAGCTTGTACGCAACGTTCCGTTGGACAGACTGGTCTTCCTTTGATGAATTGAACATTGAATATTCGTCTGCTATCGGAGATAGGACGAAGAAGATAGTAAATCAATGGCAAGATACGTACCTTGTTTCTGTAGGTGCTGATTTGCGTTTCACCAATTGGTGGACCTTCAGAGCTGGTATCGGTTATGAAACTTCGCCGATTGATGATCCGCGTTATCGTACAGCCATCATTCCAGATGCCGACCGGTGGTGGTTTGCTCTCGGGTCTTCCTTCCAGGCCACGAAGAGCATGCAGATTGATGTGTCTGCCGCTTGGTTGCATGGCACGGGTGAGCGTGACCTTTATGCAGAAAATGGTTCAAACGAAAAGGTGGGTCGATTCGACAAACTCGACGCCTACCTCTTCGGCGTTCAGTTGGTCTATAAGTTCTAATCTCGTTTGATTCTGCCTTTTATCGGCAGACGTGAGGAGTAGCCCCGGACGGGGATCGAGCAATCGGTCATCGTGCGGGGCTTTGTTTTTGGCGGAATTTTTCGTCTTGGCGGATAATGCGCCTGCTGTGATTTCGGGAATTCTGCGATGAATGTCTTTTTTCACCATCTCTCGCTGTGCGCACCATTGTTTCTGATGGTGTTTTTGGGCTGGGCGCTTGTGAAAATCGGCATGTTCAGTCACAGCGTGACAAAGGCGCTCTCGCAGTTTGTCTTCAAGCTCCTGATGCCGGTGATGCTCTTTCACTTGATGAGCGACGGTTCCAACCGTCCGCCGGTGGATTGGAAGGTATTGATAGCCTTCTTCGGATCCTGCGTGGTGGTGTACATCATCGGAAACTTCTTGGGAGGCAAGCTCTTCAAGCAGGATTCCACGGGACGTGTCATCACGGGCATGGGTGGCATCTTTGGCAACAACGTGCAGCTCGGTGTGCCCATTGTGCAGACGAGTCTCGGTACGGCCGCGATGCCGACGATTTCCTTGCTGATCATCTTCAACGTGCTGTTGCTATGGACAAGCGCCACGGCTTGCGTGGAGTTCGGGCGCACCGGCGGCAAGATTGACTGGAAGAAGTTTCTGATTGCTCTCAAGAACATCTTCAAAAATCCGATTGTGCTGGGCATTTTGATCGGTACAGGCTGGAGCTTGACGGGGCTACAGTTGCCTGAAGTGATCGATAAAAGCGCGGCGTTGGTGGCCACCGCCACGACGCCTTGCGCGTTGATTGTGGTGGGCATGGGGCTGGCCGAACACAGCTTTACGGCGGCTCTGCCTAAGGCAAGCGTCATCACGGCGCTCAAACTCGGTATTCAGCCGTTCCTGGTATGGGTGTTCTGCGTGCTGTTGGGGCTTGATTCGGTACAAACCAACGCCGCAACGGTTTTGGCGTGTCTGCCCGTGGCCATCAACCTCTACATCATGGCCACACAGTTTGAGAGTGAAGAGGGAGCGGCGAGCAACGCCATCTTTGTTTCGACATTTATTTCTGCGCTCACCGTCCCGTTGACGTTGACGCTGCTTGGAGTGGGTTATTGATATGGCGCTTGGCGCAACGGTTTGCAAAGCTTTTATTGACGTAAGCGACATTGATCGCGGCTACTACGAAAGCCGCTCGATCACGATCGCGCAGCATCCGTCGGAAACGCCGGCACGCATGATGGTGCGTTTGCTGGCCTGGCTGATGTTTGCCGGAGACAAGACGGAATTCGGGCGCGGTCTTTCTACGGAAGGGGAACCCGCGGTGTACGAAACGAACGACGCGGGCGACATCGCCCGTTGGATCGAAGTGGGGTGCCCCGACATCAAGACGCTGCGCAAGGCGGCCGGCAAGAGCGAGGACGTGGTGGTGCTTGCCTACGACGAAGCGCGCATCGAGCCCTGGTGGCAGTCCCGTAAGGGCGATATGTCCAAGATTGACAAATTGTCCGTGCGTTGGATTTCGGACGACGATCTGGAGAAACTTGCCGACATGGCCGGGCGCAATATGAAGTTTGCCGCAACGGTCCAAGACGGCGTGGTATGGCTTGCCGACGATTCCCACAACATCGAAATTGAGGTTAAGACGCTCATGCGCCGCGGAGAGCCGGTGTTCTGAGATTGCATTGTTTTCCTCCTCCATGAAGAAACCCCGACAAGATTTGTTCTCGCCGGGGTTTGTCATTTTGAGAGTGCCTAACACTCAGGCATTGCGCAAGCTGTCGGCCATTTGCCAGAAGACGGCTTCGAGTTCGGTGCGAAGCGCTTCGTCTTCGATGCTTTCTGCAAGGGCCTGCTGCATACAGCTGAACCAGAGATCGCGAAGCTCCGCCGTGATTTGAATGCGCTGATGATTTTCGCGCAGGCACGGAAGGCCGTGCTTTTGCGCGTACAGCACGGGGCCGCCGAACCAGCCCGTCAGGTACTCGAGCATTCGGGCGCGGTAATGCGCCATGCCGTTGACGTAACGGCTACTCAGAGCCTCGTAGGCAGGGTTCGTGCGAAGAAGTTCAAGATACTTGTCGATGAGAGCGGTTAAACCCGCCTCACCGCCGAGTCGTTCGTACAACGTCGTTTGCGACATAAAGCCTTCGAAGAATTGTGTCGAAAGGGCGTCAGGAAAAGGGGCGTCCTAGCGCAGAAACACGCCCCAGGTACCGATGATCATCACAGGCCAGGCGATGATGGGGGAAAAGAGCACGCGCAGGATTCGGTTTTCCGGCACGAAGCCGAAACCGTGCACCCAAGCTGCGCTCATCCCCATCAGGAGCACGACCAGAAAGCCGTGCGGCACGCTGGCGGAGTCTTCCGCCACCAGGCGCGGATAAAGAATGATCACGGCGGCAACCGCAACGGCCGCCAGAAGACTGACGGCACGCGCGAGTCCCCGCAGCACCTTATTCATCGGCCGCTTCCCGGTTGTCGAGCGTGGTGGAAACCACCACGGACAGGAGAATGGCCATGCCAAGACCGGTGAGCCAGTAGAAGTAAATCATGTGTTCCTCCGTTGAGGCCGGCGTCGTGCGGACGCCGACCTGCGTCAGGTTTTGCCTTAGTAAAGGTCGTGGTCGTTCTTGCGGATGTACTCGGCGTTCAACTTGCCGGACATCGTGCGGTAGGCCCAGCCCGTGTAGATCAGCACGAGAGGCAGCAGCAGGAGCGTCACGAAGAGCATCACTTCAAGCGTGAGCTGCGAGCTCGTGCAGTCCCAGATCGTGAGGCTCGAACGCGGATCGGTTGAGCTCGGCATGATGAACGGGAACATCGAGAGCAGCGGCGTGAGGATGATGCCCAGAAGCATCACGCTCGAGCACACGATGGCCATGCCGCCCTTCAGCTGCTTCGCGAAGAACACACCGCCCACGGCACCGAGTACGGCCAGAATCGGCACGAGCCAGAGAACCGGGTAGTTGGCGAAATTGGCAAACCAGGCGCCCGTGGCAATGTCAACCGTCTTCAGAAGCGGGTTGGAGGGACCGGCCGGATCGAGACCGGCGCTCACCACCATGCCGTCGATGCCGAAGTACGTCCAGACGCCGCCGAGGATGAAGAGCGCAGCGGTGGCTATGCCCGAAATCGTCGAGATGCTCATCGCGCGGCGCTGCAGATCGCCGTCGGTGCGCAGCACCAGGTAGTTGGCGCCATGAAAGACGATCATCAGCAAAGAGACGACGCCGCACAGCAGACCGAACGGGTTGAGCAAGCCGAAGAAGCTGCCCGTGTAGAACGGACGCAGCGATTCGTCAAAGTGAAACGGCACGCCCTGAAGCAGATTGCCGAAAGCTACGCCAAAGATGATCGGGGGCACGGCAGAACCCACAAACAGAGCCCAGTCCCACGTGTTGCGCCAGCGCGTGCCGGCCATCTTGCCGCGGAAGTCAAAGCCAACCGGACGCAGGATCAGTGCAAGAAGCACGATGAGCATGGCCCAGTAAAAGCCCGAGAAGGCAGCGCCGTACAGAAGCGGCCAGGCCGCGAAGATGGCGCCGCCGCCCGTGAGCAGCCACACCTGGTTGCCGTCCCAGTGCGGGGCGACGGAGTTGATCATGCAGCGGCGGTCGGTGTCGTTCTTGCCGAGGAAGGGCAGCAGCGAACCCACGCCCATGTCCTGGCCGTCCATGATGGCAAAGCCCACGAGCAGCACACCGATGAAGAGCCACCAGATCAGACGCAAAATTTCATAATCGATCATTTTCGGAATCTCCTATGTCCGTCCATCAGGCCTTGCGCTCAAAGAAGTAGCGGCCGGTGCCCAGCGAGCTCGGACCGAGCTTGGCGTAACGGATCATGAGCCAGTACTCCACGATCAAGAGAGCCGTGTAAAGGATGGCAAAGCCGGCAAGCGAACCGATCAGGTCACCCGTCGAGAGGCTCGACACGGACAGATCGACCGGCAGAATTTCGTAAATGGTCCAGGGCTGACGGCCGTATTCGGCTACAAACCAACCGGCTTCGCAGGCAATCCACGGAAGCGGCAGGGCGAGCAGACACATCCACAGCGTCTTGGTCTTCTGGGCGATCGTGCCCTTGATGCTGTAGTAAGCAGCCAGACCGAAGATGAGAATCGCGGCAAGACCGCAGCCGACCATCAGGCGGAACATCCAGTACATCGGCGTGACGGCGGGCACCGTGGAGAGAGCCGCTTCGCGGATCTGCTGCGGGGTGGCCTGCGTAACGTCGTTGACGTACTTCTTGAGCAACAGGCCGTAGCCGAGGTCGCCCTTGACTTCATTGAACTGCTGGATCAGGGTGCGGTTTTCCTTGTCCTTGCGCAGAGCTTCCAGAAGGGACACGGCACGCTGACCGTTGATGATGCGCGCTTCGTTTTCTTCGACGAGCGGATTGATGCCCTTGATTTCTTCAGAAAGCGAACGGGTGCCCATCAGGCCGAAGAGCCAGGGGATGTCAACGCTCACGGTATTCTTGCGGGCTTCTTCATCGGGGATGGCAAAAAGCGAAAGCGGAGCCGGCGCTTCGTGCGTTTCCCACATGGCTTCCATGGCGGCAACCTTGGCGGGCTGATCCTGCGTGACGCGGTAGGCCGATTCGTCGCCCATGTGAAGGGTGAGAATCGTGGCAACGAGGCCGAAGACGGCGCCCAGACGCAGGCTACGCTTGGCAAAGCCGATGTCGCGGCCCTTGATGAGGTACCAGGCAGAGATCGCAACCACGAACATGGCGCCGGTCATGTAACCCGCGTTGATCGTGTGCATGAACTTGGCCTGTGCCCAGGGGCTCGTGGCGACTTCCCAGAAGTTCGTCATTTCCATGCGCATCGTTTCGAAATTGAACTCGGCGCCGGTCGGGTACATCATCCAGGCGTTGGCGATCAAAATCCACAGAGCCGAAAGGTTGGAACCCAGAGCCATGAGGAAGGTGACGGCGAGATGTCCGCCCTTGGAGAGGCGCTTCCAACCGAAGAAGAACAGACCGATGAAGGTCGATTCCAGGAAGAAGGCCATCAGACCTTCAATCGCGAGCGGGGCACCGAAGATGTCGCCCACGTAGTGCGAGTAGTAAGCCCAGTTTGTGCCAAACTGGAATTCCATGGTGATGCCGGTCGCAACGCCCAGCGCGAAGTTGATGCCAAAGAGCTTGCCCCAGAAGCGGGTCATGTCTTTGTAGACTTCGCGGCCCGTCACGACGTAGCACGTCTCCATGATCACCAGCATGAACGACAGACCGAGCGTAAGCGGCACGAACAAGAAGTGATACATGGCCGTCAGCGCAAACTGCAGACGGGACAGATCAACAAGTTCAGAAGAAAACATAGAAAACGGCTCCGAGTTTCCCGTACTCTGCGCCATAAAGGACGCGGTGCACAGGTTCAAGAGAAGGATTTTGGGGTGAAGAAATCGTCAGTTGCTGACGTCGGCAGTTCGATCCGCGCGCATCAGAATGCCGGAGGCGACATTCTCAGGAGTCTGTTCGATACGCTTGTCCGGTCCGAAAAAGAAGTACCAAAGCCCGAAAATGAAGGCCAGCTTGCAGCACAGGACCACGCCGATCTCAAGGAGAAGGCGCGGACGGGATTTGCCGGAAGTAGTCGCTTTGCTCATAACGGGATGGGAACCTTTTTTGCAGGGAACAGTAGAAACTGCTTTTTGACGCCGTAAACGGACAACCTTACAGCGCAGATCTTATAGAGACAGACTGCAAAAAAGGTTCACAAACGCTTGCAAAAAAACTGAAATCGCGGAAAATGAGAGCCATGACTGTCAAATTTGACAGTTTTCCGATTTTTGTTTTTCGTGGTGCAGGGAAATGCCGGTTGCAGCTGAAATTGCCTCAATGCTTGACGCCTTGGATGCGCCGGCAATGCTTATTCGGCCCGACGACATGACGGTGGCTGCCGTAAACGATGCGTTTGCGCAAGCCTACGGTCGCTTTCGATTCGAAGGCAAAAGGTGTTGGGAAGCGCTGCACCGTGCAGGACCCTGTCCGAAATCCGGGTTGCCGTGTCCTCTGGCGCAGGCCGATAAGGTTGGCGTGAGCTGTGTGGAGCAGACGCTTTTTAGCAGCGCTCGCGTCACCGAGCTCGCGGTCACGATGCGGCCGGTTCGATCAGCCGACGGTAAGACGCTTTATTGGCTGGAAACGCTCAGATCCAAGACCGACGATGCCGAACCGTTTCGCCGCGGCACGGTGGGTGTAAGCCGGGCACATGCCGAGGTGATGCATGCGCTTGAGCGGCTTGCCTCTGAAGACGTTCCCTACCTGATTGTCGGAGAAGCCGGCGTCGGCAAGGAGCTCTATGCCCGAACGGTTCATGAAAACAGCGCCCGCGCTTCCCGGCCTTTCGTTGTGGTGGCGGGGTCCTGTTTGACCGGGTCGGCCGCGCAGACGCTTTTGTGCGGCACGGAAAATGCCGCAGGATTGCTGGAGCGTGCCGACGGCGGCAGTCTTTTTGTTGATGATATTGAACGCGCCTCTCCCGTGGCGCTGGAAATACTCGAAGCAGTTCGTATCGGCGGCTGCACCTCTCGGCGCGACGGCACCCGATTGGAAGTGTCGGTTCGTTTGTCGGCAAGTGCGCGTCGTTTGCCGCAGGAGCTTACGACGGAAAACAGCTTTTTGTCCGCTTTGGCTAGCCGCGAGGTATTTGTACCGCCGTTGCGCGAGCGCAAGGAGGACATTGCGCCGCTTGCCAAATTTTTCGTTGGCGGTATTGCGCCCGTTCATTCCCGCACGATCACCAACGAAGCCATCGAAATGCTGCAGCGATACGATTGGCCGGGCAATATGCGAGAGCTCAAAAATGTGCTCAGCGCAGCGGCGCAGGGGGCGGATCGTACTGTGACGAGCGCCAACCTGACGTTGCCTGCGGCACACTCTTCGGCTTTCCTTGGTGAAGACGAGGACATCGTGCCGCTTGCGGACATCAAAAATCGCTATCTCGTCTGGGCTGTAGAAACTTTTCGCGGCCCGCGAAGCGAGCTCGCTGCTAAGCTCGGCATATCGGAGCGCACGCTCTATCGGCTGCACGCGCAAAGCAAAAGCCGCATCTAATCGAGCGAATTCTTGGTGCCGATATGGGCGCAATGGCACAATGCCTTGCTCGGAGACTCTGAAATCGATACGCGATGAGTGCTGTTTACGAAAAAGAAAAGCTCGCTTACCGACTGCTTGATGGTGAAACTGCCAAACGACTTGAGCGTCCGGGCGCGAGTTTGCGCTATTCCGTTTTGCCTTGTTCCGGCGAAAAGGCCGGTACGGTGATTTTTTTGCACGGCGTGGCAAGCAACGGCTCGCGCTGGGAAGAATTCATCGAGGGGACAAGTCTCAGGAAGGCATTTGACATTCTGCGCTGTGACCTGAGAGGGCACGCGGCAAGCGTATCAAGCCGTCAGGCGCGTCTGGAAGATTGGTGCGGCGACGTCGAGGCGATTTTGCAGGCCGAAAACGTTGCAAAGGCGATTGTCGTCGGCCACAGTCTGGGCGCACAGGTGGCCGTGAACTTTGCGGCGCGTTATGCCGATCGTGTCTGCGGCGTCGTGCTTCTTGATCCTCTCATCAGCGAAGCGCTGACACCGAAGGCGCTGCAGATGCGCGCCAAATTGCCGTATCTCAAAGTCATGGAACGGTTTTGTCGCTTGGGTAACGCGCTGGGCTTCAGTCGTCGCCTGCAGAATCAGGATCTGCGCGCAATGGATGCCAAGGCGCGCGAAAAGATTGCCGCCGGCGGCAAGGAACTCGAGGAATTCATCAAAGAGTACTCGTCGGCACGAGCCGATTTGAAGTACATCCACAGTGCGGTCTACCTGCATGATCTGATCGAAGTGGGCCGACCGACGCCTGCGCCCGAATCCATCACGGTACCGATGCTGGTAATCGGTGCCTCGGCAGGCACCTTTACCGACGCCCAGGCCATGCGCCAATGGGTCAATGCGCTCAAGGACGGCCAGATGGCCGTGGTCAAGTGCGCGCACTGGCCGCTTACCGAATGCCCTCGGGATGTGGCTGATGTGATTGAAGGATGGGTATTCAAACGCTTTGCGCCGCAGTCGGCGGCGCAAGCATCATCAAATTAAGGCGAGACGACCGGCGTCCAACCGGTCGGGCAGGCGCGGATCTGCGGATAAAATCCTTTTTCGGCTTCGCACCAGTAGAGGGTCTTGGGCGCTGCCGCCGCCTGTGCGGCGTTGGCGGCCGCCTCGGCGCGAAGAGCGCTACGTTCGGCGCTTAATGCCGCCGAGTAGCCCGTCACGTAGGAAGGTGCGGCATAGGGCGTGTACGGATAGCGGAAGCGGTAGCTGAAGTAGTCGTCGTACGGATCGTCGTAGAGCGAACTCAGCCCCCAAATCGTTGCGCCCGCGATGGCCGGAGCCCACAGCCAGCCGAAGTGATGATGGTGACGGCGCGGGGCGTGAAGCGGCGGAGGCGGAGGACGATGCCAGCCTGGGCCGCCGTGCGGAGGTCCCGGCGGACGGGCCTCAACGGCCGGAACAAAAGCCGTCGTCAGAGCCAGAGCGGCCGCTGCAGCAAAAGCAAGTGAACGAAGTGACATTTTCTGTTCCTTGTCGCAAAGCGAGACGTTGATAGTCGGAGAACGCGGTGAATGAACCGGCGTTCAGGTTAGGAACAATGTAGCGCAAACACAACGAGCTGTCGCCTGACAGAAATGCTTTGTGACAGGTGTTTAACCTTCTTGTCGCACGGCAAAACAGAGTCAAGTGTCAATACAATACGTGCACGCCACTTTTGACGAAACATTGATAGGGAAAAATGAAGCAACTGCCGCAGGAAATCAGAAAAAACAGACTCAACTGCCAACGTCAGATCGGTATGCTGCGCCTTTTCTTTTATGTCGCAACGGCCGGTTCGTTTGCCGCTGGCGCCTCCGACATGGTTGACAACGCCGTTGCAAGCGCCTTGGGTAACTTCGGCATTCTGCTGATTCTGTACCGTCTTTACGTATTAGGTCCGCTGCTGGTAGCGCGCAGCAGCCTGGGCAACGACCGGTGGGTCGATGCCGAAGCGCAATGGGTCGAAGACAATTATCCGTGGCTTGATACGGTCGGCAAAGCGGGCTGGGGATTGCTGGTTGTCGGCGTAGTTTTGCAAATGTTTTTGGGAATTGCTTGAAACTGTCGCATTTTTGTGTAGAATGCGGATTCTTCGCTGACAACGGCCGGCAGACCGGCAGCGAGGAACTTAAAGAACGGACGGGGTCAACCCGAAAAATTCAGTTCTTTGTCGTTGCGAAAGAAATTTCGCGTCAATTCGGCGGAAAAACTTGACAAAGTGATTTCCGGCCCGCATAATCTGCCATTCGCTACGGAGGGGTGCCCGAGTGGCTAAAGGGGGCAGACTGTAAATCTGTTGGCTTACGCCTACGATGGTTCGAATCCATCCCCCTCCACCAGCGCTGGCTCTTAGGAGTCAGACAATAGTGAAATTGCAGTTGGGTAATGGCCGAATTGCAGTTGTAGCTAAGGCGGGTGTAGCTCAATGGTAGAGCAGAAGCCTTCCAAGCTTACGACGAGGGTTCGATTCCCTTCACCCGCTCCAAGTTTCCCAAGCGTGCCCGTGTGGCTCAGTGGTAGAGCACTCCCTTGGTAAGGGAGAGGTCATGCGTTCGATCCGCATCACGGGCACCAGAGATTCTTTTCATAACTGTTCTTGATTGGATACCCCCGGGTACATGCCCGGCTTTTGTTCAGGAGTTAAACCATGGCAAAGGGTAAGTTTGAACGTACCAAGCCCCATGTGAACGTGGGCACCAT
>NZ_QRLV01000004.1 GCF_003472385.1 Sutterella sp. AM11-39 | reverse complement strand
CCAGGCTAAATCATTAAAGCGAACCCCCGTTGGAGTCTCTCCTTCGGGGGTTTTGTCATTTCTGCGTTTCAAATTCCACCTCTCCGAAAGACCTACTCCCGCCCATTCCCGTTCCGCTCTCTGTATCCTTACTCACGTGCCGAATAAACCAAGTGTGAATAGCGCTTGTGCTTTGTTCGCCAACATGGATTTACAGAGAACAGGAAATGCCCATCAAAGACCTCGAACAGTCAAGCTGGCTCAATGGCCCCAACGCTTCCTACGTTGAGTCCTTCTATGAAAGCTGGCTCAAGGATCCGGCCTCCGTCTCCGAGCAGTGGCGTAACTACTTCGTCCAGATGCTAATGGAAGACGCCGGAGACATCTCCCGCGAAGTTCTACATTCGGAAATCGTCACGAGCCTTGCCAATCGTCCCCACGGCGCCGTTGTCTGTGATGTCAGCCGTCAGGATTTGGAAATTGCCGGCAAACAGGTATTCGTACAGCAACTCATTGCTGCCTATCGTGTGCTCGGTACGCGTCGCGCACAGCTCGATCCGCTCAAGCGCCACGAAGCTCCCGTGATTCCCGAACTCGATCCGTTGTTCTACGGTCTGACCGATGCAGATCTCGATACCGAGTTTCACATCACGAATACCTTTTTCGGTGCCAACAAGATGCCGTTGCGCACTCTTCTCACAGCCTTGCGAGAGACTTACTGCAGCTCGATTGGTGCCGAATTTATGTACATCTCCGATCCTGTCCAGAAGCGCTGGTGGCAGGAAAAGCTTGAGCGCAGTCGTTCTCGACCGATGTACACAGCTGAACGTCGCCGCAAGATCCTCGAAGGCTTGACGGCAGCTGAAGGTCTTGAGCGATTCCTTCACACTCGTTATGTCGGTCAAAAGCGCTTCAGTCTCGAAGGCGGTGAGTCCTTCATCACTGCCATGCAGACCGTTGTTGA
This sequence comes from Sutterella sp. AM11-39, assembly GCF_003472385.1. Taxonomy (GTDB): domain Bacteria; phylum Pseudomonadota; class Gammaproteobacteria; order Burkholderiales; family Burkholderiaceae_F; genus Duodenibacillus; species Duodenibacillus intestinigallinarum. Next base: position 244,806 of record NZ_QRLV01000004.1, on the reverse strand, counting down.
ACGGGCCGCGCACGCCGGTGTCGAAGAATGCGTGATCGGCATGGCTCATCGTGGAAGGCTCAACGTTCTTGTCAATATCATCGGCAAGAGCCCGCAGGATCTCTTTGCAGAATTCGAAGGTGTCGCAGCATCCAATTTGCCCGCCGGCGACGTCAAGTACCACAACGGCTTTTCTTCCGACATGATGGTTGACGGCCGACACATTCATCTGGCGCTTGAGTTCAATCCCTCGCACCTTGAAATTGTTGATCCGGTGGTTGTCGGCAGCGTTCGTGCGCGACAGGACCGTCGCGGAGGAGGAAAAGACGCCGAACGCCTCGTTCTCGGCGTGATGGTGCACGGCGACGCGGCTTTCCCCGGCCAGGGCGTTGTGATGGAGACGCTTAACCTTGCTGATACCCGTGGTTACGGCACGGGTGGTACGGTTCACATCGTGATCAACAACCAGATCGGCTTTACCACGTCCGATCCCCGTGACAAGGGCTCTATGACGTACTGCACTGATCCGGCCAAGCTCATTGAAGCGCCGGTGTTGCACGTCAACGGCGATGATCCCGATGCGGTCGCTTATGCTGCAGAACTCGTTTGCGAATTCCAGCAGACCTTCCAAAAGGACGCAGTTCTTGACATAGTCTGCTTCCGAAAGCTCGGGCACAATGAGCAGGATACGCCGGCCGTCACGCAACCCTTAATGTACCGCGCCATCGGCAAACACCCCGGTACGCGCGCTCTCTATGCCCGAAAACTCGCTGGCGCCGGTGTTGTTTCGCTTGAAGAAAGCGAACAAATGCGCGAAGAGGTGAAGGCTCGACTCAAGGAGGGCCGTCCGCCTCTGCCGCTCAACATTCTCACCGAACGTCACCGCTACCGCGCTGATTGGACTCGATTTGCAGGCGGTGTTTTGAGTAATGACATCGATACCCGCGTGCCGATGGCCGAACTTACTCGTTTGGGGCAGATGATCACCACGTTGCCCGAAACCTTCGAACTGCATCCGATCGTTGCCAAGGTCGTTGCTGACCGACGCCGGATGGCTGCAGGCGAACTCAGAGTCGACTGGGGCATGGCCGAACACCTGGCCTACGCTACTCTTTTGTCGGCAGGCTACGCCGTGCGTCTTACGGGGGAGGACAGCGGTCGAGGTACGTTCAGTCATCGTCATGCCGTGTTGCATGACCAAAAGCGCGAAAAGTGGGATGAGGGCGACTACGTTCCGCTGCAGCATCTCGGCCCCGAAGCGGCCCCCTTTACCGTGATCGACTCGGTGTTGTCTGAAAACGCCGTGCTCGGGTTCGAATACGGCTATGCGACAGCCGCTCCCGATGCGTTGGTGCTCTGGGAGGCCCAATTCGGTGACTTTGCCAACGGCGCCCAGGTTGTGATCGATCAGTTCATCAGCTCCGGCGAAGTCAAATGGGGACGCCTCTGCGGACTGGTCCTGCTGTTGCCGCACGGCTATGAGGGGCAGGGACCTGAACATTCTTCGGCGCGAATCGAACGTTACCTACAGCTATGTGCCGGTGACAATATGCGTGTGGTCCAACCTTCCTGTGCGGCTCAGATGTTTCATCTGATACGTCTGCAAATGCTTCAAAAGGCAAGAAAGCCGCTTATCGTTTTTACGCCCAAGTCTTTGTTGCGCAACAAGGCTGCCACCAATGATTTGACGGAACTTTCCGAAGGCTCTTTCCGTACCGTGATCGACGACGAGAACGCTTTGCCTGAAGCCGTGCGCCGCATTGTCTTTTGTTCGGGACGTGTTTATTACGACCTGGTGCGCCGTCGTGCTGAAATCAACGAAGAGGCTCAGAAGCATTACGCGATCGTACGCATGGAACAGCTCTATCCGTTCCCGCACAAGCAGGTTAAGTCTGTCATTGACCGTTACCCCGACGCCGGTGAGATTGTCTGGTGTCAGGACGAACCGCAGAATCAAGGCGTTTGGAATTACGCCAAGACGCGCATTCTCATGAACATGCGCCCAGGTATGCGGTTAGCCTATGCCGGTCGCCCTGAAAGCCCGTCGCCTGCGGTGGGCTACAGTGCTCGCCACGCGCAGCAGCTCAAGGATCTACAGGATGCGGCTTTTGCCCCGATCAAAGGTTTTGTGCTGACTGCCTAAAGCAAAGCCCACGCAGAAAGAATAAAAACACACACAGAGAACACAGCTATGAATACCGTACAAGTGAAAGTCCCCGAACTCTCCGAATCCGTGAGCGAAGCGACGCTTCTGGAATGGAAACGCAAGCCGGGCGACATCGTAGCCGCCGATGAAATTCTCATTGAGATCGAAACCGACAAGGTGGTGCTGGAAGTGCCGTCGCCTGCGGCAGGCCAGCTTGCTGAAATTCGAGCGCAAAACGGTCAGACGGTTGTTTCGGGCGAAGTGATCGCCGTGATTGATACCGATGCTTCCGTGAGCGCTTCAGCTTCTACCGACTCGAGCAGAGCTCCGTCTCCTGCACCGGTAGAGAAAACCATTGCCGAACCGCGTGTCATGCCGTCAGCAGCCGCCGTTCTTGCCGCTGCCGGCATTGACGCCAAGACCGTGATCGGTACTGGACCGGGAAACCGTATTACCAAGGTTGATGCGCTTGCGGCAGCTGAACCTCCGGTTCAACCTCAGACTGCCGAACCTGCGCCGCGAGCGGTTCCGGCTTCGAGATCTGCGGCGGCGCCTGCTCCTGCCGAACCGATCGCGCCCGATCCGTACGGCCGCAAGGAGGATCGAGTTCCGATGACGCGTCTGCGCCGCCGTGTGGCAGAGCGTTTGGTTCAGAGCCTTGCCGGTTCCGCGCAGCTCACCACCTTCAACGAAGTGGATATGAGCGCGGTCATCGCGCTGCGTGCCCGATACAAGGAAAAGTTCGAGAGACGCCACGGCATCAAGTTGGGTTTCATGTCGTTCTTTGTCAAGGCCGCCGTTTATGCGCTCGAAAAGTTCCCTGTTCTGAACGCTTCGATCGACGGCACCGACATCATCTACCACAGCTATTTTGACATTGGCGTTGCCGTCGGTACGGAGCGCGGTCTGGTGGTTCCCGTGGTGCGAAACGCCGATCAGAAAACATTTGCCGAAATCGAACTTGAAATTGCCGACTTTGCCAAGCGTGCCCAGGCGGGCAAGCTGTCGATCGAAGAACTTTCCGGCGGCACGTTTACCGTGAGCAACGGCGGCGTTTTCGGCTCGATGCTTTCCACCCCCATCATCAATCCGCCTCAGTCTGCCATTCTGGGCATTCATGCCACCAAGGAGCGCCCTGTCGTGGTCAACGGCGAAATCGTCATTCGTCCCATGAACTATCTGGCGCTTTCCTACGATCATCGCCTCATCGACGGACGCGAAGCCGTGCTGGGGCTCGGTGCCATGAAGGCGGCGCTCGAAGATCCCGCCGTGATGCTTTTGGACATTTGAGAAAAGGAAAAAACGCGATGGACGAATTCTATGATGTGGCGGTGATCGGTGCGGGCCCCGGAGGTTATGCCGCAGCGGTTCGTGCCGGCGAACTCGGATTAAAGACGGTCTGTTTTGATCCGATGGCCAATCCCGATGACGGTGAACTCGGCGCGCTCGGCGGCACCTGCGCCAATGTCGGCTGTGTGCCGAGCAAGGCGCTTCTGGCCGCAAGTCTGGCCTATGCAAAGGTCAGGAAAGGCTCGTTAGCGTTCGGCTTGAAGCCCGTGACCCCCGACCTGGACTTTGAGCAGATGCAGCGACACCGAGCCAAGGCTGTAAAGGATTCCAACCGCGGCGTTGCCATGCTTTTTAAGAAAGCGGGAGTTGAGTTCGTTGCCGAAAAAGTCGTTTTTCGCGCAAAGACGCAGACTGGTTGGGAACTTGAGACGGCAGGCGGTCAACGACTGCAGGCCAAACACGTGATCGTTGCCTGCGGCACCAAGCCTCGCACCTTGCCGGGGCTTCAGTTTGACGAAGAAGTGGTGTGTTCCAATAGCGGCGCTTTGGCATTTAAGGAGCCTCCGAAGAGTCTCGGCATTATCGGTGCCGGCGTGATCGGGCTTGAACTCGGAAGCGTCTGGTCCCGCTTGGGCAGTGCCGTGACCGTTTTCGACATGGCGGCCGACGTTTTGTCCTTTGCCGGAAAGCCGGTTAGTGAAGCTGCCCGCAAGATGCTCTCCGAACAGGGACTACAGTTTGAGCTCGGCGTGCTGATTGTTGATGTGCAGCGTTGCGCAGAAGGCGTCAACGTCACGTTCGAGCGCGACGGCGTCAAGGAAACGCGCACTTTTGAAAAGCTTCTCGTGGCAATCGGCAGAAGTTCCGCTGTCGAAGGCGTCAATCCTCAGGCGGTAGGCTTGGCCGTGAATCCCGCAGGCATTGTTGAGACCGATGATCAGTGCCGTACCAATTTGCCTGATGTGTGGGCCGTCGGAGACATCGTCAAGGGGCCGCAGCTCGCGCATAAGGCTTCCGACGAAGGTCGCGCCGTGGCCGAGCGCATCGCCGGCGGCGTGCGTCCTGCGCATGTAGCGCCGGTGCCTTCCGTCGTCTATACGCATCCTGAGTTTGCCTGGGTCGGATTGAGCAAAGACGCTGCGCAAGAAGCCGGAATGGCCGTTCGCACGGGCAAAGCCGCTTTTGCGCATAACGCCATGGCGAGAGCCTGTGATGAAACGGCTGGTTTTGTCGAACTGGTCTGCGAAGAATCAACCGGACGCCTAGTGGGTGCTCAGGTCGTGGGCGCTGCTGCCGGAGACCTCGTGTCTGCCCTGGCGCAGGCCATTGCGTTTGGGGCGACCGACGAGGATCTGTCGCTTGTTATCTGGCCGCACCCCGGCATGTCCGAAACGATTCAGGATGCGGCCTTTGCCAGTCTGCGCGTTTCCGAGAAGAGGCGAAAATAAGCAAAAGCGCCTAGTCGGGGCTATTATTTCGATCCGTTAAGGTGCGGCAAAGGCGGCTGTAGGCACTTGCGGCACATCCGAATTTTGCTTGGACACCCATAACGGAGGAAGTGTCGTGGCTGAAGAAAAATCAGTAAAACTCGTGTTTTCCGACGGTTCGCCGGAAGTTAGCCTGCCGGTTTTGCCCGGCTCCGTCGGTCCGGAAGTCATCGACATTTCGACGCTCTACAAGAAGACGGGAAAATTCACATACGATCCGGGATTCATGAGCACGGCTTCCTGCAAGAGCGCCATTACGTACATTGACGGCGCGGCGGGCAAACTGCTCTATCGCGGCTATCCGATCGAGGAGCTCGCCCGCAACTGCGACTACCTTGAAGTCTGTTATTTGCTTCTCAAAGGCGAATTGCCCAACGCGAAAGAAAAGGAAGACTTCGAGTACCTCGTGATGCACCACACGCTCATTCACGAGTCGATGCATCTCTTCCTGCAGGGGTTCCGCCGCGATGCACATCCGATGGCGGTTTTGACTGGCCTGATCGGAGCCATGTCCGCGTTCTATCCCAAGAGCTGCAACCTGCTCGATCCCGAGCAGCGAGCCATGGCTGCCGTGCAGCTCATCGGCAAGATGCCCGGTCTTGTCGCCATGACTTACAAGTATTCGGTGGGCGAACCCTACATTTATCCGCGCAACGATTTGTCCTATTCGGCCAACTTCATGCGCATGATGTTTGCGATTCCGTGTGAGGAATACAAGATCAACGATGTGCTCACGCGCGCCATCGACCGCATCTTCATTCTGCATGCTGACCATGAGCAGAACGCATCAACTTCGACCGTACGTCTGTGCGCAAGTTCCGGTACGAGTCCCTTTGCGGCCATTGCCGCGGGCGTAGCTTGTCTGTGGGGCCCTCAGCACGGCGGCGCCAACGAAGCGACGCTCTCGATGCTCTATCACATCCAGGAAGAGGGCGGCATCGCGAAAATCGGCGACTTCATCAAGAAGGTCAAGGACAAGTCGAGCGGCGTGCGCTTGATGGGGTTCGGTCACCGTGTCTACAAGAACTACGATCCTCGAGCCAAGCTCATGCGCGAAACCTGCTACGAAGTTCTCGATGAGCTCGGGCTGCATGATTCGCCCATCTTCAAGCTTGCCCTGGCCTTGGAAAAGATTGCGCTTGAAGACGAGTATTTCATTTCGCGCAATCTCTACCCGAACGTGGACTTCTATTCGGGCATCGTGCAAAAGGCGATCGGCATTCCGATGCCGCTCTTTACGGCTATCTTTGCCATGGCCCGCACCGTCGGCTGGTTTGCCCAGCTCAACGAGATGATCGATGATCCGGCCTTCCGCATCGGTCGACCCCGTCAACTCTTTACCGGTTGCACGGAGCGCCACGTCAAGCCGATCGAAGAGCGCTAAATTCGCACAACACAACGCCGCAGAGTTCTGCGGCGTTGTCGTTTGTGCAACCGAATCAGGCTGCGTTCATCAAGGCGTCAATCAACTCGTTTTCCACCTGCACAACGCCTTCGGGATTTTGCAGCGCCGGTCCGTCAATCAAAAATACGTCTTCGACGCGCTCATCGAGCGTGGAGATCTTGGCGGTGGCAAGGTTGATGCCGTGCCGTGCCAACACGACGGCGATGGCAAACAAAAGGCCGATACGGTCGTTGCAGGTGATGCGCAGCACCCAGCTGCGCTGACTCTCGTCGCGCTCAATTTCGACGATCGGCGTCACAGGGAAACTTCTGCCGCGGCGAGAGAGCTTTCCTTTTTTGGGTTCGGGTAGCGGCTTGGCCGAGCTGATGACGTTTGCAAGATTTTTTTCGATGCTTGCTCCGAGAGCTTTAAGATCGCGCCCGCGCTTATCCTGTACGAGGAATGTGTCCAGCGCCCAGCCGTGGACGGTCGTGTGAATGCGCGCGTCGAGAATCGAAAGACCTTCGCGCTCGAAAAAAGCCACCACGCGGGCAAAGAGATCTTTTTGGTCGTGCGTGTAGACAAGTACCTTGCAGACGTTGCCCTTGCGGCGCGCACGGCACTTGACGACGGGGTCTTGCGAGCGGGAGCATCCGGCGAGTTCCACCGTGTGCCAGGCGATGTCCTGGGGCGAATGGCGAAGAAAGTAGACGATGTTGAGTTCCTTCCAGAAAGCGTCTCTTACATCTTCGGTCATGCCGGTCTGCGCGATCAGTTCGCAGGCCTTCTTGCGGTGTTCATCGAAAATGCCCGCCCGCGTTTTGGGTTCGCCACCTGCTTCCAGGCACAGCAATGTGCTGTGGTAGAGATCCGTGAGAAGCTGATACTTCCATGCGTTCCAGACCTTGGGACTGGTGGCGCGGATGTCGCAGACGGTCAAAAGATACAGACCGTCGAGTCGCTCCTTGTTGCCGACCTTTGAGGCAAAGCGTTCGACCACTTCCGGATTGGTGATGTCTTCGCGCTGTGCAACCGTGCTCATCAGGAGGTGCTGCGCCACCAGAAACTCCATGTAATCAGCGTCCTGCGGATTGATTCCGAAGTTGGAGGCAAAAGCTTTGACTTCCTTGGCGCCAAGCTCGGAGTGGCTTCCTCCGCGACCTTTGGCAATATCGTGAAAAAGTCCGGCAAGTGTCAGACGCCAGGGCTTTTCGATATCGTTCATGATCTGCGAGCACAAGGGGTATTCGTGCGCGTAGGAAGAGTGCGACAGGCGGCGGAGATATTTGACGACGCCGAGCGTGTGCTGATCGACCGTGTAAATGTGAAAAAGATCGTGTTGCATCTGTCCGACGATGCGTCGCCAGACGGGCAGGAAGCGTCCGAGAATGCCCCATGTGTTGAGGTTCTTTAGAAAATGATAGGGACCGTAGCGCAGTTTGACCGTATCGAGAAAGAGCTTTTTGTTGATCGGGTTGCTTCGAAATTCCGTGTCGATCGAGGAGCGTTCGTGCCAGAGCGCTCGCAGCAGATTCGTCGACATGCGCTTGAACTCCCGATGCAAGGCAAAGAGCACGAAAGCTCGGATCATATTTGTTGAGTCTTTGCGAAAGTCGTCTCGGCTCTTGATGTCGAGAATGTCTCCGCGGGCGATGAAGACATTGTCGATGCTCTTCACAAAACGCGGCGCGGCCTGCCGGAAAAGCTTTTCGGTGATGGCAGCCACCAGGATCTGCGTGAGCTGAACGATGTTCTTAGCGTTGAGATAGAAGCGCTTCATGAGTGCTTCGCTCGGAAGCAGCGACCCTTTGGGTTTGTAGCCGGCGTTTTTTGCGAGCGCTGTCTGCACGTCGAAAATCAGACGGTCTTCATGGCGGCCGCAGATGAGATGCAGGCGGATGCGCAGTTCTCGCAGAAAGTGCGTGCATTGCGTGAAGTGATAGGCCTCTGTGCCGGTGATGAGTCCTGCCTGAGCCATTTCTTTCCAGGATGTGCCGTAACCGGCGGCTTTGGCGTACCACAGAAACACCTGCAGGTCGCGCAGACCGCCCAAACCTTCCTTGATGTTGGGTTCGAGGGCATAGGGAGTGTCGCCGTATTTTTGGTGACGCTGCCGCATTTCGAGCATTTTGCTGCGGAAAAACATGCGGCTGTCGAGCTCCTGCAAAAAAGTGTCGTGGGTGTCCTTAAAAAGAGCTTTGTTTCCGTAGATCCATCGCGCCTCCAAAAAGGCGGTTGCCGCCGTGATGTCGGAGGCGGTGATTTTGAGCGTTTCGGCTTTGGTTCGGACATTGGTGCCGACCGTCAGTCCCAGGCTCCAGAGCAATGTGACGAACTCCGCAATGGCGGTCTGATCGGCTTGCGAGAGGCCTTCGGGGGTGAGCACCGCCACGTCGATATCCGAGTACGGGAACATTTCTCTGCGGCCGTAGCCGCCGAGCGCGGCGATCGCGCAGGTGGGGGGAACTTTGGCAAACGCGGCGCAATCTTTGACGAATTTGTCGATGACGGCAGTATGGTGCCGCAAATAAAGTCCGACCTGGGGGTGCGCCGAAAAGTTTTGGGCAAGCTTTTCTCGGAGGTTGATGTACGGTTTGACGGAAAAGTTGCGTTCGGACGCCATGATGCGAGTTCCCAAAATTCGTGACAAAGACAAATTCTAGAGTGTGCGCGGCCTTAGCAAAAGGAAACTAAAGGTTAGGCGGTCGTGCGAAGAGAAGTCGGTTCAGGCACACTTCGCCTTATTTTGATTCTGGGAAGGAAAAAAGATGATTAAGAAAGTGATCGCGGGCTTTTTGACGTTCGGTTTTGCGTTCAATGTCTGGGCCGATGTCAATGTCGAATCGATTCGCTACGAAGACTCCGCTGTCGTCGGTCAGACAACGCTGCAGCTCAACGGCGCAGGCTTGAGAAAGAAGGTGTTCTTCAAGGTATACGCAGCAGGCCTTTACGTGCCGCAGAAGGCTCAGACCGCCCAAGGCGTGCTTGAGCAAAACGGTGCTGCGCGCGTACGCCTGGGGCTGCTGCGTGACGTTTCTGCCAAGAGCTTTGTCTCGGCTTTGGAAGAAGGTCTGCAGGACAACACCGATGAGGCAACCCGCAAAGAAATCGCACCGGAACTTTCCAAGCTCATCAATGCGATGAATAAAATCGGTGACGTCAAGGAAGGCGACCTGGTGGACTTTGACTTCTCGGGCAAGACCACATCGGTGCTTGTCAACGGCAAGCTTGTGGCCGACAACATTGGCGGTAAGAAGCTTTTTGACTCGGTCCTGCGAATCTGGCTGGGCGAAAACGCGATTGACGACAAGCTCAAAAAGAGCATGCTCGGTCTCTGACGAGCGAGAAGTCGGAAGCCAAAACGAAACGGGAGCAGTGTTGCAACTGCTCCCGTTTTCTGTCTTGTTTAGTCGAAGCTGGGCTTCTTCCAGCCTTTGACCCAGGTCGGCGGCTCGGGCATGCCCTTGGAAACGGTAAGAATGTCGTAACCGGTTTCGGTCACGACCACTTCAAGCTCCCACTGAGCCGACAGACTGCGGTCCTTGGTGACGACCGTCCAGCCGTCGTTGAGATCCATGATGTGGCGCTTGCCGGCGTTCACCATAGGTTCGACGGTAAAGATCATCCCCGGCTCGAATTTGGCCGTCGGCGTGCTGATGGGCACGTGGCAGACATGCGGTTCGCCGTGAAAAACACGACCGATGCCGTGGCCACCGTATTCGTGCACGATCGAAAGGCCCATGGGTTTGACGAAGTTGTGACATGCTATGCCGATGTCATTGAAGCACTTGCCCGGACGCACCTCTTCGATGCCCGCCCACATACAGCCCCAGGTTGCATCCACAAGTCGTTTGCCGGCAATCGTGGGCTTGCCGATGATGAACATACGCGAGTTGTCACCGAAGAAGCCGTCCTTTTCAATGGTGACGTCAATGTTGACGATGTCACCGTTTTTAAGAATCTTTTTCTCGCTCGGGATGCCGTGGCAGATCACGTTGTTGACGGAAATGCAGGTGGCTCGGGGGTAGGGAATGCCGTTGCCGCCCGGGTTGTACCCCAGACAGGCGGACTTTGCCTTGAGCACGTTGACCGTGTAGTCGAGCATGAGCTCATCGAGCGCCAGGGTACTCACGCCGGCCTTGACGTGAGGCGTGATGAAGTCAAGAAGATCGGCCGCTTCGGAGCCGACGCGGCGCATCGCCTCGATTTCTTCGGGAGTGTGGATCGTAATCTTTGCCATGGTGATTCTTTAAGCGGCCCGTGCCGCTTTCCTCGTTATTTTTGACTTATTTGGTGCGGGTCCAGCCGTAGGGCAGGGGCAGACGGTGCAGTGTTGCCGCTGTTGTAACGAGCGCAGCTTCGCTTTGAGCCGTCTCGGCGGAAACTTCTGCCAGAAGGAGAGTACGGTCGGCAAGCTTGGCGCCGTAGAGCACCGTTGCCACGACTTGACCTTGATTGTCCGTCAGATCGGTACCGGGCGCGAGTTCAAGCGGATCGTTGGCCGCAAGCAAAACGGTACGGCGGTTCGTCTTGCCGATGTGCTCGATGCGGCTAACCACTTCCTGGCCGGTGTAGCAGCCCTTATTAAAGGAGATGCCTCCGATGAGATCCAAATTGACGGCGTGCGGCGTGAAGCGCTCTGCCGTTTCGCCAAACACCCAGGATTGACCGGCAGCGGCGCAGGCGGCCCACCAGAGGGGTTCCGAGCCGGCGCAAGCGGTTCCTTTCGGAACAATTGCCAGCCCCAGACCGCTCGGCAGTGCCGCGGCAATGCGCGCCTGCGGCAGAGCGCAGGGCAATTCGAAAACAAGCGCACCGTCGCCGAGATTTGTCGGAGTCGAGCCGACAAAACCCGCCACTTCACGATCCGCAGCACGCTCGATCGTCACCTTGCTGCGCAGCACGTACATCTTGAGACGCTTGACGAGATAGTCGGCGTTGGAGGCCGCTACGATCATGCCGATGGTGTCGCCTTCCTGGAACAGGCGCGGCGTAGCCAACAGTCGGCCCTTGGGCGAGCAGTAACCGGCCGGCATGAGCCCGTTGCCGAGCTTGGTGACGTCATTGGTGAGCTGACCTTGTAAAAAAGTGAAACGATCTGCGCCGGAAACGGTAATGAGCGCAAGAGAGCTTAGGCAGGAAAGCGTTCCTACCGTAGAATTCGCATCAGTCATTTAGATTCGCAAACTGTGGTTTGAAACGGCGCATCTCCGCAGAAAGGAGGAGAACGGCGCCCTTTTGCTTTGTGCGCGTATTGTACTCGAGCTCCTCGTTTTCTCTGAAGCATGCACGGTCGACATGACGCCGCGTGCTGGCCTGATTCGATAGCTAAAACGCGCGATGCCCTGGTTTTCTTCGGCGAATCTGCCGATTCCATTTCTGAGAGACGATCCGCGTGAGTTCCGAGACTGACAATAAAAACCTTGAAAAGGCGCCCGAGGCCGGCGCCGGCTCCGAGAAGCCTTCTGAAAAACCGGCTCGAAAGCCCCGTAAATCAACTGCGGAAAAGAAAGCTCCTCGCGCGCGTAAAACGACCGGCGTGAAAAAGGCTGCCGCGCCTCGCAAGACGTCGCGCAAAACGAAGGTGGCGCAGCAGCCGTCGAGCGAAATTCCGGCTGAGCCCAAGACGCAGAAAGTTTCTATTCAAGAAGTTGAGTCTCTTGTCTACGAGACGCCTGAAATAAAGACAAGTGTCAAAGCAAACTCCGTTATGACGCAAGTCTCGGAACCGACTGTGACTTTGTCCGAGCCGGAGGCTTCCATTGAAACTAAACAGCCGGTTGATGCGCCGGCAGTCTCCGCTCAAAGCGAACGGGGTGCTGTCGAGACGCCGACTGCGGTGACTCAGGAGCCAGTTTCGGTGCCTTCTGCGACGGAAGCGTCGGTAAAGCGGGAAACCAAGCAAGCACAGTCTGATCAAGAACTGTCTGTGCCCGTAAGAGAAGACGAAGTCGAAATACCGGCGGCCAGGGCTCAGCAAGAAAAAGCGCCGCAAGAGCAGGCAAAAGATTCTGAACAAGTCGTGCAGCCGCTCGAAAAGACGGAGAGAAAGGAGCAGGCGAGCGCGTCGAAATCGGACCAGGCTCAGGACGAAACACACGCCGAGAAGTCTTTGCCGGAATCGGACGAAACCGGTGCTGTCGATTCCAAGACCAAGGAAACGACTGAAAACCCGCTGCTGCCGCAGATATGCAAGAGCCTCTGGGCCAAGCTGGCGGTGGTGCTCGTCGTCGTGGCGCTGTGCTGCACATTGCCGTATTGGTGGTACTTCAAACGCTCGGTCGATTTGCCCGAAGGCGTCAGTTACGTTGATGTGACGGTCCCGACGGGAGCTTCAGGTCGCGCAATTGCCAACCGCATTGCGCAGGCGGGCATCGGCGTTTCGCCCGATACGCTAATCGGCCTGTTGCGCGTGCAGGGAACGGCGCTTTCGATTCATGCCGGTCGCTATCGTTTTACGCCGGGGATGACACTTGCGGACATTGTTGACAAACTGCAACGATCGGATGTGGAGAAGTTTTCCTTCCGCATTGCCGACGGCATGCCGCTGTGGGAATTGAGAAAGGCGGTGACGGCGCTGCCCGACATCGAAATCAAGACGGCCGGCATGTCGGACATGCAGTTGCGATCGGTGCTGGGCATACAGGAGCCCCACTTGGAAGGCGTGTTTGCGCCCGAAACCTACAGCTTTCGCACGGGGTTGACCGACATCGACGTGTACCGCGCGGCTTATCGTGAACAGATGCGCATTCTCAATGATGAGTGGGAGAAGAAAAGCCCGCTTGCTGCGGTCAAAACCAAGTACGAAGCTCTGATCTTGGCAAGCATCATCGAAAAGGAAACGTCAATGCGCGCTGACCGGGCGCTTGTGAGTTCAGTGTTCAACAACCGCTTGCGTTTGCGCATGCCGCTGCAGACCGATCCCACGATCATTTACGGCATCGGCGAGAGCTTTGACGGCAACCTTAAGCGACGCGACTTGCAGCAGCCGGGGCCCTACAATACCTACCTCAATGCGGGACTGCCTCCGACGCCCATTTCGATGCCTTCGGCGGCATCCATTCATGCCGCTTTGAATCCGCAGGACACGAAGTTCTTGTATTTTGTGGCGCGCGGAGACGGCACGACGCATTTTTCCAAGACGCTGACGGAACACAACCGCGCGGTCGAAAAATATCAAAAAGCGCCGGCTCGCAAGGCCCGCGCCTTACAAAAGCGTCAGAAAGACGCACGATGAGACATCATGGTACGAGGAAAATTCATCACTTTTGAAGGAATCGACGGCGCGGGGAAAACCACCCAGATTGAGGCGTTGCATCGCTTTCTGCTTGATCACGGCATCGAAGTCGTCCGTACCCGCGAACCAGGCGGTACGCCGCTTGGCGAAAAGATCCGAGCTATGCTGCTAAACGATGAAATGGACGTGACGGCCGAGACGTTGCTCTTTTTTGCCTCGCGCGCGCAGCATATCCGCGACGTGATTCTTCCTGCGCTTGAGCGTGGCGCCTGGGTGCTCTCCGATCGCTTTACGGATGCCACCTACGCATATCAGGTGGGCGCCAAGGGTTATGAGGCCGAGTACGTTTTGCAGCTGGAAGCCATCGTTCAAAAGGGGTTTCAGCCCAACAAAACGGTGCTTTTCGATTTGGATCCACAGACAGCGGCTCGCCGTCTGGCGCTTTCGCGCACGGCCGATCGCTTCGAGACGCAGGACTGCGACTTCTTCACGCGTGTGCGCAAAGCCTATCTGGCCCGCGCCGCAGCTTCTCCGGAGCGCTTCTTTGTTCTGGATGCGGGGCAAACGCCGGAGGCGATCACCGCTCAGCTTCTTGATGAAGCAAAAGGATGGCTTTAATGTCTATCAAGCTTTATCCCTGGCAGGATGCGCTTGAAAAGGCGCTGCTCGACCTAAGGGACAGATTGCCCAACGGGCTTCTTGTCTATGGTCCCCGCGGAGCGGGAATTTTTGATCTGGTGCAGGCCTTTGCAAAGTCGCTTTTATGCACGCAGCCAGCCGCCGACGGCACGCCCTGCGGACGTTGCCACGGCTGTCATCTGGTTCGTGCAGGAACACACCCCGACATTCGCTACGTGGTAAGCGAAGCCGAAAGTCTGCCGAGAGAAATTCCGTTTGTGCCGCCCGATACTGCCGCGAGCGATCGTAAGACCGTCTATCGCGAAATTCTGATTCACCAAACGCGAGCGCTCACTGATTTCTTAAATCTCAAGAGTCATGAAGGCGGCGTTCGCATCGTTCTGGTTTATCCGGCCGATCGAATTCGTGCCGAAGCCGCCGCCTCGCTTTTAAAGAGCCTTGAGGAGCCGCCGGAAAACACCGTCTTCATGCTCGTTGCCGATGAAATTGACCGCGTACTGCCGACGATTCGTTCCCGCTGCCGTCTGATTCGCGCCGGAGCACCCACTCGCGAGCAGGCGCTCGAATGGCTTAAGAGTCAGGGCGTGCAGGATGCAGAGCGCAAGTTGACCGAAGCCGGCGGAATGCCGCTTGCTGTGTTTGACGAAGACGCTCGCTTTCGGCTTGCCGATGAGACGCGTGAACGTTTTCTGGCCTATCTGAAACTTGGTCACGCGGCGCCGCCCGCGCAGGCTCTTTCTGTAGCAGACAAGGACGTGACGCTTTCGGCCGCTGCGCTTTTCCTGTCACGTTGGGGCTGGGATTTGGCAAGCGCCAAAGTGGGCTGTGAGCCACAGTACTTCCCTGAATTTGCAGAAGAAATTAAGACTATCGCACAGGCGGCCAATCCGACGGGACTCTATACTTGGATCAATTCGGTTCGGGATATCCGACGTGTTTCCGAGCATCCGCTCAATGCCAAGACAATGATTGAAGCGCTTCTGATTTCCTACGCGCGCAATATTTGAGATTTACGATACGAATGACCACGCAAAAATCAAAAACAACGGTTGCCACATTCGGCGCCATGAAGGCTGAAGGCAAACGCATTTCAATGCTCACGTGCTACGACTACACCACGGCGCGTCTGATTGAAGAAAGTTCGGTCAATGCGATTCTCGTGGGCGACAGCCTCGGCAATGTCATGCTGGGCTATCCGGATACGCTTGCCGTTACGGTTGATGACATGATCACCTACGGTGCAGCCGTTGTGCGCGGCGTGAAAAATACGATGGTCGTGGTTGATATGCCTTTTATGAGCTATCAGGTCACGATCGAAGAGGCCGTGCGCAATGCGGGGCGTATTCTCAAAGAAACGCATTGCAATGCCGTTAAGCTCGAAGGTGGCCAATCCATCCGCGAAACAATCGCAAGGATTGTTGCGGCAGGTATTCCCGTGATGGGACATGTCGGCATGACGCCGCAGTCGGTCATGCAGTATGGCGGTTTTAAGGTTCAGGGCAGGGGCGATGAAGCGGCCGAACGAGTCTTTCAGGACGCACTGGCCGTGCAGGAAGCAGGTGCTTTTGCGGTTGTACTCGAATGCGTGCCTGCGGGACTTGCGTCCGAAATCACGCAAACGCTGCACATCCCGACGATCGGCATCGGTGCGGGCGTGGACTGCGACGGGCAGGTGCTCGTGACGCAGGATATGCTGGGTCAGTACTGCGACTACGGTCCGAAGTTTGTTCGCCGTTTTGCACAGGTGGGTGATACGATGCGCGCAGCATTCAATGCCTACGATGAAGCCGTCAAAGGCGGAGAGTTTCCGTCGGAAAAAGAGACTTTTTCCTGAAGATAACCGCTTCTGTTAATAATTGCTGCTAAAGATAATTTAAATCCGCTGTATCGGATCAAAAAATGGAACTCATGATTTTGTCCAAGCCTGCTCAGGTGCAGGCGCAAGTGATCGCTTGGAAGCGACAGGGATTGACGATCGGTCTGGTGCCGACGATGGGATATTTACATGAAGGTCATGCAAGTCTGATTCGTCGGGCTGCAGCCGAATGTGACCGTGTGGTGGTGTCGGTATTCGTCAATCCCACGCAGTTCGGCCCGAACGAAGATCTGGAATCCTATCCGCGCGACATTGATCACGATACGGCTCTTATCAAAGAGTGCGGCGGAAATCTGGTTTTTGCTCCGCAACCGGCAGATATGTACGGCGAAGGAACCCGCACATGGGTAACGGTCGAAGGTCTGACGAAAGAATTGTGCGGCCGCAGTCGTCCGATTCATTTCCGCGGTGTTGCAACCGTGGTTTGTAAGCTCATGAACATTGCACTGCCAGATCGTGCGTATTTCGGGCAGAAAGATGCGCAGCAGCTTGCCGTAATTCGGCAGATGGTTTCGGACCTCAATATGCCCGTGCAAGTCGTCGGTTGCCCGATCGTACGCGAAGCCGATGGACTGGCGAAGTCAAGCCGCAATACGTATTTGAATGAGCAGGAACGCGCTGCCGCGCTGGTGCTCTCCCGCTCGCTTGCCGAAGGCCGCAAGCTGCTTGAAGACGGATCAACCGACGCGGATCAGGTGATGGCCCGCATTGAGGAAGTTATCAAAAGCGAACCCTTGGCCCGCATTGACTATGTTCAGGCGGTAAACGCCGACACGATCGAACCGGTGCATAAGGTTGAGGGTACGGTGCTGTTTGCCATTGCCGTTTATATCGGCAAGACGCGCTTGATTGACAATTTCTACTGGACTGCCGAAGAAAGCCATGCAAATTGAGATGCTCAAGGCGAAAATTCATCGCGCCACCGTTACGCAGGCCGAACTCAACTACGTCGGATCGATTACCATCGACAGCGATCTTCTGAAGGCAAGCGGCATTTGTGAGTACGAAAAAGTCGACATCGTCAACATCAACAACGGCGAGCGATTTGCGACATATACCATTGCCGGTGAAGCCGGCAGCGGTGTCATTTGTCTCAACGGCGCTGCCGCTCGCTGCGCCTGTACGGGCGACAAAGTGATCATCATGAGTTACTGCACGTTAACTCCTGAAGAAGCTCGTGAGCACAAGCCGACGGTGCTTTTTGTTGATGAGCAAAACAAATTGGCTCGACTTGCTCATTATGAAAAACACGGATGTCTGGAAAACTAAACCGGTAATCCCGCCTAAAATGGAGCACCCTGCAGACGAACTGCAGATTGTTGTGAATTTGTCAGACCAAGCACTTCTCTTTCAGAGGGCCCAGTAAAAATGTCGAAGTCGCACCTGCTTCCGATTTTTTCGCCGCTTCCCGTGTGTTTCCAAAAAGGGGAGGGCGTATGGCTCACCGACACGCAAGGCAACGTCTATCTTGACGGCTTTGCGGGAATTGCCGTTAATGCCGTGGGGCACAATCATCCCCGATTGGTATCGGCGCTTCAAAAGCAGGTGTCCGAGCTGATTCATGTCTCGAACTATTTCCGCATTGACCTGCAGGAAGAGGTTGCCGCCAAGCTCTGCGAAAAAAGCGGCCTGCGCGGTTGCTTCTTCTGCAATTCCGGCCTGGAAGCCAATGAAGCCGCCATCAAGCTTGCACGCAAATACGGGCATCTCAAGGGCTTCAACGAGCCCAAGATCATTGTGTTTGACCATGCGTTCCACGGTCGTTCGATCGCGACGCTCTCGGCAACGGGCAACCCCAACGTGCGCCGAGACTTCGCGCCGTATCTGCCGGACTTTATCCGTGTGCCCGCAGGCGACGTCGAGATGATTGAAAAACTGGCGACCACGACGCCGGGTATCTGTGCCGTCATGTTTGAACCCGTGCAGGGCGAAGGCGGCATTATTCCGATTCCGGATGAAACGATGCGTGCTATTCGCGAGCTTTGCGATCGCCACGATTGGCTGATGATTCTTGATGAAGTGCAAAGCGGTATCGGCCGCACGGGCAAATGGTTTGCATATCAGCATTCCGGCATCGTTCCGGATGTGATGACGCTAGCCAAGGCTTTGGGCGGTGGCGTTCCCGTGGGCGCTCTCGTCTGCGGCGAAAAGGCCTACGGAGTGTTTGCCCCGGGCAATCACGGCTCGACCTTCGGCGGCAATCCGCTGGCAATGCGCGCTGCGACGACGGTGCTTCAGATCATCGAAGATGAGCGGCTGGTGAGCAATGCCGAAAAGATGGGGCAGTATTTGCAGGAAGGGTTCCGCAAGGCCCTGAAGGGTGTGCCCGGCTTTGTTGAAGTGCGCGGCCGTGGCCTGATGATCGGTATTGCCCTCGATCGTCCGGCTCATCAGTGTTTGGCCATCGGCTTGAAGCACCGTGTACTTTTCTCTGTGACCGCAGGAAACATCATCCGCATCGTGCCTGCGTTGAATATCGCACGACGCGAAGCTGACGAGCTCATCGAGCGTGTCACCGCTGTCGTGAAGGAATTTACCGCCGCTACCGCCAAGTAATGAGAGACAGCGATGGATAACGAAAAATTCAAGAAAATTTTGGAAATTGTGGTGCGTGTTGCCGGAGCAGCCGTGCTGATCTACTTCCTCTACAACATCATTCTCACGCAGCACGAATATTTCAGCTGACTTTAGGTGAGAGCGGCCGCTGGCAGAAATGTCGGCGGCTTTGTTTTGTTGGCACAGTTTCAGAACGCTGCATTTGGACGCCCGCAAGACCCGGCTGGAAACGGTGCGCAATCGTGATAGGCTGAACCGCTGCCGTCTTCGGCTCTGGCGTCCGTGACGAGGCCGCAACGGTACGGAAATATCCATTGGACAAAGGCTACGCCAGTCTTGAATAGGACTCAGAAAGAGGCTTGGGCCTGAAATCTCTGGCCAGGGAGGTTTGCGCCAAAAAAAGGCGAAGTGAAAGAGTAAATCGAATTGGCGGAAGCGGTGAGATTCGAACTCACGAACGGGGTTAACCGTCGCCGGTTTTCAAGACCGGTGCATTCAACCACTCTGCCACACTTCCGTTTTGAGAGAATGGCGATATTAGCAAATAACTGGCTCATAAGAAAATTTTGCGTTGCAAAAGTTTGTTCGCAAAAGTCGGCGATTGCCGCAAAATAAGCCGAGCGAATCATTGACATCCCCTTTGTTTGGTGTTGTGATTAACAAATCAGCCTAAAAACGGCAAGGAAAATGCCTTGCATCAGAAAAATTCAACCGGAGGGGAGCTCATGAGCGATAAAGATAAGAAGAAGGATCAAGCCGAAGGCGGCAAGAACGCCAAAGACAACAAGCAGGCTCCGACCTTAAATGACACTTTGGAGAAGGTGTTTCGCGACGTCGCGCTGATTGACCCTAAAGAAAACGTTGAGGGCGTTATCAAGGAGATCCTGCGCCAGGTGCGCGCGATGAAGACCGAGCTTACGGCCGAGGAGATGGCGCAACTTGTTTTTGAAAACATGCAGCCGAGCTCTCGTGATCATATGCTGGCGGGGTTACTCACCGACATCTTTGCGAAGTACGGCGAAATGAAGACGCGCCACACCAGAAATATGGATGAGCTTT
Source organism: Sutterella sp. AM11-39 (assembly GCF_003472385.1). GTDB lineage: Bacteria > Pseudomonadota > Gammaproteobacteria > Burkholderiales > Burkholderiaceae_F > Duodenibacillus > Duodenibacillus intestinigallinarum. The sequence goes on along the minus strand of NZ_QRLV01000004.1, from coordinate 225,153 downwards.
CGCCTGACATCAGCAAGGGCGTCTTTCCGTATCTTCATAACTACGATGACGCGCTTTATAAGGAAGAGCTGTACGCTCTGCAGGTTGAGTTGCTCAAGATGCAACGCTACGTCAAGGATGCAGGTCTAAAGATCGCCGTGATCTTTGAAGGCCGTGACGCTGCCGGTAAGGGAAGTACAATTTCTCGCTTTACGCAGAACATCAATCCTCGCGGCGCACGCGTGGTCGCTCTTCCCAAACCCACGGACGCTCAGGCTGGTCAGTGGTATTTCCAGCGGTACGTCGCGCAGCTTCCGAGTCCCGGTGAAGTGGTCTTCTTCGACCGCTCGTGGTACAACCGCGCCGTTGTGGAACCGGTGATGGGGTTCTGCCGTCCCGAACAGACGCAGCTTTTTTTGAACGAAGTGCCGGCCTTTGAGCGCAGCCTTGTTGAGCACGGCATTCATCTCACGAAGTTCTGGCTGGACGTGAGCCGCGATGAGCAAAAGCGCCGATTCAAGCAGCGCCGCGTTGATCCGGTTCGCCGCTGGAAGCTTTCTCCGGTGGATATTGCTTCGCTGGATCGCTGGGACGACTACACGGCTGCCATCGAAGAGATGTTCCGCAAAACCGAGTCGCCTGTTGCTCCTTGGACGATCATTCGCAGCGACGACAAGCGTCGAGCTCGCCTCAATGCGATTCGAGTGTTTCTGCACAGCATCGAATATGCCGAAAAAGACGAAGAACAGATTGGACCGGTGGATGGTCTGATCGTAAAGTCGGTGCCCGAATACTTGCGTGGTTATCGTATGGGGCCTGCCATCTGACAGCGCAATTGACGCGCAACGGCTGCCGGAAGGTAGGCTACACAAAGGTTCGTTAATGAAACTTTATTGGAGCCTGTTTTTTCTGCAGCCGTTTTTTATTGCTGTAAAGAAATTTGACCCAACATACTGATCTTAAAAGAAATTAAATTTTATAAAGGGTCATGAACAGTTTGTTAGATTTTAGACTTTGATGTTACGAGAAAAGGCCTTTGATTTTGACGATGAAGCTTTCGGATTCGTACGGGCCGTACTCGTAGGACAGAAAATCGTAACCTTGCGAGACGATGGCCTGTTGCAGGGCAGCCTTGTCGATGACACCTTCGGATACGATGACGACCTGACGGGTCTTGCGGTTTGCACGGATTGTTTTTGCATCAGGTACAACCGATCGAACGGACTCGTTGATATGCGCTTCGCACATCTGACAGGACATGCCACCTACGCCGATAATGGTTTTAATCACGTTGAGTTCCTTTGGTTAACAATTGCAAAGCAGAATGATAACCATTCTTATTACGCTTGTCCTGACAAGGCTCGATATTGTGTCAACTGAGGTGCACACATAGAATGTCCGCCGGTATTTCCCTTCTCAGCAAAAGCATCGGCATGATTTCTTCCCGAGACTTCTTACGCGGTAAGTCCGCAGCCATTTTTGATTTTGACGGCACGCTAGGCGACACGATCGACCTCTGGAATAAGGTGGATGTGGAATTGGCGACGGAACTCGGATATCCGGGACTTGATTCGCGCGAGTGTCACGCATTTCGTGAAGCTGCATTGAGGCGGTACAAGAACCAAGAGAATCCTTACCGTTGTTATTGCGGCGACTTTGCCAAGAGAATCGGCTGCTCACTTTCGGCTGAAGAGGTGCATGCGCGCCGCTATCGAATTTCGCGCCGCATGCTGCGGGAGGAAGTGCGTTTGCGTGAGGGCGCAGCAGCTGCGCTAAAGCGCATCAAGAGTCTTGGTTTGAGAATGGCGGTAGCGACGACCACGCGCCGCGCCAACATCGAAATCTACTGCCGACAAAATCAGAACATCCTCGACGAGATTCATCTTAACGAAGTGTTCGAACACTTTGTATGCGCCGAGGACGTGCGCAACATCAAGCCTGATCCCGAGTGCTATCTCAAGGCGATTGACTATCTGGGACTGCCCGCTGAAGCGATCTTTGCTGTAGAGGACACGCTCTCCGGGGTGGAGGCGGCAGTACGAGCAGGCCTTGTCTGCATCGGCATCCGAGAGGAGAATTCGGTGCCGGATGCAGAAGAGATCAAAGCCCGGACGGCGATCTATTTTGACGATTACGCCGCGTTTCTCGCCTGGCTCGGTTAGGCGGAGTGCTTTTGCGGCTCAAAGCCTTCCTGATTGGTGCGGTTCGTGTTGGCGTCTTTAGGAACGACGTGAAGCTTTCCTGAGGCCTTGAGTTGATGCGCTCGCGTCATGAAGAGTTTTAGACGGTTGGAGACATTACTCTCGGCCGTGCCGCCTTCAAAGTCGATGCCGATCAGGTTGGCCTTGGGGTAGCGCGCTCGAAGAGCCGACATTACGCCTCGGCCGGTGATGTGATTGGGAAGACATCCGAACGGCTGCAGACAGACGACGTTGTCCGTACCGGTTGCTAGGAACTCAGCCATTTCAGCGGCCAGAAGCCATCCTTCACCGGCTTGCTGTCCCGGCGAAACCATGCCCTCGACGCGCTTGAGGTAAGCATTCAAGGGAGGCATATGACCGAGCGGGTTGCCTTCGCCCATAGCCGCTTGCGCTACGGAACGTAGTTTTTCCAGGTATCCCAACAGGAAGGAGCTTACGATGGCGCGCAGTTTGGAGCCTTCGGTATGCTGACTCTGCCAGATGGGGTCGGCCAAGCAGTATAGGAAGAATGTGGCCAGGTCGGGCAGCATGGGTTCGGCACCGGCTTCGCGCAGACGATCGGCTGTCGCAAGATTGGCCTTGGGATGGTACTGCAGAAGAATTTCGCCGACGATGCCGACTTTTGGCCGTTGTTTGCCGTCAAGTTCAACGGCGTTAAAGACGTTAACGATTTCTCGGACAGCGTCGTCAAACTCCTCGAGCTTGCCTGTGGCTGCCGCTTTGGCAGCCGTGGGCGTAGCCAGTTTAAGCGCGATGTCTGCACTGCCTTTGACGATTTCTCCGGCCTGCGCATGCAGGTACAGGCGCTGCAATACGTCGCCGAGCACGATCGCCATGGAAAGACGCTTGAGCCCCTTGAGTCCCAGTTTGAGGTGAGCGTGGCCGGTAAGGGCTCGGCCCGAAAGTGTAAGCACCGGAAGATTCGGGAAGCCCTTGTCGCGCAAGGCCCAGTCAAGCAGCGTCGGATAATTGGTAGCGCGGCACGGTCCGCATGTTTGGCTAAAAAGAATCGCGCTTTTTTCAGGTACGAAATCTTCGGCTTCCGTGGCTTCGAGAAGCTGACCAATCGTGACGATGGCCGGGTAACAGGCATCGTTGTTGACGTAGCGCAGGCCCAGCGTGACAGCATGATCGGACACGGTCGGCAGAAGCTTCATCGTGTAGCCGAAGTCCTTGAGAACATGCACCAGAAGCGGAAAATGAATCGGTGCCATCTGAGGAACGTAAAGCGTACGTTCGCGCAATTGCTGCGCAGTGAGGGACTGTCCTCGTTGCTGAGCGGTCGCAAGCTGTTCGGCTTCGGTGGGAGCGGGTTTGAAGAAGCGCGAGAAGAATCTGATCGGAGACTCCTTGACATGAACCTTCGGTTCGACGAAGTCGGGCAGCTCGTCAATCGACTGGGGCGTAACCTCGACGCCGTGCACGGCAAAGAGTGAGCGCAGACGGATGCGGGCAGCGCCCAGCGTATCTGTCTCGTCAATCTTTAGCATCGTGTAGAGCAGCTTATTCTTGTGCGCGATGCGCTTCATCTGTTCGCTTGTGATGGCATCGATGCCGCAACCGAAACTCACCAACTGCACGAGTTCGGTGTCGGGGCGAGAGGCGATGGCTTCAAACGACCGATAGAGTCGGCCGTGGAAAGCCCATTGATTGACAACGTCGAGCGTCTCGCGCTTGCCGGGCAGATCTTGGGCGATGAAGCTCACGGCGTCTTCGGTGAGCACGTGTGCGCCCATCGATTCGATCAAAGTCGGGATGCCGTGATGAATGTAGCTGTCGAGGTGATAGGGATGACCGGCGAGCACAACGACAAAGCCGGGCGCATTCCAGATTTCAAGCGCCTTGGCTTTGATGTCATGACGATAAGCTTTCAGCGCGGCAGAGGCTTTTTCGCAGGCCCTTACAACGTCCTTGTGCTTGAGCTGCGGGAACGCTTCACACAAAGCGCGCGCGACGGTTGAAAACTTTTCGATCGATACAAAGGGCGTCAGGATGCGAGTCTTGGGGGCCGCCGTTTCGAGTGCCAGACGCAGAGCCTCAGGGTAGCCGCCGACGACGGGGCAGGCATAAGAGTCTTCAGCTTCGGCAATGAGTTTTTCTTCCTTGGGAATGCAGGGGAACCAAATGTTCCGCACGCCTTTTTCGGCAAGCGACAGTGCATGACCGTGCGCGATCTTGGCGGGCAGGCACAGCGACTGGGAGGGCACGGTGTCCGAGCCCTTGGCCATGATGGCGGCGGTCGTCGGATCGGACAGAACGACGCGGAAACCGAGTTCGGTGAAAAGGGCGTGCCAATACGGATAGTGCTCCCAGGTATTGAGCACGCGCATAATTCCGATCTCGCCCATGGGGGCAGACTCAAAGGGAAGCACTTCGCCGCTAAAGAGACGCTCGATTTTCCAATCAACAAAGCCCTTATGCTTTTTCTTGCCGCTTCCGAGACTCTTCAGACCGAATTCGCATCGATTGCCGCTCACAAATTTGTTGCCTGACGCAAAGCGATGCAAGGTGAGGGCGCAGCTGTTTGAGCAGCCGCGGCAGCGAAACTCTCGCTTGACGATGTCCGAGGTGTCGAACAGTTCTGCCGAAGGTTCCCACACCGGTGTCTGTTCGTTTGTTCGCTCGCGGGCCAGAAGCGCAGCACCGTAGGCGCCCATAAGCCCCGAAAGCTGCGGACGAATCACCTGCAGACCGGTGTACTTTTCAAAGGCGCGCAGCACGCCATCGTTTAAAAACGTGCCGCCCTGAACAACAACCTTGTCGCCGAGGTCTTCGGGAGAGGAGATGCGTAGCACCTTTTCGAGCGCATTGCGAACGACCGAAATGCATAGGCCGGCGGCAATGTCTTCTGAGCTTGCACCGTCGCGCTGTGCCTCACGCACTTTGGAATTCATAAAGACGGTGCAACGAGACCCTAAATCGACCGGATGCTCGGAGCGAAGCGCCGCCTGAACGAATTCGGGCAAAGTAAGTCCCAGTTGCTTGGAAAAGCTCTCGAGGAAGGCGCCGCACCCTGATGAACAGGCTTCGTTGAGAGCCACGGACGTGATGAGACCGTTTTCGACCTGCAGGCACTTCATGTCCTGACCGCCGATGTCGATTACGAAGGTCACGTCGGGAATAAAGGAACTGGCCGCTTTTTGATGCGCAAGCGTTTCGACTTCTGTCATCGAAGAGCCCAAAGCGGCTGCTGCCAGATCGGCACCATACCCGGTGGTCAGGACCGAGCGGATGCGTGCAGCGACAGGCAGCGACTCCGTGAGTTTCTTCACACGCGGCATGAGCTGCTGAAGTGGAGCGCCCTGATTGCCTTCATACCAGGTGCAGCAGATTTCTCCGTCCGAGGTGATCAGGACGCCCTTTGCAGTGGTGCTCCCAAGGTCGATGCCCAAGAAAAGGTCGCCGCTTGCCTGAGAAAGATCAATTGTGGGGATGCGGGCTTTTGCGTGACGGTAAAGAAACGCGCGGCGCTCGTCCTCGTTGTCAAAAAGCGGTTTTGGTCCGGTGCGTTTGTCCAGGTTGACGGCTTCTCGACCGACGGCATCGATCAGGTTTTCTAGCGTCCAGAGGCGTTCATCGGCGTAAGCGCCCCGAGTTGAACTTTCCAGTGCGGCACCGTGCGCAACGGCGTACTGTGCGTCGGCAAAAAGCTCCAGCTTCACGGAATTGCGGGCAAGGCGCCGAGCAAAGGCTGCGCGCAGTTCGCTCAAAAAGGAGAGCGGACCGCCCAAAAGCGCCACGCGTCCCTGCAGAGGACGACCGCATGACAAGCCGCCCACGGCTTGTTCGGCAACGGCGTCGAAAACGGAACGGGCGATTTCGGACTTGGGGATGCCCGAGTTCAGGAGACCGACCACGTCAGTTTTTGCAAACACGCCGCAGCGGGAGGCAATCGGGTGAGAGGTGGCGGCTTTGCCAGCCAGGCAGTTGAGCTCGTCCAGAGGCAGCCCCAAAGCGGCCGACATTTGATCCAAGAACGCGCCGGTTCCGCCCGCGCATGCTTCGTTCATGCGCAGTTCCTGACTGCCCGTCAAATAGAGAATCTTTGCGTCTTCTCCGCCAAGCTCAATGGCCGCGTCCACCGGATGGCCTTCAGTGTCTTCTGCGGCGGCATTCTGGAGGTATTGAGCGGCGGCAATCACTTCCTGCACGAAGCCGATGCCGAGACGTTCGCTCAGAGAAAGGGCGCCGGAGCCGGTCAGGCGAACCCGCGTGCTCAAATGCGGATAGGCGCGCACCAGATCCTGCAGAAGAGAAATAAGCGTGGGAGTCACGGCACTTGCGTGACGCTGGTAGGCGTGTGCCAGGACGGAGCCGTCGGGACTGAGCAGGACGTACTTGACGGTAGTACTGCCCAGGTCAATACCCAGGCTAAATGTTTCTGAGGAGCCTTCAGGAATATCCGTTGTCATTACAAAACCGATGCAGACAAAACGCTGTCAAAAAGCAGACAAATCCGAGCCTAACAGTTTCGAAAAGCAACGGGGGAACACCTAAAAACTAGGGGAATCCCGCAATGCAATCTCAGCGCTCGCACTTACCGCTTGTCAAAAAAAGGTTAACTCAAATCCAATGCGTTTGCTGCGAGAACAATTTAAATTACGGTTTAATTTTCGGATTTTGAAATTTGCACTTTTGTCGATACGGAGGAACTAAACAGCGGAAAAGAATTGGGAAAAGAAAAACGCACCCGAGGAGCGATCGGATGCGTTTTCTTGTCTAAATGGCTAAACCGCTGACCTGAGGGAATCAGGCGTTTTAGCGTAGGAGCCTTCCGGCTCAGTGCCTAGAGAATTAGGCGAGCGCCTTGATGGCAGCAGACAGGCGGCTCTTGTGACGAGCAGCAGCGTTCGTGTGAAGAACGCCCTTGCGGCACATGGAGTCGATCACGCTCTGGGCGTTCTTGAAAGCTTCCTGAGCAGCGGCCTTATCGCCGGCGAGGATGAACTTGCGAACGCGCTTGATAGCGGTACGGTACTGGCTGCGCTGAGCAGAGAGGTGCTGATTGCGGGCAAGGGCCTGACGGGCGCGCTTGCGGGCTTGGTTGGTATTGGCCATTTAGTTTTGAATTCCTGAAAGTGGATGCCGCGGTTTCCGGATTCACGTCAACGAGCGCAAGCCTGTGCTTTTGCTTTCCAGACGAGCCCGTTTGCAGCTCGGCATCTGGCCGAAATCGGCCGGGTCTAAGTTTTACTACAATGTTGCTTTCTGCGCTTCGAATGACTCGCCGCTGCAACTCTGCGTCGAATTCGCCCGAAAGCAGAAAACGCGGCATTGTATCAAATCAGAAAGACCGATACAAGCACTTGAGCATGGAAAAATTTCTTTTGCAAAGAAAGGCCTAGCCGCCGCGCAGTAATCTCAACTTTTTGTCTGACTCACCGCTTCTCATGTCTTTACTCAAGTCGGCGGCCACGGTTTCCGTCTTCACGCTGTTGTCGCGCATCACCGGTCTGATCCGCGATATGCTGATCGCGCGTTATTTCGGCGTTTCGGCTGCAACCGACGCTTTTTACGTTGCTTTCCGGATCCCGAACATGCTGCGCCGCCTGTTCGCAGAAGGAGCATTCAGTCAGGCGTTTGTACCGATGCTCTCGCAGGTAAAGGAGCAGCAGCCCGAAGATGAGCAGAAGACTTTCATCAGCGATGTGTTTTCGCTTTTGGGGTGCGCCGTTTTTCTCGCAAGTCTGCTTGGCATCGCTTTTGCTCCGGTGGTGGTTTGGCTCATCGCCTCTGGCTTCAAGAACACACCGGAAACGTTTGATCTGGCCGTCTTTCTGACCCGCTGCATGTTTCCCTACATCATTTTCATGAGTCTCGTGTCGTTTGCCGCGGCCGTGCTCAATACATGGAAACACTTCGCGATTCCGGCCTTTACGCCCGTGCTTCTGAACGTGAGCTTCATCTGCTGCACGCTCTTTTTGATCCAGTATTTTTCCGTTCCGATCTATACGCTCGCTTTCGCTGTGATATTGGGGGGCGTCCTGCAGCTGTCCATGCAGTTTTTCGCGTTAAAGCGCATCGGCTGCTTTCCGCGCCTTGCAAGCCCCCGAAAGGCGCTTAAAAACGCCAACGTGCGACAGGTTTTGAAACTGATGGTTCCCGCTGTGGTGGGCGTGAGCGTGGCTCCGATTTCGATACTGATCAATACCAACATTGCCTCGCATCTGCAAAAGGGGGCCGTGACGTGGCTCAACTATGCCGACCGTCTGATGGAGTTTCCAACGGCGCTTCTCGGTGTGGCGCTCGGTAGCGTGTTGCTGCCGAGTCTTTCGGCCGCTTTTAACCGCGGGGAACTCGAGCGCTACAACCGGCTGCTCGATCGCGGCCTAAAACTTGTTTTTCTGCTGGCCATTCCTGCGGCCGCCGGTCTGGGTTTTCTCGCCGAAGGTCTCGCCGCGGTGCTGTTCCAGGGTAAAAACTTTTCAGCGGTCGACGTGTCGATGACCGCCATCGCCATTGAGGGCTATGCGGTAGGGCTGCTCGGTCTCATCTCGATCAAGATCCTGGCGCCGGCCTTCTATTCTCGCAAGGACATCAAGACGCCGGTCAAAGGCGCCATTGCTTCGCTCATCGTCGTGCAGTGCTGCAACTTTGTGACGGTCCCGGCGTTCGGGCACGCAGGCCTGGCGCTGTCTGTGGGGCTGGGGTCGGTTTTCAATGCGTTGGTGCTCTTTACACTTCTTAAAAAGCGCGGCTGGTACGCACCCGGCAGCGGTTGGCTTGTCTATGTGCTTCGTGTTTTGGCGGCGAGCGTTGCGATGATCGCTTTCCTTTTCTGGATTCAAACCGGTCTTGATTGGTCGGCCATGCAGGCTCAGTGGCTGCACCGACTAGTTCTAGTGGCGGGTGTCATTCTTGGCGCGGCTGTGACATACTTTGCAGTACTTGCCGTTTTGGGTTGGCGCGCGCGTGAGTTGCGCGGCGCCGACTAGTTATTTTCGCGAAAGAATACAACGACATGATTCCCATATCCGAGGCTTTGCGCAGCCGCTTGCGTGTCATAAAAGCGGACATCACGACGCTTACCGTTGATGCCATTGTCAATTCGGCCGACGCAGATCTCACCGGAGGCGGTGAAGTCGACAAGGCGATTCACAAGGCTGCCGGTCCCGAGCTTCGCAAAGCCTGCCGTACCTATGTGCTCGAGCAAGGCCGTTGCTTTGCCGGTGGCGCCTCCCTTACCGAATCCTTCAATTTGCCGTGCCGTTTCGTCATTCATGCCGTGGGGCCCACCTGGGTCGGAGGCGGCGACGGCGAAGTGGCGCTTCTGGCTCGCGCCTATGCACGCAGCTTTGAATTGGCCCGTTTACACGGCGCTCACACCATCGCGTTCCCGGCCATTGCAACCGGCCAATACGGTTTTCCTAAGCCTACGGCCGCCGCTGTCGCCCTTACCGTGGCAGTTCAGGTGCTTGAGCTCGAACCCCAGTTTGAATCGGTGACGTTCTGCACGTATGACGACGATACGCGCCAGATCTACGAAGCGCTGATCGAAGAGGGGTACCAGAACTACCTTCATCAGGGCAAACAAAGACCGCCCGCTTAACAAACAAAGTCAAAAAAGGCTGCCGTTGCATAAAAAATCGGCAGCCTTTTTTACGCTCTATACGCTTTAGCAGATGCGCGGTAACGGATCGGAGTTGAGCCAGTCGACAAGACGTTTGCCGCCGATGGCCGTCCGCATGCTCACAAGCCCGGGCTGCTCGGCTGTCACATGACCGATCACTGCAGCGTTTTCACCGTACTTGCAGGCGCGAATGATGGAGAGTGCCTCTTGGGAGGCATTTTCTTCCACGATCACGATCAGCTTGCCTTCATTGGCGATGTATAAGGGATCAAGTCCTAGGAATTCGCAGGCCGAAGCGACAGCCGGATGAATCGGTACGGCTTCTTCGTCGATTTCAATGCTCACTTGACTTTGCGCGGCAATTTCATTGAGCGTGGTGGCAAGTCCCCCACGCGTCGGGTCGCGCAGGACATGCACGCGTTCGCCTAAGGCGCTCAAGAGCGCTTCGGTTATTCTGTTTAAGGGCGCTGTGTCGCTTTGTACCTGCGCTTCAAATCCGAGTCCTTCGCGTTGCGAAAGAATCGTGATGCCGTGGTCACCCATCGTGCCCGTCACGAGAACAATGTCGCCGGGCTTTGCCGCCCTACCGCTTACACAGGTGCCGGGAATTTTTTCGCCTAGGCCGGACGTCGAAATGAAGAGGCCGTCGCCGTGGCCTTTTTCTACGACTTTCGTGTCGCCCGTGACGATGCTCACGCCGGCTTCAAGAGCGGCTTGCGCCATGGAGTTGACGACGTCGACTAACGTTTTAACGGCCAGACCTTCCTCGATGATGAAGCTTGCGGACAAATACAGGGGTTTGGCGCCGCACACGGCCACGTCGTTGACCGTGCCGCAGACGGCGAGCCGTCCGATGTCGCCACCCGCAAAAAAGAGGGGATGCACGACGTGTGCGTCGCAGCTCATGACGGGCTCTCCCTTGAGCGCCGGCATTACAGCGCCGTCGTGGGCTTGCGCAAGATAGGTGTTGCGAAAGGCCTTGGCAAAGACTTCGTCGATGAGCTGTGCCGTGGCTCTGCCGCCTGCGCCGTGCGTCATGTCGATGATGCCGTGCTTGATGTCGATCGGACGGATGTAGTTTTCCTTGGCCATGACTTTGGTGTTCCTTGAATTTTGTTCCGTTATGAAATGCGCCGAGATTCGTAGGAGAAGTAGGCGGCGCAGGCGCCCTCGCTTGAGACCATACAGGCGCCGATCGGATGAATGGGCGTGCAGACGGTGCCGAAGGCCTTGCAGTCGCGCGGCTCTTTTTCGCCGCGTAGAATGGCGCCGCATTCGCAAGCCTTGTTGTCGGGGACGTCGTGTTCAATGAGCCCGAACCGTTTTTCGGCGTCAAAAGCTGCGTAAGCCGGAGAGAGCGCGAGCGCACTTGCGGGTAATCGCCCCAAGCCGCGCCAAGCAAAACTGTCGCGCAGCACAAACGTTTCGGAAATGAGAGAGAGCGCGATTCGGTTGCCTTCCGTGGGTACGGCGCGCGAAAACTCGTTTTCCACCTGGGATTTGCCGGCATTGGTTTGCCGTACGAGCATCAGGATGGACAACAGCATATCCAAAGGCTCAAAGCCGCAGATGACAACCGGAATCTTCCACTCGTCGACAAATTTCCGGTAGGGCTCTTCGCCGATGACGGCAGAAACGTGAGCCGGTCCGACGATGCCGTCGATGAAGGGCTTGGCGTCCTTTCCGTGCGAGAGCATGATGTGGCGCATGGCCGCCGGCGTGATGACGTGAGAACAGACAACCGAGAAGTTTCCGACGTTTTGCGCCCTGGCCGCTTTAAGCACCAATGCCGTGGGCGGTGTGGTGGTTTCAAATCCGATCGCAAAAAAGACCACCTGACGGTCGGGATTTTCTTGCGCAAGCTTGAGTGCGTCCGAGGGCGAATAGACCATGCGCACATCGGCCCCCTGCGCCTTGGCCTTAAATAGCGTTTTACCGCCCGAGCCCGGTACGCGCATCATGTCGGCGTAAGTGCAAAGCGTCACGCCCTTGTTTAACGCGAGGTCAAGGGCCATGTCGACACGGCCGATCGGCAGCACGCACACCGGACAGCCAGGTCCGTGAATCATGCGGATATTGGCAGGCAGAAGATCGGTGAGTCCCCAACGCGCCAGCACATGCGTATGACCACCGCAAAACTCCATGTAGCGGTATTGACGCGTGGGATCGACCTCGGTGCGAATGCGATCGGCCAGTGCAAGGGCTTCATCCTTGCTGCGAAATTCGGCGGTGTACTGCATTGCATAGCCTCCCGAGATCAAGACGCCGCCATGGCGTCGGAACCCAGATTGCCGGCGGTGCGCATCGCCGCAAGCGTTTCCTGTGCTTTTAACGGATCTATACGCTGCAGGGCATAGCCTACGTGCACCACCACCCAGTCTCCGGGAACGACTTCGGGCGTGAGCGTGACGTCAATTTGTTTTTTGACGCCCGACATTTCAGCGACGGCGAGCGTGCCGTCAAGCGAGATGATTTGTGCGGGTACTGCTAGGCACATGACATTGCTTCCTTTCATTCAATGGGTAGCGGCATCGAGTCGTTGGCGCGCTACGGCGCACTGGCCGAAGCTGATGGCTCCGTCTCCGGGCGGCAATAGGCTCGGCAAGTATGTTCGATACCCCATCTGCCGCAGACGTCGACTGAGGTCTGCGGCGACAAATCGATTGAGAAACGTTCCGCCTGAAAGACACACGGTAGCTCCGGCAGGGAAACATTCGGCTGCGAGCTTCGCCATCCCGGCGCTGAATGCGGCATGAAAGCGCATCGAAATCGCCTGGGGCGTTCGGCCCTCAAGACGCATGGCAAAGAGGCGCTGTAGGAGAGCGGTGACCTGAAGAACATTCAAGCCTGACTCTTGCGTCACAACAAAATCGTCCTCTTCGTAGGAGGCGTCTGCAAAATCGCCGCCTGCGGCCTCCAAGAGCATCGCGGCCTGAGCTTCATCGCTTTGTTCGTCGCAGAGTCCGGCAATAGCGCTTACGGCGTCAAAAAGGCGACCTGCCGAACTCGTTGTCGAGGTCAGACGCGGATTGGAGGCAAGCGACAACATTGCAGCGACGGGGCGTTGTGGCCAAAGGGCGATCGCGGCACGGCGGCACTCGGCAGTGAGGGCAGCGGCAACGGCCATGCGCCATGGTTCCCGAGCGGCGGCGTCGCCTCCTGGAAGGGGTAGGTTTTGCAGGTGCCCCAAACGCTCAAAGGTGCCGTTGCTTTGGCAAAACAGTGCTTCGCATCCCCAGGCACGACCGTCAGTACCGAGTCCTACGCCGTCGAGCGACAAGCCGTAGACGTCGCCTTCGAGTCCATACTCAAAGGCAACCGCCATCGTGTGGGCGTGGTGATGCTGGACTTCGAACAAGGCAATCTTTCGCTCGGCGGCGATTTCTCTAGCCAGACGCGAAGCGTAAAAATCCGGGTGCAGATCGCAGGCTACGGCTTGTGTCGGGTGTGTTTCCAGAATGTCTTCAAAGTGCAGAAGAGCATCCTTGAGCGCATTGCAGGAGGCGACATTTTTGGTGTCGCCGATGTGGGCTGTGACGAACACTTCCTGTCCGCGGCCGAGCGCGGCGGTTGCTTTAAGTGAGGCTCCGGTGGCGGCGATGCCCGTCATGTCGCAATGTGTTTTGACGGCTAGCGGCGTATAGCCGCGTGCGCGGCGAACGAGTCGAGCGGCTCCGTCAACGACGCGCACCACGGAGTCATCGCAACGGCAGACGATCTCGCGATCGTGTGTGAGAATGGCGTCGGCGATGCCGTTGAGGCGCTCGCAAGCTTCTTTCGTATGAATCACCAAAGGTTCGCCCGAAGGGTTGGCTGAGGTCATCACGAGAGCGTCTTCGGAAGCTGCGTCAAGCCAACGGGGATCCGAGGGAAGTCCCGCCAACGCATGAAAAAGCAACAGATGAACCGGCGTGTAGGCGGTCATGAGCCCGATCTCATTTAGGTCGTCGGCGACATGGATAAACGCATTTCGGCAGCGTTCGGTCTTGCGCGCCAGAACAATGGGCCGAGCAGGCGAGTTCAGAAGTTCGATTTCAATGTCGTTGAAATCACCCCAGAGCCGCGCGCTGGCTGCATTGGTTGTCATCACCGCCAGAGGTTTGGCCTCACGGGCTTTGCGTTGACGCAAGCGGAAGACGGCATTCGCGTTGTGCGCATCGACAGCCAGATGAAATCCGCCCAGACCCTTGACGGCAACGATCTTTCCCTCCTTGATCATCTTTGCGGCGGCTACAACGGGGTCGTTGCAGTCAATGAGGGAGCCCTTCGTGTCGATGAGTCTCAATTGCGGACCGCAGACAGGGCAGGCGTTGGGCTGCGCGTGAAAGCGCCGATCGGCGGGATCGTCGTATTCGTGTCGGCAGTCTGAGCACATGGCAAAAGAGGCCATGGAAGTCATGGGACGGTCGTAGGGGATGCTGCGCGTGATCGTAAAGCGAGGACCGCAGTGCGTGCAATTGGTAAAGGCGTAGCGCCAGCGTCGGTTGCCGGGCGTAAACATTTCAATCGCGCAGGCACGGCAGGTGGCGGCGTCGGGTGTCACCATTGTGTGTGCCGTTCCTTGACGGCTTGCCGTGATCACGAAGTCTGTGGACCCCAGCGCAGGGTTCGTTTGTACGAGTTCCACGGAGTCAATCCGTGCGAGCGGTGCCTCGTCGCGTACGGTCTTGCGAAGTTCTTCTTCGAAACGATCGAGAACATCAACGTCGCCTTCGAGTATGGTGCCGACCCCTTCGGCATCGTTCCAGACCTCACCGGTGAGTTTGAGGGCGTGCGCCACGCGCCAGAGCGTCGGCCGAAAGCCCACGCCCTGCACAAGGCCCGTGATCCGGTAGGTGCGCCGCTCCATGGTCATGACTATCTCGTATTAGAGCTGAGCGATCATCAGGTTGGCCTTAAGCCATGCCCACCACTTTTCCAGCCCTTCACCCGTCGTTGCCGAGACTCGAAGCGAACGGATCGAGGGGTTGACACGACGTGCGTACTCTTCGCACTTGTCCATGTCGAAGTTGACGTAGGGGACGAGGTCAACCTTGTTGATGATCATCAGGTCTGCTGCAGCAAACATGTCCGGGTACTTGAGCGGCTTGTCGGCGCCTTCGGTCACTGAAATTACCACCACCTTGTGCGCTTCGCCCAAATCAAATTCCGCCGGGCACACCAGATTGCCGACGTTTTCGATCAAGACGAGGCTGTTTTCGACAGGTTCGTGCGCGCTCAAAGCCATCTTGACCTGTTCAGCATCGAGGTGGCAGCCCTTGCCGGTGTTGATCTGAATGGCCGCAGCACCCGTAGCGCGGATGCGGTTGGCGTCATTGTCGGTTTGCTGATCGCCTTCAATGACGAGAATTTCGGGGGAGTCGGCCGGTTTGGCACGTACTGTGGCGCACAGAAGTTCCGTTTTGCCCGAGCCCGGTGAACTCACGAAATTGAGCGCGAGGATCTTTTTGGCGGCAAACAGAGCGCGGTTTTCATCGGCAATCGCGTTGTTGCGGGCAAGAATGTCCTGCTCAACGCTGACGGTGCGGCTGTGCGTATGTCCGTGAGCGTGATTGTGGTCATGGTCGCCGTGGTCGTGCGTATGTGTCACGACATTGCCGTTTTCATCGATATGCGTATGGCTGTGAGGATTGCCGCAGCCGCAGGTGGTGCACATGGAAAACTCCTTAAAACGATTAAATGGCGTTGCCTATTTAGGTCTCGTCAAAGCTCAGTTCCAGACTGTCGACCTTGAGTTCATGCCCTTTGACGGGCATGAGCTGATAGCCGCCGCACGAGGGACAAGGATCGCCGTGTCGGTGCAGAGCTACGTTTTTGGCACATTTCATGCACCAGGCTTCACCTGCAACCCGGTTGATCACGAGTTTGGACTCGTCGGCGAGCGTGCCTCGGGTCACTGAATCCCAAGCAAAGAGAAGCGCTTGGATTTCAATGCCCGCGAGCTCGCCGATGCTCACTGTGACGGAAGTCACTTTGGCTTGCGGTTCGTTAACGAGGGTTGACTTAACGGCCGAGAGAATGCCTTCTGCAATGGAGACCTCGTGCATGGCTTTACTCCGTGTCGCTTGTATCGTTGTGGAAGCGAATTTGATAGGGAACGCACGGGTCGATGGCAGTCACGATCCAGGCTGCATCGCGCCGCCACTGATCCTGCGTACTGAACTCGATCATCGAAAGTGCCTGCTCGGCGCAACTGCCGGATGCGAAGTTCCACTCGGTCGGAGCAATAGTCTTGACGCCGGCAATCATGCCGTTTTCAACGATGACACGAACGATCAGGGAGCCGCGGGCGGTTTGTACATGCGCGAGCCCTGTGTGGGGCGCCGTTTGTGCGGCCAGCACTGTCCATTGCGGGGCGCGGCGCACTTTCCAGTAGTTCATGAGATCGATGAGACGCGCGACGAACTGAGCACGAATGCCGCAGCCGTATTGCTCCGCGATTTCATCAAGCAACGGCTGATTTTCGCAGCGACCGAGAGCGCCTGTCTGATGTGCTGTTCCGTTGATGAGTGGACAACTGACAGAAATGTCGCCCGAAACCCATGCCTCAATCGTTTCAAGAGAACAGCGAGGGTTGAGCATGGCAACCGAGGTATGCCGGCGGCAAGGCACGGTTTCCCATAGTTGAGCGTACAGGCGGCTAGCGGCCGTGGCGCCGTGCATCATCCAGGCTTCGAAGTCGGGCAGGGACTGCAGGGCTTCAAACTGATCGGGCGAAGACCCCGTCACAAAAGTCTGAATGGCCGGACCGATGGCTTCATCGAGACGATCGAAATCAGGTTCTTCTTTGGAGAGTTCCACAGTGGCCAGAGCGCGCAACTGACCGAGGCGGCGCACTTCCTCTGCCGGTTTGATGCCTACGGAAACGCAGGCGTCAAACGCGAGAAAGCGCAAGTGCTCGTTGATGATTTCGTAGACCACCTTGCGGGACCGCTGCGGGATTCCCTTTTGCTGTGCCGCGGCCATTGCGCATTCGAAGGCGGCCAGATGCGCCTGAGGGCACAGGGCGTATAGAGACTCGATGAGCGTTTTGGGCAGCGGCGAGTCGGCCGACTGTCCCGTGATGGCGCGGCTGATCTCGCCTTGGCGCGTCGAGCGCGTTGTGACTTTGGGGCGGGCCGGCGACGTAACGTCAACATCAATGAGGACGGAACCTTCTGTGAAACTCATGCTTTTTCCCCGGAAGTGCCGGGCTCAGGAGCGGTTGCATCCTGCGGCGGTTTGTCGGAAGCGCTCGGTCGGCGCTGTTGGTCCAAATCTACAGCAAGCGGCTGTGTGTATCGTCCGAGAAGTTCTCTTCGGGTGAGCTTTTCTTTGATCGGTTCGGGCTGGGGCTCCTGTGGCGAGAGGATGGGGTTTTCGGGCTCAGCTTGCTCTCGGAGCTCTTCGCGGCCGATCAACAGATTCAGACACGTTTGAGCAAAGGCTTTGGCGCTTGCCATATCCTGGAATTCAAAGACCGGGCTTTTCAGAGAAAGACTGCGGTAATGTCCGAGGATACTGTCGGCGCAGGCAACAAAACGGAAGGTTCCGGCGGCAAGTTCAATTTCTTCGATGCCTCCGGCCGGAACAAAACGCCAGCCCTCTCGCAGGGCGGGGGCAAGAATTGCCATGACAGCCCAGGGCGTGACGACAACGCCAATCCAGGCTTGCTTTTGATCAATGTGGATGCGCACGAACGGTGTGGCGGCAACGGAGAGCTTGGCGTTGACGATCGGAAGTCCCGCCATGCGGGTAGCCAGAATTTCCGTAAAGCCCGCTTCAAAGAAGCGTTGCGGGTCGGATGAGAAAATTTTGAGGTTCGTGCCGGCGTGGCGATTCTTCAGAGCCTGCATGCGCGCTTCAAGCGCTTCGGGATGCTCTTTTTCATAGGCACGCATAGCCGCTTCGCGGTCAAAAGGCTTGGGCCGGCGCAGAAAAGAGACCGGAGCCGGGGCGATGTGCTCGAGTCGCGAGCGGTTCTGTTCGGCGCCGTTGGCATCGTTGCGATTCATACACTACTCCGATGCGTCGTCAACGTCCAAAAACGGAATGAAGACATGCTTTCCGTTGCCGCAGTCCGGGCAGGTCCACCAATCGGGCAGATCCTTGAAGGCGGTTCCGGCAGGAGTCTGATTTTCCGGACAGCCTTCCTGAGGATCGTAGACGTACCAGCAGATCTTGCATTGCATCTTGGTGCTGTCGGCGATGCGCGCGTTGCGCTCGGCGTTGAGGCGATCAATGATGTTGAGTCCTGTTGCGATGTCGCTCATGACGCAAAAATCCTTTTCGTTTGCTTTCTAGCCCAGGGCGCCGCGTGCGAGGTCGCGCTCGATCCACTCGATCGTTTCGCGCACGAGCTTGGCGCTGCGCCCCATGTCATCGAGAGAGGCGGGAACTTCGGGCGGAACGTGCGTCACGCACAGACTGTCGAGAAGTACTTTGTGATTGTTGTTGATGATGACCGAGCGCCACAGGCCGCGCACTTTCGTTGAAAAGATGCGGCTTTCGGCAAAGCCCGAAAGCTCGATCGAAACGGGACCTTCGCCGATGCACGTCAAAATGAAGGTGCGGTCGGTGGGCGTGAGCGGCTGGCGCACCATGTCAATCTGGCGCGGCACCGTGTCGGGATCGGTCTTGGAAATGTCGGTTTGCGAGAGTGCGTCGTTGATTTCTCCGAGAATGGCCGGAGCGGCAAAAAGACCGGCCGGAAGCTTTTCCGGGATTTCGATGCGATCGGCCCCGTTCGAGATGGCCGCTTCAATCGAACGCGGAAGCAGAGCGGCAACGAGACTCTTGACTTGTCCGATTTCAAGAAGCCACAGACCGGGGATGGCCGTCTCGCATACTTTGACTTCAGCGTTGTGAAGCGAAATGCGCACTTCGCCCTTGCCGAGAGAATGCAGCAGAAAAGCGGCGCTCTGAGGATCGATTCCGCCAAGGTCGTAGATCCAGTCGGGAGACTTCTGCGTTTCGAAGGCCTGCAGGAATACCTGTTCGAGCTCCTTGAGAACTTTCAGCGACAGGTCGGCGGCGCGTCGTTCGGCGCCTCGATCCAGGTCCGGGCCGTCCCAGCCGGTCTTGCGTTTGAACTTTAATTCGATCATGAAGTGATCCTCTCAGAATTAACCTTGGCGGTTCGGCTTCGTGGTCGTTACCGCCCTCGGTACGATCAGTTTTGAACCGGTGCGATGACGAGCGTCTTCTTATGAGGTTTGGCGCGGGCGGTCAGAATCGCGATGAGTTCGCTCTGGTATTCGCCCCAGGGGCGCAGACCCTCGATGGCGCCCAGCATTTCGCCGCAGCAGTAGACCGCGACGGCCGGCAGTCTGCGGATGCCCAGATGTGTGGCAAGTTCTCTGCCGATGGCGGGCGACGTAAACCAGGCCGCGGCGAGCGTTCCTTCAAAGAGTTTTTTGATTTCGGGGGCAAGCACCGCCATATCGAGCGTTTCCTTGAACATGTTGGGATCGTCAACGATGCATAACAGTCCGAGACCGTTCAAGGATTTCAACAAGTTGACGTCGGCTTTCTCAAGCCACACAAAGTCGCCGGACTTCTTGAGCCGGATAAAGAGCGGATGCTTGTCAGGGTCGATGTGCACGAGCGCTTGCGTGACGGCATTGAGTTTGGTTTTTCCCATAAGAAGCGAAACCCCGACGGTAGAAACAAAGAGCGAAGCGCAACCGGCATAACACGCGATATGAGCTTCGACGGCTACGAACTATTCTCAACGCATTTGGACTCCGATTCAATAATTCAGAAGAATGGTCGGAATTACTTCCCACCTGTTCGAAAGAATTAGTCCTCGAATCAAAAGTGACGTTTTCAAAATAAGTGTCCCGTACATAAGGGTAAACGCTTATAGCGTGCCTCTGGTCGATTTTTGATCCTCAAGGCGGTGTGCCTAATTTTTAGGCACTGTAAAAAGCTACTGATTTTTATGAAAAAAATGACTTTCGTTCACAGTAATTCACAAAACGCGTGAATAAGTGAGCAGGGGTGCGGAAAGACTGATGGCTAGGTGTTAATCGCTTGAATTTAAAAGGAAAAATATAAAGGATCAAAATTTCGCTTGACAAGCTCAATCCGGTTTGCTTGACGGAGGACAGGAAAAAATGCCTGAAAAACGGCCCAAACGCGTCGGAAAGCCGACGGCATCTGCATTGTGGATAACTTAACCTGTTAAAGGCTCCAAATCCCTGAAAATTCAGCGGAAATGTCGCGCTTTTGTTAAGGCAGGCTTCAGCCGGCGGCAACGATGTAATGCAACGCTAAAAGCGAGGAAAATGACAGACCTCAATGCCGTCGGATTCGCTTTGGAGGAACTTTTTGCGCTACGCTTGCAAGCACTGAGCGGCCGATGGCCGCGGATGTGCGCACACAGAGGTTTGAAAGGAAAATGACGCAACGAGATCAGGAAATTGCAGAACGACTGGCACTGGTCAAGGGGACGCTGTCGCAGGTTTGTACACGAACGCAAAGTTCGGTTGAACTTGTGGCTGTTTCCAAGACGTTTCCTGCCGAGGCCGTACTGGCGGCAGCTCTGGCTGGACAGAGCATTTTCGGCGAAAACTATGCCCAGGAAGGATGTGCCAAGGTCGACTGGTTCAAAGAAAACCATCCGGAATGCAAGCTTGTGTGGCACTTCATCGGACCGCTTCAGGCCAATAAAACCCGCCCGGTGGCCGAACGTTTCGATTGGGTCGACAGCGTTGATCGTATGCGTATCGCTAAACGGCTTAACGATCAGCGGCCCGAAGGTTTGCCGCCCCTTAATGTTCTCATTGAAGTCAACATCAGTGGCCAGCAGAGCAAAAGCGGCGTCATGCCCGAGGAACTCCAAGCCGTGGCAAGGGAAATCGCCAAGCTGCCTCGACTCAAGCTGCGCGGGTTGATGGCCATTCCGGAGCCTGCTGAGGAAGATGAAGCGGTTCGTAGTCCTTTGCGTGCCATGAAGGCTCTGTTTGACGCTTATAAGGACGAATTCGGCTGGGATACGCTCTCGATGGGCATGAGCGCCGATATGGTGCAGGCCGTGGAAGAGGGGGCCACGATGGTTCGTGTTGGAAGCGCCATTTTCGGCGAACGACACTATCCGGCAAAGGCCTAACGAAAAGCGTTTTCTATGCTCAAAGTCAGTTCGCTTACGAGCACACAAGCAACGTTGGTCGGGCTTTTTGCGCCGATTTGCTGGGGAATGTCCGTGAGCCTTGTGCGAGGCATTGCCGAAGGTTTCGGAATGGCCCAAGGACAGTTTTTCCTCTACTGTGTGGCAACAACCTGCGTTTTTTTTATCGTGGGCTTGCCCGACTTTCATCGTATCGACAAGCGATATCTCTATTTCGGCATACCGACGGCCAATCTGAGCTCCCTGACTTTCTGTTTGGCCATCTTTACTTCGAGCGGCGGCGCGCAGACGATGGAAGTAGGTATGGTCAACTATTTGTGGCCGTCACTCACAATTCTCTTTGCCGTGCTCTTTAACGGCGTGCGTACACGCTGGTGGCTCTATCCGGGACTTCTCGTCGCTTTCGGCGGCATCATCGTGATTCTGAGTGGCGACAAAGGGTTTTCGGTAACTGAATTCGTAGCGCGTTTTGCTGAAAATCCCGTCTCCTATTTGCTTGCACTCGTTGCGGCCGTCACTTGGGCCGGGTACTCGAGTATGACGCGCGCCTGGGGTAAAGGAATAAATCCGTCGACGATTATTTTTGCCGTTGACACGCTTGTGTTTCTCGTTTTGTGGCTTCTTGACATCGGAGCGCAGCCGGTTGCCGCAAGTGCGCATGGCCTCATGAGCGTGATTTTTGGCGGCATCGCTGTCGGCATGGCATATGTCGTCTGGACGCTTGGCATGAGCAAAGGAAACATCACCGTGCTTGCTGCGGCGTCCTACTTCACGCCGGTGCTGTCTTGCGTTTTTGCGACCTTTTGGATAGGTGCCGAGCTGAATTCAAGTTTTTGGATGGGAGTGGTTTTGGTCGTGGTGGGCTCACTTCTGTGTTGGGACGCTACGGGGCGCGGCATGAAGAAGTTTCGTAAGGCTACCTGAACGAAAAG
Organism: Sutterella sp. AM11-39; assembly: GCF_003472385.1. Lineage (GTDB taxonomy): Bacteria > Pseudomonadota > Gammaproteobacteria > Burkholderiales > Burkholderiaceae_F > Duodenibacillus > Duodenibacillus intestinigallinarum. The sequence goes on along the minus strand of NZ_QRLV01000004.1, from coordinate 203,361 downwards.
GCCTTCCGTCGAGAAGAGGACGGAAGGCCTTGCCTATTCAAGCGCGAGCTGACTTTAGCTCAGCACGGCGCCCTTCATGCCGGAACTCACCTGCTTGGCGTAACGCGACAGATAACCCGTCGTTACGCGCGGCTGTCGCGGCTGCCACTGTGCGCGGCGGCGTGCGAGTTCTTCATCGGACACATCAACGCTGATCGCGTTGTTCGGAATGTCGATCGTGATGATGTCGCCTTCTTTGATCAGAGCGATCGGACCGCCCACGGCGGCTTCCGGAGAAACGTGGCCGATGGCTGCACCGCGGGTGGCACCCGAGAAGCGACCGTCGGTGATGAGTGCCACGCAGTGACCCAAACCGGAGCCCATGATGGCCGAGGTCGGGTTGAGCATTTCGCGCATGCCCGGACCACCTTTGGGACCTTCGTAGCGGATCACGACCACTTCGCCTGCGTTGATCTGACCGCCGTAGATGGCGTTCAAAGCGTCTTCTTCACAGTCGAAAACGCGGGCTTTGCCGCTGTGGGTCATCATTTCGGGAGCAACGGCAGCGCGTTTGACCACAGAGCCTTCGGGAGCGAGGTTGCCCTTTAGAACAGCGATGCCGCCTTCCTTGGCGATCGGATTTTCAACCGTATGAATGATTTCCGGGTCGAGAATCTTGGCTCCGGCAATGTTTTCGCCCACTGTCTTTCCGGTTACTGTCAGACAATCAAGATGCAACACGCCGAGTTTGGATACTTCGTTCATCACGGCACGGATGCCGCCGGCTTCATCGAGCTCTTCGATGTAGTGGTTGCCCGCCGGTGCGAGGTGACAAAGATTAGGCGTCTTCTTGCTGATTTCGTTGGCAACCGACAGATCAAGATCGATACCACATTCATGCGCAATGGCAGGCAGATGCAGCATGGAGTTGGTGGAGCACCCCAGAGCCATGTCGACGGCCAGAGCGTTTAGGAACGCATCCTTTGTCATGATCTGGCGCGGCAACACGTTGTTCTTGACGAGCTCCATGACCTTTAGGCCGCTTTCCTTGGCCAGACGCAGGCGAGCCGAGTGCACGGCCGGAATTGTGCCGTTGCCGGGTAGTGCCATACCGAGCACTTCCGAGAGGCAATTCATCGAATTGGCCGTGAACATGCCAGAGCATGAACCACAGGACGGGCAGGCCTTGTTTTCCAGGTCTTCGAACTGGATCGGCGTGATCTTGCCAGTGCGGAACTGGCTCACCGCTTCGCTGATGTTGGAGTAGGAAACTTTGCGACCTTCGAAGTGACCGGCAAGCATGGCACCGCCCGAAATCACGATGGAAGGGATATTGAGGCGCGCAGCAGCCATCAGGAGACCCGGCACGTTCTTGTCGCAGGCGGCGACGAGCACCAGACCGTCAAAGGGATGGGCTGTTGCCATGGCTTCCGTGCTGTCGCAGATGAGTTCACGGGAAACTAGGGAATACTTCATGCCGACGTGGCCCATGGCCAGACCGTCGCAGACGGCAATGGCGGGGAACACGATGGGAACGCCTCCGCCGAGCGCCACGCCTTGCTTGACGGCGTTGACGATTTTGTCGAGGTTCATGTGCCCGGGCACGATGTCGTTTTGCGAGCTGACGACGCCGATCAGGGGTTTGCCGATTTCAGCATCGCAAAGACCGAGTGCTTTCAAAAGGCTGCGTTGAGGGGCGGCATTGATGCCTTTGGTAAGCGGATCACTTCTCATGGCTATCCTTTCTTTTTTTTGAGTACGGCTGCCTGTGGTGGACGAGGCAGAAGTGCAATGACCATCAATTGCGCAGGCGGTGCAAACGAGTCCGCAGGCTCGAGTACACCGCGATTTTTTGATTTTATTGCCGAGTCATTGATTTTCGAAATAAGCAAGATTGCCTAGAAAACGGTCAATGGCGCAGTAAAGCTCGAAAAATCGAGTTTCTTACGTGCCCGGCGCTTAATCCTAAGACTGCGTTAATCGGCCGAAATTAAACTCGCCAAAGACTAAAAAAGACGTATTCCCGAGCCTGTAGCCGCTCTGAATGCAAGGTGCGGACGGAAACGATCCGCAGCCCGACGCCCGATCAGCGTCAGGGTTTTGTTTCGGAGGTAAGGTTCGGCGGATGACTTCCAATTGGACAGATAAATCAAACCCATGACCCAAACAACCGAGGCCGTGTGCCTGAAAGCCGACGCACTCGAATTGGAGCGCGGCGAAAGGCTGCTTTTTACCGGGCTTACCTTTGAAGCTCCCGCCGGTACGCTGGTGCGACTGGCCGGTGCCAACGGCACGGGTAAAACTTCCCTGCTACGTCTTCTCACCGGTCTCATGCAGCCCGACGCGGGCGAAATTCTTTACAAGGGCGAGCCGATCCGCACGCTCAAAGAGGACTACTACAAGGACCTCGTTTACATCGGGCACTTGAACGGAGTAAAAGACGACCTTTCAGCCATCGAAAACGTGCGCATTGCCGCTCGCATGGGCAACATCATTGCCAAAAACGAAGAGCTCGTTGATGCGCTCGAAAAGGTGGGTTTGGGCGACTTTATTGAGCACACGACCGGAGAACTCTCTCAGGGCCAGCGCCGTCGCGTTGCGCTTGCGCGTCTGTTCGTGAGTCTCAGCAAGCCTGTCTGGGTTCTGGATGAGCCCTTCACGGCGCTTGATGTGGCTAGTGTCGCAAACCTTGCCGCGGCTGTAGCCGAACACGTGAAGGCGGGCGGCATCGTGATCTATACGACGCACCAGGAAGTGGAAATGAACCTGCCGCCCGAACGGATGAAGACCGTTGACGTTTCGTCCTTTGCACCGGGCAAGCGTGTTCGCGGGGAGGGGCAACATGCTTAATCTGTTTCTTGCCGTTGTTCGCCGCGATCTGATGCTCGCGCTGCGTCAGAAAAGTGACATCATTCAGACGCTTTTTTTCTTTGCCGTGGTGATCACGCTTGTGCCGCTAGGCGTCGGCGCTGAACAAAACTTGCTTCGTACCATGGCTCCCGGCGTGGTGTGGGTGGCCGCGCTTCTGGCCGCTCTCCTGTCGTTGCCGCGAATCTTTGCATTGGATCACGCCGACGGCACGCTCGAGCAGATGGTGATTTCGGCCGAGCCACTCACGATCATCGTCCTGGCAAAGGTTTTTGCGCATTGGCTCACCACCGGCGTTCCGATTACGGTCTTTACGGCGCTCTTCGGCGTGATGTTCGATCTGCCGCTCGACCAGTGCGTGGTGCTGATGGTTTCGCTGCTGCTGGGCACGCCCGTGCTCAGTCTGGTGGGGGCGATCGGCGCGGCTCTGACCTTGGGGCTTCGCGCGGGCAGCGTGCTCACGAGCCTTTTGGTTTTGCCGCTTTACATTCCGGTGCTCATTTTCGGTGCCGGCGCGACGGTGCAGGTGGCCATCAGCGTTTCGCCCACGGCCTACCTCATGGTGACGGCGGCTCTGTCGCTTTTGGCATTGGCGGCGGCGCCCTTTGCCATCGCCGCAAGTCTTCGCATTTCGATTCAATAACAGGAAACGGGAGAACACATGCGTTCGCTCTTTGATCCCCAGGGCTTTTACTTCTTCGCCGGAAAGACGATCAAGCCGCTGTTTGCGCTTGCGGCCGTGATTGCTGCCGTCGCACTTTATCTGGGCTTTTTTGTCTGTCCGATTGATGCCACGCAGGGTAACTCTTACCGCATCATCTTCATTCATGTTTCCTCGGCCTGGATGAGTATGCTCATCTACGTGCTGATGGCGGTGTTTTCCGCTTTCGCGCTGGCGACCAACAACCGCATGTGCTCGATCTTTGCCGCGGCCATGGCGCCCACGGGTGCCTTCATGTGCTTCCTTGCGCTTTTCTCGGGCGCCGTCTGGGGCCGTCCGACCTGGGGGGCATACTGGGTCTGGGATGCTCGTCTTACGAGTGAACTGATTCTGCTCTTCCTTTATCTTGGCTTTTTGGCTCTTCAGAGTTCCATTGCCGACATCAAGCGCGCCGATAAGGCTTGCGCACTGATCGCTCTCGTGGGTGTGGTCAACGTGCCTATCATCTACTTCTCCGTGCGCTGGTGGAACACGCTGCATCAGGGCGCTTCCATCACTTCACGCGGTAGCTCCATTGCGACCATCATGCTCGTGACGCTGTTGCTGATGGTTGCTGCGTTCTGGCTCTACAGTCTGGCGGCAACCTTTGCCCGCACCCGCACCATTATTCTTGAGCGCGAACGCCGTGAAGCCTGGGCACAGGAAGCGGCCATCAAGGGTGAAATTTAATTCGAGCAACCGACACAAGGAATACGAAAATGGATTGGTCTTCTTTCTCGCATTTTCTTCACATGGACGGTCACGGCGCTTACGTCTGGGCTGCCTACGGTATGTGCGCGCTCTTGCTCGTAATCGAACTTTTCGGACTGCGCAATCGCCGCGCGAAAGCCGCTCAGCGTCTGACGCGCGAAGCCCGTGCTCTTCGCAGTACGCGTGAAATCTGATTTTTGACTAACAAACATTGAACAACAGCGCCGGCCTGACTCAAAGCAAAACCGGCCGCTTTAGGAGGGAACGGATATGGCTAATGCCGCAACTAAACGACTCGCACTGATTGGCGGAGCCGTTGCCGTGGTCGGCGTCGGCGTCTACCTGATGCTCTCGGCATTCAACGACAACCTGGTGTTCTTCTACTCGCCCATGCAGGTCGCCGCCAAGGAAGCCCCGCAGGGACGTACGTTCCGCATGGGCGGCATGGTTGAAGAAGGGTCCGTGAAGCGCCTGCCCGACGGCGTGACCGTTACGTTCGGCATCACCGACACGGCTGCCGTGATCCCGACGGAATACAAGGGTATCCTTCCCGACCTCTTCAAGGAAGGCAAGGGCGTGGTGGCCCAGGGAAAGCTCGATGAGCGCGGAGTGTTCGTCGCAAGCGAAGTGCTTGCCAAGCACGATGAAAACTACATGCCTCCCGAAGCTCAGGAAGCTGTGGACAAGGCTCACGCTGCCATGAAGACCTTCGACGAAAAGGGCAGCAAGGAAGCGGCTGCCCAGGCTGCGAAAAAGTAAATGTTCGGTTGATCCGAACGAATGGATTTCGGCGTCTCGCGTCTGCTTAACGCGGGCTTGAGACGTCTTCAACAAATCAAAGAAGTTTTTTCAACCTTAAGGGAGATAGCTCCGTGATTGCTGAAATCGGTCACTTTGCGCTGATTCTTGCGCTGGTGCTCTCGGTCGTGCAGTGCGTGCTGCCGCTCGTGGGTGCCGCGCGCGGCATCGGTTCGTGGATGGCGCTTGCGCGTACCGCGGCCTACGCCAATGCGCTTTTTCTGACAATTTCCTTCGGCACTCTGGCGTATTCGTTTTACATCAGCGACTTTACGCTTTTGAATGTGGCGAGCAACTCTAACTCGCTGTTGCCGTGGTTCTACAAGGTCGCCGCTACCTGGGGCAGCCATGAAGGCTCCATTTTGTTCTGGGCCTTGATGCTGACCTGGTGGGGATTCCTCGTCGCCTTGACGAGCCGCAAACTGCCGCAGGAAACGGTGGCGCGTGTGCTCGGCGTCATGGGGTTCATCACGGCGGGTTTCGTGGCATTCATGCTCTTCACCTCGAACCCGTTCCTGCGTCTGTTCCCGGCTGCTCCGGAAGGCGCCGACCTCAATCCGTTGCTGCAGGACCCGGGCATGGTCTTCCACCCGCCGTTGCTATACATGGGCTACGTGGGCTTTACCGTTCCCTTCGCCTTTGCCATTGCTGCGCTGATCGCAGGCCGCCTTGACGCCGTTTGGGCCCGCTGGATGCGTCCCTGGACGACGATGGCCTGGATTCTGCTCACTTTGGGCATTTCGCTTGGCTCGTACTGGTCCTACTACGAATTGGGCTGGGGCGGCTGGTGGTTCTGGGATCCGGTCGAAAACTCCTCCTTCATGCCCTGGCTCACCGGTACGGCGTTGCTGCACAGCCTGGCCGTGACGGAAAAGCGCGGCTGCTTCAAGATCTGGACGGTGCTTCTGGCAATCATCACCTTTAGCCTCTCGCTACTGGGCACGTTCCTCGTTCGCTCGGGCATTCTCACTTCCGTGCACGCCTTTGCGACCGACCCGGAACGCGGCATCTTCATTCTGGCCTTCCTGATCGTCGTGATCGGTCTGTCGTTTTTGCTCTTTGCCTGGCGCGCACCGACCGTGGGGCTGGGCGGCAACTTCTCGATGGTGAGCCGCGAATCGTTGCTGCTTGTCAACAACGTGCTGCTCGTTGTGGCGATGGGTGCAGTTCTTCTCGGTACGCTTTATCCGCTCTTTTTGGATGCGCTCAATGCCGGCAAGATCTCCGTTGGTCCCCCGTACTTTGACGCTGTGTTCGGTCCTCTGATGCTGCCGATGCTCTTCCTGCTCGGCGTGGCACCTTTTGCCCGCTGGAAGGAGGCAGACCTTTCGCAGCTTACCAAGCGTCTGTGGATCATCCTTGTGGTGGCTGTTGCCATCGGCGTTGCCGTGCCGCTTCTGATGGGCCGCTGGAGCACCTGGGTCTTCGTGGGCATCACGCTTGCCGCCTGGGTTGCCGTGAGTGCTATTGACAATATCCGCGAACGTGGTCGCAACATGAAGGTGGGTTTCTTCAAGAAACTCGCTAGCCATCCGCGTGCGTTCTGGGGCATGCACCTGGCGCATCTTGGCGTGGCCATGTTCGTCGTGGGCGTTGCGCTCGTGAAGGGTTATCCGGCCGAACGTGACGTGCGCATGATGCCGGGCGAACACGTGTCTGTTTCCGGTTACACATTCACCTTCAACGGCACAGAAGAAGTGCGCGGCCCGAACTACACGGCCACCCGCGGTGACTTCATCGTGACCAAGGACGGCAAGGAAATCGCCAAGCTGCATCCCGAAAAGCGCAATTACTACAGCTCGCGCTCTATGCCGATGACCGAAGCGGCTATCAAGCACTCGATCGACGGCGATATTTACGTGAGCCTTGGTGAACCCGTGGGCGACGGCGCCTGGATTGTTCGAGCCTACCGCAAACCCTTCGTGACTTGGATTTGGTGGGGCACGATCCTGATGTCGCTGGGCGGCTTCATCGCCATTCTCGACCGTCGTTACCGTACTTCCCGTAAGAAGAACAACCGCGCGACGCAAGGCGCGACTGTGGGAGCATGATCATGCTGCGACTGAAGTATCTCATTCCGCTTTTGATTTTCCTTTTCGTGTGCGTGTTCCTGTTCGTGGGTCTGTATCTGGATCCCCGCAAGGTTCCGTCTGCTCTCATTGACAAACCTGCGCCCGAATTTTCGCTTCCTACGATGAGCGGCGAGACCGTTACCAAGAAGGATCTTCTCGGCAAGGTCTACCTGCTCAACGTCTGGGCTTCTTGGTGCGAAGCCTGCCGCTACGAGCATCCGTACTTCATTCAGCTCAAGAATGAAGGCGTCAAGACCACGATGGTTGGCTACAACTACCGCGATAAGCCCGCTCAGGCGGCTCGCTGGCTGCAGGTTTTGGGCAATCCCTACGACGTCATTCTCGTTGACGCCAGCGGCAAGGCCGCCATCGATTTTGGCGTCTACGGCGCTCCGGAAACCTTTGTGATCGACAAGAAGGGCGTGATCCGCTACAAGGTGATCGGTCCGATGACCGAAGAGGTCTGGAAGAAGGACGTCAAGCCCATTGTTGACATGCTCGAAAAGCAGTAAGAAGGAGAGTGCGAAATGATTTTCAGAAAACTCTGTCTTACGGTCGCCTGCACAGCGCTGATCTCGGTTGCTGGCGTAGCGGCGGCTCAGTCGGCTCCTTCGATTGCTCAGGTCGCCGAAAACTCCAAGGAAGCGGTTCCGACGGCGTTTGACCCGGTTGCTCACAAGCGCGTGCTGGGCATTTCCGAGCAGCTGCGCTGCTTGGTGTGCCAGAACCAGTCGATTGCAGACTCCAACGCCGAGCTTGCCGTTGACCTGCGCAATCAGGTGATCGAGCAGATCAATGCGGGGCGTACTGACGAAGAAATCATCAAGTACATGGTCGACCGCTACGGCGACTTCGTGCTGTACAACCCGCCCTTTAAGGCGAGCACGGTGATTCTTTGGGTCGGTCCGGCCGTGCTCTTTTTCGGCGCTGTGATTGCCTTCTACATCAACCTGCGCCGGCGCAAGAGCCAGGTTGCCAAGACGGAGCGTGCGTTGACGCCCGATGAAAAGCGTCGTGCGGAAGCACTGCTGCGCGGTGACAAATAACGAGCGGAGAGTAACAAGTGCTGTCTATTTTTATCGCTATTGCCATTGCGCTCGTCGTTATTGCGCTGGCTCTCGTGGTTTGGCCGCTCGTCAAGAAGGATTACGACGATGGCCTGTCGCGCCGCAAGGCCGACAATTTGGCCATTTTGCGCCAGCAGTACGAAGAGCTTGAGGCCGACCACAAGGCCGGTCGCGTGAGCGACGACGAATACGAGGAAACGCGTGCCGAAATTGAGACTCGCGTGCTGGAAGAGTCCAAGGACCCGGAAGATGCCGTGCCGATGAAGCAGGGCAAGCAGGGCGTTTATGCCGCTTTTGCTCTGGTGGTGCTCATTCCGGTGACTTCGTTCTTGATCTACCTGCAGATCGGCTCTCCGATTGCCATGGATCCTGACTTCACGCGTCAGCAGGAACAGATGCAGAAGATGTCCGGTCAGCACAGTGATGCCGAACTGGCCGAACAGGTAAGGTTCCTCGAAGAACGCTTGAAGGAGCATCCGGACAATGCCGACGGCTGGATGATGCTCGCTCGTACGAGCGCCGCAGTAAAGGACTGGGCCAAGAGCTCGCAGGCCTTTGAACAGGTCAACCGTCTCGTGCCCGATAATGCCGACGTTCTGGCCGACTGGGCCGACGTGATGGCTGCGGCCCAGCAGGGAGACCTCGAAGGTCGTCCGAAGGAGCTGATCGAAAAGGCGCTTGCCGTCGATCCTCAGCACTGGAAGGCGCTCGCTCTGATGGGAACGCTCTGCTACAACAAGGGTGACTACGAAGGTGCTGTGAAGTACTGGAGCCGCATGCTTGCCGGTGTTGAACAGGGCAGCGAAGAGTGGCGCCAGATCATGGAAAACATCGAACAGGCCCGCCGCGCCGGCGGTCTGCCGCCCGATCCCTCGATCGGTTCCATTGAACCTCAGTCCGATGCCTCGGCTGCGGCACAGCCTGCTGCCGCGTCCAACGCCGTGATCACCGGAGAAGTGGACGTCTCGCCCGAAATGAAGAGCAAGATTCGTCCCGACGATACGGTGTTCGTGTACGCTCGTCCGATCGAAGGTAGCAAGATGCCGGTGGCTTTTGCTAGCTACAAGGGAAAGGATCTGCCCATCAAGTTCCGTCTGGACGCTCAGAGCCAGATGGGCATGGGCATGAAGACTCTGGCCGATGTCAAGGAAGCCTATGTTGAAGCCCGTGTGTCGCGCTCGGGTAACTTTATGCCGACTTCCGGAGACCTCGAAGGTGCGGCCGACGGCAAGGTTGCCGTGGGCACCCAGGGTGTTCGTGTGGTGATCAACAGAACACTTCCGTAAAGATTGGTTGACAATTTCCACTGAACGTTGCCGTGGATAGGCACTACAAACCGCCGCAGATGCATGAGATTTCCCAGCGCTGCGGCGGTTTCTTTTCCTTGTTCCGGCCGATCAATGGGGGTGGCAAGTTGCTTGCAACAACTTCTGCCTTTTGCCGTAGCAGATTGAAACGTTTCCAAACGCTCGCTGTTGGGACTTTTTTGCCATCATTGCACTCATCGAACGCGGGATTGCAAAACCGCGGATCTTTTAAAACAACAAAAAGGATGAGCCATAATGCGAGCTAAATCTTTCCTTATCGCTTCCGTATGTGCAGCACTTTTTGCGGCTGCCGGCGTTCAGGCCGCCGCACCGAAACCGCCCCGTGCTACGCAGGGCACGACGGTAACCTTGCCGGTAACGGCCAGTGTGGAAGTGGCTAACGATCAGGCTGTGATTGAACTCTATGTGCTCGAACAGAGCAAGGACATCGCTCAAGCCACGACCAAGGCGATTGAACGCGCCGCCGAAGGTCTCAAGCAGCTCAAGGCTTTGTATCCGCAGGCCGAACTGAAGAACCAGACGCTCACCTCAACGCCGCGCTACAGCAAGGCCAAGGAAGGTGAGGCCCCTGAAATCGTTGGTTGGGAAGTGCGTCAGTCTGTTTCTGCCAAGCTCAAGAATGTCGAGCAGGCTGCTCCGTTCGTGCAGAGCGCACAGAAATACTTTGCTTTCAGTTCCGTCGGCTTCCAGCTGAGCCCAGAGTCACGTGCTGCTATGCAGGATCAGTTGGTTCGCGAGGCCATTAAGAACATGAAGGCTCAGGCAAGGGTCATTGCCGAAGCGATGGTCGGCCAAAACGCTCGAGTTACCTACGAGACGGTCGACTTCCACAACGCGGCCTACGATCGTCCGGTCACGTACCGCATGAACGCCGACATGGTGATGGCCAAGGCAATGGCCGCCGAAGCTGCGCCCGCGCTTCCTGTTTTTGAGCCGGGTATGACGACGCTTAGCCGTAATCTCACGGCCAAGGTCCGTATCCTTCCGAAGGCAAAGGCCCGCGTGAAGGCTCCGAAGCCGGATAACGACAGACCGCGACCGATGCATCCGATCGCCAATGTCAACTGAGATTATTGACTGATTCAACTTAAGCAAAGCGCGAAGACCGGACGTACGATCTTCGCGCTTAAACTTTGTTTGGCTCGTACCGCATCGGCACGGTGTTTTCCCATGATCAGAACATGAGCTTGACGGCTTCTAACGCCTCAAGATGAGCTCGGTCGCCGGCATCCATGAAAGGCTTGAGAGTTTCCGGATTACCGGCCGGGATGATGCCCGAGGGCGTGATGTAGCTCGTGACCCATTCGTTGGGGATGATGTCTACGAAGGGGTGACGGGAAACCGGAACCGTACCGATGTCGAAGTCCTGACCAGCAAACTCTTCGTAGGGTGCTTCTTGGGCCGAGGTAAAGTTGGAGTCAAACACGTGACGGTAGGCAACGATGTAGACAGGAATGCCAAGGTGCTTGGCGATAGCTGCGGGTCCTGTCGCGCCGGCCGGAACCTGAACATCACCGTTGGCGCAGATGCGCACGCCGATGACGTATAGAGCGCGCGCATTTTCGCGCATCATCAAATGTGGAATACCTGCATCGGTTACAAGATCCGCAGGGCACCCCGCCGCTCGTAGTTCCTTCACCGTGTAGTGTGTTTCGGCAAGCGGCGGCGACACCGGACAGTACACGCGCGGGATGCGTTTGCCAGCGTTCTTGCGATCAATCAGGACGGGAACCAGCGTGCCGCGCGCGACTGAATGTTGTGAACCGAAACCTCCCACCGCCGTAATCATGCCGTCCTGAGGAAGCGTGCTTTCGATGTGAGCGCGCATCTGTGCTTCAATCTTGTCGATGCTGTTGCAAATGATCGAATGCATACAGTTGAGCGCCGTGCAACATTCCTGAGGCGAAGCGTTGTGACTCATGAGGGCGGAGACCAGTCGAGACACAGCGTTGGCAGTGCGGCTCAGCGGGAAGCTGTAGGGACGGGCGGCTTTGAGAACTAATACCGCTTCCTGCAAGGTGTAATAGAAAGAGGCGGGAGTCGGGGTGTTGGCGTGAATCTGGGCCTGCAGACAGACGCTGGCAGCCGAAATGCCGGGAATCAGACCGGGGCCGGTCACGATGTAATCTCGCAATGCCTGAGCCAGAGGGTTGATGGACTCAAAACGTACATACTCTTCAGTTTCAAAGTTGCGGCTGTTGCGAATTTGCAGGCCGTCTTCCGTAAGACGATAGCTTTGTGACATGGATGAAATATTCAGAGTGCTCGGTATGGAAGATAGTCGAATTCTAGAGTCGGACAATCGGCACAGGCTTGTTTCAGCATAGTGTTTTGTCCATATCCAGTTGCGGACAAAGAAAAATCGGTGCCTCTGTTTGATCCGATAGGCACCGTTTTGCCGGGATTTTGCCTGCAAAAGAGCACTTTGACCATGCAAGATCGCACAGTGGCAGATTTTGTTGCAAAAAACGTTTGCCAAAAATGTAAAAAAAAGAGCCTCATTCGAATACCGAATGAGGCCTTGTGGAAATGTCAATGATTGGATGGAAAGCGAAAACTAGATGTCAAAGATTTTTTCCAGAGCATCACGATCGGTCGCAAGTTCCGGATGTTCGGAAAGGACGATCATGAGCTTCAGGCGAGCCTTGGCTGCCGAGATTTCGCCGCCCATGGCAAGACCGGCACGGCGGGTGTCCGTCACACTGCCTGGGTAACCGTAGACGTCAAGTACGCGGCCGCCCGGCGTACGCGTGGTGAGAACGACAGCAACGCCGGCTTTGACTGCGTCTTCAATGCCGGGAACCATGGGTGGGGGAACATTGCCGCGGCCGAAGCCCTCAATGACAATGCCTTTGCAGCCCTGAGAAACGGCAAAGTCAATGTAGTCGCGGGTCGAACCAGTCATGCACTTGATGAGGTCGACGCGAGCGGTCAGAGATTTGGGTGCGAAACGCAGTACATTAAGCGGCTTGCGACGAATAATGATCTTGTCAAGATCCACATAGCCGATCGGACCCCACCAAGGAGACTGGAAGGTTGCCGGGTTGGCCGAATGCGTCTTCATCACTTCGCCGGGAGCATGCAGAGTTTCATTCAGACACACGAGAACTCCCATGCCGACAGCTTCCTGACTGGCAGCGGTTTTGACGGCGCAGTAGATGTTCATGGGACCGTCCGGGCTGGTGTCGCCCGCGCCGCGCATGGCGGCGGTTGTGACGATAGGCTTGGGACTGGTGTGAAGTAGATCCAGGAAGTAGCTGGTTTCCTCGAGCGTATCGGTACCGTGTGTGACAATCGCCCCGGCCACGTCGTCCCGAGCCAGAACTTCTTCGAGCTTGAGATGCAGATCCCACATGTTCTGAGGCGTCATACCGGGTGAAGCAATGTTGGAGAACTGAATGAATTCCAACGGAGCAACCTCGCCGAGGCCGGGAACGGCAGCAGCAAGATCTTCACCGGTGCAAGCCGGCACCAGACCGTCTTTTTCCGGGTCGTACTTCATGGCGATCGTGCCGCCGGTGGCTACAACGACAACTTTTTTATCAATCATTTCCAATGCTCCTTGCGGGATAAAGTAGAAAAAAAGTTAGGATGCAAACACTTTGTCGTGCAGTGCCGAGTATCGTGCTGTTGCTGACTTGTACTCGGCCAGAGCTTCATCGATGCGTGCCGCCACTTTGCCGACACCAGTGAGAATCAGCTCTGTAAACTGATCGGCATCATCCATGGTGAGCGAAGGATAGACGACCTGCTCCAATTCTTTTCGTGAGATGAAAAGCGACAGACAACCGGTCGTGCCCGGAATGGAGCCGACGCCGCCCATGAGCTCGTGAATGTCATCGCTCATGAACGTCACGCCACCCAATTCTTCACTTGCATAGCGGTTGATTTCAGCGGCAATTTTGACCTTTTCAGCTGACGTAACGGCTTGCGCCAGTTTTTGTCCGAGGTCTGCGATGTGCATGCCCATCTCATAGGTCAATGCGCGCATGGCTCCGGCTCTACGGGCCAGCAATTCACGAGGGTAAACGATTGGAAAATCCAGTTCGTTTGCTGCTTCTACCAGACACTCGCTGACGACAAAGTTGTCGTCGCCGGGATAGGCTCGCGTGACGAAGGTCGGACAGTCTATTTTCGAACTCACCGGTTCGGCGCAAACTTTGCCTTCAACGAGAATGGTGGGCAGTTCGTCCAGGCGAAGCTGTTTCATCAGCTCCTTTTTTCCTGCAAGGTTCACGTTACCTTCGATGTCTTCATTGGGGCCGAGGCCGCCGCGTGTTGCGTTAGCCAGTGCCAAGAGAGAAACAGTGAGTCCGTCGACGTTTAAGACACAACCGAGCAGACGGCCGAAGTTGTCGTCGATATTTTCGTCGCCGACAATAAAGTAATTCGGCATGCTCTTGGCAAAGGAGTTCAAGGCTGCATTGGCTATTGCTGCCTGCAGTGCAACAGGAACCTCCATTGCACCTTGTCCCAATGTTCTTCCGAAGCATTTCATAGCAAGAGACTGCGTGCAGACTGCTTGCTCACCGACACAACGCTGTGCGAGCTCGGCTTCAAAAGGCGTAATACCTCGGCGCGGACTGGCCGTGCCGATGCCGCCTGAAGCGGTGAGAACCCTGAATTCGCCGTGTTGGCCGACCGTGACTTCGACCTTTTGAATGGTCAAGTCGAGATCGGTGGCAAGTTGCAGAATGCGAAGCGTTGCACAGAGTCCGCCGGAGTCATCCTGAATAAATCCGCAGTGACTGTTGGAGTGACCGCAGCCGGCGTGACCCACGATGCCCACGATGCTGTTGCGGGCATGATCCAATGGCAAAAGGCTTAAATGCATGACGGATCTCAGAAAAAGAGCGCTAAAACATTCGGAGAAGGCTCCGGACGCCATCGTTTGATGGGCGTCCGGATAGTCGGTAATCAGATTAGACGAGTGTCAGGATAACCGTGATCAGGAATGCCATTGCACAGCCGGCCAGAATCGACGGACGCTGGAAGGCATTGGCAGTCTTGAGGTCGCTACCCGGGATCACAGGAATAACCGTAGCCAGTGCGGCAACCGGACCGCCCGTCAGGAAGTACTGAATGAGCGAAGCGCCGGAAGCGGCGGCGAAGCAGGCAGCGAACGGATCCGCACCGGTCTGCAGAACAACCTGCAGGAACGGAACGAGAACGGAAACGCTGGCTGCGTAGGACTGAGTCAGGAAGCCTGTCAGGAAGGCAACGCCGAAAAGAATCAGCACAGGTGCCACGGAGAGCACGGGACCGACAGCGTCGCTCATGGTCTGAACCAGACCGACCTGCTTGATAACGGTGCTCATGAACAGGAAGCCGATGGTGGCAACGATCGGGGTGGCGATAAGGCTCACGCCCTTGAGCATTGCGGCTTCGGCTTCGCGCATCGGCTTGCCGCTCAGAAGCATGCAGACGATGGCGGAAGCAAGACCAACCAGGAAGACCGGGAAGCCGGCTACGAACCCGATGAAGAGAACGAGGAACGGCAGGAAAGCGCGCAGGGAGGTCGTGGAGTATTCACGGTTTTCGATCTCAGCCATGATTCGCGCTTGTTCTTCCTTGGTGATGACCACGCCGCGGCGACGCATGTCGGCGTTGCAACGGATGGCGGAAACCAGGAAGATCGTCAAGCAGGCGATCAAGCCGAGAACATTGAACAGACCGAAGCTGATGCCTGCCGTTGCGACCAGGGCGACCTGCGTCGGGTGCGTGAAACCGGCCAAGTTGCCGATGTGACCGGCGTGAGCCTGAATACCGGCGCACTTGTTGGGGTCAACACCAAGGCGAACAGCAGCAGGACCCGTAATGACAGCCGTGATAACGGGCTGCGTGAAACCGGTCAGAGCGCCGATCACACCTGCAGCGATACCGCCGGCGGAGCAAACGCCGGTGCCGCCGCCGAGCTTGTTGCCGACGCGCACGATGTCGCGAATGATAACGTCAAGGAAGCCGGTGGCCTGCATGATGCCGATGAAGAGCAAGATGCCCGTCATGTCGGCGATCACAGGGTTCAGACCGGTGTTAACCATCTTGGCAATGGTCATTTCGGCGCTTCCCATAATGGGGAAACCGGCAATCAAAGCCGAGAGCGTTGCGCCGACGATTGCGGTCATGTAGATCGGCGTTTTGCCCGTAATCATCAGGAGCAACGTCAATACCATAACCACTTGCGCAATTACGGAAGCTGTCATTTTTCATTCCTTTGGTTTGTCGCGCACGCCTTTTGATGGAGTGCGTGTGTTGATGAAACACTCGTGTCGTAGTGAGTACACTCCGACACTTATCGTTCAGTCTGAAAGAAAAAAATTTCTTTACCGTAAACCAAAGAGTGAAAAACGTTGCAAAAAGATTGCATCAGCGTTATGCGCCGAACGACTTTTGTCCGGAAACTCAAAGCAGAGGATCGCGGACCAGATCGCGTAGCAGGTAACCCACGCCGGAATAGGCGGAGATGACTCCGCCTTGTAGTCCGTTTTCCTCCAGCTTGCGACGGATGCGGGAGAAGGCTACGCGAAGGTTCTGAACGTCACCTATTGAGTGGCCGCCCCAGACTCTTTGCAATAGATGTTCGTGAGAAATAACGCTGCCGGGATGCTTCATCAGGGCAAGCATCAGATGGTATTCGCTGTCAGCGAGCTTGACTTCACGATCATTAATCCAAAGAGAACGGCTCGATTCACTCAATCGCATCGGTCCGTTACGGTACTCACGTTGTGCATTGTGTTCTTCGCTGGTATGCGCACGACGCATGACGGCTCGGATGCGGGCGATCAGTTCCTCGGTAAGAAATGGCTTGGTGATGTAATCGTCGGCTCCGCTGTCAAATCCGCGCAGCTTGAAGGAAGGTTCGTTTCGAGCCGAGAGAAAGATAATCGGAACGTTAGCCGACTTCGAAAGTCGCTCTGCACAGTCAAAGCCGTCCATCCCCGGCATCATGACATCCATCAAAACCAGATCAGGAGTCGGATCGGATTGAGCAAAGACTTCGAGTGCTTGCTCTCCGTCTCCGGCACAAACGACGTCAAAGCCGTTGGCTTCCAATTCCTTAGTGAGCAAGCGACGAATTTTGCTTTCATCGTCAACAACAAGAATCAAAGGCAAACTGCGGGTCGACATGGTTGTTGTGATCTGGATATTGTTGTTCCAATTCGGTTCAAATGAGTTCGGGTGGCATGCTCAGGGGCAGTCTGAGCGTAAATCGCGTACCGAATTCAGGGTTGCTGAAATGAACCGCGATGGTGCCGCCGTGCGCATGAATAATACCGCGTACGATAGTCAAACCGAGACCGCTGCCGCTGTGGCTTCGGCTGGCGGTCATGTCGGCTTGATAAAACTGATCAAAGATGTGCTTGGCTTTGCCCGGCGCAATGCCGATACCCTGATCGGTAATATCGATGACGATTTGCTGTCCGTCGATTCGGGTGCTGACGTCAATGAGAGCAACCTCTTGGGTCGGCTTTTTATAGCGAGCTGCGTTGTTGAACAGATTGACGAAGACTTGCGTCAATCGATCCGGATCCACACAGAAGAGCTCGGCATCCATGTCGATATGTCTTGAAACCTTCATGGGATAGCGTGCTGCAGCGAGCTTTTCTGCCCGATCAATAAGGCTGGCCACGTGAACGACTCGAACATTGAGCTTCATGGCTCCTGCGCGGATTCTTGAAACATCAAGAAGGTCGTCGACGAGTTGGCCCAAATGAATCGTTTCATCGGAGAGATCGCGGACATCGTTGATGGACGGCATTTGACCGTGTTCAATGGTTCGAGTCAGATCGCGCACTTGAAGCTGAAGCAAAGTGAGCGGAGTTTTGAGTTCGTGAGCCACCACGCCGACAATATTTTCCTTGACGGCTTCGAGACTGACTTCTTGGGTGATGTCGCGCAGAATCCATCCGGTTCGCTCGCCGGCAAGTCCCGGCATGTCGGAAACGGTAAACGGCAAGAGTTCCAGCACGCGATTGCCGCCGATGCGAGAACGGACGCGGGTTTTGGTTTTGTTTTGCAGATCATCTGTGATGCGGTTTCCCGTTATGCTCTCCCAGTTGGAGGTCATGATGTCGGAGAACATCAGCATCAATACGCTGTCCCCTTCGTTCAGAAGTTTGCCAGCGTATTCGTTCGCATAACGAATGAGACCGGATTTGCCGATGATCACCACCCCGTCGGTCATGGATTCAAAGACGGTCTGCAAGGCTGCTTGTTCCTGACTGAGGTGTTCGACAAGTTTGGC
Source organism: Sutterella sp. AM11-39 (assembly GCF_003472385.1). Classification (GTDB taxonomy): domain Bacteria; phylum Pseudomonadota; class Gammaproteobacteria; order Burkholderiales; family Burkholderiaceae_F; genus Duodenibacillus; species Duodenibacillus intestinigallinarum. The sequence continues at coordinate 185,593 of NZ_QRLV01000004.1, read as the reverse complement.
ATTGGCAGAGACAATGGCCAGCGCATAAGCCAGACGCTCCAGCGAATTCCTCTTGTCTGCGGTGAGAATGGCTTCCTGCGGAAGAAGCAGACGGCCGTAGACGGTGCTGCCCAACCGAACATCAATGGAATTGTGCGGTGCTGGAGTCGAGATTTCGGTTTCGAAAACCAGAGAAGAAAGTTCCAGCAAAACTCTGAAGCGCTCAATGCAGTAGAAGATGACCGATGTTTTTGGCATGAAATGACCGGTGGAGGACAGCGGTGCGAGCAAAGTCTGCAATGTTTTTAGTTCTTCGTTTCTTGCAACCAGGTCGCTGGTGCGAGCCTGAACCTCGTCTTCAAGCCTTAGATTGGCTTTTTGCAGCTCTTCTTTGCCTTTGTCGACAGATTGCGCCATGCGGGCGAATGTCTCCTCAAGTTTGACAAGTTCGGTTGTTCCTTCAATCGCAAGCATCTTGTCGATACGAGTGAAATGACCGGTTTTACCGTAGTTTTCGACGCTGGCAACGAGCGAGTCGAAAGAACGGGTAATTGGAACCGCCATGAATGAGCCCAGGAAAAAAGTGCCGGCCAGTGCGGCAAAAAAACCGAGTGCCCAGATCACGGCTGTTTCCTTCATGGCTTCATCACGGGTTTGCTGAGCTTGCGAGATGACCAGTGTCCATCCCATGGGGCCGATGGGTACGAAGGCTTTTATGTGAGAAGAAAATCGGTCGCCTTCAGTCCGAAGCAAAAATGGTTCACCCTTGGATTCATGAAGCTGAGTAAGCTCAATGGGTGTCAGTGGATCGTAGGCGGCGTTGTGATAATGCGAATTGCTTGAGATGGCGTAGATGAGCTGACGATCGGCATTAAAGATAGCCCCGGAGTAGCTTTGCCCGTACAACAGATTGGCGAAGTCTTTGGCAAGCATCGAAATATCTACGGATGCCGTCAGTGTTCGATGAAGAATTCCGTTGGTCCCCGGCTGATCGATATTCAGGGTGAATACACGCGTTGCCAACGAATGCTGGGGAGTTTCGAGTGGCTGATTGTTTCGCAGAGATGTGGTAAAGCCTGTTTCATCGGTGTACGAGAGACTGCGGATGCTTGAATTTTGTGTGAGCAGGTTTTCGAATGTCCTGCTCTTCTGGGAAAGCGGAGCCTCGGGGCTGTAGGTGCTGAGTGCCAACGAGAGTTGGCTTCGGATATTGGATATGCCAGATTCAACATAAAGAGCGGCTTCTCGCGCAACGCCGAGCTGAAGGTTGTTTTGAACTTCAGTGGCGGTTTCGAAGTTTTTCTGCAGAAAGAACAGGAGCAGGATCAGAGGCAGAAGCGTTGTCCAGATCAGGACGTTGATCAGACGATTGCGGAATGACTTCGGCTCAACGATTTCTTCGAAATAGGGAGGTAATTCGCTGTCGCCGTAGAGATTGACCAATGGCTTGGGTGGAACGTTTGCAGTAGACATTGGATCAGTTGTCGTCGGACTCAATTTGATCGAAACATTTCATTTTAGTGAGGTTGACAACACATTCTGTTCGACGGAGAGGCAAATGCTCAAGTCGACAGCGAGCACTTTCTTTTCGTAGAACGCGAGGAAAACTGCGGCGTCAGTCGCGGGTTGCGATACCTGCAATTGACAACTGAGGACCTAAAAAAGCCCAGGCCGAGCAAAAACAGTGAGCCGAATCTGCCGTACCGAGTCAATGATGCCGAATACAGGCGGTACAAGAGCAAAGAAGCGCCCAACAGACAGGCCTTGGCAAAGCTGAAACATTCCTGCTATCAGTCTGGGTGCACGGCAACTCAAATGGAACATGCTTAATGGGAGAGTTCAGCGAAAAACGAAGGATTGAGTATTGATAATTTCTTTTCCAATCAATATAATGGCGCGTTCGACGTGCGTATTGACGGCGGCATCCCCGTTGTCAGTGCGCTCATGTCGCTGAATTTAAAGCATTTGTGTGCCTCATTTCGATGCAAGATGTGGCGTACGGAAGCTTCAAACACTAAAAGTTAACTTTTAACCCACGTGGGGTATTAAGAAAATGGCTGTTCAGCAAAATAAGAAATCCACCAGCAAGCGCGGCAATCACCGTGCTCACGACTTCCTGTCCAACCCGGCTACCGCCGTTGAACCCGGTACCGGTGAAGTGCACCGCCGTCACCACATCAGCCCGAACGGTTTCTACCGCGGCAAGAAGGTTGTGACGACCAAGCAGGACGCTGCTGAAGAATAATCTCGGTTCCGGAATATTCTGACGGTTGGAACGCGAGGAACCGGCTCAGGGGAGATCGGTAACGGGTGAAACACCGCGCCTAACCCCATGTCTCGGTCAATGTCGGAGGCATCCGGCAGCCCGGCAAAGCCGCCCCGGCCTTGAGAGTCGCTGCAGCACTTGATAGGCGCCGCCGCTTCGAAGCACGGCCGACAGAAAAACTGAAACCAAGTGAAAAAGGAGATCGTCTGTACGGACGAATCTCCTTTTTTGATGTCTGTCGTTTGCTAATATCGCTTCGCTAATGCTTTTTGACGACCGGCAGCCAAAACGTGAATCAGCGGTGAGGCGAATCGGTACGTCGTGTTTTTTTAGATGGAACGAATGACAGATTGCACCAACCGCATCTACACCCGAGTGCTGACAACGGGTTCTAAGTTAGCTGATCGTGCTGTGACCAACGGTGATCTCGCTAAAGAGCTTGCCGAGCGCGGCATTGAGACGAGCGACGAATGGATTCGCACGCGCACCGGCATCGGTTGCCGTCACATCGCCGTGGATGGGCAGACGACGCTTTCTCTGGCTGTGGATGCGACCCGCGACGCTTTGACGCGCGGCAATATCGATCCTCAGACAATTGACCTCATCATCGTGGCGACAACCACTCCCGACGGCTTGTTTCCGTCGATGGCCTGCCGATTGCAGAATGCCTTGGGCATCAAGGGGTGCGCAGCGTTTGACGTGCAGGCGGTTTGCGCCGGCTTTGTTTATGCCATGAGCGTTGCCGACGGTCTGATTCGCACCGGAGGTTACAAACGGGCCCTCGTCGTGGGCGCTGAAGTGCTGAGCCGACTGCTTGACTGGAATGACAGAACGACATGCGTGCTTTTTGGCGACGGCGCGGGCGCTGTTGTGATCGAAGCCTGCGAGCGTGAAGGTATTCTTGCGCACCGCATGCATGCGGACGGCTCCTTCGGCGTTGATACGCTTGCATGCGACGCGCGCATTGAAAACGGCAAAATTGCGGGCTCTCCCTTTATTCAGATGAATGGCCGCCAGGTTTTCAAGCTTGCCGTGAGCTCTCTGTCGGAAAGTTTCGTGGAAGTTTGCGGCATGGCCGGAATCGCGCCGGGCGAAGTCGACGTGTGGGTGCCGCATCAGGCCAACATCCGCATCATCGAAATGATTGCCGATAAGCTCGGCATTCCGAAGGACAAGACAGTGGAAACGGTTCAGATGCACGGCAACACGTCTGCTGCGAGCGTTCCGCTGGCGCTGGACTGGGCTGTCAAAAACGGACGAATTCATGAAGGCGACACCGTGATGCTGCAAGGTGTGGGTGCCGGCATGACCTGGGGCAGCGTGCTCCTGAAGTGGTAACAGATACAAAAACCGGAGAACGGAATTGAAATTAGCGTTTGTATTCCCCGGACAGGGGTCGCAGAAGGTCGGCATGGCCGACTGGGCTAAGGAGTCGGAAGCGGCTGCGGCCGTGATGCAGGCGGCCGATCGAGCGCTCGGAGAACCGCTTGGCGAACTGATTGCCAATGGCCCCGACACGGAATTGAATTTGACAGTCAACACGCAGCCCGCATTGCTTGCTACAAGCTACGCCGTTTTTGCGGCCTGGAAGGAAGCGGGCGGACCGATGCCTGAAGTGATGGCAGGACACAGCCTTGGCGAGTACACGGCTCTGACGGCTGCGGGAGTTTTCTCGATCGAGGATGCCGTGCGTCTTGTGCGTTTCCGCGCCAGCGCCATGCAGTCTGCAGTGCCGGTCGGCGTGGGAGGCATGGCTGCCATTTTGGGCTTGAGCGACGACGTTGTGATTGATCTTTGCGCCAAGGCCGCTCAGGATGAAGCGGTCGAAGCCGTGAACTTCAACTGCCCCGGTCAGGTTGTGATTGCCGGTCACAAGGCGGCCGTTGAACGTGCTTGTGCGCTTGCTCTGCAAGCCGGCGCCAAGCGTGCCGTGGTGCTTGCCGTGTCGGCCCCCTTCCACAGCACGCTGCTGCAGCCTGCAGCCGACCGTCTGGCCGAAGAACTTGCCCGCACGCCGATGCAGGAACCGATGGTTGACGTCGTTGCTAATGTAGACGTCGTATGCCACAACACGGTCGGGGAAATCCGCGCCGCATTGGCCAAGCAGGCCGCCAGTGCTGTGCTCTGGACCGGCTGCGTGCAGAAGATGCAGGAAATGGGTGTGACCCATATAGTCGAGTGCGGCCCGGGCCGCGTGCTTGCCGGTCTGGTTCGCCGCATCGCTCCCGAAATCACGGTTGCGAACGTGAGCGATCTGGCAAGCGTCAAGAATGTGATTGCGCAACTCAACGCATAAATCGAGAAGAAGGAAAAGAACATGCAGAACTTTTTTACCGCTGAAAGCTTTGCCGGACGCGTGGCGCTCGTGACGGGGGCAACGCGCGGCATCGGACGCGCCGTTGCCATGGCTCTGGCCGAGTGCGGCGCCAAGGTGATCGGTACGGCCACGTCCGAAGCCGGTGCGGCTCAGATCAGCGAAGTTTTGGGTGACAAGGGTCGCGGCATAGTCCTCAACGTGACTGACGCTGAAGCGAGCAAGGCTGCCGTGGATGCGATCGTCGCCGAATTCGGCCGCATCGACATTCTCGTCAACAACGCCGGCATCACCCGCGATATGCTTGCCATGCGTTTGTCCGACGAAGCCTGGGACGCCGTGATCGAAACCAATCTTACGGCTGTCTTCCGCCTGACTCGCGCCGTGCTGCGTCCGATGATGAAGCAGCGCTTCGGCCGCATCATCAACATGAGTTCTGTGGTGGGTGCCATGGGAAACGCCGGTCAGGCCAACTATGCTGCCGCCAAAGCCGGCATGATCGGCATGAGCAAGTCGGTGGCCCGTGAAGTGGCCTCCCGCGGCGTGACCGTCAACTGCGTGGCCCCGGGCTTTATCGAAACGGACATGACCGCCGCATTGCCCGAAGACGTCAAAACGCACCTCATGGCACAAATTCCGGCGGCTCGCCTCGGCAAAACGGATGATATCGCTGCAGCCGTGCTCTATTTGGCTTCTGAGCCCGCCGGCTACGTCACCGGGACCGTTTTGCACGTCAACGGCGGCATGTTCATGGGATGATGTAATTAGGCCTCAAGCCTGATAAAATCCCCCGATTAGAAAATTTTCTTCGGCAAACGGATGACCGTTTGCTCAACACAGACTAATTCCGCGGAGTAGGAAATGGAAGATTTGGAACAGAAAGTCAAGCAGATCATCGCTGAACAGCTTGGCAAGAACGAAGCCGACATCAAGAATGAAGCCTCCTTCATCGAAGATCTCGGTGCCGACAGCCTTGACACGGTTGAACTCGTGATGGCTCTTGAAGACGCTTTCAAGATCGAAATCCCGGATGAACAGCAGGAAAACCTGCGCACCGTTCAGCAGGCTATCGACTTCATTCAGGCCAACGTCAAGGCCTAATGCCTCTTGAGGCGCTGTCCGAGAGAGGGTAAATGACCTTGTGTCGGGCAGCATGAAGCAAAAGGGGGCGTGAGCCCCCTTTTTTTAGCGGATTTGTATTGCACAGAACAACAGGAAGGAAAACAAAAAGATGCGCCGTGTGGTTGTGACCGGTTTGGGCATGGTATCGCCGCTTGGTCTCGATGTGGAATCGAGTTGGAAGGCTTTGTTAGCCGGCGAATGCGGTATCGGACCGATTACTGAATTTGACGCTTCCGAATTCGGTTGCCGTATTGCCGGGGAAGTCAAGAATTTTGATCCTGCGGCCGGCGGCCTGCAGGCCAAGGAAGCTCGCCGTTATGACCGCTATGTGCAATTTGCCGCTGCGGCTGCGACCGAAGCTCTCAAAGATGCCGGTCTCGATTTCGTCGGCAAAAACGAAGAGGGTGATCGCGCCGGTTGCATTATCGGCTCGGGCATCGGCGGTCTGGAAACCATTTGCGTCAACCACAAGGCGATGCTCGAACGCGGTCCGCGCCGCATCTCGCCCTTCATGATCCCCGGTTGCATCATCAACATGGCTTCGGGTCTGGTTGGCATCATGAAAAACCTGCGCGGTCCTAACCTTGCTACCGTGACGGCTTGCGCCACCGGTTTGCATGCAATCGGTGAAGCGGCTTGGATCATTCGCCGCGGTGACGCCGACGTGATGCTTGCGGGCGGTACCGAAGGCACGGTCTGCGAAGTCGGCATTGGTGGCTTTGACAGCATGCACGCTCTTTCGCGCCGCAACGACGACCCGGCTCACGCTTCCCGTCCGTTCGACGTTGATCGTGACGGCTTTGTGATGGGTGAAGGCTGCGGCCTGCTTGTTCTCGAAGACTACGACCACGCCGTTGCCCGCGGCGCCAAGATCTACTGCGAACTCGCAGGTTATGGTCTTTCGGGTGACGCCTATCACATCACGACGCCTGCTACGGACGGCCCCGTTCGCTCCATGAAGATGGCGCTCAACCACGCCGGTCTGAAGCCCGAGGACATTGACTACCTAAATGCACACGGCACGTCGACCTCCGTGGGCGACATCAACGAATCCCGCGCTGTGCGCGAACTCTTCGGCGAACACACCGACAAGCTTGTGGTGAGCTCCACCAAGGGCGCTACGGGTCACTTGCTCGGCGGTGCCGGCGGTATCGAAAGCGTCTTTACGGTTCTTGCGATTCGCGACCAGGTGGCGCCTCCGACGATCAACATCGTCAACCAGGATCCGGAATGCTGCATCAATGTCTGCAAGGACAAGCCGCAGCAGATGGAAATCCGCGCTGCCGTCAAGAACAACTTCGGCTTCGGCGGCACTAATGCCACGTTGGTGTTCAAGCGCGTCTAATGTTTCAGCGGTGTTGTAACGCATAGAGAAAAAACGGCCTTCGGGCCGTTTTTTCGTACTTGCGGACACAAAAAAGCCCGGAGCGGTTCGCGGCGAACTCCCCCGGGCCTTCGGTCTTTCCTGGAAACGAACAGACATCTCGTCATTGATGCCTGCTCAGGATCAGGTTAACCGATTGTCTGTCAAAAAGTCATTGCTTAGTTGTTTCGACTGTTGCAGACTGTTCGGCGGACTTCTCCGCAGCGGCTTTTTCAGCCGCCTCCTGTTCGGCCTTGGCTTCGGCTTCTTCTTCAGCCTTTTCACGCGCAATGCGCGCGGCTTCAGCGCGAGCGGCGTCCGCTTCGGGCGAATTGTCAATGAATTCCTTCTCCGGTCCCTTCATGATTCCGACGCAGCGGAACACCACGATCGCCTTGACGCCTTCGCCCTTGGGATTCTTGCCGGAAACTCCGTCGATAAGCTGGGCGCCCTGGCCGTTTCTCATGCAGAAGTCATGGGCACGCTGGTAGAGGAATTCGCGCAACTGCAACTGCTGGTTGATGTTCTGACGCGTACCGGAAATGCGGTAGAGGTTGTAGTCGATCTTTTCTACGTCCGTGTAATTGGCGCTTTTTTCGATCGCATCTATCATGCCGCTGCATCCGGTCAGAAAGCCTGCACTAAGAGCCAGAAGCGTCGCGCCCGCCAAAATCTTTCGCATGTTTGTCCTTTCTAAGTGTTTTCTTCAGCGCTTCTGAGAAGCAGCTGAAATTTCTTCGTATGTTATCAGCGCCGGGGCTGTCAGTCCTCCGTACTCGATCAATGCCGCCAACGGATGAAAACGGCCGGTCTTGACGAGAGACTTGTGGTGGCGTAGCGAAAGCTCCCGCTGAACATCGTTCTCGCAGATGTAAAAGGCTCGATATTGTCCGTCGACTTCAACAACCAACGGGCATGTTACGTGATTCGTGTCGGCAAAGTGAGCAAAAGTTGCTTGAGGGTAGATGTCCGTGAGCGCCAAATACACCGCATTTTCAAAGAGGGAGCGGCGCAGTCCTTCAGGACATCCGGTCATTTGACCAGAGAGCCAGAGGCAGAGCCCCGGATGCCGCCAGTAGATCTTGGGACGATCCAACGTGCGACGCATCGGTTTGAGATTGATGGCAGGCACGACTTCAAGAAGCGCGAAATTTTCCAGAAGTCTGACCCATTCGAGAACCGTCACGCTCGGAATGTGCGCCAAGCGACCGATTTCGCTCCAGTTGGCGGCCGAAGCGGTGGTGCGCGCAAGCAGTCGGGCCACCGAATAAAAGGCGTCAGGCTTTCTCAGTCCGCAGCGCATGGCCGGGAGGGACGCTTCGGTTTTCCACAATTGCGTCCAATGCACAGCGCCTCGAACGCCCAGGCCGGGCGCCAGACACGCGGCTAAAGCTTCCGATTCACTTGCAAAGCCGGCGCTCGGTTCAAAAGCAGCGGGAGTGCCGTTAATCACCTCTGCGGTAAAAAGGCGAGGTTCCGGCGTTTCAAAGATTTCAAGTGCTACGCCCAAGTTTTGGGCAGATTCTCGGACAGCTCGAAGCGCACCTTTGGAGAAGCGGCCGGCGAGTACGAGATCCGTGAGAGGCCGACGGGACAGGAACTGAAGGGCGTTGTCCGTCACTGCTTTGCAGGCATGAGCGTTGACGATCGTTGTTCCGTTGCAGTAAAGCGCAAAAAACTCATCGCTCGAAGCTAGATACAACATTCGGTTGCCGTCGTCGGTGATATCGGCAACGGGATTGTCTCTGAGCGCATCGATTTCACGGTGATCCGTTCCGGCGGGCAGCGCAAAAAGGCGCAGGCGCGATTTGAGTTCTGTCTTATCGATCATCGGTCTAAGAGCTTAACTCGGCGGTTTGGATTTTCTTTGCGGCGCGTTTCCAAAGGACGAACGCTAACACACCGTAGGCGACGGCCAAAACAAGCAAATGCGCAAGCTGAGGCATGACGGCGTAGAGCGGCGCTGCGTTTTGGGAGACGGCAACAAGACCGTTGATGCCCGAGGTCGAGGGTAAGAACAAGCGCAAGGCCAAAGCGGGCGGTGTCATATCAAAGAGCGGGTGTACGACGCCCGAAAGAAAGAGCGCCGGAGCCGATATGACCACGAAGAACTGTGCGCCGTATGCGTTCGTGCCCATGGCAAACGTAAAGGCCAGACCGAAACTCACCACGGCAGCGCCGAAAATTGAGGCCAAAAGCAGTGTTGCTCCGGGGTTTTGCATGGAGGCAAAATCAAAGAGCACGAAGTCCGGGCCCAGAGCGTAGGCAAGCCACACGAGACTGAAAAGCCAGAAGGCGGTGTAGAGCGCCGCAAAGCCACGCGTGTTGCGGCAGACGGCACGCAGCACGGATGGAGGTTGGGAACTCGCAAGCCAACCGCCTAAACTCATCACGATGCTTACGAACATCACGGCTTGGATGATGACAGGCATTACGGCGGCAACGATATAGCTTGCGTAGCCCGAAAGCGGGTTGTAGAGGTTGACGTCGGCAAAGGCGACGGGGGCCATTTGAAGCTTTTTGAGGGTTTCGAGTGGAGCTCCGGCGCGAACGAGATTGAGCGCCATGCTCGCGGCCGTCGTTTCTCCGACGACGCCCATGAGGCCTGCCATGACCGCGCGCGACTTCACGGGGAAGGCACCGTTGGCGGTAAGTGCAACGGAGGTGTGTTTGCCGGCAAGCAGGTTTTCTTCGAAATTTTCCGGAATCGTGATCACAGCCGCCGCTTGTTCGGTTTTATAGAGTGTTTCGCCTTTGGCTCGATCCGTTTCGATGGCAACGACATTGATCATAGCCACTGATTTGATGCGTTCGATCATGGCGCGGCTCGCGGCGCTGCGGTCAAGGTCAACTACGGCCGTCTGAACGCTGGTGACGTTTTGCGCCGCATAGGGCCATGCGTAAAAGAGCAGGTAGAAAGCAACGGCGATCACGAAAATCACGAAAGTGTCTTTCGTAAAGGCGCCGCGTGCGAGAACCGTGCGAACTGTTTCCCAGAACCCGACGGGTTCAGGCAAACCGACAGCGGGGTGTGGCTTAAGCTCTTTTTGAGCCCATTTGCGCATTCTCATTGGCAGCAGAGCCAGACCGACGGCGGCCGGGATGATGACGAATAGAGAAAGCATCGAGAGCAGATGGATCGTGTGCGAAAGGTCGCTGCCGAGCACCCACTGCGACGAGTGAAGTCTCAGGTACCACGTCAAGGGCAGGAATTGCGCAAGGAGCTGCGCAACCGAGTCCATCGAATCCAGAGGAAAGGAAAAGCCCGTGAAGGGGAAGATGGGAGCGGTGGTGCCGATTGCAACCGACATGGCAATAATCCATGACGGCGAGAGGCTTGTGTAGAGCATGGCTAGGGCGGGCATGCTCGCGAAAAAGAGCACGATGCCCAGCGCCCAGGCGACGAGACTGCCCTGTACGCCCCAGCCCTCCCAGCCGGTGAACCAGGCAAGGTATGCCAGTCCCATGAGCGAGTAGAGGACCAACCAAAAGATCATGCGACCAAGCAGAAATCCCGTGAGGTGAGAGTAGGTTCCCACGACTTGATGCACGGTCTTGAGTCTCCATTCTCGGGTAAGCGATCCTACACAAGTCAGAATGGCCCCTAAGGCGAGCACGCCGGGCAGAATGGTGGTGAGCAGATATGCTTTGAAATTGAGAGCTGGGTTGCCCGCAATCAAAATGTCGGCGTCGAGCACGGCCAGACGTTCTTTGTTTCCGGCAAAGCCTCCGCCCACGACGGAGGCGGCTTCGAGCATCTGTCCGACTTGGATTTGAGACAGCGCAAGCTTGAGGTCGGTTTCCACCGTGGTCGCGATGGCGTAGTAGCTCTTGTTTAGAAAGAGCTCAAGAGCTGAGTCGGAGCGGCTGCCGGACGTTTTTTCGCTCCAGTTGTGGCCGATGACAAAGAGGGCGTATATGTTGCCTGTGGCAAGATCAGCCGTTGCCGCCTGAGGATTTTCGTAGTTGATGAAATCAACAGAGGCAACCGCATCCAGCGATCGGATCAGATCCCGGCTTTCTGCGGAGTTGTCGTAGTCGACAAGACCGACGGGGATGTTGCGCATCAGCCCGGTGGCAAAGACGGCGACGACGGCCAGGCACCAGAAAACGGGCACCACGATGCCGGTAAGCCACAAAAGCGGCGTATCGGCTGTGGTGCGTGCTTCCTGCACAAAAGCGCGCTTAAAGTCGGAAAGAAACGACGACATAACCGGGAGAAACGTCAGGAGCCTCGGGTAACGCGGTCAACAATCACGCTCATGCCGGGACGCAGATCGCGCATCGGCTCAAGCGGTCGGGCGCGAACTTCGAAGGTGCGCACGTCGTAGCCCGTCGACTGACGGGTGGAACGCCAGGTGGCGTAGTCGGCCCGCGGATTTATCCAATAAACGGTAAAGGCGACGTTGTCGGCACCCAAAGCCGGCACCTTGGCTTTGAGTTCGGTGCCCACTTTGATGTTGGCAAGCTCGTCTTCGCGGATGTTGAAGACCACCCATTTGTCGGAGTGATCCAGCAATGTGACGAGCGGGAAACCGGCCGGCGTTACTTCGCCTTCATGCAATACCACACGCGTGACTTCACCTTGGCGTGGAGCGCGGACCAGACTTTCAGAAGCCAGACTCTGCACTTCGGCGACACCCGAGGCGGCTTGACGCGCCAGTGCTTCTGCGGCTCGCTTTTCGTCTTCGCGCGACCCCGTGAGCGCCATGTCATAGACGCTTTGCGCGGCGCGGGTTAGCCCGCGGGCGGTATCAAGCGCCGCTTTGGCTTCATCGAACTTTTGAGCCGACACAAGTCCTTCCTTGTAGAGGGCATTGACACGGGAAAAGGTTTTCTCGGCAAGCTGCAGTGCACCCTTGGCACTTTCAAACATTGACTTGGCTTCACGAATCTTCTCTTTGCGGGCTCCTTCTTCCACAAGGCGAGCTTTGGCTTGAGCGGCCTGCTCCTGCGCCGTGACTTGGCCGAGTTTTGCGGAGATTTCCGGAATGTCGATTTTGACCATCACGGCGCCGGCTTCGACCGTGTCGCCTTCCTTGACGAGCACTTTCTCGATGCGGCCCGGAATCTTGGGCGCCACTTCAATGGTGCGGGCGTCGACTTGCCCCTGAAGCGGCGCCGGAGCAGGGGTGGCCGCTTTCCACAGACCGATGCCGATAAAGGCAAGAAGTCCTGCGCCGACCAGGGCAACGGCGATTGTTTTAACGGAGACGTTTTTGGATTTGGTCATAGTGGACACATCAATATTCAAAAATGTTTGTCTGACGCGTGACAGATTGCTCGAAGGCGTTCATGTCGCCGCTTACGGCGTTGAGCATGGCCCAGGCGACGACAAAGCGATAGGCAGCCACACGTCGCGCGATTTCAGCGGCCAGAAGCTTGGTGCGCGCATCGTTGACTTCATCGGCCGTCGAGAGCCCCTCGGAAAAGCTCTTTTCACGCAGCCGCAGGTTTTCCTTGGCAAGCGAAAGTGTCGAGTCGGTGAGGCGATAGGCTTCTCGGGCCTCGTTGCTTTTTAGGTACGCTGTCTGAACGGCCGTCTGAATGCGGTTGCTTGCCTCGTCGTGCGCAGCCTGTGCTTTGGTGACGAGCGAATTGGCCGCTGCAATCGACGCGTTGCGATCTTTGTTGTCCCAGAGCGTGAACTTCAGACCAATGCCGGCGATCCAGTCGGGTTCGGGAATCGTCAGATAGTGCTTAATCAGGTTGTAGTTGGCAAAAGCGTATACCTGAGGGTGCCAGGCGGCCTTTGCAGCCGTCACGCCTTGCTCGGCCTGCCGGCGTTGCGCCACTACGCTCTTTAGGACGGGACTTGAGCCCATCGCCTTGTCTTGCCAGCTCTTTAATGAACCGATGTCTTCCGTGACAACAAAGAGGGGGTTTTTGAGTTCTCCCACACTCTCTTCACGCAGAAGTCCGGCCAATTCGCTTTCGGCTACACGGCGGTTTGTCTGAGCGGTCAAAAGCTCTCGCTTGGCCGCGTCTCGGTTGACTTCGACGGCCATGCGTTCGAGTTTGCTGATCGTGCCGGTCTTTTCAAACCGAAGCGCTTTGCGAACTTCCAACTCCTGCTGATGAAGCATTTCGCTTTGCAGTCGTTCAATGCTGCGCGCAAGCTGTACGGCAAAGTATTTCTGCGCGAGCTCGGTGTCAACGGTGTCGCGCTGCGCCTGCGTGCGAGCCTGCGATTCGTAGACGGCTTCGTCGGCTGCGCGTACTTTGGCATTGATGGCGCCGCCCATGTAAATCGGCAGCTGAGCGTTGATGGCCGCACGCGGCCCCCCGATGTCTTCTTCGTGATAGAGGTCGATAGGTGGCAAGGTGGGAATGATCGATCTAAGATTGATCGTGCCGTAATCGAGCGTTTTGCGTCCCCAGATCTGCTTGGAGTCAAGCTCGATCTTAGGTCCGTGCAGGCTGCGCGCGCTCTTGGCTTCGCTTTCGCGCTTGGCCGTTTCGGCGGTTTCGACCTTGATGGCGTCCACCCGGTCGTGAGCAAGCTGCCTTGCCTGTGAGAAATCAAGCGCTGGCGTCTGGGCGTAGCTGGAGCTGAAAGCCCAGCAGAGCGATGCGAAGACGAAGAAAGATTTGACGGCCATCTGAGACTTTTCGTGAAGAAAGAATTTCTATAAAATCACAATTTTAGTGCTGAGAATCCTTCAGCACACCAACTTAATACCGAATGTCGCCCGAATGGCGAAATCGGTAGACGCAAAGGACTTAAAATCCTTGGCCTTTGGCATGCGGGTTCGAGTCCCGCTTCGGGCACCATCTACATTCGGTAAAGTCTGGTATGCCCCGATTTATCGGGGTTTTCTCTTTTCAGTTTCCGCTTTTCTTGGTTGCGGTGCTGCACGGGATTAGCATCAGAGGTACTTTCTGGAAAGCTATTGCGCTGTTTTTGCAAGGTTTTCTTACGGGAAGAACTGTAAAATGCGGCCAATCCGTTTGACAGCCCCGGAAGACGCTGATGTCAGAAATCCTAGATTTTTCTAAATTTCCCCTCGATTCACATATCCAGGCAGCGATTGCCGAAATGGGCTATGTCACGCCCACGCCGATTCAGGTGCAGGCTATCCCCGTCGTGCTTGCGGGGCAGGATGTGATGGGAGCGGCACAGACCGGTACGGGTAAGACGGCCGGCTATGGACTGCCTGCACTGCAGCGAATTCTTCCCAAGGCCAATACGTCGATGTCGCCCGCACGTCACCCCGTGCGCGTGCTGATTCTTGCGCCGACTCGCGAACTGGCAGTGCAGGTTAATGAAAGTCTTGTGAAGTACGCAAGCAAGACGCCTCTGCGCGTGGGCGTGGTCTACGGCGGCGTGGACATCAAGCCGCAGGCCGACATGCTGCGCCGTGGCGTTGAGGTCCTCACGGCAACGCCCGGTCGTCTGCTTGACCACCATGAAGGCGGTTCGGTGAACCTCTCTCAGGTCGAAATCGTGATTCTCGACGAGGCCGACCGTATGCTTGATATGGGCTTTTTGCCCGACATTTCGCGCATTCTGAATCTGTTGCCGAAAAAGCGTCAGAACCTGATGTTCTCGGCAACGTTCTCGCCTGAAGTGAAGAAACTTGCCGGCAACTTCCTGCGCAACCCGGTGCTCGTGGAAGTGGCTCGTGAAAACGCCACGGCCGATACGGTCGAGCAGATTGTCTATCAGGTTCACGACTCCGAAAAAACCGATGTTCTCATCGATATCCTCAAGGGTGACGGCGAAAACGGCGGTCCGATCAAGCAGGTCATCGTCTTTGTGAACGCCAAGATCACATGCCGTCGTCTTGCAAGCACGCTTTCTCGCGTTGGCATTTCGGCCGATGCCATTCACGGAGACAAGTCCCAGGAAGAGCGCATGGCCGCCTTGGAAGCTTTCAAGAAGGGCGAAGTAGAAGTGTTGGTGGCAACCGATGTAGCCGCCCGAGGTCTGGACATTGCCGAACTTCCGGTCGTGATCAACTACGACGTACCGTTTGGTGCCGAAGACTACGTGCACCGCATCGGTCGTACGGGGCGAGCGGGCGCCAAGGGCAAAGCCGTGATGCTCGCAACCGGCGGCGACAGTCGCCTTGTGACGGCCATCGAAGAGCTCACCAAGCAGAAGTTCAAGCCTGCCGAGCGCCGTCCGCTGTCTCGTGAAGAGCGCCGCTCCCGTTATGAGACGCAGCGTCGTGACGGTTTCGGAGAAGATCGTCCGCGCCGCGGTCGCAAGGAATGGCGAGATGACGATCGCGAGGGGCGCCGTCCGGTGGATCTGGATCTGCCAAAGATGCCGGCTCCGGTCTACGATCCGATCTTTGATGCGCCATATGAACCGACCGAAACCACGGCTACGGCCGAGACTGAACGCAATCAGTCGGTTCAGACTACCGTTCGCGGCCAGACTCAAGGCAAGAAAAAGGGCAGAGTTGCCGCGCTTTTGGGCGGCCTGCTTCGCAAATAATCGTTTGACGATCGGCTCTGCGGCCGATGACGATTTCCATCCCATTTCGTCCCCGCGTCTGAGAAAGATGCGGGGCGTTCGTATCGATATTTCATGACTGACACCGAAAAGTTTCGCTTTTGCGTTGCCCCGATGCTCGATTGGACCGATCGTCATTGCCGCTATTTCATGCGGCTGATGACGAAGCGTGCTCGTCTCTACACCGAAATGGTGACGGCGCCGGCCATTTTGTTCGGCAACCGGGATCTGCTTCTGAAGTTTGACGAAACGGAGCATCCCGTCGCCTGCCAGCTCGGCGGCAGTGATCCGGAGGATCTGGCCAAGGCGGCTGCCATTGCGTCGCAATACGGTTACGACGAAATCAACCTCAACTGCGGCTGCCCCTCCGAGCGCGTCCAGAAAGGCTCGTTTGGCGCCTGCCTGATGCTTGAGCCCAAGCTCGTGGCGGAGTGCTTTCAGGCGATCCGAGAAGCGAGCGGTCTTGAGACCACGATCAAGCACCGCATCGGCGTGGATCATCAGGACGACTATCCTTTCGTGCAGAACTTTGTCGGGACGCTTTACGAAGCCGGTTGCCGCGCTTTCATCGTGCATGTTCGCACTGCCTTTCTCAAAGGATTGTCGCCGCGTCAGAACCGCGACGTGCCGCCGCTTAAGCCCGACTATGCCTACCGACTCAAAAAGGACTTTCCGCAGGCGCAGTTTTGCATCAACGGCGGAATCCAGACGCTTGAAGAGTCCAAGACCTTCATTGATAACGGCATGGACGGTGTGATGGTGGGGCGAGCCGCCTATCATGAACCCTGGATGCTGTCTCGCGTAGACGAAGTTCTGTTCGGGGAAGAGCCCCGTGAGCTTCGTCGTGAAGACGTGGTCGAACAAATGACGGCGTACCTGCATCGCGTTGCACCGGAACACGAAAATGCGGTGCGAAACGCAGCTCGCCACACGATGGGCCTGATGAACGGCTTGCCCGGTGCGCGACTCTGGCGCCGTACGCTGTCCGATCCCAAGGCATACAAGGAAGCCGGTCCCAATGTGTTATTGGCGGCGCTTGAGTCCATGAAGGCCTGACGGCCGCAACATTTTTCAACGCACCAAGAGATTCGGAGGCGGAGAATGCTTGGAGCCATTGTCGGAGATATTGTCGGTTCTCGTTTTGAGTTTTCGTGTCAGCCCGAAGACGGCTCGTATTGTGAGTTCACGATGCCGCCGGAAACCGGTTTTGAGTTTCTGTCCTCGGATTGTTTCTTCACTGACGATACGGTGCTCACCGTGGCAATCTGTCAGGCGCTGACCGAAACGGGCGGAAATCCGGCATCTTTGCCGCGACGCGTGGTCGAACTTTTCTGTGAATACGGTTCTCGCTATCCGTTGGCGGGCTACGGAACTCGTTTTGACGAGTGGCTGCACAATCCGCACCGCAAGCCTTACATGAGTCACGGCAACGGCGCAGGAATGCGCGTAAGCGGCTGCGCCTACGCAGCCGAGACACTCGAAGAGGCCTTGCTGTTGTCCGACCTGGTCACGGGAGTGACGCACAACCATCCGGAAGGCATGTTGGGCGCCCGCGCGGTGACAGCGACAACGTTCTTGGCTCGTCAGGGCAAGAGCAAGGAAGAGATTCGCCGCTACATTGTCGAGAACTTCTACCCGCTGGATTTCACGATCGGTGAAATTCAGAACGACTATTGGAAGGGAAGAGGACTGGGCACCTGCGGCAATTCCATCCCACAGGCTCTGCAGGCATTCTTTGAGTCCACGGATTTTGAAAGCGCCATTCGGCTGGCAGTCGGATTGGGCGGCGACACCGACACGCTGGGTGCAATGGTCGGAGCTCCGGCAGGTGCCTACTACGGCGTTCCGGATGAGACGGCGGAGAAGGTCGAAACCTATCTCACGGAAGATTTGCGCAAGGCAATTGCCGGTTTTGAATCGAGCTTTTCTCTTTGAGTGTGTTGCGGGCTGACAAGACCGTCAGAGGCTATCTAAAACTATCATTTAAGAAAAATTGTATCGACAATCGTTCGAATTGGTTTTTATCGCATGATTTGGTTTGTTCTTTATTCGCTTCTTTTTATTGCTCTGGCATATATCGACTTTCGTAAAGGGCAAACGCCGGCCGGCTACTTTCTTAACGATCGCAAATCCAAAACGCATCAGGTCGGTTTTTCGATCATCGCATCCTGCGTGGGCGGTTCGGCCACGGTTGGGATGTGCGGACTGGCCTATGCGGTAGGCACGCCCGCGCTTTGGTGGTTGCTTTCCGGGGCGGCGGGACTTGTGGTGCTGCGTCTCTTTATGGTGCCGCGCATCCGCTCTCGCGGTTCGGCTCTCACAATGCCCGAAATGATTCGGGAGTCCGTCGGTGTTCATGCACATCGCCTGTCCTGCGTGATCATTCTGTGTTCATGGGTGGCGATTCTTGCCGCGCAGTTTTTGGCCATGGGGCGAATTGTGTCGGGTCTGACTGGAATGTCGAGCCTATCGGCGATGGCCTGCGGTGCCTTTGTGATCGTTCTCTACACCTGGCTGGGCGGACAGGCGAGCGTGATCAAAAGCGACGTGATTCAGCTTGTCTGCCTGGCGACTGGACTGATTTTTCTCTTGGGGTTTCTGATTTCGATCAATCCCGAGCCTGTTTCCGAGGTGCGTCTCGAATGGCTCAACGACAAGTTTGAGATCTCGGATTGGTCTCGCTTCATGCTGCTGATCGGCGGCAGCTATATCGTCTGTCCCATGCTATTTGCCCGCATCATGAGTGCGGAATCGGATAAGGCGGCTCGCCGCGGAGCGGAGCTGGGCATCCTGGGCATTGCCCTGATTGCTTTTGTGATCGTGGGCATCGGCTTGGAGGCAAGGGCCTTTTTGGGAGAAGGGGTGGAGGGCGACGCCGTGCTGCCTCAATTGGTCGGACAGTTGCCGACCTGGGTGGGCGTGCTCTTTTTCTTTGTGATGGCAAGCGCCATCTTGTCTTCGGCCGATTCTTGTCTGATCACGGCGGCGACGGTGGCGGCCAACGACATTCTGAAGGCGCCGAGCGTGAAGGTCTCACGGAGGTTGATTCTTGTCATTTCCGCGGCGGCCTTTGTTCTTGCCGGTTCCGGCAAGAGCGTGCTGGGACTGCTTCTGGCGGCCAACACGATATATACCTGTGCGGTGGTCTTTCCGATTTTCGTGACGCTGGCGGCAGGAAGAAAACTCAATGCTGCGGCGGCGCTCGCGACGATTGCAACGGCGGGCAGTCTGGCTCTGGCAAGCGAACTCATGAGTTATGAGCCCTTAAGCTACGTTGCGGCGCTGGTTTCTGTCATCGGCAGTTTGCTTTCTCTTTACGGCGGCGACGGCAGTGAAACGCCTCAGACCGTCACCGTGCCGGTACGTGTTCGAGAGCACTGAAATTAGAGAAAAATTTCGCCCGAGCATTTGATCTCGGCGGTGTTTTCTCATATAATCCGCGCTTCTTTGTGCAAGCAAAGAATTTTCCCGAACCTGCGCTATGTTGGCGCGGGTCAGTAAATAGCACGCCGAAGGCTCTCCGGGTGACCGCAATCGAGCGGTTTTGCCAAGGCCTCGGTGTTAGACATAACCTTGGAGAATAAGAAATGTCCGTCAGCATGCGTGAAATGCTCGAAGCCGGTTGCCACTTCGGCCACCAGACCCGCTTCTGGAACCCCAAGATGGCTCAGTACATCTTCGGCGCCCGCAACAAGATTCACATCATCAACCTCGAAAAGACGGTTGAAAAGCTTGCCGAAGCTGAAAAGTTCGTTCGCGAACTCTCCGCTCGCGGCGGCAAGATCCTCTTCGTGGACACCAAGCGCGGCGGCCGCGACACGATCATCGAACAGGCCCAGCGCGCTGGCTGCTGCTACGTTGATCAGCGCTGGCTCGGCGGCACGCTCACGAACTTCAAGACCGTGAAGCAGACGATCCGTCACCTCAAGGACATGGAAGCCACGCTCGAAGCCGGCGGCCTCGAGAAGATGAGCAAGAAGGAAGCTCTCGACTTCACCCGCGAAGTTGAAAAGCTCAACAAGTCCATCGGCGGTATCAAGGACATGGCCGGCCTGCCCGACGCCCTCTTCGTGATTGACGTCGGCTACCACAAGATCGCCATCCAGGAAGCCAACAAGCTCGGCATTCCGGTCGTGGCTGTCGTCGATACCAACCACAGCCCCGAAGGCGTTGACTATGTCATCCCGGGCAACGACGACTCCGGTAAGGCTGTTGCCATCTACGCTTCCGTGATCGCTGACGCCATCCTCGCCGGCCGTGCCGATGTGGCCACCGGTGAAGAAGAAGCTCAGGAAGAGTTCGTGGAAGTCGAAGAAAAGACCGAAGCCTAATTCTTAGACATCGATCTTTGGCGTCCGACAAGACGCATCCGTCCGACTGATCTCGCGGTCTTTCGGACGGCTGAAGAGAGGGCGCGGCGAAAAATTTTTTAGCCTGCGCCCTTTTTTCTGCTATTTTTTCAGGGTCTGCAAAAGTTGGATCCTGCAGAAACAGAATTTCAATATGTTCGAGAACGGGTATTCTCGGACAATTTTTTTAAGACAATAGGAGCTAAAAGAATGGCCGCTATTACTGCCGCAATGGTTAAGGCGCTTCGCGAAAAGACCGACGCCCCGATGATGGAATGCAAGAAGGCCCTCACGGAAGCTGACGGTGACGCCGCCAAGGCAGAAGAAATCCTTCGCGTCAAGCTCGGCAACAAGGCTAGCAAGGCCGCTGCCCGCGTGACGGCTGAAGGCGTTGTGACGGTTTACGTGAGCGAAGACCGCAAGGTCGGCGCCATCCTTGAAGTCAACTCGGAAACCGACTTCGTTGCCAAGAACGAAGAATTCCAGAAGATGGCCCAGGATGCGGTTCGTCTGGTTGCCGAACAGAACCCGGCTGACATCGCTGCTCTGTCGGCTCTCAACATCGACGGCAAGACCCTCGAAGAAGTCCGTACGGCTCTCGTCGGCAAGATCGGCGAAAACATGACCTTCCGTCGTTTCCAGCGCTTCGAAGCTCAGGGCCAGCTGCACAAGTATGTGCACGGTGGCTCCAAGATCGCTGCTCTCGTTGACGTGGTCGGCGGTGACGACGAAGTCGCTCACGACATCGCCATGCACATCGCTGCTGCAAAGCCGAAGGCTCTCGACCAGTCCGGCATTCCCGCTGAACTGATCGAAACCGAACGCCGCGTGGCCATCGAAAAGGCTCGCGAAGCCGGCAAGCCCGAAGCCATGCTCGAACGCATCGCCGAAGGTACCGTCAACAAGTTCCTCAAGGAAGTGACGCTCCTCAACCAGCCGTTCGTTAAGGACGACAAGGTGACGATCGCCCAGCTTCTGAAGAGCAAGGGTGCTTCCGTGGCTTCCTTCGGCCTGTACGTGGTCGGCGAAGGCCTCGAAAAGCGCAACGAAGACTTCGCTGCTGAAGTCGCTGCTCAGCAGGCAGCTGCTGCCAAGGCTTAATCGGCTCTTCTGGCTGAAAAAATGAGTTAAGGGGTGACGGCTCGGAGAAATCCGGGCCGTTACTTTTGGGAGAGTGTTTGCAAAAACTTGTGTGCATTCGGTACGGCTTGACTCAAACACGCGTTGATTGCTGTATCATCCACACAATTTAGGTAAAAGTGCCCAGATGAGGGCTTTTACCAGGCTTGTTTTGCGCCTGAAATTCGTAAAACTCGCCAAGATTTTCGTGACAACCCTACCTGACGGAGGCGGCGGACAAAATCGCCGTATGTGCCCATGCAAAATCCCACGCCCAAGTACAAGCGCGTTCTTTTGAAACTTTCCGGCGAAGCCCTGATGGGGCCGGATCAGTTCGGTATCAACCGCACGACGCTTTCGGGCATCGTTGAGGAAATCAAGAGCATGCTTGAGCTCGGTGTCGAACTCGGCGTTGTTGTGGGCGGCGGCAATATCTTCCGCGGCGTGGCGCTCGGCGCAACCGGCATGGACCGGGCCACAGGCGACTACATGGGTATGCTCGCCACTGTCATGAATGCAATGGCTCTGCAGGACGCCCTGCGTACCGCCGGCATCGAAGCCCGCGTGCAGAGCGCTCTGACGCTGTCTCAGGTTGCCGAACCGTACATCCGCGGCCGCGCTTTGAAGTATCTGGAAAAGGGCCGCGTTGTGATCTTTGCTGCCGGTACCGGCAATCCGTTCTTCACGACCGATACGACGGCCGCGTTGCGCGGCGCTGAAATCGGTGCTCAGATCGTTCTGAAGGCCACCAAGGTCGACGGCATCTACTCCGAAGATCCCAAGAAGAACCCCAACGCCGAACTCTACAAGGACATCACGTTTGACGAAGCCATGCGCCGCAACCTCAAGGTGATGGATGCCACGGCTTTCGCTCTTTGCCGCGATCAGGGTTTGCCCATCAAGGTCTTCTCGATCACCAAGCCCGGCGCCATGCGCCGCGTTGTGCTCGGCGAAGACGAGGGCACGCTTGTGCATGTCTAAGAATTCGTGGCAAAATCAACAGATTCAATCTTTTTTTCTCTGACTAATCAGAAACAGAAAACAAATGAGTACTATCGCCGAAATTCAACAGCAGTGTGAATACAAGATGAAGCGCACGATCGAAAGCCTGCGTGACGATCTTTCCAAGTTGCGTACGGGGCGTGCCTCCACCGGCATTCTGGAACATGTGATGGTCGATTACTATGGTTCGCCTACGCCGCTGTCTCAGGTTGCCAACCTCGGCGTGGCCGACGCCCGCACGATTACGGTGCAGCCCTGGGATCGCAAGATGATTCCCGTGATCGAAAAGGCGATTCTCATGGCTGACCTGGGGCTGAACCCCGCTGCCTTCGGCGACATGGTTCGCGTGCCGGTTCCGCCGCTCACCGAAGAACGTCGTCGTGAAATCTGTAAGGTTGTGCGCGGCGACGGCGAAGACGCCAAGGTCGCCATCCGCAATCTGCGCCGCGACGCCAACGAACACGTCAAGAAGCTCGAAAAGGCCAAGGAAGTGAGCGAAGACGAACAGAGCCGCAGCGAAAAGGAAATCCAGAAGATGACCGACAAGTACATCGCTGAGGTCGATCAGGTCGTTTCCGCCAAGGAAAAAGAGGTGATGACGGTCTAAGTTTCCGCTACGGCAGCGGAACTAAGATGTTCTCACCCGACAAGCGCCCGGGCTCGGCTTAACCAAGCCGTCAGTGCGGGCGCTTTTTTGTTTGTTAGTTTTGCAATCACCGCCATGTCGCATCCCAACCACCTCGCAATCATTATGGACGGCAACGGCCGCTGGGCTAAGGGGCGCTTTTTGCCGCGCATTGAAGGCCATCGCCGAGGCGTTGAGACGGTTCGGACCGTCGTCAAGGCGGCGCGTAGCCGCGGCATCGAACATCTTTCGGTTTTTGCTTTCTCGAGCGAAAACTGGAATCGCCCGCGCGAAGAAGTCAACGCGCTTCTCAATTTCTTCGTGGCTGGACTCAAGCAGGAGGCCGAACCGCTTCTGAAGGCAGACGTCAGACTGCACGTCGTGGGCGACAGAAGTGTCTTTTCCGACGAGCTGGTGCGAGCGATAGAACAGGCTGAGGACATCACCCGCAACGCCACGGGAATGCACTTTAACGTCTGCATCAACTACGGCGGCCGCTGGGACATTGCGCAGGCCGCGCGTCGGGCTGCCGCTGCCGGCTTTGATCTGACGGTTGAAAACATTGACCGCTATCTCGGCATGCCTTGGTCGGGCCCCGTTGATCTGATGATCCGAACCGGGGGAGAGCAGCGCATTTCCAACTTTATTCTTTGGCAGGCAGCGTACGCAGAGCTTTGGTTTACCGAAAAGCTCTGGCCCGAGTTTTCTGAAGCCGATCTCGATGAGGCGCTCAAGTGGTTCGCCGGCCGCGAACGCCGTTTTGGCAAAACCAGCGAACAGATCCGAAACGGAGCCTAAGGGGCCGATTCCCTAACGTCAAAGGTACGTCGCCAGGCGTCAAAAGCTTTGCGGCATTGCCTTTCTTGTGCCATAGTTTGTTTGTTCGCAGTCCGTTTTTTGGTTGATCATGCTTTTAACGCGAGTTATTACAGCGGCGGTTTTGCTGCTGATCCTCGTGGTTGCGGCGCAGGCCGGCGACCATGTTCTTAACGCCGTTCTGGCAATCGGCTACGGCATCACGCTGGCCGAATGGCTCAAACTCACCAAGCTGCCCGGAACTCCGTCCTATTTTCTGGGCGGCTGCTTTGCGCTAGCGGGAGCAGGTCTCGCACTGGGTGCGGCCGATCTTGACGTTTTCGGTTCCGTTTATCTGGCGTTGCAGCTTGCCGTGGCCTGCATTTGGCTTGCCGTCACGGCCGTGTGCTACAACGCGCGCAACATCGGCTTTGGTGTAGCGCGTTCCGCGGCAACGGTCCTTGCTTTTGTGGTGACGACCGCAACGTGGCTTGCCGTGTGGCAATTCCTGCGTTTGGGCAGTTGGCCGCTTCTTATCAGCGTCTTTATGATCGTGTGGTTGGCTGATGCCTGTGCCTACTTTGCGGGGCGCCTTTTTGGCAAGAACCGCATGGCTCCCGCTATTAGCCCCAAGAAAACTTGGGAAGGCGTGGTGGGCGGCCTTGTTAGTGTCCTGGTGGCGGCGCTTGCGGCTTACCTTTGGTTACCCCACGAAATGGTGCTCACGAGTATTCTCCTTGACAAGGCGGGCTTTGCGGCCGGTCTTCTGATGATTCTTGTCCTGGTGGCGGTTTCCGTTTCGGGTGACCTTTTCGAGTCGAGCCTCAAGCGCCAGGCCGGCGTTAAGGATTCCGGGCGCTTGCTTCCCGGTCACGGCGGCTTTTACGATCGTCTCGATTCGTCTCTGGCCGTGCTGCCTACAGCAGCAGCCATGCTGATGATTGTCTAATGCTTACCGCATCGTTCGCGTTCGGGTATTTCGGCTGAATTTTCTCCAGAAATTAGGCAGAAGTACCCAAAAAAGCGGTTGTGCTTCTTTATAATTCCTTAATTCAAGAATCCCGCGCCGGACACAGACGGCGCTCTTCTTTTTGATTAGAGAAAATGACTAAATACGTATTCGTCACGGGCGGCGTTGTCTCCAGTTTGGGCAAAGGCATCGCCGCCGCTTCTTTAGCTGCAATCCTTGAGTCCCGTGGTCTCAAGGTGACGATGATCAAGCTCGATCCCTACATCAACGTGGATCCGGGCACGATGAGTCCGTTCCAGCACGGCGAAGTGTTCGTGACGGAGGACGGTGCGGAGACCGACCTTGACTTGGGTCACTACGAGCGCTTCATTTCCTCGAAGATGAGCCGCTACAACAACTTCACGACCGGTCAGATTTATAAGAGCGTTCTTGAAAAGGAACGCCGCGGCGAATACCTCGGCAAGACTGTGCAGGTCATTCCGCACATCACCAACGAAATTCAGGAATACGTCGTTCGCGGCGCTAAGAACGCCTGCAACGGCGATTGCGACGTGGCCGTGGTGGAAATCGGCGGTACGGTGGGCGATATCGAATCGCTGCCCTTCATTGAAGCCGTCCGACAGATGAGCTTCCGTGTGGGGCGCGACAACGCTTGTTTCATTCACCTCACGCTGTGCCCCTGGGTGGCCGCCGCCGGCGAACTCAAGACCAAGCCCACGCAGCACTCCGTGCAGAAGCTGCGCGAAGAAGGTGTCTATCCGGACATCCTGCTGTGCCGCGCCGAACGCGAAGTGCCCGAAGGCGAACGCGCCAAGATCGCACTCTTCTGCAACGTGCCGATGGATCACGTGATCAGCGTGACTGACGCGAGCACCATCTACGAGGTGCCTCTGATGCTGCACGCCCAGCATCTTGACGAAATTGTCTGCAAGCGTCTGAATCTCGACTGCAAGCCCGCCGATCTGTCTCAGTGGCAGGAAATCGTTCGCCGCATCCACGAAACGAAGGGTGAAGTGACGATCGGCATGGTCGGCAAGTACGTTGACTACGCCGACAGCTACAAGAGCCTGAACGAAGCTCTGATCCACGCCGGCATCAAGACCGAACACAAGGTCAAGGTCAACCTGATTGACTCCGAAGAGATCGAAAAGCACGGCTGCGACATGCTCAAGGGGCTCGACGCCATTCTGGTGCCGGGCGGCTTTGGCAAGCGCGGTACGGAAGGCATGATCAAGGCGATCGAGTTTGCCCGCGTCAACAAGATTCCGTTCCTGGGCATTTGCCTTGGCATGCAGACGGCCGTGATCGAATTTGCTCGTCACGTCTGCGGGCTGGGCGGCGCCAACTCCACCGAATTCGATCTCGATACTCCGCATCCAGTGGTCGCTCTGATCACGCAGTGGACGGATAAGTCCGGCAAGGTCGAACAGCGCACCGAAAAGAGTGATCTGGGCGGCACGTTGCGTCTGGGCAGCCAGACGGTTCCCGTCAAGGACGGCACGCTCGCTCACCAGATCTACGGCGACACGGTTTGCGAACGCCATCGTCACCGTTACGAAGTCAACAACGCTTACGTTCCGCAGTTTGAGGATAACGGCATGGTGATCTCGGCTCGTACGCCGACGGAAAACCTGCCGGAAATGATGGAATTGCCCGATCATCCGTTCTTCTTCGGCGTTCAGTTCCATCCGGAATTCACCTCGACGCCGCGCGACGGTCATCCGTTGTTTGAAGCGTTTGTGCGCGCTGCCATCAAGCAGCACAATGAAAAGCAGGCCTAACAGAGTTCTGCGGGAGAAACCATGAAGCTGTGCGGTTTTGAAACTGGCAACAGAAATCCGTTCTTTCTGATCGCGGGGCCGTGCGTCATCGAAAGTCGTGAAATGGTGATGGAAATCGCCTCTTTCATGAAAGAGACCTGTGATGAGCTCGGTATTCGCTACATCTTCAAGGCGAGCTTTGACAAGGCCAACCGCACGTCGACGAAAAGCTACCGAGGCCCCGGCATCGACGAGGGTCTCAAGATCCTTGACGATGTTCGCCGCGAAGTGAGCGTTCCGATTCTCACGGATGTGCACACGCCCGAACAGGTGCGTCAGGTGGCCGACGTCGTAGACGTGCTTCAGACGCCTGCGTTCCTGTGCCGTCAGACCGACTTCATCGTCGCTTGTGCCAAGAGCGGCAAGCCCGTCAACATCAAGAAGGGGCAGTTCCTTGCGCCGCACGACATGGTCAACGTGATCGCCAAGGCGCGCGAAGCCGCTCTGGAGGAGGGGCTTAACCCCGACAACTTCATGGTGTGCGAACGCGGTGCGTCGTTTGGCTACGGCAATCTGGTCAGCGATATGCGCAGCCTTGCCATCATGCGTGAAACGAAGGCACCTGTGGTGTTTGACGCCACGCACTCCGTGCAGATGCCGGGCGGCCGCGGTACGAGCTCCGGCGGTGATCGCCGCTTCGTGCCCGTGCTTTCGCGCGCAGCGGTTGCCGTGGGTGTTGACGGACTCTTCTTTGAGACGCATCCCAATCCCGATACGGCACTTTCCGACGGCCCCAACATGGTGCCGCTCAACCGTATGCCGGATTTGCTCGAAGAGCTCGTGCGCATTGACCGCATCGTCAAAGGTTTCGACTACATCGAAAACAGTCTTTAAAAAATTACCCGGCGAGGCGACTTGCCGGGTCTTTTACGATTCTTTCTTTTTTTAGGAAAAAACAATGAGCGCCATCATTGACATCATTGGCCGCGAAGTTCTCGATTCTCGCGGTAACCCGACCGTGGAAGCCGAAGTGTTCCTCGAAAGCGGCGTTTCTGCTCGCGCGGCAGTTCCCTCCGGTGCCTCCACCGGTGTGCGTGAAGCCATCGAACTGCGCGACGGCGATCCCAAGCGCTACTGCGGCAAGGGCGTGTTGAAGGCTGTGGAGCACGTCAACGGCGAAATTGCCGAAGCCCTGCTCGGCGTGGAAGCTTCCGATCAGCCCTACATCGACCGCACGATGATCGAACTTGACGGCACCGACAACAAGTCTCGCCTCGGCGCCAACGCCATTCTGGCCGTTTCGATGGCTGTGGCCCGCGCTGCCGCTGAAGAAGCCTGCCTGCCGCTGTACCGCTATTTCGGCGGCATGGGTGCCGTGCAGATGCCCGTTCCGATGATGAACGTCATCAACGGCGGCGCTCACGCCAACAACAACCTCGACCTGCAGGAATTCATGATCATTCCGCTGGGCGCACCGTCCTTCAAGGAAGCCCTGCGTTACGGCGCCGAAACGTTCCATGCGTTGAAGAAGATCATCAACTCCCGCGGCATGTCCACGGCTGTGGGCGACGAAGGCGGCTTTGCTCCCAAGTGCGAAAGCCATGAAGAAGCCATTGAACTCATCATGGAGGCCATCCGTGCCGCAGGCTACGAACCGGGCAAGGATATCGCCATCGGTCTGGACTGCGCTTCGAGCGAATTCTTCGAAGACGGCTCCTACGTGATGAAGAAGTCCTCCGGCAAGAAGCTCTCCGCAGAAGAATGGGCCGCCGTGCTCGAAGCCTGGGTTGAGAAGTACCCGATCATCTCGATTGAAGACGGCATGGCCGAAGGCGACTGGGAAGGCTGGAAGATGCTCACCGACAAGCTCGGCGACCGCGTTCAGCTCGTGGGTGACGATCTCTTCGTGACCAATCCCGCCATCCTCAAGGAAGGCATCGAAAAGGGCGTGGCCAACTCGATTCTGATTAAGGTCAACCAGATCGGCACTCTCTCGGAGACGTTCGAAGCCATCGAAATGGCCAAGCGCGCCGGCTACACCGCCGTGGTGAGCCACCGCTCGGGCGAGACCGAAGACAGCACGATTGCCGACATCGCCGTTGGTCTTAACGCCGGCCAGATCAAGACCGGTTCCATGAGCCGTTCCGACCGTATGGCTAAGTACAACCAGCTGCTTCGCATTGAAGAGCACCTCGGCCCCAACGCTGTTTATCCGGGCCGTTCCGCTTTCTACTGCATCAAGCGCTAATCGGTGCATCGATTGAGTGCGGCATCCTTCGGGGTTCCGCGCTCCAAGCTCGAGTTGCCTCGCCGTAAGCGGTCTCCCTTCGGAAAAGACTGCCAGGCGAGGCAATTTTTTGCTGAGTTGAGGTAAAGTTCTAACGCCTCGGTTTTAGGTCTTGTTTTTTTCGCCCGGCTCTTCATGCGCGCTCGCTATTTTTTCTACATTTTGCTTGTCTCGGCCGCCATTGCCATTCAGTGGCCGTTGTGGTTCGGCAAAGGAGGCATCTCGCGCATGCATTCGCTTGAGGCGGAATTGACGTCGATTCGCGAGTCCAACGATCGACTGCGAGCCGAAAACGATGCCGTGGCCGCGGAAATCGAGTCGCTGGAAAGCGGCAGCGGTGCCGTCGAAGAACGAGCTCGCATGCGCCTGGGGATGGTACGCAAGGACGAAGTCCTTTTCCGATTCGTTCCCAAGGGTGAAAAGAAGGACATCGAAGCCGACCTGATCCGCGAGTCGGGGAAGAAGGGCAAACCTAATTACTTTGCGCCAAAGCGCAGCAATCTATACACTGACGGAGTCATTCCGCCGAAACATGAGTCCGGCAAGTAGCCGAATTCGGCGGATAAGATTCGCGTGTAGCTTTCGAGAAAGGAGTGCATTCCAATGGCTCAGCAATTCATTCAGCAGTTGACGGTTCACCTCAAGGGCGGCCAGACGGTCGTCGTTCCGTTTAATGCCGAAAAAGCAGAAGTTCTGAATCCGCAGATCGAAGCCTTCATCAAGGCTCTCGGTGATACAACGAAAAAGGACGGCAATTTCCTCTTTCAGGGAGCTCGCGTCGTTCTGTTCCGTCTGAGCGAAGTGTCCGGCGCCGAAGTGGTGAGCCTCGTTCGCAAGGAAAAGGAAGAAAAGCCTCAGGCCGCTGAATAATCAGCGAGATCCTGAATCGAAGCCCGGACCGGCCGCAGTGCTGTTTCCGGGTTTTTTGTCGTCTATGGGTCTTGAAAAAGGTCGTTTCAGCCCCCACATAGCGTAGCAGTGTGAAGCGGCGTCTTGGCGCCGTTTTTGCAACGATTTCGTGAACTTTTGATTTAACAGGTGAAAGAGAAAATGGCTGCTGAAGTCCATGGTTTTCAAACCGAAGTCTCCAAGCTTTTGACCTTGCTTGCCAAGTCCTTGTATTCCAACAAGGAAGTGTTCTTGCGTGAAATCATTTCCAACGCCAGCGACGCCATCGATAAGTTGCGCTTCCTTTCCATCACAGATCCGTCGCTGCTGGGTGACGATGCGGCTTTCTGCATCCGAGTGAAGGTCGACAAGGACGCCAAGACGCTTACCGTGACGGACAACGGCATCGGCATGACGCTCGAAGAAGCCAATCTGCATCTGGGCACGATCGCCAAGAGCGGCACGGCTGACTTCCTGAGCAACCTCTCCGGGGATCAGGCAAAGGACAGCCAACTGATCGGTCAGTTCGGCGTGGGCTTCTACTCGGCCTTCATCGTGGCCGACAAGGTGACGGTGGAATCGCGTTCCGCCAAGGCCGCCGCAAATGAAGCCGTTCGCTGGGAAAGCACGGGTGAAGGCACTTACACGAGCGAGGCCATCACGCGTGAAGCCCGTGGTACGAGCATCACGCTGCACCTCAAGCCCGATTGCGAAGAATTCCTCGAAACCTGGACGGTGCGCACCGCCATCACGAAGTATTCCGACCACATCTCCGTGCCGGTGATGCTCTGGGAAGAAAAGTACGAAGCTCCCAAGGAAGGCGAAGACAAGCCGACGAGCACCTGGGATTGGGTGCAGGTCAATGACGCCAAGGCGCTTTGGACCGTGAATCCCCGAGAAGTGACCGAAGAGCAGTACAAGGAGTTCTATAAGCACCTGAGTCACGACTTTGAGGATCCGCTCACCTGGGCGCACAACCGCGTCGAAGGTGAACTCGAATACACGTCTTTGCTCTATGTGCCGACCCGCGCGCCGTGGGATCTGTACACCCGCGACAAGGTGCATGGTCTGAAGCTTTTCGTGCAGCGCGTCTTCATCATGGACGAAGCCGAACAGTTCCTGCCCAACTACCTGCGCTTCATCCGCGGTCTGGTTGACACGAACGATCTGCCGCTTAACGTTTCCCGTGAACTGTTGCAGGAAAGCGCTGTGACGCAAAAACTCAAGCGTGCGCTCACCAAACGCGTGCTCGGCATGCTCGGCAAGCTCTCTGAAGACAAGGAAAAGTATGCGATCTTCTGGAAGAACTTCGGTAACGTGCTCAAGGAAGGCCCGGTCGAAGACTTCACCAATCGCGAGGAAGTCGCCAAGCTTCTGCGCTTTGCCTCGACCCGCAACACGGGAGACGCTCAGGATGTGAGCCTGGCCGACTACATCGCCAAGATGCCTGAAAAGCAAAAGTGCATCTACTACTTGGTTTCGGGCAGCTACGCGAGCGCGGCCACTTCGCCTTATCTGGAATCCTTCAAGAAGAAGGGCATCGAAGTGCTCCTGATGTGGGAGCGCATCGACGAATGGCTCATGGGTAACCTCACCGAATTTGAAGGCAAGAAGTTCGTGCCGGTGACTGCTGCTGACCTTGACTTGGGTGAACTCGAAGACAAACCCGCCGAAAAGAAGCAAGAGGAAGTTAAGGCCGCTCAGCCGCTCGTTGATCGCTTCAAGAAGGCTCTCGGCGAAAAGGTCACCGATGTGCGCGTTTCCGACCGTCTCGTCGAAAGCCCGAGTTGCGTGACGGCTGAACACGGTCAGATTTTGACGGCTCAGATGCGTCGCATGCTTGAAGCCGCCGGTCAGGAAGTGCCTGAAGAAAAATTCATTCTGGAAATCAACCCTCAGCACGCTCTGGTTCAGAAGGCCGCTCAGACGAGCGATGACGCCGCCTTTGCCAAGTGGGCCGAATTCATTTACGAAGAAGCTCTCTTGTCCGAACAGGGTTCCCTGAAGGATCCCAATGCCTTTGTGCGTCGTCTGAACGAGCTGCTGCTCGCTTAATTTCAATCGACCGGAGGCGGTACTCAAACGAGACCGCCTCAAGTCTGGAAAGCCTCGGAAAGCATCGTGCTTTTCGAGGCTTTCCGTTTTTTGTCCGGGCTTGTATTGGTGAAATGTCTCTTGGATAAACTGCTTAGAGGTGTTTGCCAAATCGGCTTTTCGACTGCACAATCTTTTCTGGCCCGGTTCTCCCGGGCATTTTTTGCCGCGGGTGAAACCGCTTCCGG
This sequence comes from Sutterella sp. AM11-39, assembly GCF_003472385.1. Lineage (GTDB taxonomy): Bacteria > Pseudomonadota > Gammaproteobacteria > Burkholderiales > Burkholderiaceae_F > Duodenibacillus > Duodenibacillus intestinigallinarum. The sequence continues at coordinate 154,008 of NZ_QRLV01000004.1, read as the reverse complement.
CTGCAACAAAGCAAAGCCGGGATAACAATATAAGAAAAACGAAAAAGAAAGGGACAGTCAATTGGCGGTAGATACAGCGAACATGCTTGTGGTACATGTTGATATGGTGCAGGCCTTGGCGCTTGCGGTCTGCACTTATTACTTCGGCGTGTGGCTCAAGCACGTCATCCCCGTGTTGGAGCGTTTGTCGGTGCCAAGCCCAGTGGTGGGCGGCATGCCGTTTGCGTTTGTGCTCTCCGTACTGGAAGGCTGCGGCGTTATGCGCGTGGTGTTTGACTCCACTTTGCAGACGGTGCTGATGCTTGCCTTCTTCACGACGATCGGCATGATGGCCAGCCTTAAGCTGATCGGGCAGGGCGGCAAGCTTTTGTTGGGCTTTTTGGTTTCCGTGACCGTACTGGCCGTTTTGCAAAACGTGCTCGGCATAGCGGTGACAAAGCTCTTGGGCGTTGATTTTCACTATGGCTTGCTTGCCGGTTCCGTTTCGATGATGGGTGGTCTGGGCACATCGGCTGCGTTTGGTCCCAACTTTGAACAGCTCTACGGCATTACGGGCGGCACGGTGGTGGCAGTAACCGCAGCCACGTTCGGTATGGTGGCCGCTCTCGTGATCGGCGGGCCGTTTGGCGAATGGCTGATTCGCAAGTACAAGGTGCGCACGCCGATGACCGATCCGGAAATCGCTGCCAAGCTCAACGTTCCCGAAGAAGTCGAAACAGACATTATTGACGAGCACTCCGCCGAGCACTCGACCTTTACCGAACAGCTTTTGAAAGCGGGCGGCATGATTGCCATTTGCATGGCGCTCGGTACGGTCGTGAGCCATTACCTCGGTCAGTTCATCACGTTGCCCGCATACATCGGTTCGATGATCGTGGCGGCCATCGTACGCAATATCGCCGACTTCACAGGCAAGCTCAAGATCGACAAGGTGGGGCTCAATGCGGTGGCCGACATCAGTCTCGTGCTCTTCGTGACGATGGCCATCAATTCACTCAAGCTGCATGAACTTGTCAATCTGGCGTTGCCGCTGGTGGTGACCCTTATCTGCCAGACGATTCTGATGATGGCCTTTGCCTGGGGCATTCTCTTTATGTGCTTTGGACGCAACTTCACGGCCGTGATGCTCACGGTGGGCGGCATCGGCTTTTCGATGGGCGCGACGGCCAATGGTTTGGCCAACATGCAGGCTTTGAGCGAAAAGTACGGACAAAGCCCGCAGGCCTGGCTGATCGTAAGTATCGTGGGCGCATTCCTCATCGACTTGATCAATGCGCTGATTATCACATCGATGGCGCAGATGCCGTTGTAAGAAAACAAATATCCGATACGAGAGGCTGCCAGTTGGCAGCCTTTTCTTTTGGAAAAAAACAACGGCGTCACAACGTCTTTCCTGCTAGTCTTTCGGCCGAGCAAACATGAAAGGAAGCTGTCAAATTGCACGAACTGACACTTTTTTTGTCCCAATATTCGCCAGTGATGCTGTGCGCCGTTCTGGCTGTAGTCGTCGTTTTGACGGCGGTGGTGATTTATCTGGCTGTTCGCACGGCGGACTTGAAGCGCAATCTGGAAGTGAGCGCTGAAACGGCAAAGGCTCTTTCGGCACAAGCGGCCGGCACGACGATTGAGCGCATCGAGGCGCTCTCGCGTCAGATGCAGGCGGCCGACTCTGAACTTAAGAGTTCTCAGAGCAGCCACTTCGTGAATTTTCTCGGTCTGATCAACTCCGGAAGTCAGGCGCAGGAGAGGCGTCTGGCGCAAATGAACGAGACGGTGCAAAACGCAATGATGAATGTCCGAGCCTCGCTTAATGCCGAGCTCACCGCCATTCGAGAAGCCAACGACAAGGCGCTCGAGAGCATGCGCAACACGGTCGACGAAAAACTTTCCGCCACGCTCAACACCCGTTTGACCGAATCTTTCAAAACGGTGGAAGGCCAGCTTCTGGAAGTGCATCGCGGTTTGGGTGAGATGCGCGAAATGGCGCAAAACGTCGACGGCCTGCGTCGCATTCTCACTAACGTCAAGACGCGCGGAACGTTCGGGGAAGTGCAGCTGGCGATGATTCTTTCGGATTTGCTCACGCCCGAGCAGTACGACACCAATGTCGCCACGCGTCCGGGCTCGCGCGACCGCGTGGAATTTGCGGTCAAATTGCCCGGCGCGCAGGCGGGAACGCACGTGCTGTTGCCGATTGACGCCAAGTTCCCGACGGAAGACTACGAACGACTGATCGAGGCGTCCGACGAGGCAGATCCGGAAAAAGAGGCGGCCGCACGCAGGGCGCTTCAGACGAGAATTCTTACGGAAGCGGCAAAGATTCGCGACAAGTACATTGAGGTGCCCTACACCACAGAATTTGCCGTACTCTATCTGCCTGCCGAAAGCCTTTGGAGCGAAGTGCTCAAGATCAACGGTCTGGTTGAGCGCGTGCAGCGCGACTGCCACGTGACAATTGTGGGACCGACCGTGCTGGCAGCCTTCCTCAACAGTCTTCAGATGGGTTTCAAGACGCTTGCCATTGAACAGAAGAGCGCCGAGGTGTGGCGACTTTTGGGCGAGGTCAAGGCTGAATTCGGACGCTTTTCGGAAAGCGTTGGCAGCATGGAAAAACGCATCGACTCGGTCAAGTCGGCCATTTCCGCTATGCGTACCCGTACCAATGTGATGGAGCGCAAGCTCAAAGGTGTCGAATCCGTGTATGCGCCCGCAGCCGACGAGCGCGTTTCGGTTCCGGGGCCCGACGGCGCGAACGACTAAAATGACGCATCTTCGAGAAAGATTTCAGAATTGATTTGGTTTTCCCATGGCTAAGAAAAAAGACAATCCCGGCATGACGCCCGATCTCTTTGCCGATTTCGGTGCCGCTGCCGACACGACGGTCGAACAGCACGAAGAAAAGGCAACGCCGGAAGAAGTAGCAGAACCGACCTCGGCGGCAGCGGCTCAAACCGCTCCGGTAGCCGAAGCTGCCGAAACGCCTGCTGAGGCTCAGAAAGAAGTTCCGACGGTCGAACCTACGGAGCCATCCGTTGCCCAAGCTCAGGTTGAGCCCGAGTCCGAACCTGAACCCGAAGCCAAGCCTGCCGCCGTGAAAAATAAGCTTCCGGCCATTCTTTGTGACGATACGCCGGCGGAACTCAACGGAGAGCTTACGCTAGCCCGTTACGCCGCAAGCGCTTATCTCGAGTACGCGCTTTCCGTTGTGAAGAGCCGCGCTCTGCCCGACATTTTCGACGGCATGAAACCCGTGCAGCGCCGCATTCTCTATGCAATGGACCGCATGCGCCTGAATCCGCCCGCCAAGGCCGTCAAGTGTGCGCGTGTGGTGGGTGACGTTCTTGGCAAATATCATCCGCATGGAGACCAGGCCGCATACGATGCCATGGTGCGCATGGCTCAGGATTTCAGTCTTCGTTATCCGCTTGTGGACGGCGAGGGCAACTTCGGCTCGCGTGATGGCGACGGTCCTGCGGCAATGCGTTATACGGAAGCGCGCCTCACGAAAATCTCGGAGTTGGTGCTCTCGGAACTTGATTCCGAAGACGTTGACTTTGTTCCCAACTACGACGGCTCGTTTAAGGAGCCCGTACAGCTGCCCGCCAAGCTTCCGTTCGTGCTTTTGAACGGGGCAAGCGGCATTGCCGTCGGTATGGCCACTGAAATTCCGTCGCATAACCTAAACGAAGTCGCTCAAGCCGTGTTGCTTCTTTTGAAGAATCCGGAGGCAACGCTTGATGACATTCTCGCGGTCATGCCGGGGCCCGACTATCCGGGCGGCGGGCGCATCATTTCGAGTCCGGCCGAAATCCGACAGACCTACGCCGTGGGCCGCGGCAGCCTGCGCGTGCGCGCTTGCTATCACTTCGAAGAACTGCAGCGAGGCCAGTGGCAGTTGGTGGTCGACGAGCTGCCGCCTGCGGCCAACGCCGAACTGGTGCTTTCGCAAATTGAAGAAATCACCAATCCCAAGCCCAAGGCCGGGAAAAAGACGATCTCGGCCGAACAGGCCAACAACAAGGCCGCGATGCTCTCGGTTCTGGACGGCGTACGCAACGAATGCGACAAGGACACCAAGGTGCGCCTCGTGTTCGAACCCAAGAGCTCAAAGGTTGATCGTGAATTTTTCGTGCAGATGCTTCTGAGCCAGACGAGCCTGGAATGTAACGCGCCGATGAATCTGGTGATGATCGGCAATGACGGCCGTCCGGCTCAAAAGCCTCTGCAGCAGATTCTCGTCGAATGGGTGCGGGCTCGTTTGGAAACGGTGCGACGCCGTACTCAGGCGCGCTTGAACAAGGTCAACACCCGTCTGCACATCCTCGAAGGGCGCACCAAGGCGATCGACAACATTGACCGCGTGATCGAAATCGTGCGTTTCGAGGATAATCCCAAGGAAGCGCTGATGGCAGAGTTCGGTCTTACCGAACTGCAGGCTGAAGACATTTTGGAACTGCGTCTGCGTCAGCTGGCCAAGCTTGAGTACGAGCGCGTGGAGGAGGAGATGAAAAAGCTCAACGCCGAACGCGAAACGCTCGAAAAGATTTTGGCCGATGAAAAGACCCTCAAGAACGTCGTTGCCAAGGAAACGAAAGAGGCGGCCAAGCTCTACGGCGACGCTCGCCGCACCACGATCGAAGAGGCGAAGAAAGCATCGAGCGAACCCGTGCAGGTTTCCGAACCCGTCACGGTCGTCGTTTCGCAAAAGGGTTACGTGCGCTGCCGCACAGGTCACGGTCACGACGCCAAACTCATGAGCTACAAGCAGGGTGACGCCTACCAGTGGTCGGCCGAATGTGAGAGCACCGAAACGCTCATCGTTTGCGGCAGCAACGGCCGCACGTACTCGGTGCCCGTGTCTCAATTGCCGTCTGCACGCGGCGACGGTCTGCCGATCACAAGTTTCATTGAACTCGAAGCCGGCAGCGAAATCGTGGGTTATCTCGCCGGGCCGGACAATCTGGGCGTGATGCTCTACACGACGGAAGGCTTCGGTCTGGCCTGTTCGCTTAAGAACCTCGTCGCGCGCGTGCGATCCGGCAAGGCCTTCATGAGCGTGGGCGAGCAGGCCGTGATGTGTCCGCCCGTTGTCTTGACTGAGGGTTCGCAGTACGTTGCCTGCATGGCTCAGGACGGACGACTGCTTGTCTTTACGCTGGAAGAACTCAGAACGCTTGCGGGCGGCGGCAAGGGCGTGACGCTCATGGGCGGCATCGATCTTTTCTGCGGCTTTAGCCAAGCCTGTGCATTGCGTCACATCGATAGTCTCGAAGTGCAGGGTGCCACGAAGACCACGGGCGAAGTCAGAAGCAAGGTACTTCGTCCGGCCGAATGGCACATGTTCATCGCGCACCGCGCCCGTAAGGGCAAGGTGGTGCCGTGTCGCTTCGAGCCGCACGGTCTGAGCGCCATTGCGGCCGAACCGCAGGAGTCGGAGAAAACCGAATAACAGCCGAGGCGATATGGACTTCAACATCAAACGCATGATTCGTTTCTACGACAGGCTCTCGACGCGTCTGATTACGCTCACGGCCCTGTGGGTGACCTTCATCATCTGCGCCATCGGCTACCAGATGTATCTGAGTCAGCAGGTGCAGACGGCAGGCGCCTATCAGTACGAGGTGGGAAGCCTTCCGGCCCGCGTCTATCGTCTGAATCTTTTTGCGGATCGTGCGTTTGGGGGAGAGGATTTCGCCACGCAATACCGAGCCATTGACGAGGCGATGCGCCGCATCGGCAAACGCGATCTCGGCGACGAGTTTTTTATTGACCGTAGCAAAGAACAGAAGGCCGTTGATGCGCTTCTGAACGAATGGCGCAATGTGGTGGGGCCGCTTTTCTTGCTCGCCCGCGAAAAGTCCAATCCGATCGGCACCGATGAGCTGGAACGCTTCATCACGAAGATCGATACTGTCAACAAGCAGATTGCCGTCAACCGTGACAAGGCTCTGATGATTCAAAGGGGCGTTCAGACGCTTCTGATGTTTCTTGCTATCGGCAGCCTCTTCGGGATCATGTATTTCCTGATGAGCTGGGTGATTCGTCCGACCGAGTATGTCCGAACGGGGCTTTCGGCCGTACGCGAAGGTAAGCTCGATACGAGGCTGCATCTGGTGGGTGCCAGCGAATTCGAAGCCATTGCCGCCGACTTTAATGCTATGGCAGGGCGCTTGCAGGATTTGGTCGAAAATCTGGCGGCCAAGGTAAAGGAAAAGACCGAGGCGGTCGAAGAAAAGAACCGCAATCTTTCGCACCTTTATGAAATGACGAGTTTTGTTTCGCAGCAGCACTCGGTCGACGAAATGTGCGAGGGCTTTGCGGCTCATTTGATGCAGTACACGCCTGCCCAAGCCTGTGCGGTGTTTTTGATTGACCGCAAGCGGGGCCTCATTGAACTTTCCGCGAGCATGGATTTGCCTGCGAAGACCTTTGCGTGGTTCTCCATGAATCCGTTGCCGCTTGAAGGCGTCGAAGAGAGCCTCAGAAGCGATCTGCCGCTGCGCATTACGCCGGGCATGCCCGAAGACTTCCTCTCTCAGCTGCGCGTGGAAACCGAAAAGCAGTTTCGAACCGCATACCTCTTTCATATCCGCAGCGGCTCGAAGGATCTCGGGTTTTTCCTGCTGTACTTCAATCTCGACACGCGTCTGTTGCCGCAGACCTACAAGCTCTACGAAAGTTTCGGATCTCATCTGGGCATTGCCGTCGACAGTCTTCGTCTGGTTGAAAGAGAACAGCAGTACGCCGTTGTTCAGGAGCGCAATCTGATGGCGCAGGGTCTGCACGACTCGATTGCGCAGTCTCTCTCTTTTCTGAATCTGCAGGTGCAGCTACTGGAAAGCGGTCTTCATACCGACGACAAGGAACTCGTTGACACCACAGTGGCTCAGATCAAGGCGGGCGTGCAGGAATCCTACGAAGACGTGCGCGAATTGCTTTTGAACTTCCGCGAGCGCGTGCACACCGAAAGCTTCTCGGAAGCGATCAATACCGTGATCGATCGTTTTGAATCGCAGACGAAACTGCCTGTGAAGCTCACGGTCACGGGTCCCGAAGTTGAACTCACCGATCGACAGAAGATTCAGGTGATCTTCATCATGCAGGAGGCGCTTGCCAACGTGCGCAAGCACTCCAAGGCCACGCAGGTGCTCATCAATATTGAGTACGGAGCCGAATTCAAACTCTCGGTTGTCGACAACGGCATCGGCATCAACCAGGATATTCTGAAAAAGCGCAGCAAGCGTCACGTCGGTCTCAACATTATGGGCGAGCGTGCGCAGCGCATCGGAGCCAAGGTGACGGTGCAAAACGTCTCGCAGGATCTGTTCGAGAGCGGCACCTGCGTGCAGCTGGTGATTTCGGAGACTACCGTAGAAGACCGCAGCAGTCGGCGTTCTTCAGCGGCTGCGTCAAGCGAGGACTAAGTCATGCGCTTTGTGGTGATTTATCTTGTTTTGGCGATCATCATCTATGTGCGCGGCATCTGCCCGGTCATTCACGATCGGCGCAAGCGCCTGTGGTGTCTGTTTGCCGTGCTGCCGGGAGCCTTTTTCCCGAGTGTCACGCGCTTTATCGGGGGCTCGATGGTGGCGCCCGATTTGCCTGTGTGGGTGATGTACGCCGGAAGCATCTTTCAAAATTTCACGCTTTTGGTCGGCATCCTCGTTATCGGGCGAGAGATTCTGAGCGTTCCGCTTCGCATCATCGGTCTGCCGTTTCCGTATCTGGGCCGCAGCCGCATTGTGGCAGGTACGATTCTGGGACTGTCCGTGGCGTTTTCCTGCCTGGGAATGTTCAAGTCGGTGATCAGTCTTGAGGTGGTCGAGCAGGAAGTGGCTGTCAAGGGCCTGCCCGCCGAGCTCGACGGACTGCGCATTGCTCAGTTAAGCGACCTGCATGTTTCATCCGTCTTTACGCGCGAACGCGTCGAAGAGATCGTTGAGCGTACCAATGCGCTTTCGCCTGATCTGATTGCGCTCACGGGAGATTTTGTCGACGGCACGCCTGAAAAGCGGGGTTACGATCTGGAGCCTTTGAAGAACCTCAAGGCCAAGTACGGAGTCTTCGGCATCGAAGGCAATCACGAGCATTACGTTGACTATGATGGCTGGATGCGCTTTATGCCGACGTTGGGCATGACGTGGCTTAAAAATGCTTCCGTTTCGGTTGAGATCAATGGAAAGACGCTTTCCGTGATCGGTCTTACCGACCCGATGGCTCAGCGCTACGGCAGAGAATTGCCCGACATTGTCAAGGCTAGTGCGGCGGTGCCCGAGCAAACATCCTTCCGACTGCTTCTTTCTCATCAGCCCAAGTATGCCGCTCTTTATGCCGGCAAGGCCGATCTGATGCTTTCGGGGCACACGCACGGCGGTCAGGTGCTTGCGCTCAATCCTGTGGTCGGCAAACTCAACAACGGGTTTATTCGCGGTCTCTATGACGTGGGCGATATGAAGCTTTACGTCAACCAGGGTACCGATGTTTGGAATGGCTTTTTGCTTCGCCTGGGCACGGTGGGTGAGATTTCGCTCCTTACGCTAAAGCGCGCTCCGGAAACGGCTGTAGTCGCCGCAACGCAGGACAAGTAACGGACAACGTGGAAGATTTTCGATGCAAAACGTATGTTTATTGGGAGCCACCGGCTCCGTGGGCCAAAGTGCGTTGGAAGTGCTGGCTCTTTATCCGGACAAATTTCGGCTCTTTTCCGTTGCCGCGCACAGCAACGTTGAAAAGCTTGCCGACATCGCGGTTCGTTTCGGCGTCAAGCGCGTGGGAATTGCAGATGCCACCAAGGCTGACAGACTCTCTTACCTTCTGAAGGAAGCCGGAAAAGGTGACGTCGAGATTCTGAGCGGCACGGAAGCGGCAGTGCAGCTTGCTTCCGACAACGAAGCACAGACAGTGATCGTTGCCGTGGTGGGTGCGGCAGGGGTGCCCGCCACCTTTGCTGCAGCCAAGGCCGGAAAGCGCATCCTGCATGCCAACAAGGAAAGCGTTGTTTGCGGCGGAGAGCTGCTTCAGCAGACCGTGCGTGAAAACGGAGCAGTGATGCTGCCCGTTGACAGCGAACACAATGCGATCTTTCAATGTCTGACCGGCGCTTCGGAAGAGGATCGCCGTCAGTGCCGTCTGTGGCTCACTTGCTCGGGCGGACCGTTTCGCGATCGGCCGGAACTTGACCTCAGCACCGTGACGCCAGCGATGGCGCTTGCGCATCCAACCTGGCAGATGGGCCGCAAGATTTCGATTGACTCGGCGACACTGATGAACAAAGGCCTGGAAGTGATCGAAGCGCGCTGGCTTTTCGATGTTCCGCAGGATCGCATTCACGTGGTCATTCATCCGCAGTCGGTGGTGCACTCGATGGTCGAGTACGGCGACGGTTCCTTTATCGCGCAGCTCGGCACCGCTTCGATGAAGCATCCGGTTGCCTATTGCCTGGGCTGGCCCGAAAGGTTGTCTGCGGGCACCAAACGTCTCGATCCGTTTGCACTCTCGCAGCTCAATTTCTGCGAGCCCGACGTCAAGCGTTTCGTGCAGCTTGCATACGCCTACGAGGCGTTGCGAGAGGGCGGCACGGCAAGCATTGTGCTCAATGCTGCCAATGAGATCGGCGTCGAGGCGTTCCTCAACGAACGCATTTCCTTTACGGGCATCGCCGAAGTCTGCCAGCGCACGATGCAGGTGCTTTTCGATCCCAAGACGCCCGCAAGTGTCGAGGAAATTCTGTCGGTTGACGCCGCGGCCCGCCGTGAGGCGGCTTACCAGGTGTCAAAACTGGCATAAGACGGCAGCTATCGAAAAAAATATTTTTCGAGGGATTGTGACGACAAGCGCCTTTTAGGCCTGATGTGCAAGGAAAAAGCGGGTCAAATACCCCCTTTGGGGGATGGAGTAGACCCTCTTGACTCGGTTGCATTGAATCTTAGAATAACAATCCGTTGTGGATTCCTTCGCAATTGGCCCCATATCAAGTGGTGAGTCGGCGAAGGAATTTTTTCCGCCTTTTTGCCTGAAAAGTGCTGATTTGCGGGCAGTTTTTCGGGTTTTTGAACTTTGTATTCGTTGTTTTCGACCCCGTAGCGGGTGGTGAGCCAGATGCCTAAAGTAGTAAAAAAAGACAACACCATCGAGCGTTTCAATGCCGAGAAGATCCAGAGCGCCGTCAAGAAGGCGGCCTTTCGCTGCGACAAGGTCATTGACGCCGACCACCTGAACCAGATCGCCGATGAGGTCTACAGCCGTGTGGAACATCGCGAACAGGTGACGGTTGCCGAGCTCCACGAGATGGTGATCGCCGTGCTCGCCTTCCTGCAGTACAAGGAAGTGGCCGACGCCTACGCCGAATACCGCTACTACAAGCAGACCTACGCAAAGACGTTCGAGCAGCTGCGTCAGGACGCCGACGACGTGTTACGTCTTGGCGACCGTGAAAACGCAAACTTCGACAGCTCGCTTGTTTCGACGAAGGGCTCGCTTATCAAGGGCTACCTCACGAAGTCGCTCTACAAGCAGTTCTATCTTTCCGGCAAGGAAAAGGAACTCATCGAGCGCGGTGACATCTATATCCACGATCTGCGCGACATGATTCTGGGCTGCATCAATTGCTGCCTCTTTGACATCGGCAACGTGTTGAAGGGCGGCTTTGAAATGTCCAACGTGCAGTACACCGAACCCAAGACGGTTCTTTCCGCTCTTCAGGTGATCGGCGACGTTACGCTCGTGGCCACGGCCCAGCAGTTCGGCGGCTTTACGCTCGCCGAACTCGACAAGGTGCTGTTGCCGTATGTTTTGAAGAGCGAAAAGGCCGCGATCGAAAAGTACATGGAACTCGGTCTGGACGAAACCAAGGCCGAAGAGGTGGCAAGTAAGGACGTCATCCGCGAACTCGAACAGGGCTTCCAGTCGCTTGAACTCAAGCTCAACACGGTTCCGTGCAGCCGCGGCGACTTCGCCTTTACGACGATCACGTTCGGGCAGTGGGATCCCGCGAAGTACGACGAACGCGAAAAGAGCTGGCTCTACATGATCGGCAAGATCATGCTGCAGGTGCGCCGCAACGGTCACGGCAAGGACGGCAAGCCCGTGGTCTTCCCCAAGCTCGTGTTCCTGTACGATGACAACCAGGTCAAGGCCGATCCGTTCTCTTCGGAACTCTTCAACGAAGCCGTCAAGACGTCGGCCGAGTGCATGTATCCGGACTACCTGTCGCTGTCGAGCCGCTACGGCAGCGTCTCGCAGATTTTCCAGAAGTACGGTGCCATCACTTCTCCGATGGGCTGCCGCGCCTTCCTGTCGCTGTGGCGCAATGAAAAGGGCGAAGCGATCACGATCGGTCGCTGCAATATCGGTGCGGTATCGCTCAACCTTCCGATCATTCTGAAGCTTGCTCAGATTGAACATCCCGACGACTGGAAGGAAAAGTTCTGGGAAATGCTCGACGATCGCCTCGAAGTGATCCGTGCTTTCTTCAAGAAGCGCTACGACATCGTGCGTCATCAGAAGTGCTCGTCCAATCCGCTCGCCTTTACGCAGGGCGGTCTGTACGAAGGCACGAAGAGCCCGGACGACACCGTCGGGGATCTCGTGCGCTACATGACGGCTTCTTTCGGCATTACGGCTCTTGATGAAACCACTTACCTCTGGACGGGCAAGCGCCTCGTGGACGAAGGCGGCGAAGTTTCGGCTTCGATTCTGCGTCACCTGCAGGACAAGCTTGCCGAGTTCAAGAAGGAAGACGGTTATCTTTACGCCATCTACGGTACGCCCGCAGAAAGCCTGTGCGCCACGCAGGCCGGTCAGTACGACCGTTTTTGCGAGAAGATGGGCGTGGAAAACGTGTTTGCCTCAACGCCGCATTACAGCCCGGAATACTTCACCAACTCGTTCCATGTGAACGTGACGGAAGAAATTTCTCCGTTTGAAAAGCAGGACCACGAGTTTGAAGACTTCCACCTGTGCGAAGGTGGTCATATCCAGTACGTGCGTCTGGACAACCCCGAAAACATGCAGGCCGTGCGCGCCATGATCCGCCGCGGCATGGAAAAGGGGTTCTATCAGGGCGTCAACTTCGACAGCGCTTACTGTGGCGATTGCGGCGAGCACAGCACCAACGTGCTCTTTAAGTGCCCGCATTGCGGCAGCTCCAACCTGTCGGTGATCAGTCGCGTCTGCGGTTATTTGGGCTACTCCAACGTCAACGGCATGAGCCGCATGAATGACGGCAAGATGGCCGAGATCAAGAACCGCGTGAGCATGTAACCGAATTTGGCCATGAACTACATCGGTATTTCTGACTTTGATACGGCAAACGGCCCGGGCGTGCGTGTTTCGCTTTTCGTTTCGGGCTGCCGGCTTCGCTGCCGCGGGTGCTTCAATCCCGAAAGCTGGGACTTTGACGCGGGCAAGCCCTACGACGAAAGCGTGCAGGAGCGCATCCTGAAGGCGCTCGAAGAGGACTACGTTGACGGTCTGTCGCTTCTGGGGGGCGATCCCTTGGAACCCGAGAATGTCGACGTGCTTACGGACCTGTGCCGCGCCGTGCGTGAAAAGTTCGGAAACAAAAAAACGATTTGGCTTTGGACCGGACGCCTTTACGATAAGGTCAAGGATCTTGAGATTTTTCAGTACGTTGACACCGTTGTCGACGGTCCATTCATCGAGAAGTACAAGGTCGAAGGAAAAGGCAACTGGTTTGGGAGCTCCAATCAGCGCGTGATTCCGATACGATGCGAGGTTGCGGCGTAATTCCTGAATTTCGCTTGACTCGATCAAACGGCAAACGTTTTGCCGGTCAGATGCCTGCCGCATGATTCTTTTCCGAAAAAGAATCGTGAACGCAGGCTTTTTTCTTTGTTGGATTTAGACCATTGCAACATCTATGGCAGTGATCGGTTTTCTGATTACGCTCTCCATTCTCGTGCTTGTGCACGAATGGGGGCACTACATCGTCGCGCGCTGGTGCGGCGTCAAGGTATTGGCTTTTAGCATCGGCTTTGGCAAGGTGCTCTACAAGCGCACTGACAAACGCGGCTGCGAGTGGAGAATTTCGGCCATTCCTTTCGGCGGTTACGTCTCGATGCTCGATGAGGGCATGCAACAAGATGAGGCGCAGAAGCATGGCTTGACCGAAGCTGAATTCAAGCGCTGGTCCTTCTCGGAAAAGCCTGTTGGAAAGCGCATTGCGGTGGTGGCCGCAGGCCCCCTGATGAACTTTCTCCTGGCAATTGTGATCTATGCGGCTCTCGCTATGGTGGGCACGTATCAACCCTCGACCAAACTTGCCGAACCGCTTCCCAATACGCAGGCCGCGCAACTTGGCATTGAGGAAGGCTGGAAGGCGACGTCCGTGGAAGGCATGAGCGTTGAGACCTTCAACGACATGCGCATGGCAATGCTGGCGCATCTGGGCGAAAAGGAAGTGCGCGTGGCGTTTGACGAAGCATCCGGACGCAAGACCGAGGTCTACTTCGATCTTTCGGGTGTCAAAAACGACGGCACGGAAGATCCCGCATTGGTCGCTGGACTTTTCCCGTATCAGGGTAAGGTGTCGCTCGTGCAGGTCGAGCCGGGTTCCGTTGCCGAAAAGGCGGGATTGCAGGTTAACGACGCGATCGTGGCGTTGGACGGCGAGCGCGTACGCACCATGCAGGAGATCGTGCGGGTCATTCGCGATAAGGCGGGCGTTGCGGTCAACTTGACTATCGAGCGCGCAGGCGTGCGTCAGGATGTACAGGTGACGCCTGACATGAAGGTCGACGAAAAGGGCAACAAGATCGGACGTTTAGGCGTAATGTTTACGGCCGAACCCGATTTTGTCTACACGCGCGAGGGTCCGATCGGCGCCATCGCCAAGGGCTTTTCCGATACGTGGCGCCTGACGAAAATTACCATCATGGGGCTGGCGGGGCTCTTTACCGGAGCTGTGTCGACCGACAGTCTGGGCGGTCCCGTGCTGATCGGCGAAATGGCGGGCGAAGCGATGAGTTTCGGCGTGCTTTCCTATCTGCTCTTCCTGGCGCTCATTTCCGTTAACCTGGGCATTTTGAACTTGTTGCCGGTGCCTATGCTAGACGGCGGTCATTTGCTTTTCTATTGCTACGAGATTGTGATGCGCCGCAAGCCCGGCGAAAAAATGAAGAAGTACGGCATCTACGTCGGCATGGCCTTCATTTTCGGGCTGACCTTCTTTGCGCTCGGCAACGACATCACCCGATTGTTGCAGTAGGTTTCCAACCTTTAAAACCACGACAGACGACAACACTATGCAGACTGTTCGCAACCGTGTGGCCGACATCCTCGGCATTGATCTTCCGATTGTTCAGGCTCCGATGAACTACATCGCGGGTCACGCTTTAGCGGCTGCCGTGAGCGCCGCAGGCGGTATGGGTGTTCTCGGCCCCAACGCCGGTAAGGTGCAGGGCGAAGAAATCTCCATGCGCGAGCGCACGCTGCGTGAGTTCGCGCGCATTCGAGAAGTGACCGACAAGCCCGTGGGCATCAATGTGGTGGTGCCCGACGGCGAGAACAAGGCGGCTTTGATGTATGCCCGCGGCACGGTGGAAGCGGCAGCCGAGGGCGGGGCGACGGCAGCATTTTGCGTGGGCGGATTGCAGCCAATGATTTTTGAACTCATCAAAGAAAAGGGCATGAAGCTCATCGTGCGACCCCTGACTCCGACGGTGAAAAACGCCCGTGAAGCTCAGGCGATGGGCGCGGACATCTTTGTGGCAACGGGTTACGATGCTGGCGGTTTTCTGCCGAGCCACCACACCGGAACGTTTTCCATTGTGCCGACGATTGTTGACGCCGTGACGATTCCCGTGCTTGCCGCAGGCGGCATCAACGATCTTCGGGGTGTGCGAGCAGCCTTTGCTCTCGGCGCCGAGGGTGTTTATGTCGGCACGCGTTTTATCGCTACCAACGAATGCGCCGCCAACGATCACGCCAAGGAATTGATTTGCAAACTGAGTGGCTCCAATTTGCTTTACGTTGATGAGACGCAGCGGTCGCTTCCGACGGAATTTGCCGCCGAAGCCTACGTTAAGCATCGTCTCGCGCCGACCGTACCGACGACGGTGGACTTGGTGGGGGCGCTTCGCACCGGCATGTATGACGGAGAGCCCGACAAGGGCATCGTGACGGTCAACACCGGCATTGATGTTATCCGCAGCGTGGTGCCCGCTGCCCAAGTCGTGAGCGAACTGATGGCGGACTTCCTGCGCTATGCCGACTTTTTGAAGGCTAAAGCTTCGGCCGAAGAGGCAACGCCGAAGGCTTAATGTCAGCTGCTTAACTCAAAATCGCCGCAGATGTTTCAGGGGCTCTGCGGTTTTTTCGTCAAGCTTCGTTAAGAAATGTTGGGCGCGACGCCGTCAGCGTTAAGATTCGCAAAGCTCTTTCACGCCATTTTGATTTTGAGGCTGATTTCAAAGGAGATTTTTCATAATCTCCGCAAGGCTTCCTTCGGAGTCTTGGCAGGAGAACACAATGAGAAAAATCGTCTTTGGTTTCTGTGCGCTGACAGTAGCAACATGGCTTCTTAATCTGGGATTCAATCCTCCGGCCATGAACGGCAGAAGCTTGACTCACGAAGTCTTTTTCCTCAACGGCGTGTTGGCCTGGGGGTTGATGGCAATGGCCATTGTCATTGCCGCCCGACCGGCTTGGCTGGAAAAAGTCACGGCAACGCCGCTTGATGAGCTCTACAAATGGCATCGCACGCTCGGCATCTGGGCGGCGGTGCTCACGCTTTTCCACTTCTTTACGAAAGACGTGATGCGTCCGGTTCTTTCTCTTTTCACGCTTGAGCCGGTTCCCAAAATCGTGCGCGGCGAATTGACCGGTTTTGATGCTTTCTGGGCTTGGATGCGCGGCTTTGCCGTCGAATCTTCCGAATGGGCGACGTTGCTCGGGCTGGTTCTTTTTGTCGTGTCGTTTATTTCGATCGTGCGGTATCACAAGTGGTTGAGTTCCCACAAGCTTTTCTCCGTTCTTTTCCTGATTCTGGCTGTCCACTGCATCCGTCTGACGGAAACCGAAGACTTCCTGACACCGTTTGGTCTGATCAATGTTGCTGTCACCGTCATCGGTTGCTACTACTCGCTGAAACTCTTGATCCGTGGTGCAGGGCGAGAGAAATCCGTCTCTGCGGAGATCGTTGACGCCAACACGAACAACGGACTGACGCTAATCACGGTTAAGCCCGAAAAGCCTGTTGACATCCGCTACGGTGAATTTGCATTCCTAGGTACGTCCGGTCACGAGAAGCATCCGTTCTCGGTGGCGGGCATCAATGACGACGGTACGCTCACCTTTGCGGTCAAAGCACTGGGCGATTACACGCGAGACGTTGTGCCGATGCTTCAAAAGGGCGAACGCGTGATCGTGGAAGGCCCCTGGGGGAGGTTCCGTCCGGACTTCTCAGCTCAAAAGCAGTTGTGGTTGGCGGGCGGCGTCGGTATCGCACCGTTCTGCGCCTGGATGCAGGATGCGGCGAAAACTGCGCACGGAAAGATCCGCCTCGTTTGGTGCATCAAGTCCAAAGAGTCCGAACCGATGTTCGCCAACGTCGAAAAGATGGCCGAGCGTGCCGGCATCCGACTGGAAGTTTTCGAGTCGGCCAAGAAGCGACTCAATGCCGAATCGCTCTTTGCGGGTGCCGTTCCGGATACGGTCGCGCTGTGTGCCGGCGAAGGACTGGCTTCAGCTGTGAGTCGGGCCTACGTTGAGGCCGGAGGCAATGCCGACAGGGTACGCAAAGAACACTTTAACTGGAGATAAGTCAGAGTATCTGTTGTTCCGAGAAAAGATAGGGTAAATTTTGCTGGTCAGGCGTCGATAGCGGCGCTTGGCCGTTTTTTTTCAATGGCTAACCTGAATATGGCCCGATTATCCGCATATCCGGTTTTTCTTGCTGTCTACGAAGAGCGGCGCCTTGTGAAGGCGGCAGAACGTCTCTGTGTGACGCCTTCTGCGGTGAGTCATGCACTGCGCGACTTTGAGCAAAGTCTCGGAACTAAGCTTTTTGAGCGCACTTCCGAAGGTGTGCAGCCGACGACTGCAGGCCAGCGGCTCTACGCTAAAGTTAAACCGCTTGTGGTCGGCATTGAGGCGGCCGAGCGGGAACTGAGGTCGGAAACGGCCCCTGAGCAAACCGATTTTGCTTTTGCTTCCATCCATACGTTCATCAAGGCGTTTTTTGTGCCGATTCTCGAGCGGATGCACAAGACTTCCGATCCCGTCAAGGTGAGATTTCTCACGCGCTCCATGGCGGCAACGGTGAAGGCCGTGGCCGACGACGAGGCTCTGATTGGAAGCTCTATGTTGCCGCTGGATGGGCCCGAGCGCTTTTATGTCGTGCCGCTAAGGGCAATCCAAGAATGTTTCGTTGTTTCGCCTGCGTACTTTGACGAGCTTCAAAGCAGACGAGTTCATCCACAGGAACCTTGGTCACTCGAAGAAATCTTGCAGCAGCCGCTCATTACCTTGCCTCGAGATTCCGTCTCGTTTGCAGGATACAACCACTATTTCCAGCAATACGGACAGCATATAGAGCCGCGCTACGAGGTGCACCAGGAGGACTTGGGGTTTGATCTGGCCGGACGGGGGCTGGGCATTTTCATAGGTTTTGAACCCGCTCTCTTCGGACATCCGGAGCTAAAGATCCTTTCTTGCCGCTCGACGCTTCCGGCTCGCGAGCTGGTGCTTTTTTGCCGCAAGGAACGAGCAGACGAAGCGACTCGACGCTTGATGGATCGAATGGCCAGCGAGTTTGTTGCACTGCTTCGTAACATGGAAAAACCGGCTCGATGAATTTTTCTCAAATTCAGTGGAGAAAAATTCTCTTTGAAAGTGATTCGGGAAGTCTAAACTCTTAACCTTGGGATAAGAAATTAAAGCCCCAGAGGAGAGATGACTATGACCCCAATCAGAATGCTGCGGACGGCTCTTGCAGCGGCTTCGGCCATGATGCTGCTTGCCGGTACCGCACAGGCGGCCGACGGCATGGACGTCGCTTCGGCAAAGACAATCTACTCACAAGGCGCCAAGGCTGACTATCTGGCCGGCTACCACATGAAAAAGAAGGTGGCCGACTGCTCAACTTGCCATCCCAATGACAAGGTGACGGACAGCCAGTCGGAAATCGACAAAAAGTGTGCCACCTGCCACGGTTCCTACGAAAGCCTCGGCAAGAAGGACATGGCCGCCGGTCAGAAGATCAGCGCTCACGCCGGGCATTTGTCCATTGATTCCTGCACAACCTGCCACGGCGGACACGAAGCCTCGTTTGCCTATTGCAACAACTGCCACATTTTCGACATGCCGATGAAATTCGGCCGTCAAAAGATTGCATACACGCCGGTGGATTTGTCAATCTATCGCGATGCGATGCCGAATCGCACGGAAAAGGCTGACTTTGTGGTAGTCGGTGCGGGCGGCGCCGGTATTGCGGCGGCCATTGAAGCTTCTCGCAAAGGCTTGAAGACCATCGTTCTGGAAAAGATGCCGATCATCGGCGGCAGTTCCTTGCTGTCCACAGGCGGCATGAACGTTGCCGGTTCCAAGCAGCAGAAGGCCGCCGGCATCAACGACACGCCCGAAATGTTCACCCAGGATACATTGAAGGTCGGCAAAGGCACGAACGACAAGGTTCTCGTCAACGTGTTGACCGAACAGAGCAACTCGGCTCTTGAATGGTTCGAAGCACTGGGCGGCAAGCTCGACCTTGACCCGGGCGTCTACGGTGGCTGCCAGGCTCCGCGTATGCACTACACCAAATCGGGCGGCATCGGTCGCTACATGATCAAGGAAATGAAGCCCGCACTGGAAAAGTCCGGAGCCGATGTTCGCGTCAACTCGCAAGTGGTTCGTCTGGAACGCGACAAGAACGGTGCCGTGACAGGTGTGCTCGTCAAGGGTAAGAACACCGGCCTGTACCGCATCAGCGCTCCGACCGTGCTTTTGGCAACGGGTAGCTACGCCAACAACGGTAAGCTCGTGAGCAAGTACCATCCGGAATTCTTCGGCATGGTGACTTCGGCTCAGCCCGGTTCTCACGGCGACGGCATTTACCTGGGGCAGGACGTGGGCGCAAAGGTGACGCATCTCGAACGCGTTCAGGTACATCCGAACATTGCATCCGGCACGAGTCTGATGATCACGCTCGCGATGCGCACCAACGGCGGCATCCTTGTGAACAACAAGGGCCAGCGCTTCTACAACGACAATGCGCCGCGCAACGAACTGGGCGCAGCAATGTTGAAGCAGCCCGCTCAGAAGGTATGGCTGATCTACGACGATGCGGTGGTGGCCAAGCGTCCGAAGGTGCATCAGGGCTACGTGCGTCTCGGTGTCGTGACTGAAGGTGATACGCCTGAAGCGCTTGCCAAGAAACTGGGATTGCCGGCAGAGGAATTTGCGAAGACCATGAAGCGTTACGCAGGTTTCGTAAAGGCTAAGAACGACGCCGACTTCGGACGTAAGGAACTGCCCGAACCGCTCAACCAGGGCAAGATCTACGCGATCGACGTGGTGCCTGCTATCGGCGGTACGTTGGGCGGCTTGCGCACTGACGCTCGCACGCATGTGCTCGACAACAACGGCAAGAAGATTCCGGGCCTGCTTGCTGCCGGTGAAGTCGTCGGCGAATGGCACGGTGATGACCGCTATGGCGGCAATGCCGTGGCCGGCAACATCGTCTTCGGGCGCATCGCGGCTCAGGAGGCGGCTGCAGCCGTCGGGAAGTAATGCTGACTGACAAGCCGCTTGCCGTATGACAAGTCAAGCGGTGACTTCAAAAAACCGGGAGCAGGTCCACTCTGGCAGGCTTCCGGTTTTTTGCTCCAATGAGCAAATGTGTAAAGCTCACTGAGCTAAC
The DNA here is from genome assembly GCF_003472385.1 of Sutterella sp. AM11-39. GTDB lineage: Bacteria > Pseudomonadota > Gammaproteobacteria > Burkholderiales > Burkholderiaceae_F > Duodenibacillus > Duodenibacillus intestinigallinarum. The sequence goes on along the minus strand of NZ_QRLV01000004.1, from coordinate 134,129 downwards.
GCAAATCGGTCTTCTTTTGCGACATTTCTCCATACCTTTCCACGAGGAAGTTAGGTATAACCTCCTAGTCAAAATCACCTAGTTGATCGATGATCAACACAAAATTAGGAGAGAAGGAATGGCTCTAACTCGTCGCAATCTGATTTCCGCAACGATTCTGGGCGCTGCCGCAGTAGCAGCTCCGATGGCTCAGGCCAAGCAAAAAACACCGCTGAAGCCGATGAAAGTCAGTCCGAAGCGCCGCGTACTCATCCAATCAAGCTCCCGCTACCACAATTCCGGTTATCTGGACTTTGCGGGTGATCAGTACGAAAAACTGTTTGGCAAGGAAAAGTACGAAATTCTCTTCATCCCGTACGCCAAGGTGGCGGGCACATACGATGCCTATGAAAAGCAGGTTCAGGATGCCTTCAAGCCTTACGGCCACAAGATCGTGAGCATCCATCGCTTCAAAGATCCGCAGAAGGCTGTTCGAGAAGCCAAGGCAATCGCCGTTGGCGGCGGTAACACTTGGGCGTTGGTGACGCGCATGTACGAAGCGGGTATCATCGATCTGATTCGCGAACGTGTCAACGCTGGTGTTCCATACTGCGGCTGGTCCGCAGGCGGCAACGTCGCTTGCCCGACGCTGCGCACCACTAACGACATGCCGATCGCAGAGCCCCCGTCCTTCAACACTTTCGGCTTTATTCCGTTCCAAACCAATCCGCACTTCATTTCGGGCGGCACGCAGGGCCTTAACAACGAAACCCGTGAAGACCGTCTGGAAGAGTTCTTGTGGTACAACAAGGACGAAGAAGTGATCGGTCTGCCCGAAGGCACGGCTTTGTTTGTGACCGGTGAATACGACTGCGAAGTAATTGGCCCGAAGGACAGCGAAGCTCTCTACTGGTTCCGCCAGTCCGAAAAGGGTATGAAGCTTGAACGCATCCCGCTGGGCACGAAGTTCGATCTGCGTAAGATCGTTCCGGGCGGCAAGCTCTGATTAACGAGAAAGTGAAATGACCGTCGTTCTTTGAACTGACGGTCAGAAAATGGGCGACAAACTTTTTGCGAAGTTTGCCGCCCGATTTGTTTTTGGAATTAGAAGTGATAGGTCATGCCGGCGTAGTAGACCATCGGGTCGTCGCCGAAGGCCACGGGTTCGCCCGGAGAGGAGGATCCGCCGCCGCCGATGCTGTACTGTGCATCGTCGTCGTTCTGGATGCCGGTCAGACCAGTGTAGAGCGTGAGCTTTTTGCTCATCGGGTAGTCGTAACGAACACCCCAAGCCCAGGCGTCACCGTCTTCAGCCGAGTGGTTCTTCAGGTAACCAACGGTGGCGATGAACTTGCCGGGACCGATCGGAGCGCTTGCACCCAACTGCACCATGTCCAGATCGGGACTCTTGGCTGTGTTTGTGCCACCAAGGTTGGAGCCGACGGCTTCATCGGAACCTTCACGGTGCACGTACAGGATCGAAGGTTTGATCACCTCAAAGTCGTATGCCGCACCGAAGGCCCAGTAGCTGTCCCAGTCGGCGTAACCGGAGATCGCCGTGTTCTGGTGCAGGTAGCTTGCCATGACGGACAACGGACCGGACTGATAGCGGAAACCGATGTTGTAGACGTTGCCGCGCGTCGGCGAATTGGAGTTGGCACTCGTCTGTTCGCCCAAAGCAGCGTAAAGTTGAATCGTCAGGCCGCCGAAGGAAGGCGAGTCGTAACTGATCGAATTGCTAAAGCGCGTCGTTTCGTCGGCCGTGTAACCGTTGATCGTGCCTTCAAACTGAGGGCAGGCGAAGTAGTTGGCGGCACTCGACATGGTGAGACCGGCCGGGTCGATCATGGCCATGGTCAGGAAGTGCGGCGTGTACTGACGGCCGAGAGAAAGCGAGCCGTAATTGCCGCGGATGCCGACCAGAGCTTCACGGTCAAAGAGTCGGTTGTCGGCGGCCATGGAGCCGGTGTCGACGAAGATCGTGCTTTCGAGCTTGTAGAAGACTTCGGTGCCGTTGCCGAGCAGTTCGCTGCCCATGAAGCCGAAGTTAGAGCCTTCTCGAAGGCCGCTCGAAACACGGACGTTGGTTTTGTCTCCGTTGTAGTAGACCTCCATGCCGGTGTCGACCGTACCGTATACGGTAACCGGGCCTGCAAGAACGCAGCCGGAAGCACCCAACAGCAAGGAAGCAAACAGAGCGGTTTGATTCATGCGCATGGATTCTCTCCTTTTTGAAGAGTTGTTGGACATACAACCCCGACGAAGAAGGCCGCCCTTTCGGGCGGACTTCCGGGGCTAAGGAAGTATGTGGAGAGAGGAAACGTTAGATGGCGATGCTCTTAACCTTCTTGTCGATGTCGCCGCCGGCGGCCATGATGCCGGCCAGACGACCGAAGGTCAGGCAGCGTCCGTGGTTCATGCCCGGGCAAATGGTCGGGTAGTCACCGGAGCCGAAGTAGTCGCCTGCGGCAGCACCGGCCACCCACAAGCCTTCAATCGGACGATGCTGGGCATCGAGGACATGAAGTGACGGATCCGTATGAAGACCACCGCTCATAGCAAGCAGAGAGCTGGCAAGCTTGCCTGCATAGAAGGGCGGCTTCACGATCGGGGTGAGCAATTCGGTACGCTTACCGAAGTCTTCGTCGCGGCCCTTCTTGACGAGTTCGTTGTAGCGTGCAACGGTGCGCTTCAGGTTGTCGGCCGGAACTCCCATCTTCTTGGCAAGTTCATCGAGCGTATTGGCGACAACAACCTTGCCGTCCTTGATGTGCTGAGCCTGCGTGGCCTTTTCGACGTCCACGTTCCAGCCGGCGCCCCAGGGTTGCCACATCTGGCCGTAGAACAAGCCGCCGCCCATGTTGCCGTCGACCTGCTTCTTAACTTGACCGAGCCATTCGGAGTCATAGACCGACCAGGCGATACCGTGATCCTGAAGTTCCTTACTGCAGGACTTGGACTGGGTGTTGACGTCTTCATTCATGAAGCGGTTGCCCTGACCGTTGACATGCAGGAAGCCGTAGCTCGCGGCACCGGCTTCGAGGTGAACCGTTGCGGCGTGGTTGTCGTTCTTCTGCATGACACCGCCGATCTGCATGGCCATGATATGGCCGTCGCCCGTGTTGGACTTCGTGGGATAGTAGATCTGAGCATCTACGCGCAGCGAGTAGGGCGAATAGCACTTGCGCATTTCCATGTTCGACGCATAGCAGCCGGTGGCGATGATGACGCCCTTCTTGGCATTGATGCGAGTGTAGTTGCCGCGGCGGCCGACGATGAGGCCGGTAACGCGTCCGTTGTTCTTTTCGCGGATAAGCTGTACAGCAGGCGTGCGATACATGATGTTGACGCCTTTGGCCTTGAGTTCCTTTTCAAAGCACGGCATCAGGACGACGTTGCCGATGCCAGTCGAATTACCGTACGTGTAGTCAAGCGACACATCCTTGTTGTAGAAGAAGTGCGTAACCGGGAATTCGGTGTAGGTCGGGCCTTTGTAATAGCCTTCCCAGAGCGTCACCTTAACGTCGTTCTTTGCGGCAAGATCAACGGCCCAATCCATGCAGGCACCGCACTTCTTGGCAAACATCCAAAGCAGACGTTCGTCCATGCGGCCCTGGCCCCAAGCGATCAGACGACGAACAATTTCGGCTGCGTCGACATTGACCTTCATGGACTTCTGCACTTTGCTGCCGAAAGCGGTGATGTGACCGCCACGAGCCGACCAGCTGCGGGTCTTTTCGACGACGACAACCTTGGCACCTTCTTCGGCGGCAGACAAGGCGGCGGAGAAACCGGTCAAACCGGCACCGATCACGACAACGTCCGTGTCAACGGTTTTCTTGATCTGGTCGGCCGGAATCTTTTCCATCGGCTTTTCCCAGGACCAGTTCGAGCATTTCGGCTTGGCCCATTCGGCAGGAATGTCACCGGCGTGCGAAGCACCGGCAAGCGCCACTCCGGCGGTGGCGAGCGTACCCTTCAAAAAGCCGCGACGAGACAGAGCAACATGGTCGTTCGACATATTCATTCTCTCCTTTGTTTATGAGAACAACAATTTGGTGACGCGCTGTTCGATTGTTTTAAGGAACGGACAGCTTGGTCTTATGGCATTCGGAACAGGCGGAAACGCTCGGCTTGTGTCCCTTGTGGCACTGCAGGCATTCATAGGTGTCGAAATGACCGGCGTGCACATTGGGAACTTTATGGCCGTCCATGGTGATGGGCTTACCTTTGGGAGTTTCGGTGTGGCAGTTGATGCAGGATTGTTCGGTGACGTTTGTTGCCGAAGGCTGACCTTCAATATGGCAGGATGTGCAGGCAACGCCGCGTTTGGCGTGACCGTCCGCAACGGCTGCGCTGATCGAAGCCGAGAACACCAGCAAAGAGGAACAAACCACAGAAACCAGGACCTGACTGAACCGCATCGAAGTGATCTCCCAAATCGTGTTTCGCACTGTTTTTAAATGAATTCCGTGCTCAAAGTTCACGATAAAAGGAGCGCAAAACGGCTCTGTCAGCTGGCTGACACTTTTAGTGGAAAAGAAATTTGAGGCGCTCAAAAGTGTCATCTCGCTAACACTTTTGACGGATGCAAAACGGGCCGAAGAAGTATGTCCTCAGCCCGTCGAAATGCTTAACTGGAATAGGAAAAGCAGTATGTCGAATTACTTGGTCTGAGCCTTGGCCCAGGGATCAAACTTGGGAGTGTTGGGTCCGGACGGAGGCAACACAGGATATTCAACCTTGGGCTGATCCCCCGTGAGCGTCTTCAGGAACGCAGTGATGTCGTCGATTTCCTGCTTGGTGTAGCGTTTGCCCAGCTGAAGATCGCCCATGATCGAGACGGATTCTTCAAGCGACCAGACGGCACCGTCGTGGAAGTACGGGTAGGTGAGTTCGATGTTGCGCAGCATCGGAACCTTGAAGGTCATGCGGTCCTGGTCGCGGCCGGAAATGGCCTTGACGCCTTCGGAGGTGTTCGTAGTCTTATAGGGACGCACGACGCCCATCTTCTGGAAGGATTGACCGCCCAGCTGAGCGCCGTTGTGGCAGATCGTGCAGCCGGATTCCTTAAAGATCTTATAGCCGTTCAATTCCTGCTGGGTGATGGCGTTTTTGTCGCCCTTGAGCCACTTGTCAAAGCGAGCGTTCGGGGTGACAAGGGTGCGTTCAAACTCAGCCATGGCTTCGGTGATGCGCTTGATGTTGACTTCAGCGTCGCCGAAAGCCTTCTTGAAGTAAGGAGCGTAGCCGGGAATTGACGCGATCACTTTCACCGCCATTTCGTGGGTGGAGGCCATTTCAAGAGGGTTGGCGATGGGGCCGGCGGCCTGTTCGGCGAGTGTCTTGGCACGGCCGTCCCAGAACTGAGCCACTTGTCCGAATGAGTTCAGGACGGTCGGGGAATTGATCGGGCCCTGCGCCCAGCGGTCGCCAATGGAAGTCTGCAGATTGTCCACACCGCCAGTGGCAAGGTTGTGGCAGCTGTTGCACGAAATAAAGCCGGACCGGGACAGACGCGGTTCGAAGAAGAGCATTTTGCCGAGCTCGACCAGAGCCGGATTTTTGACTTCGACCGGTTCAATCGGATCAATGGGTTCGGCGGCCTGAACGGAGGCGCACAGCGACATCATGGCGCCGGCGATGGCGCAGCTAAGAGCAAGTTTTTTCATCAGTCTCTCCTGTTTTGAGAAGGCTGCTTGCAGTAGAGAAGGTGTCGCAAACAGCTTGCAAGCATCGTAGGGAAGAGCCTGGGAGAGAGTCCAATACTTATTTTCTAACCGGTTAATAGGGGTGGCCTATGGGTGGATTCGGGAATCAATCTGTTGGCGAGAGCAAACAGCTAACTTATTGAAATTAAAGCATTTTAATTCTTAGTCGAAAGCGCTGATCAAGCGGGAAATTACGCAAAAATCATCCCCGACAGAGTGATTGGATTTTTGTCGGGGGTAGATTTAATGAGGTCAAAAAAACGTCCCAACAATTAGCTTCCGCCGTTTGCTTCTGAAGCCGACTGGGAACTTGATGCGCGCCGCTTGACGGCACTCATAACACGGCGGTGACGACGCTTGCGGATCTTGGCTGCGGGTGTGGCTCCGCGATATGTCCAGTCCTGCAATGCAGCGAAGAGCGCATGTGAAACGCACAGATGCTTGTCGACTTTCTTGAGGAGGCCTTCGGCAAGCCATTGGTTGAGAATGGCCGAAACCGTCGGACGGGCCACCGAGACAATCTGGGAGATCTCGATGGTGGTTAGCGAATTCTCCAACGGATAGAAACCTTCGGAATCGGGTTCGGGCCGCAGGTTGTGGATGAGGCTTGCAAAAAGCGTGATGATGCGGTCGGGTGCCGAGAGTGTGAAATTGGCGATCATGCCTTCCATGTCGGACTCGTGATCAGCGATGATGCCGACGGCATGCTTTCTTTGGATGGAAGGATTTTCGGAAAGGAACTGCAGGAAGAGGTCGCGCGAGAGCAGGCGAACTTCGGTTTCCCGTAGCGCGGCGTCCGTGACATTGACCGTACTGCCGGATAAACCGTCGACGTCGCCCATCAGTCTTCCGGGAAGAATCAGCGTGAAGATGTGGTTGCGACCGTGTCTGTCTTGGAAGGAAAAGGCACCGAGACCGGAGAGTACCAGGGCGATTTCTCCTCGGTCGCCGCCGTTGAAGATGCAGCCGCCGGCAGGAAGCTTTGCCCATCGACCGCAAGTATTGAATAGGCGCACAATATCCGGATCGGCCGGCGCGTGAATCCACGGCGAGCCGAGAAAAACCTGTCGCATAGGCTACCTCATTGTTCTGTGGCTGGATACAACTCAATCCGGCCTATGGGGTGTGGCTTTGACTGCAAACGCAATGACAACGGAGCTGAGGTTTATTTCCCACAGATATTAGGACAAAGAAAGACGGAGAGAAAGATTTTTGACGACTGCCGAAGCGGATTGAGAGTGCGGATTTACACCGATTTTGAGCCCAAAGATACAACTCGTCGAAAAATGACCCCATAAAAGTAGCTTACTCGCGGTAAACTTACGCGACATTTTGTTTCTGCGATTCCGTCTTCGGTTGGCATGGCGTTCGACCGAGGGCGGTTTTGTGCATGCACTGACAACACAGATTCATTCTTAACTCATGACGGGTACGTTCATCAAAACAGCCCTGGCAGGGGCGGTTTCGGCTCTTTTGGCCGCGGCTGCATCCGCACAGGTTTTCACAATTTCCGACATTCGCGTCGAAGGCATCCAGCGTACCGAGCCCGGTACGGTCTTTTCGCATCTGCCGTTTCGCGTAGGCGACGAATACAATCCCGAGCGCGGTGCGGAAGCCATCCATCAGCTCTATTCCTCCGGCTTGTTCCGTGACATCGATTTGTCGGTCGACGGTACGGTGCTGGTTGTGAACGTGGTCGAACGTCCTGCCGTTGCAGCCATTGAAACGAACGGCATCAAGGCTTTCGATAAGGACGGTGTGGAAAAGAGTCTGCGTGACGTCGGTCTTGCTGAAGGCCGAATTTTCGACCACTCGATTTTGGAACGTGCCGACCAGGAATTGCGCCGTCAATACCTCTCGCAGGGCTACTACGGCGTTGATATCAAGACCTCGGCTACGCCGCTGGAACGCAACCGCGTCCGCATCACGATCAACGTTGACGAAGGCGCTGCCTCGTCCATCAAGCAGATCCGTTTCGTGGGCAATACGGTGTTTGATTCGGATGAATTGGCCGATCAGATGCAGCTTGCCGAACACAAGTGGTCCAGTTTCTACACTAAGCGCGATCTCTACTCGCGTGAAAAACTCGCGGCTGACTTGGAAACGCTGCGCAGCTTCTACCAGAATCAGGGCTACCTCGACTTCAAAGTCGACAGCGTCCAGGTTTCCGTGGCTCCCAATAAGTCCGACATCTTCATCACGATCAACGTGACCGAAGGCAAGCAATACACCGTCGACAACATCACGTTGGGCGGTGACATGCTGGGTCTTGACGACGAGGTCAAACCTTTGGTCGTGTTTGAACCGGGCGAAATCTACAACGCCGAACGCATCAACGAGATGACGAAGACGATTGTGGATAAGTTCTCGGCTCTTGGCTACGCCTTTGCGACCGTGACGCCCAATCCCGTGCCTATCGAAGGCAAGGACGCAGTCAACATCGTGCTCACGGTTGACCCGGGGCGCCGCGCCTATGTTCGCCACGTCAATATCACCGGCAACACCCGTACTCGCGACGACGTGATCCGTCGTGAAGTGCGCCAGTACGAATCCGCCTGGTTTGACAGTGAAAAGGTGAAGGTCTCACGCGATCGTATCGACCGCTTGGGTTACTTTGATTCGGTGACTGCCGAACCCAAGCCTGTGGAAGGCACGCGTGACCAGGTTGACCTCGAAATCAACGTGAAGGAACGTCCGACGGGTTCCATCTCGCTCGGTGCCGGTTACTCCACGTCCGACGGTGTGATCTTGTCGGCAGGCTTCGCGCAGGATAACGTGTTCGGTTCGGGCAAGTCCTTCAGTGTTGAAGTCAACACGTCCAAGAGTATGCGTACATACGCCGTGAGCTTGGGCGAACCGTATATCACGCCGGAAGGCATCAGCCGCCACATTGACTTGTACGACCGCCGCGTAGACCTGGACGAGCTCGACGTTTCGAACGTGGCTTACGAAACGATCGGTGCCGGTATGAGTTTTGGTATCCCGGTGACGGAATTGGATCGAGTTTTCCTGGGTGCTCGATTGGAACAAACGCAAGTTGACCTTCGCGGCAGTCGTGAGCATGCCAGTGATAGTGACAACAATTCGCCGGAACGTTATTGGAGCTATGTTGATGAATATGGCGACAAGCCGAAGGCCGCGCTTTTGACCCTGGGTTGGTCTCGTGATTCGCGAGACAATGTGCTGGCACCGACCCGCGGCCGTTATCAGCGCTTGTCTGCTGAATTTGCTCTGCCTGTCTGGGATCAGCGATACTACCGTGCCACCTATCAGCTGACGCAATACTTCCCGCTCTCCAAGGCTTGGACGCTCGGCATGAACTTCCAGGTTGGCTACGGTGACACATACGGCGACAAGATGTTCCCGTTCTTCAAGAACTTCTACGCCGGCGGTATCGGTTCGGTGCGCGGCTTTGAAACGTCGTCCATCGGTCCGCGCGATAGCAACGATGACCGTCTCGGCGGTGACCGTCAGTTGATCTTCTCGGCCGAATTGCTGACGCCTCTGCCTGGCGCTGATCGTACGCTTCGCGGTCTTTTCTTCTTTGATGCCGGTACGGTCTGGGGCTACGAGCGTGTTGGTGAGCACTCATACGCTCGCCAGGACATGGACTTCAGCGAACTACGCTACTCCGTCGGTTTCGGTGTGGCTTGGATTTCGCCCTTGGGCCCGTTGAAGTTCTCTCTGGCCTTCCCGCTCAACAAGAAGGATAGTGACGAAGTTCAGCGCTTCCAGTTCCAGATCGGTACGGGCTTCTAAGCGCCGAGGTATAAAATTAAAAAATCGTTTGGCCGAATGCATGGTTTGACCGGCATTCGGTCGACTCCGGAATTCGGCGGATACGCCGTGTAACTCTTTTCATCGGCAAAACGACGTAAAAGCTCCTAAGATGCGAGCAGGACGTTTTCCGAAAAGACTTTCAGACTCGAAAGGAAGCTAACAGATGTTTAAGAAGATTCTGACGGCTGCTGCCGTTGCTGCTGTGATGTGCGGTTCGGCCTCTGCTGTCGCTGCTGACTTCAAGATCGGCCTGGTTTCTCCGGCTCGCATTCTTGCCGAATCCGCTCCGGCTGTTGCTGCTCAGGAAAAGCTCAAGACCTACTTCAAGAAGCGCGAAGACGAACTCAACCGCGACATTCGCGACTTCCGCACTCGTGCTCAGAAGTTTGAAAAGGACGCTCCCGTGATGACCGACAGCGAACGTTTGAAGCAGCGTCAGTCGCTTGCTGAAACCGAACGCGACATCGCTCGCCGTCAGCGCGCTCTCGTTGAAGAACGCAACCAGCGTGCCAACGAAGAAAGCCAAATCATCCTTCAGCGTGCCAACCGCATCATTCAGGACATCGCCAAGAAGCAGAAGTACGACCTGATCATTCAGGACGCCATCTGGGTGAGCCCGAAGGTGGACATCACCGAACAGGTGATCAAGGAACTCAACAAGCCTGCCAAGTAATTTCTACTTGCGCTTGACGGGAATGATCGACAGCTGCACGAATACGTTTTTTCGAGTGCCGTCGGTCGTCCTGCGGGCAGGCGAAGAGAAAGCCGCGCCGACTTTTCCCGGTCGAAGCGCGGTTTTTTGCAGATGAATTTTGCCGATCCTTGCCGCGCAAGGATTTCGGCGCCTCAGGAAATGACGCTATGTTCCGAATCGATGCACTGATCCGTGAAATTGAAACGCTCTCCGAAGGACGACTGACGAGTACGCCGCTGTGCGGAGCTGAAAATGTGACCGTGCGCACGTTTGCGCCGCTCAATCATGCGGCGGCCGACACCGTTGCCTTCCTGGCTCAGTCCAAGTACCGCGATGAAGCCAAAGCTTCGCAGGCGGGGGTTCTGGTGATTTCTCAGGCCGACAGCGAGGTCATGTATGGTGAAGAGGGACCCCGACGTCCCGTTGTCATCACCAAAAATCCCTATGCCTGGTTTGCCTACGCGCTGCAGATCATGACCCGTCGTCCGATGCCCGCAGGCGGCATTCGCGAGGGCGCTCATGTCGATCCGACCGCCAAGGTTGCGTCCAGCGCCGTGATCGAAGCCGGGGCTACGGTGGCCGCAGGCGCTGTGATCGGTGAAAACACGCGCGTTTATCCGGGCGCCTACATCGGTGAAGGCACGGTTGTGGGTGACAACACGATCATCTACGCCAACGCGACCGTTTATCACGGCTGCCGCATCGGCAATCGCGTCATTCTGCACTCGGGATGCGTGATCGGTGCCGACGGCTTTGGCTTTGCTCCGCTCGATGGCCACTGGGTCAAGATTCCGCAGATCGGCGGCGTGACAATCGAAGACGATGTCGAAATCGGCGCCAATACGACCATTGACCGCGGCGCGCTTGAAAACACGCTGGTTCGTAAGGGCAGCAAGCTCGACAACCAGATCCAGCTAGGACACAACTGCAAGGTGGGTGAATGCTCCGTGATGGCCGCCTGCACGGGCGTTGCGGGCTCTACGCACATCGGCAGCCACTGCATCATCGGTGGTGCGGCCAACATCAACGGTCACATCGAAATTCCCGATGGCGTAAGCGTTGGCCCGGCTACCTCTCTCATGAGTTGGCACAAGGGCGAAAAGGCCATGTCTGGCTTCTTCCCGGCCATGGGCCACCGTGAATTCGAACGTGCTGCCGTGCTCGTGATGAATTTGCCCAAGATGCGCAAGCAGATCAAGGAACTTGAAACGCGTCTTGCCGCTCTTCAGCCGAAAGGTTGAAGCGCTCTTTAAAGCTCGGTGTTAATATTTTTTCGTCTTGCGCCCGCCGTCTGCGGGCGTAGACTCCGATTCGGCTTGTCGATAATTCGACCACATTGAACTTTCCAGGACTGCCCGAAGAAGGCAGATGAGATAACCCCAATGGCTGACACGAAAACCATTCATGACATCATGCGGATTTTGCCGCACCGTTTTCCATTTCTTCTGATTGACCGAGTGCTGGAGATCAGCGATGATCACACAACGTGCAAGGTTCTCAAGAACGTGACGGCAAACGAACCGCAGTTCACCGGGCATTTTCCCGAATACCCCGTGATGCCCGGAGTGCTCATCATCGAAGCAATGGCTCAGGCCTGTGCCGTGCTCGGCATCGCTCGTCTGACGGAAGAAGAGCGCCGGGAAAAGGCTCTGTTTTTCTTTGCCGGCATTGACGAGGCTCGTTTCAAGCGCGTTGTTCAGCCCGGCGACCAGCTTATTTTTGAGTGCAAGTTCGTTAAGGCTCGTGCCGGTATCGGTTGGTACGAGGCCCGCGCACTTGTTGACGGCCATGTGGCCTGCGAGGCCAAACTGATGTGCGCTCGCCGTAAGGCTGAGTAATTGCATCGGTTTCGGCGCGAATTTTTTTCGGACTCATTTCGAAGGCGCACATGGGATAATTCCCGTGTGCGCTATTATTCGCGCAGGCGCGTGAAGAATTTTCACGGGCCCGATAACATACGGCGGGGGAAAACATCCCCCGAGCGATCTCCCAAACACGAGGAGACACTTTTTTATTGCTGCCAGTAATGGGCTCAAGAGGCCCTGCGAAAGGATAGTCATGGCCAAAATCCATCATTCCAGCATTATCGATATTCGAGCCGAACTTGACGATGATGTTGAGGTCGGTCCGTTTTGCATGGTGGGGCCGCACGTTCGCATCGGCGCCGGTACCGTTCTCGAAAGTCACGTGGTTGTCAAAGGCCTGACCACGATCGGTCGCAACAATCGATTCTTCCAAGGTGCCGCCGTCGGTTGCGAACCGCAGGACAAGAAGTACAAGGGCGAAGAAACCTATCTCGAGATCGGCGACGACAACATTGTTCGCGAAAACTGCACGATTTCGACCGGCACGATTCAGGATCAGAGCATTACGCGCGTCGGCAGCCGCAATCTGCTGATGGCCAACGTTCACGTGGCGCATGACTGTGTTCTCGGCAACGATCTGATCATCGCCAACAACGTGGCCCTGGCAGGACACGTGCATGTCGACGACTTTGCCGTGATCGGCGGCCAGACCGGTGTGCACCAGTTTGTTCACATCGGCACGCGCTCCATGACGGGGGGTGTCTCCGGTCTTTCGCACGATTTGCCGCCGTACGTGATCTGCGCGGGCAATCCCGCCAAGAGCTTCGGGCTCAATCTTGTGGGGCTGCGCCGCGCCGGCTATTCGAGCGATACGATCGGCCGCATCAAGGCTCTGTATAAGGCTCTTTACATGGAAGGCCTCACGGTGGCGCAGGCCGTTGAACAGATGGATACGCTGATTGCCGACGCTCCCGAAGAAGTTCGTCCGATTCTTGCCGCGATGCGCGACTTCGTTGCCAACAACACGCGCGGCATCGTTCGTCCGTAATTCAGATTTAAGACCGAAAAGCCCGTTGGGAAGGTCGTTTCCTGCGGGCTTTTTCTTCTGTAGTTCACTGATACCCCGAGGTTTGTATGACTGAGCAGGACGCCGATTTCAGCGCCGAAAAGGCCCAGCCGTTGACCTATGCCGACGGTGCCGCGTGGCTTGCCGGCGAAGCCAGCGGAGATTTTCTCGCGAGTCTTGTGCTCCCTGAAGTTGCCAAGCGCATGGACGGTGCGCCTCAGTTCGGCGTGGGCGGCGAAAAAATGCTCGCTGCAGGCCTTGAAGGCTGGTATCCGGCAAACCGCCTGTCGGTGCGCGGTTACGTTGAGGTACTCAAGAAGCTTCCGGGTATTCTGATGTTGCGCCGCGCCATGCTCAAGCGCGTCTCGGATATTCGTCCGCGCGTTTTCGTGGGCGTTGACGCACCGGATTTCAATCTCGGCGTAGAAGCAAAACTCAAGGCAGCCGGCATTCGTACGGTTCACTTTGTTTCGCCCTCAATCTGGGCCTGGCGTCCCGAGCGAATTCATAAGATCCGTGCAGCGGTTGATCACATGCTTTTGGTGTTTCCGTTTGAAGAGGAAATCTATAAGCGCGAAAACGTGCCGGCGACTTATATCGGTCATCCGCTTGCGGGCGTGATTCCGATGGTGCCGGACACCGAAGGCGCACGCCGCAAGCTCGGGATCGAAACCAACGGTGAACCGGTCTTTGCCGTTCTCCCTGGTTCGCGCAAGGATGAAATCTTCGGTTGCGGTCCGGTGTTTTTTGAAGCTTGCGAGCGCGTGATCGAACGTATCGGGGCGGGGCATTTCGTAGTGCCCGCCATTGACGCCCAGGCGCGAGAATGGATTGCATCGGTTGCTACGCGCAACCGCCGACTGAGCGAACGTCTGACAGTGGTGACCGGTCAGTCGCATGCCGTATTGGAATCGGCTGACGCCGTGCTTGTGGCTTCCGGCACGGCTGCTCTGGAAGCGGCGCTTTATAAGAAGCCGATGGTGGTGGGTTACGCTATGCCCGCATTGTCCGCATTGATCATGAAGGATAAGGGGCTGATTCCGTACGTGAGTCTTCCGAACATCCTGGCAGGCCGCGCCATCGTGCCGGAATTTCTTCACTACTACTGCACGGCCGACGCGATGGCATGCAGCCTCATTGATCAGCTCAAGGACAGCCGCCGCAAGACGCTTGAGGATATTTTCACGGGTATGCACGAGTCGCTTTTGCGTCCCACTGCGGATTTGGCAGCTGAAGCCATCATGCAGACTGCAGGAGCAGCCCGCCGATGAGTTCCAAAACAATTCCGATTGCCGACGAGTCACAGGCAAGTTCCCCCATGCGCCTTCCTGTGCCGATCACGGGGCGCATTCGGTTTGAAAACGGTCATTTGATTGACGAGCGCGGTCGCCCCTTGCGAGACCTGCGCATTTCGCTTACCGATCACTGCAATTTCCGTTGCCGCTACTGCATGCCCAAGGAGAAGTTCGACTCCAAGCATCAGTTCCTCGCGCACACGGAGTTGCTTTCGTTTGAGGAAATTAAGCGTCTGGTCGGCATTTTCCTGCGCTTTGGTGTACAAAAGATTCGTCTCACCGGCGGTGAACCGCTGCTTCGCAAGCATGTTTGCAATCTGATCGCCGATCTGAAATCGATGCGCACCACGAGCGGCAAGAGCCCGGATATTGCGATGACGACCAACGGTACGCTCTTAAAGCGCATGGCGGCCGACCTGAAGGCTGCAGGGCTCGATCGCGTCACGGTGTCTTTGGACGCCTTGAATGAAGATCTTTTCCAGTCGATTAACGACGTGGGCTTCCCGGCCGCCAAGGTGATCGAATCCATCGAAGCGGCGCAGGCGCTCGGCATTCCTGTAAAGATCAACACTGTCGTCAAACGCGGCATGAACGAAGGCGAAATCATTCCGATTCTGGAGCGCTTCCGCCACACGGGCGTGATCGTGCGCTTCATCGAATACATGGATGCGGGCACAGCCAACGGCTGGCGCATGGATGATGTCGTGCCGTCGGCCGAATTGGTCGAACGCATCAATGCCGTCTGGCCGATTGAACCGATCGACCCCAATTACACGGGGGAGACGGCAACCCGATGGCGCTACAAAGACGGGGCAGGAGAGATCGGTTTTATCAGTTCTGTGACGCAGGCTTTCTGCAGGGACTGCTCCCGCGTGCGCCTTTCGATCGAAGGCAGCCTCGTGCTGTGCCTCTTTGCCGATCGTGGTTACGACCTCAGGACGCTGCTACGCGGCGGCGCGACGGATGATGAAATTGCCGACGCGATTGCGCGTATTTGGAGTGCGAGAGACGACCACTACTCAGAAATTCGTCTGTCGGAAACGCAAAAACGCAGCCGCAGCAGAATAGAGATGCAGTTCATCGGAGGCTGAAAGAGTCTGCGGGAAACGTAGCAATCAACGTTTTATCCGAATCCACCGAGCTTTGGTGTTGCTATCATCTGCGAAGCGTCCGGACGAGATTTAGTGCCGACGCAATGTTTGTTGTGAAAGGGTGTTTATGAATCGTCGTCGTCTTTTGTTGTTGGTGTCTTCTTTGGGTGCGGCTGTTTTGGCCGGTTGTGCCTCCTCGCAAAAAGCAGACAAGCTTGTCGGCACGTATCATATCGATCCCAACGACCCCTACGGCAAACTGAAGCAGTACAGAAGTTCGATCAATCTCTTGAGCGCTCGTCTGGCTGTGGCCTTCCAGAATCTCTTTAGCATTGGAGAACTCTACAAGGAAGGCCCCCGCGGCGACGAGATCATGAAGGCGAGCCTTGATGACATCAGAAAACTTCACGCCGAGCTCAACAAGTACCTGCAAAAGGCTCCCGAAATTCGTCAGACGATCCAACCTGAAAACGCCAAGCTTTTGGCCGCTTACGACGAATATATCAAGGCGCTCGCGGGTGTTGCCGCCATTGATTACGGCGATATCAGTCAGGAACGAATCGACGCGCTCGTCCAAGCCGGTTCCAACATGGAGCCGCTGATTCCCTGATTGCGGGATTTTTCAGCATAATCACCTGAAATCAAAGGAAAAAGTTCAGCCGTCCGGGGGTTGATTCGGGCGGCTGAATTGTTTTGGAAATCGTTTGCTGTACAGCATAACGCACGAAAGCCGACAAACGCGGGCTTTCGACTTCCTGCAAAAGTCTGATCAGGCACAGAGATACGGCAAAGCGTAGAGTAGCAGCGCCAGAATGCAGGCAGCGGCGACGATCACCTTCCAGACAAGGTACTCGCGATCCATTGCGGCAATTTCCACGGAGTCCTGCGGCATATCAAGCGCACCGGTTTGTTCAAGCGTCGGAGTGGCGTTTTCTGCCTTGGCATTGTGTCGGCTGCAGTAAAAGTAGATCGCCAGTCCCAACACGCACCAAATGACGCCCGTGATGAAGGCGTTCGTATCCAGCTGGGTCATCATGTACAGGTAAATGAGCGCGGAGACGGGAGCGCCTATGGTTACAAGCGGCGCTTTGTAGGGACGCTGCAGATTCGGGCGACGACGGCGCAGAGCCCAGGCAGCCAGGATGCCGATGACGTAATAGAGCAGGTCGGCAAAGAGCGACAACGAGGCAATGTAGATGAGCGAATCGGTGGCAATCAATGCCATTGTGAGAACGCCCAGCGTGATGATGGCTACATGCGGAGTCTGAAAGCGACAGGTCTTGGCAAAGACGCTCGGCATTACACCGTCGCGCGCCATTGTAAAGAGATAGCGGGGGATAGTGGCGATGGCAGCGTTCATGGTGGAGAAGTCGCCGCCGAAGGCAACGCCCGCAGCCAACAGCGCCAGGGGCAGGCCCAGAATCCCGGCAGCCTTCATCGCATCGGCGTAGGGGGCCTGAGCGGTGGCGAGAGCCGCCAGGCTTTCAGCCGGCGTAATGGCGATCAGGAACCACTGAAAGAGCGCGTTGACCGCAAACACGACGAAAGGCGCCAGAAAAAGCGCACGCGGAATATTGATGCGGGGATATTTAATTTCTTCGCCCATGGCGACACAGGCTTCAAATCCGGCAAAGCACCACCAAATCATGCAGACGCTTGCCGCAAAACTCATCTGCCCTTCCTTGGGCAGGAACGATGGAGCCTGAACGAAAGAGGGGAGATTGATGTTTGGGATCATGGTGAGAAACCAGATCACCGCAACGCCCCAGAAGAAGAACATGAAGCCGTTTTGCAAACGCCCCGCTATTTTGACGCCGCAGACGTTGGCGATGATGAAGCCGGCTGTTACTACGACGGCAATGGCTACGTCGGAGAAGGGGAGCGTCACGCCGAAAGCGGAAAAGAGCGTCTTGAAGTAATAGCTGAAAGCCAGTGCCTCACCGCCGGTGACTGCAACCAACGAGATGATGAAGTTCCAACCGGCAAGAACACCGGCTGCGCGTCCGATTCCGACGGAAGCGAACTGGTAGGTACCGCCGGCATATGGCAGAGCTGCGCCCATCTCGGCATAAAGAAGCGCAGGATAAACGCTGATTAGAAGTGCCACGATGGTGGCAAAAATGACTGACGGGCCCATCAAACCCACGATATTGGAGCCGACGGTGAAAAGCCCCACGCCAATGACGGAACCGGCTGTAATAGTGACGGCTTCGCGCATGCCGAAGCTGCGTTTGAGCGCGGGTGAGCTGTTGATGTCGCTCATGAAAGTCTCCCTGATTTTTTGTTTCTTGTCTGTCGATTCTCTTGACGGAATCGTGTCAGCGCGGTCTGAGGCCGCATGGGAGATTATCGGGCAAAAGGTTTCAGAAAAAAGCGGAGAGTCTAAGCAATTAAGCTTGGAAAGCTTGACGCTGAACAAAAAGAAACCGCCTCGGCCGAAACCGAGGCGGATCGCTAATCAGTGAATCTCAAGAAGAGATCAGATTAGAAGCGGTGACGCAGACCAACGTAGAAGGTGTAGGCAGAGGGATCGGCATCAACTTCAGGATCGACCAGCTGCGGGTTGGTCGAGGTTTCGACCTTGTCCTGCATATAGGAAGCTACAGCATAGACGTCAGTACGCTTGCTGAACGGATAATCGTAACCCACGCTCACGACATAGCGCTTGAAATCAAACGTTTCACCGTAGTGGTTTTCTTCGAAGCTATCTGCAGATTCGGCATCCATGTATGCAACACCGAACATGGCCTTGCCGCCCCAGAGAGGAGCATCACCGGTCAGACTAACGGCATAGCCCTTGACTTTATCGTTAGCGCCAATGGCGTTTTTACCATTAGCGAATTCGATGTTATTGATGACGCCACCAAAGCCCTTAGCCTTAACTTCGTCGAAGTACTGGGCACCGAGGTAGACCTTGACGACTTCGAAGTCGTAGCTACCGCCCAATGTGACGGTCAGGCTGTCGTCCTGATCATAGGGCTGTCCGTCATAGTGAACAGAGCTATAGTTGATCGAGTCAACAGCCAAGTAAGCGGCAAACGGGCCATTGTTGTACGTGGCACCAATGGCGTAGTAGCGATCACTTGAGGATTCGTTTTCGTCACCGTAGGTTACATCCTCTTTAGTTTCGTCATTCTTTTCGGTGACCTGATTGCCCATGGCGTACTGGGCATAAACTTTGAACCCTGCAAAGCTGGGGGTCTGGTAGGCGATCATGTTGTCCCACTGACCAGCAGTTGCCATGATGTTGCCAACCTGGGCGGAGTATCCACCCCAATCAGAGGTACCGAAAGCGTTGATCATGCCGACCGTAGCCCACGAGGACTGACCGTTGTTGATGGAGCCGATGCGACCGAAAGCAACCTTACCGAAACCGCCTTCCAGGAAGAGGCTCGATTCACGGTTGAACATGACGCCACTGTCAACGCCATCGTCGGTGGTGATGCCGTTTTCAAGGATGAAGCCAACCTTCAGGCCATTGCCGAGGTCTTCCGTGCCCTTGATGCCCCAACGGGAACCGGAGGCCTGACCGGACTTCATTTCGAAGGAGTCAGAGTCTTCACCGAGGCCGTCGGCATCAATGTGGTTGTAGCCGACACCCGTATCGATGATACCGTAGAGCTGAACGTCAGCAGCGAGAGCGGAACCGGCAAAAGCGCCGAGAACTGCAACAGCAGCCAAAGTCTTTTTCATTTTTAAATCTCCTACTCATGCAGACCTCTGCATGAGATAAAGTTTTTGCAAAAACCGCCGGACTGGAACATGAGCTATGGACTCTTGCAAAGACATAGCTCAAATCCGGCGGAGTCCTTGCAGGACGGAGACGATCATGTCACTAGAGACTTTTGAGAGACAAGAAAAGAGTGAAAGAAAATGGCTTCGGTGGGGGGTAAACCCTAGGAAAATTTACAACACAAAGAATTGACAGAGAGAAATCGTCAATGAAAAACCCGCCCCGGAATATCCGAAGCGGGCTTAGTCTAATCAGTGAATCTCAAGAAAAGATCAGATTAGAACTTGTGGCGCAGACCAACGATAACGCTGTATGCGCTGGGATTCCATTCCATGTCTTTAAGATTTTCGGACTTGCCTTCGATGTCATCGCACATGTAAGAAGCAACGGCATAAACGTCCGTGCGCTTGCTGAACGGATAGTCGTATCCGACGGACACAACCCAGCGAGAGAAGTCGTATTTGTTGCCCATGTCTTCGTTCACGTCGGACTGCTCAGCGTCAACATAACCGGCGGCAGCCATGATCTTGCCGCCAGCAACCGGGGCATCAACACCGAGGCCTACGCCAAAACCGGTAATTGAAGCGTCCTTCAGGAGATCCGTTCCGTACTGATCCTTGTAGGGAGAACCGACATTGCCGGCGATACCGCCCAAGGTGCTGGGCATGACGGTGTCGAAGTACTGAGCGCCAAGGTAGACCTTAGCAACTTCGAAGTCCCAGCTACCGCCCAAGGTCACGGTCAAGCTATCGTCCTGCTCGTAACCCCAGAACTTGGTGCCGTCATTGCTGGCGTAGTTCAAGGAGTCGACGGCGAAGTAGGCGGAAACAGGACCATTGTCGTAGGTCAAACCGATGGCATAGTAGCGATCAGCCGAAGCTTCGTTTTCTACAGCATCGTCGTGGCCATTCGTGTTGCCCATGGAGTACTGGGCATAGACCTTGAAGCCAGCGAAGTCCGGAGTCTGGTATGCGATCATATTGTCGAACTGACCAGCCAGCGAGAAGATGTTGGAAGCCTGAGCGGTGTAGTCACCAAAAGAGGTGCCGAACGGAGACAGACGGCCAACCAATGCCCAGGAGGACTGGCCATTGTTGAGGGCGCCGATGCGTCCGAAGGCAACCTTACCGAAGCCACCTTCAAGGAAAAGGCTTGATTCACGGTTGAACATCGTGCCATCATTGCCGGTGTCAGCATCGAAGCCATTTTCAAGAATGAAACCAACCGTCAGGCCATTACCCAAGTCTTCTGTACCTTTGAAGCCGAAACGAGAACCGGAAGCAGTACCGGAATCCATCGTGAAGCTGTCGATATCCTTAACGGTGTTGCTGTCCATATCCACATGGGAGTAGTTCAAGCCAAGGTCAACAATACCGTACAGCTGAACATCAGCAGCAAGAGCGGAACCGGCGAAAGCGCCGAGAACTGCAACAGCAGCCAAAGTCTTTTTCATGATTTATCTCCTAGTCTTTTTCTAGACTTGCAAGAGTTGAGTTTTTGCAAAAACCGCCGGACGGAACATGAGTGACGGACCCTTGCGAAGACGCACTCAATCCGGCGGAGTCCTTGCAGGACGAAGACGATCATGGCACCGAAAAGAATTCCCTTACAAGAAAATTGTGAAAGTCAATAGCTCAGGGAGGGGGGTAAACCCTTGGATAAAATGCAACACACAGGGTTGCAAAATGCGTTTAGGCGTATTTTCGGACGTTGTTGATACGTCGAAAGATGGGAGTTGACGACCATCTGAAGACCATATCGAGCAAGAAACCGCAACGCCTTGCAAGCGCCCGTATTCAACGCCTCAGCCGCGGTTTGTTAGACTTCTCCGACAACAACAAAACCTAACAGGAGATCGGTCATGCAAAGCATCCTTCCATGGATCGGCATTGTCATTCTGTTCTTGACGGGGTGGGCCGTTGTCAAGAAGTATCAGGTCAACATGGTGCTTCTGTTGGGCGGCTTGGCGCTCAACATTCTGGCGGTCGCCGGAGGTCTGACGTCTTTCCTTCCCAAAAATGCAGCAGCTACGGGGTTTGTCGGTTTCGATTTCATGGAACTGCTGCGCGCCATTTCACGTACGCAGATTGCCGGCGTCGGTTTCATCATCCTTGTTTCGGGCGGCTTTGCCGAATACATGAAGGCTATCGGCGCATCGGATCGCTTCGTGACGGTTTGCGCCAAGCCTTTGTCCCTTATTAAGAACCCGTACCTGATTTTGGCCGCGGTTTTCATCTTCGGCCACTGCTTGGGACTCATCATCACATCGGCCGCGGGTCTTGCGATGCTGATGGTCGTGACGGTTTATCCGCTCATTATTCGCGTGGGTTGTTCAAGCCTGGCGGCAGCTGCGGTTGTTGCAAGCGTACTTGCCATCGGTTATGCGCCGGCTTCAGGTGTGGCCGTGATGGCTGCCGAACTCGTTCATCTCGATCCCATTCAGTATTTGGTGCAGTACCAATTGCCGATGGCCGTTCCCACGATTCTTGCGATGGCTGTCGCTCACGTGGTGGTTCAGTATTGGTTTGACAAGCACGACAACATCAAGGGAGAAACAGCTGACCTGCAGGAACTTGAAGAAAAGCGCAAGGTGCTTGAAAACGTTCCCGCGATTTATGCGGTGCTTCCGATCATCCCGATCGTGCTGCTGCTCATCTTCAACAAGATGGTGTATCAGAGCATCACCCTCAATGTGGCCACGGCAATGTTCATTGCCTGGGTGCTTTCCTTCTTCGTGGATTTGATCGTTCGTCGCGACGCCAAGAAGTCGTTTGACCTGAGCTTTGCGATGTTTAAGGGCATGGGCAGCATTCTTACGAGTACTGTGGGTCTTATCTTTGTGGCGGCTTTCTTTGCAACGGGTCTTCAGAACATCGGCATCGTCAATATGCTCATCGAAGGCGCCAAGCACATCGGTTTGGGCGAAACCGGCACGGGCGTGTTCCTGTCGGCCGTGATCGGCGTGGTGACGGTGCTTACGGGTTCGGGCGTTGCTGCTTTCACGAGTCTTGCTCACATCATTCCTGACGTGGCTGCGCATCTCAACAGCGACGGCATTTCGATCATGCTGATGATGCACACTGCAAGCGAAATGCTGCGCGCGATTTCGCCGGTGGCAGGCGTCGTCATCATCGTGGCGGGCTTTGCCAAAGTCAATCCTCTGACAATGGTCAAGCGCACGGCCATTCCGTGCTTGGTCGGCTACGTCACGATGCTCATCACAGTTTCCGTAATGTTCTAATTTGCTTCGGGTCGACCGCGTCGGTCGGCCTTTTTTTCATAGGCGGTGAGATATGGCTATCGAATTGACCGGAAAGGTCGAAGGAAGCGTTCGCGAGCACAATGAAGCGACGCTGCAGGCGGTGTGGGATAACGCGCTTTTGGTGTTGCCTCATGAGCAGGATCCCGAGCACGTGATTGAAACGACGCCTGCGGCAGCCTGCAAAGAATGCTTCAGCGACCGCTATCCGACTTTGATGTTTGCGCATGGCAGCTCCGGCATCACGACGGCGATTCGGGAATTCGCGCGCTTCATTGCGCAGGAAACCGGCTGGGCCGTGGTGGTGCCCGATTCGATGCAGACGAAGGATCGCATCACTTATGTCTCTCCCGTTGCCCGAAGCGACTACGAAGCGGTGCACGCGATGCGCAGCGAAGAACTTCTTTATTGCGCAAAAAAGCTTTTTGCCGAACCTTGGTTTGGCGGCACCTATGCCGTCGCGGGCACAAGCGAAGGGGGTGTGGCTGCCGCTCGCTTTGATTCCCGCGCTTTGGCGATCCGCGAAAAGGCCAAGCTCATTTTCTCGTGGTCGTGTGAGTCGAATTACCACGTTGAAGATCCTCGTTCGGTATTGCCTGACGACCTCCCGGTTCTCAACGTCATGAGCCTTGCCGACAAGTACTTCAGTCAGGCCAACTCGTATCTGGACAACGATGCGGCGTTCGGGTATGCCCGCGAAGTGCTTCAAAATAATCCCAACGCTTCGATTCTTCTGTTGCCGCAGGCTCCGCACACGCTTTTGAACCTTCCGCAGGTGCACGCTGCGGCGGCTGAAATCCTACAGCGCGTGGCGCCGTAGGTCATTGTCGGCGTTTCGAAAGTTACATACAATGCAGGCCTTTCGGGGGCGAAAAGGCGCCCTCGAATCCCGTGTGTGTATCCGAGATTGGAGTTCGTTCATGTTTGCTTTGTTTCCGGCTCAATTGTCTGAGGTTGACGTCTGTTACGCCCTGATTGATCAGGGCCGTGCATTTCAGCGCAAACAAGGCTTTGTACAGTGGACGGATGACTATCCGCAGCGAGAACACGTTGCCGACGATATTGAAACCGGAAAAGGCTATGCGTTAAAGGATGAGGCGGGTCGCATCGCCGGCTACATCTGCATTGATTTCGGTGGAGAACCCGCCTACGACGCCATCAAAGGACAATGGCGTTCCAAGGAGCCGAGCGGAGTCCTGCACCGTATGGCCATCAGTCCCGATTACCGCGGACAAGGCTTGGGCGGGGTGCTTTTGCGTGAATGTGAACGAATTTGTCAAGGAAAAGGCGTAACGTATCTGCGCGCCGACACGAGCCCCGACAACACGCGCATGCAGCATGTCTTTGAAAAAGAAGGTTATGTGCGTTGCGGATTCGTGGAACTTCGCGGCTCGGACAAAATCGCCTACGACAAACTTTTCGGATAACACCGTCGGAGGCATCCCGTTTCGGATGAAGGAGACAACCATGAAAAAACTGCGATTGGCAGCTGTTCTTTTCGTAGTCTCCTCATTTCATGCAAGTGGAAATACGTTTGCGGACGATCAATCGCAGCAAACGAGTAAGGTTCCGGAGCGCCTTGACATCACCTTTGATTATCAGCGCGGCGGCATTGCCTCAAGTCAATATGCGATCTGGGTGGAAGACGCGGCCGGCAAGCCGGTACGCACGATTTTCGTGACGCGCTTTACCGCAACGCGTGGGTTTTCCGAGCGGCCGGATGCCGTGCCGACTTGGGTGGCGCGTTTCAATCCCGCCCAAATGACATCCGCTCAGGTTGATGCGGTAAGCGGTGCAACGCCGTCAAACGGCTCTCTGCATTACACCTGGGACGGAAAGGACAACCAAGGCAAGCCTGTTCCTGCTGGCTCGTACACGGTTTTTCTCGAAGGTACGCTTTACTGGGGCACGCGCGTGCTGTATTCGGCTAAGGTCCGGTGGGGCAACGGCAATGCCGGTCAGGTTCCCGTGACGGTGCACAAAACCGGCACGTCGAAACGCAACCGGAACATGATTGCCAACGTCAGGTTCTCGCACACGACGACCAAGCCGTAACTTGCGTTTCCACAAACAAAATCGGCCGGCAAGCCGCATTTTGGCGTTTGCCGACCGATCGCAGGTCTTGAGAATCGCGAGTTGTGAGGCGATTACTTCACGAGACCGTATTTCCACTGAGACGTGCCGTAGGCGTTGTAAACGTTCTTGTAGCCCGTTTCAATCAGAATCTTCGAGGCGTTTTCAGCACGAACGCCTGACTTGCACTGCACCAGCACCTTGTCTTCAAAGTTGGGAACGGCTTTGAGCTTCATGCCGGGCTTGAGAACCGACATCGGCACGTTGACGGCACCCTTGACGTGGCCTTCGGCGAATTCATCGGGTTCGCGAACGTCAATCAACACCACTCCTTCTTCCATCATTTTCTTGGCCACATCCGGCGTCACCTTATGGTAGGACGGATGCACGTAGGTGAGCGGCTTGGCAGGCTGCGGATCCACCGGTTCCTGAGCGCAGGCGATGCCCATGGAAAGAACGGCGGTCATCATGGCGGTAAGGCCGATTCGCATCAAATTCATTTTTTTATCTCCCGATTGAATTTATCTATGTACGCGTATGCAAGCGCGGCTAATGGATTTTCCGATCGGCCGAAAGGAGAGTCAATACGTCATTTGCTCAATTTGTCTTACGCAAGTAACCAAGCAATTGCTGAGAATTGGCGTCGTTCGGGCAATCGGGCGTACTCATGCCAACGTTTCTTTTTCTCGTAACGCGATGACAGACTGAGCCGAACAGACTGACTGAGGGTCTTTTGAGAGAGATTTCTTAGGCCGATCGTCGGAGGAGGACACCGACCTTCGACGTATTGAATCGCCGTTCGCGCTGGATTTACGATAAATCTCAGCGCGGAAGGCTTCAGGACTCTGACGAGGCCGGAAACCAGTTACCGCAACGTTGAAATTAGAGAAAAGGAAATTTGCAATGGCTCAGTTTATTAAGGATCGCTACGGCTTGCTGATTGACGGACAGTGGGTGGACGCCGAAAACGGAGAAACCTTTGTGACGACCAACCCGGCAAGCGGCGAACAGCTCGCTGTCTGTGCTAACGCCTCTCCGGCCGATGTTGATCGCGCCGTTCAGGCCGCTCGAAAGGCGTTTCCCGCATGGGCGGCGAAGTCGCCGGCAGAACGTGCGGCGCTTTTGCTCAAGATTGCCGACAAGATCGACGAACGCGCCAAGGAGCTGGCTGCCGTCGAGACCCAGGATAACGGCAAGCCGATTCGCGAAACGACACTCGTCGATGTTCCGCTGTCTTCGGATCATTTCCGCTATTTCGCGGGCTGCTTGCGCGCAGACGAGGGCGAAGCCGTCATGATCGATGAAAATTCGCTCTCCATGGTTCTGCGTGAACCGATCGGCGTGGTCGGCCAGATTATTCCGTGGAACTTCCCGTTGCTGATGGGAGCCTGGAAGATTGCTCCGGCATTGGCCGCAGGCAACACGGTGGTGATCAAGTCCTCGTCCACGACGCCGCTCTCGCTTCTCGTGCTGGGTGAAATTCTCAATGACGTGCTTCCGGCAGGCGTCGTCAACATCATCACCGGGCGCGGCGCTTCGACAGGTCAGGCCATGCTCGATCACCCGGGCTTTGACAAGCTTGCCTTTACGGGCTCTACTGAGGTGGGCTACGACGTTGCCAAGGCTGCGGCCAACCGTCTGATTCCGGCAACGCTCGAACTCGGCGGCAAGTCGGCCAATATCTATTTTGACGACTGCCAGATTGACAAGGCTATCGAAGGTGCCCAGATCGGCATTCTCTTTAACCAAGGTCAGGTGTGCTGCGCCGGTTCCCGCATCTTCGTGCAGGAAGGCATCTATGACGAATTCGTCGCTAAGCTTGTCGAAGCCTTTAAGGCCGTCAAGGTGGGCGATCCGATGGACATGCAGACCCAGATGGGCTCTCAGATCAACAAGCGTCAGCTCGAAAAGATTCTCGGCTGGGTTGAAACGGCCAAGAAGGAAGGAGCAACGGTTCTGGTGGGCGGCGAAGCTGCCAAGGTGCCCGGTTTTGAAGACGGTGCCTTCATGCAGCCGACGCTTCTCGGTAACGTCACCAACGATATGGCGGTCGCGCAGAATGAAATCTTCGGGCCGGTCGCCGTGGTGATCAAGTTCCGTACGGAAGAAGAGGTTGTTGCCATGGCCAACGACTCTGAATATGGTCTCGGCGGCGCCGTGTGGACGCGCGATATCAATCGTGCCCTGCGTGTGGCGCGAGGCGTTCGTACCGGACGTATGTGGGTCAACACTTACAATGAATTGCCGGCTCACACGCCGTTTGGCGGCTACAAGAAGTCCGGCATCGGTCGCGAAACGCATAAGATGATGCTTGAGCACTACAGCCAGCACAAGAACATCTACATTTCTCTTTCGGAAGCAAAGAGAGGCTTCTTCTGATTTCCATCTCCTAACCTCAGCTAGTCTGTGCTGACTCAAACGCCTGGGACTCGTGAGTTCCGGGCGTTTTTGATAGGAGATGCAGAACAAAGCAGAGTTTGGCAATCAATCACATCGTCTGGCGGCACCCGTCCAATTTCTTCTCGGAAAGCCAATTTTTCAATGCTTGGGCAACTTCCTGATTGTTTCTTTCAGCAAACGGAAAGTGCGAGTTACCGTAAATGCCGACGTCAGGAAGACGAATCACTTTCGTATCGCCGCCGTGACGGTTAACTGCTGCGGCAAAGCGATCGGCCATTTCAGAAGCCGCGCGCCAGTAGTCGTTGTGTGGATGCCTGGTCGGAGTTTTCGGAATGTAGTCGCCGTAGAAGATCACGATGGGAAAGTGCGTGAGCTTCAGGAAAGCATCCATCGGCACTTCTTCGGCTTTCATGTCCCCGAAAAAGCCGGCGTTCTTGATTGGAGACGGGGCTTCGCCTTTGGGAAACAGGTTGTTTCATGGTGGAAAGCATAGAAAGCGAGGTCTATTCAAAAAGGCGCGTTCGTGCACACTTTTTGCTAATTTCTGCCTTTGACGGAATTTTTATGTTGCCTCGAAAGACTGACCTGTCCTTCGGTTTGAGTTGGATAAAGACAGAATTTTGTCTTCTTTAAGGACTATATATGATTTGCAAAACTACGCGGAAATGATTTTGAAATGAGGAATCAAATCCGCAAAAATCGCGGAGACGGAAAGAATGCGGAACATATTCCGAATGAGCGAGCAGCAGTCGACGTGGTCGTAAGCGAATTCGGCAACCAAAAAAGGTCACGCGCGGAGAATTTTTCTGCGTGCGCGATCAAATATAAAAGATTACAAATAGGCGGTTATTTTTTCGCTAAACGGCCGTATTCCTGTCCTATCAGGAGGTGAGGACAGCTGCCGCTGAAGCGAAACGATTTAGTTGGATCCGGCATTGCGAAAGGCCTTGGGCGACATGCCGAAGTGTTTCTTGACGTATCTCGTAAAGTAAGACGCCGAAGAAAACGAAAGCTCTTCGGCAATCTGGGCAACAGAGAGTCGTTTGTCGGCGAGCAGTTTCGCAATCTCCTGTAGCGTAAAGAGGTCGATGAAGTAGCCCGCGCTGCGTCCGCTTGCTCGCCGACAGATTTCCGAGAGGTAGTGCGGCGTGACGCATAGCTTTTCGGCGTACCAATCCAGATTTCGGTAACGGCGATAACTGCCGCTGGCCAATTCTTCGGTGAAGCGGCGCAAGAGTTCTGCGGCGCGCGTCGGGAAGTCTTCCGGCAGGCAATTGCGTGCGTGGATGTCGTAGAGATCAAGAATGTGTGCAGCAAGCAGATGTCCGACCATTTCCTCGTGAAAGTAGTGTCCGGTTGCAAGCCACCGCTCGTGCAGTCTTTCGATGTCGGTTCGGCAGCGCATGAAATCTGCTTCGGCCAGACGCATCACCGGATTTTGCAGCAGCGACAAGTGACCGATGATGCCGTAGTTGGAGCGCAGCGCCAGTCGGTTGCCGATGGAAGGAGACAGTGAAAAGAGCAGCGCCTTGAAGTCGCTTGAGGCTGCAAAGTCCTGAGCAAGCGCTGCATTGGGCAGAATGATGTAGTCGCCCGGAGCCGCGTTGTAGCGCGTGGCCTGATGTAGAAAACTTAAGTTTCCTTGCGTGAGCACGATATGCATGATGCGAGATGAACCGATGTCGTGCAGCAATTCCGACAGATCGCTGTAAAAACGCAACGCGGCGTTGTTCCGGTTTGTTGGCGTTTCGATGGTGTTTGCATTCGACAAGGGTGATCTCCGAAAACCACGAAAAGTGACATTTTCTCCCTTATTTGGCTCTTTCGCCTAAAGACGAAAATTCCTAGGATTTCTGACGAAGAAGTGCGGTGTTAATCGCATAGAAATCTGAAAAACAAAGGAAATTTAAGTATGAGAGAAGTTCGTCTGAATAACGGCGTCATGATGCCGCCCGTTGGTTTCGGAGTCTATCAGATCGACAAAAATGAAACGAAGGCGGCTGTTCTTGAAGCACTGGAAGTCGGCTATCGCATGATTGATACGGCGGCCAGTTACTTCAACGAGCGCGAAGTGGGTGAGGCGATTCGCGAAAGCGGACTGCCGCGCGAATCCGTTTTCGTCACAAGCAAGCTGTGGGTGCAGGACTACGAATATGACGACGCGCTGCGCGCTTTTGATCGCTCCTTATCCGAACTCGGTCTTGACTACATTGACCTCTATCTCCTGCACAAGCCTTACGGCAATTACTACGCCGCCTGGCGTGCTCTTGAGCGCTTGCACAAGGAAGGCCGCATTCGTGCGATCGGCGTGACGAGCTTTTCCAACGAACGACTGCAGGATCTGTTCCTGCACAACGAAATCAAGCCCGCGGTCAATCAGATCGAAACGCATCCTTTCCAACAGCAAAAGGACGCCAACGCTTTTCTGAAGGCCGAAGGCATTGTGCACGAAGCCTGGGCTCCTTTTGCCGAAGGCCAGAAAGGGATTTTCACCAATTCGGTGCTCACTGAGATTGCTGCTTCTCACTGCAAGAGCGTCGCGGCTGTCATTTTGCGCTGGCTCAATCAACGAGGTGTCGTTGTGATCCCGAAGAGCATTCGCGCTGATCGCATCCGCGAGAACTTCAACATTTTTGATTTCCGTTTGTCTGATGCCGAAATGGCGGCCATCTCTGCTTTGGACGAAAAGAAAAGCCCCATTTACGACGACATGGATCTCGCAACCGTGCGTGCGATCGGCACCTACAAGATTCACGATTAAAAAGGAGGCAGCAACATGAAAACGATTACGCTCAATAACGGCGTTGAAATGCCGCTGCAAGGTTTCGGGGTTTTTCAGATTGCTCCGCAGGATTGTGAGGCGGCCGTTCGAAGCGCGCTTGATGTCGGCTACCGCATGATTGATACAGCGCAGGCTTACTACAACGAAGCTGCCGTCGGTCGCGCCTGGCGCACGAGCGGCATTGCGCGCGAAGATCTGTTTCTTGTCACGAAAGTGTGGATTTCCAACGCCGGCGACGAGCGTGCGGCAAAAAGCATCGACGAGTCGCTCAGAAAGCTTGAGACCGAGTACATCGATCTTTTGCTGATCCACCAGGCTTTCGGCGACTACTACGGTACATATCGGGCGATGCAAAAAGCGTTGGAGGCTGGCAAAGTCAGGGCGATCGGACTGAGCAATTTTGTCGACGCACGCTTTGTGGACCTCGTCGAAAATATGGAAGTCAAACCCGCCGTTTTGCAGCTCGAAACCCACGTGTTTTCTCAGCAAAAGCGCATGCGCGAGCTGATGGCTCCTTACGGCACGCGTCTGATGGCCTGGGCGCCGCTTGCCGAAGGCAGAAACGGCATCTTTACGCATCCTACGTTAACGGCAATCGGTGCAAGGTACGGCAAGACGGCAGCTCAGACGGCACTGCGCTTTTTGATGGCCGAGGACGTCATCGCGATTCCGAAGTCGGTGCACCGCGAACGTCTCGTAGAGAACTTCTCGATTGATGACTTTGAACTTTCCGCCGAAGATCTTGACGCCATTCGGGCGCTTGACGGAGGAAAGCCCATGTTTGCCGATTTCAACGATCCAGCGCTGGCGAAGTTCCTGTTGGAGTACGACGCAAAGTTCAACCCGGAGCGTCAGTAGAAAACACAAACAGACTAACGAATAAAGCCTTCCCCGATGCACCCTGAATCGGGTTTTTCGAGGAAGGCTGCAGTCACGCAAATCGACGGTGCCGGTTTGCGGTTGGTTTGCTTTGGTCTTAGAGAGACGGCATTTCGACGCGGTAGATCACGTTCTTGTTGCCTTCAAGGCCGAGGATGAAGAGTTCACCGTTGGCGACGGTAAGCGAGTGCGGCTTGACCATTTCGGGCAGAGCGAACGTCTTTTCAATCACGGCGCGCTCGGGATCAATCACCAGCAACGTGTTGTACTGCGCGGAGACAGCCAGAAGCTTGTTACCCACGGCTTCAAGACCCACGGCGTAGTAGTCGAGCGGCTTGCCGATCTTGCCGAACGATGCGTGCGCCTTAAGGTTGCGCTCGGACAGAACCTTGCGGTCGCTCATGTCAAACGTCGCCAGAATCGAGTGCTTCTGCTTGTTGTCCGGTACGGTCAGGATGTGAGCCTGATTGAGTGCGTCGAATGTGACGTTGGTGGTGTAGCTCAGACGGGCGCGCGAGGTATTAAAGCGTGGACGCGCCGTCTTCCAGACGTCGGCAAAAGCCGGAGATGCTTCGCGGAAAACGCGCCACTGCCACCAGGGATCAACCTTTTCGGGGTCAACGAGCTTTGTCCCCCATAACGTCTTGTTCTGCGCCATGGCCACGAGATTGTTACCCCAGAAGTCGGCGTCGACCGTCACGCGGATGTCGTTGCCGTTAGGTCGATCGAGAATGGCGTGATCAGTTACGTTCTTGATGGCGCTGTCGGTGTAGTAGATGCCGGCATTGTTCGTCACGAAGGCAAACTTATTGAGTTTTTCGTTGAAGCTCACACCCGTGACGGTACCTAGACCGAAGACACCTTCGGGAGCAAACGGCAGTTCCGTCTTGCCGATCAGCTTCAGATTGCCGGAAGTGGGCAGGGGAGCCGCTTTTGGATCCGTGTTGAACGTGCGCTTTTCATTGACGCCGACAACGTAGGGCGTATCAATGTCACGCGGACCGCGAAGAGACCACGAGGAAACTGCACGTTTCCACAAGCTCATCGTCCAGTCTTCGCTTGCCTTGGTGATGTCGAGCGTAAAGCGAATCGGGCTGCCTTTGCCGGCAAACGGAGGAACGCCGTTTTCAAGGAAGGCCTGGAAGGCGTTCGAGCAGCACACGGCAAAGCTCATGACTACTACAAACTTCGAGTACTTGGAAAGTGGCTTGATCACCTTGCGGGTGCCCGCGAGATCCTGACTCACGGGATTGTTCGGACGAACGAACAACAGGATGACGACAAGCGCGAGCACGGACACCCAATACACAAAGACGCCCCAGGAGTATGTGTGGGCACCGAACATGGCGTCGCCGAAGCCCTGTCCTTGATCCTGATGCAGCAGCATGCTTGTGTGGCGCAGGGTCATGTAAAGCCCGAAGAACGAACTAAAGGCCATGGCGGCGAGATAACGCATTCTCAGGCCGTAGCGAAGGACCATGACGCCGAGTACGCCGATCAGAATCATGCCGGTACGTTCAAACCAGCACAGGGTGCAGGGACTTTCGCCGATGATATAGCCGAGCACCACGTTGGCGATGCCCACGGGAATGGCCAGAATCAGCAGAACTTCAGTGGCAATGAGCAGATTGAAGTTCTTTTCGCTTTCGAAAAATTTCTTCAGCATCGCACTCTCTCCTTAGATCGCACCCTGAGGCACAAAAAAGCCCGTAGAGGCAATGAGAAACATCACGACGCAAATGCCAAGGCCGAGAAGAAAACAGGAAAAAGCCAGGTTTTCTTTCTCGGGTTTAAGCCAGGCCAAGCCGACACAGGCCGACAGGGCTGTCAACATCAAAAATTCCATAAGAACACTCCGATCTCGTTGATTGAAAAGTTTTTTTAATTTTCTGGCGGCGGATGGTACAGAGGTTATATATAATTAGCAAATAAGAATTATTTATTTTCCATAATGATTTTTTATGAGATTGTCTGATTATGAATGCGTGCGGGTCTTAAGCGAGGAGGGAGCGTTTTCGGCAGCGGCTCAGCGACTGGGCATGACGCAGCCGGGACTTTCGATTTTGATCGCTCGATTGGAAAAACAGTGCGGAGTCAAACTGGTTGATCGGGCTGCAAAACCATTGAAACTCACGTCAGAAGGCGTCAAGTGGATTGAAGTTGAAGCTCAAATCGAGGCCCTGCGGGAAAACAGAAGGCGTTATTTTGAGGATTTGAATCGTCTTGAGGGCGGTAGCATTACGATCGGTGCAAATGCCTGTCGATCGGTGACAATGCTGCCCGAAACGCTCAGAGAGTTTGTGTCTCGGTATCCCGCCGTTCGCGTACATCTGTGCGAGGTGCCTCCGGGTGCCTGTTCGGATCGGCTCGAGCGCGGAGACTTTGACTTTTCGGTGACGCTTGAGTCATGTCTTTCCGAGAAAATGCTCTACCGCACCGTTGCTGATGAACAGGTCGTCGTTGCCGTGCCGCCGCAGGTCGACGCCAGCCGGCTTTCGACAGGTCACACCTTTTGCGATCGCCCGGTCTTTGATTTTGAAGCTGCAGCTGACGAGCGTTTCATTTTGCTTGATCGCGGCATCAAGTTTCACGACCTTTTTCTGGACGTCTGTCACAAACACGGGCTTGAACCGGACATTCTGCTTGAGACCGAATCGATCACTACCGTGATGGAACTTGTACGGCAGGGACTCGGTTTCGGTGTCGTGCCCGATGTGATCGCGCGTCGTATGCCGGAGACGACCGTTCAGTTTCTGTCGATTCAGCACGTGATGCCGATGAACCGTGTCGTCGTTGCCTGGATGAAGGATCGTTATCTGAGCCGAGCCGCGCAAACCTTCATTGACATGCTCTGCGAGCACTTCCGAGCATGGAACACGCAGTTCATGACGGAACCTGCGAGAGGCGAGGACGCACCGTACTGCGCTCGCGCGGGTGTGCGCAGCGCTGTGGAGTGATCAAACGGATTCCACATATCAAAATGCCGGCAGTCCGAGCGGAATGCCGGCTTTTGTTCGAACGGGTCGGTGTCGGCCGCGGGAACGGAAATTCGACAGTCTGAAGATTGTTACCGATTTATTTCAGCAGTTCCTTGGGCGGTTCTTCGCCGAACCACTTTACGTACATCTTGGTGAATTCGCCGCTGGTA
Source organism: Sutterella sp. AM11-39 (assembly GCF_003472385.1). GTDB lineage: Bacteria > Pseudomonadota > Gammaproteobacteria > Burkholderiales > Burkholderiaceae_F > Duodenibacillus > Duodenibacillus intestinigallinarum. The sequence continues at coordinate 100,434 of NZ_QRLV01000004.1, read as the reverse complement.
CGCGCCTTGTCGATGGCCGCGTCAATGGCCTTCATCAACTCAGGCTTATTCTTGCTCACGGGGAAACCGAAGGATTCGCTGTTGAGAACCGTCGGCAGGTGATAGTAAGTCTTGGCGGTCTCAGGGCGAGCGGCAAGGAAGTAAGCCGTCACGGGGCGATCGGTGATAACGGCTTTGCAGCCCTTGTTGCCGAGCTCGAGATAAGCGTCGTTGATCGTGTTGAAGTTGCGAACCTTCGCGCCCGGGACTTTGGCGGCTCGCATGGACCCCGACGTGCCGATCTGAGCACAGATCGTGCAGTTTTCAATGTCCTTGACGCTCTTGATCTTATCCTTGTCTTCGGCGCGCACGAGAATCGACAGGCCGGAGATGTAGTAGGGCTTGGAGAACAAAACGCGCTTGGCCCGTTCCGGAGTGATCGTGAAAGCAGAGGCGCCGACATCGGTGATGCCCGTGAGCATCGACGGAATGATGGCGTCAAAGCCCATGTTGGTCACTTCAAGCTTGCGGCCCATTTCTTTTGCCACGTACTCGAGCAGGTCGATTTCAAAGCCTTTGAGTTTGCCCGTTTCGCTGTCAAAGAAGACAAACGGCGCGTAAGTGCTCTCGCAGGCCATGCGAAGCACCTTGGCATCTTCGGCGTGAGCCTGAACCGAGAGGGCGGCGGCAGCGGCGCAGACAACGGCCGCGATGGTCTTTTTCATGTGTCGTGACTCCCTTGTGTTTTTTTGCATTCACAACAAGCGCGCAAAGACTAACAACAAACACCGGGTATCGGACTACGACTTTTTCGTTACCGTATCCGATCGAAGTCAAAAAAGTTGAAATTGATCGGGCAATTAATGTCGGCAAGCTTGCGATTGGCTTTGCAAACCTTGCATTGATGCTTGATCTAAATGCGCAAGCTATTGAGATTTTTCTGCATTCCGATTGATGCGAAACAGCCGAAAATAACTTCAGCGGCATTTTGTCGACTGGAGGAAAAAAATGAAGCGCAGAGTATTGATCGGCGGCGCGATGGCCGCAGGAGTCGCAGCCGGATTGCCGATTGCTTCGGCCGCACCGGAAAAGACCGGCAAGGCGGTACGTGCGGTTGCCAAGGTTGACGATGGCAGCGTTGTGAACGTTCCGCTTGCCAAGCGCACGGGGCCGAAGTCGGTGGTCTATTTCACTCGTGATTTGTCAGCTGACGGCTTGCGCAAGATCGTTGCCAAGGTTTCTACCGTTCTCACCGGCAAGGTGGCTGTGAAGCTGCACACAGGCGAAAAGGGAGGCCCCAACATTCTGCCGCGCGAGTGGGTTAAAGAGCTTCTTGCAAACGAAATCAAGAACGCCACGATCGTCGAGACCAACACTTATTATCCGGGGGATCGCGATACGACGGCCAAGCACCTTGACACGCTCAAGGTCAACGGCTGGACGTTTGCGCCCGTGGACATCATGGATGCCGACGGCACCGCGATGATTCCGGTCAAAGGCGCCAAGCACATCAAGGAAATCAGTGTGGGCAAGGGTTTGCTGAAGTATGACAGTCTCCTGACGCTTACGCACTTCAAGGGACACACGATGGGTGGCTTCGGTGGCTCGAACAAGAACATTTCCATCGGTTGCGCCGATGCACACACCGGTAAGAAACAGTTGCACGCCGGAGCTACCGGTCAGCAGTGGGGCATTACCGGCCGTGAATTCATGGAAAACATGGTTGATGCCACCAAAGGCATCACCGACCACTTCAAGGGACACGTCTGTTACGTCAATGTTCTGCGCCGCATGAGCGTGGATTGTGACTGCGCAGGAACGTCAGCCGAACCGCCTCGAGTGCCTGACATTGGGATATTTGCTTCGCTGGATCTGCTCGCGGTGGAACAGGCCTCCGTGGATGCCGTCTACGATCTGGGAGAGGCGAGCGCGCCGCTGCGTGAACGCATCGAAACGCGTCATGGTTTGCGCCAGCTCTCGGCCATGCGTGAAATCGGGCTGGGAAGCGAAAACTACGAGATCGTGGATCTGGACAAGGCCTAAACCGCGTTAGAACCTCTGATTTTGGACTCCGAGTCGCACGATCAGTACCGATCAAGGCGGCTCGGAGTTTTTTCCGGCTGGGCAGAACTTTCTGCCAGACGATGCAATGTTTTTCTTGAGCACCGAAAGAAGGAAGCTTACTAGCCGCCGGCAATGAACGCTCTGGCGCCGGACCCCATGAACTGTACGCCGATGCAGATCAAGAAAAAGCCGATGAGTTTGCTAAAGACAGCCATGCCCGAGGGACCCATACGGGTTGCACAGAATTCGCTTGAGCGCAGCGTGACCCAGGCGATGATGCTCGTGACCAGAATGGCCAACGTGGTGAGCAGGAAAGTTTCTGCCATGGAGGCAAATTCGGGAGCTTCCGCAATTTTTGTGGAGTAGCCGATGACGACGGCGATGGTGCCCGGTCCGGCGATGCCGGGCATTGCCAGCGGGAAGAATGAATAGTCCTCCTTACCGCGCTGAACCGCCGGGGCATTGTTCGGACCTTGGCCTCCGAACAGCATTTGTGTGCCGATGATTGCGATCACAAAGCCGCCCGCAACGCGCATGGCGCCGAAACTGATGCCGAAAAAGGAAAGGATCAGATTGCCGCCGATGAGGCTCACGAACATCACCGCGAACGAGTAGATAGCGGCAAGATTGGCCTGTTGCTTGCGTTGTTCATGCGTCATGCCCGCCGCAAGACTCATAAAGAGCGGAATTTTGGAAAGCGGATTGGTGATGACGACCAGCGAAATAAGTGCGCCGAGAAAATACTTGAAGCTGACGGAGTCCAGCATGATAAGCACCGATTTCGGGAAACAGAACCGAAATGAATGAGCCGCCTTTTAGTGACAGCGGATGTTGTAATTTGGCGCATCATACCAATGCCGGTGAAAATTGCTAAGCGGCACGAAAATTCATGTACAACATTGCGGCAAAACTGCTAACGCGTTTGGGCAGAGAAAGAACTCCGTCTCGGTTGAAGCGCCGGTCAGTCTTCGTTTCTCATAACAGCTCGGGCCGAGCAGCAGCGCGGTAACATCGGAACTTCTTCTGTGCGCGAAGCCGTCGCATCGGGCAACTTCGGCATGAGAGAGAGCGTCACCAGCAAGTGCGGCTGCATCAGGGGCTCCTTGGGAAACGCTTTTTTGAGCGCAGCATGAAATTGTTCATCCAGTGCGGTTTGTAGGGATGGCACGTCCGGTCCCTCGGCACAAATCGGTTTTTTCCGATCGAAGTCGTAGCAGCGGGCCGCAAACTTCTGCGCATCTTTGTCAAACGCCACCAATACTTCGGTTTTGATCGACAGGCCGAGGTGTACGGCCAGTTTCCAGCCGGGCAGACGCAGGGGGTAAGCAAGCGCAGAAGACATGCGGTTTCCTTCGGATTAAAGAGGATAAGTCCCACGCATTTTAGAGGCGGCCGACACGTTGCGAGCCCGCAGGAAAAGAAAACACACAAATATTGCGGCACCGCTTGCTTGCTGCTTGCGCCGACAGGGCTACAAAACGAAAATTGCGCTGCCTTGGGTTACGTCAAAAATTGATGCCGTCTTTACAGGGAAAAGCCCGCTGACGGGGTGGGGTGGCGAATTTCGCCCCTGCTAAAGCAGGCAAGGCACTACTAAAATTCTTAGACTGACTTTCGTGAAGACGGCACAGACCGTTGCCCCAGGAGTCAAACGCAACATCTAACCACAAAAAGGAGAAGTGCTATGTTTGGCGTCGTCGTTACGCTGCTGGCAGTCGTACTGCTCGCGTACTTCGTTATCAAAAACTACTATCCGCCTGTCATTCTTTTGGTGTTGGCTCTCGTCTTGCTGTTGATCGGTGCCTTCATGGGCAACCCGCCGGTTTCTGCCAAGACCGCCACCAACTTCCTCGGCTTTGACCTTGCTCAGGCCTTCACCGATCTCACCAAGAGCCGCATCGGCGGTTTGGGCCTCAACATCATGGCCATCGGCGGGTTCTCGTTCTACATGAACAAGATCGGCGCCTCTACGGCTCTCGTGAAGCTTTGCGTGCGTCCGCTTTCGGCCATTCATTCGCCGTACGTGCTGCTTGGTCTGACCTATGTTGTGGGCCAGTGCATGGCGCTTTTCATTAATTCCGCCGTCGGTCTCGGTCTGTTGCTGATGGCTTCGGTCTATCCGCTGCTCGTTCAGTTGGGTGTTCGCCGCGCCGCTGCCGCCGCCGTGATCGGTTCGACCTGCTGCTTGGACTTGGGCCCGAGTTCGTCCAACGCCATGCGCGCTGCCGACCTTGTCAATACCGACGTTGTGACGTACTTTGTGACCGGCCAGATCCCGGTTGCCATCTGCATCATTATTGCTGTGGCGGTGGGGCACGCTTTGGTGCAACGTTGGTTTGACCGCCGTGAGGCTGCCAAGGGCATCAAGGATGACACGAGCACCGTTGCCGGCGAAACCAAGGATGCCTTTGCCGACGCCGGTCCCGCTCACTACGCCATTCTGCCGATTCTGCCCTTGTTCCTGCTGATCATCTTCTCGCCGATGGTCTACAACGGCATCAAACTCGGTCTGGTGACAGCCATTGTGGTTTCGATTCTGATCGCCTTCCTGGTCGATCTCGTCACTCGCCGTGCCTTCAAGGACGTTTGCAAGAGCTTCCAGGCCTTCTTTGAAGGCATGGGCAAGGTCTTTACTTCGACCGTTTCGCTCATCATCTGTGCTGAACTTTTCGCTTTCGGTCTCACCAAGATCGGCGGCATCTCCACGATGATTCAGATGGCTGCCGCCCAGCAGGACGTCGGTCTGTACCTCATGCTCTTCGTGATGATGGGCATCATGGCCATCGCCACGATCGTGACGGGCTCGGGCAACTCCGCCTTCTTTGCCTTCTCGCCGCTGCTTCCCGAAGCCGCTGCAAGCGTCGGCTACAACACGATGGCTCTGGTTGTGCCCGTGCAGCTTGCCGCCAGTCTGGCTCGTCCGATGAGCCCGATTTCCGGCGTCATCATCGCTGTGTCCGGTATTGCAGGCTTGACGCCCATTGAACTCATCCGTCGCACGATTCCTGTGATGGTCCTGGGTATGATCGTCAACGTCATCGCTGCTCAAATCTTCCTCTAATACGCTAGGAGAGAAACAAATGGCATTGCTTATCAAAGGTGCGCACGTTTATGCGCCTGAAGACCTCGGCATTTGCGACGTTCTGACCGTCGGCAAACAGGTTGTTGCCGTCGGCAAGGACCTGACGGCAACACTGCCCGAACTCGAAACGATCGACGCCAAGGGTTTGATTCTTACGCCGGGCTTTATCGATCAGCACATCCACGTGACGGGCGGCGGCGGTGAAGGCGGCCCCAAGACGCGTACGCCGGAATTGGTTTTGTCCGAGCTGATCGCCTGCGGCACCACCAGCGTGGTGGGCGTGTCGGGTACCGACGGTTCGAGCCGCTCCATGCCCAATCTGCTCGGCAAGGTTCGAGCCCTTCAGGCCGAAGGCGTTTCGGCCTGGATGTACACAAGCAACTATGCTTATCCTCCGACGACGCTCACGAGCTGCGTGCGTGACGACCTGTATTTCGTTCCGGAAGTGTTGGGCGTCAAGATCGCCATGGGCGACCATCGCTCGAGCTTCCCCACGCAGGAAGAAGTGATGCGTCTTCTCACGCAGATCCGCGTGGGCGCTATGGTGGCGGGCAAGCTCGGTGTGCTGCACATCCATCTCGGCAACATCGTCGGTCCCTTCGATATGTTGCTTGAGTGCGTCAAGCGCGGCATGCCGATTCAGCACATCCGTCCGACGCACTGCGCGCGTCACCCCGATGTCTTCAAGGGCGCCATCGAATTCGGTCTTGCCGGCGGCTACGTCGACATCACCACGGGCGGCTCCTGCGCGGTCGGCACGCCTGCTCACGGCGTGAAGTCTGTACTGGAAGCCGGAGTGGCAGCCGACCACATCACGATGAGTTCCGACGGACACGGTTCCGTGCCGCGCTTCAACGATAAGGGCGAAATGATCGGCTTGGGAGTGGGCGGCGTTGCCTGCAACCTCAAGGAAGTCAAGCGCCTGATCGGTGAACTTGGTGTGCCGATGACCACGGCTCTTTCCGTGATCACGAGCAACGTCGCCAAGGCTCTGCAGCTGCCCGGCAAGGGCGTGGTGAAGGCCGGCAACTGCGCTGACCTTAACCTCTTTGACGAAAACATGAATCTGGTTCATGTCTTTGCCAAGGGCCGCCAGATGATGAAGGACGGTGAAATCATCGTGAAGGGCACATTCGAAGAGTAATTGCTCTTTAAGCGATAGGAAGATCCGTGCTGCGGTTCACCACCCGGCACGGATTTTTTGCAAGAATTCCTCAATCACATTTACGCACCGCAAACCAGCAAGGAAAAAGTCGTGCCGCTGTTTCACCGCACAAATGCCGCCAGCAAGCGCAAGACCGACGATATTGGTTCGTTCGGTCGGCTGGCTTTGACATGTGTGGCCGCGGGGTGCATCGGTTTTGCGCAACCTACGGGATGGGACTTCGAAGGTCATCCAACGTCAGGCAAGCAGTCTGAATTTTGTAGCCGGCAAGCACGCTCTTTTTCAGATTTTCGACTTTGTCCAAAAAGACACCTTCTCGGAAGGATTTCTTTTGACGTTTCACTTCGGCAACAAAGGCTGATTTTCTGTCGCGCCCAACCGCAATGATGTCGACTGCGTTCTGATTTCCTTGCGCGCCTCTTTCCTGTTTCCACCAGGAACCGACAGCCGTGTACTTTCTGGTGCGCATCAATTTTTGACGGAAAAACTGTTCAAGCATCGGCCCGCTGAACGTTTCGTAGGATTCTGCGATGTCGTGTTCCAAAACCGAAGACATGCCGTTATCGATCAAGCCTTGGTTGCCTTCAATGTATCGGAACCAAAACCGAAGAAACGGGTCGCAAATTTGCCATCGAACTGAACGAGTGTTGGGCTTGGCCAAGATGGGCCTCATTTTTTCAATGAACCCGTACAGTTCAAGTCGTTCTAGGTAAGAATTCAGAGGCCCTACGCCGATGAGATCTGCAATCCGAGGCGCTTGAGTCTGCCCGTGAGCCAGAGCTCGAAGTATGGAAATATACGTCGATTGACCTGCGCCCACTTCCAAACGCAAAAGGTCGTAGCCTTCGGATAAAAACAACGATCCCGGACGCACCGTCCATTCGAACATTTGTTCCTTATGATAAATGCCGTTGTCGACAAAATCCGCCACATATAAGGCAACGCCGCCGGTAATGCAGTAGAGCGCCAGCAAGTCATCGTTGGTAACCCTGACCGGTGCTTGTTCAACAAGAGAGATCAGCTCATCGGCAGCAAAAGGTCGCAGATGAATCTTTGTCGTTGCACGCCCGAAAAGAGGCTCTCGATCGTCTTCAAAGATTTTCTTCATCATGGAATATGACGAGCCGCTCAGGATCAGGTGCATGTGTGTCTGATCCTTATTGCTGTCCCAGATGTCTTGAATGCGAGCAAACAAACCGGCGTTAACCTTGGCGAGATTCTGAAACTCGTCCATCACCAGCGAAAAATGGTGATGTCGAGCATGAAGCATCAGAACCTCAAAAAGTCCTGCAAACGAGGTCAAACCTTCAGGGACGATCGGGCCCAGCGCCGCAACGGTTGCCTGTGTCAGTCTGGCAACCAAATCCTTCTCCGTAGCGGCAGTCATGAACCACGTCACCGATGGTTTGTTCTTGAGGCTCTCGCGTATCAGCGTTGTCTTCCCGACACGTCTTCTGCCGGTTACAACGGTCATTCGAGATGGACCATGAGCCGCTCCTCTAAAAGCAGTCTCCAATGCTTCGAGTTCTTGTTTTCTACCGATGAAATGCATGGGTTTCCTAATATCTAATAACCACTATTATGATAACTATGGTTATTATAACGGAAGTTTTTTATATTTGACCACGGTCATGTCCGGAAACGCTACGCTATTTGGTGCGTTTGCTTGTGAAGCTGTTTGGTCAGTCGCAGTAGCACGAACTTGCCAAAAGTTCTTGAGCGTTCTGCCCTTTTTTGCTTTCGGCGGAGGCCCTGATGCTGATTGTTTTGGTCAGATCATTGCAGTTGAGGAAACAGCTTCCCAAATCGAAGAGGAAATTGGCAAATCCGGGCTGATTTAGCATTTCTCCGCTTATTTTGCGAAGTGAAGCCTCGGGCGGCAACGCGAAGTCAATGCGTTGGGCTGTGTCGTCCACCTTGATTTCCTTGTCGCAATAGGTACCCCAGAAAGGATCCAGGCAGAGGCGAGTTCGACCGCAATCAAAAATGAGACCGCAATCAAACGGATCTTTTGAGGCCGAGTTTCTTGCATATGTCCAAGTTTGTGGAGTAGCCGTCGGTTCAATCGAAAAGCTGCCGTAGGGAAAACACAGGAACGCACGCCGAGCATCCGACTCGAAACGGTCGGATGCAAAGCGTTCGGAGGAGACAAGAGGGTTTGGCTAGTTAACGAAAAATCTACCCAATCTCCCATAACGGGTTCCATAGCAACGTTAAACTTGGAAAAAGAAGAGACGAGCTCGCTCAAAGACAGCGAAGGCCATCATGACGCTGTACTCCATCGGGATCGTTGCCAAACATTACGGTGTGTCGCACAGCACTATTCGCCGTTGGGCTGAGAAAAGCCTTCTTGCCGTAGCCTGCCGCACGTTTGGCGGTCACCGTCGATTCGATCTGCAATTGAATCCGGTGGCAAGCGGTGTCGAACACAAGCATCTTGGTTATGCCCGCGTCTCTTCCCACGATCAAAAAGAAGACCTGATTCGGCAGGCAGAACGACTCAAGCAGGCCGGTTGCTCGGAAGTCATCACCGACATCGGATCCGGTCTTAACTGCAACAAGCCCGGTCTCAGGGCACTTCTCAACCGCATCCTGAAAGGTCACGTTCACACTCTTTCTGTTGTATACGAAGATCGGCAGCTGCGTTTCGGAACCGCCCTGATTCGATTGATGTGCCGCAAAACCGGGACGGATATGCGAGTTTTGGAGGAAGCATCTCCCAAAACCTTCGAGGAAGAATTGGCCAAGGATATCGTGACGCTGTTGACTGTTTTCTGTGCCCGTCTATACGTAAAACGCAGTCACAAGAACAAAACACAAAGTCTTTGAGCTATGATCGGCGTTCCTTCTCAGCAGTACCGGAAGAAGCCGACCATGCAGCAGACCGAACTGGCCGATCCACATTTTGTCGACGCAAAGCGAATCAAGGAGCTTGGCAACGCCGCCGAGCTTCCCGCTTACCGCACCATGGTCCGTTGTTTGGACGAAATCTCGGTCGAAAAGAACCGGGAGCAGCTCGAAGCGCTTCTGAGAGCCTTCGGCAAAGAACGCCAGCACTTCATTGATCTTCTTTTCACACGCGATCACCGAGCCTTTTGCATCGGCAACCGCTGGCGCAAGCTCAGAGACGCCTTGGTGATGGAGAAGTACCGTTCTTCCTACGGTCTGCAAGCGCGTCATTGGAAGATGGCGCTTCAAACTGCAGCGGCCACCGTTTCCAACTACTGGCGTCTTGTGCAAGCCAACGCTTTGAGCCGAATTCGGAGAAAGGCTTGGTTTGCCCGTCTCAATAAGCTCGAGCAGCGCTACGTGCATTTTCTTCTCGGCTCTCTTTCCGAAGACTTCTTCACAATGCTTGACGGCAAATGTCCCTCAGTCGTGACGGACACTGAGAAGGAGTCCGTCGCCAGCCGCAAGGGATTGTGCAAAGCGATGGTGCGCACGATTCACGACGAGCAAGGCAAAAGACCGAAACACGGCAGGGACGCGAGCGTTTGGTTTGACTGCTCGTGCTACAAAGCTGTCGTTGTCGGAGAGCAGGTACGACTGGATTTGATGTCGCTTACGCCCGGGGTGCGCTTGACGCTCTACGTCAAAGGAAGCATACCGGTCTCGAGCACGCTCAAGCTCGTCAAGCACCCGGACGGGACCATGGCGTTGCACGTTCAGAAATCCATGAGCAAATCGGATATCCGTCCGATTGATTCACCGAAAGCTTCCCGTGGAAAGCTTTATTGCCGTGCGCTTGATCTTGGTTTTACGGAAGTGGCAACGGACGATGCGGGAAATCGTTTCGGTACATGTTTGGGTGAAAAGCTCACGGGCTATGCCCGATATCTCGATGCCAAGCTCAAGGAGAGAAATAAGCTTATGGCTCGGACACAGAAAACGGGTAAGGCCAAGCGACGCCGTATGCTGCGCTGTAATTTGGGTTCAAAGAAATTCACAAAGGAATTGCAGCGCATCCGTACGGAAATCCAAAACACCGTCAACAAGGCGCTAAACGACATCCTCAGGCAAAGCCCGGCGCAGGTCTATGCCTTGGAAGATCTGTCGCATCGCTTTACGTTTGAGGGCAAATACAGCCGAGAGGTGCGCAACCTGTTGAGCAAATGGGTCAGAGGCACGATCAGAGATCGGTTTCTCTTTAAGTCGGCCAAGGCGGGCGTACAGGTGGTGTTTGTGCCGGCGGCCTATTCGTCACAGCATTGCCCGGAGTGCGGCTACACAGCCGGAGAAAATCGACAGGGTGATCGGTTTGAGTGCAAGCACTGCGGCCATAAGGCGCAGGCCGATCAAAACGGAGCGCTGAATCTGCTTCTCAGGGTCAACGATCCGGAGTACAGGCGCTACATGAGTAAGGAAGCGGTCAGGAAATTGGAACGGGGCCGATACGAAGCGTGGTGCAAATCAAGGCAGGAAGAGCCGATCAAGGAAGCCTCGAACAAAAAGAGGCTCAAGAAAGCGGCGTAAAACCAAAGAAACCGACAGAGAACGAACAACAAGCTTAACCAAAGGAGAGCGAAGAGAAATTTAAAAACCGCTGAGGCGCCCACAGGGAGCCCGGAGAAGAGGAAGAAGACAGGGGCGGCGAAGCCGGAGACGGTCTAGTCGCGAAAAGCCCGAAGGGTCGAGTCGACAGACCTCACCGAGGACGAAAGTGGAGTGCTGAAAAGAAAAAGGCGCCGTTGGAATCGAGAGAACCGTTGGGCGCCTGACTGACCTCACGGAGAAATCTGTGGGTGCTCAGAGCGAACAAATGTCAAAAAGCGTGTGCGGTAGATTTGGCGCTTTTTGATAAACGGCATCTATCTCAACCATGCTCATAGGAACCTGCGAAACGCCGTTTATCTAGGACCCGGGCCCGGACCGGGGCCTCCCGATCCCCAACCGCCGGGACGTCCGCCGTGGTGCGGTCCGGGTCCCGGATGATGCGGCGGCGGTGCGGGCCGGCGTGGCGGAGGAGGCGGAGGAGCGGCCGGACGAGGCGGCGGAGCCGGCGGTTGGTAGCGCGACAGCCAATAGTCGCGGTATTCCAACGGCGTGTACCGGTGTCCTCCGTAATTCCAGTAGTGACCGTCCCAGTGGCCGTGACCGTAATTGTCTCGAATCCACTCTCGCTGCAGGGCGTCTCCGACGCCGATCAGGATATCGGCAAGCAGTTGATCGGAATGCGAGTGGGCAAATGCAAGACACGGTACACTCGTAAGCGCCAAAGCGGCAACGGATGTCTGCAGTATGTGGCGTCGAGTCAGTGTGGTCATTTTTTCGGTTCTCTCAAACGGTTCAATCAAATTGGCGGTTTAACGAGGTCCGGGGCCACCGGGGCCGCGATCATTACCCGGACCTCTGCTGGGGCCGTTACCGCCGGGACCCGGGCCTCGACCCTGGTTGCCGGGGCCTCTTCCGCCGTTGCCCGGACCACCGGGACCGCGGCCGGGAGGATTGCCGGGGCCGCAGGGACTGTTGCCGCAGGGCGGGGGATTACGGTTTGGGCCCGGTGCCGGACGAGGTTGCGGGCGCGGAGCGGGCGGCTCATAGCGAGACAGCCAGAAATCTCGATATTGGGTCGGCGTGTAACGGCGGCCTTCATAGTGCCAGTATCGGCCGTCCCAACGACCTTGACCGTAGTGCTCACGGATGTAGTCACGCTTCATGGCGTCGCCCACACCGATCAGAATGTCGGCGAGGAGACTGTCGGCATTGGCAAGCGCAATGCCCGGAACGGCACCGAGTGCGAGAGCCGCAGCAGCGCCCTGAACGAGACGGCGACGGGAAAGAGTGGTGTTTGTCATGTTCGTCTCCTGGGAAGACTTGGAAAAGATCGCTGAAAAAGACTTTTGTTCCTGGCAATTATCTTATTCCGCGAAAAAGTAAGTCAGCGTAAAGATTTACTCTCAAAGTGCGAAATTGTGAGCGAAATCAGTACGAACCGAGATTCAGTTTACAGCCGCAGACGAGCAACTTGAGCCGGGGAAGTCAAAAAATCAATTCAGATTGGGCACTGTTGCCGCGTTTGAGGTGTAGGGTCGGCAGGACAACGGCAAGTTCCGGATCTTCCGGGGTTTTGCGCCAGGCGACGATAAAGCCGATTTCGGCGGACTGCACCGTAAAGCCGCTCTTTTTGAGCTGCGCTAGGCGAGCTTGGAAAGCGCGGGAGTAAACGACAAGGCGCACGACGTCGGTCGATGTGCGGATCGTGAGGCCCTCTTCGATGGGGGTGAGAGGAAAACCCGAGCGCATCGACAGAATCAATCGCTTCTTGTCTTCGAAGTAGTCGAGCCACACGTCTTCGTGAGTAAGCGTAAGCGTGAGTTCGTCGGGCGCGTTGTATGCGGTTTTGTCAATCGACGGATGAACGGCATCGGGAAGCGTCTGATTGAGGAGCGCTCCGCGGTAGTGAATGGTAAGGTCAAAGCGCGCGCGGGTCATGCCCACATAGAGCTTGCGCCGGGCGTCGTCGTCTTCAAAGGAGCGCGAAGCGTAGAGAATGTAGACGTGATCGAACTCGCGCCCCTTGGCTTTGTGTATGGTGGAAACAACGATGCTCGAAGCCGTGCGCTCGAACGTGTCCTCAAGTACCGATTCGCGCAGGAATTCCTCAAAGTCGGCAAGGTAGAAAAAACCTTCGGCGGGCAAGATGGCTGTGAAGGACTCGATGAGGCGCAGGACGTTGTCGATCCAGATGCTTGCGCCGTAATTGGCTCTGAGCCACTGCGCGGCGTCGGCAAAAAGACGCACGGAGGCGCGCTTTTGGCCGTGCATCTGCGCCGTCATGTATTTGAGCAGCGCACGCACTTCGGCAAGATTGGCAAGGCTCACGCTCTTTTGCGACTGGATGAGCGAAACGGCAACTCCCGTTTTCTTCAGCATGGCGCACAGCGTGAAGGCCTCTTCGTTGGTGTTGGTGAGTACCGCGCAGCTGCCCGAAAGTTTGCCGCAGGAAAGATCCGCAATGATGCCCTTGACGAGTGCTTCTTCGAAGTGTTCGAACGTGTGACTCACGAGACGCACCGATCCCGTGTCGTTTCGTACCGCCGTCAGAGCGTGTGTCTTTAAACGCGCCTTGATTTTGCTCACGAACGCGTTGCTGAAGTCGACCACAGCGGGCGTGCTGCGGTAGTTTTCCGTCATTTCGTGGCGCACGGCGTCGCGTTTGGCAAGCAGATCCTGCATAAAACGTCCGTCGGCGCCGCGGAAGGCGTAGATGTTTTGGTCGTCGTCGCCCACGGCGATCACGCGCAGGGTTTCGTTGTGTTCAATGAGCGCCTCGACCAATTCGGCTTCGGAGGCGTCCATATCCTGCGCTTCGTCGATTACAAGCACCGTCTTGCCAATGCGCGAGGGCTCGGCGTTGCCCGAGGCGATCTCTTTGGCCGCTTTGCGGACAATGCCGTCGGCTTCCTGCAGCGAACCGTAACGCCCGAGCACGTCAAAAGCATAGGAGTGGAAGGTCTTGATGTCGACGAAGTAGGCCGCTTTGCCTACGAGCTCAATCAGGCGGCGCTTAAATTCCGTGGCGGCCGCCCGCGAGAAGGTGAGCATCAGGAGCTGTTCGCTGCGAACGTCTTCGCGCACGAGAAGGCTCGCGAGCTTATGCACGAGGACGCGCGTCTTACCGCTGCCGGGACCTGCGGCCACCACCACGAACTGAGCTTGCTCATCGATGATCGCGCGCTGCTTTTCGGAGAGCTGGCCGAAGATGCGGTTGCGCAGAGCCGGAGTCAGGCCCAAATTGAGTTCATCGGCGGCGGTTCCTGCAAAATACTTGCTCAGGAATTCCTGATAGTCGAGTTCGAAGTAGTCGCGCACGTATTGCAGAGCCGCTTCGTAGTCGGCAAGCATCAGGTTGGCGTAGCGACCGACGATGTGTACCTGCTGAACTTTCTGGCGGTAGTGTTCCGAAAACTGCGCGTAGTCCTGCTTTCGGTAGCGGCGCTTGTTGTCGAGCTCGACGCGTTCAAGCGTCATGCCCTGATACGAAACCATGAAGCCGCCTTCAAGCGAGAGGACACCGGTGCGGTGCAGGAACAAAAGCGCGTTTTCGACGTCGCGCAGCGTGACAGGCGTCTCGGTGAGCCAGCTCTGCTGTCGGTAGTCTCGCAGCAGTTGCACGGCCGAAAAGGAGAGCGCAACGTAGTCGGAAGACCCGGCACGTGCGCCGTTTTGGGCCATCGCTTTGAGCGACTCCACGATAAAGGCGCACAAGTCGGCCCGCATCTGCGCGGCGGCTTCAAGTTCCTGCGTCGAACGTTTGGTCACGAGCGATACATTCTGAGAGCCTCGCGTGCGGCGCATTTCATCAAGCAACCCAGCCGCTTTCAGGTACATCAAAAGGGTCGTGATCTTCTTGACATCGCTTGCCGAGCCGCCTGCCAAGGCTTCGTTATTGAGTTCCTTGAGATTGAAGTCGGCGCGGCCGCCGTCGGAGAGCCGCCGGATGAGCAGCGATTCGAGATTCTGATAGGTTCCTAAGACAGCGGAGGCCGATTTGAGCTGGCGTCGGCTCACCGTGGCCGACATATCGTTGTCGTCGTGCAGAACGCCCGCTTGCCGCAGTTTCCCGATGACGGCGACGACTTGAGGCAGGGCGATGCCCAGACGGTCGGCCAGCCAATCGGTGCGTGTCTCGGCCGGTTCGCCCTTGGTTTTATAGCCGCTGCGCGCAGAAATGAGCGAAGCGACGATGCGCACGGCTTCGTTGCGTTCGGCTTCGGTTGCAAAGAGAGGACTTGCCTCGATGCGTTCTCGGGCCTCGATCGTGCTTTTAACGGCAACGCTTGTGGCGTAGACGCGCGGCGCGTTCATGGAGCGGCGCACGTAACCGGCGATTTCCAAGGCGGCGATCGCGTTCTTAACTTTGGTGTCAAGCTGCAGTTCGTCGTACTCGAGGCCGGCTTTACGCGCGAGTTCGAGCGGCGAAATCGAGAAGCGCCTGCTTTTTACCGACTTTATGGCGTTCCAAATGAGCTGAATGTCGGCAAGCGTCAGCTTGGACTGCCGCAGCAGCGCAAAGTGCGTGTTGAGGTCTTCCTCGTTAAAGAGAATGCAGCACTGAGCCTGCAGCGACTCGTCCCGACCTGCGCGGCCCGATTCCTGAACGTAGTTTTCAAGCGATGAGGATATGTTGTAGTGCACCACCAGGCGCACGTCCTTTTTGTCGACGCCCATGCCGAAGGCGTTAGTGGCGACGATCGTCTTGACCTGGCCCGCGATGAACGCATCCTGATTGGCGCTTTTTTCGGCAGCATCCATGCGTCCGGCAAACGCGACGGCTTCCAGACCGTCGGCGGTGAGAGCCGCGGCAAGTTCCTTGGTTTCCCGCACGGTGGCAACGTAGACAATAGCCGGACCCTCGGCGGCCTCGAGGAGTTCTCGCAGACGCGCGTAGCGATCCGCGTCGTTTTCAACGTGAATGACGCGGTAGCTCAAGTTCTTGCGTTCGGCAGACGTCGCAAGGATGCGCAATTCCAGTCCGAGTCTTTGCTTGAAGTAGTCGCAGATGTCCTGAATAACTTTCTGTTTGGCCGTGGCGGTAAAGCAGGAAACGGCAATTTTGCTGTTTGCACCGTAAAAATCTTCCAGCTTTTTGATGAAGTCCGCGATGAAAAGATAGTCGACGCGGAAATCGTGCCCCCAGACCGAGAAGCAGTGCGCTTCATCGATTACAAAGCGTGTCACGCGGCGTTGCTGCAGTGCGGCAAGAATGGAGCGGGAACGCAGTGACTCAGGGGCGATGTACAAAAGCGTTGCTTCGCCGCTGATGACGGCTTCAAGAGCGCGCGAGCGCTCGATCGGGCTCAAAAGTCCGTTAATCGTGACCGCGCGGCTGATACCCTTGGAGACGAGGTTTTCTACCTGATCCTTCATCAGAGACTGCAGAGGCGAAATGACAACCGTAAGCGCACGGGTGAGCTCGCCCTGCATCAAAGCGGGCAGTTGAAAAGTGATGGATTTGCCGCCGCCCGTGGGAAAGACCGCAAGCAACGACTCGCCGCCCACCGCAGCACGCGCGGCCATTTCCTGCAGGGGTTCGTCGTTGTAGGTTCTGAATGAATCAAAGCCGAAAAAGCGAGAAAGCCCCGTCTTGACGTCGAGCCTTTCCTTGCAATACGGACAGCCCTTGCTGCAGGGCGTAAATCGCAGCGCCTCGAGCACCGCCTGCGTGGCCGGGTAATTGGTGTTGACCCAGGGCGGAATGACATCGGCGGGTTCTGCCGCGCGAATGAATGCAAGCGCGTAGGCAAGTTCAGCCGGTCGGCGCTTGGCCAGACCGTCGAGATCGGCGTGAATGCACAACCTGTCGGCCATCAGGCGCTTGATCACGCCCGCAGGATCGGCAAAGGTTGGCGTCTGAACGTTAAGGCATCGGAAAAAGCCCGCAAACTCCGGTCGGTTTTTGAGCATCGCGCAGAAAAGTCGCTGCAGTACGCCGGGCAACTCATTGAAGGCCGCCACTTCCTCTTCGAAAAGAGACATCGCTTTGCGGGCGTCCGACAGGGGATTGTTGAGTTCGTCGGTGAGCAGCTTTTCGTCCTTGAGAAGCTTGTGAAAGCGCTTGCGCGGAAAAAGAAGCGCCGAAAGCGGCAGGGTATCGACAGGCTGCGGTCCGTCGCCCAAAACGGGGCGCAGATACTGCATGTCGAAGGCCACGATGTTGTGGCCGCACACATATTCGGCACCCTTGCAGAATTCTTTGAAGGCCGCGACGTTGCTGGAGTGAAAAAAGCGACCGTCGGGGCGGCAGGCTCCCAAATCAACGATTTTCCCGGTTTCGGGAGACACTTCGGCATCAATAAAGACAATCGTGTCCCGATTGATGGTGCCCGGCAGCTGCACGGGACCTGCGGCCAAAGTGGGTAGGTTACTCATTGATTTTCGAACAAGGTTTGACTCAAAAAGTGCGGGTTTACTCACGCGCTTGGATTTTAAGGCGCGCAATGCGCTTTGTCCCGAACCGAAGCCATAGATTTTGCGTTACTTGTGGCCAAAACAGTCCGCATTGCAGGGCAGTTCGGGGGCGCAACGCGCTGAGACGAGTTTGTCAAGCAATCCTGCGGCCGTATTGTCTACAATGGCGCGCTCGTAACATGGGACAGGCATGAAGCCCGCGTCGACGGCGTCTTTGAGAAAGGCAAAGAAGGAATCGAAAAAGCCGTTGACGTTCAAAAAGCCCACAGGTTTGTTGTAAAGACCGATCCAGTTGCCTGTGATCATCTCGCAGGCTTCTTCCATCGTACCGATGCCGCCAGGAAGCACGACGAACATGTCGGAGAGCTCCGCCATTTTGGCTTTGCGCTCGTGCATATCGGCTACGACCAACAGTTCCGAGAGATCTTCAACCGGCGTTTCCTGATTGATGAGAAAGGTCGGGATGATGCCGGTGACGGAAACGCCCAGATCTAGCGCCGTGCGTGCGGTTTCTCCCATGAGTCCCGTGCCGCCGCCACCGAAGACAAGCTGCATGCCGCGAGATGCCAATTCCTGAGCCACGGCGTGAGCTGCGTCGGTGTAGGCAGGATTGTTTCCGGAGCGGGAGCCGCAGAAAACACAGACTTTGAATTCGGTCATGGCTTGGCTTCCTTTGCAAAAGAGGAAAAGAGCCATTTTAGTGAGTGTCACGGGATGAGTGCTGTAAAGAATGAGCGACAAGTCAAAAAAGAGTAAACAGTCCTAGGCAAACATCAAAAACTTGACTGCTTATTCAGTCATTCCGCTAGAAACTGTCAACCAATTTCAGGCAAGGACAACCTAAAAAAATGCGCACACGATCACTACGAATCGCATGCGCTAAAAGAAGGAAGTGTTGGAGATCCATGAAGGAAAGGCACCTGAGAGAGCGTGGCGCCTTTCCTTCGTAACGCACTATCAGAGAGCGTTCAAAGCGGAGCCAGCCTTGAACCAAGCCAGTTGCTTGGCGTTGTAGCTGTGCTTGGCTTCGAAGCGTTCCTTCTTGCCGTCGGCGTGCGTGAGTTCGATGGTGACGTTCTGGCCCGGAGCGAGCTTGTCAAGACCGAGGACCGAGACGCGATCCTTTTCCTTGATCTTGTCGTAATCGGCCGGGTTGACGAACGTCAGAGCGAGCACGCCCTGCTTCTTGAGGTTGGACTCGTGGATGCGAGCCAAGCTCTTGGTGAGCACAACGCGAACGCCCAGATAACGCGGTTCCATAGCGGCATGTTCGCGGCTCGAACCTTCGCCGTAGTTGTCGTCACCGATAATGACCGAATCAATCTTGTGATTCTTGTAGTAGCGGGCGACCTTAGCGGGCGTGTCGTACGTTCCGGTCTCATAGTTGAGCGTCTTGCCGGCGGCGTCGGTGAAGCCGTTGACGGCGCGTTCAAGCAGGTTGTCCGAAATACGATCGAGGTTGCCGCGGTAAGCAAGCCACTTGCCCCCCGGAGAGATGTGGTCGGTCGTGCACTTGCCCTTGGCCTTAATGAGAATGGGCAGACCCACGAAGTCCTTGCCGTCCCATGCGGGGAACGGTTCGAGAAGCTTGATACGCTGAGCGTTGGGGCTTACCTTGATTTCAATCTTGGCAAAGTCCGGACGGATGCAATCGGTGAGGTCCGTCACGAAGCCCTTCACGGGCAACTCGGTACCGGTCGGAGCCTTGAGTTTGATCGTCGTACCCTTGGCGGTCGTGTAGGAACCCTTCATGGGATTGAACGTCAGATCGCCGTTGATGGCCATGGCCATGACGATTTCAGGCGAAGCGAGGAAGGCGTGCGTCTGAGCGCTGCCGTCGTTACGACCCTTGAAGTTGCGGTTGAACGATTCGATGATCGAGTTCTTTTTGGTCGGATCACCGATCGTACGCTTCCACTGACCGATGCAGGGACCGCAGGCGGTGGCAAGCACGGTGGCGTTGAGCTTTTCAAACACGTCAAGAATGCCGTCGCGTTCGAGCGTCTTGTAAATGCGCATCGAGCCCGGAACGATCATGACGGGGGTCTTTACCTTGATGCCGTTGTCGAGCGCCTGCTTGGCGATGGAGGCGGCGCGCGTGAAGTCTTCGTAGGAAGAGTTCGTGCAGGAGCCGATCAGAGCGACTTCAAGCAGCTGCGGATAACCCTTTTCCTTGACACGATCGGCCACCTGATTGAGCGGCATGGCAGCATCGGGAGAGTACGGACCGTTGATGTGCGGTTCGAGTTCGGAAAGGTTGATTTCGATGATGCGGTCGTAGTACTTGGCGGGATCGGCCATGACTTCCTTATCGGCGCGCAGATCGGCAGCGACGGCCTTGGCCATGTCGGCAACGGCGGCGCGGCCCGTGGCGTTCAGATAACGAACCATCGAATCGTCGAACGGGAAGACGGAGGTAGTGGCGCCCACTTCGGCACCCATGTTGCAGATCGTACCCTTGCCGGTGCAGGACAGCTGCTGGCAGCCGTCGCCGAAGAATTCGATGATGGAGTTCGTGCCGCCCTTGGTCGACAGAATGCCCGAGAGCTTCAGGATCACGTCCTTGGCGCTGACCCAGCCGCTCAACTTGCCGGTGAGCTTCACGCCGATGATCTTGGGCATCTTCAGTTCCCATTCCATGCCCATCAATGCGTCGACGAGGTCGGCGCCGCCCACGCCGATGGCGAGCATGCCCATGCCGCCTGCAGTCGGGGTGTGGCTGTCGGTCACGAGCATCATGGCGCCCGGGAAGTCGTAGTTTTCAAGGAAAACCTGATGGCAGATGCCCGTACCGGCCGGCCAGAAGTCAAAGCCGTAGCGGCGGGAAACGTCACGCAGGAAGCTGTAGGTTTCAACATTGTCGCGGTCGGCGATCTGAAGATCCTTGCGTACGCCCGTCTGAGCCGTCACGAGGTGGTCGGCAACGAGAGCAGCGGGCAGAGCAATGCGTTCTTTGCCGGAGGTGAGGAACTGCAGAATGGCCATCGGACCGCCGATGTCGTGCGTGCCGGCACGGTCCGGACGAAGTTCGATGTAGTCCTGGCCGCGCTTGAATTCGGTGAGGCTTTCCGGATGGTAGAGGTGTACGAAAAGCAGCTTTTCGGTGAGTGTCAGCGGACGACCGAGCTTGGCGCGCACGGCGGAGAGCTTCTTGGGATAGTTGGCGTAGAAAGCCTTGATCATGTCGAAGTCGCGGATCTTGGACGTATCCTGTGCGGCAGACGAGGCTTCCTTAGCCATCAAGAGGCTCGGAGCCGAAATCGTGGAAGCAGCCATTGCGCCGGCAGCGCTTGCCTTGAGCAGCTTACGGCGGGAAATTTGCAGTTCAGACATCAGTTCTTCTCCTGTTTCTCTGTGTCTCAGGCAATTGTCGGTGTGGTACCGACGCTTGCGAACGACGTTTTGTCGGGACGGTGTCTGGCCGTCCTCTTTGTCACGGTTGCAATTTTTCGCCCACGTAGGTGCTACGTAGTTTTGATTTATGTCAAAGGTTTCAGGAGTTGACTTCTGATGCTTTTTTCGGCATTTTTCGCGCAAGTGCGCTCGTGCGAAGGAAAAAATTGCAAAAAAATATTAGCTGGCTAATAAAAGATTCAAATGATCGTCATAAAGCGAACCGCTAAGATCACAGTAAATCAGTGATGTACTGAAATTCTGCTCAAGCGACGGGAGCTTTAGATGAAAATTAACTATACGGCAAAAGAAAATTTGATATTTTTGCCGGATAGAGATTGGGGGCTGTTCGGTGTGAGGCGTTGGATGCCTATTGTCACCGAATGGACTTCTTAATCTGTTTGAGTTGCTATCTTTGATAGGTTTCCAAAACCAGTGGGGCAGTAGGAACGGCTGTGTACTGCCTCATTGCCTGCAACCGGAAGGCGTTGCGCATTTCACTTCGATAGCTTGAGTTTCCTCTATGGTGAAGGTGTCTATTGACAAAGATCACACGTCTGGCTGAAGAAGCCACTGTTGAAGATTACGGTGTTCGATACCTAGCGTTGATCGATTGACTTCGTCAAGAGAAAGTATGAGTTTTGGCCAGTTGTCTCGGATAGCCTGAAGCGGAGAAAATTCGCGTTCCAGGGTTTGATCGGACGCAAGTAGATAGCAGACCTGGACGTACATTCTCCGGCCGTTTTTGTCAGCGACGAAGTCGACTTTTTTGTCCGACACCGATCCAAAGCGCAAGCTCCAGCCGCGTCTGGTTAGCTCTGTGGCGACGATGTTCTCGAGAACTTGCTCAATATTGCGGTTGTTGGATCCGCTGAAGAAAGCCTCACGGAAACCATGATCGGCGCAATAGATTTTAGGTCGCAATCTAAGAATGTTTTTGCCGATGCAGTCCACGCCGTCGACACGCAGGTGCATAAATGCCTCTCTGCCGGCACGAAGGTAGTCAAGCAAAGTGTCGCGCGACAACCGCAAGCGCTCAGACTTTAAAAACTTCTCGATGCTGTCTGGAGAAATTCTGTGTCCTACCTGCTCAAGCAGATAGGCATACGTCATCTCAAGGAGTGCCGTTTGCCGGATGTTGTGTCGGTCTGTGATGTCTTTGAGCAGAATTGAGCGATAGACATCACGCAAGTAAGTCGCAGCTACCGATAAATCCGGGTACCGCACGATTCCGGGCATGCCACCCCAGGTCAGGTACTCTTGCCATATTTGGGCGTCGGTGATGTTGTCTTCAAAAAGTCTCTTTCGAGCTACTCTGAATTCAGCGTATGAAAACGGATAAACCTCCACTTGGATGGCTCTTCCGGCGAGGTGAGTGGCCAATTCGCCCGAAAGCAGCTGAGAGTTGGAACCTGTGACGTAGATGTCGCAGCAGTCTCGGAAGCGGATTGAGTTGACTACCGTTTCCCAACTTTCCACGTTTTGAATCTCGTCGAGGAAGACCGTCAAGCGTTTACGAGCTTTTGAGATACGATCGAGCAAAAAGTCGTGAAGAGCTTCGGGGTGGGTCAAGTTTCTCAACCCAAAGTCTTCGAAGTTCAGAAATAAGAAGTCTTCCGATGGTCGGTCGAGGCGATTCTCAATGTCCTTTGCCAACAGATGCATCAGAGATGACTTGCCGCTGCGTCGCAGACCGGTCACGACCTTGATTAGACCGTCTTCGTAATAAGGACGGAAGCGATCAAGCAGCTGAGGTCTGTCAACAAGCGTCATAACTATCACTCCGGGTGTTTCCGAGCTCGAATTTGTGAGCTCAAAGTCGAATCATAAGCCCCTGAAGAACATCGATTACGATCGACAATTTGTAGGTAACTTCTGCTGGCATCGATTGTAATCGATAAAAATGTATAAAAAGGAGAAATTATCGACCGCAGTCGATGTTTTTGTGTTGCACATATGCAGTTCAGTTGTCCTACAGCTGGCTGCGTGCTTCGGACTACTCCACCAACGTTCGCAGCGTTGATTTCGAGACGATCGAAAGCTTGGTGGCTCGCGTCGGCATCATGGGTGGCATCAAGTTCAATGAAAACCGCGGTGCAGCCTACCTGAAGGCCTCCTACAATCACGACTTCCTGGGTTATGTTGACGCCGAATACACTGCTTTCGACGGCTCTATGAACCATCTGTTCAAGATCAGCGATGAACTCGACGACAACTGGGCTGAAGTCTCTTTGGGCTTCTCCTACAGTGTGACGGACTCCTTCAACACGTTCCTTGATGTCGGCACTGGCTTCGGCGGTGACATTGATCAGAAGTGGCGTGTTAATTTCGGTGGTCGCTACACGTTCTAAAGTAGGAACGATCAAAGGTTGAAAATAATCCTCTGGTCAATTCCTTCCGGCAAAAAGGCCGCGCTCCTGACTATTCAGAAGCGCGGCTTTGCTATGAGAAAATTAGTCGGATGGCTTACCGAACGGAGGCCACAGCCGCCTTCATGGCGGAAATCACTTCTTTGTACCCCTCGGGGGACTTCATGCCGAACACGGCGGAGCCGGCCACGAAGGTATCAGCACCGGCCTTGGCGACTTCAGCAATGTTGTTCGTCTTGATGCCTCCGTCGACCTCCAGGCGGATGCTGCGGCCCGTACGGGCTTCGTAAGCGTCGAGCTTAGCGCGCATGGCGCGAATCTTGTCGTAGGCCGAGGCAATGAAACTCTGGCCGCCGAAGCCTGGGTTGACGCTCATCAGGAGCACCATGTCGACCTTGTCGATGACGTAGTCGAGGTATTCGAGCGGGGTGGCCGGATTGAAAACGAGACCGGCCTTGCAGCCTTCGTTGTGAATCAGCTGCAGAGTGCGGTCAATGTGACGACTTGCTTCGCAGTGGAAGGTGATGATGTCGGCACCGGCCTTGGCAAACGCAGGCACCAGGCTATCGACGGGCTCAATCATCAGGTGCACGTCAATGACGGCTTGCGTGTGCGGGCGGATTGCTTCGCACACAAGCGGACCAACGGTGAGGTTCGGGACGTAGTGATTGTCCATTACGTCAAAGTGAATCCAATCGGCCCCGGCCGCAACCACATCTCGGACTTCTTCGGCAAGACGTCCGAAATCGGCAGAGAGAATGGAGGGAGCAATGACGGTGTTTTGCATGAGCGAACCTTTTTAATGGTAGGTAACAGGCAGGAACGGTTGCGCGAATGATAACGAAAAAAGTCCCGTCGGCGAGAGCCGGCAGGACTTGTGAGTCATGGCAAATCAGCCCGGTTGATCAGCGTTTGACTTTGTCTTCTTCGAGGTTGAAGGCCTTGTGCAGAGCGCGTACGGCAAGTTCCATGTACTTGTCCTGAATCACGAGGCTCACCTTGATTTCAGAAGTGCTGATCATCTCGATATTGATGCCTTCGGCAGCAAGCGACTCGAACATGCGGCAGGCTACGCCTGCGTGGGTGCGCATGCCGATGCCCACAACACTCACTTTGGCAATGTCGGCGTTCGTGTGAATGCCTTCGGGATGGCAGACCGGAACGACTTCTTCATTGAGGACCTTCAGGCATTTGTCAACGTCGCCGCGCGGAACGGTAAAGGAGAAGTCGGTCGTGCCGTCGAGACCGTCGTTTTGCACGATCATGTCGACGTCAATGTTGTGCTGGGCTACGGGGCCGAGAATCTTATAGGCCACGCCCGGGGTGTCGGGAACGCGCGAGAGCGTGATTTTGGCTTCATCGCGGGTGCAGGCGATGCCGGAAACAAGGGCTTTCTCCATCTTCGGATCATCCTCAAAAGAAATCAGGGTACCGCTGGACGCTTCGACGTCAACGGGAATATTGGGGTCAGTAAGGCTCGAGAGAACACGCACGGGAACGTGGTATTTGCCGGCGAACTCCACGCTGCGGATCTGCAGCACCTTGGAGCCGAGGCTCGCGAGCTCGAGCATTTCTTCAAAGCTGATGACGTCAAGTTTGCGGGCTTTGGGTTCGATGCGCGGGTCGGTGGTGTAAACACCGTCAACGTCGGTAAAAATGAGGCATTCCTGAGCCTGAAGAGCCACGGCAAGTGCCACGCCCGAAGTGTCCGAGCCGCCGCGGCCGAGGGTGGTGACGTTGCCTGCGCTGTCTCGTCCCTGAAAGCCGGCGACGATGACAACTTTGCCGGCGTCAAGTTCACGCTTGACCGGTTCGCTGTCAATGGACTCGATACGGGCCTTGGTAAAGGCGCTGTCTGTGTGTACGGCAACCTGGGAGCCGTTGAAGCTCACTGCGTCGACGCCGATGCTCTTGAGAGCCATCGCGAGCAGGCCGATGGAGACCTGTTCGCCGGTACTTGCAATGACGTCGAGCTCCCTGGGATCGGGATTGGGCATGATTTCTTTGGCAAGCGCGATGAGGCGATTGGTTTCTCCGCTCATCGCAGAAACCACCACCACCATCTGATAGCCGGCGCGGTGCCACTTGGCAACACGCCTTGCGACATTCTTGATGCGCTCGACGCTACCCATTGAGGTGCCGCCGTACTTGTGAACAATAATGGCCATAAACGTCTCTGTTTTGGTTGAATGTGGCGTGCCGGCAAACAAACCCTCCGAATGAGGTGCCGAGCACAAAAGACTTCACGATTGTCGCAAACTTTGACCGCATTTCGGCGCCGTCGCGCAGAATCGGTACAAGTTAAAAGGGAAACATTGATCTTTCCCAAGTCAAACAGGCAAAGCCGCTTAGGAGGTATGTCTCAGTTTGCGCCTTCGCAAGTTGGTTTGCTTGAGAAGTAACCTTGCCACCTGCATTTTGAGGTCTGATGTTTGGATGCGACGCAAAATGACGTATCTTCCGCTAGAGTAGATCAGAATTGAATATCTGTTCGGCTCGTGAGACAGATCATGCGCATTCCCAAATTGAAGAAAATCCAAACAAAGGTATTGCCCCTGGAACAAAATTTCGCCAAAACATACGTGGACGACAACGGTGTCTGTCGCTTGGGACAGACCGTGCTGGAACATGCACTGACTTCCGGTCTGGTTGCCCGTGAATTGTGGCAATGGTGGCCCGACGCGTTACAGAAGAAATGGTTCCCCGACGGCTTGGATTTTCTCGTCAGTGAACACGACGTCGGCAAGATGACGCCTGCGTTTCAAGAGAAACTTCGACGAGCTACTTCGGATTATTTTCCGAACAGCATTCCGGAATTGGCCACTGCGGATCCGTCTCTGGAAAAACGATGGGGAGGGCACAGCGGTGCCAGCTTGTTGACAGTGACGGCGTTGACGCATGACGCGCGTGTTCCGCTGATTCTCGGGTTACATCACGGCAGACGTCCCAAGACGGGGATGTTTCGTGCTGCTGATGATGTTCTGGGAGGCAAAGCTTGGCAAGAGCAACGCGAGCTCCTTACGCAAAAACTCAAAGCTTTTTTCAGTGCAGAGTTTCCGGTTGTCAAAAGTGACCTTCAGGCCAAGGTTTTGGCCGGATTCACGACTGTGGCCGACTGGATCGGTTCTAACGATGCCTTGCTCCAGGGCAAGGTTTGCGATGCCGCCGCCGCCCGCAGGGCGGTCATGTCCGCAGGCTTCTATCGTCCTCGCGTCAAACAGAAATTGAACTTTGCCGATATTTTCGGCTTTACTCCGAATGACGCTCAGAAAGCGCTGGCAGTCAAGTGTTCCGGTCCCGGCGTATACATTCTTGAAACGGTGATGGGGGCCGGAAAAACCGAAGCGGCGCTGTATGCCGCCTACCGCTTGCTTGCTCAAGGCCAAGCCACAGGACTTTATTTTGCTTTGCCTACCCAGACGACCTCTAATGCTGTGTATACCCGCGTCAATTCTTTTCTCGACAAGATTCTCGAAGACGATGATGCGGCTAAACGTGCTTTGCTGGTTCACGGTAAAGCCGATTTGGTGATGCAGGAAATGGGCGAGGAGGCGGCTCCCGGCGGCGGTTGGTTTGCGCCTCGCAAGAGAAGCATTCTCGCTCCCTTCGGAGTCGGAACGATTGATCAGGCTCTCATGTCTGTAATGGGGGTTAAGCATTCGTCCGTACGAACTCTGGGACTGTTGGGTAAGGTTGTGATACTTGACGAGGTACACAGTTACGACATGTACACGGGCACCATTGTCGATGCGCTTGTCAAAGAACTCCGGGAACTAGGCTGTACAGTCATCGTCCTGTCAGCAACGCTTACGCAGCAACGCAGGGGCATGCTTGCCGATCAACCGTCACCCGCAGAGGCCTACCCGCTTTTGACTGCGGTTGACCAAAAGGGACAGTTGGTTGAAATTCCGATTGAAGCGCCGTCAGCCAAGAAAGTGGAACTCTCGTATGCCTCTGATGATTCGATCGTTCTGAAACAGGTTATCGAGCGAGCAAAAGGCGGGCAACAAGTCTTATGGATTGAAAACACTGTCAATGAAGCGCAAAAGCTCCATGAAAGGCTGTCCGAGGCTTTGTCAGGGACGACCGTCGAGCTCGGCATTATTCATTCCCGATTCACCGTGGCTGATCGCGAGGTGAACGAACATCGATGGATAGATGTCCTCGGAAAAAAATCGACCACCAGGGCGCAACGCGGAAGAGTTCTGGTCGGGACGCAAGTTTTGGAGCAGTCGTTGGATATTGATGCGGATTTTTTGGTTACGCGTTTGTGTCCGACCGATATGCTTCTGCAGAGAATGGGGCGTCTTTGGCGTCATGCCGTAACCGAGCGTCCCGATGGTGCCCGCTGTGAGGCCTGTGTGATATGCCCCGATGAAAATTTGATGAAAAAGGACCCCAAAAAAGCGTTTGGAGCATCGGCGCATGTCTACGCTTCCTATGTTTTGTGTCGAACACTCGAAAGTCTGGCCGGTCGTGCATCAATAACACTACCGACGGACATACGGCAGATCATGGAAGACACATACCGAGAACGCCCAGAGTCCGGGGTTCTCTCCGATTTGTTAAACGAACTTGAGGAAGGTTCCGGCTCGACCGTAGGAAGAAGAGCGCTTCGGCAATTGGCGCAGCTCACGTTGACGGATGCGTTCGGAACCATCGATGATAACGATGAGAGCAATCTGGCAACCCGCTACTGCCAGATGCCCACGGTCGACGTCTTGCTTCTTCGTCGCATTTTGAATCGTGACGGAAAAACGGAAATTGAGTTTTTGAGCGGGAAAAAACTGGATTTGCCCGACGGCACTGGGCTGAGCTACTCGCAAAAGGTATCAACCGCGTTGATATTGATGAAAAACTGTGTCCGTACCCCGATCTACCTGGCACCGACGGCCGATGAGCAGCGCAGTCTCTCCTGGCTTGCTCCGTACCTTTTCGTAGCCGCCCATGACGGTATGCGTATTCGAGTGGGTCTTGTTGATGATGACGGAAGCGTTTATCACATGGACGGGACACCGGCCTTGCCTAACCGAAGAGTTTTCTACGACAAATCCGGATATCGATGCCTGAATCCGGACGAATGAATGATTAAACCTGTATCGCTATATTTTGATCTTCACCAAAGCTATGACAACCGATAAAAAGTTCAATTTGATTGATGAACAGTGGATTCCCATTCGGGAAAGGGGGTTGTTCAGTCTCCGAGACATCTTTTCGGATCCGTCTCTAAGGAGAATCGGTGGCAACCCGATCCAGAAAACGGCTATCTTCAAGTTGCTGTGCGCTATCGCCCAATCAGCATGGACACCGAAGACCGAAGAAGAATGGCGGCAATCGACTGTCGAGGATTTTTGCCGGAAATGCCTTGCTTATCTTGAAAAGTGGCATGAAAAGTTCTGGTTGTACGGAGACGAGCCGTTTCTTCAAGTTCCCGCGGTTGCGGACTTGACTGTAAAAGTCTATTCCTTTGCGACATTGAATCTGGAAAAGGCGAGTGGGAACACAACGGTTCTTACGCAATTTCAGTTGCAAGCGGAGCCCACCGATGCTGATAAGGCCTTGTTGCTGGTAACGCTCATGTGCTTTGCTATTGGAGGGAAAAAGGCAGACAACTCCAAAGTTCTTACTCCGGGCTACAAAGGAAAAAGCAAATCGGGTAAGGCTGGTGCCTCTTTGGGCACTAGGGGATATTTGCACTCATATGTGCTAGCCGATTCCGTTGCCTCAACAGTGTGGCTAAATCTTTTTTCCGAAGAACGCCTTAGCAAGTTGCCGTGTTTCCCCGAAGGTGTCGGAACGGCTCCTTGGGAAAAGATGCCGGCGGGAGAGGATTGCGATGTCGCACGCAAACTCAAAGATTCGTTGATGGGACGTTTAGTTCCGTTGGGCCGATTCTGTCTCTTGACTGACGATGGAATGTACTGCACGGAAGGTATAGCGCATGATGACCATCAATCCGGTCGTTTTGATCCTACTCAATCCGTGGAACGTAAAAAAAATAAGTTCAATTCTCTCTGGGCTGATCCGGACAAGAAGCCCTGGAGGTCACTGACATCGATCTTGAGTTTTTTGGGATCTCAGGATGCGTCTCGGTACGTTTGCTGCCAGGTGGAATTGGGAATGTCCCGAGCCAGAGATTGTTTTGAAAGTGTCGAACTTTGGTCCGGAGGCGTAAGCGTGACTTACCAATCCGGAGAGCAGTACATGGCAGGATCCGATGATTTTGTGGAGTCGTGTTTTGATTTTTCTCCACAAGATGTTGGCGAACAGTTTTTCGAGACATTTTCGGCTTCAGTAGAACAGCTTGATCGTCTTTCTAAACAGCTCTACAAGTGCGTTCTTGGCTACTACACGGCTATGGGTACCGAAGGAAAGACAATGGCAGGGAGAGCTGCATCCCAGTTTTGGGAAATTGCCGGATTGCACGCTCAAGAACTTATCGACTCATGTGTTCCCGGTGAAGACCCCGAACCCGTGAGATATTTTTTCCGAGCCACGATGCGAAATACCTATAACGAATCGTGTCCTCATTTCACCCCTCGCCAGCTGCAGGCCTGGGCCAAAAATCAACCTAATGCATCACAGAAAGGAAAAGAACGATGAGTGAAATGCCTGATAAAAACGCCTTGGAAACTCGCGGCCAGGCTTTCGTGCGCTACGTGATTGACAGATGCAGCAGAGACAAAGGTGCTGCCGCGGCCATGCGCCGTGCAGATAATCCTGCCATGCAGCATCAGAGTTGGAACATTCTGATTGACTTTCATGTCAACTTGGATAACTCGATCGAGCGAACCGCCTTTGCTTGCATTGGTGCCGCCGTGATTCAAGCCAAAGCAAATCGCAACGGAGATACGCCTTTGACGCGCGCGCTCTCGCTTGCCTACTCGGGGACGGAGGGACAGGGAGCAAGCCGCCTGCGCCGACTTTTAGCCTGCTCTACGACCGAGGAGTGCTGCAGTTGTTTAAGGCCGCTGTTTCGCCTCCTAGCGGGTAAAACCAGTGCAACCATCGACTATGCACAGCTTCTGGATGATTTGCTCGCATTTCCACGTCGAAGCGAAAAAATCAAGGCCAAGTGGGCGACATCGTTTTACCAACGAGAAGCGCGAGAGGAGCAGTCATGATTGCCGGAGTATTGGAACTAAGTTGGAGAGACATTAGAGAGCTCCGGGTTACGGATCCGTATTCCGTGCATCGAGTGATCTACAGCCTGTTTCCCGATGAGCGCACGCCGGAGCAAAAGAATGCGCATCAGCCGGCTGGTTTTCTCTATGCGGACAAAGGGGGCGACAAAGTCTCCAGGCGCATTTTGTTTCTCTCAAACAGGGAACCATTGGAGCCGGCATACGGCACAGTGCGCACTCGGTGCATTCCGGACAAATTCTTGCAGCACGATGCATACGCGTTTGAGGTCGTCGTCAACCCCACCAGGAGGTCGGTAAACGGCAACCTTGTTCCTATCAAGCAAAGGGAAGACATACGGACGTGGTTTGAATCACGCACGGCATCGTGGGGTTTCAGGTGTCTTCAGACCGAGGTCTTAGAAGTCAATGTTCAACAATTTCGCAAGGGAGAGCATCGTGTGACGCTTGAGCAGGCGGTGCTCAAGGGCGTGATGAAGGTCACGCAAAGAGATCTTTTCATCAAAAGTTTCGAAACAGGTATCGGACGAGGCAAAGCTTTCGGTTGCGGCCTGCTTCAGATTGTTCCCATTCAAGTTTCCGGCAATTGATCAAGGAGATAAACATGTCTATCAATCCTTTTTTGAATACTCGCATTGAATTCCACATTCTTCAGTCTTTTCCCGTCACCTGTCTGAATCGTGACGATGTTGGTTCGCCCAAGACGGCAGTGGTCGGGGGTGTGACGCGCGCTCGAGTCAGTTCTCAGTGCTGGAAGCGTCAGGTTCGCATGATGCTCCATGAGTTCGGAGTGAAAATCGGTACTCGCTCCAAATTGGTCAATCAACAGATTGCCGCCAAATGTCGGGAACTCGGCGCGACGGATGAACAGGCTCAGGCTTGCGGTGACGTCATCGCCAAGGCCATTGTGAAGGACACACTCTACTTCTTCACTGATACAGAAGTCGAAGAATTTGCCGCTTATGCACAGTCGAAAAACTTTGATGCGGGAGCTGTTTCAGACAAGGATATTCAGAAGCGTTCAAAGAAAGTTCTGAAACTGGCTGTCGACGGTCTTGACATTGCTCTTTTCGGTCGCATGGTGGCTCAGGCACCGGAGCTCAACGTTCAGGCTGCAGCTTCGTTTTCTCATGCGATTTCGACACACGCCGTGAATAACGAAATCGAATTCTTTACAGCGTTGGACGACCTCGATACCGCAGCCGGTCACCTTGACAATCTCGAGTTTTCTTCTGCGACGTACTATCGCTACGTTTCTCTTGATCTCGGGCAGCTGTATGAATCTTTGCAGGGCGAACAGATCCAGGAAAGCGTGCAGGCCTTTACCAAGGCTCTCTTCTTGGCTATTCCAGCAGCACGACAGGCCACGATGTCCGGTGCTTGCGGGTGGGACTACGCGAAAGTACTGGTGCGCACGGGGCAGCGTGTCCAGCTCCCGTTTGACAAGCCTGTTCGAGCCAATGACGGTTTCCTCAAACCTAGTATCGAAGCGCTCAAGAGCGATCTTGAAAAGAAGGAAAAACTTTTTGGTTCCTTGTTCGGCAAGAAGATGGAATTCGAATTCGGCGGCAATGACAATGAAGGCATTGACGAATTGCTTGAAGCCCTGAGCAAGACGATCGGAGAAATCAATGGCTGATTCATATGTGCTGTTGTGGTTGGAGGCGCCTCTCCAGTCATGGGGCTATGAGTCGCGATTCAACAGAAGAGAAACGCTCGGCTTTCCGACGAGATCCGGCGTACTGGGACTGATTCTTTGTGCAATGGGGGCAGGAGGCCCCCAGTCGGAATGGCTGGAAAAGATGTCGCGGTATGGACAAACCGTGTTGGCCTTTGGTAAGAAAGGGCCTTCTCGGAAGTTTCGTGAAAATCTGCAATTAGTGGATTTCCAGATGGTTGGAAGCGCGTATGACGATTCCGATCCATGGCAAAAACTCCTAATTCCCAAGAAAATTGACGGAACCAAACCTAAAAATAGCGGTACGAAACTGACGTATCGCTACTACCTGCAGGATGCAAAATTTGCCGTCATTGTCTGCGTACCGGAGGAATTGCGGAAAACGATTGAGTCTGCGCTGCAAAATCCTCATTGGGACCTGTATTTGGGGCGCAAGTGCTGTGTGCCGACGGATCTGGTATATCGAGGATGCTTCTTTTCGGAAGAGGAGGCCAGGCGGGAGGCTTTGAACATTGCCGATGGCAAGGCTCTTGAGTGCCGTTTTACGGTGCTCGAGGGACAGCATCCGGAAAGGGGCGAGGTTATGACGCTGTCGGACGTGCCGGTGCAGTTTGGAACGTTCAAGAAATATGCCGACAGACAAATCACAATCATCGATGCCTGAAACGACTCTTCGTAGGTCTTCACCTCGGCTGTTCATCAAAGTTACGAGGGATAACCTTCCTCAAATTAAGGATCGCTATCCCTATATCTACCTTGAGCACGGTCGACTTGAAGTTGATGACAGCAGCATCAAGTGGATTGATGCTCAGGGTGGTGTTGTCAGGATCCCCGCAGCTTTGCTTCAGTGCTTGTTGCTTGGGCCGGGAACATCCGTTACGCATGAGGCTGTCAAAGTATTGGCCGCGGCGAAATGTGCCGTAATGTGGGTGGGTGAAGACAGTCTGCTTTACTACGCAAACGGCATTACGCCGACGGCTGATACCCGCAATATGCTCAGGCAGATTAAAGCGGCAGCCGATCCGGTGTTGTCTCTCGACGTTGCCCGACGGATGTTTGCTCGTCGGTTTCCTGGTGTGGATCTCCGAGCGAGAACGCTGCCGGAAATGATGGGCATGGAGGGAGTGAGAGTAAGAAACTTGTACAGGCAAAAGGCTGAACAATATGGCCTGCGCTGGAAAGGAAGACGGTTCATTCCCGGACAATTTTCAGCGAGTGATACTGTCAATAGAATTTTGACGGCATGCAACGCTGCATTGTACGGAATCTTAAATTCAATCGTTCATTCTGCCGGTTTTTCACCGTACATCGGCTTCATTCATTCCGGGTCTTCTCCACGTCCGTGGAGGTGTTTCTGACAAGGTCTCGGGCTGCATTACACTCACTAAGTCTTCTCCACGTCCGTGGAGGTGTTTCCAACTTGGATTCAGCACCCGAAAGCTTGCGCACGTCTTCTCCACGTCCGTGGAGGTGTTTCTCTCCAGCGTTACTTGAGCGCCGTTTTTGTCTAGTCTTCTCCACGTCCGTGGAGGTGTTTCCGGTGACACGGACAAGGGCCAGATCATCACGAAGTCTTCTCCACGTCCGTGGAGGTGTTTCTAGACACCATGAATCTGAACGGCCGCAAGGATGGTCTTCTCCACGTCCGTGGAGGTGTTTCCTTGGACAAGATGTGGCTCCGTGTGGTGCCGCCGTCTTCTCCACGTCCGTGGAGGTGTTTCTTCCCCCAGGCCGTACATGCAAATGACCATCGTGTCTTCTCCACGTCCGTGGAGGTGTTTCTCCAAAGCTGTGAACCATCAAAACTGCGTTTGTAGTCTTCTCCACGTCCGTGGAGGTGTTTCCTCGGCATACGGCTTCAACTACTTCATTTTGGGGTCTTCTCCACGTCCGTGGAGGTGTTTCCTTGCACTGGCTGCGGACAGTCGCTTGCGATAAGTCTTCTCCACGTCCGTGGAGGTGTTTCCAAACTCCGAGCTTCAGACATCAAGAAACTGCCGTCTTCTCCACGTCCGTGGAGGTGTTTCTCAGGATGCACCAATAAAAAAGGGGACGGCTTTGAGTTTTCTCCACGTCCGTGGAGGTGTTTCCAGCCAACTGCTGGATGCCACAACCAACACGTGGTCTTCTCCACGTCCGTGGAGGTGTTTCGTAAAGCATCCTGAGGCTTCCTCGCTCGAGTATCGTCTTCTCCACGTCCGTGGAGGTGTTTCTCTCGCAGGATATAACGGCAATGGCGCACAGTAGTCTTCTCCACGTCCGTGGAGGTGTTTCCTCCCGCAGATCAAGGGAAAACAGAATGATGTCGTCTTCTCCACGTCCGTGGAGGTGTTTCCTCCCGCAGATCAAGGGAAAACAGAATGATGTCGTCTTCTCCACGTCCGTGGAGGTGTTTCCTCCCGCAGATCAAGGGAAAACAGAATGATGTCGTCTTCTCCACGTCCGTGGAGGTGTTTCCTTGATGCACGGAATGAGCCTCACACCGCGGGAAACCTGAGACGTATCGCCGGGTGTTTCCTTGATGCACGGAATGAGCAGTAGAGCGTTCGGGTCTTCTCCACGTCCGTGGAGGTGTTTCTCAACTGCACGTGCGTAGTCGGATACCATTCACGTCTTCTCCACGTCCGTGGAGGTGTTTCTCCGTCGTAGCTCGAGACACTGATGTCAACTGTGTCTTCTCCACGTCCGTGGAGGTGTTTCCGCACGCGTAACGGAAATGTCGTCCTCGTTGAAGTCTTCTCCACGTCCGTGGAGGTGTTTCCAAGGTCTTCCGACGCGCCGAATGGTTCTCTGGGGTCTTCTCCACGTCCGTGGAGGTGTTTCCCACCCGGGACTGCTGAAGCTCCTTGCTCGAGCGTCTTCTCCACTAAAATCACCGAGGTGATTTCAGATAATTCAGTCCGGAGAGGAGACATGTCTATCAGTCTGAAGTTGAGCGAACTCGACACACCGAGCCTTTTGATCGACAAGGCCAAACTTTTCGAAAACGTTGATTATTGTCAGAGGCGCGCTCACGAGCTCGGCGTCAACTGGCGCCCGCACGTCAAGACGCATAAGTGCGCGCCGATTGCCGCCATGCAGGTTCAGGGCATGTTCGGCGGCATCACGGTCTCGACTGTCAAGGAAGCCGAGTACATGTTCGATGAAGAGGGCATCACGGACATCATTTATGCCGTGGGCATCGCTCCGCAGAAGTTGCCGCGCATCGCGCTTCTCAACAGCCGCGGTGCCGACGTCAAGATCATTCTCGACAATCTCGCTAGTGCGATGGCGGTCAGTGAATTCTGCTGCACTCACAACACCAGAATTGGTGTGCTGCTTGAAATCGATTGCGACGGACATCGTTCCGGTCTCAAGCCCGATGATCCCGCGTTGGTGACGGTAGCCAAGGCGCTGACCGACGGCGCCGTTTTCAAGGGGGTCCTGACGCATGCCGGCGACAGCTACCTTTCCCGCAATCGTGAGGAACTGGAAGCCTGCGCAGCCAACGAAGTTCATCAGATCATGGAGGCTGCCAATGTGCTTAAGGACGCGGGCTACCCGTGCGAGATAGTCTCCGTGGGGTCGACTCCGACCTTTACGGCCGTCAAGGATACTGAAGGCGTCACGGAATACCGTAGCGGCGTGGGCGTCTTTCACGACCTGGTGATGGCAGGACTCAATGTCTGCAAGGTTGAAGAGATCGCTTTGTCCGTTTTGGTGACGGTGATCGGCCATCAGCCCCAAAAAGGCTGGATCATCACGGACGGCGGCTGGATGGCGATGAGTCGAGACCGCGGTACGGCCGCTCAGGCGGTCGACTGGGGTTACGGTCTCGTGTGTGACGAGGCCGGCAAGCCGATTGAAAACCTCTGGATGAAATCGGCCAACCAGGAGCACGGCATCGTCTGCAGCCGAGACGGCTCAGCAATTGATCCCGAAGCGTTCCCGGTGGGCACGCGCCTGAGAATTCTTCCCAACCATGCCTGTCCGACGGCCGCCGCGTTCGACAAGTATTTCGTTGTCGACGAGAACAACAACGTGCAGACGATCTGGCCCAAGATCAACAACTGGTGATAACAACCCCGGTGCATTGACATCAGATTGGCGGAAGCGGAGAACCAGGTTCGCTTCCGCTTTCTACATTCTTTTGCTTATTGCAACCTGTTTACGATTTCGCTACAACTAAAGGGCAACCGAAACCGGTTCCTTTCTACCTCTCATGTTTTTGCCCATCGGCAGTTCCGACGCCATGATTTTGTCTGCAGCACAATTTGCGCACATTCGTTCGGTACGCCGCGTGCATAAGCCGTCCGGCTGGTATGCACGGGGGGCTTGGTGCTGGCGCTCCTAAAACTTCTCCTCATTAAGCCGATGCTCTCCGGCGGATTGTCGGGGTCATCGTCTGCGCACGTTTTAATAGCTTGTTTATGAGCTGTTGAATTTCTTCTCCGATTTGCTTTCAGTGATTTCCGTCTGCCGGCTGGCGATACCTCAGTTGAGGATATGCGCCAAAAGGCGCCCAAAGTGTGCTTATTTCAAGGTCTGGCCCGGGCGGAATCCGTTCTTGAGGAAATTTTCAATCATGATGACCGAAATCGAGTTTGAAGCGATTGCACGTGAAGGCTATAACCGTATCGCCTTGGTAAGTGAATGCCTGTGCGATTTGGAAACGCCGTTGTCAATCTATTTGAAGCTTGCTGGCCGGGACACTGACACTTTTTTGCTGGAAAGTGCGGAAGGCGGCAAAAGCTTTTCACGATACAGCTTTGTGGGGTTAAAGGCTCGTACAAAGATCGTTAGTTATCTGACGGATACTGGCTTTTGCTCTCAGGTTCTGACTGACGGACAAGAAACCGAACGCGACACTGAAACCAACCCGCTTGATTTTGTTCGCAGATTCTTCAATCGTTTTCGTGTTGCCTTGCCGAAGGGATTGCCTCGCTTGACGGGCGGACTGGTCGGGTACTTCGGTTATGACACGGTACGATTGATCGAGCAAAGCAAACTGGGACGCAAAAAGTCCGGAGGGATTGGTGGACCGGATATTTGCTTGCTGTTGTGTGAAGAGCTCATCGTGATAGACAGTTTTAAGGGTCGTATGTACATTGTTATCAATGCCGATCCGAGAGTTCCGGGGGCGTACTCAGCGGCCGTTCATCGCATCCGAAGGCTCAAGCAGTCGTTGACCCGTCCGGTGGAAGCTCCGTATGCCGCCGGTGGCATTGTTCACGAAACAGAGCGTCCGTTTGCCAAAGAAGACTATTTGAAGGCTGTACGAAAAGCCAAGGACTACATCCTGGCCGGCGACTGCATGCAGGTGCAGATCGGGCAGCGCATCGAACGCGGTTTTACTGAAAACCCGATTTCTCTGTACCGTGCGCTGCGAAGTCTCAATCCATCGCCCTACATGTACTTCTACAACTTTGGAGACCACTTTGTTGTCGGAGCTTCGCCGGAAATTCTGGTGCGGCAGGAGTTGCGTGACGGAAGACGGATCGCGACGATTCGACCCATTGCTGGAACTCGACCCAGAGGAGTTGATGTGCAGGACGACCGCCGACTTGCCGAAGACCTTCTGCATGATCCTAAAGAACGAGCCGAGCACCTGATGCTGATTGATCTGGCACGCAATGACATTGGCCGTATCGCCAAACCGGGCACCGTTCGCGTGACAGACAAGTATGCCATTGAGCGCTACTCGCAAGTTCAGCACTTGGTCAGTCATGTCGAAGGGGAACTCCTCGACGGACTCGACAATTTCGATGTTTTGAAAGCGACTTTTCCGGCGGGAACACTCACCGGAGCGCCCAAAGTCCGAGCAATGGAAATCATCGACGAGCTTGAGCCCGTGGCGCGCGGTATTTATGGGGGTGCGGTCGGCTACCTTTCTTTTGCCGGGGACATGGATCTCGCAATTGCCATACGAACGGCCGTCATCAAGGACAAACGGCTCTACGCTCAAGCCGCCGCCGGCATTGTCGCCGACAGTATCCCCGAGATGGAATATGCGGAAACGGAACATAAGGCACGCGCAGTTTTGAGAGCGGCGGAACTGGCGGAGTCCGG
This sequence comes from Sutterella sp. AM11-39, assembly GCF_003472385.1. GTDB lineage: Bacteria > Pseudomonadota > Gammaproteobacteria > Burkholderiales > Burkholderiaceae_F > Duodenibacillus > Duodenibacillus intestinigallinarum. The sequence continues at coordinate 62,603 of NZ_QRLV01000004.1, read as the reverse complement.
TTTCGAAAGCGGAATCTGAACGAGGAGAAACAAAATGCTCCTGATGATCGACAACTACGACAGTTTTACGTACAACCTTGTGCAGTACTTTCAGGAACTCGGAGAGCAAGTGCAGGTTGTGAGAAACGACGAGGCAACCGTCGAGGAACTTTTGAAACGCAAGCCCGACCGTGTCTGCATTTCACCGGGACCGTGTGCTCCGGCGCAGGCAGGCATCTCGAAGGAGGCCATTGTGCGTTTTTCTCAGTATGTACCGGTTCTGGGCGTATGTCTTGGCCATCAGGCCGTAGGAGAAGTGTTCGGCGGGCGCGTGGTGCGGGCCGGACATGTCATGCACGGCAAGACGGATTGCATCACACATGACGGAAAAGGACTTTTCAGCGGACTGCCGTCGCCGATGACGGTTGCGCGCTATCACTCGCTCGTGGTGGAACGCGAAACGTTGCCTGACATTTTGGAGGTGACGGCTGTCAGTTCAGACGGAGAAATCCAGGGACTCAGGCACAAGGAATTGCCGATTGAGACGACTCAGTTTCACCCGGAATCAATCGCCAGCGAATTCGGTCACGAACTGCTGAAAAACTTTCTGCGTCTCTGACGATGAAATGGCAACGGGCCTCAGCTCACAAAAGCAGAGGCCCGTTCAACACAGGAAACCGACTTCAAAAGCTTAACCGCGGCGATCGCCGTAGAGCTCGTCGATTTCGGCGTGGAAACGTTCGCGTATCTTGGCGCGCTTGAGCTTTAACGTAGGCGTGAGCAGACCGCTTTCGATCGTCCAGGGCTCGGCGAGCAGACGCACGTTGCGCGGGATGCCGTAGTTCGGGAAGTCGCGCGTCAACGCCTTGATGCGGCGCAGTGCGGCGTTGCGCACTTCCTTGTCCATCAAGATGCCTTCGTCTTTGGGATCTTTGCCGAGTTCCTTGACGAACTTGTCGAACTGCTCGGGATTTACGACCGCCAGGCAGGCGATGTAGGGGCGATCTTCGCCGACGGCCATCACCTGATCGAACAGATTGTCGGTTTCGATGGCCTGTTCCAGGTCTCCCGGCGGGATCTTTTCGCCCGTGCTCGTGACAATGATTTCTTTGATGCGGCCCTTGATGCGGATATGGCCGCTCTTGTAGATGTCGGCCTGATCGCCCGTCTTGAGCCAGCCGTCTTCGGTGAGAACGGCGCGGGTGTCTTCCGGACGCATCCAGTAACCGACCATCACGTTCGGGCCGCGCACCATCAGTTCGTCGTTGGGACCGAGCTTGGTCTCGAGATTGTCGAGCGGAATACCGACAGTCTGCGGATTGTTGCTGCCGAGCTTATTGACGCACACCACGGGCGAGGCCTCGGTCATCCCGTAGCCCTGAAGAATTTCAACGCCCAGGGCGAGGAACACCTTGGCTACGGTCGGATTGAAAGCAGCTCCGCCCGAAATGTAGACATAAGGACGACCGCCGAAGATGTTGCGGATGCCGGCACCCACTTTCCTGTCAAGGAATCCTGCCACCAACGGATCGAAAAGCGCAGAGAAGCCCGAAGGGCAGGGCAGGCCGTTTTTGCGGCAGAAGCGACGCCAGCCGACGTCAACCGCCCACCGGAAGATCTTCTGCACAAAGGGCGACTGCGTCGCAAGTCGATCCTGAATCTTGGAGTAGATCTTTTCATAGACGCGCGGCACGCTCAGCATGATGGTGGGACGGATGACGCGCATGTCTTCCTGCAGGAGACCGATGTTTCGGTTGAACGCCACGAGGTTGCCCATGCCGAGCGCGAGGTAATAGGTCGCGATGCGCTCGAGCGTATGCGAAAGCGGCAGAAACGAGAGCCATACCTCGTCGACGCGCGGACAGATGCTGCTCAAAATGCCGTTGATGTTTGCAAGAAGCGCGCGGTGCGTGAGCATGACGCCCTTGGGTTTGCCCGTCGTGCCCGACGTGTAGACAAGGGCGGCGAGGTCGGTGGGCTCGGGGCCGGGCGGCAGTTCGACGCCTTGGCCCGTGGCAAGCCAGTGATCGACGCTCGTGACGGTTCTACCGTCGGAGACGGTTGTCTCAACGCCTTCTTCGGTGATCACCACGGTCTGCAGATCAGGTAATTCCATAGCAGCGCCGATGTCGCGCCAGCGATTGAACTTGGTCGTGACGAGGAAGCGGGCGCCTGAGTCGCGAAGAATAAAGGCCGAGGAGCCCGCCGTGTCGATCGCGTGCAGCGGCACGGGCACGAGAGCGCACATGAGGGCAGCCATGTCAAAGCAGATGGCGTCAATGCTGTTGGGAAGGAGCATGGCGACGCGTTCGCCCTTTTTGAGGCCGAGAGCCGCAAAGGCATGGGCCCAGCGCATGACGCGCTCGTACGTTTCCTGAACAGTGAGGGTCTGCCACTGTTTGACGCGGTTGTCGTAGTACATGTAAACCGGAATCTGCGGCCGCTGCTCCAGATGGTGTGTGAGCAGTTCGGGAAGCGTGCGCAGAACCTGAAGCTCGGCGCGGCGCGTTTGCATGGTATCGGTTTTATCGGTCACTGCAAATTCCTTTGTGGAGACGGCGATTTTGCAGGCTAGGCGTGCGCAAAACCCTTGCCGTCGAAGTATTCGTTTAAGCAATCCCCGAACTATACCGCGCGCCCGATTCAATGCCGTTGAGCATCATCCGTTCGGATGATGTCTAGCGTACTTATTAAATCCGTTAAGTGCGTCCCTACAATTCCGAAAGACAAAACTTTTGACGTTTCCTACCTTTACTCCTTCTTTAGCGGATGTTTCGCAGCAACAAGTACACGCGGCAAGTGCTCTTTGCCTGTCTTTTTACTGTCTGCTTTTTCGTAGGCTATGCCGCGCTTGCCACCGTAATGCGCCTTTGGCTTGTACCGGCGGGCTTTGTTGCGTGCACGGCTTTTGCGGCGGCGCTGCTGGCGGCTTTCGGAGCTGTTGTGCGAAAAGGAACGCGGGCCATGAAGGGTGTTACTGCTGAGGATGGGATTGTCATCTATCCGGATCTGCTCAGCTTTTCGGCGGCCTGCACTGCTGTTTGGATTCTTATCTTTGCCGATGCCTCTCGTTTTCCGTCGGCCTATTTCGCCTGCATCGCGGCTTGCGTGCTCTTTTGCACGATTCAGGCCTGCCGCTACAACCGAGAAGAAGGAGCTTTGCTGGCGTCTCTCGTACAGTTTGCATTTCCTGTGGTGGTCCCGTTTCTGGCTGTCTTCGTCGTGTGCATGACGTTTGGGCGACGAGCCGATTCGCGCATGGTGATCCATTACAAAGTAAGAAATGACGAAGAGGGACTCTCGCAGTACATGGAGGAAATCAACGAACAACGCTGTCTGGCGCAGCAAAAGCGAAGCGCAGGTTTCAGAGCGCTGCTTGCAATGAGCGTTTTGTCAGCGGCGGTTCCTGAAAAACAAAGGCGCGAGGAGCTTTTGCGCCAGCGGGAAAGCAGATCTGATCTGTGTATGTCGCTTGCGCTTTTGCCCATAGCTTTTCTGATAGCCGTTCGCCTGGCGGCCGGACACAACAGCGCAGACTTTCTGAAGGACGCCTACACCAAGCGCGTCTTCATTCGTGACGAAGCGGAGCAAGTACAGGATCGAACCGAGGAGACGCACCAAAAGAGAGCATTTCTAGACGGTGTGTAAGTTGATGTGCACGTAAACCCTTATGTAGTCTTTCTGATGGATAAATACCGCCCTTTCGAGGAGTCTGCTGACGTGCTACCTTGACAACGATCGCAGACACACATATGCGTTGCTCCTCAACTGCTCCTCAGAATTTGAAGCTCGGTTTGGTCGCCGAAGACTTCAAGCAAGCGATCCGAAAAAGGTTGACGTCGGACAAACTCAGGAAAACGATGTCAACCTTTTTGCTTGACCGGTAATTTTTTTCTTGACCATTCTCCCCGGCACGGCTTCCGCGCCTTCTGATTGTCTTTTTCGTTGTTGCAGCCGGTTGTTGACTTACAGCCATCACTTTGTCAATTGCTTCCGAAAAAGAAATTTCGTGTTTGATCTAAATCAAATAAACAATACTCTTAAGAAAGCGACAAGCACAAGGTGCCCATCGAACATGCACCGTCTTGGTGCAAAGTCTTACTTCAGCTGCGCATTTGAAGCGAGCGAAATCGCCGAATGCTTGCCGCGATTACAATTCATCTTTTATGTTGCTACAGCTGTTTTAAACCCATGACGCTCATCAATTCCGCAGCCAACGAAAACATCAAGCGCTGGAGAAAGATCTCCGAACATCCGAGAGGTGCAAAGAAAATCGGAACGACGCTTGCCGAGGGCATTCATCTGGCGGAAGTGATCTGCGAAAAGCGTCCTGAGACGCGAGCCGTTGTTGTGCGTGAAAACAACGTCCATCCGGATGTCCATGCGCTTGCCGAGCGCGTGGCCGAGGAAACGGGGGCCAAATTTCTGACCGTGGCCGACAAGCTCTACGATGCGGTCTGTCCCGTCGAAAACGGCACGGGCATCATGGTGGAAGTGGCAGTCGAGTTTGCCCAACGTCCGATGCAGCCGATTGTCGAGGACGCGCTTTATCTCGACGGTGTCCAGGATGCGGGCAATATGGGTACGCTCATTCGCACCGCTTTGGCTGCGGGCGTGCGTCACATCGCGGCCAGTTCCGGTTCGGCCGGTTTCTGGGCACCCAAGGTGTTGCGAGCCGGTATGGGAGCTCACTTCAGCGCCAAACTCTACGACAATGTCTGTGCCGAAGAAATTCACACGCTTTTCGCTGGACGCGTGCTGGCAGCAGACGCCCGAGGCGGAATGGACTTGTTCCGCACGCAGGGCTGGGAAAAGGGACCCGTGGTGTGGATGATGGGCGCCGAAGGCCCGGGGCTTTCTCTGCAGGCTCTGGCCGTTGCCGACGAACGCTATCTCATTCCGATCGAGCAGGCATGCGAGTCGCTCAATGTTGGGGCGGCCGCCGCGGTCTGTCTTTTCGAGCAGCGCCGCCGCCGACTTTTGGCCGACGCTTAAGCTACAGCGCTGAATCGACAGGCTTTTGCTAACAAACACGCGTCTGTATAATCCGATCTTTGCTTTTTGCGTACGGTTGACCTTCCGGTTCAACCACTAGACACATGGTTTTTAAAAAATTGCTCCTGAGCGTCTGCGCAGTCGCAACGCTCTCTGTCGCGGCGGCTGATGATGCCTTGGCTCGCGACAAGCTTCGCGTGGGCACCGAGCCCACGTTCGCTCCCTTTGAATTTATGGACACCCAGACCCGCGAATTCGTGGGTTACGACATTGACCTCATTCGTGCCGTTGCCGATAAGGCCGGCTACGACATCGAAGTCGTCAACATGGGTTTTGACGCGCTGATTCCCGCTCTGGGTATGGGTGTGGTCGATGTGGTGGCCGCAGGCGTCACCATCACCGAAGAACGTTCCAAGCGAGTAGACTTCACGGCTCCTTACTACACGGCCGGCCTTTCCATGCTCGTTCGCAAGGAAGACGCCGCCAAGTATCCCGACTTCAAGTCTCTGGAGAATCAGGCGATCGCCGTGCAGATCGGCACGACCGGTGCCGACAAGGCCAAGGATATTCCCGGTGCCAAGGTGACCAATTACAACGCCACGAGCGAAGCCTTCATGGCTCTGACGAGCCGCAACGCCGAAGCCGTGGTGCACGATCGTCCCGTGCTTGCCTACTTCATGAAGACCCAGCCGCGTATGTCTCAGTCTCTGCAGCTACAGCCGGCAATCGAAGACGCGCAGCAGTATGGCTTTGCCGTGAAGAAGGGCAACAAGGAACTCCTTGACAAGCTCAACAAGGGCCTGGAAGCCGTTCGACAGGCCGGAGAAGATAAGCAGATCTACTCCAAGTGGTTCGCTCAGTAAGCTGAATTTCTTTCGGAGCGGCCCGCAGGGTCTGCACGCGAACCGGATTGCTTTTCATGGGCAGTCCGGTTTTGTTATGGACCGCAAAAGAAAAGCGGCGCGCCTGTCGACAGGATCGCGCCGCTTTTGGCCTTGGATGAATGTCAAAGCGCTTAGCTCGGCATCAGGCCGGAAATCAGCACCACGACGATAAGAAGCGGGCAGCCGATCGTGAGAATGCCGCGAAAGATCGACATCATCGAGTCGGAAACGCCTGAACCCATGCGGATTTCGTCCTTCATCATCGACCAGCGCTTGATGCCCACCAGAGCGCAGATCACGAGACCGCCGATCGGAAGCGACAGGTTGCTCGTGAAGTAGTCAAAGAGATCAAAGAAGTTGCGCTCGAAAAGGGGCTTGACGTCAGCCAGAGGTCCGAAAGAAAGGGTGCAGAGCGACCCGACCGCAAGCATCGCGACGCAGCTCACCAGAGAAGCCGTCATGCGGCGCATCTTGAGTTCGTCGACAAGGAAAGCAACCACGAGTTCGAGAAGCGATACGGAACTGGTGATGGCCGCCACGGCCAGGCACAGGTAGAAAGCAAACGCAAAGAGCTGTCCGAAGGGAAGCTGCGCGAAGACGACCGGCATCGTCATGAAGGTGAGGCCGGGACCGGCGGACGGATCGAGATGGAATGCAAAGACCGCCGGCATGATCATCAGGCCGCCCAGGATGGAGGCGGCAGTTGCCAGGAATGTGATCCAGGCGCAGCCGTTGATGAGGTTTGAATCCTGCGAGAGGTAGGAGCCGTAGGTGAGCATGCAGCCGCAACCGATGCAAAGCGAGAAGAAGGTAAAGCCCATTGCGGCGAGCAGGCTCTTCCAGCTGAAGGCTTCAGGATTCCAGCTAAAGAGATAGGCGAGACCTTCGGAGGCGCCCGGCAGCGTCACGCCGCGCACGATCACGATGATGACGAGCACGAGCAGAAGGGGCATGAGCACCTTGGAGATCTTCTCGATGCCGCGGCTGATCTCATAGGCGACGACCCACCCGGTCAGAAAGAGAAAGAGCGCCTGAAAGCCCAGCGATTTGACGGGATCGGACACAAGGCCGCCGAAGAGCGCACTGAGCTCGTCCTGGTTGGATACAAGTCCTCGGCCAACGGCCGAATCGATCAGATAGGAAAGCGTCCAGCCGCCGATGGTGGAGTAAAAGCACAGCACCATGAAGCCCGTGAGAACGCCCAGATAGCCCCAGATCGTCCAGTTCTTGCCCGCAATGGCTCGGTAAGCGGTCACGATGCAGCCTTTGCCCGTGCGGCCCAGACCGACTTCGGCGATCAGAAGCACGAGGCCGATCGTAAACGACAGGACGATGTAGGGGAACATAAAGACGCTGCCGCCGTTGGTTCCTGCCAGATAGGGAAATTTCCAAATGGCGCCTAAGCCGATGGCGGCACCCGCACTGGCCAGAATGAAGCCGATGCGGCTTGTCCATGTTGATCTGTTGTCAGACATTGATGTGTCCCTGAAATATTCTTATACGTAGGGCGATTTAAGCCAAGACTTATTGCAAACCGCTCTGAATTCATCTTTATAGCATCTTTGGGATGCTAAAACGGATGCCGACGGGCAAACAATCACTCAGCAAACAAAAAAATACACCGAAGCTGGAAAAAAACAGCGCCGCAGGCAGCCTCGGCGAGAGGCGTACGATGCGGCGCAGTTTGTGCGTTTGCGGTGAGCCTCAGACGCCCGTGGCGACCACAACGAGCACCAGCAAGGGGGCAAGGAAGCGCAGCGAGAACTTGATGAAGGCATTGGCCGAAGCGCTGTACTTCTTAACCAGATTGACTTGCACGTAGGTCGAGTTCCAGGCCTTCCAACCTGCCAGAAGCGCAATCGACAGACCGCCCAGCGGCATCATGATGTTCGAGCAGAACCAGTCGAGGAAATCGAAGATGATGCGATCGAAGATCTTCACGTCGCTCCATATGCCGAAGGAAAGCGCCGAGACGAAGCCCAGCAGGGCAAGGCCGACGTAGCACAGGATCGAAGCGCTGATGCGTTTCATGTGCCATTCGTTCTGCAGATAGGCGATGCAGACTTCCAGCAGCGACACCGAACTCGTCAACGCGGCTACGAGCAGGCACACGCTAAAGAGAATCATGAAGAACCAGCCAAACGGAATCTGCGAGAAGATAAACGGAATGGTCACAAATACGAGCCCGGGGCCTGCATTGGGATCTTGTCCCATGGCGAACACGGCGGGCATGATCATGAGACCGGCGAGAAGCGCTGTCTGAATGGCGAGGTAGGCGATCCACAGCGAGGAGTTGGGAATGTCGGTGGAGTCCTTCAGATAGGCACCGTATGTCACCATGATGCCGCACCCCAGAGACAGACTGAAGAAGGTAAAGCCCATGGCGTTGAGAACACTCATCCAGGTAAGCTTGTCAAAGCTGAAGTCAAAGAGGAACTTCACGCCCTCCATGGCTCCGGGCAACGACAGCGAACGGATCATGATGACGATCATCAGGATGAAGAGCGTGGGCAGCAGGTACTTCGAGAGGCGCTCGATGCCGTTTACCACACCCAGGGCCACCACGCCGCAGGTGAGCGTGAGGAAGGAGAGGTGCCACAGCGAATTGGTGAGGCCGTCGCCCACCAAAGCGCCGAACGTTGCCTGCAGAACCTTCGGGTCGTTGGTCACGAGACTGCCGCCGAGGCTGTCAAAGAGATACTTCACGCACCAGCCGCCGACCACGGAGTAGTAGGACAGAATCACGAAGGACGTGAGAACGGCTATGCCGCCCATGATCGAGAAAGCCGGTCCGCCGAGGTGCTTGAGTGCATGCAGGGCCGAACCGCGGCCGGCGCGTCCCACGACGAGTTCGGCGATCAGCAGCGTGATGCCGATCGTGAACGTAAAGATAATGTACGGAATGATGAAGCCCGAGCCGCCGTTGATGCCGGCCCAGAACGGGAATTTCCAGATGGAGCCCAGGCCGATTGCCGAGCCTGCGCCGGCCAAAATAAAGCCGATCCTGGAACCCCAAGTTGTTGCGGTGGTAGCCATGTTTTTTTTGGTTTGTTTGTGTTGAGTGAGGGGGAACGGAAGGCGCCGGCTGTTAGCCGACTGTTATCTGAGGTCGATCTCGTGCAAGGGCTTCTTGGATATTAAAAAATGGTATCCGACAGACGCGCACGGAGCCGTTCTAATAAATTCTCCCTAAGAACGGCATCTTACCGCATTTGACAAAAGCTTAAAACCCGCAAGGAAACCAGCCTCAAGTTGTTTCGCCCCTTTGGCTTTTCGTTTGAAAAACGATAAATTAGTTGATGCGTTGTGAAATTCTTTGCATACCACGGCACGCAACGCACCTTCGGACGTCTTCTGTTACCGCAGAGGCGGGCGGCGAACGGTGTCAAGCCGGTACCTGTGCTCCCACGGGCAGCACGCCACCGCACAACCTTACCCTGCTGCCGCCCCACGGCACGAAGCACATCCGAAGATACCCCATAACAAAGCCATGGATGTGAAACAACAGGGAACGATTTTCCTATGCAGACCACAGAAGAGAACGGCGCCGCCGCACCGGTGATGACCGGCGCGAAGATTCTCATCGAAGCTCTTCATGCCGAGGGAGTCGAATACGTTTTCGGCTATCCGGGAGGAGCGGTTCTTCCGATCTACGATGAGATCTACAAGCAGAAGTACTTCAAGCATGTGCTCGTGCGTCATGAACAGGCAGCGGTTCACGCCGCCGACGCCTATTCGCGCTGCACGAACAAGATCGGCGTTGCTTTGGTGACGTCCGGCCCCGGAGCCACCAACGCCGTCACGGGCATTGCCACGGCCTATGCCGACAGCATTCCGATGGTCGTCTTCAGCGGCCAGGTCGGCACGAGCCTCATCGGCACTGACGCCTTCCAGGAGTGCGATACGGTGGGCATTACCCGTCCGTGTGTCAAGCACAACTACCTTGTCAAGGACGTGCGCGATCTTGCGGCCACCATCAAGAAGGCTTTCTATATTGCAAGAACCGGCCGCCCCGGTCCCGTTCTGGTGGATCTGCCCAAGGACGTGCAGTGCGGAAGCTGTGCCTTCGAGTATCCCAAGAGCTGCGACATCGTGAGCTACCGTCCTGTGACGCGCGGCCACAGCGGCCAGATCAAGAAGGCCATGCAGGTTCTGCTTTCGGCCAAGCGTCCGCTTCTGTACGTGGGCGGCGGTGCGACATCGACGTCCGCAAGCGAGCTGGTCAACCGTTTTGCGCAGCTCACCGGCTACCCGGTGGTCTCGACACTTATGGGCCTGGGTGCCTTTGACGGATGTGACGAAAAGCATCTGGGTATGGTCGGCATGCATGGCACCTATGAAGCCAACATGGCCATGCAGCACTGCGACGTTCTTTTTGCCGTCGGCGCCCGATTCGACGACCGTGTGATTGGCTGCCCCTCGGATTTTGAAGCCAATCCCCACACGATCGTACAGATCGACATCGACCCGAGCTCGATCTCCAAGAACGTGACGACGGACATTCCCATCGTGGGCGATGTCTATGAAGTGCTCAAGGAAATGGTCGGCATTCTGGAAACGACGACCGAGAGGCTCGATGAAAACGAACTGGCTGCATGGAATAAGCGTATCGACGGTTGGCGCGCGATGCAGTGCCTCAAGTACACCGTCAATCCTGAGGGCCCGATCCGCCCGCAGGCCGTGATCGAACGCGTCTGGCAAAAGACCAAGGGAGAGGCCATTTATGCCACCGACGTGGGCGAGCATCAGATGTGGTGCGCTCAATACCTCAAGCTGCGCAAACCGCGCAGGTGGCTTACGAGCGGCGGTCTGGGCACGATGGGCTACGGATTCCCGGCAGCGATCGGCGCGTGCTTTGCGCATCCCGACGAGGACGTCGTGTGCTTTACCGGCGACGGTTCCATTCAGATGAACATTCAAGAACTGGGCACCGCCAAGCAGTATGGCGTCAAGCCCAAGATCTTCCTGCTCAACAACGCCTACCTCGGCATGGTCGCCGTTTGGCAGCGCGCCTACTACAACGGTCACATGAGTGAATCGGTGATGGAGGTTCAGCCCGACTTCGTCAAGCTCGTTGAGAGCTACGGTCACGTCGGCTTGCGCGCCACCACCTACGAAGAGCTCGATCGCTGCATTGAGGAGGCCTTCGGCAAGTACAAGGACGACCTTGTGTTCGTTGACGTGCACATCGAGCGCGAAGAGCCGGTGCGTCCGATGGTGGGACCCGGCCAGGGGCTTACCGAGATGGTTCTTTCGGAGGAGAAGTAAGAATGCAGACGCGTCATATTCTTTCGGTTCTTCTCAAGAACACTTCGGGGGCGCTCTCGCGCGTCGTGGGTCTTTTCTCGGCCCGTGGCTACAACATTGAATCCTTGACGGTCGCTCCGACGGAAACCGACAGCATCTCGCGCATGACCATCGTGTCGTACGCCGATGAAAAGAAGATGGAGCAGATCACCAAGCACTTGAATCGCATCATCGAGGTGATCAAGGTCTACGACCTGATGGAAAGCGATTACGTCGAGCGCGAACTGATGCTCATCAAGGTGCGCGCCATCGGTCGCGACCGCGACGAGATGCTGCGCATCACGGAAATTTTCCGTGCGCGCGTCATTGATGTCACCGACAAAACCTACACGATCGAAGTCACGGGCGACAGCCGCAAGCTTGACGCCTTCATGAAGTCGATTGACGAAAAACTGATTCTGGAAACGGTGCGTACCGGCGCAAGCGGCATCGCTCGCGGCGAGCGCATCCTCAAAATCTGATCTACATACCTGTTTGTTTAAAAGGGAGACCAAACATGAAAGTTTTTTACGACAAGGACGCCGATCTTTCGCTCATCAAGGGTAAGAAGGTTGCCATCATCGGCTACGGCAGCCAGGGTCACGCACACGCCCTGAACCTGCACGACTCGGGCTGCGACGTTGTCGTCGGTCTTCGCAAGGGCGGTTCGTCCTGGGCCAAGGCTGAGAATGCCGGCCTTACCGTCAAGACCATCGAAGAAGCGACCCAAGGCGCCGATGTCGTGATGATTCTGCTGCCCGACGAATTCATCGCCGATGTGTATCACAAGCAGATCGAACCCAACATCAAGGAAGGCGCAGCCCTGGCTTTTGCCCACGGCTTTAACATCCACTACGCGCAGATCGTTCCGCGCAAGGACCTCGACGTCATCATGATCGCCCCGAAGGCTCCGGGCCACACGGTGCGCTCCACGTATGTCGCAGGTGCCGGCACGCCGATGCTCATTGCCGTCTATCAGGACAACTCCGGCAAGGCTCATGACCTGGCTCTTTCCTACGCATGCGCTGCGGGCGGCGGCCGTGCGGGCGTGCTCGAAACGACCTTCCGCGCCGAAACCGAAACCGACCTCTTCGGCGAACAGGCTGTGCTTTGCGGCGGTCTCGTCGAACTGATCAAGACGGGCTTTGAAACGCTCGTGGAAGCCGGCTACGAACCCGAAATGGCTTACTTCGAGTGCTGCCATGAAATGAAGCTCATCGTCGACCTGATCTACGAAGGCGGCATCGCCACGATGGACTACTCCATCTCCAACAACGCCGAATACGGCCAGTATTACACCGGCCCGAAGATCATCAATGACGAAAGCCGCAAGGCAATGAAGGAATGCCTGCGTCAGATCCAGAACGGCGAATACGCCAAGAGCTTCCTCTTGGAATGCGGTCTGAAGTATCCGACCCTTTCGGCCAACCGCCGTCTGACGAGCGAGCACGGCATTGAAGTGACCGGCGCCAAGCTGCGCGCGATGATGCCTTGGATCAGCGCTCACAAGCTCGTGGACAAGTCCAAGAACTAAAAATTGAGCCCTGAGGCCTTTTCCGGTCTCGAGCCGCTGATCTGAAGCCCCGGAAAGAAGTCTGTTTTCTCCGGGGCTTTTTTTGCCGGATAGCAAAAAGTCCGCCGAAGCGGACTCTTTGCGAGGGTGTGAAGCGGACGTCGACTAATCGGCGTCGTACGGGCGCCAAGTGCCCTTGGACATCTTCAGATAGTCCTTGCCCTTGTATTCGAGCACCATGGCCTGAGCGTTTTCGCTTACCATGTGTGTCGTGGGCAGGTCGTTCACAAGATCGGCCATCGGAACGGCGCCTTCGGGCTTACTGAAGTAGTTCGTTTCGATGACACGGCCGATGAGCGTCGACAGGGCGAGGTAGCTCGTATCGGACGTAACATGCACCGGGGTCTTCGGCAGCTTGTTGAGACCGAAGAACTTCACCATCACCGGCACCTGCGTAATGCGGCGGCTCGGGATGTCGCGCAAACGCGGGGTCTGGATGCGATCGCCTCGAACGGCAGCGCCGTGTTCCGGAACGATGATGAGCATCACCTTGCGCTTACTCTTTTGCAGATCGGCGATAAAGACGTCGAGTGCATCAATAAAGGCGCGGGCGCGCGGTTCAAACTCTTCCCAACGCGACTTACCGGGCTGACGGTTGCCGTCGTGCAGGGCGATGAAGTTAAAGAGAGAGACGCTGCGCGGGTCCTTAGCCTTGTTGACGACGCTGCGCCAGTGGCGGAACACGGAAAGCGTGTCGGCAATTTCCTCGTCGTTAAAGCTCACGTACTTCACAGGATAGCGGCGGCGCTCGAAGGGAGCGGTGAGACCTGCCTGCGTGCGCATGGCGTTGAGGTAGTTGTCGTAAACGCCGCTGTGGTCGAGGAACAGGTGCTGCTTGAAGCCGAGCGAATCGAGTCGGTTCATGATCTCGCATTCGGGACGACGCGTATCGTAGAGCGCTTCGTGAGAAGGCTGACCGCAGGCGCCGTTTAACAGACGCAATGCGGCCGGGCCCGAGTACGAGGTGGCCGAATTGAAGTGATCAAAGCGGATGTTGAACTGACTGAAAGTACGGTTATTGATCAGGTTGGACGCAATCAGGTCGTCGGTCGAAAGCGAGCAGATGTTAAGGATCACGATGTCAAAGGGAGTGTCCTTTGGTTTGATCGAGTCCGGGAACTGCGCCACGCGGTCCTTTTCATATGCGATGAACGTCTGGTACCACTTGTCGATTTCTTCGGAAGTGACTTCTCCCTGAGCGGTACCCTTGGCGGCGGCCAAAGCCGCGGCCGTATCAGCCGGGTTGCCGACGGCGGTTTTGCCTGCGGCCGTCTGCGGCACGAGATTGCTCTGCTGAGAGGGGGCCGAACCGAAGAAGGGCGAGACCACGAGGAACAGCAGCCAGCAGCCGGTGATGGCCGTAACACGAATGAAGTCGCGCGCGGCGTAGTAGATCAACAGGATCGCAAAGCCCGCAAAGACCATGCGCCAGTTGATGAAGTCCCAGATGAGCTGCAGGACGTAGTTCACAGAAAAGCCTGTGATGCCTGAGGCATTGGCCATGATGCTCTGCGGTCCGGGAAGCCAGCTTTCTGACCACAGAAGCGCAATGCCGCAGCCAAGCGCGATGAGCTGCTTCAAAAAGCGCATGCCCTTGGAGTTGGCGGGCAGCAGCAGGAAGCAGAAAAGGGCGATGTTGGCGAAAAGCTCAAGCCTCAGATAGCCGAGTTGGGTGAGGAAGAACTTGCAGATGAAGTAGACGTTCCATAACCCGAGGCCGCCGACCATGCGTCCGGTAAAGTTTCCGACGGATTTCACTTGTTGGTTTCCTCAGTCGTTGCAGGAGCGCTGCTCACAGGAGCCGGTGCCGAAACGGCGGCAGGGGCGGGTGCGGCAGCAGCGGGAGCGGCCGGTGCGGCGTTGTCGGCAGGAGCCACGGGGGCAGCGGCCTGTGCCGGCAGCTGCACAGCCTTCGGAGCGTTGTCTGCGGGCGCAGGCGTAGCGTTGCCCGCGGCCTGGTTTTGCTCGGGCGCCTCTTCGGATTCTTCCTGATGTTCGTCCTTCTCGACGGACTTGTCGACCGGCACGGCGGCCTTGGGCGGAACCTGGGTGAGCTGCGCCTTGGGTGAGATCAGCAGGTAGCCGTTACGATCAAAGCGATACAAACCGCGGTCAAAGCCGATGGCGTAGAGCATCAGCGTGTTGCGGTAGTAGTTTTCGCCGATGATCGGATCGTTTTCGATCACGGTGCGCAGGTAGTCCTGCGTGGGGCCCTTACCGAGAAGTTCAAGCACGCAGGCGGCAAACCCCGGCGAACCGTAGCCGTGACGTTCGCCCGTGATGATGTTGATCTTTTCGGGCGGCATATTCGTGTCGCGCGTGAGCTTGGCAAACGGTTCGAAATGTTCAACGAGCACGTCATGCACGGGGTCAGCAGGCGACATCATTGCGGCCCACATATAGGTGCGGATGGCGTTGTAGGAGCCCAGAACATAATCGGCTCCCTTTTCAGGAATAACCTTGCCCTGGCGGTCGAAACGCACCCAGTCGGGGGCGTATCCGCGCGGAGCGGAACGCACGAGCGAGCGCACCGTGCCTTCGACGATCGTATTCCAGTCCTTATCCTCCATCGCAAAGCGGCGCATGATGAAGACCGGATAGTAGGACGGGTTGAGCGTGACGAAGTTTTCCTGCTCAAAGCCCTTGTAGCCGGGAAGCAGAACCTTGCCCAGCCCCTTGACGTCGCGCACGTCCTTCTTAAGAAGGTCCATCATGGCCTTGCCCTTGGCCGTATAGTCGGGACGATCCCATAGGCGGCCGGCTTCAAGCAGACAGTAGGCGATCCACATGTCGCTGTCGGCGGCATTGTTGCTGTCGATGATGCCCCAGCTGCTGCCTTGTTTGCCCCAGAGCCATGCTGGCTTGTACTTGGTGATGTCGCCCGAGGCGAGATTGTTTTCCGTCCACACGAGGAGCTTGTCAAAGGCGTCTTTGTCGCCCGCAACCAGCGCAAAGAACATGGCGTAGGACTGACCTTCGCTGGTGGTGATGCGGCGGATGTCGCTGTAGTCCACCACACGGAAGGATTCGTTGACGTTTGCGGCCTTGAAGGCATCCCACTTGTCCCAGGCTTGGGCCGAGGCGGACAGACCGGCGAGCACGGCACAGACGGAAGCGGCGCAAATCGAACGGGAAAGGAATTTCATGATTTGTTCTCCCATCGGATTAGAGCGACGAACGGCCGCGCAGCCAACGGCGCATGCCGGCGAAGATGCCCCAGCCGGCCACAACAGCGGCGATCAAGGCGCAGAGCACCAACAGGAACGGACGGTTGGCAAAGGAGACCCAAACGCGCTGGTACCACGGCAGATCGCCGACCCACCAGGTTTGCGAAGGCTTAAAGGAGGTCAACCCTTGCGAAGAGACGAACACCGTGCCGCCCGAGGCGTCCTGCAACAGGGCGCGGTCGGCCAGCGAATCGTTCAAAAGCTTTGCGCCGCGCGAGCCGTCGGAGAGCAGCGCCACCACGGCGCGACTGCTGTCAACTGGCGACTTCACGGAAAGCAGAGCTGCCAGAGGTGCGTTTTCCGGATCTTCAACGCCGGTCTTGCCGGACTTGCCGCCGAGCGTTTCGGTTACGGCCTTTTCAAGATTCTGAGCCGTTTCGTTGTTAAGGCTCGTGATGTTTGCGGGCAGTCCGCCCACGTAGAGCACGTCCTTATCCTTCAAAACATCGTTGCCGAGCTTTGAGGTGACGGTCACCTGCAGCGGTACCGATCCCGTGGCCGACGAGATGCGGGCGATGGCGTTCAGAAGCGTTGTCACGTACTGAGCGTTGGAGGCGTCCGAGAGGACAGCCACCGTTTGCGACAGATCGGCGTACTTGGAGAACGGGAAGCCGCCCTTCGTGTAGAGCGCGATTTCAGGCAGCTGTGCGTAGTGATAAAAGCCGCTGAAGGCGATGCTCGAAGAGGGATCAATTTGGAAGTTGTGGCTCGGAAGGGCTACGGTACGGCAGTTTTCGGGCGTACCCTCAAGAGCCTGCGTACCGTAGAAGGCTTCGATCGAAAGGTCGTTTGTAAGAGACATGCCGTCGCGCGGACCTACGGCCGAGAAAAGCGGGCCGGGAGCGGCCTGGACAAGCACTTCGGAGCGGGCGCGGTCTGTGCCGCTGTCCATGTTGTCGCTGCCGGCAAGAGCCGTATTCATGAGTACGCGCATCTGAGCGACCTGACCTTCGGCCGGTTTGCTGTAGCGATAAAAGAGGTTGAGTTCAGCCTTGGCCCCATCGATGGCGTAGATGTCGGGCGCCATGTTGAGGTTGAGGTGAATGGCAGGCAGAACGGCACCGCGAGAGGTGAGTTGCGTCGGGTAGCGCATCAGAGAACTGAGCGTCATGGCCTGCTGCGGATCGATCCAGTTCGGAGCCTGGTAGGCGCCTTGCACGGGTTCGTCCTTGAAGTCGCGCACGCGGTGGTTGTCACCGATCATCTGCGTACCGGACGTGAGAACCTTGGCGGCAACGACCAGATCTTCGTCATTGCGGCCGCTGATGATGAGCATCTTTTCATGCTGACCGCCCGGAACGTCGCGCAGTTCAATGCGGGGGCCTTCGAAGGCGGGAAGTTCCGAAAGGAATGCCGGTTTGCGCTCGTTCGTGGCAAACACGACGAAATGGCCCTTGGCAGGAACTTCACCGAAATAGACCGGAAATTCGGCCTTGCCCCATTGAGAGAGGCTGCCGGTGTAGCCCGCGACGATCGCTGCGGCCGTGGCTTCCTTGTCGGTGGGTTGCTGCGCAAAGACGATCGGCAGAGTCGTGTTCTGTCCGGAGTTGCCTTCGGAAATGAACGGGGCCGGGAACTGCGACAGGTCGTTGGGCAGTCTCACGAAAGCCTTGTTGAGCGCGAGTTCGCTTTCAGGGGCAATGTCCATCCAAAGCGAAGGGTTGGATGCGTTTTCGCAAACCGTCTGATAGTGGCCGACGAATTCCACGCGGACTTGGTTTTGGCCGGTTCGGAAGGACTTCGAGTCGAGATTGAAGACGAGCGACTGGGGCTTGCCGATCTGCTTTGCCGACAGTGCGGCCGTCTGCTGCAGTTCGCCGTTAAGGAAAATGTTGAGCTGCGTAACGTTGGCGAGCATTGAGGGCGAGACGGTGAAGTTGAGCGTCAGTTCGCCGCTTGTCACCACTTCATCGGGCTTGACCGTGAAGTCGAAGTAGCCCGAATTATTCGAACCCGTGAGCTTGACTGGCTTGCCCGCCATGCCGGGAGCGAGGTCGGAGAGCGCGTACGTCGTCGTTTCGCCGCCCGTCAGGTCGGTACGCCACACGGGAGCGTCGCCGGTCTGAGCCAGAGCGGCAGTTGAGGAAAAAGCCAAAAGGGAGCAGACCGACAACGTCGTGAGGGAATGCTTGAAAGAGAAATCTCTTTTGTTCATTTGGTGTGAGACTCAAAAGTATTAGAGGCCGACGGACGTCTTGGGCATGCGCGGCAAGAAGCTCACGACATAGCGCACAAAACGTCCCGCCGTCCCCGGCAGAAATTCAACAAGCGACTTGAAGCCGTACGCGGCAAAGCCGACCAAACGCAGGAAGCCGGCGATGAAGCGATCGTCGACATGACTGTCGAATTTGTCGCCCCAATGGCCTTCCCGCGCAAACGTCTGGCGGTTGAAGCGAATTTCATCTTCAACCGACTCGAAAACAAGATCAAATTCCGTAAAGCCCTTGGCTTCGCGTGCAACCGTGGCTTTGAACGTATCCGTATGACCGTTGCCCGTCATTTCGATAACGACGGATTCACCCGCGGCAAGCCCCTTCATGTCGAGCACGAGCTCGGTCTGGCTGAATTCGACGACCGACACGGCGTGCTTGGTGCCGTCGGAAGTCGTTACTACGGCGCCCGCCTTCAGCGGCACGCGGGGCAGCGGATGCTCCATGATCTCTTCCACAGCCACGGCAAAGGCAGCACCCAAAACCAACAGGTTGTAGGCGATCCACGCGATGTTGATGATCAGCGTGGAGACTTGCGGGTCTGCAGCGGTTACCGTCTTGTAGATGCCGATGGCCAGGCCCAGAAGGTTCAAAACCATCAGAATGAGCACCGGCGTGGCGATGTGCCAGTCGACGTACTTCTTGTCGATGGTCATGCCTTTGGCCGTCACGTTGAACTTGCCCTTGTGCGGGAAGATCAGGGCGACGGTCGTCGGCAGCAGAATGTACCAGGACAGCACCGTTTCGTAGACACCGCCCAGGAACGGATAGCGATAACCGCGCTGCAGCTGCTGATTGGTGATGGCCGCGTGAACCATGTGCGGAATCACGTAGGCGAAAATGGCCGCTGCCGTGGCGTAGATGACGTAGATGTCAAAGAACATATAGGGCAGGGGCGCGAGCAAAAAGATGATGCGCGGCAACCCGTGCAGGAAGTGAATCATGGCGTTCATGAAGCACAGACGCTGGGGCAGGGTGAGGCCCTTTTTCAGCAACGGGTTGTCCAGGCGGAAAATCTGGATCATGCCGCGGGCCCAGCGGATGCGCTGACCGATGTGCGCCGAAAGCGATTCGGTCGAAAGGCCCGAAGCCAAAGGCTTGGAGATGCAGGCCGACTTCCAGCCGCGGCGGTTGAGCTTGAGCGACGTGTGCGCGTCTTCGGTCACTGTTTCCACAGCGATGCCGCCGATTTCTTCCAGGGCGCTGCGGCGCATCACGGCGTTGGAGCCGCAGAACATGACCGCATTCCAAGTGTCGTTGCCCTTTTGGATGTAGTCGTGAAAGAGCGAGTTCTCAAACGGCATGGCGCGGTCGAGATGCAGGTTCTTTTCAAAAGGATCGGGTGAATAGAAGTGGTGCGGCGTCTGAACGAGCGCGATCTTCTTGTCGTGCACGAGCCAGCCCACGGTGCTCGTGAGAAAGTCCGAAGAGGGGACGTGGTCGCAGTCGTAGATCGTGATGAACTCGCCCGAGGTGAGCTTCATCGCGTTGTTGATGTTGCCGGCCTTGGCGTGGTTGTGTTCGTCGCGCTTGATGTAATGAACGCCGGCGGCCTTGGCAAAATCCTCTACCCAATCTCGACTGCCGTCGTCGAGGATGTAGACGTTGATCTTGTCTTCCGGCCAGTCGAGGTTCTTGGCGGCGAAGACCGTGGGTTTAATGACTTCAAGCGACTCGTTGTAGGTCGGAATGAAAATGTCGACTGTGGGCCAAGTCGAGCGGTCGGCGGGGAGCCGCTTCGGACGGCGGTCCAGCGGCCAGCAGACCTGGAAGTAGCCCAGGACCATCACGATGAAGGCGTAGGTTTCAGCGGCCAGAAGCAGGCATGACAAAAAGAGGCTGATCGCGCCGTCGGCGTGAATTGTTGAGGTGTAGCGCCACCACAGGTAGCGGCCCGAAACGGTCACCGAAAGCACAAAAAGGAGCATCAGTGAGATACGGGCCTTGATGTGAGTGAGCGACCATGCCGATAAAAGCACGATGGAAAGGAACACCACCTGGCCTTGCACATTAAAAGGCTGGGTGATGCAGAGGATAGCAAGAAGACCAGCCACGATGCCGGCGGCCCAAAAAATCGAGTTTTGGAACTTAGAAACCTGCTTTCGACCGACGCGGCGGCGGCTTTTGACCAAATTGGCGCCGATGTTGAAGATAATCCGTCCGCCCAGACGCCCGATAGCGTCGCCGATGCGGCCCACTAAACGGATGACGGCGCGAATGAAACGCGCGAGCGGATTGAACTGCCAGAAGTCGCGTACGGGCAGCGCTGTAAAAAAGGCCAGAAAAATCGTCTGGATGCAGATGCGCAGGACATCGGCAAAGCACAGATGATCAAAATTGACGTGCGGATATAGCTCGCGGCGGCGCGCGATGATGCCCTGCCAGAAAGCGCGTTCTAACGGAATAAAGATCGAAATCAGGAAAAAGGCAAAAGCCGCCGGCAGGGTGTGCTTGGTGGCGGGGCTTTTTTCCGATCTCTTGGGACTGGGCTTCAGTAAGCGGTCTTTAAAGTCCGACAGAGTTTTACTGGGCATGGGCGGTTGTAATTCTTTTAATCGAAATGACCCGAACATCGCTTGACGGGCGCACGGCGCCGGCGCAACCGGGATGTCCGACAAAACAAAAAAACAGGGGCGGGTCGAAGCCGGTTACCTGTTTCGGAAGCTGAGGCATGTCGGACGCAGAGGCGCATCGAGCCTTTAGGACAACATTTTAATGGTAACTACTACTTTTGCCCGATAGATTACGCAACGAGGCCGTAAAAAACGAGAACCGAATTGTAAAAATCTTGCAGATTGACCGTGCTTTGACGTCGGCCAAATCCAAAACGAGGAGCCTGTCGTTTGGATCGAAAGCGGAAAGACGTCAAAAGCGCGAGACCTTGTGTTTTGTTGCCTTTTACGCCCAAGTTTTAGGGAAAATGCCTTAATTCTGATGTTTTTAAACACGAAAATCCGAAAATAATCGCATTTTTAACGATTTTTCTTAGCGGGAGCGCTTGCTTATTCGTAGAATCGGAGTTCGGAAACCAATGCCGCCGTCAAGTTTGTGATCCAAGCTCCGACGGACAGGAATTCGTTTGTAAGGATGAAACGGGTTCCCGCTCGCGCACCCCCGAAGCCTACCCTCAGCTTCATGCGCACGCCTTTAAGCATTGGGACCGCACTTTCGGCAGCCGGTCACGCGGTACAAACAGGCGACCCCTGATGCTGTTTGCCGTATGTCGATATTTTTTCCGGATCCAAGACTCGGAAAGCGTGGATTTGCGTTGGCGCTCCACGGCGGTTCCCGACATTCTTTCATAACAAAAAGCTGATAAATACAAGGTGTATTCATGCAATCGGATTCCCGAACGCGATTTATTCCTATTGGTCTGATGCTCTTTGCGCTCTTCTTCGGCGCGGGCAACCTCATCTTTCCGGCCTCCATGGGACAGGCCGCCGGCACCGATGTCTGGTGGGCTTTGCTGGGCTTTTGCATCACCGGCGTCGGTCTGCCTCTACTCACCGTGATGGCCGTGGGCTATTCCGGTCTTCCCGGTGTGCGTGAAATTGGCAACCGCGTCCATCCGTGGTTCGGCGTTTTCTATTCCACAGTCTGCATTCTGGCCATCGGTCCTTGCTTTGCTGTTCCTCGTACCGGTACGGTCTCCTGGGAAATTGCAATTGTTCCTTTCCTTGAGCCGTCTCAACTCGAAGTCGGCATGCCGATCTTTCTGGCTGTCTTTTTGGGCGTAGCCGGATGGCTTGCTGCGTCTCCGTCCAAACTTGTGGATCGTGTCGGCAAGATCCTGACGCCGCTGTTGGTTTTGACGCTGTTGGTCTTTATTATCAAGAGCTTCATCACTCCGATGGGCGAACCGCAGACACCTGCCGCTCCCTACGCGACTCCTGTGATGGCTATTGTCCAGGGAATCCTTGATGGCTATAACACGCTCGACGCTATTGCCGCGTTGATCTTCGCGTCTCTCACCATTGGGGTCGTCCGTGATGCCGGCTTTACCAAGCAGTCCGACATTGCACGCGAAGTGTTCAAGGCCGCGTTGATTGCCGCTCCGATGCTCGGCGTTATCTATATCTTCATTGCGAAGATCGGTGCGGAGAGCGTGAGCGCGATCGGCATTCAGGAAACCGGTGCTCCGATTCTTGCTTTGAGTGCCAAACTTCTTTTCGGTAACGGCGGTGCGATGCTCCTGGCGGCCATGGTGATTTTGGCTTGCTTGACGACCGCGATCGGTTTGATCAGCTGCACGGCCGCTCACTTCATGAATTTGTCCGGCGGCCGCATCAAGTACGGCGTTTGGGTTGTCATCTTTACTGTGATTTCCTATCTCATCGGCTTGTTCGGTTTGAAGACCATCATCGTTTCGACCATTCCGGTGTTGATGTTCTTGTACCCGCTCTGCGTGGCGTTGGTGATTCTTTCGTTCCTGCACAACATGATCGGCGGCCGTCGTTGCGTGTGGGCATGGACGATCGGCTTTACGTTCGTGATGGCGCTATACAACGGATTGCAGACGGCCAAGATTGCCATGGGCGGACTTGAAGCCATTCTTGCTCAGTGGGTGCCGTTGCATACCTATGGGCTAGGTTGGATTCCTTTTGCTGTCGTCGGCTTCGTAATCGGTATGATTCATAAGTCGCTTACGAAGGGGCCGGCCCAGCCGTAACCCATCGTTATTCCAAACGAATGCAGGCTGCTTCCAAAGAGGCAGCCTGTTTCGTCTGTGCGTTCATATAAATCCGCGAGGGAACCCGCGGCTTTTAGTCGCGGGTTGTTTACTTGAGTGGATTGACAAACGAAAAATACGTCTGATTTTGAGGAGAAATTAAGTTGAAGATAACGTTTTTGGCGGTTCTTGCATGCTTGGTGGTGTCCCCGGTATTGGCGGCTACTGACGCCGAAGAGCTTGGTCGTTGCATCTATAACAACACGAGTTCCGCGGATAGAGATACGCTCGTGCAGTTCATGTACGTTTCGCTTGGTTCGACCAATGCCGCCAGAAAAGTCCAGTCGATTCCTCAGACCAAGATCAATCAGGTTAACAGCAAGACGAAGGCTCTTGCATCCAAACTGGTGCTCGGTCCTTGTCGCAAGCAGGCTGCGCGTGTTCTGCTGTCTGATCCGAGAAACGGTATGCAGCAGGCTCTTTCCTACACGGTTGAGCGATTGGTGGCAGACAGAATCGCCGAGAGTACATCGGGATGGCTGTCAAGTTTGGGTGGCAGCTCGGAAAACGCAAGTAAAGTGCGAAACGCAATCGAGTTTGGAAGCGCGTTGATGGATGCTTTCAAGAAGTGATACTCCGATTCCTTGGAGCTTTGAACCTATTGAAAAGTCTTCGCAGGACTGTTGTCAAATGACTCGTGGTATCCGGATGGTTTGACTCCCATGGTGTCCAAAAATTCATGACCACTTCAAGCAGTAAGTGGTCTGCATGTTCTGGCCATAATTGATGGATAAATTGATGGATAAATGCGGTTTTTTCAATGACCGAACCATTCTATCCATCAATTTATCCATCAATTCGCCTCGGATTTGGCCGAACCAGGTAGGGCGGCAAGGAATGAAAAATTGATGTAAGTGACTGAATATAAAGAAAAAACCGAACGATCATGAATCGTCCGGCTTTATCTGCTGGCGGAAGGAGAGGGATTCGAACCCTCGATGCCCTAAACGGACATGCCGCCTTTCCAGGGCGGTACAATCAACCACTCTGCCATCCTTCCGCGGTCTCTGTTTTACAGATCAAATTGTGTGTTCTCCTGAATCGGAGAATGCGCATTATGCACATTCTTTTGCGATTGTGCAAGAGATTGACCGCTAATTCTGGGCAGAAAATTCGTTTTGTGTGTCTACGGCTCTGAATCCAAAAGAAATCACGTTTCCGCTCGCAATCGCTTCGAAATGACATTGACCAAAAATTGCGCCATTGTGACGTGCCAGAACATTCCGGCAACGGTCGGGTAGTAGGTGTCTTGGCTTTTTTCGAGCAATCCGGCCGCAATCCACTGTTCGAGCAAAGAGGCTGCTGCACTGTCGACGTCCTTCCCGAACGAGGCTCCGATTTCCGTGAGGTTGAACGGGCCGTTTTCCACTGCACAGGCGACTGTTCGCAACAAGTGCCAATTTGCCGTGGGCTTCATCAAAGCAAAGACTGGCTTTTCACCTCGCATCACCTGTTTTTCCCAAGCCGCGAGATTGCGCTCCTGCATGAACGCGTGTCCGAAAAGTTTGCCGCCCGCTCCGCAACCGAATGCCAGACAATCACAGGCGCCTTTACCCAGTGAGTTGTATATATTGCGCTCCTTGGGCGTGCGTCGCCAGTGGGTGTTGGAGATACGTTCCCAATTCGGATCGGCGCTCAGAATGGCGTCCGAAGCGGCAAATTGATCGGCGGCCTGAGCGAGCGTTGCGGCAGGCGGCATCTTTCCGGCTTCGATGCGTTTGGCAAGCGGCGACTTCTGAAAAAGGTTGAGTTGATAGCAGTCGACACCGTCCAAAGGAAGAGACGCGGCGGTGCGCACATCGTTTTCCCAGACGGATTCCGTTTGCATCGGAAAGCCGTAGATCAGGTCGATAACAGTTGCGATCTGCGGGTACTGCGCGAGCAACTCAATGCGCTTCACCATTTCGTCCTTGTCGTCCAGACGTTGCATGGCCAGACGAATCTCGTCGTTGAAAGTTTGTACGCCCAGAGAAACGCGGTTGACACCGCCTTTTACAGCCGCATCGAGTCGCTCGGTTGTCATGTCGTGCATACGACCTTCGAGCGTGATTTCGCAATCGGCAGCCAGAGGCAGATAGTTGTGCGCAGCCTTCAAAATGCGGCTAAGGTTGGCCGAGGATAGTGCGCTTGGTGTACCGCCACCGAGATAAAGCGCGCAGATGTCTCCTTCCTTCTGAACCGGGCGGTCGGCCCAAATCTGCATTTCCTTGATCAGAAGATCCGTGTAGTGATCGGCCAGTTCGTCGGTGTAAGCGTTCTGGTAGAACATGCAGTAGAGGCAACGCGTCTCACAAAACGGCACGTGTATGTAGGCAAGAGCCTTTCCTTCGCGCTTATGGTTGGATAAGGAATTGAGCTTGCCGCGCGCCAGAGCCCAGATCATCGGCATGCCCATCGGACCGGCATGGACAGCAGCTTTGGCGCGGAATGCGGCATGCAGAGGATCGGCGACATTGGCATGGTAGGCCTCTTCGCCTTTGAGGCCCACAAAATGCATCAGACTGTCGAGACCGGATTCGAACGTCAAAGCCATCGGTTTTCTCCCAATCGAGAACCATTCTTGGATTATGGCATCGGTGAGTTCGATCTTAGGCGTGCCAGTTGGAGAACATTTGCCAAAGGAACGCCACACCGAGGAGCCAATAGGCAATGCCTGCGACGCGGTTGATCCAAATGGCGGCATTGGGTTTTAACAACGTTCCGGCAGCCCATGAGCCGAGCCAACCGTACATTGAGTGAATGATCCAGACAAGCAAACAGTAGTTGAGAGTCAGGATTGTCACCTGAGGCCAGTAGTCCAGCGTCTTGTCGATGCATTGCGGAAACAGCGACAGGTAGAAGATGATCAGAGCCGGATTGCTGATCTGCAGCAGGACGCCTTCAATGAAGAGTTGCCTTTTGTTGACATTTTCAACCGGAGTGTCGGCGTATTCCTCGTTTTCGATGTGCGCAAGTCGAATGGCGAAGGGCTTGGCGCGAAATTTCTTATAACCCAGATAGAGAAGAAAAAGGATGCCCATCACGCGAATGGCACCGTAAAGAGTTTCGGATGTCGCGATGATGACGCCCAAACCGGTGACGGAGACGAACCCCACCACAAGCGTGCCGGAAGCAACACCAGCGATGCCGGGTTGAGCCGATTTAAGGCCGTAGCGCATGGAATTGGTAAGCGACATGAGCACCCCAGGACCAGGGGAGAGGATTGTGGGAATGGCAACGAGAAGAAAGACCCAATACAAATGCGTGTTGATCATACGAGGTCGTGAAGTAAAAACGAGTGTTGCAAAGTGACCGCAGGAGGTGCAGTTTAAAAAATGGAATTAGGTGGCAACGTATCAAAGAGATTAAACTCAAACGTTGCCCTGATTTATGGTTATCTCCTTACAACTTTTCGGCTTTGCTGCACCTATGTACCTCAAACCGCTTTTCATCACCGGTCTGTCCATTGCCGCCGCTATGACGGCAAATTCTTCTGTTGCTTCGCCCTTCGTGAGTTCGGGTTTGGCGATTTCCGCTTTTGAAACGGCTCGCACGGTCCGTGAAAGCGCCGATGAACGCATGACGCAAGCAGTGACAGATACATCCCGCGCCGACGGCGGTTCAATCTGGCTTGATCTCAAAGCCGCAAGTGACGAGGCGGATACCATGGTCAACAATGCCGGTTTTGAAAACGATCTCGCTGTCGTCAATCTCGGTGCCGATATACGACTGGGCGAAGCTTTCTTCGGGGTAGTGTACACCTATGCAAGAGCCGATACCGAGAGTCGTGGGGTACCGAATAAAGCGGACGGTGAAGGCGATATTTTCGGTATTTCAGCTTTCGGTCAGCGCAACTTCGGTGGTTTGAATCTGGCGCTTTCGGCCGGGTGGATCTATATGTCGGGTGACTCCGACATGGGCGGCATGGCCTACGAAACCAACGCCAATCTTTGGACGTTTGACGCCGCCGCCCGCTACGGCATCGAAATCGGCAACCTTGACCTCGTGCCCTACGCTAAGATCGAATACACGATGTTCCGCCCTCGTCACCACGGCGACTGGAATCTCGATAACGCCAACATCTGGCAGTTCCCGATCGGTCTTAACGCCGCTTATACGTTCGAGTTCGAAAACGGCATGAAGTTGCGTCCGCATATCGACTTTGCGGTAATCCGCACGGCAGGCGACACCGAAATTGAAGCCTCCCGCGCCGGAGAGCTTTTTGAAGAAACGCTTACCGGCAGCCATACGCTCTACCGCGGTATGGTAGGTCTTGCCTGGACGACCGGTAAGGGCACGCTGCACGCCGGCTACCGGTATCTCGGTAGCGAACAGGGGCGTGAATCGCACGCTTTCCAGCTGCAGGCCGATTACGTCTTTTGAGTATTGAGCTCTGTTCGGCGCCATGACGACGGTCTTACATCCATGCTTGGACGAAAACGGCAAGCCTGTCGTGGTGGCGCATCCCACGCAGCCGACAAGCCGAGACACCTGGCTTGATTCGCGTTGCACGGCCACGCTTTCCCGTACGGCAGAGCCTGATTTGCCGTCAGCTCTCAATGGTCTCGCACTAACCGGCAATCCGGGTATTCCGGATGAGAATCCCTGGTATTGGCGCGATGTCGTGCCCGATGCCGTAAAGGGAGAACCTGACTTCGTTATGCCGCCGGGCTTTCGCGCCACCTCCGGGTGCGTTGTCATTGAACCAGACCGGCGCATTTGGATTGTGCATCCCACAAACGAATTTATGGGCACCAAGGCAACTTTTCCCAAAGGACGCCTTGAGCCGGTGCTGTCGCTTGCGCAAAACGCCGCAAAGGAAACGTGGGAGGAAGCTGGTCTTCTGGTGGAGCCTTATGCTTTTCTCGTGGACGTACCCCGTCGCATCGTTGTGACGCGGTATTTTCTTGCCCGACGCGTAGCCGGCTCTCCTGCACTTGCCGACTGGGAGTCGCAGGCCGTTTCACTAATGCCGTTTGAAGAGGTTAAGAAGGCATTGAACCGCGAGGGAGATCAAGCGGTTCTACCGGCGCTTGAAGCGTATCTCAGAACTCTTGCGAAGACCTGACTGCTTTTCTTGCTAGAAGACAAACGCTTGCAGTGCCATGCACCACATCGGAATGGTGGCTAGACTCACGAGCACTTCAACGCTGGTGAGGTCGCTTACGACCGGACCATTGCCGCCCATGCGAGCCGCCATGATGTAGCATGAGTTGGCCGTCGGCACCACGGCGTAACACATCAATGCGGCCGTCTGTGTATCGGCAAGGCCTGTGGCTACTGCAACTGCTAGCGCTACGGCGGGCAGAACGATCAGACGCTGAATGGTCGAAAGTGCAATGAGCTTCTTATAACGAGCGAAATCTTCAACGGCCAGCCCCGCGCCAATGGCAAGCAGTGCCGTAGCCATTGAGGCGGAACCCAGGGACGAGAAGATCTTTGTGATGAAATTGGGAACCTGAAATCCCGTCAGATGTGAAAGGATGTTGGCAAAAAGTCCTGCCAGCGTCGAGACGATCAGCGGATTGGTGAAAATCGACTTGACGATGCTGCCGACGCTTGTCTTGCCGCCTGTTTTGGCTGCGTACGAGAGATCAGCCACGGCAATGGCGTTGGAGATCGGCACCCAGATGCCGGTGAGAAGCGCCACCAAAGCGAGCGCTTCCTGACCGTACATGTTGAGGGCAAGAGCAAAGCAGATATATGAGTTGAAGCGGTAGCCTGTCTGGCGCACGGATGCGTCTGTCATGGGATCGGCGGGAGCCATCTTGCTCACGGCCTTGGCCATGAAGACGCCGGTAGCCATCGCAAGCGTGCCGAATAGCAGAAATTCCGCGGTATCGAGTCCGGTGAGTTTGGCGTGCGCCACGCTGTTAAAGAGCAAAGGCGGGAACAACACCCAAAACACCAGTTTTTCGACGCCGTCCCACAACTCCTTGGCTCCGAACCGTTTGGTGCCTCGAAGGGCGTAACCCAGGGCGATCAGGAGGAAGGGTTCCAAAACGGCGGAAAGCACAGAGAACATGGCAGTCTCGACGACGACAAATCTGAAGCGTTAACCCTACTACGATAGCAAACTTATCGTCGAGCAGCTTTCGCGGACTTCAGTCGAGCGGTGAGTGAATCGAATTCCCGACGCAGTTCTTTGTCATAGAAGGCTTCGAGCTTGGGCGGTTCAAACGAGAAGATGCTTTCGAGATCCTTTTCGCCGGCTTTGATCACTTCAATGAGCTCGCCTCCCACCTTAATGGTGCGGAAGGTGTTGCGCGCCAGAGCAAAATTGAGTCGCATCTCGCGCTTGAGCGTATCGAGCGCCACCCAACGGCTCTTGAGATGATCTTCGTAGAGCTGCGCGAGATTGATGGTGCGCGCATTGATGTCGAGATTGTTTTGAGCAATTTCCACCGTCTTGGAGGAGCGACGACTCAGTTCGTCGGCTTCACGCATCATGCTGTCAGCTTCATCGATGATCTCGCCGAGCTCAAGCAGATACACCGTCTCAATCTTACGCATTGTGCGCTCGATCGCTTCGATGTAGACGCGGTAGCTCATCATCAAAAAGCCCGTATAGGCCTTGATCTGTTCGGGACCGGCGTCAGGCCCTTTAAGCGACTGCGCCAGATTTTTTTCAATGGCTTTGATGTTTTCCGCAACGGCCATGACCTGCGCGAGTTCCGTACCCTCGGCCGAGTAGAGGATTCCGTCGAGCTGCTCGGGCGTCATGCCGATGCCGTCTTGCTCCAGTCGCGCGAGCGTTTCGGTTTTGAGCGTTGCAATGCGTTTTCTGTCGGTGTCGATGGCCTGCCGTTCACGCTCGATGCGGCGAGCCAGAGCCGAGCGGGTCATTTTCAGGGGCGAAAGCGACGTGGAAGGGGCAGCGATACTCGCCAGTTTCCAGGCGTTAATTTGTTCTTGGCGCGCACGGATACTGTCTTCGATTTTCTGGACGTTGGAGATGAGCATCAGCACATCGGAGTGTAGGAATTCCTTCAGGCAGCCGTCGACGATGCGCGTGATTTCCGGATCACGAAACGTGATGCGCTCCAGAAACGTTTTGTCCGCTTCCAGTCCGGCGCTGTCATGCTTTTCGAAGTAGCCGACGCCTTCGGCCAGTTTCGGCGACACACGGCTCCAGAATGCCGCAAATGTCTTGGCGGCAAGCGTATGCGAGGTGAGCAGGATAGCCGCTTCAGCAAAGGCCTTGGCAAAAATCGATTTCATGGAAACGGATAAAAAGTGGATTAGGTGCTTCAAGCCGACAATGCTAACGCAAAAAGGTTAATTCAAGGTTGCGCACTGCGTATCGGCGAGACCTTTGAGTTCTTCGGCTGACATGTTCTTGGGTATCAGCGACACTGTCATTTCGCAGGCGCGGCAGTCAAAGCGTGCCAGAAGACGCGTGCCTCCCGAGGCGGTCAAAATCAGAGGCTGAGGCTTCATGCGTCCGCCGTTCATTCGTTTGAACCTCTCCTTTTTGATCGGATCTTTGCCATACTGCTTTGGGCACAAACCGAGCGTGTGGCGCACGCAATGGCGGCATTGCATCAAGGCGGCCGAAAGAAGATCAGGGGTGTTGCCTGCTTGAAGAAGCGTTTCAAAGGCATTGTTGACGCGGCTTGCACCGTGTTCCTTATAAAAGGCTATGGCGCAGACATTGGCTGCATTGGCGCGGAAGTCGAGAAATTTGCCTTCGAACGGCTCAATCGGAGAGACCGTTGCGGGCAACCGACCGAAACGCGGGTGTGTGTCGCAGATGGTGCGCGCCAGTTTTTCAAGACAGTCGCGGCGCAGACCATTCAATACGGAAACAGGGACGAAAGGAATGTCCGGGCCGCCCTCAGCCGTAACGGTGATGTCGGTTATCTGAAAAACGGTGCCGCCGGCTTTCGAAAGAGAAGCCTTGAGCTTGTCAAGCGCCTGAGGATTGCGGGCAGGCTGTACGGGACCGTCAAGACGAACCGTTGCGGAAAGTTCAAGCGTTTTGCCGGTCAGTTCCAAAGTATTGCTGCGAACCACGAGTTCGAGAGTGGCCGGAATCGTACGTTCGGCACTTTCCTGCGCAAGGAGCTTTTCAAAGCGATGGTCTTTATTGCGGTTGACGACAACGCCCGGCAAGAGTCCCGGGTGGCGTTTGAGGGGTTCGTGCAGAGAAACGCGTACCAGGCCCGGACGCAGCTGCTCGGCGCGATTGACGCGCAGACCTTCGAGTTCTTCCTCGGGCGTCAGATACACCAGGCCGTCGCCGTTGGCGATTTCGGCTTTGGTGGCGATGTCGACGGTGGAGCAGCCAGAGTTTATTGCTACGACCTTGCCCACGGTCTCTCCCGTGCTCTTGGGCGTATCGAGTGCCGCAATCTGGGGGCGTCTGCCGTTGACGAAGTAGTCCGTTGCGCCGCGTCGAAACGTTTTCTCGGGGTCCGGCTCAAAGGTAAAAGTCGAGACGCCCACAGAAGCGCGCTGCCAGTTCTCGCCAGCGTGTTTTTCCAGCAGGGCGTCAATTTTACGGCGGTAGTATGCCGTGAGATTTTTGACGTATTCGGGGCCTTTGAGGCGTCCTTCGATCTTAAAGCTTGAGACGCCGGCGGCGATGAGTTTTTCGAGATTGGCGGACTGATCGTTGTCCTTGAGGCTTAAGACGTGCTTGGAGCGGACAATCGATCGCCCCGAAAGGTCGGTGACGTCGTAGGGCAGGCGACAGGGCTGAGAGCATTGTCCGCGGTTGGCCGAGCGTCCTGTGAGCGCCGCCGAAAGATAGCATTTGCCCGAATAACTCACGCACAGGGCGCCGGCAATGAAAAACTCGATGCGGGCGCGCGGCATCGCCTTGCGGATGGCCGCGATTTCGTCGAGCGTCAGTTCGCGGGCCGGCACGATCTGTGCGAATCCCAGACTGTCGAGAAACGCCGCTTTGTCAGGCGTGCGGATGTCGCATTGGGTGGACGCGTGAATTTCGATGTCGGGAAGCTGTCCCTTGAGCAGCCCCAGATCCTGCACGATCAAGGCATCGACTCCGGCCTCTTTGGCCTTCCAGGCGGCTTCGACTGCTTGATCGAACTCGTTGTCGTAGATGAGCGTATTGAGCGTCATGTAGACGCGGGCTCGATACTGATGCGCAAACTCGGCGATGCGAGCGATATCCTCAAAGGAGTTGCCTGCGGCCTGCCGTGCACCGAACGCGGGCCCGCCGATGTAGACGGCGTCGGCACCGTGCAAGACCGCGGCACGAGCCGTTTCAAGGTCTCGTGCGGGGGAAAGGAGTTCAAGCGGAGCAAAGGGACGCATGGACGGAGTGCGTTCGAGCATTGATTATTTGGCGCTCTGCACGCGCAAGCGCTGTTCGCTTTTCGTTTTGGTGCTGCGAATCGGAGCGCGCATGAGCGGTTCTGGCTGGACGCACTTTTCAATGGCGAGGAACTTCGAGAGTTCCTCGTCGCCCGCGTTGCTTGCGGCATCGGCTGGAGACTGGCCTTTATCGTTGCAAAGATCGCGGTAGGAGCCTGCGCGCAGAAGCGTCATCACGACTTCGCGAGAGGGCTTGCGGGCGGCCATGTAGAGCGGCGTGATGCCCGAGTAGGTCTGTACGTTGACGCGAGCACCTTTTTCAAGCAGGAGCTTGACGATTTCGTTGTGACCTTCGGCAGCAGCGTAATGCAACGGTGTCCAACCGCCGATGCGGTTTACTGAAGCGCCTTCGGCAAGGAGCCGCTGTACGAGTTCCATATTGCCCTTGAATGCGGCAAGCATCAGAGCCGTTTCGCCATATTCGCTTGCCGTGTCGACTTCAATGCCTTTGGCAGACAACAGCGCATCGACCACCGTGTACGAGTCCATGCGGATGGCGCGCACGAGAGCCGGATCGCCGCCGTTGACGATCGTATTGGGGCTGATGCCCTGAGAGAGCATGTACAGCACGACGTCGGCGCGGTCGCGATCAACGGCGCCCGCAAAGTTTGCCCAGTTTTCTTCGGGGCCGGCCATCTTGACGGGGCCTGCAGCGGCCGTTGTCGCACGATCGCCCGTCGCGGGCTGGTTGGAGGCGCAGCCCGCAAGCAGGCCGAGCGAAATCAGACACGTGCAGATCAGGGAAGCGGTTTTCTTCATATCAGTTCAGTCCAAAAAAATTCTTGGCCGTGTCGGTTGTAACGGCGGCAGCATAGTCCGGTTCGACGTTCTTGACGAGTGCCAGCGTTTTGGCCACTTCGGCGACATAGGCCGGTTCACAGCGCTTGCCGCGATGGGGGACCGGCGCCATGTAGGGACAGTCGGTCTCGATCATCAGACGATCAAGCGGCAGGGCCGAGGCAATTTCGCGCAGTCCCGATGCATTCTTAAAGGTGAGCACTCCCGTAAAGGAGACGAGACCGCCGAGGTCAATCGCGCGTTTGGCGTCCGCGAGGCTTCCGCCGAAGCAGTGCATCACAAAGCCCACGGAACCGGCGTCGTGCGCGGCCAAAAGGTCGAGCGCATCGCTTTCGGCTTCGCGAGCGTGTACCACAAGGGGCTTGTTGAGCTTACGCGCGGCTTCGATGTGGTGTACGAAGCGCTCTTTTTGCCAGGTCAGGTCGCCCTTGCACCAGTGGTAGTCAAGGCCGGTTTCTCCGACGGCGCAAATACGCGGATCCCCGCAAATCGCGACGATTTCATCCACGTCGCATTCACGGCGATCTTCGTACTCAGGATGCAACGCCCAGGCTCCGAACAGAAACCCCGGCGCCATGTCCAGAACGGCGAAAAGATCCTTTTCCTCACCGTAATCGCAGGCAACGACGAGCGCACCTTCGAGTCCTGCCTCGCGCATGCGGGTAATCACCTCGGCGCGGTCGGCATCGAACTCGCGGGCGTTGATGTGTGAGTGAGAATCAAACAAGCGCATGACGACTCACTGCTGCGGACTCAGGCGCCGTGGCCCTTGTAAAGTTCTTCGATTTCGGCGGCATAACGCTCGGCAATCTGACGGCGGCGCAGCTTCATCGTGGTGGTGAGAAGGCCGTTTTCGGTCGTCCAGTTGTCGGGCAACACGGCTACGTTGCGCGGCTGCCCGTAACGCGGGAAGAACTTCGTGGCGCTGCGCACGCGTTTGAGAATGGTGTTGCGCACTTCTCGGCTGCCGCGGGTGGACGGATCGTCCGGATTGACCTGCAGATCGGCGCACAGGGCGCGCCAGCGTTCGTTGTTGAGCACCACCAGAGCGGCCACATACGGACGGTTTTCGCCGACCACCATGACCTGGTCGAACAGGGGATCCTCGAGAATCGCAAATTCGAGGTCAACGGGGCTCACTTTTTCGCCCACGCTCGTGACGATGATTTCCTTAATGCGCCCCTTGATGCGGATGCGTCCGCCGTCGCTCAAATCGGCCTGATCACCCGTACGCAACCAACCGTCTTCGGTAAAAGCTCGGCGGGTGTCTTCCTCGCGGTTCCAGTAGCCCTTCATGACCTGAGGACCGCGAACCTGCAGTTCGTCCAGTTCACCCAGGCGCGCTTCAATGCCGATCAGAGGTTTGCCGACTGTGGAGGGATGGTTTCCCTTGACTTCGCACATGGAAATCACCGGAGACGATTCGGTCAAGCCGTAAGCCTGGCGGATCGGAGCGCCCATGCCGCAGAAAAATTTCGCGACGTGCAGGTTAAGGGCGGCACCGCCCGCCATCAACACGTTGATGCGGTTGCCGAAAACGCCCTTAACCGGATCGGCGATCTTGCGCTTGAGGTAGGGCCACATGATGAAGTCAAGGCACTCGCGGGCAGTATGTTCGACAGGCAGCCCGTTTTCCTTGCAGAACCGCCGCCAGCCGACTTCCGCTGCCCAGTCGAAGAAGTAGCCCTTCTTCTTGGTCATCTTGCGGCGCACCATCAGGATCTGATTGTGGATGCGCTCAAAGACACGCGGCACCGAGCACATATTGGTCGGGTTAATCGCGTGCAAATCATCGGTGATGTGCGCCACGCCTCGGGAGAATGCGAGAAGCGCACCGGTGGCAAGCGCGTGGTAGTAGGCAGCACTTCGCTCGAACGAGTGCGACAGCGGCAGATACGACAGGAACACATCGTTTTCATCGATCGGCATGTAGCGGGAAATCTGCTGCACGTTGCTCACCACGTTGCGGTGTGTGAGCATCACTCCCTTGGGACGACCCGTGGTGCCGGAGGTATACACGAGCGCGGCCAGATCATCGGCATCGGGACCGGCAGGCAGTTCGGTCACATCGTTTCCGGTGGCTAGCCATTCTTCAACGCCGCAGTACGGAATGTGACCGAGGCTTACTCCTTCGTCGGTTTCGCCGGTAAGAACGACCTGGCGCAGGTTGGGCAAATCAACGCCCGCCGTGGCAAGAGAATTCCAGCGAGCGAAGTTGACCGTGACGAGAAATTCGGCGCCGCTGTCGTTGAGAATGTAATTGGAGTTGCCGGCCGTGTCGGTGGCGTGCAGCGGCACGGGAACCAATGCGTTGCAAAGGGCGGCCATGTCGAACGTCAGTGCGTCGACGCTGTTGGGCAGAAGCATGGCCACGCGCGCGCCGCGCTGCAGGCCCATCTTCGCAAAGGCCTTGCGCCAGCGCATCACCCGTTCGGAGAATTGACGCCAAGTGATACCCACCCATTCGTTGGTGCGGTGTTCAAACCACTTGTAGGCTTCACGGTCGGCATAGACGCGCACCGTGCGCTCAAGCATTTCGGGAATCGTTTTGAATTGGTCGATAAATCGGGAGGACAAAATCGCGGCTCCGGCTTTATTGGTAGTGTTCGGATAACCCGCTTATTGTAAATTTTCTCGACCTTCTTCGGTGGGCTTCAAAAACGTCTATTTCGCCAAAAGCGCTCTAATTTGCAAGCGCACGTTACCGAGATCGGGATTGACCAGGATCGACAGGCTTTCGAAGAGTTTTTCGCCTTCGAGATCCCACCATTTCCACTGCAGCAAAAGCGAGATGAGTTCGTCGTCGAAACGTTTCTTGATGAAGTGCGCCGGATTGCCTCCGACGACGCTGTAGGGTTCGACGTCTTTGGTTACAACGGAGTATGCGGCAACGATGGCTCCGTCGCCGATCGTGACGCCCGGCATGATTACGCATTCGCGTCCGAGCCAAACGTCGTTGCCGATCACGATGTCGCCCTTGTGCGGCAATTCGCTCAAGTGGTCCGGTGTTGCCTTGTTCCAGGTCTTTCCCATCACGTTGAACGGATAGGTGGAAATGCTCGAGAGGCGATGATTTGCCGCGCCCATGATGAAAGTCGTGCCGTGCGCGATTTGACAGAATTTGCCGATGACAAGCTTGTCGCCGAAAGCAGGATGGCTGAAAAGAACTTGCGTTTTTTCAAAATCTTCCGGATGTTCCGCGCTGTCGTAGTAGGTATAGTCGCCCACAGAAATATTGGGTGCAGATACGACATTTTTCAGAAAGACGGACGTTTTGTATTCGTTCGGAAAAACAACGTTCGGATCCGGATTCTTCGGTTGGGTCACGGCTTTCTCCCGGTCAGGTCCAGCTTTCAATAAACCAGTCGCCGGCAACAGAGAAAGTGCCGACGCTAATCTTGTACGGAGCCGCCTGAGCCACTATGGGTTTGGCGTGATAGGCAAAACCGAAACCCGCCGCACCGATCATTTCTAGATCATTGGCGCCGTCACCGCCTGCAATGCACTGCGAAAGACTCGCACCGTTGAGCTGCGCGATCACTTCCATGGTGCGGCGCTTGCCGGCACGATCGAGAACCTTGCCGCCCGCAGGGCCCGTCGCTTCGCCGGTAAGTCGACCGTCTTCAATGACCAGGCGATTGCACACGAAACCGGACATGCCGTAGTCGCGTGCGACGATTTCGGCAAATTGAGTAAAGCCGCCCGAAGCGATGTACGTCTTGACACCAAACGCGTGGAAAAGGGCAAGTGTCTCTTTGGCTCCGGGTGTCGGACGGATAAGAGCGGCGGCATCATCAATGATCGAAGCGGGGGCGCCTGCCAGAAGCTTCACGCGCTCACGCAGGCTGTGTTCGAAATCGAGTTCGCCGCGCATCGAGCGCTCGGTGATTAGCGCGACCTGTTCCTTGACGTTGTGGAGCGCCGCAAGTTCGTCGATGCATTCGTTGCCGATCAGGGTGCTGTCCATGTCAAAGAAGGCGCAGCGGAAATTTTTAAGCGAAAGACCGGCAGGCACAAGGGCGGCATCGCGCTCGGTCAGATTCGGAAGAACATCCCGACGAATTGTCTCGCACGTGTTTTCATCAATTGCGCAAAGACGCAGTCTGTTTTCTTCGCGAAGAAGCCTGGCTTCGGCGGCAAGCGAGGACAGAGCAGCACAGAGATCATCCGTGATGAGGCCGGAGATCACCAGGTCGCGAAGGGAGCAAGCGGTAGTCATAGGTAGTTCGGTTCAAAAAGCGAATGTACGGTGACTGACAGTGCCCGAGAAAAAGGGCTACATGTCGTTGGATGTCGGCATCATGCCGCAATCGATATGGTTTTGCACGCTTTTTTGCTCTTTTTCGTCTTTGTCATCGTTTTGTTATCGAAGTGTCAAGAACTTGTCTCAAAACTGCCACGAAGCTGTCAGATTCGACCTCGACAATGTGCGCCATCACAACGGGAGGTACTTCGAAGCGGAGCAAGACATCGTTTTCCGCTCGGTTGTGACGAAACGCGGCGCCGACTCCCTGTGCGGGCAGCGCCTGACATTGACTGACACATAGATTGAGAAGATGAATCCTAAGAATTTCGCCAAAGCCGGCCTCGTTGCCGCCCTCGTCGCCGCTGCCAACGCATCGTTTGCCGGCCCCGACAACATGGTCGTTGCCGTACAGCAGTTGCCCGTGATCGTTGAGCCTCAAGGCATCAACAACAACGCGCTCGATCGAGTGGCTTACTCCATCTACGAAACGCTGATTCGCGCCGATCTCAAGACCGGAGAACTCTTCCCGGGACTTGCAGAAAGCTGGAAGCGTATCTCGCCTGAAACCGTTGAGTTTAAGCTCCGCAAGGGTGTCAAGTTCCACGACGGCACCGACTTTACGGCCGACGATGTGGTCTTTACCTTCGGCGAAGAACGCTTCATGGCCAAGGATGCTCCGGGGCGCGCTGCGGCCGTCGAATTCCTGGGCGGTCTCAAGAGCGTCGAAAAAATCGACGACTACACCGTTCGAGTGACGATGCAGCAGGCCGACCCCCTGATCGAACGCCGCTTTGCCGCACGTATGTCTGAAATCATCAGCAAGGACGGCTGGATGAAGGCAGGCGGTTGGGACAACTGGATCAAGAACCCGATCGGCACCGGACCGTACCGTATCACAAGCTTTAAGGTCGGCAACCGCCTGGCTCTTGAACGCTTCGACGGCTATTGGGGGGATAAGGCGCCGGCAGCTAAGCTCACGTTCGTGGAAGTGCCCGAACTATCCTCTCGTGTGGCCGGTCTTCGCTCCGGAGAATTCGACCTCATCACCGAAGTACCGCCCGATCAGATCAAGCCTTTGAGTAAGGACGGCAAGATTGACGTCGTGGGCGGCGCGATCGACAACATCTACGCGCTCGTCTTTGATGCCAAGTCCAATCCGGTGATGGCAAACACGCAGCTGCGTCAGGCCATTTTGCACGCTATCGACCGCGATCTTCTCGTACAGGCTCTTTTTGCCGGCAAGACCACTCCTGCCAACAGCTTCCAGTCGAAGACCTTTGGCGACATGTATCTGCCGGAATTCGAAACCAAGCTCTACGATCCGCAGAAGGCTCGCGACCTCATCAAGGCTTCGGGTTACAAGGGCGAACAAATTGTCTGGCGCATTCAGCCTTCTTACTACACGCTTGAAATGACCGTGAGCCAGGCCGTGGCTTCCATGTTGAAACAAGTGGGCCTCAACGTTCGCATCGACGTCAAGGAAAACTGGACGCAGGTCGAAGCCGCAGGCAAGGACCGCATGATCAACAACGCCAGCTTCTCGGCTTACTTCCCGGATCCCGCAAGCCAGCTGTGGCGCCGCATGAAACCGGGCAGCTTCTGGGAGGCCGAGGGGTATTTCCCGGCGTCAGACGAATACAAGCGCATCTGCGAACTCGGCAAGGAACTCGATTCGAGCGTCGATCCCGCCCGCCGCAAGGCTGCCTGGGGCGAAATGCTCAAGCAGTTCAATGCCAATCCTTATGCTTGCCCGCTCTATGCGCTGCCGATGATCTACGCCAAACAGAAGAACGTGGTGTGGGAACCCGGCACTCAGGGCTCGCTTGATCTGAGCGCCCGCAACCTGAGCTTCAAGTAAATCCTTCTCATGGGGCTGCGGGATTGGTTTCCGCAGCCCTAGTTTCTCTGACAAATCAAACCGAAGACATCTATGACAGA
Source organism: Sutterella sp. AM11-39 (assembly GCF_003472385.1). Lineage (GTDB taxonomy): Bacteria > Pseudomonadota > Gammaproteobacteria > Burkholderiales > Burkholderiaceae_F > Duodenibacillus > Duodenibacillus intestinigallinarum. Next base: position 23,417 of record NZ_QRLV01000004.1, on the reverse strand, counting down.
ACCTCACGGGACATCGGAACAAACGCTGCTTGCGATCCGTGGTCTTCGCACGTCGTTTGGCAACACCGAAGTGCTCCACGGCGTGGATCTCGAAATCCGCCGCGGCGAAGTGCTCACCCTGATCGGCGAATCGGGGTCGGGCAAATCGGTACTCGCCCGATCAATTCTGGGCCTGGCCGGCAAAAATGCGCGCACCAACGGTGAAATCGAATTCGACGGACGCAATCTTCTGAAGTTGAGCGGCGCCGAGATGCACAAGCTGCGCGGAGCCGACATCGGCATCATCGTGCAGGACGCGATGGCCGCGCTAAATCCGATGCGTACCATCGGATATCAGCTCTGCGAAACAATCGTTTACCGCCATCCCGACTACCGCGACAAACCCGGCAACAAGACAACCTTGATGGCAAGCGACGAAGTCAAGACGTTGGCCGTCAACTATCTCAAGCGTGTGGGCATCACGGCTCCGAATGAACGCATGCGAAGCTACGCGCACCAGCTCTCGGGCGGCATGCGCCAGCGCGTGATGATTGCGTTGGCGCTCATCGGAGCACCCAAGCTGTTGATTGCCGACGAACCGACCACCGCTCTTGACGTGGTGGTGCAGCGCGAAATCCTCAAGGAACTGCGCGAAATCGTCAAAAGCGAATCGATGAGCATGCTGCTTGTCACGCACGATTTGCATCTGGCGCGCGACGTTGCCGACCGCGTAAGTGTCATGTACGCGGGCTACATTCTGGAAACCGGTCCCGTGCCCCGCGTTCTTCCCAATCCCGCCCACCCCTACACCGAAGGACTGCTTGAGGCCATGCCCGACATGGAAAGCGAGAAGGGGACGTTGCAACCCATTAAGGGTGAAATTCCGCCGCCCGAAAAACTCGGTCACGGCTGCCCCTTTGCCGGCCGCTGCCCGCTTACCCGCGTTCAGTGCCGCATGAGTTTGCCGGACATGCAGCCCGTTGAAGACGGCTGGCAGTCGCGCTGCATGGAAGCACAGTGCCACGCCGCGCAACTCGACGAAGCCTTCAAGGCGCAGGAGCAAAAGCGCGATCAGAGCGTTGTCAAAAACCTCGACAAAGTGCAGAAGATCGTTCAGGCGGTCGAAGGAATCCAAGAGATTCAAGACGACGGACAACCTCGGCAAAAGCCCGTGTTCGGCGCCGATAATGACGACGAAACGCCGCTTGTTGCCGCCGACATACCGAAGCACTGTTACTACACCCGCAAGGGCTTTTTCGGTCGCAAAAAGCCCTGGAACGTGCTCGAAGACATTACGCTGACGATCGAGCGAGGTGAAGTTCTGGGGCTGGTTGGGGAATCGGGTTGCGGCAAGTCCTCGCTTGCCCGTTTGCTGCTCGGTCTTATGCGTCCCACGGCCGGGCGCGTGACCTTTGACGGCGAGATCTATCCCGAACCGAGATCGCGACAGTGGCGCGCACAGCGTCCCTTGGCGCAGATGATCTATCAGGATCCGTTCTCGTGCTTTGACGAACGCCTGAGCATCGTCGAGCAGGTGGCCGAACCGCTGATGGTTCACAAGGGCATGACGCAGGCCGAAGCCCAGACGGTGGCTTTGCGTTTCCTCAAGGCCGCGGGCCTGCCGGAACACCATGCGGTCAAGCGACCCGGGGTGATGTCGGGTGGACAGCTGCAGCGTGCGGCCATCGCGCGTGCCATTGCTCTGGAACCCAAGCTTTTGGTTTGCGACGAACCGGTCGCTTCGCTCGACGTCTCGATCCAGGCTCAAGTGCTCGAACTGTTGAACAACCTGCGCCGCGCCACCGACATGTCGATGCTTTTTGTGTCGCACAACCTCAACGTCGTTCGCTACATCTGCGACCGCGTGATAGTGATGTATCTCGGCCGCATTGTGGAGACGGGCAACGTCGAAGAGGTTTTCCGCCATCCTGTGCATCCGTACACGAGGCTTCTTACGGCCTGTACGCCGGGCGCCAACGGCCAGATCGTCAACTTTTACCCGAAGGGGGCGATGCCAAGTCCCATGAATCGCCCAACGGGGTGCGTCTTTGCCAATCGTTGTCCGCTTGCAAGTGCTCGCTGTCAGGCCGAAGTGCCGACGCTCGAAGAAGTCCTTCCGGGACGATGCGCGGCCTGTTTTGAAGCCCAAAAGGCGATGAAGCTCGACGACATTTATTTATCTTCGATTGCCCGCGAGGCCGATCAGACACAGCGGCCGGGCGTAGGTATGGAGGAGGCTGCGTAAATGGCTGCACTCGTTTTTCGAATTCTGGGGCGGGCGGTTCTGACGCTCCTTCTGCTCACGGCCTGCGTGTTTTTCGTGCTGCATCTTACGGGCGATCCCGCCCGTCTGATGCTCGGCAGCGACGCTTCGACCGAGGCTATCGCAGCATTCCGTCATCAGTGGGGGTTAGATAAGCCTCTGTGGGAACAGTTTGGGATCTATCTCCTCAATGCGCTCAGTCTTGACATGGGCAGAAGCTACGCCACCGGTCTTCCGGTGAAGGAAGTCTTTCTTCAGGCGCTCGGTCCCACGCTTGATCTGATGATCCCGACGGCGATCGTGACGCTTCTGATTGGCATTCCCGCGGGCGTCTTTGCCGCGCTGCGCCGCAATACGCCGGCCGACCGCGCGATGATGGTCGCATCTGTCATGGGCTACGCCGTCCCGAACTTCTTCATGGGCATTCTGCTTTTGCTGGTGTTCTCGATCTGGCTCGGATGGTTGCCTTCATACGGCAACGCTACGGCCGCGCACTACATCATGCCGATCATCACAATGGCAACGACCGAAGCGGCCATCTTCTCGCGTTATGCACGCAGTGCCATGATCGAATCCATGCGCCTGCCGAGCGTCAAAGCCGCCATGATGCGAGGGCTTCCGCGCACCCGCATCATCTGGCTGCATGCGCTGCCCAACGCCATGCTATCGATTCTTACCATTCTGGGCTTTTTCCTGGGTACGCTCGTGGCAGGTGCCGTGATTACCGAAACGGTCTTCTCATGGCCGGGCGTGGGCAAGCTTCTGGTCCAGTCCGTTGCCAACCGCGATATTCCGGTGGTGCAGATGATTGTTCTGGCAACCGGCGCCTCGCTTATCGCCGCCAACCTTCTGATGGATCTTCTCGCGCTCGTCTTCAATCCGCGTCTGAGAAAAGCCAACTAATCCAACGTACGAACGCTATGACTACAGCAACAGCTACAACAACGATGTCGGCCTGGGCGGCCAACCGCCCGTCGCCGCTGGCGGCAACCGCGGCGCTCATCCTTGCGGTCCTCTTTACGGGCGGACTGCTGGCGCCCTGGATTGCCCCCTACGGTCTTGAAGACATGGATCTGATGGCCCGACTGGTGGCACCCTTTACGTCGTCAGCGCATATTCTCGGCACCGATGAGCTCGGGCGCGACATCTTGACGCGTCTTCTATACTCCTTGCGCCTATCCTTTGTCCTGGCCGTCTGCGGCACATTGATCGGCGCCATTCTCGGTACGGCTCTGGGCTTTTTGGCCGCGCGCTTCGGCGGCGTCGTTGACGATCTCGTCAACGTCGGCGTCGACTTTACAGCCTCGCTTCCGTTCATCATCCTGGCGCTCACGATCCTCGCGTTTCTCGGTACCGACGTCAAGGTGATCATTGTGATCATGGCCTTCTACGGCTGGGACCGATACGCCAAGCTCTCGCGCAACCTTGCCCGCTCGGCATACACCGAAGGCTACGCCGGCGCTCTCGAAGGCCTGGGATTGCCGACTCGCCGCATTCTTCTCAAGCATATCCTGCCTAACATCGCGAGCGCTCTTGTGGTGAACATGACTCTTAACTTCCCGGGCATGATTCTTCTTGAAACGAGTCTGTCCTTTCTCGGCGTCGGCGTTCAGCCGCCGATGAGTTCCCTTGGAACCATGCTGGGCTTCGGGCGTGATTACCTCACTACCGCCTGGTGGATTGCCGTGGTGCCCGGTGTCACGATCGTGATTTCGACGCTTTCCATGTCCGTGCTGGGCGACTGGGTGCAGCAAAAGCTTGAGCCGCAGTCCCGCTGACCATGAATGACTCTATCGACTGATTCAAATGACCGATACGAATTCCTTTCCCTGCAAGTTTCTATTGGTGGGCTTCGACGGCCTGCGTCCCTGCGACATTACGCCCGATGTGATGCCCAACCTCGCGCGTTTTCGCGATGAAAGCCACACCTGGGAAAACTATCTGGCGAGCTTTCCCACCGAAACGTACGTTAACCATCCCGTGATCTTTTCGGGGTTTCGCCCCAACGGTCACGGGCTGATCGCCAACAGCTTCTATTGCCCTGAACTTAAGGGCAAGGCGCGGCTTTTCTGCGGTTGGGATACTGAGAGTGTGATCGCTCAGGACGAAGCGCGTCCCGAAGGGCTCTATGCCGTGCCTGATATGGCTGAACTTCTTGCTCAAAAAGGTAAGACCATGCGCGTATTGTGTGCCAATTCTGCCGGCAGCACTCGCCTTCAGAATATGCACGCTGATCGTTATCCGGGGCACTTGAACGCCTGTATTCATGCGCTGGAGAAAGCCATTCCGATCAATGAACGCAATCGTTTGCTGCAGCACAGTCCGGCCACGATGCCGCTTACGTTCCCTGACTTTGCCGCGCAGTCGGAGATGCTCGACATTCTGTTTCGTGATGAGCTCAATAACGGCGTACAGAACCTGGCCGACATGACGGTGTTCTGGATCGGTGAGCCCGATCATTCGAGTCATGAAATCGGACTCAAGAGCGAACTTACGGAACGCGCCCGCACACACGCCGACAAGCTCTTCGGGCGCATCTACGATTGGTGGCTCAAGGAGGGGCGCAGCCGGAACGTTCAGCTTGTGACGATGTCCGATCACGGCCACGGCGAAATCGCCGGTCACGTCGACTTTGTCGGCATTTTGAGGCAGGCCGGTTGCACGGTGGTGACCGATCAGGAGATTCTCGGTGGCGCCGATCCGAGTGATGCGGAAATGGTGCTGGTGGGCGACTACACCGCAGGCCTCTGGGTTAAGGATAACAGCGTTGAGAATCTTACGAAAATTGCGCAGATACTGACGTCCGATCCCGGCGTCGGGCTTGTGTTCTCTCAGCCCAACGAACAATACCGAGACGCCGTGGCAGGCCGCGTTCCCGGTACGCTTTCGGAAGCATTGGTTTTCAGTGAAAGCGTTCGCGGCCCGGATCTGCGAATCGTGGGTCGAGGCGACAACAGCACCGGACGTATTTTGAGCGGCGGTCATTACTCATTGGGTTGCGGCAACCATGGCGGTCTGACGCCGGCTGAGCTGCACGCGCATCTGTCGTGTGCGGGTACGGCATTCACGCAACAGACGCGCCGACATAAGGCACCTGCCGGCCACGATGATCTGGCCAAAACCATACTCACGCTGATGGGAGCTGAAGCAAACCATTCGCCTGCGAGAGTCCTTGACGAAGCACTCAAGGATGATGTTGATGAGTCCTACGGCGTCTTTACCCTGCGTTTGTCGCAAGGCAAGCTTAGTATGACGATTGAGCATGCGCACTACGCGGGGCGACGTTATGTGTTAAGCGGCGAGAGAGAAGACGGAGCGTTGCCGGCTTTCAATACAGTCGGTTAAGAGTCACCGAAAGGCAAGCTTCAAAATACGGGATGTTTTGACGTACTTCGCTCGTGCTCCCAATAGCGCGTGCCTGTTTATGTGGTTGATGTTGAGATCGCACGGTTAATGATTTTGCCCGGTTCTGTGAGGCGATTGGCTAAACATTCGACAATCGGGAGTCTCTCGAGTTTAGCTAGCGTTTAATTGTAGAAATTAATTAACTAAAGCGTGATAGGATGCTCCGTGTCCGGAAACGCGGAGCAGCCATGTCAAGAAAGCCGCAGGTTGTCACAGCCGGCAACGAAGTCAAGGAGCAACTCCAAAACATCGTCAACAGGCGTAAAAGCGAACAGCGTCTTGTAGAACGGGCCAGGATCATTTTGAAATGTCTCGAAGGCATGCCTCTTGAAGATATTGCCAAGCAAGTAGGCGTTTCCAAAGTTACCGTTAGCAAATGGAAAAGTCGTTTTTTGAGCGATGGATTCCAGGGGTTGTTCGATATGCCCCGATCCGGTCGAACGGCAAGCTACACGAAACAAGATGAGCAACGAGTCATCGATCAGATAAGTCAAGAACCGCCGAACGGGTTGTCCAGGTGGGATGGAACAACGCTTGCCCGAGAGTTAGGCTATTCCGACGACTTTGTCTGGCGCGTCATGCGTAAAAACAACCTGCACTTGAATCGCAGTCGAAGCTGAATGGAAGCGGCCATCTCCATTCTGGAAAGCTGCTCTTCGAAAGCTGTCCATCCGGTTTGACGATCGTCACATCTCCTTTGTTGATTAACAACCTAAAACAAGTCGTCCGCAAAATCTTTTACATTCTCCCTGCAGGCGCAATCGTTTGAGCTTTTCAAGCTCATTGCGTTGTTGCTCAGGTATACGAGTTTGTGTTGCGGTGGCCCAGTGGCTGACTGTAATGCTTTGACATTCTGAAACCTTCTGTTGATACATGGCTTATAGCTGTGTTCGTTTTGGGATTCAAAATTCCGCAATGATGCCCTCAGTTCAACTCTTTAGGAGGATGAGGATACTAATGAGAACTCAGATGTAAGCCGACAACACCGACAATGCACACGCAGATAAAGAAAATTTGACCCTTGTTGAGGCTTTCATTGAACAGGAAAGCCCCGACTATCAGAACGCCAGCAGCTCCGAGTGTTGTCCAGACGGCATACGTGAGTCCTGACGGGAGAGTCTTCATCACCCGTGCGAGAAGGTACATGTTGGCGCACGTTAGCGCGATGGGTACAAGAGCAAAGATTCGGTCAAGCGAATAATAGGACAATGCCTTGAGACTGCAGCCCCAGGCAATTTCAGTCACGACAGCGATCATTAACAGAGCCCAAGTTGAAAGCATTATGTGCCTCCCTTATTCCGGGCTCATGAAGAAACAATCCTTCTGTCAGCATGGAAACCCTCAGATGCAGGCAGAAGAAGGACGAGGTCACGTCAGGCGCGCTCATTGTAGCGCCTTCCGGCCAAAAAGGCTTTTTCTATTTCGACCGTGTTAAGCCAACGCGATTTTTAGAAAAACTACAGCGGGATTCTTGGAAAGGCAACCTCCGCACCCCTCCAAGACGTTTCCTCATGCTTGCGCGACGGCGGCTCTAGAAATCCTGTTGCAGGTCTTTAAGTTTTCGCGTTGTGTACGGTCGGTTTACAACTCGATTCATTGAATTTCTACAATGCAATTTCTTGTTGGTTGACGCAGTAAGCTTCCACAAAACGACAAAGAATTGAGCCGTCCCCAACAAGGGAAAAAATGAGTCAGACAACATCAAGCGCAATGAGCGAAGGTCCACATCTTTGTCTCAAAAACATGCTTAGCAAAACAGAGATCGTTCAGTTCAAAGCGCTTGCAGCCAACAAGTTGCCTATCCGTCGAATTTTCGAACTGACGGGATTTGTTGTGCCGTCGTCCAACGCAATTTGCAGGAACAGAGTGTCAGGATCGGATCGCGACAGCTTCAGCGTTTCAGTGAGCCGTAGCGACTGCAGTACAAGGCCGTCAGGAAATACGGTTGACGTTACGAAACCGCACCGGGCGATCACATGCAGATTGACTTTTGCGAGAAAACCATCATGGGCAACAACGAGGCCGTCAAAATCCACGTGTTCGTTGCCGCATTAGTTTTCTCCAGACGGATTTTTGCCAAGGCTTACCCTGCGAAAAATCAAACCGCATGGCTTGATGGCATCAAATCGGCATTTTTTTCTTCAAGGCGCGTCCGAGAGCGTTTGTCTGCGACAACACCAGATGTTTGGTTCGCGCCCACAACCGCCGCGGCTCAACCGAATGGACGCAAGCCTATTGCTTGTGCGTCGTATCATCCGTAGTCAAAAGGTAAGGTGGAAAGAGCAGTGCGCTATGTACAAAGCAATGCCTTGTAAGGCAAACCGTTCGAAAGTTCGCAGGCAATCAATCATTGGCTGGAGCACTGGTCCCTGACATACGCTGACGAGCGCCTGCTCAACGATTGTCTCAACTCACAGAGAGCGTTTCTTAGTAAAGAGACAAGCGACGAAGGCATTGAAGGCTTGCCTGGATTCGTGCGCGTAGGGAAAGAAACAAGGAAAGTCGATGCGACAGGCTTCATCCGCATCGCTCCATTCTTGCTTGCGGGGAAAAACTCTCCGAAGATCTCAAGGCTTCTTGCGGCGACAGGCAACGCAGTGCCCTTGAGAATCTGAGATTTTGAGAGCTTGGTCATGGCACCTCCCTACTGAGACCAAAAGGTCTCCCCGGTAGCTCTCAAAATCAACACTTTGCTTTAACAGAGCCTTTCTGTCATTGAGCCTGACAAATTACGACTTTAGACGTCGAATAACTTTTCGAGCGCATCGCGGCTGCTAGCGATTTCGGGGTGCTCCGAGAGGGCGATCATGAGCTTTAGACGTGCTTTGGCGGCAGACGTTTCGCCTCCCATTGCCGCGCCGACGCGACGCGTGTCGGTAACGCTGCCGGGGTAGCCGTAAACATCAAGCACGCGCCCGCCTGCTGCTCGGGTCGTGAGCACAACGGCAACGCCTGCTTTTACGGCGTCTTCAATGCCTGAAACCATGGGGGGCGGCACGTTGCCACGGCCGAATCCTTCGATGACAATGCCCTGGCAGCCCTGTGAAACAGCAAAGTCAATGTAGTCGCGAGTCGAGCCGGTCATAGCTTTGATTACGTCAACGCGGGCGGTAAGCGCTTTTGGGGCAAAACGAACAGAGTTAACGGGTTTGCGGCGAACAACAACTTTGTCGACATCAACGTAGCCTACAGGGCCCCACCAGGGCGACTCGAATGTGGCAGGGTTGGCCGAATGGGTCTTTGAAACTTCGCCTGCGGCGTGTAGTGTTTCGTTCATGCAGACTAGTACACCCATGCCGCGAGCCTGTTCGCTTGAGGCAGTTTTGACCGCGCAGTAGATGTTCATGGGGCCGTCGGGGCTTGCCTCATCAGCGCCGCGCATCGCAGCCGTCATCACGACGGGCTTTAGGTTCTTGTGCAGCAGATCCAAAAAGTAGCTCGTCTCTTCGAGTGTATCGGTGCCGTGTGCGACGATGGCGCCGGCAACGTCGTCTCGAGCGAGAACCTTCTCAAGTCTGACGTGCAGATCCCACATTGTCTGAGGCGTCATGGCCGGAGAGGCAATGTTGGAAAACTGAATAAATTCTAAAGGGGCGACTTCGCCTAGACCCGGCACGGCCGCAGCCAAGCCTTCACCCGTGCAGGCCGGTACCAAGCCCTTTAGCTTCGGGTCATATTTCATGGCGATGGTGCCGCCCGTGGCAAGCACAACAACTTTTTGATCAATCATTGCGAAACCTTAAGAGACAACTCCTCAGCAGATTTTGGTTTTACCTGAACGCTAGGTTGCCAGATTACTAAAAAGGGTTACTGGAGAGTTTTTGGAATTACGGAATCGGTGGCAAATCAAGCGGTGGGAGTATATCCCAAAGTTTTTTGCTAGGGACGTGACACCCCATGCATTGGAACTTTCTCGATGCTCAGCGCGAATGTTGCGCAGCAGGGCATGGATCATATTGACTGAGTCGTTGGAAACTTTGATTTTCAGAGCATCCGCATTCGCGTGGTTCCGGGTCAAGATCATCTGGCGCGCGACGCCGCCAACATGCAGATATCACTCGCGTAGCTTCTTTGAAGTTCGCAGGGCCAACTATTGATCAGGCTGCGTCGCCTGCTGTGGCGGCGCCGAGTCTTGAGAGTCAAACGTGCTTCGGGATGTGTTTTGCAGTGCGTTTTTTCACAAAAGTTCTGCAAGGTGGCTGCGTAGTGTGGCTACGATTTTGCGGATTACAGGGTCTTTTTCCGCCGAACGCCGGAATCCCAGTTCGACCGGGTAGACGGGGTAGGCGATCGGGCACTCGTGGTACTCCAGAGATGTGATGGCAGCGATGCTTTTGGCAGCGTGCCGAGGCATGGTGATGATGGAGTCGGTGCCTTTTAGAAGAAACGGTGAAGCTGCGAAGTGCGACGTCGAAACGCGGATGAAGCGCCTGGCACCGCGTCTGCCGAGCACTTCGTCGACGACACCGAAGAAACCTCCAAAGCTCACCAGGATGTGCTCATGAAGAATGTAACTTTCGTAGCCGAAAGGGGAATTGAATGTTTCGGGATCGATTAGGCATCCATAGGTGCCCGAGCCTACTGATTCGTGCTGAAGCAGTTCACTGTTGATACCGCCAGCGGTGATGGACAGGTCGATGTCGCGGTTGATCAGCATATCGCTGACGAAAAGAGAGTTCGTCTGCCGGAATCTCAAGCGTCCGCCCGGAATGAGTTCTCTTGCCATCTCCACCATTTTTGAGCCCAGAGCAATTTCAAAGTCGTCCGACATCCCTACCGTAATGGTTCTGCCTTCGAAAAGTCCTTTTCTACCGGCATACAGCTCGAATGTCTTTTTGGCTTGATTGAGTGACTCGGAGGCAAACGGGTAGATCTGTTGGCAAAAGAGAGTGGGCTTGAGTCCACGACCGGTGCGCACAAACAACGGGTCGTTGTATGCGTTTCGCAACTGTGCCAAAGCGGCCGAAACAGCCGATTGCGTGATGTTTAAACGGATTGCCGCGCGTGAGGCACTGCCCTCTTCAAATACGGCCTCCAATACGCGGAACGCATTGAGATTGAAGTTGTCGATATAAGAGTTGCTCATATCAGATTCTCATGTCCATCTGTATTCACAGGGAGGTGACAGTCGAATAATAACCGCATTACTAACACCGGACATACCGGCCACATAAGGAGGTTTGATATGAGCAAGCATGTTGTAGCAGCTTTGCAATTGGGTTCTGATCCGCGTGGCAAGCAGGCTACGCTCGAAAAAATTCTCTCGTACGAGGACCAGATCAAGGAAAGCGGCAGTGAACTCGTCGTGCTCCCGGAAGGTCTCCTCGGATCCTATCCCAAGGGTGAAATTTTCGGAACCTACCTTGGCTACCGCCTTGATGAAGGCCGCGAAAAGTTTTGCCAGTACTTCAAGAACGCCATCACGGACAACGGCCCTGAGAGCGAAGAGCTCGCAGGCCTTTCCGCCCGCACCGGCGCTTCTTTGGTGGTGGGCTGCATTGAGCAGACACAGCATGCGCTCTTTTGTGCCGCATTTTTCTATGACCCGGAAAAGGGGCTTGTCGGCAAGCATCGCAAGCTTATGCCGACGGCGTCCGAACGTCTGATCTGGGGACAGGGCGACGGCTCGTACATGCCGGTGGTTGAAACCAAGGTCGGTCGCGCAGGCGCCGTCATTTGCTGGGAAAACTATATGCCGCTTTTCCGTGCCTACATGTATAGCCAGGATCTTGAAATTTACTGTGCTCCGACCGTCGCTGTGACGGACATCTGGCAGGCATCCATGCGGCACATTGCGCATGAAGGCCGTTGCTTTGTAGTCTCTGCGGTTCAGTATTTGCCGCCGCCTGAAGTCCTGGGCGTTGATGTTCCGCACTGGGATCCCAAGGAAGAACTCATGCGAGGCGGTTCAGTCATCATTGATCCGCAGGGCAACGTTCTGGCGGGGCCTCTCTATCACGAAGAAGGCCTGCTGACAGCTGAAATTGATACGGACGATATTGTTCGCGCCCGCTACGACCTCGATGTTTCAGGACACTACGCGCGTCCCGACGTCTTTAAGCTTGTCGTCGACACTCGCCGCAAACTCAACGTGGAAAAAGTGACGGAAGACTGCTGCTGTCAAGACAAATAGGGGGGAGAGACATGGAAATGCATTTAATCATTGCTCAGCTCATCATTGCCGCCACGTTGATTTTGATGGTCATTGGCAGAACGCCTCTGTTCATGACAGCCATGTTCGGGGCGACCCTTGCGGCTCTCGTGGGCGGCATTCCGCTCACGGCGGCGCAAGGAGTCTCCATCAAGTCGCTTCTGATCGGCGGCTTGAACCCGGTGCTCGTTGATATGGCAGGTATTCTGCTTTTCATCGGCATCATGAAGACCTCAGGCTTCCTCTCAGTCATCATTAAGGAAGTCATCAAGTTCGGCAACTATGTGGGCGGTGGCCCGGGCATTATCACGGCTGCGGCATTCGTTGCTGGCGTGATCGGCATGTTCGTGGGCTACACGCAGGCTGCCATTACGGGTGTGATTGCCGGTCCCGCGGCTATCAAGCTCGGCGTCAAGCCCAATGAAGCGGCTGGCGCCCTGCAGCACGCCAACAACCTCGGCTGCGGCGCAGGCTTCGCACATCCGACCGAATTGAGCATTCTCGCGTTGACGGGGCTTACCTTCGGCATGTTCAACATCTGGATGGCCATTTCTGCCTTTGCCATCATGGGCGCCGGCTGGTGGCGCATGAGAAATCGCATCGTTGCAGAAGGCGGTCAGGTTTCGAAGTTCTCCAAGGAACAGATCAAGTCGATTTTGGACGGCTTTGACAAGACCGACCACATCAACCCAGTGAAGGCCTTTATCCCGTTCATCGTCCTGCTCGTGTTTGCTTCAAGTGGCATCCCGGTCTTCGTGGTCTGCTTCGTTGCAGCGCTGCTCACGATTCTGCTTTCCGGCAGAAACATCATGCAGAGCGAGACCGATATGGTCGAAGGCGTCAAGATGCTGTCGGTTCCGTTTACGGCCATCATCATCTTCCTGTTTCTTTCTGGCGTTATCAACAACGTTGGTGTGATCGATACGCTCAAGAACTTCTTTGAGCCGATCCTCAACACGGCTCCGATCGCCCTGATGTTTGTCGTGTCCATGATTGCGGGCGTTGTGACCCAGTCCTATACGGGCGCTGCCGCCATCATCTTGCCCTTTGTCACTCTCGTGATGGGCTCGGGTGCTGATCCGATGGCCACCGCTGTGGCGGCTGCTTCGGGAGGTAACATCGGCCAGTACTACCTGACCGGCGGACCGGTGTCAGGTCTAAACACTGTGACGCCTGTGGTTCCGGGTTCTGACCTGCGCGGCGCCAACCTGTTCCAGCGTCCGAACCATATCGTGGGTGCCATTGTGGCCGCCATTATCACGGTTGGTCTTGCACTGGTCTAGCAACAAATCGTCAAATCCATCATCGACATCTCGTCGTTTTAATAGCCCGGTTGTTCCTATGTGTCATCCGGGCTCTTTTTTCAAAAATGCAAAACGCACACTCCTCATAGAAGTTTGGAATCAAAAGACGGGAAGCTCTTGTTTTCTCCGACTTGGCTAGAAGAAACCAAAAGCGCTCCAAAAGGCGAAAAAGGAGACAAGTTATGAAGAAATTGAGAATCGCAGTTACGGCAGACACCATGCCTGAAATCTCCCACGTCACCAACATCATCCGGGCGCCGTTCAGTCCGCGTCAGCTCGTTGGTCTGAACTAAGGTCATCGTTGCGGAATTTTGAATCTCAAAACGAATACGGCTATAAGCCATGTATCAAAAGGAGGTTTCAGAATGCCGAAACGTTACAGTCCAGAAATCAGAAGAACAGCTCTTGAGCTCGTCAATCAGGGACAGACACAAATCGAGGTTGCTCAAGCTTTGGGAGTTAACCCCAAGACACTCAGCCACTGGGTTACCACGGCACAAGCCCGTATGCCTGAACAACAACGCAATGAGCTTGAAGAACTCAAACGATTGCGCCTGCAGGTTCGCCAGCAACAGGGCGAAATCGACTTCTTAAAAAAAAGCAGCAGCGTACTTTGCCAAGCTGCCCAAGTGAAGTACGCTTTTTTAAAGACTTGTTTGGACAGCAAACTCATTGGGCGCAAAAAACTCATCAGTGTTCGAAAGGCTGCCGCCCTGCTGAGGATCAGTACCAGCGGCTACTATCAGTGGCTAAAGGTTGATCGATACCACCGCCACGGAGTGCATCACAGCGATGCGGAGTTGCTTTGTCATGTGCGCTCCGTTATCAGTCGCTGCTGCAAGCAGGTTCCCGGAGTGATGCGCCTGTACCTTGCGTTGCGCCAACAGGACTTGAGCGTTGGTTTTAAGCGCCTGCGCAGACTTTTACGAAGCAACGGCATCTTCCATCGCTACCATCGCAAATACGTTGCCACCACAGACAGCAACCACAATCTGGCACGGCTACCGAATTTGATTGACCGTCAGTTCAACCGCTATGCGATCAATCAGGCTTGGTGCGGAGACATCACTTACATCCCAACCGACGAGGGCTGGCTATTCATGGCCAGTGTGCTTGATCTGGCCAGTCGTTGCCTGGTTGGTTACAGTTTTGACTCCACCATGAAAACGTCTCTGGTTGTGGACGCCCTGCGTATGGCTATTGCCAATGAGCACCCGGCTCCTGGCTTGATTTTTCACAGTGATCAAGGCTCACAGTACTGCAGCCATGTTTTTCAGGAATTTTTGCTGCGCCAGGGCATCAGTGGCTCTATGAGCGAGCGTGGGCAATGCTGGGACAACGCTCCGGCCGAATCATTTTGGGCAACCCTGAAGCGGGAAACGCTACCGTTATCCGGATGCTTCAGCAGCCGAAAGGAGGCGCAGGATACTGTGACTCGTTGGATATCTTATTACAATGGAACTCGGCCCCATTCACAGCTGGGGATGCGATCCCCTTATCAATTCAGACTAAGGGCGCAGGCCTTGTAATCCGGGCTTTTATATCGAGATTCGAAATTCCGCGCCCACGTCCCAGTTCCAGTTTGCGTGACCGAGCAATTTCATCCATCGCAAATAGTTCTTCTGCAGGCATTGTTCTGCGTGCTGTAACGCACCATCGATTAAGTGTTTTGCTACTGATTCCCAAGTGGCGAGCAACCGACAGTTACGATTCACCATTTTGGACTCGTGCAACAGCTACGCGTTTGAATTCTTCTGAAAAGCTTCTGTGCATTTCTGATCCTCTTTTGTTTCCGATTTTAAAAGTGAGGATCAGAATTCCGCTTCTTCAACTTGGTTCAAAGTCATGAGAAACTTGTCCGAAAGACGCTCAAACGCCGATTTTATAGATTCAGCGAGCTCGATCGCAAAATTGATAGAGTTATCGCGAATTTTATATAAAAAGAGGATTGCCTCGCATTTTTGATACGAAGCAATCCTTCGGATAGCTCAAATCAGCGTGGCGCAGAAGTCAAACGGTTTTGCTAACTTTTGCTTTTTGATCGGCCAGCGGCAGGCGGATCTTAACGCGCAGACCGTGAGGCTTGTTGTTTTCCAGCGTGACCATGCCGTCGCTGCGGCGTACGATGCGATCGACAATGGCAAGGCCTAAACCTGTCCCCGTGACACCTCCGCGGGCGCTGTCGCCGCGCTCAAACGGACGCATCAGGCGATCGGCCTGGCTCATGTCAAGGCCGGGACCTTCGTCGCTCACCGTCAGGATGGCGCTCGTCTTGTCTCGGTAAACCTCGACTGACAGATGAAGTAGATCGTCGTCGCTCTTGCCGTAGCGCAGAGCGTTGGTAAAGAGGTTTTGCACGACACGCGAGAACTCGATCGGGTTGGCCTGAATGAGTATGTCGTCCTCAATGTCGACCTTCAGTTTGACCGCTGGATCGATTTCAAGGCGGGCCGAAGAGATGGCACGCTTGACCGTTGCGGCAAGGTCGACCTTTTCCATGGGCTGCGTGCTGCGACGCGCGTAAGCCATGAATTGGTTGACGATGGTTTCCATCTGCTCGAGGTCGCTGATCATGTTGTTGCGGGTGTCATCGGGCAGATTGGCCATTTCAGTTTCAAGACGCAGACGGGTGATCGGCGTGCGCAAATCGTGCGAGACACCGGCAAGCAGCATTTCGCGGTCGTTTTCCACGCGGGTGATGTCCTGCACCATGCGGTTGAAACTCGAATTCACTTCACGCAGTTCGATGGGCCCGCTTTCTTCGGGGAGATTGGCGGGCATCGTGCCTCGGCCGAACGCACGCGCGGCCGCTGACAGTTTGTTTAAGGGATCGATCACTCGCCTTGTGAGTGCCGTGGCGCCCAAAATGGATGCTACAAGAGAAGCAAGAGCCCACCATATCCATGTCGTACCGTAACTGGGATTGATGAGCGTGAGATTGCTCATCAGCCAGTATTCGTCGCCGTCGATCGAAATCGAAACCCACAGGCCGTGTTCGCCGTTGACCGAGCTCGCGATCACGGTTTCAGGGCTCAGGTGCGTGTGCACGTAGTTTTCGATGTCGGCTACCGACCAGGGCGAGCCGACGTCGGAAGATAAGGGCATGGCGACGTCGGTGCTTTCTTTGGGAAGAATGCGAAGACCTTCGCGGCTGGCGAGCACCATCAGCAGGTCGGGACGATAGAAGGGATCTGCGCTGATGAGTGCGTAGCGCGTGAGGTTTGCCATCGTAACGATTTGGCGTGCAGCACCGATCGCGTACGGCGTTTCGTTCAATACGCGGAAACTTTGAAGCCAACCCATCACGCAGAAGACGATGAGCAGCATCATGAGAATGAAGGTGCGCCAAAACAAATTGGGGGCGCGGGTGTTATTGGGGGTGGCCATTACAACGGGACCGCAGAAAGCTGTCGATCGAATATCAAGAAAAGGGTTTGCGCATTGTAGCCGCGGCAAAGAGCGAAAAAGGCTGCCTCAAGAGAATTCCTGAGACAGCCTCGGATCGAGCGGAGACGAAAATCAGGCCTTGTTGGCGTCCTGAGGATCGTCCGGAATGAAGACGTAGCCCAATCCCCAAACCGTCTGCAGGTAGCGCGGCTTGCTCGGATCGGGTTCGATGAGCTTGCGCAGACGGCTCACCTGAACGTCGAGCGAACGGTCAAAGGCCTCGTATTCGCGGCCGCGGGCCATTTCCATGAGCTTGTCACGGGACAGCGGTACGCGCGGGTGACGGGCAAAAGCCTTGAGCACGGCAAATTCGCCGGTTGTAAGTGACACGGTTTCGCCGTTCTTGCGCAGTTCGCGACGGCCGAGGTCGAGTTCAAACTCGCCGAACACCACTACTTCCTTGTCCAAAGAAGGGGCGCCCGGTTCGTCGGCGCGCGGGCGGCGGCGAAGCACGGCGTGGATGCGGGCGAGCAGTTCGCGCGGATTAAAGGGCTTGGCGATGTAATCGTCGGCACCGAGTTCCAGACCGACGATGCGATCGACGTCTTCGCCACGGGCGGTGAGCATCAGCACCGGCGTCATGTCCTTGCTTGCACGCAGACGGCGCAGAATCTGCAAGCCGTCTTCGCCGGGCAGCATCAGGTCGAGAATGAGTGCATCGAAGCGTTCGCGCATCCAGATGCGGTTCATCGCCGGAGCGCCGTCGGCCACCGAAACGCTAAAGCCGTTATCGCCGAGATAACGGCGCAGCAGGTCGCGAAGACGGGGATCGTCGTCAACAATCAAAACCTTCGGCGTGCGTTCTTGTTCAGCCATGTGACATCCTTTTCAATATGTTCTTGTTCTCATTGCGGCCCCGCACTGCGGATAGGTTGTCACCTATCAAAAAGGCAGAAATAGCGGCCGCTTTACGTTTTGCTTATTGTGCCTGTTACAAATTCGAGTTGGGGAAACCAACAACCTCTGTTACAAATTTCGCAGCGCTGTTGCCAAATGGCCTAAATGCCGACATTCTCAGTACGTGAAAAACAGGTTAAGCTTCCAGAGTCTCAAAGAATGGACATATTTCTGCTCTGATGATCCTCAGTCTGCGTCAATTTTTATTCTCTGCCTGTGCATGCGGATGCTGCAGCGTTGCTGTTGCCCAAGACACCTCGGTGCAGTTCTTCGTCTTTGGCCCGAGCTTGGACGAGCAGCCCAAGGTTTTGATGTGGGAACAGATGACGCCCGAACAGCGGGCGCAGCTCTGGCCGCTTCTGACGCACGAGCAGCGTCTTTTGCGTTGGCGGCACATGACGCAGGACGAACGGCGCATCATGCGCAAGAACATGACGCCGGTTGAGCGCAAGAACCTCAAACGTCGTTTTGTGATCGACCGTTTGCCGCCTGAGGAAGCCAAGAATCTCAAAACCCGCAAGATGACGCCTGCCGAACGCGAACTGCTTCGTCGGCAGGTGATTGAAGTGCATGTGGAAATGCGCGGCGGCGTTCCCTACAACTGCAACGACCCGACTGACTGTCGGCGAGCCCGTAAACAGTCCGGCCTTGACGTTCATCAACTCCGTCAAACGGTCCCTGCCGAAACCAAGGTCGCAAAGCCGGCAGCGACCCTGACTGTTCCTGCAAATCCACCGGCTCCTGCAGGTGCTTCCGAAAGCGCCCGCGTACTCACAACACCTTAAGTTCCGAGGCGCCAAACATTCTTGTTACGCTGAAACAGCGGTGACGTTGCTCACGATTCTGCCGTCGGCCAATTGCGTCTTGAAAATCGTCACCTCAACTCCGAAGGCTTCGGTCAGCGTCTCGGCGGTGAGCACTTCCTCGGCTTTTCCGAAGACAAAACGCTGTCCGGGCAGCATCACCAGCGCCTGATCGCTGATCTCAAGCGCATGCGCCGGGTAGTGTGTGTTGATAAGGCAACCTACGCCTCGCTGGCGCAGGTCCCGAATGCAGGAGAGCACCTTGAGCTGGTTTTTGAAGTCAAGATTGCTCTCGGGTTCATCCATCACGAGAAGCTCCGGTTCGGCGGCAAGCGCACGGGCGATCAGAACCATCTGATATTGGCCGCCGGAGAGCTGTGAGCAGCTTTGATGCAACAGATGCTGCACTCCGACGAATTCGATTGCCCGATGCGCAACCTCAAGATCGTGAACCGAAGGTTTGCCGAACAAAGCGACGCGGGAGCTTCTGCCGAGAAGTACTGTTTCTTCAACGGTGTAGGAAAAGGGCGCGCTCTTGGCTTGCGGCACATAGGCAATGCGTTGCCAGAAGCGTTGAGAGGACATGTGCGCGGCGTCGGCTCCGTCCAAAAGAACACTGCCTTGAGACCACTTTTCAAACCCGAGGATGCACTTTAAAAGTGTGGTTTTACCCGCGCCGTTGGCTCCGAGAACGCTCATGACCGAGGGAGTGGCGAGTTCAAAGGAGAGGTTTTCAAAGAGAGGGCGGCGGTTCGGATAGTGAAAAGCCGCATTTTCAACCGAAAGAATCACTCGTGCCTCCCTCAGAGAAAAGTGCTTTTGCGGCGCAACAGCATCAGGAAGATCGGCGCGCCGACAAGACTCGTGAGTACGGAAACGGGAATTTCCATCTGTGCGGCGCTGCGTGCAATCGTGTCGCAGACCAAAAGGAAAACGGCGCCGAACAGAAAGCTTGCAGGCACGACCGTGCGGTTGTCGCTGCCGCAGACAAGGCGCACGAAATGCGGAATGAGCAGACCAACCCAGCCGATCAAACCGCACATGCTCACGCATGCGGCGGTGACGGCCGTGGCTGCCGTGACGATGAGAAATCGCAGACGCGCAACGGGCAGGCCCAGACTTTTGGCTTCGTCTTCGGAAAGCGAAAGCGCATTGAGTTTCCATCGCAGGGCCCAGATTGCGAGAGAACCGATCACGATAAACGGAAGACCAAGCTTAAGAGACTTCCAGTCGGCCCCCGTCAAAGACCCCATGAGCCAGAACGTGACGGCGGGCAGTTCATCCTGAGGGTCGGCCGCAAATTTCACCAGACTGATGAGTGAGCTGAAAAGCGCCGCCACCACCAGACCGGAAAGAATGAGCAGCAGAATGGAACTTCTGCCTTGTCGTAAAGAGAGGCGCCAGACGCCGAACACGGCAACTAAACCGACGCCAAGAGAAAGAGTTTGCACGCCGAAGGCATCGAGCCCTAAAAGAATGCCGAGCACAGCTCCGAAGGCAGCTCCCGTTGAAACACCCAGAGTGTCGGCCGTTGCCAGAGGGTTTGAAAAGAGAGCCTGAAAGGCGGCACCGGCCGCAGCAAGACCTGCACCGCAAATCAGCGCCGTGAGGATGCGGGGAAGGCGCACATTAATGACAACAGATTGCGTCTGTGTCGTGATGTTGATGTTGTCAGAAATTGAACCTAAAAGAGCGTATATAACCTCTTTAATAGGTAGAGAAAGCGCTCCGATTCCTAATGAAATCAAAGATGTAGCAACCAAAAGCAGAAGGCCGATAAACAAGACGGCTCTGTTTTTATTAGAGTTCATTTGTGATCTATTGGGAAGAGTGTGCGTGCGCGTTCGGGAGTGAGTTCAATGCCGTAGCAGTCGCGGTAAAACGCGCGCACTTCATCTTCAATCTTGATGTCGGCAAAACGCTCGGGGTAGAGCGTTGCTGCCAGCCATAAGAGCGTCATCGGAGAGTCGGCAGAGGGTGTGTAGCTTCGATAGAGTCCCAAGGGCATCTTGTAGACGTTGTGACGCTTGACGGCTTCGACGCTCGACCAACTGTGGTAGGTGTTGCCGTATAGGTCAGAAGGCTTGGCTTTGGTGAAGTTGGTGAGAAAAACTGCATCGGGGTTCCAAGCGAGGATTCGCTCGAAGTCTATTGCGGCGTTTCCCTTTTCAAGAGTGACTTCGTGCCCGACGTTGATGGCGCCGGCCGCGGTGGCCCAATACTGCCCGAAGAAGCGGCTACCGCTCGTGACGATGCGCTTGCCGTCGTAATGCACAAGGAAGAGAACCTTGCGGCGTTTATCGGGGGCAATGTCCGCAGTACGTTCTGCAACAAGCCTTTCGATGCTGCGCGCTTTTTGAAGAGCCGCTGCGGCGTTACCTTCGCCCGGGAAGGTCTTGTCGAGCAGAGCAATCCAGTTCTCGTAGGTCTTCATAACATCGTAGTCCCACTTGCCGGTGCTCACGGCAAGGGCGGGCAGGCCTGCAGACTCAAGGCGCTCAATCAGACGCTTGTTGCCGGCATTGACGAACACCACGTCGGGCTTGAGTCCCATCAGAGCTTCGAGATTGACTTCTGCGCCCTTCATGACGCTTGTATTGACGCTGGTCACCTCGGGGTACAACTCCTTTAAGAGACCGCTTTTGGCGGCCGCCATGCTGCTCGGATGCATCGCCACGATCTTGCGGCAACTACCCAGATATACGCATGTTGCGGAGGCATAGGGAAAGATGTCGGCCACGGCCACACGCTCTATGCGCTCGGGCACATCTACAGTACGATTGAGATGGTCTGTAACGGGACGGGCAATGGCGGACTGTGCAAGGCTCAGGGAAAGGGCCAGGACGCCTGCGACAAGGAGATTCTGACGGATGAACATGGCTAAAGAGGCGGCCGAGAGCGCTGGCTCAAGGCTGTGCCGGAACGTAGATGAAAGAATTTTACGCGGCCGCAGCAAGCAAAACAGACAAAAAACAAACCCGCTCTCGAATGTGTCGAGCGCGGGTTCGTCATCGAAAACAACCGAGCAGAATTACTTCTTGCAGCAGCAGTTCACAGCGGCCTTAAAGGCAGAGCTCGGAACGAACTTCGGAACTTTGGCAGCCGGGATGGTAATGGCATCGCCCGTGGCCGGGTTGCGACCGGTGCGTTCCGGACGATCCTGAAGCTTGAAGGTGCCGAAGCCGACGAGCGTGAGGGATTCACCAGCCTTCACGGCAGCCATAACTTCTTCGATCACCGTACCGAGAATGCGGTTGGCTTCTGCCTTGGAAATGGCGTTCTTTTCGGCAATCTTTTCGACAAGATCCATGCGATTCATAGGCTATCTCCGTATTTGTTTGTGCAATGTGCCGCTTCACCGAAAGAAAAAGTTGCGCGGCAACGAAACCGAATCTTCGATCAGCCGCCTGTGGAAAGTTGAATCCGCTTTCGAGGCACAAGAAGCACCGCCGAAACGAACCCGGTGAAACAACGCCTTTATGATAGCCCCGCAAATCAAGGAATGCAGTAGTTCTTCGGGATAAATGGGGCAAAACTCGTAGTGATTCTTTGAGCTAACGCAAGACTTTTTCCCGAATTTCACGGGGACGCGGATTCTGCTTGTGAAGTTTCGTTTTCTGAAACAGTCTTCTACGGAGACAGAGACGGAAAACCGGCGTGCCGACAATTGCAAAAGTTTCCTTTTGTAAATTTTCTCAGACTACATTGCGACGTCCAAATACTGGGGAGCAGGTCGGATGGCCTGAATTGCGCGGTATTCTCAGTTTAACTATCTCTAAATGGGTATATTGGGGATAGCCCTGCTGTAAACAACTCTTTGCAAAAGGCAACCGTCAGAGGCAGCACAACGATTGTTTCTTAAGCGAAAAAGTGTTCTAATGCGCAGTACAGAGAGGGAGCGGCCAGAGCCGTTTCAAACTCTGGCATCTCCTTAAGTGGTATTTTCCGCTGCAGTCCCTCCAAAAAGCTGCAGCGTTTTTTTTGTCTTTAAAAAAGGCAGACAGCGCGTGTACCTATTAAAGAGTAGGTTCAAACCACTATAAATAAGTGACGCCAGGTCACGACTCCAAGAGCGACTGCAGCAGGGACGTGGTGTCCGGATGCGCTTTGCAGACTTCTTCAGCACTTTGAATACTCTCGGCCGAGAGCTTGAGTGAAAGCTCTCGCAGACGCAACTGTGCTTCTTCTTTGGCCCCATCGTTTGAAGCAACGTCCATAGCGCGTAATGTAAGCGCGTAAGCGGTCTGTGCGTCCGCGGGCCCTGCCTCACCGTTTTCCATGAGTTTAGAAAGCAGCAGCAAGGCGGCGTCGGAGTCTTTCGAAGCCGCACGCATTGCCCAGGCGTAGGCTTGTCTGGGACTTCGCTTGACGGCTCTGCCTGCCCAGTAAAAGAGTGCGAGCGTGTACTGGGCGGCCACAAAACCCGCACGAGCGCTTTCGGCTACCCACCGGAAGGCTTCGGCATTGTCTGCAGAAGGGTTATCGGGGCGAAGATAGAGTTCTCCGAGTCGGAAGGCCGCCTCTGCATGGTGGCTCATCGCCGCCTTGCGCAACCAAGAAGCCGCCTGCGTGAGACTGGGCTCACAGCCTCGTCCTCGCGCGTAAGCGACTCCCACGGCAAATTGAGCGGGCACGTGGCCCTGAGCCCCAGCCAAGCGGAACCATGTTAGTGCTTCACGGGGATTTTCTTCGCAGCCAAAACCCCAATCCAGCGCTCTTCCAAGATCGTATTGCGCATTGGCGTTGCCCATAATGGCCGCAGCACGGAAAAGCGCGGCCGCTTTGGCTGGATCGGCGCGCACACCCTGACCGCGGGCGATCAAAACGCCCAGCATATGCTGGCTTTCGGCGTGCTGCTTTTCTGCCGCCTTCTTTAACCACTTGACGGCAGCGCGGTTGTCGGCAGAGACCGGCTCGCCACTTGTGAGCATCTTGGCGAGTTCATACTGTGCGTTGGGCGAGCCTTCGGCCGCCTCACGCTGCCACATTGCCACCGTTTTCTCATCGGGCAGAGCATTGCCTGAGGTCTGTACCTGCCCCTGCAGAAGCGCCAAAACGCCGCCGGGTGATGAAACTTTGCTCTGCGGCAGTTCAAACCGAAGATCCGTGTTGCGCTTCATAGAAATTCGGCGCGGAAACCCCTGCATTCATGCAGGTGAGGAAGCGCC
>NZ_QRLV01000031.1 GCF_003472385.1 Sutterella sp. AM11-39 | reverse complement strand
CACTGCTGTCCAAATTGAAAATATGCATTCCCGCTTAGACGGAAGTCACCTCCTTTCAAATCAAAGGCTTGCATTTTCGGGACAAAAAGTAGCCCCTCTCTTGCGATTAAAAGGGTAATTGCGCCTGCATTCCTATCTCCGGAGGCTTCTCCAGGTTTCGTTTTCCGTCATTCATTCGTACATCAGGATAGTCAAGCCAGACTCGCAGACTTTTGTGTGTCATGAGATTCAGACGGACGAAGTGCAGAAGCTTTGGAAAAGACCATTTGTGCAAGGATCTCTGCTTGAGCACCTCGATGAGCAGCGTCACAATGGCAGCTGTCCAAATTTGGCTCATGACGGCGTTTTCGTTGGTGCCAATGAAGCTTTTGATCTTCAGGTTCTGCTTGATTTTCTTGAAGAAGAGCTCGATCTGTCAGCGTTCCTTGTACAGCGCCGCAATCTGCTCCGGTTTCAAATCCATATCGTTGGTCAGGAAGTTAAACCAGCGGTCGTTGTCTGTGTCGTGCCATTGAACGACTCGAAACTGAAGCTCGCCGCAAGCTTCTCGTCCGGC
>NZ_QRLV01000030.1 GCF_003472385.1 Sutterella sp. AM11-39 | reverse complement strand
CCCCTTCTTCAGCGGCGTCGTTACGGCATTGTCCTTGAGGCGAGTGACGAATGTAGTGCCTCGCTTCGAGAGCCAGGCAAAGAGCGAGTAGTCGCTGTAGCCGCGATCCATAACGACCGTTATGTTGGCGGCAGGCAGTTTCTCGATGGTTGTTTGTGCCAGTGCGGCATCGTGTACCTTTCCGGTAGTCAGATTCATTACGCACGGCATTAAGTGGTCATTGTCGATGATGCTGTGAAGTTTGAACCCACCCTTCGATGTGCGATATTTCGCCCAGTCAAAGCGGCTCAGACAGACGGTGATGGTTGTCGAATCTAGCGAGTAGACGGGCTTTTCAAAGGCTTTTTGAAGTTTCCTTCGCCCCAACATCGGCTTAAAGTAATCCAACAACAGCATGTAGCACTGTTCGAAGATTCGATAGGAACGTGTCTGGTTGGCATAGGCAAGCGCTGTGCGCTTCATAGGCTTGGCATCGAGCTGGTTGAGCTTGCCACAAGCCGAATACAGCCCGTCGTCAAGTTCGCGCAACGAATCGCAGCCGGCGAGATGGCAGAAGAGCAGGGCGATGAAATGATCCCAAGCGCTGAACTTGGTGGCACTGCGTCGGGGGCAATGTTTGTCAAAATGCGCCAGTAGGCGATTTTTGGGCAGTAGATCAATCAACTGCGCAAAGAAGCTGGTAGGTGCATTCTGAAGAGCAAAGTCTGTAGAATTGCTGGCCATGGCGAGGGCTGTGTTGGGTTGTTTAGCGACTTTCCAATTTACATGCTTCCTCGCCATTTTTGTTATCTGCAGCACCTCAAATATCTGACATAGTCATGAAAAAGGGGCCGGCCCTTCGGTCACCCCCTCGAATTTTGCAAAACCTTCTGGCTTTGCAATTCAATTTGGACAGTAGTGA
>NZ_QRLV01000003.1 GCF_003472385.1 Sutterella sp. AM11-39 | reverse complement strand
TCATGCCTGAAATTTTGTATACGCGCCAGCATTGCCCGATTTTTTATCGTGCGGTGCACGATCGGCCTTATATCCCTTGGCTGATCAGGGGCTTTACGGCCTCTACTGTAAGGTTTTTCATGTTTAATAAGCGGGCCAGTCCAAGCGAAGTCTGACGAAGTTACGAAAAGCGTTCAAGTCATCAGAAACACAGACACTCTTCGATTGTTAGCGATCGATTCAGAATACTCTCATGCCTAAAATTTAAGCACGCCGATAACCCTCTGATTTTTCTAGCCTTCTCAGGTTATACACAGCTGTTGTCCACACATCTGTGTAAAACCTGACAAAGCTAACGACTCGGCTTTTTAACGACGCTGCCAAAGCAACATCTCCGGCTTGAGCAAAAAATCCAAAAAACCGATGTAGAAAATGCCCTCTTCATCGTACGCCGGCACAATCGGGCGACCGAGCACGATTATTTTCTTGAAACTATCACGAATGGCCATCAGCGCCGCCTTTTGTGCCCGCACTCCAAACTCACCCGACGATTCATCGGCCACCTGTACGTAGATTCTGCGACTGAGCCGATTGGTCACGAAGCTGACCTCAAGCTGCTCGGCGAGACTCCTTCCGTTTCGTACTTTTCGCTTCAGCACGCTGCCGAGCTCAACCTCGTAACCTCGCACCCTCAGATCTGTGACTTCACCGGCGAGCCAAACCGCCTATTTCGCTTGATGTCGTACCGGCGCGCCGCCCTGATCAGAAACGCATCCTCCAAATATTTCAGATAGCAACCAACGGTATTGACCGTCACACTCGCGCCGTTTGTGGATTGCTTAGCGACCCGTGTTGAATTGAGGAATTGTCACGCGCAAGAGGCTATGACACGGATGAGCGCCTCAAGTTCACTCGTCTTGCCAACGTCATCGTAACCAGCCACGTCCGCCACACACGTGTCCTTGAGAAAGCTCGTGAGCCGGGACCTCTTCTCTTCTTCCGACTCCAAGGCGACCACCGCCGGCATTCCGCCGTAGCGGGAATATTGCGCCCACGCCTCGTGAAGACCACCGTCAAAGCCGGACATAAATTCGGCAAACGACAGCGGAAAAACGTACACCGCGTCACATCTGCCTCAAAACACCTTCGACACATCCGTCGCAAAGCCCGAAGCGTGACTCACGGTGACGTACACGTCCAGACGATCCTCATGGTTGAGAGAATTGAGAACTTGAGCTGCGTCGGAAAGATATTCGACATTGTCAAGCAAAAGGTAGCAACGACCGGTCCCGGGAAGCCTCTTTTTCAAATCGGCAAAAAAGACGTTGGGACTACACATTGAACGGTCTGATGAACGAGGAAATTCGTAGACGCAAATGTGGTCAGAAGCGACACCGCTTTTAATCAGATGGTCCCGGAAAAGTTTCCGAAGCAGATACGACTTGCGCAACCATGAATGCCCGTGAGAATCTTCACCAATCCGTTGTGCTTTCGTTCAATCAAACGATCCAAATACGTCTTTCGGGAGAATTCCATAAAGGCCTCTTTTAAGGATTTGGAGTCATTTTGCTCTTAATCGGCAATTCAGAGGCATTCCATCCCACCTTCCTGCGTTCGACTGCATCTTAACCATGCACCAATTTGATGCATCACAACTGCCTATAGCGCACCCAAACGGTGCTTTTCGTTTCCGTTTCGCCCCGTCTTAAGCTTTGTCGTTTCTCTAGTTCCTTCGACCTAATCATCGGGCAATTCAAGACAAAACTAATCATTACCGATTAGCTTTCTTAGTCACTAAACCTTAACGATTTAAGAAAAGAGCGAGGGTTCTCCCTATTGTGTCCAAAACTGGCACGCTCCTTGCAACAGTTAAAGACAAAAGGCGCGCACTCATTCACGCGCACCGAGAACGATCACACACTCAAATAGGAGCCTGATATGAAGCACACTTCCCGCTTTGCCCTCGCAGCCGTCGCCGCCGCTGTTCTCGCCATGAACGCAGCCACCGCCGCGGAGCTCACCGGAACGCTCAAGAAGATTCAGGAAACCGGCTCGATCACGCTCGGCTATCGTGAAAGCTCCGTGCCGTTTTCCTACCTCGGCGCCGACGGCAAGCCCGTTGGCTATGCCTTTGAGGTCTGCCGCAAGGTTGCCGAATCCGCTCAGAAGGAACTCGGCCTGGCCAAGCTTGATGTGAAATATCAGGCTGTGACTTCGGCAAACCGCATTCCGCTCATCCAGAACGGTACGGTTGACATCGAATGCGGCTCGACCACCAACTCTCTGGTTCGTCAGCGCGAAGCGGCCTTCTCCGTGAGCTACTTCGGCATCCAGGTTTCGGCCGCCGTCTGGAAGAACAGCGGCATCAATTCGATGAAGGACTTGAACGGCAAGACGATTGCCGTGACTTCCGGCACGACTTCCGTGGCGCTCATGAAGAAGTTTGAAAAAGAAAACGGCATTCGCGTGCGCTACATGATGACGAAGGACTTTGCCGAAGCCATGCAGCTCGTTGCCAACAAACGCGCCGACGCATTCGTGCTTGACGACGTTCTGCTCGCAGGTCAGATTGCGAACCTGAAGAACTCCGCCGACTTCAAGATTCTCGACGCCGCTCTTTCGGTCGAACCCTACGGCGCCATGTTCCGCAAGGACGATCCGCAGTTCAAGGCTCTCGTTGACAAGACGGTCACGAACATGATCAAGACCGGAGAACTCGAAAAGCTCTACAAGACCTGGTTCGAATCTCCCATTCCGCCCAAGAACGTCAACCTGAACTTCAAGATGAACAACTACACGAAGGAACTCTTTGCCAATCCTTCGGACAAGGGCATCTGATAGGGAAGTTTTATGCCGGGGCCGGTCTCAGTGGCGCCAACGTTGAGATGCCCCGGTCTTTTTGAAAATTCATTTCCCGCGGCTGCGGCAGTCCTTGCCCTTCACACGGGCTGCCGCACATAAAAAGAGGAAAGTTGAAAATGGCTCTCAATTTTGATCTGAACTCTCTGTTTGAGCCTGCGCTGCTCTCCGACGAGCCCTGGTGGTCGTACATTTTGGGCGGCGCCGGCTGGACGGTGGCTCTGATGCTCACCTCCTTTGCGCTGGCTCTCGTGCTGGGCATCATCGTGGGCACGCTGCGCACCTCCCAGAACAAATTCCTAAGCACGATCTGCGAAGTGTGGATCGAGACCTTCCGCAACATTCCGCTCATCGTTCAGATTTTCGTCTGGTTCTTCGTCGTTCCGGAATTCATTCCCTGGTACAAGGACTGGATGAACACGGTCGATCCCGTCTACTCGCAGTTCCTGACGGCTTTCATCTGCATGGGCTTTTTCACTTCCTCACGCGTTGCCGAACAGGTTCGCGCCGGCATCGCCTCCGTTCCGAAGGGCCTTCCCAACGCCGCCAAGGCTCTGGGCTTTACGCCGATTCAGACATACGCCTATGTGATTCTGCCGCTGGCGATGCGCCTGATCGTTCCGCCGCTCACGAGCGAAGCCATGAACCTCGTGAAGAACACCGCCGTGGCTCTCACCATCGGTCTGCCTGAACTCACGATGCGCGCCAACGAAATGGGCGAAAACACGTTCCAGTTCTTCGCCGCCTACATCTGGGCCACCATCATCTACATCGTCATCGCCCTGATCGTCAACAACGTCATGCGCGTCGTCGAGAAAAAGAGCGCCGTTCCCGGCCTCATCCTTGCCAAGTAAGAGAGGAGATAAGCGATGTTTGATTTTTCCTCGATTACGAATTCCTGGGCCTACATTCTCGAAGGCGTCAAGTACACGATCGAACTGACGATCATCACGGCCGTGGGCGGTCTGATTCTCGGTACGGGTCTCGCACTTTGCCGTCTGTCGACTTCCAAGATTCTTTCCGAGTTTTCCAAGCTCTACACCAACCTGATGCGCGCCGTGCCGCTCGTGCTCGTGCTCTTCTGGTTCTTCCTGCTGATGCCGGAAGTTCTCAAGGTTCTGCTCAGGCTCGATCATCCGGTCATGATCGGCGCGGAAATGACGGCCATCATCACCTTCGTGCTCTTTGAAGCGGCCTACTTTGCAGAAATCATGCGTGCCGGCATCCAGTCCGTGAGCAAGGGGCAGATGTCCGCGGCCATGGCGCTCGGCCTTCGCTACGGTCAGACGATGCGCTACGTCATCCTGCCGCAGGCCGTTCGCAACATGCTGCCGGTGCTGCTCACCCAGACCATCATTCTCTTCCAGGACACAAGTCTGGTGTACGTGATCAGCGGCAACGACTTCATGGGCGCCGTAAGCAAGATCGCTCAGCGCGACGGTCAGCTCGTCTTGATGTACTCCTTTGCCGCCGTCTGCTACCTCACCGTTTCCGTGTCGCTTTCGATGCTCGTGCGTCGCCTGCAGCGCAAGATCGCCGTGGCCGCCCGCTAAGAGCACAAGGACATCGCACAAAACCGGAATTACAGGATTAAAAGAAAAATGTCGATGATTGAAATCAAAAACGTGAGCAAGTGGTACGGAGACTTTCAGGTTCTCAAGAACTGCTCGGTGAACGTCGAAAAAGGCGAAGTGGTGGTTGTCTGCGGACCTTCCGGTTCGGGCAAGTCCACGCTCATTAAGACCGTCAACGCACTTGAACCCTTCCAGCAGGGCGAAATCCGCATCAACGGCATTTCCGTGGGCGACCCCAAGACGGATCTCGCGAAACTGCGCAGCCACGTCGGCATGGTCTTTCAGCATTTCGAGCTCTTTCCCCACATGAGCATCCGCGACAATCTGGCGCTTGCCCAGATCAAGGTGCTCGGACGCGACAAGGCCGAAGCCGAAGAACGCGGCTTAAAGCTGCTCGATCGCGTGGGCCTTTTGAAGCATTCGGAAAAGTTTCCGGGGCAGCTTTCGGGCGGTCAGCAGCAGCGTGTTGCCATTGCCCGCGCCTTGGCCATGGATCCGATCTGCATGCTCTTTGACGAACCCACCTCGGCGCTTGACCCCGAGATGATCAACGAAGTGCTTGACGTGATGGTGGAACTTGCTCACGAAGGCATGACCATGATGGTGGTGACGCACGAAATGGGCTTTGCCAAGAAAGTGGCCGACCACGTGATCTTTATGGATGCCGGCGAAGTCATTGAAAATCTTCCTTCGGACGAATTTTTCAATAAGCCGCACACGGAACGTGCGCAGAAGTTCCTATCGAAGATTCTCAACCACTAAGTCGAAACTTTCTGTCATCTTTCAAGACCTTTCCGAACCAATGGTGCTCGGGAAGGTCTTTTTGCATCCGTTTCTCTTTGCAGCAAAAAGAGTTCGTGCTGAATCCTCCCATCCTGCATCTGCGAACGATGCCGATAAACGATCGGTCAATTCGGGGACAAGAGAAGACTTATCCACATCCTCGGCCGCTCAGACTACTTACTGGGCCGTAGGCCGAGGTTGTGGGTAAGTCGTGAGGTCTGACAGCACCATTCATGCAGGCTTGCCTGCCCAATCACCCGGTTCTCTAGAGCCACAAATACGCCATCGGCAAAGCGAACTCGCGCTCACCATAACGAACAACATCGTGGCCCGTGTAAAGAACAACCGACCAAATACGGCGGTTCTTACCGAATTGTTCTTTGAACCAGCGAAGGTTCTTGAAATGTTCCGCTTTTACTCCTTCGCTTGCCTTTACCTCCAGACAAATCAATTCTCCATTTCTGTTTTCCAAAATAAAGTCGATCTCTTTGCCTGTCGTGTTACGGAAGTGATAAAGCTTCCACTTGCGCCCAATATCAGTAATCGGCACGAGTTGCTGATAAACCCATGTTTCAAGCAAATTTCCCACCAAATCCGTGGTTGCTTTGTCTTCCACATTAAGAGCCAGATCCACATCGCCTAGATCTGCCAAATATGCCATCAGTCCGCTGTCACAGAGCATCAGCTTGGGTGTCGATGATGCGCGTTTAATAATTTTGTTTTGCCATGCCGGTAACAATTCCACCAAAAACATGGTTTGCATTGCCGTCAAATACTGCATTACTGTCGGTCTGTTCACCTCCATCGCTGCAGATAATGATGAAACATTGACCATCCGGCTCGAGCTCCCAGCACACTGCTGCAACAACATCTGCATATAGTGCGGTTTACGAAAATCTCCCAACTCCAGCAGATCCCGTATAACGAGTGAACTTACATAGGCTTCGAACCAATAATCGCGTTCCCCGCCTTCCATTCGGAGGACATCCGGAAAACCGCCACGAAGAGCCTTTTCAATAATCACCCGTTTGCTACAGTCCTCTGCGGTTAATTTGTCATCAAACTCTTCATTGAAAAGTCTGTCGATAAACCGAGGGGGCTGTTCTTGTATTTCGCCCTCAGTCATCGGTCGCAAACGGACTTCTCCGAGTCGGCCGGCCATAGATTCGTGTATGGACGGCATCGTCTTGTAGTTGGACGATCCGGACAGCAAGTACTGCCTCAACTCGCGGGATTCATCCACAAACGCCTTGATTTCATGGAAAAGCGCTGGGACCTTTTGAACCTCGTCAATAGCTAAACAGCTTCGATTTCTGTACTGCTGCAGAAAACCTCCCGGAGCATCTGCAGCAGCCTGTCTAAAGATCTCTCTATCAAGGGACACATATGCCGCATCTTTTGGCAATAACTCTCTCATCAGAGTCGTTTTGCCGCACTGTCGCACTCCAGAAAAAATGACAGCCTTGAAAATCCTCTCGGCCATCTGAAATTCACTCTCAGCCCAACGTCGGATATAAGTCATTTTTTGTCTCAAGCAGTCCAGAAAACATATCGCATGAGAAATTGTAAAATAGACTTACGATAAATTGTCAAGTAGCATTGCAGATTTTTGTAAATCAGATTGACAATTTTACAAAAACACCTTTTCTCTCAGTTCTCCGAAGCCACCCGCACAAACACCTCGATCAGCCGACGGCACTTTTCTTCCTTCCGATACAGCGTCTCCGGATGCCACTGCACAGCTTGAAAGAACCTTTTGCCAGGCATCCAGACCGCCTCGACGATACCGTCTTCACTCACGGCCGAAACCTGAAGCGAAGGCGCCAAGTCTCGGATCGCCTGATGGTGATAGCTGTTCACCTCAATCGAGCCTGAGCCGACAATGTCTGCAAGCGGAGTGCCTTCCAGCACAAACACGCGGTGTATCGCACGGTCATACGGCGGCTCCATATCGTGCTCCACGCCGGGATGTTCAGTAGATAAATCCTGATAGAGCGTTCCGCCCAAGGTCGCATTGAGAATCTGAATGCCGCGGCAGATACCCAAAAGCGGCTTGTCTCGGGACTCGGCGCCTTGGATCACCAACCGCTCAAAAGCATCGCGCTCCGCACAAACTTCGCCGCACAAGGACAACTTCTTCTGACCGTAGATCGCTGGATCCACATCCTGGCCGCCCGTGAGCAAAAATCCGTCAAGTCGATCCAACAGAGACTCGATGGTTGAGACTTTTGTCGTCAACGGCAACACGACCGGCACGCCGCCTGCCTCTTCCACGGCCTGCAAGTATTCTGAACGCATCCAGATACGAGACGATCTCGCATCAAAAAGCGGACACACGCCAATCATTGGCAACATACTGCTCTCCTGTTTGGCCGCATCAAACGGCTTGGGTTGGAACAACTTTCACAGAAGATACTCTCTCGGAACAGTCAAAAACGCCTCTGCAATAAGCAAATTGCAAACCTAATTGACAATTAATCGTCATGCTGATTGACAATTTTCCGGCAATTTCCAATGCCTGCTGCATTGCCAATCCGGAATCGGACCTTCGAGAAAGACCGTACGACCTCTTGCAAACCGCATTCGGCAAGAAAAACTGAAAGCCACGTTCCAACACTTCTCTTTTCGTCTGCTAGATGTCTGTCAGTGTTCCGTGTGACTGCCTGCCACCGCACCGATAACCGTCGGCGCCGATCGCATCGCAAAAAGAAAGCCCAGAAAGACGAAAATGGCAAGTCCCCACAGGGACGCTCCGGCACCGATAACGGCCCCCAGCGCACCCATGGCCACCGGGAAAGTCGCTTTGCTTGAATTGATCAGCATCAGGCGCAGTCCGATCGCCTCGCCTGTTCTGCCTTTGGGCGCCAGACGATAAACAAGCGACATCATGTTCGGAAGCGACGCCCCCAGTCCCAAGCCCAACAGGAAAGCGCAGGCCATGAGCGGCAGTTGACTTTCAAAGAACGGAAAGAGAACGAAAGCCAAGGCCGAAATCAGAAGCGTAAGCGCAATCATGATCCATTCGCGCATATGCCGCATCAGATACGGCATCAGAAGCCGTACGGCAAAGGACGCCGCCGAGAAACTGCCCAGCACCCAGCCGATGTCCGAAGGCGAAAGATTCACGGATGCGCAGTAGACAGGAATCAGCAGATTGCCTACTTCCCAGGCGACTGAAACGACGACGGAACAGACCAAGACCGCTCGCATGGGCGGATCCCGGAAAAAGTCCATTACTTTTTGAGGATGCGTTCCCGCCGCCTTGCGAGCACCATTGCCTCCTGCAGGAAGTACATGCCGCATAAACGGCAACAAACACATCAGCCCAACAAAGATCGGAGCGCCCGCCACCCAACAATAGAAACTGGCAAAGCCGAAGTGCTCAATCAAGTAGCCCGTGATGATCGGCGTGAGCAAGCCGCTTAAGGCCGTCACGATTGACAACAGCGTAAAGGCCAGTGCTCTTGTCTCGTTGGTGGAAACGTCACCGGTCAGGCGCTGAACGACGGTGTTGGTGAGCATAAAGGCCGTGCCTACAAGAATGCAGGCCGAAAAGAGCGGCCAAAGGCCCGCTGTCTTGATGGGAAAGATGAGCGTCGCGGCACCGGCTGAAGCCGCACAGAAGATGGCCAAGGCCAGCGACGGTCTAGGCCCCGAACGATCCAGCCACCGACCGGCGGCAATGGCGCCGAATGCAGGAAACAAGGCGACGCTGGCGAGCATCGCGCCCACCTCAAAGGAACTCGCCCCGTGCTCAAGTGCATCGAGCGTCACGCAAAAGCGCATGCCGGTCGTGCAGGAATGCAGGATCAGCAATATGAACAGAACTCGAGCGAGCTTTCCGTACATTGCGCCGTCACCATATGGATTCAGCCGGCATAACACCGACATAAAGGCTTCTCTTACCGATGCTACGCCCGAATTCGAACGCGAGCAAAAAGCATTTGCCGCAAACAAAAAACCGAAGGCGCAACTCCAGCGTTTTAGCGCCAGATGCACCTTCGGCATGAAACCATGTCAAATGCGGCAACTGCCGCCGTCACTGACAATCAAAATGAGTGCGTCAAACCAATCGAAGCAGCCGTACGGTTCGTGGTATTTTCATCTTTGTTGAGCCAGCCTTCGCCTTTAGCCCAAGAGACGACAGCGTAACCCATCGTGCGGTTGCTGAAATAGTAGTGGCAGCCCAAACCCACGGCGTAACGCTTGAAGTCGCCGTCTTGCCCTGACGGTGCTCCCTCGAACTCGCCGTCCTGGTACTGCACCTGAGCAAGCCAATTGGCCGAACCCACGGTGTAGCGGACACCCAAGAATCCGGAAATCGCATCGTACGCGTCCGAGCTCGTCTTCAAGAGATCCGAATCGAAGTCGTATTCGTTCCAGTTGGCGTCGCTCATGCGGCGGTTGTTGGTGAAGTAGTTCAAGCCGGCGTAAAGCGTCGTGGCACCGCCACCCGGCGTCCATGTGGCAGCAAGCTTATAGCTGAAGGCATCTTCCCAGTTCTTCGTATCGTAACCGGTTCCGTAGTACTCGGAACTGTCACCGTAGAACTCGGCTTCAACCGCACCGATAACCTTGACGTTGTTGCCGTCCCAGCGCAGCGCCACATTGAGCCACTTGCTGTTGTTGACCCAGCGAACGTTTTCGTCGTCGGCTTCGTTCGTGAGCGAATACTGCACGCCGAGCTTGGCACCCGCAAACGTCGGCGACACGTAATAGATCGTGTTGCTGTGTACGTTCCAGACGTTGACCTGAGAGGCCTGGATACCGGCGTCGACGTAACCGGTTTCAAAAGGTTCGAAGTCCCAATACCAGGACAGAGAGCTCATACCGGACGAAAAGCCGCCGACACGACCGAAACCGAGCGTTCCCCAGTCGCCCGAGAGATAAATCTGCGATTCACGGTTGAAGATCTTGCCGTCCTCCCCCTGCGCACCGGTGTCGCTGTTGAAACCGGCTTCCAAAACAAAACCGAGCGTCAAATTGTCGCCCAGATCTTCGGTGCCCTTAAAACCGAAACGAGGACCGGCATAGTTGCCGCTCGTCATGGCAAACGAATCGTCGCCGCCTTCGGTGTGCTGATACGTAAAGCCCGTATCCACAACGCCGTAGAGCGTCACTTCCGTTGCGGAGGCTACGCAGGAGAGTGCGGACAAAACCGCGGCTGTGGTGAGTGTCTTTTTCATGATGTTTTGATTCGTGGAGTCAATCTTCACCCGCGGGCCGCGTCCAAAACGTGGCCCGCAAGTAAGATCAGGAGAAACAAAGGATGTGAATTATGACCGAATTACTTCAATGTAGCCGGATCGAGCGTGCGCAGGAACTTGATGCCGTTGTTGATGTCGTTGGTGTAGATGCGATCCTTCGTCACGAACGGAACGGTCTTGCGATAGCAAACGAGGAGATCTTTCCGGTCTCAACAAATCTGGCACATAATCGCCGCTCCTCTTTTGCGTCTGCAAATCGTCCTTTAGTTGTGCGAAACAACTTCAAAAAGCTGCCACTCGAGCCAACAACCGGCTGCAAAGACGTCTGTCATGCGCGCACGCAAAGCGTCTGAGCCGTTTTGGGCCAGTTTATCCGCAATTGACACCGCCTTTCGTGCAGAAACATCGGACGCCTCCGACCCCATACCCTCAACCCAATCTCGGAACGGATTGTCCTGAAGCTTGGCTGTGGGACGCAATGCCTTTCCGAATTCGTTCCAAATCCAGAAACACGGCAACAGAGCCGCCATTGCAACTCCGAGATCGGCAGACCGTACGGCTCGCGCTTCGAAATCCTGATAGGCCAGCAATTCCGGCAAAGGAACAATTTCAGACGGGTTGACCGATTGCCCCGTAAATGACTTCACATAGTCGATGGTCCAGACTCGCATATCGCGTGTTTCCCGAGCCCATTGTTTGAGCTCCCGAGCCTCCTGTTCAAAGCCTTGAATTTGAGACAAGCGAGCTGCGAGCAAATCCAGACAAGATGCGTAGGTGTCCAGATAACTGATGTTCTGGCAGAGATAAGCCGCGAACGTTCTTTTGGATAAAGTACCGTCAAACACTCCACACAGGAAGGCATGCCGCTTGACAGCTTGCAGACTTGAATCTGCCGCTGCAAATGCTTTCCGGCTCCAAGCCTCCTTGGGCTCTGCGGCAAAGGAGCCTCCGATGGGAAGAAGATACGCTGCGCAAAAGGCTTTCAGATAATCGCGTCGAGACAACATCAGTGAAAATTTTCCTCAGTCATAAAAGCAGATCGAGTGCGATTATTAACCATTTTTCAGAATCTGCAATCGGTGCCTTTCAGTTTTTGCTTGCGAATGGGTGTTTTCATGAGTGGGATCGGTTGAACTCTCTGCTTGGCGCGAACCCGAAATGGATTAACCTTAGAGATAAGGTGCGTTGCACCCCAGAGACCGCTGCCGACAAAACAATCGATCACGACCCCGATTATTTTGTCTCCCCAAAAGCAGCTCGCTCACAGGAGAAAAAAATGACATTTCAGTACCCAGCCGTATCGCGGCGCAACTTGATGAAATCGGTTGCAGCCGCCGGTCTACTGGCTAATTTTTCACTCACACCGCTCAGTCAAGCCGTTGCAGCGGCCATGGATGATATGGAAACCGTTCGCTGGACTTCGTGCGTTGTCAATTGCGGCAGCCGCTGCCCGTTGAAAGCCATCGTCAAAAACGGTCAGGTGATCCGCATTGAACCGGAAAACACCGGCGCCGACTCCACCAAGATGCCTCTGGCTGTCCCGCATGTCCGCGCCTGCTTGCGAGGCCGCTCCATGCGTCAGCGCTTGTACTCTCCCGAACGCCTCAAGTACCCGATGAAGCGCGTGGGCAAGCGCGGCGAAAACAAGTTCGAGCGCATCTCCTGGGACGAAGCGCTTGACATCGTCGCCAAGCAGCTCAAATACACCATCGAGAAATACGGCAACGAAGCCATCTACCTGCAGTACGGCTCCGGTTCCTATCAGCTCGTTTCCACGCGCCGCACGGCCGATCGTCTGCTCAATATGTTGGGCGGTTCTCTGGGCTGCTACGGCACCTACTCTTCGGCTCAGATCAACGGCGCCTTCCCCTACACCTACGGGCTCGGCGCCGGCGGCTCTCAGATGACCGAAGTCGGCAACGCCAAGCTCTACGTGTCCTTCGGCAACAACACGATGGTCACGCGCCAGTCGGGCGGCGGCCAAGCCTGGGAGCTCGATTGCGCTCGTCAGGGCAAGGATCGTCCGCGCATGATCATTGTCGATCCGATCTATACGGACACGTGTCTGGGCAAGGAAGACGAATGGGTGCCGATCCGTCCGGGTACCGATGCGGCTTTCGTTGAAGGCATCGCCTACGTCATGATCAAGGAAAACCTGGTCGATCAGGCCTTCCTCGACAAATACTGCGTGGGCTACGACGAAAAGACGCTGCCCAAGGGCGCGCCCGCCAAGAGCGACTACAAGAGCTACATTCTGGGCGAAGGCGAAGACAAGACGCCAAAGACTCCGGAATACGCCTCCCGCATCACCGGCATTCCGACCGAAACCATCATCCGGTTGGCCCGTGAAATGGCAAAGACCAAACCTGTTTTCTTTGCTCAAGGCTATGGTCCGCAACGTCAGGCCAACGGTGAACAAACGGCACGCGCCATTGCCATGCTGCCGATTCTGACGGGCAACATCGGTCTTCCCGGCACGAGCCACGGCGGCCGCGAGGGCGACATCGGCCTGGGCGACGTGGGCCTGCCTTCCGGAAAGAATCCGGTTAAGACGCTCATTTCGTTCTTTACTTGGAGCGACGCGATCGATCACGGCGAAAAGATGACCGCCACGGCCGACGGCGTGCGCGGCAAGGATAAGCTCGACGTGGGCATCAAGTTCCTGTGGACGCAGTGCTCCAACGTGAACATGAACCAGCATTCGGACCACAACGGCACGGCCAAGATTCTGGCTGACGAAAAGAAGTGCGAGTTCATCCTCGTCGTCGACAACCAGATGACCTCCACCGCCCGCTGGGCTGACCTCATCCTGCCCGACGTGATGCAGCAGGAACTCAACGACATCGCCGCCGACGGCTACGCCACGGGCACGAGCAACTTCATGGTCGCTCTGCAGAAATGCGTTGAGCCGCAGTGGGAACAACGCAGCGGCTACTGGATCTGCTCTCAGATCGCCAAGCGCTTCGGCATCGAAGACAAGTACACCGAAGGTCGCACGCAGGAAGAATGGGTGCGCTGGTGCTACGAAGAAACTCGGAAGAAACATCCGGACGTCATGCCCGACTTCGACACCTTCTGGAAGCAAGGCATCGTCAAGGTGCCGGGTCTGGGCAAGGGTAAAACCGTTGTCATGAAGGCCTTCCGCGACGATCCGGTGAAGAACCCCCTGAAGACTCCCTCGGGCAAGATCGAAATCTATTCCGAACGTCTGGCCAAGCTTGCCAAGGACTGGACTTTGCCTAAGGGCGACGTCATTTCGGCTCTGCCCAAGTTCTGCCGCACGTGGGAAATGCCGGGCGATCCGCTGCAAAAGAAGTATCCGCTGCAGTGCTTCGGCTATCACGGACACGGCCGCACCCACTCCACGTATCACAACGTGCCGTGGCTGCGTGAAGTGCAGCCCGACGAACTCCTGATGAATCCGATCGACGCCAGAGGTCGTGCGCTCAAGACCGGCGACATGGTGGAAGTCTTCAACGACCGCGGCCGCGTGCAGCTGCCGGTACACGTCACGCCTCGCATTTTCCCGGGCGTGGTGGCGTTCCCGCAGGGCGGTTGGTACACGCCCGACGCCAAGGGCGTAGACAAAGGTCCTTCCATCAACACGCTTACATCTCTCAAGAAGAGCCCGTTGGCCAAGGCCAACCCGCAGCACACCAATCTCGTCGAAGTCCGCAAGATCTAAAGGAGGCACATCATGGCAAAACAATACGGCTTTCTGATTGACGCCTCCCGCTGCACCGGCTGCAGAACGTGCGAGGTCGCCTGCAAAGATAAGAACAATCTTCCGGTCGGTCGCAACTTCCGACATGTCCTTTGCTTTGAGGGAGGCGGCTGGAGACAGGACCGCGCCACCGGCGCCTGGCGCACGGATACGTTTGCGTATTACGTCTCGGTGAGCTGCAATCACTGCGAAGATCCCGCCTGCGTCAAGGTCTGCCCCACCAAGGCTCACTTCAAGCGCAAGGAAGACGGTCTGGTTCTGATTGATCGCGACAAGTGCATCGGCTGCGGAATGTGCGCCAAGGCTTGCCCGTACGGCGCGCCGCAGCTCGATACGGTCGCAAAGAAGATGACCAAGTGCGACGCCTGTCAGGATCGTCTCGCCAAGGGACTCAACCCCGTCTGCGTGGACTCCTGCCCGCAGCGCGCCATCGAGTTCGGTGAAATGAGCGAGCTTTTAAAGAAGCACTCGGATCGCAAGCACATTGCACCGCTGCCCGATCCGTCCGTCACCAAGCCCAACCTGTTGGTGAAGGCGCCTCGCAACGCCAAGCCCGTGGGCGACAAAAACGGCACGGTTTTCGGAGCTGATCGTTAAGAGCTCCGGCTGACCGCTAAGGGCAACAACAGGACGCGGATTTCGGTTCGCGTCCTGTTCTTGTTTACGCACAACCCAAAACCACACAAGGTTGCGACGAGATCGCCTTCTCAGGGCGTACCCGGACACAGTCCGAACCCGTGTATCAAAAGACACCGAACCTACCGCACACCTGATGACACTTATTCATTGCGAGCACATCAAAGGTGTCTGCGTGTGCTCAGTTGGGCAGACGGGCGACACTCCGTCCGCTGTCTTTTTGTCTGTCCCGCTACCCATCCTCTGACCTACTTTCCACTTCTCCCGGTTCCTGCAAAACCGACGAAATTGCAAATTCTCCCGACAATCATCCAAACTGCGGATCATTCGAATACATCCATATCATTCTGTCACACAAAATCAAATATTCTTAAAAACATCAGAGACTTAACTACAATAAATCCAACACTATCTCCTTCAAAACGTTTCCTTCCAGAGTAGCTGAATAGAATTAGTATCACCAAATCAAAACCACTGCCCCATAGGCCATTCAAAAGCATCAGCACTCCGACACTTTCTCTATTGTCCACAACGGGCATATTGGTCACTGCTCAATTTGTCTTCAATATAAGAGCGCGAAGCAAGCAAAATTTCCTTTAGTTTGTTCTCGAATTGAACAAAACCGTCTTTACTCGCTTGACGCTCAAAACCAAGTCATGCAAACTCGCGACTTTCGCAACCCACAAACGGAGTAACAAATGCCCCGCTTTTACCTGACCGCCGTGGCCGCCGCTGTGATGGCCGCAACGGTTAACGCCGCCGAATTTCCCGCAATCCCGACAGATCAAACGGATTACAACGAAATCATCTATCGCGACGATGCGAACGATCCGACAAGCTATGAACAGTCTTCCTGGAATGGTATCGGCCTTGTCGCTTCTGGCGAACCGATGAGTTCCGGCTCCAAAGCACCTGCGTTCCTCAGCACGGCAAAGGGTGACATCGTCACTAACAACGGAAGCATCTGGGTGCTTGCCGACCGCATTCCTGGCAACAAACTCGGTCAGTACGCCTCCGGCATCCTCGCCAGCGGCGGCAAAAAAGGCGTGAATGCCGAAGGTGCCGTCATCTACGTCCACTCCGACAACAACGGCAAAGAAGACAACTACGAAGCGGCCAAAGGCATGGCAGCTGATGCCAGCACCGGCACAAAAACCTCCATCACCAACAGCGGCACGATCTACGTCGAAGGCGGCACCGGCATGTTGGCTACTTCCAACCCCAAGCCGGCTAACGCTCTGTCTTCAGAAAAAGGTTCCGTCATCACCAACGAAGGCACGATTCACGTCATCAACAGCGGTTTCGGCATGTCGCTTGGCGGCAACGATGCCAGCGGCGTTAAAATGACCAACGAGGGCACTATCATCGCCAGCGGCAAGAACGCCTATGGCATCACGGCTTCCGACGCCAAGGACGGTACAGTGACCAATGAAGGCACCATCATTGCCACCGACGGCGCCATCGCCATTTCCTCGGGCCGCTGGGATAAGGATGTCGACTTCAGACTGATTCTTAAGGGCAATTCGCATGTTGAAGGTGTCATTGAGCTCGGTAAGGGATCTGAGCTGACCGTAGAAAACCTGGCTCGCGCTGAAACCATCGTGTTGTCTTCCGGTACCCCGGAAAAGGTAAACGCTTTGGATGGCGATCCATGCGAAGACTGCAATGTGGGTAGCGTCCATGTGAACAACAGCAACCTGACCATTCGCTCTTCCGATGAGTCCCAGACGCTCAAAATCGGACTCATTGAGACAGTGGGAAACGGTTCGTTGACATTTGAATTCGATTCTGTCGGTTCCAAAGAGAAGCCTCTTCTTGATGTGGACACAGGTGGCCAAGATGATGCTGTCAAGTTCAACTACACCGGTACGGTCAGCGATAAATTGGCAAGCGGCTCGGTCAAGGCCGAAGAGCTCTTCAATGGCATCAGCCTGGACAACAACGCAACGCCTGAACGCATCACTACGTCCGACGGTTTGTGGGGCGGCGCTTCCGTTCACGAAAAGAAAGATGACGAAATCACGAGCACCTACTCCGGCCCGAGCAGCCTGATTACCTCCACCACCGATCTCGCCTTGATGAACGGTCTGGTATGGCGCTCCCAGCTCACCAACCTTTCCGATCGTATGGGCACGCTGCGCACCATGCCGCAGGCTGCCGGCGCTTGGGCACGCTACAACAACGGTCGTCTTGACGGCCGCGGCCTCGAATACGACTACAGCACGATCGAAGTGGGCTTTGACGCTCCCGTGAGCAGCAACTTCCTCGTTGGCGTGAGCTTTGACTACACGATCGGCGACACCGACCTCAATGCAGGTTCCGCCGACAACGACGTCTACACGCTGGGTCTTTACGGCACCTACTACGGTGACAACGGCGGCTTCGTTGACTTGATGGCCAAGATCGGCCGCATCGACAACGAATACAACGTTGCCAACTCGGCCGGGTCTGAAAAGGGCGACTACATGATGACCGGCGCCATCGTCGGTGTTGAAGCCGGCCACCGCTTTGATCTCGCTCACAACATGTTCGTCGAACCGCAGGTTCAGCTCTCCTACAGCTGGCTGCGCGCCACGGACTATGCGACCAACATCCGCAGCGTTGATTTCGAAACAATCGAAAGCTTGGTCGCTCGCGTGGGCGTCATGGGCGGCATGAAGTTTGCCGAAAACCGTGGTGCAGCCTACCTGAAGGCCTCCTACAACCATGACTTCCTGGGTAGCGTGGACGCAGCAATGCACGCTGTCAACGGCTCGAACAACTCCGCCAAGATCAGTGACGAGCTCGACGACAACTGGGCCGAAGTTTCTCTGGGCGTGTCCTACAGCGTGACCGATACGCTCAACACGTTCCTTGACGTGGGCACCGGTTTCGGTGGCGACATCGACCAGAAGTGGCGCATCAACTTCGGCGCCCGCTACGCATTCTGATCAAAGCTTTAAGTCCGGGTTGATTGATCGCCCGCAGTGAAGCATAACAGCCGCGTTCTCGATTCGTCGGGGGCGCGGCTTTTCGTTTGACCGACTTTCCTGTCAATGGGAAACGTCGTCTTGATTCGCTCAATTCAACGGGCTGCTCACCGACGTGCTTCCACTTTATCGACAGCAGGCAATCAAAAAATCGCCGCTCCCGGATCTCCCGACAACGGCGACTTGTTCAGCAAACGACAGAAAATCCTCAGCGTTTTCTGAGTTCTTCCTTCACAGTCATGCGCACGGTGTTTTCAACGGCCTTCTGCAGGTCCGATCGAATGCGCGTGGCAGCGGTCTTAAGCGTCACGTCCACGATGATCTCAATCTGCGAATTGAGGCGTTCCAGCACCTTCGGAACGATACGGGCAACGAGCTCCTCTTCGGACAAACCGGCGGCAACGGGGCCGGAAGCTCCGGCTTGCTGCTGAGAACGGGCCTGGGGCGTCACGGGCGCAGCTTCCTGCCGGCGGATGGGTTCGGGGTTCGGCATACGAGGCTCTTCGGGCTGCGGAGCAATCGGAGGCGTCACCTGCTCTTCGGACTGTCCCGGAATCGGTCCGTTCTTGAGCTCCTGCGCCGCGCGCTTGAGCTCCTCCCAGTCGTAGGGAACACGTTCTTTCAAAAGCGGAGAATGATAGGAATTCATTTGTTATTAACCTGCGCTGCGGTCGTAGGCGTTGAGCGTCACGCCGGCGGTTTTGTACAGCCGATAGCGGGCGCGGGAATTGAGAAGTTCCGTCTGATTGGTGGAGACGATGTCAACAACACGGTTAAACGGCGCCAGCGTATGCTGCCAGTCGGGCGGCACCGATTCGTCCAGAAGAATGATGACGTCGGACGGTTTCAACTGAGTGATGTCGCTTGCGAAAATCACGGGCGCATCGGCTTCAAAAGCCGAACCCGCCCAGGCGTGCGCGATGAAGGTCAAATCCTCAAAGCGCCACAGATCGTCGTAGGCGCGCCGCAACAGCACCTCGTTGCTGCTCCAGACGGCAACGGTAAGCCCCATCTTGCGCACCTTCTTGATCAGGCGGCAG
Source organism: Sutterella sp. AM11-39 (assembly GCF_003472385.1). Taxonomy (GTDB): domain Bacteria; phylum Pseudomonadota; class Gammaproteobacteria; order Burkholderiales; family Burkholderiaceae_F; genus Duodenibacillus; species Duodenibacillus intestinigallinarum. The sequence goes on along the minus strand of NZ_QRLV01000003.1, from coordinate 241,339 downwards.
GCATAGATGGTGCGTTGCGCGACATTGAAGTGAAAATCGATTTGCTGCATGCGGGCGTCTCGAGCGGTGTCTCAACCTCTGTCTGTCGGAAAAACTTACTTGGCGGCGGCCTTGCGGACGGTCTTGGCGGCAGCCTTTTTCTCCGTCGCTGCAGCCGTCTTCGTCTTTGCGGCTGCCTTAGCCTTCACGGTCTTTACCTTGTTTGCCTTGGTTGCCGGAGCACGGGAAAGCAACCACTCAAGAATGAGCGGCAAGGGACGCGCAGTGCCGCCGCTCTTGCCGCTTGCGGCCTGAGCGGTGCCTGCCACATCAAGGTGGGCCCAGGGGCACTTCGGCGCGAATGCGGCAAGGAACGTAGCAGCCGTGCAGGCGCCGGCACCCGCCGTCCAGCTGATGTTGGCAAGGTCTGCAACAGAGCTCTCCAAGGCCTTCTTGTAGGTTCCTCCCATCGGCATCGGCCAGACCGGGTCGTGCGCGCTGTCGGCAGCGCAGGCCAGAGCGGCCGTAAGCGGTTCGTCCTCGCAGAAAAGACCGGAGACGTCGGTGCCGAGCGCCACGATGCAGGCACCGGTGAGCGTTGCCACGTCGATGCAAACCTCGGGTTCGAGTTCAGCGGCGCGGGCCAGGGCGTCAGCCAGAATCAGTCGGCCTTCGGCGTCGGTGTTGAGCACTTCAACCGTAAGACCGCTTAAGGTCGTGATGACGTCGGCCGGTTTCAGAGCGCTGCCCGAAGGCAGGTTTTCCACGGCGGGCACGAGAGCCACCACGTTTTCCTTGAGTTCCATTTCGGCGGCGGCCTTGACGGCGGCCATGACGACGGCGGCGCCCGACATGTCGAACTTCATCTGATCCATCGTGCGGCTCGGCTTGAGGGAAATGCCGCCCGCGTCAAATGTCACGCCCTTGCCGACGAGCACGACGGGAGCCTTGGAGGCATCCGCGCCCTGCCATGCGAGTTCAATGAAGACAGGATCGGTTTGGCTGCCCTTGCTCACGCCGATCACGCCGCCCATGCCGGCCTCGTCGATGGCGTCCTTGTCGAGCACCTTGACGGTGAGCTTACCCTTGGCGGACTTGCCTGCGGTCTTTTCAAATTCGCGCACCACGCTTTCTGCGGCTTCGGCCAGGAACTGCGGATCGCAGATGTTGGGCGGCAGGTCCTGAAGTTCCTTCGCCCAGATCATGGCGCCGGCGGACACGCAGCCCACCTGAAGGCTTGAGGCCACATCCGTTTCGGAAACCCAGAGAATCTTTTCAACAGCCTGCGGTCCCTTGCCCTTGGTCTTCAGCCCGCGGGACTTGTGGGAGGCAAAGAGAAGTTCACGCACGGCGCTGCGGGCGGCCCAGGCTTCGTCGCGTTCGGGCAGCGTCCATTCTGCGGAAGTCAAAGCAACGGATCCGCTCTTTGCAAAACGCGCCACCTTGCGGTGCACGTTGATGAAGGTCTTTTCGCTGAAGGCGTCCTTCATGCCCAGACCCACGACGATCACGCGCTTGAAGTCCAGTCCGGCAACGCCGTAGAAAACGGCGACTTCGGAGGGCTTGCCCTTGAAGTCGCCCGCTTCGATCTGAGCGGAAATCAAGCCGCCGGCCTTGTCAACGGCCACTGCCGAGGGCGTGAGTTCGGGCTTGCCGTTTTCGCCGCCGCACCAGACACCCACCACGAGGGTGTCGGCCTGCAATTCCGTAAGCTTGTTTTCAACTTCAATCTGCATGTCTCGTCTCTCCGAATTTATGGTCAAAGCCTTTTTTGCCAAAAAGAAGGCTTTCAAAAATGCTCAATTTTGACTCTTAATGGTAGGAAGCCTTCTTGGCTTCGTCCACGCGCAGCGGCGGGAAGCTGTCCCAACGTTCGCACCCCGGGCACTGCCAGGCGAAAGTGTGCGCCAAAAAGCCGCAATGCGTGCACTGATAACGCGCAAAGTGCTTGCTCTGCTTGGTGGTAACCTCCGCCAGAAGTTTTGCCTGTTCATCATCGGGATCGGCCTTGGCGCGCAAGTTGCACAGAACCGAGAAGGCCGACAGCGACGGACGGTTCTTGAGGGCTTCACCGGCAAATGCAGCCGCCGTAGGCGCATCGGCCCACACGGACATGCGAGCGACGGCGGCAGTCAGCACATCCACTGATCCAGACTGCGCAAACACGTCCTTGAGATACTTCATGGCGGCAGCCTTGTCGGTTTCGGCCATGACGTCGGCCTTCTTGGCGGCAATGAGGGGCGCATAGGCGGGCTTGGCCTTTTCAATTTGACCCCAGGCGGCAAGCGCGTCCTGCGGCTTGCCCGCATCAAGCGCGAGATCGGCGGCCAAGGAAAGCGCACGCGGATTGTCGGGATTGGCCTTCAGAGCACTCGTCACGAATTCGGACGCGCGAGCCGCATCCTTGGTGCAGCGCGCGAGGTTGGCAAGTTCGCAGTAGTAATGACTGATTTCGACATGCAGATCCTTGCCGCTCTTTTGCAGGCGCTCGGCCGTCTCCACGGCCTTCTTCCATTCGCGTTCGGTGCAGTAGATGTGCATTAAAGCCTCAAGCGCCTCGACTTCGCGCCCCTTGAAGCCGGCAAGCTGTTCGTATGCCGATTCCGCGCGGTCGTACATGCCGGACTTCAGATAATCGAGCGCAAGCTCGGCCATCGCCAGAGCACGTTCCTTTTCGGGCAGCTCGGCGCGGTTGACGAGGAAGCTGTGCAGACGAATGGCGCGATCAAACTGTCCGCGACGGCGAAAGAGGTTGCCGAGGGCATGGTGCAGCTCAATCGTCTCAGGATCCAGGCGCACGACCTCGATGAAAAGATCAATCGCCTTGTCGGCCTTCACGGGATCGTCGCTCAGCAAAAGCGACAGACCCTTGGCGTAGTGCTCGTCAATGCCTTCCGTCGCCTTCTTGTGCTGTTTGAAATCCACCCCGCGCAGCCACCAGCCGGCGGCAAAAAGAATCGGGACCGCAATCAGATACCAGAGTTCGAATTCCATTTGCTTCACTAGTCAGTCAAAAATCAGTTCAATCCTGCGGCACGTTTTTCTTGGCAAAAAGGATGTCGTGCCAGCCGAGTTCCTTGGCAACGGGGTTGCGCAGCAGATAGGACGGATGATAGGTAACCACCGCGGGCACCTTACGGCCCGCAATTTGCACCTCATAAAGGTGACCTCGCATCTGCGAAATCGGCTTTGCCTCGCCCAAAAGCCGCCAGACCGCGTGCTTGCCCATCAGAATCAAAAGCTTGGGCTGCAGGAGGTCCAACTGTCGATCGAGGAAGGCCGCGCAAGCGGCCACTTCATCGGGCTTGGGGTCGCGGTTTCCGGGAGGACGGCACTTGAGAACGTTGCAGATGGCAACGTCCTTGCCGCGCTCGAGAGAACACGCCTTGAGAATTTCAGTTAAAAGCTTGCCGCTGTTGCCGACAAAAGGAATGCCCGAAAGGTCTTCTTCGCGACCCGGCGCTTCGCCCACCATCACGATGGGGCAGCCCGGTGCACCGTCGGCCACCACGGTGTTGGTGCGCTCAGCCGCCATCGGGCAGACACGGCACCGATCGGCAATTCCCTTGATGTCTTCCCAGCGTGCGGTGCGAAGTTCGGCAACGAGCTGAGCGTCGGCCTGCACCTGAGAGGCAGCAGCGGACTGCGGCCGGGGCGGCGCAACGGGACGCAGTGCGGGGCGCGTCGCAATCGATGCAGCTGCGGCAGGCTTGAGAGTTTGAGCGACAGCCGCAGAAGTTGCGGGATTCGCAGTCGTTGCGGCGGGAGCCGATTGGATGCCGGCGGCGGCCTGCTGTCGACGCAGGCGCGTGGCCATCGGACCGCGGCGCACCATCGCGGGAGCGGCCGGTGCGGAATCTGCGGGGATCGTAGCCGAAGGCGAGACGGCCGAAGGCTTAACCTCTGCCGGCGCGGCAGAAGCTGCAGGCTTGGGTTCCGGCGCAAGCGGATCAATGCCGTCGCGCAGCACCCACTGCACGCCGACATTCATTGCCTGCCAAATTTGACTTTGTTCCCGCGTTAGCGCCATTGATGCGTTACTTTCTCAATCTTCTTAATCGTGGGGCACGGACCGGGAAAACTGCGCCGTCATCAGAATCGCATCCTCCCGCCCGTTTTCGGTCGGATAGTAGTTCTTGCGGCGTCCGGTTTCCTCAAATCCGAACGAAGTGTACATTTTACGCGCACGCGCGTTGCTCTCCCGAACTTCGAGAAACATACGCACGGCGCCGTTGCGGCGAGCCAGCGCAATGGCCTGCGCCAACAGCGCCTTGCCGTAGCCTCTTCCCTGCATGGCAGGCTGCACCGCAATTTCCAGAAGTTCCGACTCGTCGAGCACGTGCATCACGGCGGCAATGCCCGACGTCACCCCGTCTACGGTCAAAACCGTGAGCGTATTTCCCGAGGCGTGTGCGTCGGAAAAGTTTCTCAGCGTCCAGCCGAAGGGATCGGCTCGGTGCGTGAGGTCGGCCACCGCCTCGAGATCTGCGGGCGTCATCGCGCGAAACGCAACCTCGCTCAAAGCTTTTCTCCTGCTCGGCGCTGTTCAATGGTGAGAGCCACGCGATTGCGCACGTAAAGCGGTGCGGCAAGATGCGGATCGGTCACCAGCCCCGCCTTCATCATCACGGCGGCCAATTCCACGATTTGCCCGGCGCTCACCTGTTCGGTTTCGATCGCGACGACGCCTTCCGGAACAAGGATTTCCTCGGCGTACGCAGCAAGAGCCGTGCCGATAACCGCCTGCACGTTGTCTTGCCTCAGGATCTGCACGACGTCTTCAGGTTTGACAAGTTCAGGGGCACGCACTTCATCGGGCATGCCGCCTTCGGGATCTCGTTCAAAGCTTGCCGTATAGCACTCGTGCATGCGCGCATCGTTCACAACGCAGACCCGCTTGACTTCGGGGTGCGACTCAAACAGGGCATACGCGGCGGCGGCAAGATTGCCCACCTGCACCGTGGGCTTGCCGATCGCCCAGGCCAAGCCCTGCGCCACCCCGCAGGCCACGCGCAGCCCCGTAAACGCTCCTGGGCCCGCTCCGAACGCCACGGCGTCCATGTCGGCCACCTTGAGGTTTTTGCCGCAAAGCACTTCGTCGGCAAGCGAGATCAGGCTTTCGGTATGGCGATTTTTTTCCTTAAAAATGTTGCAGACGACTTCGCCGTCGGCCAGCAAGGCGGCGCTCGCGTAGTCGCCGCTCGTTTCAACAGCAAGAATTCGAGTCACGGCTTTTGTGTTGTGCTTGAGTTGTTTTCGATGGCTTCTTCCGAAGAGAAGTCCTGCTCGGCGTCGTTGAGCGCAAATAGCTGCGCCATCGGACGGTTCAAAGCTTCGGTTGTAGAAAATTGCTTCCACCAATCGGCCAAAATTCCGCCGGCGCCTTCTTTGCCGGCCAAGCGCTGCATCTTACTCGAAACGAGTGAATTACCGCCGCTTACGGCAAAAAATTCGAAGGCGCGCAAAAGGGTTGTCTTCTGACTGTCGGCCACGAGCACCCACTCCTGTGTGCGCCCGCCCGCCTCCGTCGTGACGGGTGCGACGTAACCGGCATCGGCCAGGCGCGAGAGAATGCGCTCGGCCGCTTCCGGATAGGTATCGGCCGCGTCGCACAATTCCTCGACGTCGAGAATCGGACGCTTGTGGCGCAGACGCAGATGCACGAGTTCGCGCAGCATGGCCAAGGCCGTCAAAAAATCATTGCCCGGACGATAGTAGTCAAGGAAGCGCCCCGCGGTGAGTTTCGGAATTGTCGCGGCAATCGCGGCGCCTGCAAAAAAGAGGTACCAGGCCACGTACACCCAGAGCACGAACACGGGGATCGCCACGAAGGCGCCGTAGATGTTGGTGAGCGTTCCGGCCGTCACCCACATGCCGAAAAGCTGCTTGACGACCAAGCCGCAGACGCTTACCACAGCGCCGCCCACGAGCGCGTGACTGAAATGCACCCGACACGACGGCACGAACTTGTAGATCACGGCAAAGCCCAAAGCCTGCAGAATCACCTGTCCGACGTTGTAGAGCGTCTTTGAAAGACCGGGATCAACCCCTTCCAAAGCCATCGCCGCGTAGTGGCCGGTCATGGTGAGGCTCACGGCCACCGCCAGAGGTCCGACGGTCATCAGGGCCCAATAGATGAGCACCCTTTGAAACCACGGACGCGGCGCCGTCACCTTGAAAATGCGGTTGAGCGTCACGAAAAGCTTGTCGATCAGAAGAAAAGCCGTTACGGCCAAGCCGAGCAAACCGAAGGTTGTGAGTCCCGCAGCGTGTGACGTGAACTGACTGATGTAGCCCAGCAGCTGTTCGCTGTACTGCTCGGGCAGCAGACTCATCACGATCAGGTCTTCGAGAGCCTGGCGGGCGTTGGCAAATCCGGGGAAAGCGGAGAAAGCCGCAAGCGACAGGGCAAGCACCGGCACGATGGCCGTCAAAGTGGCCAGAGCCATCGTGGAAGTGACTTCCGTGAGGTCGTTTTCGCTGGCGCGATCGGCAGCAAAGCGCAGCAGCGTGCGTATGCTCGAAATGAGCCCCTTTTTGCGCAGTTTTTCGCGCAGCGTCAACCGATGACGAAGCCCGAGACGCCGTGATGCGGTGTCCTTGGACGCCGGTCGCCCTTGAGTATTGGAGGAATCGTTCATGAATAGACAAATAGCCGACTATCCGCTAATTATCGCAGGCTGCCGGCAAAGAGACGAAAACCAGCAAATGCACAACCGGCCGCCGCCTCAATCAAACGCTTCGGCAGCCGCCTTTTCAAGCGAGGACAGAGCGCAGTAAAATAACACGCTTCATTTTGACACGAGACAAACTTTCCGAAGTCTCATTTTGCAATTCGACATTCATGCGCGCCAGTCAATTTTTCATCAAGACGCTCAAGGAAGCTCCGGCCGACGCCGAAATTCCCAGCCAGATCTACTCGGCCCGTGCCGGCCTCATCAAAAAGCTTGCAGCAGGTGTGTTCACGTTCATGCCGATGGGCATGCGCGTCATGCGCAAGATTTCCGCCATCATCCGCGAGGAAATGGACCGCGCGGGCGCCATCGAACTTTCCATGCCGATCGTTCAGCCCGCCGAACTCTGGCAGGAATCCGGCCGCTGGGCCAAGTACGGCCCCGAACTTCTGCGCTTTAAGGACCGTCATCAGCGCGACTTCGTGATTCAGCCCACGAGCGAAGAAGTCATCACCGATCTGGCACGTCAGGAAATCACGAGCTGGCGTCAGCTTCCCGTCAACTTCTATCAAATTCGCACGAAGTTCCGCGACGAACGCCGTCCGCGCTTCGGCGTGATGCGCGCCCGCGAATTCATGATGAAGGACGCCTACAGCTTCGATCGCAACGCCGAAGAAGCCGGCAAGTCCTATGAAGTGATGTTCGACGCCTACATGCGCATCTTCACGCGTCTGGGCCTCGTGTTCCGCGCCGTTCGTGCCGACAGCGGCGCCATCGGCGGCTCGCGTTCTCAGGAATTCCAGGTGATCGCCGACGTGGGCGAAGACGTGATCGCCTACTGCCCCGATTCAGACTACGCGGCCAACATTGAACTGGCCGAAGCCTTCTCGCTCATTGACGAACGCAAGGCTCCCGCTCAGGAACTCGTCAAGCACGCCACCCCGGGCAAGGAAAAGTGCGAAGACGTCGCGCCTTTCCTCGGCATTGCACTCACCGACTGCGTCAAGAGCATCGTTCTTGCGCACGACGAAGAAGATGAAAACGGCAATCCGTTGCCCGCCAAGATTGTGCTCGTGCTGCTGCGAGCCGATCACGAGCTCAACGAAGTCAAGGCCGGCAAACTGCCCGAAATGAAGGGCGCTCTGCGCTTTGCCACCGAAGAAGAAATCCTCACCCACTTTAACGGCGCCGATCCGGGTTCTCTGGGCCCCATCGGCATTTCCGAAGACGTCGTGGTGTACGCCGATCGCACCGTCGCCAACATGAGCGACTTCTGCTGCGGCGCCAACGAAACGGGCTTTCACTACACGGGCGCCAACTTCGGGCGCGACCTTCCCGAACCCAAGGTTGCCGACCTGCGCAACGTCGTTGAAGGCGACAGGAGCCCGGACGGCAAGGGGCAGATCCGTCTGCAGCGCGGCATCGAAGTCGGTCACGTGTTCTATCTCGGCACGAAGTACTCCGAAGCCATGAAGGCAACCTATCTTGATGAAAACGGCAAGCCTCAGGTTCTCGAAATGGGCTGCTACGGCATCGGCGTGTCCCGTGTTGCGGGCGCTGCCATCGAACAGTGCCACGATGACAAGGGCATCATCTGGCCGGATCAGATCGCTCCGTTTGAAGTCGTCATCTGCCCGATGAACTACGCCAAGAGCGAAGCCGTGCGCGAAGCCGCCGACAAGCTCTACGCCGAATTGAAGGACCTGGGCGCCGACGTCATACTCGACGACCGCGATATGCGCGCTGGCCCCATGTTTGCCGACTGGGAACTCATCGGCGTGCCGCACCGCATCGTGATCGGCGACCGCGGCTTGAAGACCGGTGAAGTCGAATACGTCTGCCGCCGCAGCCTCGACAAGAAGGAAATGCTGCCGGTGGGCGAAGCCGCCGCAATCGTCAATTCCCGTATCGTGCGGGCGTAAACGCTTCCGGTCTTTTCGCACCGGGCCGACATCAACGCCGTTTTGCCTTTCTCTGCAAAGCGGCGTTTTTGTGTCTGGCTGCCGGCGCAGATTTGACAAATATCAAATTAACGGTTTTATCCTTACATTCTCAGTCAGATCAAACCCGGGGCCATGGGAAGCCCCTTTCCGATCCTGTCAATAAACCATTCATTTTTAACGATTTTTTCGCCTTTCCGGAATCTTGATCCGTAAGATTCTTCCTGTCGGCGGCACTCTTTCTTCCGGCGCATCTACGTCTTTCTGTTTCTCTCTCCTTCGGTCCGACAAGGATCCCGGTTCCTATGAAATCTTGGATTGAGTGCCGCTGGCGCGGCGTACTATCTTCCGTCGTGATCGGCGCCGCCGCACTGTTTGTCTCCAACACGTACGGCGGCCCGACAGTTCTCTACGCCCTGCTTCTCGGCATGGCGTTTCATTTCATCTTCGAGGATGATCGCGCCGTGGCGGGCATTGAACTGTGCGCCAAGAATTTCCTTCGCATCGGCGTGGGACTTCTCGGCGCACGCATCACCGCCGAAGAACTCGCGCAGCTCTCCCTGGGCTCCATCACCGTCCTCATCACGGGTGTCTTTGCAACCGTGGCTTTTTCCATGCTTTTGAACCGCTGGATCAGATGGCCGCGTGCGGAAGGTGCTCTGGCCGGCGCCTCGGTTGCCATTTGCGGCGCCAGTGCCGCAGCCGCCTTAGCGCTCGTGATCGACAAAAAGGCATTAAGAGAGCAGGCTCTTTTGGCCATCATCGTAACCGTGACGGCCTTGTCCACGATTTCGATGATCCTCTACCCGATCCTCTGCGAACTTCTCGGGTTTGAATCGTCTCGCGCCGGATTGCTTCTGGGCGGCACCATCCACGACGTAGCCCAGGTGGTGGGCGCGGGCGCAATGCTCGGCAACGACGCGCTTCAGACCGCAACCATGACCAAGATGCTGCGCGTGGCGATGCTCATTCCGATGATGTTCGTCTTTACGGCGTTGTTTGCCGCCAAGGGTGAACACGGAGAACCCAACGGCCCCAAGACCGTCAATCCCTTTGCGCAAATTCCCCTCTTTCTGATCGGCTTCGTGGTGCTCGCCGCACTCAATGTTGCCGGAGTCATCCCGACGTCGGTAAGCGACACGCTTGCTCAGGCCTCGCAGCTTCTCATTCTCGTAGCAATGGGCGCGCTCGGCATCAAGACGAGCCTCGGCAAGCTCAAGGCCGTAGGCTGGGCGCCGATCATTCTGATGACTGCAAACACCGTCTTTCTCTTCGTCTGGGTTCTCGCAGGCATCCTGCTTTTGGCCTGACCATCCTGAAGGCGCCCACTGAGGCGCCTTTTTGTTGTTTCCATGAGCTTATGAGTCTAAACAACTCCCCTCTGAAGAGGCGTTGTTTAGATCCCATGCACCGAGGACCGATTTTCCAGATGAAGTTTTCCTGAACGATTGTGCCGAGGCAGGCCTACCGGAACCGTCGGTGGCGCGTTGCTCAAAATTGGCACAAATATCTTTGACAACACTGAAGGAAAGCTTGTTATACCGGCGATTGAGTAATCCGGATGCAATTAAGGCATGTCAAGCACTTCAGAAACTCGGCGTTCTCTCCAGTTTCTGAATTTTTATAACGGAAGCTTTGCCTGTTGCTAAAATGCGCGGCAGAGTGGGTAGGTGTCTGAACCAATGTTTCGACACTGCGTGTAATATTGTCAACCCTGCCGACAGACAGGGTTATATGACCGGAGAAATCAAAGTGGAGTCGCTGAAGCCGCTGGTGCGCGTGATTGACGACGATGACGCAATGCGTCGTTCATGGGCCTTTCTGATCGAGGGTGAAGGCTGGGATGTGGCAGTCTATTCCGATGCCCTGGACTTCATCAGCTCCGGCGACTTCCAGCGTCCCGGCTGCCTCGTTCTCGACGTTCGCATGCCCCGCATGAGCGGCCTGGAACTCCAGGACAAGATGCGTGAACTCGGCATTGATCTGCCGATCATCTTCATTTCCGGCCACGGCGACATTGATATGGCCGTGCGCACGTTAAAGCTCGGCGCCGTTGACTTCCTGCAAAAGCCCGTCGACGATCAGCGTCTTCTGACCGCCATCGGCAGCGCTGTGATGAACAACCTCAACCACCGCCGCACGGAAATGGAACTCTCCTCCTTCCGCAGCCGTCTGATGCAGCTCACGCAGCGCGAACGCGAAGTGATCCGCATGGTCGCCCACGGCATGAGCAATAAGCAGGTTGCCGAAAATCTCGGCATCAGCGAAAAGACGGTTCAGGTGCATCGCGGTTCGGCCTATCGCAAGCTCGATCTGCACAACGCCGCCGAAATCGCACGTCTGTTGTTGCGTTCGGGCGACCCGCTCTGATGAATTTCTCCACAGGAGCCTGCAGCTAACTGATTGCGGTTCACTTTTCAGACAAAAACAGCGCGAATTTCGCGCTGTTTTTGTCTGTGTAGCAATAAGCCATGAAAAGCTATCGGTTCCCTGTCATTTTTTCTTCTCGACAACAACGGGGACGGTCTTTTGAACGCCCATTCGATTTTCGTACTTCAGAACATCAATGACTTGCGGGTTGTTAATCCGGACCATCTTGTCGTCGTACAACATTCCGTCCACAGATTTGGGAATGAATACGATTTTTCCCAAACAAACCAAAGCATCCGGTCTGTCACAGCTTTCTGCAAGTGCCCCATCGTCCAGAGTCTGGAACACTTTGTAGTACCCAACTTCAGGTGCTTCTGCCTCACGCTCCTGCATTGATACTTTTTTTGCTTCGGCAAGCTGAGCCTCAAGTTCGGCAATCCGCCGCTTCATCAAGGCTTCCGAATCCGTGTTTGAAGTTACGGTAGTCACCTCCGGGTCATAGGGCACGGCAAGCGATTGAGATTGAGACTGAGGCATTGTTTCGCAACCTGTCAACAGGGTTGCGAAGCTCAAAATGACAATTAGCTTTCTCATTTGCGTTCGTCCTCCGGAATAGGGAGCGTCAACACAGATAGATCCATTGTAATCGGTACCGTTCGCCCCCTCCCCGACTTCGGAATTAAGGCAACGACTCTCCTCTTGCCACCAACACGCGCTTGGCCTTGCCGGGCAATCCGCTCATCCACGGAAACTCCCGTTCATGGCGCTCACGGAATTGCTTGACCTCATTGATTTCGGAGAGCGTCGTATCGACCATGTCAAGGCCCAGCTCGAGCATGCGGCTGTGACGCGGTGCAATCGCAAAGCTGACAACAATGTCGCCGGTACAAACCGTCCGTGCGGCGAGATCAACAGTAAAAACAGCTTGAGGATCCTTGCGCAGGACATCAAAAAGCTTTTCCAAATCGTCGACCGAAACTTTACACGCCAAAAGGCCGTTGTTGAAACAATTGCTGTAGAAGATCTCTCCGAAGCTCGGCGCCACAACCACTCGGAAACCACCTTGCAAAAGTCCCCAGACGGCGTGTTCGCGGCTTGAACCGCATCCGAAGTTAGGGCCGGCCAGGAGTACGGCGGCTTTAGCCGCAGCAGGGGAATTGAGCACGCACTTCGGATCCAACGAGCCGTCCGCCTTGTGCTTGAGGTTGTAGAAGAGCCCCTTGTCGATTCCGCGCAGGAACTGCTTGGGCATAATCTGATCAGTATCGATATTGTCGGCTTCCAAGGCAACGGCACCGGTCGTGAGCGACGTAAATTTGTCCATTTCTGAGCTCCTTTCGTATTACAGCATTGCGGGATCGGTCAGTTTGCCCGTAATCGCAGCTGCGGCAGCAGCGGCCGGACTCACCAGATGCGTGCGCGCACCTCTTCCCTGGCGCCCCTCGAAATTTCGGTTCGTGGTCGATGCACAGCGCACGCCCGACTGCAAAATGTCATCGTTCATGGCCAAACACAGCGAGCAGCCGCTCTTGCGCCATTCAAATCCTGCTTCCTTGAAGATCTCGGCCAAGCCTTCGTCCTCGGCCTGCTTTCTCACGCGCATGCTGCCCGGCACCACCTGAGCGCGAACCCCCGGCGCCACCTTGCGTCCCTTTACCACGGCAGCGGCAGCTCTCAGGTCTGAAATCCGGGCGTTGGTGCACGACCCGATGAAGACGTGCTGCACGGCAAGTTGTGTCATGAGCGTTCCCGCTTCAATGCCCTGATACTCCAGGGCGCGGACGGCCGCCGCACGCTGTACGGGATCCTCGAAAGAGTCCGCTGCCGGAACAGGCTCATCGAACGCGACACACTGATCGGGGCTCGTACCCCAGGTCACCATGGGCTTGACGTCTCCCGCATTGATCACAACGGTCTTGGAAAAGACCGCCTCGGGGTCGGAAGCAAGCGTCTTCCAGTAGCGCGAAGCCGCTTCAAACTCATTCTGATCAAAGTCGAGCCAGTGCGTACGCACCCACTCGCGCGTCTTTTCGTCCGGGGCAATAATCGCCCCGCGCGCTCCGGCTTCCACCGTGAGATTGCAAAGCGTCATGCGTTCTTCAACGCTCAATGCCTCGACGCCCGAGCCTTGGTATTCGACGACGCAACCGAGCGCACCGCGGGCGGTGATTGTTCTCAGGACATAAAGGGCCAGATCCTTGGCGGTTGATCCCGGCTTTAATTTTCCGTCGATACGGATCAGCATGGGCTTGGCCAAACGATAGACAAGCGTTTGCGTAGCAAGAATATGCTCGATTTCGGAGGTACCGATGCCAAAGGCCAGAGCTCCCAGCGCACCGTGCGTCGTCGTGTGACTGTCGCCGCAGATCACGACCATACCAGGTCGCACGAGCCCCTGCTCGTCCATCAGGACATGTTCGATGCCTTGAGCTGCATCGTTGGGACCATAAAACGCATCAATGCCGAAATCGCGGCAGTTTTTGGCGAGATTGGACGCCTGAAGCGCGCTCGCCTCATCATGAATCACTCGCGGATTGGTATCGGCCGACGGAATGATGTGGTCGACCACGCACAGGTGCGAGTCGGGAGCAAAAACGCCGCAGCCGCGCTCGCGCACACCGCTGAAAGCCTGCGGACTCGTGTATTCGTTGGCAAAGTGAGCGTCCACGTAAAGAAGCACCGTTTCCCCGTCAATACGCTTGACCGTGTGGCTCTCCACAATCTTCTCGTATAGCGTTCTTGCTATCGCCATATTCGCCTCCTTGTTATAAATTGTTTTCTCAACAATAGGAATTCAGCAATGCTTTGATTCTACGCCTCAAAACGGCACTCTTCGGCTTTTCGGACGGTTCTGAAAACAAGGTGCGCTCGTTTAGAATGCCGACGTTTCTTGTCTGCAGTTTTGTCTTTCATCGTCATGCCGCTTCAAGTCCGCAACAGTTTCATTCTTTTCTTGTGCGCCGTCATCTGGGGCTCCGCCTTCGTCGCGCAGGCCCTCGGCATGAATCACATCGGACCGTTTGCCTTTACGTTTGCGCGCTCCATCATCGGCGGACTGTTTCTGCTGGCGGTGCTGCCCATTTTGGATCGGATCACACGCAAGAAGATCGATGAGACAACAGGCGAAAAATCCAACCCTTGGAGAAATCCCAAGGTTTGGACAGGCGGCATTCTCTGCGGCATCGTGCTTTTTGTTTCCGAATCGCTGCAGCAGTTCGGACTTCTCTACACCACGGTGGGCAAAGCGGGATTTTTGACGTGCCTGTATATCGTGATCGTTCCGGTCGTCGGCATGTTCATCGGTCGCAAGACGGGCTTTCTGGTGTGGATTGCGGTCGTGCTTTCGTGCCTTGGGCTCTATTATCTCTGCATGCCTCCCGGAGAATTTTCCCTGAGCCTCGGCGACGGCTTGGTGCTGGCTTGTGCGTTTAGTTACACCGCACACATCCTCGTAATCGACCACTACACAGACCACGTCGACGGCGTGCGCATGAGCTGCATTCAGTTCTTTGTGGGGAGCATCTTGGGCTTCATCCTGATGATGATCTTCGAACCGCCCACGCTCGAAGCCATGAAGGCAGCCGCTCCCGCCTTCCTCTACGCAGGTATCTGCAGCAACGGCATCGCCTACACGCTTCAGATCATCGGCCAGCGCGGCGTCAATCCGACCGTGGCTTCTCTGATCCTGAGTCTTGAAAGCGTTGTGAGCGTCATCGCCGGCTGGCTGATTCTGTCGCAATCCATGAATTCCCGCGAACTTTTAGGCTGCAGCCTGATGCTGAGTGCCGTCATTCTGGCTCAGCTTCCGAGATCGTTTTTCAAACGACTGTTTGAAGGACGCATGAGCCACTGACAGAAAACCGTATCCTCCGATTGACATTCTGAAACCTGCGGTTGCCTTTGGCCCAAACCACCGACGTTTCGTCGTAATTCGCCTTTATTCGTTTCTGTGGCTAGGAACCGACTCTCGAATAATTTTCCTCAGGCTTACGGACACAAAAAACCGGAAGGTCAGCTATCGATCTTCCGGTTCTTCGTTTTGATGCCGCCGTGAAAACGGCACCTTGAGCGCTAAAGCTTATTCAGCCTTCTTTTCCTCGGCGCCCGGCAGGTAATCCTTGCTCAGGACCACAGCGTTGTGCTTGGCGCGCAGGCTGTCGAGATAGGCGTTTTCTTCAGCCTGACCGAACATGCCGGCCAGCTCGTTGCGCGTGCCTTCCAGAGCGGAGGCGTCGGGCTCAACCGTTTCGGACTTGGTGATATGCACCAGCGTGTAGCCCGTGGGAGTGCGCACGCCGATATAGGCGGGCAGTTCCTTGGCGGGAACACGCATGAGCGAATTGATCAGGTTGAAGTCCCAACCCAGAGGCTGAGAACGGGACACGGTCATGGCTTTGTCGAACTTCACGTCCTTAGCTTCACCGGACTTGATCTTGGCAAGCAGAGCCTGACCGTCCTTTTCGGCGGCGTCAAGAGCGCGTTCGGTTGTCAGAAGCGAAAGAATGTCGGCGCGAACGTCTTCAAACTTGGCGATGTGAGCCGGCTGATAAGCCGTCACGCGAGCGGCAACGAGCGTGTTGGAAGCAACTTCGATGGCCTGCGTGTTGCGCTTTTCAACCAGACATTCTTCACCGAAGAGGTTTTCCATGACGTGCTGGTTGAGGAACTTCTTCTGAGCCGCATCGCTCGGGCCTTCAGCCGTCACGTTGTTGAGCGTCACGGGCTTGAGGTTGTACTTTTCGATCACGCTCTTGAGCGAATCGCTCTGTTCGTAAACCATGTTGGTGAAGTTGTCGGCTTCTTCGGCAAAGCGCTTCTGGCTTTCCTGATCCTGATAGAGCTTCACGATTTCGGCACGAACGTCAGCCAGGGGCTTGGCGGCCGTCGCCTTGACGCCGGTGACCGAAATGATGTGGAAACCGAATTCGGATTCCACCGGACCGACAATGTCGCCTTCCTTGGCGTTAAAGACCGCGTCTTCAAACGCCGGCACCATCATGCCCTTCGTGAACCAGCCCAGATCACCGCCTTCCTTGGCGCTGCCCGGATCGGCCGATTCCTTCTTGGCCACTTCGGCAAATGCCTTGGGATCGGCCTTGACCTGCTTGAAGATTTCTTCGGCCTTGGCCTTAGCCTTGTCCTTGCCCTGACCGAAGTCAATCAAGATGTGGGAGGCTCGCCGTTCTTCCGGAGCCTGGAAGCGGCCCTTGTTCTGTTCGTAGAAGGTCTTGATGTCTTCTTCGCTGGGTTCAACGTTCTTAAAGAGATCCGGAGAGAACACAACGTATTCGACATTGACGGCATCGGGACGTTCAAACTGCTTCTGGTTGTCCGTCCAGTACTTCTTGGCGTCTTCGTCAGACACCTTCACTTTGACCATGTATTCGCCGACGCTCAGGTTGTGCACGGCGGCTTCACGCTTTTCCGTGAGAAGGTTGAAGATGCTGCGCGAGGCGGTATCGGGCACCAACGTCGTGCGGGTGATGCCTTCGGTGAGCAGATTGCGGCTGATTTCACCGCGGATCATGTGCACGAAATATTCATCACTCATGCCGGAAGCGGCCAGATAGTTGGTGTATTTCTGGGCGTCGAATTTACCGTCGGTGAGAAAGCGCGGGAAGGTCTTGATCATTTCGATGGCGACCTGTTCGCTCACATGAATGTCTTCAAGAGACGTCTCACCGATGAGACTGCGTTCGTTCATGATCGCTTCGAGCAGCGCGACCTTGGCCTCCTGGCTGTCGAGCATATTGGAGCGGAATTCTTCACCGAGACGCACGCGCAGGTTTTCCAGACGTTGGCGCTTGGCTTCGTCAAACTGCTGCGGAAGGATCGAAACGTCGTCAACCTTGGCGATGGCGCCGTCGTCGCTGATCATTCGGTTGTAGGAATAGATACCTGTGACCACAAAGCTGGGAATCACGAGCACCATGGCGATGAACATCAGCCAGCGCTTGTGATTGCGGAACAACTCAAGAAGCATGAAATTAGCCTTTGGATTAAACAAAAATGCGGACTGCCGCATCAAGCCGCAGGGCCGCTGTGCGCCCACGAAAAACACTGAGCGCACTTTTCTACTCAATAGCCGTGCATTCTAACAAAAGCAAGCTGTCGGCTCGCTTAATTTCGCGCATCAGCCGCGTTGCAAAACGTTTTTTTCGTGACTCTGATATCAGCCGATCTCGTCGGGGGCAAAGACCGGGCACTCCAACCACAGCGCCTGCGGGAATCGACTGAAACAATACCGCTTCATATATTCCCGCGTATCCTCTTCAATCGTTGCGTCGGGCATCGGGTTGCATTGATTGAAGATCACGGCCGAAAGTTCGGCCCCGCGTCGCTGCAGCGCCTCAAGAGACAACACGGCGTGATTGATGGAGCCTAACCTCCCCGAAGTCACGAAAACAAAAGGCCAGTTCTGCGCGCACGCAAAATCAACCGTAAGTAAATTATCCGTCAGGGGCACGGCCAAACCTCCGGCTCCTTCGACAAGCACCACATCGTAGCTTTCGGCCAGTTTGTTCGCGCAGTCAATCAGATGCGCAAGATCAATCGGTCGGCCATCGATTTTGGCCGCCAGATGAGGTGACGCCGGGTAGGTGAAAAGTTCGGGCGCGGTGATCCCTTCCTCGTCTTCGGGCAGCGTCACCCCCATCAGACGCCGGTGCAGGCGAATGTCCGGACTGTAGTCTCCGCAACCGGTCTGCACCAATTTCATGGTGGCCACACGACGTCCGCAGCGCAGAAGTGCGCGAGCAAGCCACCCCGTGCAGACGGTCTTTCCCGCATCCGTATCGATGCCGCTCACGAAATGAATTCCTGAAGATAGCTTCACTACATTGTCCTGCATCAGTGCCATCGTTGATTACTCATAAACGGTTGCATTTAATCTGTTATTGGTGTTGTCACGACAAGAATTATTCTTCATTAAACAACCCGCGACTAAAGTCGCAGGCTTTGCAACTATCACATTCGTAATGTCGCATTAGGCCTGTTTACGTCCGGCCTCTGGGTCATCAGCAGATAGCCCAGACCGTGCAGATTTCGACCTGCATTCAGGTCGCTGTGCGCTCGGTAACCACAGTGCCTCAGACTGGTTTCAGTTAACACACCGAACTCAACGACCTTCTTTGAGCATTGAACGAGATTAACAGCTTATATTTGCTCTTTAAATCTTCTCTTCCACCCAATTGCGCGTCACCTTGACGAAACCGACAATCAATGTCTGCAGTTCATCGGGTTCGATCACAAAGGGCGGCATCACGTAGAAGATATTTCCGAAGGGACGCACCCAAATGCCTTCCTTGACGAACTGTGCGGCCAGAATTCTGTTGTCGGCAGCACGCTCGGTTTCCACCACACCGACGGCTCCGAGCACGCGCACATCCTTAACACCCGAGACTTTGCGCAAAGGCTCCAAACCTTTCTTCAGTTCGGATTCAATACGACGAACCTTGGCTTCCCAGTCTTCGGACATGTATACGTCCATCGCCGCGACAGCCGCCGCGCAAGCAATCGGATTGGCCATGAAAGTGGGACCGTGCATCAATGCGTTCGGAGCATGACAACTCACCGTATCGGCCACCGCATTGGAGGTGCACACGGCGCTTAACGTCACCGCGCCGCCCGTGAGAGCTTTCCCGAGCGTCATGATGTCTGGTACGATCTCGGCCCAATCGCAGGCAAATCGCTTGCCGGTCCGACCGAACCCCGTCGCAATTTCGTCAGCGATTAAAAGAATGTCGTACTTGTCGCACAAGCGGCGCGCTTCACGCAGGAACTGCGGGTGGTAGAACCGCATAGCGCTTGCCCCCTGAACGATCGGTTCGAGAATCAGGGCGCATATTTCGTCCTGTTGCGCATCGAAAACGCGCTCAAGTTCCTCAATGTCCCCCGGGTCCCATTGACCTCCGAAAACGGAAGACGGTTCATCAATAAAGATGCGCTTCTGCAGCGCTCCGGAAAAAAAGCCGTGCATTCCCGCAACCGGATCGCACACCCCCATCGCGTTCCAGGTGTCGCCGTGATAACCCTTGCGGATCGTCGCGAAGTTCGTGCGCGTCTTTCGGCCTTTGGCCAATTGATACTGCACGGCAAGCTTCATGGCCACCTCAACGGCAACCGATCCGGAATCCGCATAGAAAATCTTCGTGAGCTTCTCAGGCAGCAGACGAGTCAATCGTTTGGCCAGTTCCACCGCAGGTTGATGTGTAAACCCTGCAAACATGACGTGAGTGAGTTTGCTTGCCTGTTTTTGAATCGCCTCGACGATTTCAGGACGGTTGTATCCGAAGGCCGCGCACCACCAACTCGAAGTACCGTCGATGAGCTCTCTGCCGTCTTCCAAAACAATGCGCGCACCATGACCACCCGCAGCGACATTGACGGGAGGCGGTAAGGTGGCCGACGCATACGGATGCCACAAATGCGCTTCGTCAAAGGTTTTGATATCTTGCGTCTGATATCCGACCTCGGAAACAAGCTCGCGGTCGGCATCGATTGCACTGCCCTTCGTCGTCAGCATGTCTCCGGCAATGGCGGCGTTGATCCCGCACTCGAGTGCCGCCTTCTGAACTTCTCGTGACAAACGGGCTCTTCCGCCCGCAAAGCGCAGCTGAGCCTTGGGATTGATCAGTCGAAACAGAGCGACAGACCTCAGAATCTCTTCGTCGGACAGGAGCGGCTGATGCTCGAGCGCCGTGCCGGCAATGGGCGAGAGAATGTTGACGGGAATCGAAAGCACGTTGAGCGCACGCAATTGAAGTGCCAAATCAATGCGATCGCTTTCGCTCTCCCCCATCCCGATGATGCCGCCCGAGCAGACGTCCATACCGACCGCGCGTGCGTTCATGAGCGTTTTAACTTTGTCAGCGGTTGTATGTGTCGAGCAGAGCTTTCCGAAATGCGATTCGCTCGACTCAAGATTGCAGTGATAACGCACGACGCCTGCTTCAAAGAGACTTTGCAGTTCCTTCTCAGTCAACAGACCCGCGCTCAGGCACATCTGAAGATTCGTTTCCTTGCGAATGACTCGCACGAGTTCGATTGTTTCGCGCACTTCACGCGCAGAGAGCTTTCGACCGCTCGTCACAAGCGAAAACCGCGTGAGACCGTTTGCCTGTGCTTGTTTTGCAGCTTCGAGCGCCTTGTCGGCATTGATGAGCGGATAGATGGGAATGCCTGTGACAAAACGCCGCGACTGGGAGCACCAAGCGCAGTCTTCCGAACAACGGCCTGATTTGGCATTGATGATGCCGCAGAAGTTAAAGACCCGATCTGCGAACTTGATCGTCGCCTCTTTGGCTGCGGCCACGAGCGTCTGCGTGGAATACGCGCTCAGTTTCAAAGACTCCTCCCGAGTCGGCACGCGTTCCAGCGATCTGACGGCAAAGTCCAGGCAGGCGTTTTTTTCGGCTATCGGTTCCATTGTCTGCTTCTCATCCTTGAATTCTCTTGTGTGGCGGTCAGAAACTAATATATTGCAAATAAGCTGTTATCGCCTCTTTTTTTCTTAACACATCAACCGTGCAGGGAAGAAAAAGAGTCCTTAAAAGCAATGTTGCTCAATTTCGACCGTCTCGGCGAACAGGCAGGATACCAAACATCCCCATCCGTTTCGCTTGTTTTGAAACGAGAATTTGCAGACAATAAAAAACCCTGAAGATGCAAATCTACAGGGCATTTGGTGCTATGGCGGAGTGGACGGGACTCGAACCCGCGACCCCCGACGTGACAGGCCGGTATTCTAACCAACTGAACTACCACTCCGCAGAGCTTTTCAAATTGTCAAATTAATCGTGGCGGAGTGGACGGGACTCGAACCCGCGACCCCCGACGTGACAGGCCGGTATTCTAACCAACTGAACTACCACTCCGTTCGGATCAATTTGTTCTCCAAACTTTCGTCTGAAGAGACGTGCATTTTACAGACTCTTTTGAAAATTGCAAGTCCTCAATGAGTTCTTTGCTTTTCAAAACTTGGCTGTGTTCTGCACAACGACTGCGCATTCTACAGAAAAATAGGCATTTGCCAAGAGCTCAAACAAATTTTTTTGAGGCCGGAAAAATTTCCCCTGAAATATCAACGAACGCCGTCAGAAACAGCTTTCTCAGAATCGCTGAAAACTTTCACTCAAGTTTCAGGCTTTTATTGCATCACTTAACGCTGACAAATCGATGACAGGCATTTTTCCGGATGCAGCCTCCTCCGGTACAACGAACGGCACCATATACCAAGGCAGGTAGGTTACGGCGTTGTTTCTTTCAATGTTGCCACGACAAAAGACTATGGCTCGCTTCAGATTCCATTCGTCGACCGCAAGCACGTTTGAAAGCGCAGAATGCTTTTTGTAGTCTTTGCCGGATTTGATCTCTATCGGAGTGATGTCTCGTCCGTTTTGGATGACGAAATCAACTTCTCCCAGGCGTTTGGAGTTGTAGTAACGCAGTGCAAAGCCGTTGGCATGCAGTTGTTGCGCAAACAGATTCTCCAGCACGCTACCAAGATTGACTTCGACGTTGCCTTGCAGAATATCGAACTGAATGTTCTGCATGCTTGCTGCGGCAAGCAAACCCGTGTCGCACAAGAAAAGCTTGAAGAGATTTCGCTTTTCGCTTAAACCCAGAGGCGATGTTGGCTGTGTGACGTTGAAGCATGGCAAGGCCACACCTGCGTCGGAAAGCCAGACAAATGAATTTTCATAACGCAGAAGCCGGGCTGACTTCGCAATGTCGGAAAGAACGAAACGACGATTTTTGGCTTCCAACTGGGAAGGAATTGCATCAAAAATTTCCCTAATCTTTTCTTTATCTCTGTCAGCGTAGCGTGCAATGTCGAGGCGGTAAAGCGCAAGAATATCGTTCTGGATGGCAAGGATCTGCCCGATGTCGTGCGTGGCAATATAGGTGCAGACACACTGGGGCATCCCGCCGACAACCATGTATGCGTATAAGAGCTGCATCATGCTGTTGTGAACGGTTTCAGCTACAGGTTGCAATGTCTCAAAACACGTCTTGAGGTAGTCGAAAGTCTCGGGCTGAAGGCCGCAAGCCATACAAAACTCCGAAAAGTCCAACGGATACATCGTCAACGGCGTTTCAAAACCGACGGGAAAAGACGGGACGGAATTTGTCTTGACACCTAATAGAGAACCTGACTCGATGTAGTCAAACCGTCCGTCCTCAACCAGAAACTTTATCGCGGCTCGCGCCTGTGGGCATTCCTGAATCTCATCGAGAAAGATAAGTGTTTTTCCGGGAACCAACGGCCGACGTAGATATGCGGAGAGCGCGGTGACAATGGCATTGGCATTGAGCGAACCGGCAAACACGGCCTTGGCCTTCGGTTCTGTCACAAAATTTATTTCTACAAAGTGTTCGTAGTATTGCCGCGCAAAATGACGGATAAGCGTTGTTTTGCCGATCTGACGGGCGCCAACTACGCACAAAGCGCTGCGTCGAGGTGCTTCCTTCCAGGCAATCAGCTTCTGTAGGGCTTTGCGAGCAAGAAAGAGCTTTTCATCGGGATCATTTGTAACGTTTTTCGCCATTTTGAACATCCGTTTTGTAACGTTTGGCGATTATTCTAAACGCGTCCCGTAACGTTTTTCCAAAACAAGAGTTGGCGTTTTGTAACGTTTTTCTGAAAATTCTCGACCAAAAACGTAGAAATCACCTCAGTTTTTGCAGTGCGCACAAAAACCAAATCAAGCCGGCTCTCTAGCGTTTTGCGCCGTCAAACGGTCGCTGCATTTCAATAATTTCCAGCAATCGTTTTTGTGTCGACGTGTTCTCGAGGCGATCTTTCGGCGGAAATTGCTGATCAAATTCAAACGCCGCCTCCTGGCTGATGTTGTAGACGGCATCATCGCTGTAGCGACCGGCATAGGACTCCGGTCTCTTTTCCTGCAGCGGACAGATCTGTAGAGCAACAAAGTACTTGTTGTCAGCCGTTCGAATCCCAAAATTTTCCGCAGGCTCAAACCCCACTCGCGAGTAGTAGAGAGGATCTCCGCATAAGACAATCGCTGCATACCCCTGCCGTATGGCTTCCTTGCGAGCGTGGTCAATCAAACGGCGCCCCACTCCCTTCTTTTGGTATGCCGGAAGCACGGCAATCGGCCCGAGCGTGAGAACCTCTCGCACGACACCGTCGTCACCCGCTATCGTTCCCTTCACGAACATCACGCAACCGACTATCTTGCTGTCTGCAACCGCCACAAAGGCAAGCTCTCGCACGAAGTTTTCACTGCTGCGCATGACGTGCACCAGGTAATGCTCCGTGCAGCCCGGAGCGTATACGTTCCAAAACGCCTCGCGAACAACCTTTTCCGTCTCCGCATAATCCGCCGGCGTCTCTAATCTCAGCTCAATATCCATATGCTCAACTTCTTGCATACCTTTATCCGCCGCAGTTTAGCGGACTCGAGCCAGACATCCCCAGACACCGATCAGCGTCAGCAACACCCAAGCGGAAAAGCCGATGGCCATCATGGTTTCCGTCACCGGCATCGGCATGGAAGCAATCACGAGGTTGGGAATCACCGAGCCCACGTAAGCCGACAAATAAAGTGCCGAGATGACGCCGGCACGTTCCTGAATCGAAGTTCCCGCCAGGAGGAAACGCAGACCGCTTGAACAGGCCGCACCGTTGCCAGCACCTGTCAAGGCAATACTGATCAACAATACCCACACGGACGGATGAATGAGCGTTCCGAAAGCCACCAGAGCTGCCGCTGTAAAGAGCAAAATGGAGCGCTTGAGTGTGGGACGGGGCTCAAATCGCCCGGCAAAGACACCCATGGTCGCATTGGGAACGATCAAAACGAGATACAGGACACCGGCAAGGAGTGCATTGCTGTGTCCGAAGACAGCCTGACACAGATACGCCGAAAAGCCTTGAAGAAAGCTGCCAACACCCCAGGTTCCGACAAAAGCAATGGCGCTTGCGAAAAAACGACGACGCAGGTGCACAGGCAAGGCGATCTTGGGTACAAAGACGCTGCCCAGAGATTCGCTTCCAAAGCGCATGGTTTCGGTGGAAGCAAACGCCAACCCGGAACAAACAACGAGAAGCACAACAGCGCAGTCAAAAAGTTCGGCAGGCGTCAAAACACCGCTTTCAAGCACCACACCTGTGATCAGAGTACCGAGCGACAAACCGATATTGGGCCCTGCCGCCGTCAGAGCCGTGCCGAGCCAGGGATACTTGAGCGGGGCCGAGTCAACCACCCAGGACATCGCGGCACTGGACGCAAAGCCGCAGGAAAAACCCTGCAGAAAACGACCGATATAGATTTCAGAAGCCTCAAGTGCATTGGCGTACATAAGGCTTGCCGCCATGCCGAGCAAAAGTGCAGCGAGAACCACCGGCTTGCGGCCGAAGAAATTCGAAAGGCGCGCAAAGAAAAAAAGCGTGAGCACGCAACCGGCGAAATAGCTCACCACCGTCATGGCTATTTCGGATTCGCTCAAGCTCAGCCCGCTTCGCCACTCGGCCATCATCGGAATGGCGATGGCCGCTGCAATAAAGGTGCAGATAAGACAGGCTGTGGCGGCCACAAATGTGAGGCCGCGGCGCGGAAAATCGTTGTCGGTCTTGGCAAGTGACTTGTGAAAGACGGTGGTCATAGTCTTTTGTTTGCGGAACGGTATGGGAGCGAGATTATTCCACCATCCCAAGCGCGCCACATCCCGAAGGATAGGTTGCTCACAAAATTCGGCAATTTTTCGACACGGGTCAGCCGATTACATCGTTTTTTCGGCTCCTTCGAACAAGTCACTGACTGGGTTACCTTGAAGCAGTACGGATTTTTTGGACACTTAGGAGTCCAAAAATTCCATACCACTTCATTGATGGTTGATTCGGGAAACCCAAATCAACCATCTATTCCGTTAGCACCAAGGCTTTTCCTTGGCGATTTCCTTACCGATGATGCGGCCGTTGACAAGGCAATCCAGCGTAGCGCAGCTTCCCAGACGAACAGCTCCATGCACGCCGCCGGTGGCTTCACCTGCGGCATACAGGCCGGCAATGGGATTGTCGGTCTTGATGTCGATCACCTGTCCCTTATTGTTCGTCTCAACGCCGCCCATGCAATGATGAACTTTGGGCGAGAGAATAGAGCAATAGAAAGGAGCCGTGCCCATGGGCTTGGCACCGGGTGCGAAATAGCGCCCCATTTCATCGCCCTTGCCGGCGGCCAGAGCAGCGTTGTAATCCGCAATTGTCTTTTTCAAAGCCTCGAGAGGGATCTTGTATTCGGAAGCCAAAGCTTCAAGCGTGTCGAATTTATGAACAACACCGCGTTCGAGCTGTTTTTCGAAAATACCGGGACGGGTTTTTGCAATCGTTCTTTCGATTGTCGGCGCGTCCGCTATGGCAATCGACATATGGCCTTTGTTGCTGTTATTGATCACAGCATCCGCGCGAACTTTGCGGTTTGCCAATTCATTGATAAAGCGCTTGCCCGTTGCACAGTCGACCCAAACACCCTGCGTGGCAGCGGCGCCTTGCGCAAAGTAAAGAGCAATGCCCATGCCTTTTTCTTCAGGCGAATTCCATGGACCGCACTGAATCCAGTCCTCCTGAATGACATTGCAGCCGATGCGGGAAGCTTCTCGCCACATCTCAGAAGTGGCACCGGGCTGGTTTGTGGTATCGAACTTATCCGTCAACTTCGGGTCAAATTTCATACGGAACTTAACGTCCGCTCCAAAACCGCCGTAGCATAGAGCCACTCCTTTTCGGGCACGGATAAATTTCACCTTGCCGGATTTGGCGTCCGGGAACCGATAGCCTTCACGCACCTTGAGTCCTTTTACGCGGCCATCCCCGTCTCGAATGATCTCTTCGACATAGGTACGAAGCCGAACTTCCACACCGAGTTTCTTGCAGTAGTCGTATTCCTTTTTGACGATTTCCGATCCCGATCCGTTGACTGTGAAAAGATGGCGAGGAACAGAATGTCCGCCTTCCGCACCGACGCGATCCGGAATCCACTCGACATGCAACTCGTTGACCGTCCATTCGTACGTGGCCATGGCCTGTTTGGCCATTGTGAGAACTTTATCCGGATAGTTGTATCCGAGACCTTCGCGGATCATATCTTCGGCAAGAAGTTCCGGGGAGTCCTTGATGCCGAGTTTTTTCTGCGCCGCATTTCCGGGGACCGACATGATGCCTCCGTTGATGGTGGAGTTGCCTCCGTAGGCGCGCATTTTTTCAAGAACCAGCACACTGGCTCCGGCCTTCCTGGCCTCAATGGCGCAGGCAAGGCCTGCAAATCCCGAGCCGATTACAAGAACGTCAACTGTCACGTCCCATTTGGCGGGCATCGGGTCAGTGCACTTTGCCGATACGCTTGCCGGAATCAACGCAGCGGCTGCGGCAGCCGATCCTGCAGTTAGAAATGTGCGGCGATTTAGCTGTGTTGTCATAACTTTTCTCTCCCATTTGGACTTGACACAAACCGAATATCCGGCCTGTTCAGCTCAAGGCCCGTTACGGTCCTGTTAGTCTTGCGTTCTGTTTTCATTTTTACTGTCAAAAAGATATTTAGCGACACTTCCGCCTAAAATTAATTGTCAAAACGACAAACAAACGTTTTGAGGAATAAGGTCGGTGCGGGTTACGGAAAACATCAAGGCTTGGAAAACACTTCTTGCGCTTTCGGCGGGCGAAGGCTTTTTCTCGGCTGCCGTGGCGGTCGACAAAGATATGGCCGCTTGTTCGAGGATGATCGGGCGGCTTGAAGCTGATTTGGGCATTGACCTCATTGACCATACGCACCGACCGGTACAACTCACGGCATCGGGTCGAGCGCTTTTACCCTATGCAAAAGCGCTCGCTGACGCACACTGCCGACTTGAAGAAGCTGCCCGGCAATGTCTGGCAATGCCGATTGTCGTGCGCATGGGCATTCCCGTAAACATCTCCCGCAGCTCGGTCTTTGACTTTCTAAAACGGTACGAAAGAATCGATCCCAACCTGCGGCTTGAGATTCTTTCGGACATTGATCATCAAGATCTCTTCGAAGGCAAGGCCGATGTGGCTTACCTGCCCTACAGACCGCCGGCAGAAGGTCTGAGGCTTTGGCATATCGGTTATACCGAAAACTGTCTGCTGGCTTCGCCGGATTACCTCAAGACTCGGGGTGAACCGCTTGAACCCAAGGATCTCGCCGAACACGATCTGATCATTCGAAGCGGCAGAAATTATCCGACAACGAAGGAACTGATCTGTGGTGAAAAACGCACGCCGCTGATGTATAAGCGCATTGCCTTTGCCGGAGATGTCCTGACGGGAAAAGAGGTGCTGTTGGCTGCGGAAGGAATTGCTGTCGACCTGTCATTTCACATTTGTCGACACGAAATCGAACAAGGGCGTTTAGTTCGGGTGCTTGCCGGCTGGCACAGGCCGCCCTGGGATTTGACCATCGCCGTTTGTGACGAACGTGTGACGGACAGCAGAATTCTTAATTTCTGCAGACTGTTTGCGGAGTACGAGAAAAAGGCTTCGGCCATGCGTCTGCGTCACATGCACAAATTCTTCCTCGAACGAGATCTCAACAGCCGATAAAAAAGAGGCTGGCACCTGTAGCAGGACACCGGCCTCTTTACTCGTTTTGCTCGCAGAACGCTACTAGAGACTGCCGCCTTTGAGCGTTGTAGAAGTCCCTGCTCGAGGCTGCCAACGCATGGCGCGGCGTTCGACAACGCCCACGATCCAGTCAAGCACCAAGGCAAACGCTGTGAGCACAAGAATCCCCGCCATGACGGTGTTGATGTCAAAGACACCTTCGGCCTGAAGAATCAGGTAGCCAACACCGTGGCTTGAACCAAGGTATTCACCGACCACCGCGCCGACAAACGCCATGCCGACCGACGTATGAAGAGATGAAAACACCCAGCTCATGGCAGACGGCAGATAAACGTTCTTGAGCAACTGCTGCCGATTGGCACCAAGCATGCGAGCCGACGCCAACACATTCGGGTTTACCTCACGCACGCCCTGATAGACGTTGAAGAACACGATGAAGAAAACGAGCGTGACGCCCAGCGCCACCTTGCTGGCAATACCCAAACCGAACCACACCGCAAAGATCGGAGCGAGAATCACGCGGGGCATGGAGTTGAGCCCCTTGATAAAGGGATCGGCCACCGCCGCAGCAAAGGGCGACAGCGCAAGCCACATGCCGACCAAACCGCCGCTTACCGTGCCGAAAGCAAACGCAAGTATCGTTTCCACAAGCGTCGTCCACAAGTGCGCATAAATGTCAGCGTTGACGACAAACCAATCCCAAATTCTCGAGAAAATCACCAGCGGTTCGCCGAAGAAAAACGCCGCTTGATTATCGTTATCAAAAACGAAGGCAGGTATGAGACCTGGTTTGGTGAGCGCCCACCAAACGAAAAAGATCGCAGCCAGAAGCCCGAATTGCCAAACTCGAAGTTTGAGACGGTACTTTGCCACTTGATTGCTGTTCATTCTTTGTCTCCCGAGTCTAATTTCCGCTTTTTTCTACGGTTGTACTTTTCTTTGCTGCTGCGCGTAGCCCTTCAAAACCTCTTCACGCAACACCGACCAGATGGCCGTGTGCAGCTCAATGAATCGGGGCGTCACGCGTACCTCACTGACATCTCGGGGTCTGGGCAGATCAATCGTAAACTCACCGATGGGATGGCTCTCGGGGCCCGCACTCATCACCACGACGCGATCGCTCATGGAGATGGCCTCGTCCAAGTCGTGCGTGATGAAAAGCACGGCTTTGCGCTTTGCCTGCCAGAGGTTAAGAAGCTCGTTTTCCATCAGCTGACGCGTCTGAATGTCAAGCGCGGAAAAAGATTCGTCCATCAGAATGATGTCGGGATCCTTGATCAGCGTCTGAGCCATCGCCACGCGCTTTCTCATGCCGCCCGAGAGATGGTGCGGATAACGATCTTCAAACCCGGTCAACCCGACGCGCGCCAACCACTCGCGGGCTCTTTGAGCAGCCTCTTTCTCAGGCACCCCCTCGAAAAGAAGTCCTGCCGCCACATTGTCCAAAGCACTCTTCCAGGGCATCAGGCTGTCGGCCTGAAACATGTATCCGGCTCGGCGATTGAGGCCGACAAGCGGTTCACCGAAGATGCTGACAGTACCGGCGCTGGGCTCCAAAAGTCCTGCGCTCATATTGAGCAGTGTGGATTTGCCGCAGCCGGTGGGGCCGACGACACTCACAAACTCACCGTCGGCCACCGTCAGATCCACATTTTTGACAGCCGTGTAGGTGGACAGGGTCCCGGAATCGTCACTCACAAAAGTACAGGCAATGCCTTTGAGTTCTATTGCAGCTTGAGACATTTGATTCTTAGTGTTGTTTTTCAAAAATGAACTTGCCTATGCTCAAATACGCACCGCTCAGTCAGGGTACTTCTTGTGCGCCGCTTCCACGAAACGGTTCGTAAAGACCGCCTTGTAGTCAGGCTTGAAGTCGGCGAGCTTGTCGTTGATGATCTGCAGCGACTTAAAGGAGATCTCAGGCGCGTGTTCCGGAATGAATCCGTCCTTGGAAAGCGCAGGGCGGTTCTTCAAGAAGCCCGTGACGTAGATATCCTTGTTGCCGAGGAAATACGACTCCGGAACAGCTTTGACGATGTCTTCGGCCGTGGCCTTGGCAAGCCAGCGATTGGCACGCACCACGGCGTTGGTAAGTCCCTGCACAATGTCCGGATTCTCCTTGATGTAGCGCGTCGGCGCGTAGAGACAGCCAGCAACCATGGGACCGCCGAAAATCTTGTCGCTTTCTTCCACGACACGCGTATCGGCCACGATGCGGATCACATTGTCCTTTTCGAGCGTGGCGATCACCGGATCGAGATTGACAAACGCATCAATCTGTCCTGCGCGCATCGCGGCGACAGCAGCAGCCGACGCGCCCACGCCGATAAAGGAGACGTCCTTGGGTTCAATGCCGGCATTGCGCAGAATGAAGATGGCAATCGCGTGCGAGCTTGAGCCCGGAGCCGTCACGCCGATCTTCTTGCCTTTGAGCTCGGCCATCGACTTGAAATCAGGCATCGTTTTGTTGCTCACTGCAAAGACGCACTGCGGCGCTCTGCCCTGCAGGACAAATGCCTGCATTGCTTGGCCTCGGGCTTGCATCGACAAGGTGTGCTCGAAAGCGCCCGACACAACATCTGCGGAGCCGCCGACAACGGCCTGCAAGGAGCGCGAGCCCCCCTGAAAATCAATGATCTCGACGTCAAGTCCTTCATCCTTGAAGTAACCGAGACTTTCGGCAATGGAGATCGGCAGGTAGTAGTAGAGCGCCTTGCCGCCCACAGCGATTTTGACGGACTTGCTGCTCGCAAAGACCGGCGGCACGGAACACATGGCGGTAGCCGCAGCGGCTGAGGCGATGAGTTGACGACGAGTGAAAGGCATTTTTGTCTCCCTAATAAAAAACGCACATCCCCGAAAGGTGTGCGTCTGTTGTCCAGTGACGTATTGTCTTGATTTTTAGTCTTCGAAGGTCGTTGGAAGCTTCGGATTTCGTTGAAGTCTTTCGGTAACTCGACTCCCCTCTTCTTACACTTCCTGCGCCGACGCACCCGCGCACGCCCTCTCCGTGTCTACCGATAGCAGCAGACCCAGAGACAGCAGGCACAATCGACCGTAGGCCTTCGCAAGAGGGCTCTTCTCAATAAGAGTCGGTCGTATATGCGTCATTTGCGTTTCCCATCGATGGTGCTCACCGGAGCACCGATGCGTGAAACGGTAGCGCGTTGATTTTTACACGTCAATAATTGAAATTGCCTAGAACAACCCACGGACGACAAAAAACCTCGCAAAATCAACATCCTGCGAGGTTCTATCAGCTGTATTGGTGGTGGATGCTGAGAGTCTCGAACTCCCGACCTACGCCTTGTAAGGGCGCCGCTCTACCAACTGAGCTAAGCATCCGACCTTTTTCAGCTCGTCATCAAACGAGTCAATTATTGTACAGCATCCTTAAGCTTTTTGCCAGCGCGGAACTTCGGCTGCTTGCAAGCGGCGATCTTGATGGTTTCGCCGGTCTGCGGGTTGCGACCCGTGCGTTCAGAGCGTTCGGAAACCGTGAAGGTGCCGAAGCCAACCAACGACACGTCCTCACCCTTCTGCAGGGAGGTCGTCACAGCTTCGATGAAAGCTTCGAGAGCAAGGCCGGCCTTAGCCTTGGTGATGTCGGCAGACACGGCGATCTGTTCGATCAGTTCGTTCTTGTTCATGGGTATCCCCTTAGTGTTGTTACGCCCTGAGGGCGGTCAAAGAAAAATCCTGAGCACTATAGCCTAAAAACTGCGCGAGACCAAGCAAAATCACACGAAAGCCCAGAAAAATAAGGCAATGTTGGTTTTTTTGCGTCACTTTTGTCCAACAAAGCTTCTCTCTCGAGCCTTTTGGGCCGCGTTTCGCCTCTCCGGGCAGGAAAACGCCCGCTCGAGACTTTCTCAAACGGGCGTCTTTACGGCGTCAGTCAGACGACTGCTGCATCAGCAGTTGCAGTGACCACCGGCAGTCGTCGGTTCTCCGGAGTCGGAGTCCTGAGCCTGCGCGACGACGTCGGCGACAACCTCCTTATCCTTCTTAGGCTCAAGCGGAGTGGGTTTGCTCACAAGCGCCTCCTCAAGCACCTTGTCGATCCAGCGAACCGGGACGATCTCCACAGCCTGCTTGACGTTGTCAGGAACTTCCTCGAGGTCCTTGACGTTTTCTTCCGGAATTAGAACCTTCTTGATCCCGGCTCGAACGGCCGCAAGAAGCTTTTCCTTCAGACCGCCGATTTCAAGCACTTCACCGCGCAGCGTAATTTCACCGGTCATGGCGATGTCGCTGCGAACCGCAATGCCGGTCATCGCGGAAGCCAAAGCCGTCGTGATGGCGGCGCCGGCACTCGGACCGTCCTTCGGAACGGCTCCTTCGGGGAAGTGGATGTGCCAGTCGGTCTTGGCGAAGATTTCCGGATCAATGCCAAGCTTGGCGGCGCGGGCACGAACCACGCTCAAGGCAGCCTGCACGCTTTCCTTCATCACGTCGCCCAGCGAGCCGGTACGAACCACATTGCCGCGGCCGGGGAAGCACACGGCTTCCACCGCAAGCGTATCTCCGCCCACGCTGGTCCAGGCAAGGCCGTTGACCTGACCGACGCGAGCTTCCGTA
Source organism: Sutterella sp. AM11-39 (assembly GCF_003472385.1). Taxonomy (GTDB): domain Bacteria; phylum Pseudomonadota; class Gammaproteobacteria; order Burkholderiales; family Burkholderiaceae_F; genus Duodenibacillus; species Duodenibacillus intestinigallinarum. Next base: position 209,195 of record NZ_QRLV01000003.1, on the reverse strand, counting down.
GGCGCCACGCCGTACGTGAACTTGCGAACGCCCAGATAGTCGTGCAGGTTTTTCGGAGTCACGCGAACCTTACGCACGCGCACCTTCGCGCTCTTGACTTCTTCGGTGCCGGCTTGGGCGGCCTTGGCGGCCATTTCATCCTCACGCTCGCACTGCTGACGGACAATCTTGCGAAGGATCTTGCTGATGGCGCGTTCCAGACCGCGCACGCCGGCTTCACGCGTGTAGAAGCGAATGATGTCGAGCACCGCTTCCTGGGTGATTTCGGCTTCGGTCTTCTTGAGTCCGTTCAAGCGCATCTGCTTCGGAAGGAGATGCTCCATCGCAATATGCACCTTTTCGTCTTCGGTATAGCCCGCAAGATCGATGGTTTCCATACGATCGAGCAAAGGCGGATCGATGGCGTAGCTGTTGCTCGTTGCCACGAACATCACGTCGGAAAGGTCAAAACCCACATCCACATAGTGATCTTCGAACTCGCGATTCTGTTCGGGATCGAGTACTTCGAGCAAAGCGGCCGAAGGATCGCCCCGCACGCCGGAACCGATCTTGTCGATTTCGTCCAAAAGGAAGAGCGGATTTTTCACGCCCACCTTGGCCATGGCCTGGATGATCTTGCCCGGCATCGAACCGATGTAGGTACGGCGGTGACCGCGGATGTCGCTCGAATCCTGCACGCCGCCCAAAGCCACGCGCACGTACTTGCGGCCCGTGGCGCGGGCGATCGATTCACCGAGACTGGTCTTGCCGACGCCGGGAGCGCCCACCAGACACAGAATCGGCGACTTGATCTTGTCGACTCGACGCTGCACGGCCAGGTATTCCAGGATGCGCTCCTTGACCTTTTCCAGCCCCCAGTGATCGGCGTTGAGGATTTCCTCGGCCTTCTGGAGATCCTTGTTGACTTCGGTCTTTTCCTTCCAGGGCAGCGAAATCAGCGTTTCGATGTAGCCGCGAACCACCGTGGCTTCGGCGTTCGAAGGCGACATCTGCTTTAGCTTGTTGAGTTCTTCCAAGGCCTTTTCCTCGGTCTTGGCAGGCATGCCGCAGGCCTTGATCTTGTCGCGCAGGATCGTGATTTCGTCGTTGCCGTCGGCTGCTTCATCGTCGGCACCGAGTTCCTTGCGGATCGCCTTGATCTGCTCGTTGAGGTAGTAGTTGCGCTGATTCTTCTCCATCTGCTTCTTGACGCGGCCATGGATACGGCGTTCGACCGCCAAAATGTCCATTTCGTTGTCAAGAATGTCGATGATTTCGTTCAGGCACCCCTGAAGCGTCGTCTGGTCCAGAATCTTCTGCTTGCGGGCATTGTCAACGGGCAGTTGGCTGGCAACAGCGTCGGCCAAAGCCATGGCCGTCGCGCTTTCGCGAATCGGCTGTAGCACCTCTTCGGGCAGCTTCTTGCTTTCCTGTGCGTATTCGATGAAGCGCTGCAGGACAGCTCGGCGGGAGGCCTCTTCGTTGGTCGTTCCCTGCACCACGCACGGATGCGGCGTGTAGGTTGCGCTGTAGCCGTCCTTCGGATTGGAGAGGATGCTTTGAATGTCAATGCGCTCGTCGGCCTCAACGAGCACTTTAAGAGTGCCGTCGGGCAGTTTGAGCATCTGAAGCACACGCGCCAGGGTTCCCGTCTTGTACAAATCTTCAAGCTTGGGATCGTCCCTGCCGCTTTCCTTCTGGGTCACCAGCGCAATCTTTCTGTCGCCGTTCATGGCAGTGCGCACGGAACGAATCGTAAGCGGACGGCCGATGAAAAGCGGAAGCACCGTGTGAGGAAACACCACCAGGTCGCGGATGGGAAGCAAAGGAGCCTGCATCGGCGCGGCTTGCGTGACGTTAACGTTTTCAGTCATAAATCGGGTTCTCGTAATCGAAAAAAGTTTTCCGGACAGCTTATATGGAGACAATTTCAGCCATTTTCAAGCCGAACGAATGCTCCGCGAAACAAAAGAGTCTATCCGGCAGGCTTGCGCCTTGTGTTGATTCCATTGTACGAACAAACGGAGTCGCCCAACCGCAGCAAACCGACTGTTTGCTCATGGTTGGCAAAAATAACTGAAGATCAGGCAAAGAAAGATGCAAAAGCGACCGATTACGGCCGTCTGAGTCAGAGGCAAGACAGCCCGCAGACCGTCTTGCTCTCCTCATAAAAATTGGCGATCGGAAAGAGGATTCTCCGCCTTAGGAGAAGGCCTCTTACTTGTCGACAGAAGCCTGAACGGCAGTGCGGGGCCCTTCGATGAGTTCGGCGCGCACATTGCCTTCCTTGACGTCACCTTCGACCTCAAGCTTCACAGTACCGACTTCGGGCTTGGCGGGCACTTCAAACATGGCATCGAGCAGGGACGATTCCACAATGCTGCGAAGACCTCGAGCGCCGGTCTTGCGTTGCATCGCCTTGTGAGCAATGGCGGCAAGCGCTTCAGGCGTGGTTTCGAACGTGACGCCTTCCATGGCAAACAGTTCAGCGAACTGCTTGATCAAAGCGTTCTTCGGTTCGGTGAGAATCGAGATGAAAGCCTTTTCGTCGAGTTCGTCAAGCGTGGCGACAACCGGCAGACGCCCCACGAGTTCGGGAATCAAACCGTATTTCACCAGATCGGCAGGTTCGGCCTGCGCAAAAAGGTCGGTGAGCGTTTCCTGCGATTCGCTGTGCACCTGCGCGCTGAAACCGATGCCGCTTTTCACGGAACGGCGGCGAACGATCTTTTCAAGTCCGTCAAAGGCGCCGCCGCAGATAAAGAGGATGTTGCTCGTGTCAACCGCCACCATCTTGCCGCGAGGATTCTTACGTCCGCCTTCTGCAGGCACATTGCAGACCGTGCCTTCGATGAGTTTCAAAAGCGCCTGCTGAACGCCTTCGCCCGAAACGTCGCGCGTGATCGACGGATTTTCGCTCTTGCGGGCAATCTTGTCGATTTCATCGAGATAGACAATGCCGCACTGTGCGCGCTCGACGTCGCCGTCGGCCGAAAGCAACAGCTTGTGGATGATGTTTTCCACGTCTTCGCCCACGTAACCGGCTTCAGTCAGCGTCGTGGCGTCGGCAATCGCAAACGGCACATTGAGCGTGCGCGCGAGCGTCTGCGCAAGCAGTGTCTTGCCCGAACCCGTGGGACCAACCAGCAAAATGTTGGACTTTTGCAGCTCAACGCCTTCGGCCGTGGCCTTGTGCTTCAAGCGCTTGTAGTGGTTGTAGACCGCAACGGACAACACACGCTTGGCACGCTGCTGACCGATCACGTAGTTGTCGAGATGCTCATAGAGCTTCTGCGGCGTCGGAATAGGAGCCGACAGAATATCGGCGACTGCCGCCTCGGAGCTCGATTCAGACGCAGTCTCGCCATGAGCCGAATCAGATCCGCCGACAGCCGACATCATGCCGCGAATGCATCGATCGCAGATGAGAAAGCCGCGATGCGTGTCGATGAGCGTTTCGACGTCGTTCTTATGGCGTCCGCAAATAGAGCAACGAAGCTCGTTATTCTTTTCCATGATTTCCTTGAATGTCGGGGTTACTCGCCGCGGCGGGTATAGATGCGGTCAATGATGCCGTATTCGAGCGCTTCGGCCGGGCTCATGTAATAGTCGCGGTCGGTGTCGCGGGTGACGATGTCGAGCGGCTTGCCGGTACGTTCCGAAAGGATGCCGTTTAAGAGCCCCTTGAGGTCCTGGATTTCGCGAGCCTGAATCTGGATATCGCTTGCCATGCCGCGGCTGCCGCCCGAGGGCTGATGAATCATGATGCGGGAGTTGGGAAGCGAATAGCGCTTGCCCTTGGCGCCGGCCGCCAGAAGGAAGGCCCCCATCGAAGCGGCCATGCCCACGCAGATCGTCTGCACGTCAGGCTTGATGAACTGCATCGTGTCGTAGATGCCCAAACCGGCGTAAACCGATCCGCCCGGGCTATTGATGTAGAGCGAAATATCCTTGTCGGGATTTTCACTTTCAAGGAACAACAGCTGGGCAATCACAAGATTTGCCGATTCGTCGTTGACTTCGCCCGACAGGAACACGATGCGGTCGCGCAGCAGACGCGAATAAATATCGAAGCTGCGTTCACCGCGGCCGCTCTGTTCGATCACCATCGGGATCAATGCGTTTTGAATGTCGTGCATGATTTGATATTTCGCTTGTTGGAACTCCGCCTCACAGGCCGAGCCGTAAAAAATTCAACGCTTCGGTCGCGCTCAAAGCTTTGCGCTCCCGTAGAAACAAAAACGGAAAAAAGCCCGTGGAAGCTAACGCCTCCTCTGTTGCTTTTTCCCGCTTTCGTGTACCTGACAGGCCCTTGGTACGGCTTGACTGCCGGTGCCTCAGAGCCTGTCGGCGCAGATCAGTTCGCAAGGAACCGAATTATTGGCGACCCATGCCGGAGAGCTGCTCGAAGGTGAGCGTTTCTTCGGTGGTCTTGGCCTTGCTGAAGAGGAATTCGAGAGCCTTTTCTTCGAGGACGCGGCTGGCAAGGTTGTTGCGCTGCGTCTTGACGAGGTCTTCGACCACTTCTTCGGGCTGTTCGTAAGCGGCGGCGAGCAAAGAAGCGCGGGCCTTGATGTCGTCGTCGGTGGCTTCAAGCTTGTTCTGGTCGATGATCGCGGTGATCATCATGCCGATGCGAGCCTGCTTCTTGGCGGGCTCAAGGAAGAGATCCAGCGGAGCGCCTTCCTTGTTCTTCTGACCGGTCATGCCGTAGAGCATCTGCTGGAAGTTTTCGCGCAGACGTTCCTGTTCGGAGTGAACGATGGCGGCGGGAGCCTGGTAGTTGAAGGCTTCGACGGCAGCGTTGAAGGCTTCGGTGCGGTTGCGGTCGTAGAGACGTTCCTGCACTTCGCGTTCGATGTTGCTACGGATTTCGGTCTTGAGAACTTCAACGGATTCGACAGCGAGGGACTTCGCGAATTCATCGTTGACTTCCGGGTAGTGCGGAGCTTCGACGCTCACGCATTCGAGCTCAAACTGAGCTTCCTTGCCGGCGAGTTCCTTGTTGCCGTAGTTTTCCGGGAAGGTAAGCGAGAAGGTCTTCTTCTGGCCGGCAGCCATGCCCGTGGCGGCATCCTCGAATTCGGGGAGCATGCGGCCCTGACCGAGCACGAAGCTGAAGCCTTCGGCCTTGCCGCCCTGGAATTCTTCGCCGTTGATCGTGCCGGTGAAGTTGACCGTCAGACGGTCTTCAGCGGCAGCCTGGCGGCCTTCTTCCTTCGTGAAGGTGACGCGCTGCTTGACGATCGTGTCGATCGTCTTGTTGACGGCTTCGTCATCGACCGTGCAGAGGTAGCGCTTGAGTTCAACGGAAGAGAAGTCCGGCAGAACGATGTCGGGATAAACCTCGAAGCTCACTTCGAAACGAAGGTCCTTGCTGCCTTCGGCCGGAGCGAGCGGCTTGGCGTCGAACTGGCCGACAACACGGTACTGACCGTCGCGCATGGCCTTGTTGGCTTCGCGTTCGAGCAGCGTGTTGATGACTTCGGCGGAAGCCTGCTGACCGTACATGGCCTCAACCATGGCAAACGGCACATGGCCCGGACGGAAGCCCGGCATCTTGGCCTTCTTGGAAAGGCGACGCAGTTCCTTGGTCACGCCGTCCTGGAATTCCTTGCCGTCGATCGTCACTTCAAGAGTGCGCAGATTCGGGTTGACGGCTTCTTCCTTCTTTTCGGCAGCGGCTTCCTGGGTAGCGGCAACAGCCTTTTCTTCCTGAACGGTTTCTTCAGCCTTCACAGCTTCTTGATTTTCGGTCATTGTTTTTTCTTTCTCAAAGCGCCCGAAACCTCGGCGAATCGCCGGGAACAAAGCGCAGACAGTCGGTTAAAAATTCGGTACAAAAGGGCCAAAAAACGCCCGTAAGCGCCGGATTATACCAAAGAGAGACCTGAAAAAACACGACTTTTTTCAACGTGCACCGCGCTCCGAGTTCGCCCCTAACCGACACTCTCTCGGCTCGGTACTTTCAGAAACACTTTTCCTGCCGGCACCTAGGAAAAAACACCTAGAAAACCTGCGTACAATGCTTGCTCGAAAAATGACCGCTAACGATTCTTAGGAATAATTGAACATGGCAAAGCTTTACATGGGTTTCGATGCCGGCACGCAGTCGGTTAAGGTTGCCGTCTACGACGAAAACTTCAATCCGGTCGCGTCGCACTCGCTTCCCACCACTCTGCACTACCCGCAGCCGGGCTGGGTGCAGATGAACATCGATGAGTTTCTCAACATCACCGTTGAGTGCATGAAGAAGACCGTCGAGGCCATCAAGGGCAAAGGCTACAGTCCGTCCGACATCGCCGCCGTCATGGGTGACGGCATCATCTGCGGCATCTGCGGTGTGGACGAAAACGGCAAAGCCGTCACACCCTATATCAATTATCTCGACAGCCGCACGCAGGCTGACGTTGACGCAATCAACGCCAAGAACCTCGACATCTGGGGACGTGAAACCGGCAACCCGGAAACCAACTGCATGTTCCCGGCCATGTTTGCCCGCTGGTTCCTCGCCAACAGCGAAGACTTCCGCAAGAAGGGCGTGAAATTCGTGCATAACGCTCCCTACATCCTTATGAACCTCGCAGGCCTCAAGGGCGAAGACGCCTTCATCGACTGGGGTGCGATGTCAGGCTGGGGTCTCGGCTACAAGGTCGAAAAGAAGGAATGGTCCGACGAGCAGCTCGACATCCTGGGCATCGACAAGAAGTACATGCCCCGCATTCTCAAGCCCTGGGACATTGTGGGCGGTGTGAGCGAAGAAATGGCCGCGCGCACGGGGCTCGTTGCGGGCACTCCTGTCTGCGCTGGCGCAGGCGACACGATGCAGTCGATGCTGGGCTCAGGCGTTTTCGAAGCCGGTCAGGGCGTGGACGTGGCTGGCACCTGCGCCATGTTCTGCGTGTCCACCAAAGGCATCGTTCCGGAACTCTCCAAGAAGGGCTCGGGCCTGATCTTTAACAGCGGCACGCTCGAAAACACCTACTTCTACTGGGGCTTCATCCGTACGGGCGGTTTGTCGCTTCGCTGGTTCAAGGACAACATTTGCCAGAAAGCTGACGACTCGAGCTACTACCGCGTGTTGTCGGAAAAGGCCGAAGAAGTGCCTGCAGGCAGCAACGGCGTGGTTTTCCTCCCCTACCTCACCGGCGGCACCGGCGAATTCAAGGGCGCCAGCGGCATGTTCCTCAACATGACCCTGGACGACGATCAGTTCGTGCAGTGGCGCGCCGTTCTGGAAGCCATCGGCTACGACTACATGGAAATCACGGACACCTATCGTGCGGCAGGCGTGGACCTTAACCGCATCACCGTCACGGAAGGCGGCAGCCGCGATTCTCTCTGGAATCAGATCAAGGCTGATATGTTGAACGCAACGGTTGTCCGCTACCGCAATGCGGGCGGCGCCGTGGTGACGAACTGCGTGTTTGCTGCCAAGGCAGCCGGTCACATTGAAGATGTGCGTCCGCTTTTGGAAAAGACGATCATCAAGGACGCCGAGTACACGTCCAACGCCGACAACTCGACGCTTTACCGCAAGCTTTTCGATCTCAAGACGAAGCTTGTGAAGACCGATCTGCAGCCCGCTTACGCCACGCTCATGCAGATGCGCGAGACCAAGGTCGAGAAGTAATAATTCGGCCGATTCTGTCAGATTAACGAACTGCCTGCGGTAAAAACTGCAGGCAGTTTTTTTGAATCGAGCCGACGTTGTTGCATCACCTTAACGCCGTTAAGCCTGATGCGATTAAGGTCAGCCTTCCGGTGAAGAGTCGACCGGTATAGTCAGTGTCAAAGCCGCACAAATTGCTCCAAGCCCGGCGCCGCGTTTTTGAATTCTTCGAGCATCTGTTCTCGCATGACTTCAACCGCAAGCGACCGGACAAGTTCTATTGCTTCGATTCCCCGATTGGCTCCGCCCACCACCCACATCTTCCTCGTCTCTCGCAGAGAAACAGGTAACCGGCAAAACCGAACATCTGACAAAAACTGTCGTCCGCACCACACATCGGACGGCGGCAACAAAGCGAAACCACCGGCTTGTGCAACTAAACCGACAACGGCGTAACTCGACGAAACCGCAATGCGTTCCGTCGAAAAAATACCGCTTGAATTCAGTATGCGGTTTGCTTGTATTTGATCCGAGCTTTCTTGGTTGTAGCAAATGTAGGGATGCGTCTGCGCGACATGCCTTAAATCTTCAACCGAACTCACCGACGGCAGAGTTCGTGAACAAACCAAAAGAAACTCTTCCTCGTAAGCAGACTGCCATGACCATTTCTCACCCTCCAATTGAGCTCCGGAACAGATCACGACGTCCAGCGCCCCGTTCCTGAGCTTCTCAGACATCGGTTGGGCCAAACCGGAATAGACGACCAGGTTGGCCACCTTTTTATACAGTCGTGCCAACAACCAAGGACTCATGGTTGTGGTCACAGACTCTCCAAGCCCAAGCCTCAACTCCTGCATCGACAACGTCTCCGCACAGACGCGGGCTTTGAGTCGACATACCTCTCCCATCAGATGCTCACCGCTCTGAAGCATTCGCCGGCCGGCAGGCGTCAGTCTTAACGGTCGCGCATCTCGAATAAACAACTCAACACCAAGACTTTTCTCCAAGCCGACAATGGATTGAGAAACCGCCGAAGGCGTCACATCCAGTACTTGTGCCGCTTTGCGTACGGTCCTGTGTTCCACAACAGTCAAAAACGCCTGCAATCCTTTGAGATCTAATTCGGTCTGCATTTCTATGTTCAGAAATAATTAACAAAAGTTTGAACAAACCTGAACTGACTTGCCGTTCATAGTCATAAAAGATGAAAATGTTCTTCGCTTAAATAATATGTCTTTTATTTGATTTTCAATCCAAAATTTCAGTTCAGCAACACCGCACTGACTTCCACTAATCGTTCAAAATTTTTGAATCATTGATTACTGACTCCACCCCAAAAACGGAGCCTTCGGAGAATTCAATATGACCGACACCCGTATTGAACGCGATTGCCTCGGTGAAATGTCCATCCCCAATGACCGTTACTACGGCATTCAAACAACTCGCATGCTCAAGGTTTCGGGCGCAGCGGGCTTTCCCGTGATTGCCTACCCGGACATGCACATCGCGCTTTGCAAAATCAAGAAGGCCTGCGCCTTGGCCAACGCCGAAATCGGAGCTCTGAAGCCTGAAATTGCAAAAGCCATTGAACAGGCTTGCGACAAAGTGATCGCCGGAGGATTTGAAAAGGAGTTTCCGCTCGATATGTGGCAGGGCGGCGGCTACACCTGCGTCAACATGAACGTCAATGAAGTGATCGGCAATCTGGCCAACGAACTGATGACCGGCCACAAGGGACAAGATGCCGTGCACCCCAATACGCACGTCAACATGGCGCAGTCCACCAACGACACCATCCCGTCTGCAACGCATCTGGCTATCGCTCCGCGTTTGGACGTAATCGTCGCCGAAGGCGAAAAACTCGCCGACGCATTTGATGCCAAGGCCAAAGAATTCAAAGAAATCGTTAAGGTCGGCCGCACCTGCTGGCAGGACGCACTGCCCGTCACGCTCGGGCAGGAGTTTTCAGGCTTTGCCAGCGCCGTTCGCCGTCAGGTCAAAGTGCTTCGAGCTCTTCGCGGCGGCTGCTTTGAATTGATCATGGGCGGCAACGCCGTTGGCACGGGGCTCGGAGCCGCTCCTGGGTATACGGACGCGTTTTATAAGCACATCTCCGAAATTGTGGGTGAGACGGTCCACCCCAATCCCAATCTCTTCGACGGTTTCCAAAATCCGGACTTTTTCCTTGCCGTCTCGGGCGCAGTCAAGTCCTTTGCCGTCACGCTGTCCAAGATCAGCAAGGATTTGCGCCTGATGAGTTCGGGACCGCGCGCTGGTTGGATGGAAATCAATCTTCCCGCTCTGTCCCCGGGAAGCTCCATCATGCCAGGCAAGATCAACCCGACAGTTCCAGAGATGGTCATTCAGATTGCTCATCAGGTCTGCGGCAACGACGTGGCCATCACCATGGCCGTCGACGAAGGCGAGCTCGACCTCAACGTCTGGGATGCAACCTTCTACAAGTGCCTCTTTGAAAACATGCAGATCCTCGGAGCCGAAATTCCGATTTTGCGTGAACACTGCGTTGAGGGCATCACGGCCAATGTCGCCCGCTGTAAGACAGAAGCTCTGGAATCGATTGCGCTGAGTACGGTTGTAGCTGCCACTTTCGGCTATCCGGAAGGCGTGCGCGTTGCCCACTACTGTGAAGAAAAGGGCTGTGATGTCAAACAAGCCGTGATCGAACTGAAACTGATGACGCCGGAGCAGGCCGACGTTCTCGTTGATCCGCTTTTGATGGCTGAACCCGAAAAGATGGCTCCCATCGTGGCCCGCTTCAAAAAAGAACTCGGCATCCTTATCTAATCCGGCCAGACGCCTGAACGCGCAAACGCCGCCTGAAGAGCCTTTCCTCGGGCGGCGCTTTGTTTGTCGGAACGACACATTAGACCGTATCACTGCAAATTCAGGCACCGAACATGTCTTGAACAGAGAATCCTCGGAGCTCAACGGAATAGTCCGACAGTTTCTGCTCCTGAAGAAAAACTTGTACCTTGCCGCGCAGCTTTGTCTCATCCAATTTCTGCGGATTGGTTTTCACCTCACCGATCAAAAGGCGCTTGGCTTCTCGATCAATCGCGATCAGATCAATTTCGTTTTGACCTTTCCGATCCCACCAGCTGCCGACTTGATCCCACTGACCGCTTTCGATCGTTGAGCGGACAAACCAATGTTCGAGACTGCGTCCCAGAAATGTCGGCAATCCGGCTTTAGTGAGCCCGATCATGCGTTCCCATTGCCCGGCTTCGGCAAGCGCCTGCATTTGCGCCGTCGAGATGAAACGCAACCAGAATCGAAAGTACGGATCCGCAATGCGATAGCGTATCTGCCGCGAACGGTTTTCTCCGAGAAGCGGACTCACTCGCTGAACAATGCCGAACAGCTCTTCGAGTCTCTTGATATATGCCGACACATCCTGCGCGATGTTGTCTTGAATCTCAGAGCGTTTCGTGGCACCTGAGGCAATTTTCTGCAGGATTTCAAGGTAAATCGAAGAAGAGACTCGAAACTCGTTGGCAAGCATCACATTGCCTTCCGAGCGAAACCAACTGCCGTCGTTTGAGAAGATAAGCCGCAACATTGCTTCGCGCGTCATCGCTTCATTGTCGGCGAAGTATTCCACGTAGCGAGCAACGCCGCCCGTGACGGCATAAAGCATCAGGAAATCCGCTGCCTCCGCGTTCGAAGACTCGTGCAGAAAAATCTCTCGCATCAAACTTGTTGAGAACGGCTGCAGGGTCATCAACACATCGCAACGGCCGTACAACGGTTCACTTCTGCTGCCGAAGATACGCTCCAGGCTCGACTGCAAGGAGCCGCTCATCACCAGCAGCAATCGGGCTTCGTTCTTGCCCAAATCCCACACTTTCTGCAATTGCGACCAAAAGGCAGGAGCAAAGCCGTCAATCTCCTGGCACTCATCTATGACGAGCACCATGGGCCTCGTCTTCGAAAGCTCAAGAACATAGCCCACCGTTTCGGCCAAACTTGTGAGCGCAGGCGGGAATTTGATCGCGAGCTGCTCAGAGAGCATTGCAATGATCTGCGCAGAGAGCTGGGCCTCAGAGGTGACGCGCGGCACAAAGCAGTAGGCAAAAGGCACCTTGCGGCCTTCCAATGCCTTGAGGATAAGCTTCGTTTTGCCGACTCTCCTGCGCCCCGTTACAACGGCCATGCGGGCGCATTTTCTTTTTTCGCACAGCTCAAGTTGTCGTTGGAGTGTCCGGATTTCGTCCTTTCTGCCGAAGAATTTCACGATCGATACCTTTCTTTTTCTGAGATTCTACAAAATCTTAACACTGTTAAGCTTAATATTGTTAAGGTTTTAGGCAAAAAGGGGATTTGATTGTGACATTCAGAAAAATCAAATGCCGCCGGAAGAAGTCATTCCTCGGGCGGCGTTTTGCTAGGAAGTCGACAGGTTAGAAGCGGAAGTCGCGTTCGCCTTCTTCGATGCGGATGATGCGTTTTTCGCAGGCAATGCGCATCTTCTCGTGACAGATCTTCGGAATTTCGTTGGCAATCACGCGTTCGCCAGCTTCCTTCGTGGCGGGGCTCGCGTAATCGCACAGATATTCCTTCATCGTCATCACGGCGTTGGCCTGGCAGTAGCGGGCAATGGAGCCGTCCTTGGCAAATTCCATGAAGCGGTCGCCCGTGCGGCCGGCGCGGTAGCACGCCGTGCAGAAGCTCGGCAGATAGTGGTTGTCCAGGAGCCAATGCACCACTTCATCGAGGCTGCGGCGGTCGCTCGTGTCGAACTGTGCCGTGTTTTCGATTTTGGTGATGTCCTTGATCGTGTAGCCGCCCACGGACGTGCGAGAGCCGCCCGAAATCTGCGACACGCCGAGCTTGAGCGCTTCGGTACGGATGCGCGCGCTTTCACGCGTCGACATGATCATGCCGGTATAAGGCACGGACAGACGGATCAAAGCCACGACCTTAAGGAACACGTCGTCGGGCACCGCGTTGGAGAACGTTGCCGGATCGATGTCGTCGGCCGGGCAGATGCGGGGCACGGAGATCGTGTGCGGACCGCAGCCGTAGGTGGCTTCCAAGTGTTCGGCGTGCATCAGGAGCGCAATGAGATCGTAGCGATAGAGATTAAGTCCGAAGAGTACGCCGAGACCCACGTCGTCGATGCCGGCCTGCATGGCGCGGTCGTGCGCCTCCGTGTGATAGCAATAGTCGGACTTCGGTCCCTTCGGGTGCAGCTCTTCGTAGGTCGGCTTGTGATACGTTTCCTGGAAGAGTTGATAGGTACCGATCTGGGCGTCGTGCAGCTTCTTGTAGTTTTCTACGGTCGTTGCCGCGATGTTGACGTTGACGCGGCGGATGGCGCCGTTCTTGTGCTTGATCGAATAAATCGTCTTGATGGCGTCAAGGATGTATTCGATCGGGTTGTACTTCGGGTGTTCGCCCGCTTCGAGAAGCAGACGCTTGTGACCGAGGTCCTGCAGTGCAATCACTTCACGCTCGATTTCCTCCATCGTGAGCTTCTTGCGCACGATGTGCTTGTTCTTGGCGTGATACGGGCAGTATGTGCAGCCGTTGATGCAGTAGTTGGAGAGGTAGAGCGGCGCAAAAAGCACGATGCGCTTGCCGTAGATGTGTTCCTTCACCTTAATGGCGGCGTCGAAAATGCGCTTAGTGACTTCCGGATCATCGTTGGCAAGCAGCACAGCCGCTTCGCGGTGAGTAAGCCCCTTGAAGGTCATCACCTTGTCGAGCAGCTGATCAATCAGGGCTGCGTTATTCTTGTTTTCTTCACCGTAGGCCAGAGAAGCAAGAACTTCCTCGTCGTTGATGAACTCTTCTGCGCGCGTCGAGCGCGGATCGTAAGGGATGCTCACGGCTGTGACTCCTGAAATGCGTGTGCAGGATTATTCTTGTCGTCGGCAACAGACCTCCGGACTCCCGCAAAAATCAGGGCCGATCAGTTGCCCGACCGGCCCTACCTTCTCTATACAGGAGATCCGCCGACCAGGTCTTTCGCAAGCCGTCTCTTGCTCGAGTGAAAGACCGGCGTCGTGTCTGTGTTGATGCGCATTGTGAACGATTTGCTATATTTCGTAAAGTGCAAATATTGCAGACTTTATTTCCCTTTCTGCAACTTTCTGCAGTAATCCTTTGATTTCAATCCGTTTTCTGTCTTTCGCCATGGAACTCAAATCGAAATCCGTCCGACTCTTCTGCGCCGTTGTCGAATCCGGAAGTCTGCTTGCGGCCGCCGACAAGATCGCGCTGTCGGCTTCCGCCGCAAGCCGCGTGATTTCTCAGCTCGAAGAGCGACTTGGATTTGCGTTGTTCGATCGTTCGGGAAAAGCGCTCACTCTTACCGAAGACGGCGCAGATTTTTATCGGGTGGCCATGGAATCAATGCGCGCCTGGCAACGTCTCGAAGATTATTCAAGAGAGCGCGACCGCAAAAAAACACTGCGTATCGCAGTACTTGCCCGCCATTGCTCGGATGTCATCATTCCGGCCGTTGTCACCATCATGAAACGCCACGAAGAAACGCTGAGAGTGACAATGGACGTGCATGCCAGCCGCGATATTCACTACTCCAAATACTCCCACCCGTTTGATGTAGGGTTCGGAACACTCTTGAGCAGCCACGACGATTTGGAAAAAACAGCGCTTGCTCACCTGCCGTTTTGTCTGGTCGCCAGCCGTCAGCACCCGATCGCAAGGTATGACACCATCGGACAGGAAGATTGTCGTGAAGCAGAATTCGTGATTCTTTCGCGCGATACGCTCGAACAGGAACACGCTCGTCGCCTGATGCCCGCTCATGCGCGCGTCGCGGCCGAAGTGTCTTCCACACAGGTAGCGCTTCGCTTCGTCAAGCGCAATGTCGGCATTCACTTCACCGATCGACTTGCCGCCAAGAGTGTCTCCAACGACTGCAAGCTCATCGAGCTCAAGGAGCCGCTCACGATCCCCTTCTATGTCTTCTGGCCCAAAGCCGCCGGGCGCATCGATCCCGCCGTATTCGAATGCACGCGAGAGATCGCTGCGAGCATTAAGGCTGCGGGCATTGAACTGACTCCTGAAGGGGAAGCCTTCCTGCGCGACCACTGACGAAAAAGGCAGCGCCGACTTATGGAATCGAGCACTGCCTTTCAGTTGCGTTTGGATTTTTTTTGGCTTACTTCTTCAGACCGGCCTTGGCGAGGTCACCCGAAAGAATCCAGGTCACGTTTTCCGGCACCACCATGCGGCGCAGGGCGGCGTTGACGGAGTCAACCGTCACGGCGGCGATCCGTTCTTCAAACTGCTTGCTGAAAGCAAACGTCTTGCCGGCTTCCATGAACTGCAGCCAACTCTGGGCAAGGTAGTCATCCTGAGCGCGATTGACGGCGCGGGAGTCGAGAATGCCCTTGACGGCTTCCTTAACTTCCTGCTCGGTAAAGCCGTCCTTGACGGCGCGCGCAATCTCTTCCTTGGCGCAGGCTTCAGCCTTGGGCAGATTCTGCGGCGCGACGATTGCAGACATCATCCAACTCGAGCGGTTGCCGAACTGCGGCAGTTTCACGTGAGAGCCAACGCCGTAAGAAAGACCTTCCTTCTGACGCAGACGATCGACCAGGCGGTTTGAAAGACCCGTACCACCGCCCAGAATCCAGTCGGCGACAACGAGAGCCGCCGCGTCCTCGTCGTTGACGTTGCCCTCAAAATCGACACGCGCGAAGATCACGGCGTTTTCCTTGCTCGGGGCGTCAATCACAATGCGCTCGGCCGCCACGGGCTTGAATTCGCTGTAGTAGCGCTCAAATGCATACGCCTTGTCAACCTTCTTGCCGTTGGCGTAGGCCTTTTGCAAAGCAGCCTTGACGGCAGCCGGATCGAATTCGCCGACAATTGCAATCGCACCGTGCTCGGTGCTCACGGCGGTCTTATACCAATCGTAGAGTTCGTCGCGAGTGAGGCTCTTGAAGGCCGCAAGCATCTCTTCGTTGAGCGAAGCGTTGCGGGGATCGCCTGCCGGATAGGTGCGGAAGTGCTTCTTTAAAGCTTCGCGAGCCATGTAGACCGGATCGTCGCTCTTGGCCTCCATCATCGCCGTCATCTGCTTGACGAGCTGATTGACTTCCTTTTCAGGGAACGTGCTCTTTTCGATGAGCTTACCGAAGAGTTCGATCGTGGCGACCAGGTTGTCTGCCGTGGTCGTGTACCCCATCACGTCGCCCTGGACCTTGAGTTCGGTGCAGGCGTCGGCAATGGCCTTACGATCCATCCCCTCGGCACCGCGCGAGAGCATCGGCAGAACAAGCGTGTTCAGAGCCGCCTTGCCGCGGTTGCTTTCGAGATTGCCCCACTGCACGTTCGTCAAGACGGTCACGGTGCGGCCGCGCGTCTTTTTGGGCAGCAACGCAACTTCAAGTCCGCCGATGCGCAGGCGTTCGGTGCGCGCATCGATATTGGCCTGGCTCGCATCAAAGGCTTCGGCCTGATCGCCCTCTTCCTTGAAGGTCGCCTTGGCGATCACGTCCTTGACGTCAGGAGTCGTCATGTAGGGCGCGCGCTTGGGATGATCGTCCGGAATGAAGAGGCCGACCACACGGTTGTCGCGCACGAAGTAGGTTGCTGCGGCGGTGTTGACGTCCGCAGGCGTCACCTTGGCCGTAGCGTCGCGATCGGCAAAGAAGAGTCGCCAGTCACCCAGAGCGATGTAGTCCGAGAGGTCAATCGCAAAACCCTCGGGATCCGAAAGCGCGCGATCGTAGTCGACGGCAGCCTCGGACAGACTCGTACCCACTTCCTCGTCGGTGGCAGGCTTCTTCGCAAACGAAAGTTCAATGGTTTCAATGAGCTTATTTTTCACCGATTCGATATCGTCGCCCTTTTTCACCATGGCGCCGAACATCACGAAGCCCGGATCGCGCGTGGACATGGGCCAGCCGAAGACCTGCGTAGCCATGCCGGTTTCAACGAGCGCCTTGTAAAGTCGTCCGCGCGGGGAATCGGCAAGAATGTCGGTTGCCGTTTCCACCGCATTGGTGTCTTGGGCAAGAGCCGAAGGCACGCGGTAGCCTACCGCAACAAGCTGGGTTTCACCAGGGCGGCGGATTTCGAAGGTGCGCGGACCGTCGGCGACGGGCTCAATCGTCCAGGCCTTCGGCAGCACGCGGTCCGGGCGCTTGATCTTGCCGAACGTCTCCTGGATCCACTCGAGAACCTTGGCTTCGTCGAACTTGCCGGAAACCGTCAGCACGGCGTTATCGGGCTGATACCACTTGCGATAGAACGCCTGCAGATTTTCAATGGGCACATTTTCAATATCGCTGCGCGCCCCGATCGTGCTGCGGCCATAGGCATGCCAATCGTAGAGCACGGACTGCATGCGCTTGAGCATCACGGAGATGGGCTTGTTTTCCCCCATTTCGTACTCGTTGCGCACGACGGTCATTTCGGTGTCGAGGTCCTTCTTGGCGATGAAGGAATTGGTCATCGCGTCGGCACTCCAGCCGAGCGCCCACTTCATGTTGTCGTCGTTGGCGGTAAAGCTCACGAAGTAGTTCGTGCGGTCGAGCCACGTCGTGCCGTTCATGCGAAAACCGCGGCGCGTGAATTCCTTGGTGGGATCGGGATAGTTCTTGCTGCCCTTGAACATCAAATGTTCAAGAAGATGAGCCATGCCGGTTTCGCCGTAGTTTTCCATACGGCTGCCGACGAGGTAGGTCGTGTTGACCGTGGCCGTGGGCTTGCTCTGATCAGCAAAAAGAACGATCTGCAGACCGTTGTCGAGTTCGTAGCTCTTGATGCCTTCGACCGTGTGCACGGGCTTGAGGCCCGCAGCGCAGGCCGACATTGCAGTGACTGCTGCTGAAGTCATAAGTACGTATTTAAGTCCTTGATTCATATGTAAGAAATCCAATCTGTGCACTCATACGAGCGTGCGGTTCTCCAAAGATTCGGCTTATCCGGCAGTCCGAGAACAAGCACAATAGCCACAAATCTATAGTTCCGTGCGCGTCAAATCCGTGTAAGAGGGCAACAAAAGTTCGAAAATGTTACGCAAGCTGTCCTCAGATGTCCACGAATCCAGGGCGTCTTTCTCCGACCTTATAATGGCCGAACTGAAAAAACGGCCGGCTTATGCTCTGTCCGGCTTTTCCATCCGCTTATCGAAGAAACCGCCGTGAAATTATTTTTCGACCTTTTCCCCATCATTCTGTTTTTCGGAGCATTCAAGTTCGGCGAATCCGATCCGCAGACAGCAGCCGACATTCTGACCGTAATCACCGGCGGCACCGGCCCGGAACACGCCCCCGTCATGCTGGCCACGCTCGTAGCCATCATTTCCACCTTCATTCAAATCGCGATCGTGTTCGCCCGCGGCAAAAAACCTGAACCGATGCTGTGGATTTCGCTTGCGGTGATCGTCGTCTTCGGTTCTCTTACGATCTGGTTGCAAAACGAGATGTTCATCAAGTGGAAACCGAGCATTCTCTACTGGATTTTCGGCGGCATTCTTCTATTTGCGCAGTGCACCGGCCGCAACTACATCCGCAAGCTTTTGTCGACCGCGGAAATCGTAATGAACGACGCCGCATGGAATACGCTGCAGAAAGCCTGGATTGCCTTTTTCGCCGTCGTCGGCATCATCAATCTTGCTGTGGCATACACTTGTTCGACCGACACATGGGTGAACTTCAAGTTATTCGGTTTGATGGGGTTGACACTGATTTTTACAATTGGCATGGGGTTTTGGATCGCCAAAAATTCACCATCTTTGGAAAAATAATCGGACTTTATTTTCGTTTTACCAACGAAGGAACTTTCTTCTATGGCTATCAAACATTTCGCTGTCGGCTGCGCCGCCATCCTGACCGCCGCCGGCGCCGTGGCCGCGACCTCCAACTTCACCGTCAACGGCCAGACGATCACCAAGGCTCAGCAAGAAGAACTTATCCGCGTCTACACCTCTCGGGGACAAGAACGCACGCCGCAACTTGAAACGCAGGTCCGCCATCTGCTGACCCGCGACGCACTGTTGCTGCAAGAAGCTCGCAAAGCCAAAATTTCGGAACGCGATGATGTTCAGCGCATGATCGACAATGCCACCAAGAACATTCTGATGAGCACCGTCATCAACGACTGGCTCGCGAAGAACCCCGTCAAGGAAGAAGAAGTCAAGGCTCTCTTTGAAAAGGAACAGAAACGCTGGGGCAAGACCGAAGTGTCCGTGCGCCACATCCTCGTTGAAGACGAAAAGACCGCCAAGGATCTTCTGGCCCGCGTCAGGAAAGGCGGAGACTTTGACCGCATCGCTCGCGAAAACTCCAAGGACACGGCACAGAACCGCGCCATGGGCGGCCTGATCGATTGGACCTCGCCCAATATGTTCGACAAGGAATTCGCCGAAAGCTTCAAGGACCTCAAGCCGGGCCAGATCGCCAAGAAGCCCATCAAGACGCAGCTAGGCTGGCACGTCGTGAAGCTCGAGGGTGTTCGTCCCGCACAGCGCTTCGTGAACTATCAGGCCGAAAGCCCCGCTCTGCGTCAGCTTCTGAACCAGCAGCGCGTGCAGAGCTACATCGACAATCTGATCAAGAACGCCAAGATCAGCGATCAGACGAAAACTAAAGCGAAGTCGAAATAATTTTCCGAACGGCTCAATCTCAAACGCCCGCCTCTTTCTTGAGCGGGCGTTTGTTTTTGCTCGGGCCGATTTGCTCTCCACCATTATGGTTAGTCTCCGCTCACGGTTTCCTCACTTCTGCCTTGTACTTTCGATCTAATACTCGTCGTCGCGAGGTGTAACCAAACACGGTCGTTGGAAGGAAAGTAGTCCTGCCGTATGAGATAAAGTACTTTCGGCGTATAGGTTTTCTCAAGGTGCCTCGATAGCATCCTTACAAAGCCTCAGGGGGATTATTTGTTTAAAAAACCTCTTGAAGCTCTCGGTACGAGATTCGAATTAAAACTGAATCGCCCCTTCACCGAAAGGAGAAAGCCTATGTTTGAAACGCAATATGAAGCGTTACGACGCCAAGGCATCAGCCGCAGAAGCTTCTTGCAGTTCTGCTCGCTCACGGCCGCAAGCCTCGGGCTCGGAAGCGCCGGCGCACAGGAAATTGCTCAGGCCATGAAGACCAAACCCCGCACGCCGGTCGTTTGGCTGCACGGTCTCGAATGCACCTGCTGCACGGAATCGTTCATCCGCAGCTATAACCCCATCGCCGCCAACATGGTGATGGATCTGATCAGTCTCGACTACGACGACACGATCATGGCCGCCGCCGGCCACCAGGCAGAAAGCGCCCTGGCCGACACCATCGAAAAGTACAAGGGCAACTACATCGTTGCCGTGGAAGGCAACATCCCGCTCGGCCAGGATGGCGTCTTCTGCATTCCGGGCGGCGAAACGTTCCTGAACAAGATCAAGCACGTCTGCCACGACGCCAAGGCCGTTATCGGCTGGGGTTCCTGCGCCGCCTGGGGTTGCGTGCAGGCCGCCAAACCCAATCCCACGAAATCGGTGCCGATCACCGAAGTGATCACCGACAAGCCCGTTGTTCTCGTTCCGGGCTGCCCGCCGATTCCCGAAGTGATGACCGCCGTCATCACCTATATCCTCACCTACGACCGTCTGCCGCCTCTGGATCGCCTCGGCCGTCCGAAGATGTTCTACGGCCAGCGCATTCACGACAAGTGCTATCGCCGCGCCCACTTCGACGCCGGTCAGTTCGTTGAAAAGTTCGACGACGAAGGCGCCAAGCTCGGCTATTGCCTGTACAAAGTCGGCTGCAAGGGCCCGACCACCTATAACGCCTGCTCGACGGTCGAATGGAACGAAGGTCTGTCCTGGCCCGTCAAGTCCGGCCACGGCTGCATCGGCTGCTCGGAAAACAACTTCTTTGACAAGGGCAGCTTCTACAACCACGAACCCGACATCCTGCCTCCGGGCTGGGGTGGCGTCGAAGCCACGGTCGACAAGGTCGGCATCGCCACCGTTGCCGTCGTCGGCGTGGCCGCCGCAGCGCACGCAGCCATGAGCGCGGTTGCCCAAGCCCGCGCCAAGACCAACAAGGACATCGGAGGTAAAGAATGAGCAACAGCCAGAACACCCGCCGCGTTGTCGTTGACCCCGTCACCCGCATCGAAGGTCATCTGCGCGTGCAGGCAGAAATCGACGCCAACGGCGTCATCACCGACGCGATGAGCACCGGCACGATGTGGCGCGGTCTCGAAGTGATTCTCAAGGGGCGCGATCCGCGCGACGCCTGGGCGTTCGTCGAACGCATCTGCGGTGTCTGCACCGGCATTCACGCGCTTGCAGCCGTGCGCGCCGTCGAAGACGCCATCGGCATCAAGATCCCGAAGAACGCCAACATCATCCGCAACCTGATGAATGCCACCCTGTACGTACAGGACCATCTGGTGCACTTCTATCAGCTCTCGGCTCTGGACTGGGTCGACGTGGTGAGCGCTCTGTCGGCCGATCCGCGCGAAACGAGCGAAATTCAACAGAAGATCAGCCCGCATCACCATCTGGCGACCGCAGGCTACTTCCGTGACGTGCAGGCGCGTCTGAAGAAATTCGTCGAAAGCGGCCAGCTTTCCATCTTCAAGAATGGCTACTGGGGCCACCCGGCCATGAAGCTGCCGCCGGCCGTCAATCTCCTTGCCGTTGCGCACTACCTTGAAGTGCTCGACTTCCACAAGGAAATCATCAAGATCCACACCATCCTCGGCGGCAAGAACCCGCATCCGAACTACCTCGTGGGCGGCGTCGCCTGCCCGATCAACATGCACGACACAGGCGCCGCAGGTGTCATGGTCAACGAAGTGAGCATGAACTACATGCGCGACATCGCCAAGGCGTGCGTGGACATCGTCAACAACGTCTACATTCCCGACGTCAAGGCGATTGCGAGCATGTATCCGGATTGGTTCAAGATCGGCGGCGGCATCAGCTCCAAGAACCTCCTTTGCTACGGCGACTTCCCCGAAATCCCCAACGAATGGAGCGACAAGAGCCTGATGATGCCGATGGGCGCGATCATCGACGGCAAACTCAACGAAGTGCATCCGGTCGACCTGCGCAACCCGGACGAAATCCAGGAATTCGTCGATCACTCGTGGTACAAGTACCCGGGCGACAAGAAGGGTCTGCATCCTTGGGACGGCGTCACCGACCACGCCTTCGGCTTTGCCCCGGACTCCGACGGCACGCCGCAGAAGTACAACTGGATTTCCCAGAACGGCAAGTACACGTGGGTGAAGAGCCCGCGCTGGAAGGGCCACATGATGGAAGTCGGACCGCTTGCCCGAGTCGTCATGGGTGTCGCCAAGAACATGCCGCAGTACAAGGATCCGGCATTGGCCACTTTGAAGGAACTCAACCTTCCGCTCGAAGCCATGTTCTCGACGCTCGGCCGCCACGCCGCCCGCGCGCTCGAAGCAAGCTTCATGACCGACATGATGGTGAAGTACGTCGACGATCTGATCGCCAACATCCGTGCCGGCGACGAAGCTGCCGCCAACATGGAATTCTGGGAACCCAAGACCTGGCCCAAGCAGTGCAAGGGCGTGGGTGCGTGCGAAGCACCCCGCGGCGCACTGGCACACTACTGCGTCATCGACAACGGCAAGATCGCCAATTGGCAGGCCGTCGTCCCGACGACGTGGAACGCCAGTCCGCGCGACACGGAAGGCAACCACGGCGCCTTTGAGGCTTCGCTCATCGGCACCAAGCTTGCCAAGCCCGAAGAACCGCTTGAAATCATCCGCACGATCCACTCGTTTGACCCGTGCCTGGCCTGTGCAACACACGTGCTGGACAACAAGGGCGAAGAGCTCGTGAGCGTCAAGGTTCGCTGATCCGGATATTGACGCGCCAAGTCCGGACGAGCGGCAAAATCGCTTTGCCGCCCGTCGGACCAACAGATTGAAGGTACGTTTATGAAAATCGATCCCGTCACCTATGAAGTTGACGTTTCGGCAGGAACGCACCCGCTGTACGTGTGGGAAGCGCCCGTGCGAATCTGGCACTGGGCGATGGCCGTGTGCATGGCGGTGATGATCGTCACGGGTTTTCTCATCGGAGCTCCTCTGGTGGCAAACCTGGGCGACACCTGGGCAACGTATGACTTCGCATACATTCGGCTTGCGCACTTTGCCGCCGGCATGATCTTTACGGTCATCTTTATCTGGCGACTGTACTGGGGCATCGTCGGCAACAAATACTCGCGCATGATCCTCGTGCCGCCGCTCTGGAGTCTGAAGTGGTGGAAGATGCTCTTTGAGCAGGTCAAGTACTACCTGTTCCTGAGAAAAACCTCCCCCGAGTACGCCGGGCACAACCCGCTTGCTCAGTGCGCCATGTTCTTCATGTTCACTCTGGGCAGCATCGTGATCATCATCACGGGGCTCGCGCTCTACGCTCAGGCCTGGGGTGCCGACGCCGGCTGGTACGCCTGGTTCGAATGGGTGTTCGTGCTCTTTGGCGACAGCCAGGCCGTGCGCACCACGCACCACGCGTTCATGTACATCTTCATCCTCTTCTCGATTGCTCACATCTACATGAGCTTCCGTGAAGACGTCATGGGCGGTGCCACCACCATCAGCTCGATGACGAGCGGCTTGAGAATGTTCAAGCACGGCGGCGAAGAACACTGACCGTAACTCAACCCGCGCAGCCCTGCGGGGCTGCCGCATCCGACGGACTGCAGGCGACTGCGGTCCGTTTCTTTTTATGCGCGGTGTAGGTCGGCCGAAGTATGCCGCTTTCGACTAACGACTGAGGAATAAAGGGGCGCTTTCGCGCACAATTGGTAAGGCGTTGTTTGGCCGGAGGCCACTGTCCTACCGGTTCTATTTGTCAAGGTTTTCGCATGCAGACCGTTCCCGGATTCGATCTTTTTGAACCGACCGACGTGCTCGTTTTGGGCGTCGGAAACATCCTCTGGGCCGACGAAGGCTTCGGCGTTCGCGCCGTTGAAGCATTCAACGCCCGCTACAAGCTTCCCGAAAGGACGAAGGTGGCCGACGGCGGCACGCTCGGTATGTATCTTCTCGAACTCATCGGCGCCACTAAGGATCTGCTGCTTTTTGACTGCGCCGATCTGCAGGAAAAACCCGGCACTCTCAAGCTTTTGACGGGCGACGAGGTGAAGTTCTGGTCGGCCACGAAAATCTCTCCGCACCAGACCGGCATGAATGAAGTGCTCGCACTTGCCGAACTGCAAGGCCATGCTCCCGAGCGCATCGCCGTGGTCGCCATTCAGCCCGAAATTCTGCAGGACTACGGCGGCTCGCTCACGCCCGCCTGTGAAGCAGCGCTCGATCAAGCCGTCGAAATGGCCAAAAACGTGCTCACGGACTGGGGTTATGCCGTTGCGGTCCGTCCCGAAGGAGAAAAGGTTTCCCCTCTGGGCGATGCGTCACTGAACAAACGCGACTACGAAACACAACGCCCCTCCGAAGAAGAGGCACCGCGAGAGGGCGACGTCCGCTTCTTTCCCAAATTTCAATAAGGAGACCAAAACATGTGCATCGCCGTTCCCATGCGTGTTCTGGAAGTGCGAAGCGACAGCGACGTCGTCGTAACGCGTCCCGGACGCACGGAGATCGCCAATGCTTCCTTCGCCGATGAAATGCCGGCGGTCGGCGATCTGGTTTTGGTTTTCCGCGGCACGATTCTTCGCACCGTATCCCAAGACGAGGCGCTCAAAATCGAGTCGGCATTGTGCTGCGTGGAAGAAGCCATGCGCACGGACGAAGCCGAAAGCGCCGACGCCGCCTTTGCCGACATCATTGAAAACACCGGGAAGCTTCCGCCGCACCTGCAAAAGCTCGTCGGTCAGAAAACGATGTAGCCTCCTTTCGGAAAAAGGCCGGCGAGCGTTCTCTCCGGCTCTTTTGTTTTGACGGACGCTGCCGCATCTCTACCGTACAATTGCGCACATTGTGGGTACCTTTTTTTGCTCATCCGATGTCAGACGTTTTGTCCGTTCTCGCCTCTTCTCTTAACGATACGCAACTGGCCGCTGCCACTCGGCGCCTCAAGACGACGACCGCGTCGGGCGGCAACCGTTCGGCTGCTCTCACGGCCCTCATTGAACTGGCCCGCAGTCAAAAACGAATGGCGGTTTTAATTTGCGCCAACGCGTTTGACGTCGCTCGTCTCAATCAGGAAATCGCCTGGCTCGACCCCTCGCTCAAAGTCTCAAGCCTTCCCGATTGGGAGACGCTCCCCTACGACACGATGAGTCCGCATGCGGATTTGGTCAGCGAACGCTTGGAGACCCTCTACAACCTCACAAGCGACGATCTGCCAGCTCGCCCGGACATTCTCATTGCGGCCGCGAGCACCGCTGCGCAGCGCTTTGCACCGAAATCCTACGTCGCGGGCAACACGTTTTTCTTTCGCAAAGGACAGACCATCAGCATCGCCAAGCTTGAGGCCGACCTAGTGGCAGCCGGCTACGGGCGCGTCGAGCAGACGATGGCTCCGGGCGAATTCGCCGTGCGCGGCGGCATCGTCGACATCTTTCCGATGGGCACCGAAGCCCCGCTTCGTCTAGACCTCTTTGACGACGAGATAGACGCGATCCGCAGTTTCGATCCCGACTCGCAGCGCAGCACCGGAAACGTTGATCGCGTGCGCATTCTGCCCGGTCACGAATTTGCTTTTGACGAAGAATCCCGCAATCGGTTCCGTGCCGCCTGGCGCGCAGCTTTCCCGGGCGACCCCAACAAGTGCCCGGTGTACGTTGACGTGGGCACGGGGATCTGCTCTCCGGGCATCGAATACTATCTGCCCCTCTTTTTCGAGTCGACGGGAACGCTTGCCGATTATCTTCCGGACAATGCTCTATTCATCACTTTGGGTGAAACGCGAGACGCCATCGACGCCTTCATGCGTCAAACGCAGGAGCGCTACAAGTTTCTCTCGCACGATGCGCAAAGACCGGCGCTTGCCCCCGAAAAGCTCTTTGACAAGGCTGACGACTTTTTCGATGCCATTGCGCCCTTCGGCCGCATTTCTCTCAAAGCCCCCGAAACAGGCATCGATACACCGCTTACGATCGAGCGATCGGCTAAGGATCCGGCCGCCAAGTTGAAGGACTTCATCGCAAAGTGCCGCATTGAGAAAAAACGCATTCTTATCGTCGCAACAGGCTCGGGTCGTGCGGCGCGTCTGCAGGAACTGCTGCGCGACGGCGTGCGCGAACCGGAACTCGTCGAATCCTTTGCGGCTTTCGTAAACGGCACGGAGCCCCTTTCGATTGCCGTAGGGCCGCTCTCGGGCGGCTTTGTGCTCGAAGAGTCGGGCCTGGTGGTCGTCACCGAGTCCGAGCTCTACAACACGAAAGCGGTCATTCGCCGCCGCGGACACAGCCGCACCACCAACGTCGAAGCGATCATTCGCGACGTGAGCGAACTGCGCGAGGGCGATCCGGTCGTGCACGCCGCCCACGGCGTAGGCCGATACCACGGGCTGGAAACGATCTCCACCGAAGAAGGTCCCGCCGAATTCGTACGCATCGACTATGCCAACGACGCCAAGCTGTTCGTGCCGGTCTCGCAACTCAACCTCATCAGTCGCTATACGGGTGCCGACAGCGAGCACGCGCCGCTCAACAACCTCGGGCGCGGCGACTGGGAAAAGGCCCGCAAAAAGGCGGCGCTGAAAGTGCGCGACACCGCTGCCGAACTCTTGCACCTTTACGCCATGCGCGAAGCCAAGCAGGGCTTTGCGTTTGAAACGGAATCGTCGGATTATCAGGCTTTCTGCGAAGGCTTTGCCTTTGAGGAAACGCCCGATCAGGCCGCTGCCATCGCCGCCGTCATCAATGACATGCACTCGGGCCGTCCTATGGACCGACTCGTATGCGGCGACGTGGGCTTCGGAAAGACCGAAGTGGCCCTGCGCGCTGCCTTCATCGCCGTCATGAACGGCAAACAGGTCGCGATCCTCTGCCCGACGACGCTTCTTGCCGAACAGCACGCCCAGACCTTCAAGGACCGCTTTGCAGCCTGGCCCGTGAAAGTCGCTGAGCTCTCGCGCTTCCGCACCTCCAAGCAGACGGCCCAGACGATCGAAGGTCTTGAAACCGGCACGGTCGACGTCGTCATCGGCACGCACAAGCTTTTGAGCGAATCGGTCAAATTCAAACGTCTCGGGCTCGTTGTGATCGACGAAGAACACCGCTTCGGCGTTCGACAGAAGGAACGCTTAAAGAGCCTGCGCGCGGAAGTCGACGTTTTGACGCTCACCGCCACTCCGATTCCCCGAACGCTGGCGATGAGCCTTGAGGGCATCCGCGACTTCTCGGTGATTGCCACGGCACCGCAAAAGCGCCTCGCGATCAAGACTTTCGTGCGCCGCGAATCCAAGGCGCTGATTCGAGAGGCCGTTATCCGCGAACTCAAGCGCGGCGGACAGGTGTATTTCCTTCATAACGACGTGGATACCATTCAGGCCCGCGCCGAGATGCTCCGAGAGCTGATTCCGGAAGCGCGCATTGGCATTGCCCACGGCCAAATGAGCGAGCGAGAACTCGAGCGCGTCATGCGCGAGTTCTACCGGCGCGAGTTCAATGTGCTCGTCTGCACAACCATCATCGAGACGGGCATCGACATTCCGATTGCCAACACGATCATCATGCACCGCGCCGACAAGTTCGGGCTCGCACAACTGCACCAGCTGCGAGGCCGCGTCGGACGTAGTCACCATCAGGCCTACGCGTACCTGCTCATTCCCGACGAAGGGGCGATTACGAAGAACGCCGAACGGCGACTTGAAGCCATCCAAAATCTCGAAGAGCTCGGAAGCGGCTTTTACCTTTCCATGCACGACCTGGAAATCCGAGGCGCGGGTGAAGTTCTCGGTGACGAACAATCGGGCGAAATGGCGCAGGTGGGCTTTGAGCTCTATACGCAGATGCTCAAGCGCGCCGTCGATTCGCTTCGCCGCGGCGAAGAGCCGACCTTTGACTCACCCTTTGAGACGCTCACTGAAATCAACCTGCATCTGCCGGCATTGCTGCCCGACGACTACGTGCCCGACGTCGGCACGCGTCTGTCGCTTTACAAGCAATTGGCCGCTGCCCAGACGCTCGAAGAGCTCGGCGAGTGCACCGACGATCTCACGGATCGCTTCGGGATGCCCGTGCCTGCCGCAAAGACGCTTCTGGCTGTTCACCGTCTGCGCATCGAGTGCGCCGCCATCGGCATCCGCAAGATCGATGCGGCCGAACAAGCCATCGTCTTTACCTTCGCTCAAAAGACCATGTTCGATCCGGCCGTGATGTTTGCGCTGCTGCAAAAGCGCCGAGACCTGCGCGTGCTGCCGGGCACGTTCACGCGACTCAAGATGACGGTCAATTCCGAAAACGCCGTCACGAGGGTTCAAAACGTCCGCACGATCGTCAACGCGCTGTTGGAAAGCCTGCCGCCCGAAAAGCGGCCTTGAGTCTCAAGCAATCCGCCGCAGCGCTCTTTCTTGAGCCGATGAGCGCTGCGGTACAATTGGGCGCGTCATTTCACAGAATAAAACGATGTCCGCCTCTCGCATCTCTTCGCCTCAACCCTTTGTCTTCACCGTCATCTGTCCCAAGGATGAAGTGATCGCAATCGAGTTCTTCGCCGTGCCGCAGTTTGCTGCCGAGCACATCGGAGACATTCGCATCGACTGGGGAGACGGCAACGTAACGGTTGCCGATGTCGCAATGTCGTCCGACTCCGTCGCGGAGATTGTTTCGGGCGAGGACATCATGCCGACGAGCAGCTGCTCGCACCGCTACGCTGAAGACGGCAAGCGCACCATAACGGTGACAACACCTTCGGGTTTTTTGCCGCTAAAAAAACTGCCCTATCAAACAGTGAGCGTCTCAACCGCCTTGCCGACGCTCACCATGGGCGAATCGGATCCGGAAGGCCGTCCCGAGCCCTCAGACACCCTGCCGCCGCTTTTTGCGATGAATCCCAAAACGGGACGATCGCCATTGAATTTCATTTGCCCGGATTTTCTCGCGAACAACCCCAATCTGGCCTTTTTCGACGAAGCTTTCATGGGGGTGTCGCTCAAGACCGTTCCGGTGTCGCTCTTTTCACCATGCAAGTCCATAAAGAGCCTTGCGCGCACGTTTGCCCACAGCCAACTTACGGCCATTCCATACGGCCTGCTGCGTCACGCGCTCACTCTTTCGCTGTGCGAAGAGACTTTTGCGCACTGCAGTTCGCTGCGCGACGTCGACAATCCGTTCGGCGACAAGAAGAATTTGCCGGTGTGCCTGGAAGGCTTCATGCTGGGCGCTGCGCCCCGCCTGTTTGCATGGTGCGACAAAGGGCGTCGACAGGAAGCGGGCTGGATTCGCCCGCACGCCAATCTTGCCGACCCGTGCTTTGAGTTCGATTGGCACGCCGCGCCACTCTCATCCGAACCCATCGTGCTCTTTTACCCCATTGATCTGGAGCTCGAGGGCGACCTTTTCGTCGAATGGGGCGACGGAGCTGTCGAGCGCATCGACTGGAACAGCACCGATGCGCTTTCGCACACCTACGCGCAGCCGGGAGTCTATCGCGTGAAACTGCACTACACGGCAGGCGAAGAGGTTCGCCCCTTCCGCTTGGGCAGAGCCGTCACGGCCATACACAATGCGCTTCCCGCTTTCCACCCGCGCACCGTCGAAACCTTGGGCGACTTCTGCGGTTGGGCGGCCGACCGCCGAGAACTCAGAAGCATTCCCGAGGATCTCTTTGCCAACAATCCGACGATCGTCAATCTCGAGCAGGCCTTCGCGGGCTGCGTGCAGCTTACCGACGTCGCCGACGGCATCGTCTCGATGCTCCCCGATTTGAAGTGCACCGACGGCATGTTTGCCTTTTGTAAGAGCCTCAAGGCGCTTCCCGCCAGTTATCTCGCTTCGCCTCGTTTACCACGCTACGACTGCTTTGCGGGTGAGGCGACAACCGAAACCTCTGACCGTAACCAGGAGACTGCAGCATGACCAAGTTTGTCGCAGAAATCACCGTCGGCAAACGCGATCGTCTCGTCACGCTGCGCATTCCCGCCGGCAACACGATCGCTCCGTCGCTACGCCAAGTGTCTGTGACGTTTGACGGCGAGACCTCACATCATCACCGCGAGCCCATTTCGAGCACCGTGCTTGAATATCACCCCATGCCGGGCACGCATCGACTGGAAATCGACTTCGGCGGCTCGATGCCCGCCGCCACGCTCATTCTGCCCGAACAGACGACGGCGATCATCTCGCCCATTCCCGCTTTGTACAACGACGCCACGGGGATGCTCAGCACGGCGGGCCACATCTGGAACCCGATCAAGCCTCCGCGGCAGTTGACGCATCTGGTCTCATCGCTTTTTGCGCACAACACGCATCTGGTGGCGCTCTCGGGGACCTTTGCAGGCCTTACGGCATTAACCGAAGTTCCCGAATCCCTCTTTTTTCCGCTCATCTACGCGCGGACGTTCACGGGCGTGTTTGCCTTAAGCGGCCTGGCACACGTAAGCCGGCAGCTTTTTACGGCCAACCTTCAGGCCGAAGACTTCTCGGAAGCCTTCATGGGCTGCAAGATGCTGCACACGATTCCGGCGGAGCTTTTCAGCACCAACACTCATGCGCGCATCTTTGACCGTACCTTTGCCGAAAGCGCATTGGGCGATGTGCCCGCGACACTCTTTGCGAACATCGCCAAGCGCGGCTCGTTTGTCGAAACGTTTGCCCGCACGCAGGTCAGGCGCGTTCCTGAGGGCCTCATGAACGGCACAGAGCCGCTCAACGTTGACGGCATGTTTGAGCCTGCGCAAACCCTCGAACACGATCCGATGAACATCAAGGCCGCTGCCGACCTCCCGCAGGATTTTTTCGAGGCCACACGCACGGCAGCGGGCGTACCGACCAAGCGAGTCAGCTTCTGACGGAAAGCCATTGCATCAACCGCCCGAGCGCCGGCAACGGTCTCGGGCGTTTTGTTTCCCTCGATTTGCTAACACCATCGCAATAGGCCTCAGAAGCGCCGCGCTATAGAAATGCCTCTCAGTACGGAAACCGCCCGACGAGGCGTACAATCGACCTTACTGTTGCTTTTCGGTGCCCTTCGGGGCTTTTTTGAACATGAATATCTTTGTCGTTCTTGCCCTTGCGATGCTCCTCATCATCGTGGCGCTTCGCAAGAAAGTTCCCATCGGTCCGGCCATTCTGGCGGGCGGCCTGCTCATCTGGGTCGCCGTCAAGCCGGAAATCCCCCTGCTCGGTGAAGCCGCCAAGCAAATGTTCACCATGCAGCGCACCTACGACCTGCTCTTTGCTCTCTATTTCGTGGTGTGCCTTGAAATCGAACTTCGCAAGAGTGGCTGCCTCAAGGGCATGGTGCAGTACCTCAACCACCTGATTCACTCCACTAAGGTGACGATGGCGGTGATGCCGGCCTTCCTGGGATTGTTGCCTTCCGTGGGCGGCGCTCGCTTCTCAGCGCCGATCGTCGACAACGCTTCCAAGGGCATGACGATCACGGCAGAACAGAAGGCAACGATTAACTTCTGGTTCCGTCACATCTTTGAATTCTCAAGTCCCATCATTCCGGGCATGATTCTTGCCTGCTCGATCGTGGGCGTGGGTGTGGGCGACGTGATTATTCACCTTGTTTGGGTGACGGCTCTGATGTTTGCCATCGGCTGGCTGATGTTCGTGCGTCCGATGAAGTTCGAAGACCTGCGCGCCCAGAATATGAGTGAAGACCCGGACTTTGATCTCGCACGCAACCGCATGGACTTCTGGCTTTCGATTCTGCCCGTGGCGGCCGTCTTCCTTCTGATGGTTTTCGGCGGCATCGGTGCAGCCGTCTCCATGGGCGTGGTGGCCGCCGCCATGGTCTTCGTGCTGATGGGCACCAACCGCGCCGTTCCGATCAAGGATATCTTCATCGGCGCCATCGAATGGAAGCTGCTGCGCGACGTCACCTGCATTCTTTTCTTCATCCAGCTGCTTGACGTCACGGGCGTTCTGGGTCAGGTCGTCGAAAGCTTCAAGGCCGCTCCTCTTCCCACTCCCGTCATCATCGCGGGCCTGAGCTTCCTGATCGGCGTTCTGACCGGCATGTCTCAGGGCCATGTGGCCATCGTCATGCCGATCGTGGCACTCCTGGCTCCTGCGGGTTCTCTGGATCTCGTGGGCGTCGCTCTCGTTTTCGGTGTCGGCGGTCAGATGATCACGCCCACGCACGTGTGCCTCATTGTGTCACTTGACTACTTCAAGGCGGATTTCTTCAAGACCCTCGTTCCGGTGATCGTAGCCGAAGCATTGCTGCTCGGGGTCTTTTCGGCATACAGCTATCTCACCTGGGCCGGTTAGTTACACTGAGTCTTTCCAAGGTTTTAGACGCCTCAAGTTGCACCGCAATTTGAGGCGTTTTCTTTGAGCGTCTTGATTGAAACGGATGCGAAAACGGACGGCAGTCGTTTTGAGGAACTGTCGTCCGTTGAGATCGTTTCTGCGGAAATCAAAACGCCGTTATTTCGTTTCGATGCCGGTCACTTCAAAGTCAAGATCCGTGATCGTGGCCTTGAGCACGTCGTCGGTCACGGTTTCTTCGCATTCGATCACGGCGCACTTCTTTTCAAGGCTCACGTCGACACTCGTCACGCCGGCAAGCTTTGTGAGCGCCTTGGTTACGGCGCCTGAACAGTGCGGGCAGTGCATGCCTTCGATCGAGATCACTTTTTGCATGGTTTTACTCCTTTGCTCCAAAGGCAATTGGTAGGCTGCGTAGGCCGCAGCAACGGTTGAGAAAGATGATAAGGAATTCCTGCTCGTCGGCTTAAAGCGTCTCAGACGCAGCGCGTTGGTCACCACGCACACGGAACTCATGCTCATGGCCGCAGCACCGATCATAGGGTTGAGAGACCAGCCGAGCGTCGTAAAGAAGACGCCGGCTGCCACGGGAATGCCGATAGCGTTGTAAAAGAACGCCCAGAAGAGGTTCTGCTTGATGTTGCGAAGCACCGCTCCCGACAGTTCATAGGCCGACACCGCGTCGGTCAGTTTGCTGTTGACGAGCACCACGTCGGCACATTCAATCGCCACATCAGTCCCCGCACCGATTGCCATGCCCACGTCAGCCGTCGCAAGCGCGGGCGCATCGTTGATGCCGTCACCGATCATCAGCACGCGGGCTCCTTGCTGCTGCGTTTGTTTGACGACAGCGGCCTTGTCGGCGGGAAGCACTTCGCTTACCACCTCATCAATTCCGACGGCTCGTGCAATGGCTTTGGCCGTGCGCTCGTTGTCCCCCGTGAGCATCATCACACGGAGCCCCGCCGCCTTAAAGGCGCGGATAGCCTCAGCGCTGTCGCTTTTGATCGTATCGGCGCAGGCTACGATGCCTACCGGCACGTTGTCTTCGCAGACGACGAGAGCCGTCTTGCCCGCTTCGGACAAAGTTTCGAGTTCCTTGAGGATAGCGACATTGTTTTGTGCGAGCGTACGGTTGCCAATGGAGTAGTTTTTGCCATTGATCTTTGCAAAAACGCTGCCCGGCTGCTGGCCGAAGTCCTTCGCTTCATAAAGTCCCGTTTCGTTTTCACGTGCGCTTCGGACGATCGCCTGAGCCAGGGGATGCTCGCTTTTGACTTCAACGGAAGCCGCGAGTTTCAGAAGGTCGCGCTCACGCAGGTGCGAAGCAAATACACGCACGTCAGTCACAACAGGTTTGCCTTCGGTCACGGTGCCGGTTTTATCCAGAATCACGGCGCTGATTCCACTGCACTTTTCAAGCGCTTCGGCCGATTTAAAGAGAATGCCAAGACGCGCCGCCCGTCCCGTACCCACCATCACGGCCGTGGGTGTTGCGAGTCCCAATGCGCACGGGCAGGAAATTACAAGAACGCTCACGGCAAGCGTCATGGCGAATTCAACATCTGCGCCCACGGCAATCCAGACAAGGGCTGTCACAAGCGCAATCGCAAGCACCACGGGCACAAAAATGCCGCTGATGCGATCGGCAAGACGAGCTACAGGCGCCTTGGAGGAAGTCGCTTCATCCACCAGAGCAATCACCTGCGCCAACGTCGTGTCAGCCCCCACGCGCGTGGCTTTGGCGTGAATGTGACCGGAATGCATGAGCGTTGCGGCCGAAATCTTGCTGCCCGCCCCTTTTTCGACCGGCAGACTTTCTCCGGTTAGGGCCGACTCGTCGACCTGAGCACGCCCCTCGATCACCACGCCGTCGACTGCGATGCGCTCGCCCGTTTTCACCACGAGGACATCGCCCACCGCTACCTCGTCGGCAGGCACTTCCGTTTCCTCGCCGTTACGGATGACTCGTGCCGTATCCGGTACAAGGCTTACGAGCTGCGAGACGGCGTCCGTGGTTCTCGCTTTTGCTCGGGCTTCAAAATACTTGCCCAGACCGATAAGCGTCAGAATCATCGCGGCAGAATCGAAGTAGAGATTGTGAGCGTGGTGGCTCACAGTGCTCCAATCACCGGCGCCCGCCGCATACAACATCACGTAAAGCGACACGATGCCCGAGAGCATTGAGGCGGTCGCACCCAGCGCGACCAATGAATCCATGTTGGGCGCGAGCCCCACAAGCGCCTTGAAGCCACGCGTGAAAAAGTTTTTGTTGAGCACCAGCACCGGCAACGTCAGCAGGAGCTGTGTGAAGGCAAAGGCCGGCGCTTTTTGCGCTCCCTCAAAAAAGGAGAACGTGATGCCAACCATCGGCAGCATCGTGATCACCATCAGAAGCGCGCAGAAAAAGAGGCTCCAGTAGAGGCGCTTGCGCGTGGCCGTCAATTCCTGCTGCAGGACCTCTGCCTGGCTGTTTTTCTTTTGAGTCTTGGTCTTGCCCGAGGGGTTCGAGTCGTTATCCCGGAGGCTGGCGCCGTAACCGGCCGCCGTCACAGCCTTGACTACGTCATCCTGCGAGAGTTTGGCGTCATCGAGCTCCAGCGTCATGTCGTTTTTGAGAAGGTTGACAGTGACGTTACAGCAGCCGTCGAGCGCCTTGACGGCTTTTTCCACGCGCGCCGAGCAAGCCGCGCAGCTCATCCCCGTGACATCAAAGTGAAGTTTCTGCATCTTTTAGGCAATTGAATTCCGTTGTGCGAAGAAGGCCTCGCCTCCCCATGGTGAGAACGATTCTAATCAAATACTTTCTTTTGGGAAGAAGGTACCTTTACGGTATATACTTTCAAAAAAGTAACTTAGATAGAAATTCCGTATGCCTTCCTCCAAAGACAACCCCGTTTCCGAACCCGCACACTGCCCGGTGCGCACCACGCTCGCACTTATCGGCGGCAAACACAAAGCCTTCATTCTCTGGAATCTTTTTGACGGCACGAAACGCTTTTCTCAGTTGCAGAAAGCCGTACCCCAAGCAAACGCCAAGATGCTCTCTCAGCAGCTCAAAGAGCTTGAGCGCGACGGCCTGATTTCCCGCAAGGCATACGCGGTGGTGCCGCCCAAGGTGGAATATTCGCTCACGGATCTCGGCAAAAGTCTGAAACCGGTCTTGAGTTGCGTCTATGAATGGGGCACAAGTTACCTTCAATCACGCGGCATTTCTCCGGACTGTTCCATGCAACCGCTCGACGAGAAGTCTGAACAAACTTCCGGCAGCGCCTGCTGTTGTGGTCACCATCCGGTTCATCCCGAAGTTGATGGCTGATCTTTTTTGACACCGCCAAACGGAACTTCTCCACACATTGGCCGGGAATTTCTGAAAATCAAGATTTGGCCGCAAGTTAAGACGCTAAAAATTCCGTCGGCTGAGCAAAAGTTGCTCATCAGAGCGCCATAGCGAAGTACGGAGCCGGCAAAAATTCTCTTTTCAACCTTTGTAGGAGAATCCTATGCCGATATTTTTTGTACGCCTTCCTGAGCTGCTTGAGCAATTGGCCATCGGAAAAACTACGCTGTACGCCCGCATTAAGCAAGGAACCTTTCCGCCGCCCGTCAAATTTGGAGAGCGCGTTTCTGCCTGGCCTGAACACGAGGTGGATACCGTTGTCAGTGCTTATATGCGATCAGCAACAAAAGAGGATCTTCAGAAGCTGGTCGCTCAGCTCATGATTGCTCGACATTCCGGCTGCACCGGAACGAAATAAGTGAGCTACCTCAAATCAATTAAAGGCTTGTTTACGAGCTTTTATATTTGATCTTTGACATAAGAAAACCTCCCGCTTTTTGCGATCACCGAAAGATGATTCGGAAACGGGAGGCTCTCTTTTTTGCCCTCTAAAACGGGCGATCCGATAGGTTTTTCTTTAACTTTTAAAGGTTCACATTTAGCCTATTAGAAAGCCGGCACCACGGAGCCCTTGTACTTCTCAAGAATGAAGTCGCGCACGGCCGGGGACGTGATGGCGGACTTCAGCTTCTGCAGAACTTCGCGGTTGTCATCGGCGCGAACGGCCACGATGTTAGCGTACGGCGAATCCTTGGCTTCGGTAAAGAGCGAATCCTTGGTGGGATTGAGCCCCACGCTCAGAGCAAAGTTGGAATTGATGACGGCGTAATCAACGTCATCGAGCGTGCGCGGCAGCACGGCAGCTTCCATTTCCAGGATCTTCACGTTCTTGGCATTGTTGACAATGTCGGCAGGAGTACCATTGACACCCACGCCGTCCTTCAGACCGAAGATGCCGGCGTCAGCCAGAACGCGCAACGCGCGGCCGCCGTTGGTCGGGTCATTCGGAATGGCGATCTTGGCGCCATCGGGAACACTCTTGACGTCCTTGAACTTCTTGGAGTACACGCCCATCGGTTCAATGTGCACGGCAACGAGCGAAGAAAGCTTCAGGCCGCGTTCTTTGGCAAAGCTGTCCAAGTAGGGCTTATGCTGGAAGAAGTTTGCGTCAATTTCCTTGTCGGCCAGAGCCATATTGGGCTTGACGTAGTCGGAGAATTCCAACACCTTGAGCGTCACGCCCTGCTTCTTCATTTCCGGAGCGATAAAGTTAAGGATGTCAGCGTGCGGAACCGGAGTGGCCCCCACAGTAATCGTTGTGTCAGCCGAAGCCGTCTTTGCGGGTTCCTTCGCCTTATCGTCACCGCAACCGGTCAGTGCAATGGCAGCCGCCGCGCAAACGGCAACGCTCGTGAAAAACTTCTTCATTGGTCTATTCTCCCAAGTGTGCAGACAAAGACACCCCAGAGTCGTCAGGCTCTTCGTCTTGTCAATGATTCTTCGATTGTACACGGACGCCTCGCCCTACACGGCAAAGCGTCCGTTTGAGAGAACAAAACCTGCCGAATTCTTGCGGTATTACCTCACTTCGCCGGTACGACCTCGTAATTAAGCCAAACAGCGCCGCCCGAAAGGATTTTGGACTCCTTAAACCGCAGACTAAGGTTTTTGGCGGGGAAGACCCCCTCTTGCGCGGCTTCATAAATTGCGGGACTTTCTTTGGTCGCGTCAATGGCCGGATAAATTACCGTACTCACCTCGTCGACAAGTCCCGCCTGGATGAAGGCCGCATTGATGATGGCG
Source organism: Sutterella sp. AM11-39 (assembly GCF_003472385.1). Taxonomy (GTDB): domain Bacteria; phylum Pseudomonadota; class Gammaproteobacteria; order Burkholderiales; family Burkholderiaceae_F; genus Duodenibacillus; species Duodenibacillus intestinigallinarum. The sequence goes on along the minus strand of NZ_QRLV01000003.1, from coordinate 172,129 downwards.
CCGCCTTCGAGCATCCACACGCCGTCGCCGTAGTCCTTGGCAAGTTGCTCCATGGCAAGGACGAGTTCATTGCCGTTGACGGGAACCGCCACGACACCCACTCCGCTTTGACGAAGTTCTTCAATATATTCGTCGCAGACGCGGTCGCTCACCACCGTCACGATCTGCTCGCCCGTTTCCTGCACGGGCTGACCATAGTGAAGCTTGCCCTTGAAGTCGAACGCAACCGAAATCTTGCGGCCCTTCGGGTCAACCTTAATGCCTTGCGCGGGTGCGGCCTCAGCCGGCCGCAGTTTTGCGGGTTCGCTCTCCGTGATGGCCTCGCTGTATTCGGCCATCGTCACGCGGCCGATCATCCAGCCGACATAGTCGTACTGATTTGCCACCTCTTCGTAGACGCCGCCCACCGAACAGTCTTCGACAAACGGACTCCAGCGGCTCGGGTGCAGACGACCATCGACGCTCGCGGCCATATGGCAAACGATATGCATGATCCACTCCTCAAAAATTAAAGCCCGCAACCCAAAAAAGGAAGCGGGCTGTTTCGACACAAATGATGCCGAAAAGGCTCTCTTGAGGAACACACGGAACGAGCAAAAGCTTGCTCGAAATTCTCGATTAGTCCTTGAGGTAATACTCAACAGTCGTCACGACACGCACGTTCTTTATCCAGCGCGTGTTGGCGTCGCGATCAAAGATCTGGAACTGTCCTTGCGAGGCGCGGCGGATTTTGCCCAAAGTCGAACCGGAGTCTTTTGCAAACTTCTCGGCCGCCTCGCGCGCATTGACCGTCGCCGCCTCAATCATCGCTGGCTTGATGCTGTTTAACTTCGTGTAATTGAAGATCGTGCGGAAGCTGTAGTCTTCGGTCGGCGTCACGCCCTTGGCTATCAGCCCGCTCATCGAGCGCTGAAGAGCTAGCACGGCATCCACATTCTTCGTCGAGACGGTCACGGACGGCGTCAGAATATAGCGGTATGCGCGCTTGTTTTCGCCGTACATATTGGCCTGAGCGTCGTCAACCTTGGGGCTGGCGTCCGTGATTTCGTCAGGCTTGATGCCACCCGACTTGAGAAACTCCTTGACAATCTGCGTCTGGGCTTCGGCCTGACGGTAGACCTCCTGCAGATCGTTTCCAAGCACTCGGAAGGAAATCGGCCAGAGCACCTCGTCGGCGATGACGGAGGCCGTTGCAAGGCCCTTGACTGTCACCACGCGATCGCGATCGACAAAGGCGTTGATGCCGTCGGAAAGCTGACTGCCCAAAAGTCCCAGACCGCCGATCAGACCCGCGGCCACAATCACGCTTTGTGCAATACCTTTTGAATCCATCACTCTCTCCTTCAAAAGCGATTTCAACCGCGACGACGTTTGGTTCCTCAGACATCCACCTCCACGTCGTCGCCGTGCATTTCCATCCAGCTGCGGCGTCCGGTTGCTTCGCCCTTGCCCATCAGCAATCCCATCACGGCGTCGGTCTGCGCCTTTTCGATGCCGCCGAGCGTCACGGGCAGCAGACGACGGGTGTCGGGATGAAACGCGGCTTCGGCAAGCTGCTTTTCGCTCATTTCACCCAGACCTTTGAATCGGGAGATACTGAGCTTTTCAAGCGGCAGCCCTTCTTTCTCGAGTTTACTCAAGGTACGCTTAAGTTCGCGATCATCGGCACAGTAAATTTTCTTTTCCGGTTTTTTCCCCTGTTTCGGAACGTCAACGCGGAAAAGCGGCGGCTGAGCGATAAAGACGTGCCCTTCCGAAATCAGTTTAGGGAAGTGACGATAAAAGAGTGTCAAAAGAAGAACCTGGATGTGGCTGCCGTCAACGTCGGCGTCGGCCAGAATGCAGACCTTGCCGTAACGAAGCCCCGAGAGATCCGTGTCGTCGTCGAGCTTGTGCGGATCGACGCCCACGGCCACCGCGATGTCGTGAATCACCTGGCTGGCAAAGATACGATCACTGTCGACTTCCCAGGTATTGAGTACCTTGCCGCGCAACGGAAGGATCGCCTGATGCTCCTTGTCGCGTCCCTGCTTGGCCGTGCCGCCTGCCGAGTCACCTTCCACGAGGAAAATTTCGTTGCGGCTGATGTCGGTCGATTCGCAATCGGTGAGTTTGCCCGGCAACACTGCCACGCTCGAAGACTTCTTCTTTTCGACCTTCTGAGCGCGGCGCTGACGCGCCTGCGCCTGACGAATCACCAGCTCGGCAAGTTTCTTTCCCTCTTCAATATGATCGTTGAGCCAGTACTCGAACTGCGGCCTAACGAAATTGCTCACCAATCGCATGGCATCGCGACTTGTGAGCTTTTCCTTGGTCTGGCCCTGAAACTGGGGATCGAGCACCTTGGCCGACAGCACGAAACTGGCGCGGCTTGCGACGTCGTCGGTCAGAAGCTTCACGCCCTTGGCCATCAAGCCGTGCGCGTCCATAAAGGACTTGAGCGCCAGAAACAAACCCTCGCGAAGACCAGCTTCGTGCGTGCCGCCGGCGGGAGTCGGAATCAGATTTACGTAGCTCTCGCGCACGGGTGTGCCGGTTTCGCTCCAGCACACAACCCAGTGGGCACCCTCGTCCACGGCAAACGTCTCATCGTTTTCTTCAGCCCACCCCTGCGCTTCGAAAGGATCAAAAAGAAGCGGCTCGGTGAATTCGGCCAACAGATATTCTCGCAAACCTCCGTCGTAGCGCCAGGACAGTTCCTGCCCCGTCTTTTCGTTGATATAGCGAACCGTACAACGCGGAAGCAAAACGGCCTTACTCTGCAACAGGCCGATGAGCTGTTGCTCCGGAATCGTCGGCGAATCAAAATACTTGGGATCCGGCAGACATTGAACGCGCGTACCCGTGTACTTTTTGCCGCGAGTGGAAGGTTGTTCGGTAAGAGGTTCCGATACGAAACCGTCAGCAAAGCCGATGTCGTACTGCTTGCCGTCGCGCCAAACCGTGACGTTCAAATGTTGACTCAGGGCGTTGGTCACCGAGACACCGACGCCATGCAGACCGCCCGAAAAGCTATAGGCGCCGCCTGAGGCCTTGTCGAACTTACCGCCTGCGTGCAGTTGCGTAAACACCAGTTCCACCGTCGGGATGCCTTCCGTAGGGTGAATACCCACCGGAATGCCGCGGCCGTTGTCTTCAACGGCAACGCTGCCGTCGGCACACATCGTCAGCGTGATCGTGTCGCCGAACCCGCCGAGCACTTCGTCGCTCGCGTTGTCAAGCACTTCCTGAATAATGTGAAGCGGATTGTCCGTCAGGGTGTACATGCCCGGGCGGCTTTTGACGGGCTCCAGCCCCTTTAAGACGCGAATGGAATTTTCTTGGTAATCAGACGGACGCTTGCGAACTGCCATTTCTCGGAATCAGGCCCTGCGGGCGCTTACTTTGACCACAATCGGAAAAGGAGCGCCCGTCGAAAGTGACGGGCGCAAACTGTAAAACTCGAGACGGATTTTAGCGGCGATTTTCGTCCGGCGTATCCTGCACGGCCGAGGCAGGCTTTTTATCGTCTTCGGAAGAATCGCCTTCCTCGACCAGCACTTGCTCTTCAGACTCCGCGGCAGCCTTCGCATCCGAGCCGGGAACAACCGCAACAGGGACCAGACGCTTGACGGGATGCTTGAGCCAAGTCTTCAACATGGCGATGGCCGCCGACAGGAAAATGGGACCCAACACGACGCCGAGCATGCCGAAGCTCATGATGCCGCCCAAGACGCCCAGGAAAACCAGCGCCAGAGGCAATGCCGTACCGCGGCTGATCAAAATGGGCTTGATGAAGTTATCCACCGAACTCACCGCAAGCGTTCCCCACAAAACCAGGAACACCGCCCAGCCGATCTGATCGGTTGCGGCGAGCCAAATGGCAACCGAACCCCACACCAGAGGCGGACCAACGGGCACGACGGAGAGCACACAAACGGCGAAACTGAGCATCACAACACCCGGAACATCAGCAATGATAAAGCCGATGGCCGCCACCACACCCTGCCCCACAGCGGTGCCGAGCACGCCGAAGACCACCGAGCGGGTCGTGTTGACCAAAATGCCGGTGTATTCATCAGCAAGATCGCCCGAGACTCGCTTTAGGAACAGACGACCGCGGCGCGCGAGCGAATTGCCGTCGCGATAGAAGAAGAATGCAATAAAGGCAACGAGCGCCATCTGGAACAAGCCGTTGCCGATGCCGACTGAGGCACTCAGCACCCACTTAGTGACGGGGTCGATAGCCTTTTGAATGAAGTCCCCGAGGGCGGCGGGATCAAAACCTAAGTGAAAGGCTTCGTTGATGCTTTCTCCGACGTAGGGAATGGCAATTAGCCAATCGGGCAATTTCATACCGCCGGCCACCCAGTCGCGTACCCAATGAATCAGCTGCGGAATCTGATGCGCGAGAACGCCCGTAATGATCGACAACGGAATGAGCACCGTGACGATCACGACGCACACCATGAATGTCGCCGCTATCGTCGAACGATTGCCGAAGCTCGTGAGCGCCCGCTCGTACAACGGCCAGCTGACGACAGCCAGAATGCCCGCCAACAAAATGGCCGTGAGAAAAGGTTGCATTACAAAGTAGCAACCAAGAAGAATCAGAGCGCCGAAACCGATTCGTAGCCAAAGATCGACGCTGTCACGGAAACTAAACATAGGAAGTCAGTCATCAGCCGTTGTTTATACATCCTTGCTCATGCTATCAAAATTTGCTCGAACAAAATTGTCGGTTTGCTACAATTGCGGGCCTGACAGACTTTCCGAAGCATAAACGGGAAGTTTGAACACTGTGCGTCTCTGTAGTTCAACTGGATAGAACAAGCCCCTCCTAAGGGTTAGATCTGGGTTCGAGTCCCGGCAGAGGCGCCAAGATAGAAAACCGAGCGGTTCGCACCCGTTCGGTTTTTTGTTATTTTTCCCTTTAAAAACAATTCTGTACCCGCAAAAATTGTTCTTGCTCGTTTGAGATGATTCCTGGCCAGCCGACACCCGGATGATGGGCAGGATGATGGGTAGACTGGGTTTGAAATATCAAATCTGCACTCTGCCCATCATCAACTCAACATGCCGAAGACATCAAAAATTGTTACAGCAACCCAACTCAAAAACGTCGGCCTAAAAACCATTGCCGTGGGTGGCGTTTCAGGGCTCTACTTCAGAAGCAGACCCTATCAAAGTTACTTCTTTCTTCGCTTTCAGGACAAGACAGGACGTCATGATCTTACATTGGGCACCTACCCTGAGATGAGTCTAGCCAAGGCTAGAGAAGAAGCCTCAAGACTACGTGCTCGCATATCTGCAGGCGAAGATGTCATAGCTGAACGCAAACAAGTACTGGTCCCTAAGCAACCGACGGTACCTGTTTTAACTTTTAAACAAGTAGCCAAACAATGGCTCTCGGAGCGTTCCCGCCTTAATTTTTGGGGAGACAACGTAAAAGGCGAAAAGCGCGCATTTCGCATTCTCGAGATACATGCCTATCCCTTCATCGGGAATAAAGACATAAACCAGGTAAGCGCTGCTGACGTCTTCAATTTGCTGTCAAAAATTTGGCTTGAGAAAAATGCAACAGCACTGAAACTTAAAACGAGCATCTTCAAGATTTTCCAGTGGGCTATGGCTACGAATATGTGTGCAATTCGTGAAAATCCAGCCCAATTGAGCGGTGCTTTAGGGGTGCTTTTAGAGCCTTTGAAGAAAACCGCAGTATTGTCTAGCCATCATGCAGCTTGCCCTGTTGAAGAGATACCATGGTTGTTTCATGAGATTTCACAAAACGGGATGTTTCGTACCAAGCGGTATCTGGTGTCGTGGATCTTGATGCAGGGCTCGCCGCACTTGGGACAAATCGCAAGCTCGGTGGCCTCGAGCTTCAGAGTGATGCTCGCTCGAGTGCGAACAATGGCGACGACGGTGTAGCCAGGAAAGAAGATCTGATTGAGGTTGCAGGATGTGAGCTCTTGCGCAAGCAAGTTTGCGGGAGGTCGTTGGCGAGAAGAAGCGCGGGGTAGAATCGTCATTGCGCGTTGCTCCTCTCGCTAGTTTTTTTTTCTATCCCAACGATATAGGATCCAACGCGCTTTTGGTTTCTTGGCCTAGCGGCCTGGGGAGCCCCTATTTTCCCAAAAGTCCAGAAGAGCCTAAAAAAGATATGCACCAAAGACGCGACCCGTCACGCCAGCGCGCTCTCCACACCATCCAGCAAGATTCAGATCTAGCACCCAGGGGCTGTCAACAGAATCCCACTTCCAACCAAACTCTCCAAAAAAGGAAAGCCCCTTCAGCTCCTCTTCTGGCGCATGTAAGCCCGCCGCCCTCATGTTAGATTTGCCGTCGAATTCATATTCGGCAGCACATCCGGCATAAAGGCCATATGCAAGCGATTGTCCCCGCAGGCCGATTCGAGTTCTTAAGCTCGACACATCGTCGAATTCGAAGCGGTCGTTTTCGAGCCGCATATTCTCACCGGAGACCCGAGTCCAATAAAACCTTCCGTAAAGGTCGAATCGGTATTGTGCATTCTCCACTTCACGCCCCACGCCCGCGTGTCCTCCCCAATAGAACGACCGAAGAGTGTATCCCAGAAGGCTGCCGCTCGAAGCGCGGACGGCTCGATCCATTTCTGTTTTGATTTCGCCCGCACGAAGCGACCCATCAAGATAGAAGCCCTCCGTAGTCATGTAACGAAGAGCGATGCCACCACCTCGGTACGAAAGGTCACCGCTGCCGTGGAAAATCTCCGTGTTAAAGTCGTTTTCGGTTCGATAGTTCCCCGTGCCAGCTTCAAAGTAAACGGCAGATCGCAGAGAGGCTCCGTTCGGCTCGCGGTATGCGCCGTGCACGCCGGCAGCAAAATGCCAGCCGTTAATTTTAAGAGAGTCGTTGACGTTGTATTCGGAGGCGGAGCCTTCAGCAGCGGCAAAGGTAGTGAAGCCGTTGAGCGCATTGGGCACTTCGAGAGCTTTGAGGGCAGCGTCGCTCCCTTCATTGACAAAGGCGACAGCCACGCTCCGATTTTCGGCGACGAGAATCGTTTGTTCCGAGAGCTCTACGGACGTCACGACGAAGTCGAGGGCTTCGCCGCCGTCCTGAAGATCTCGAAGTTCGAGTTTTCCACTTAGTTGGCGAGCAACTCCGGCCTGCGTGTAAAGCGTGGAGTTTTCATCGGTAGAAAGCTCGAACTTCGATCCGAAGCCGTAATCGGCGTCGACAAGCGTCATTCGATCGTTGACGGCAATCGATGCGCCCTCTCCAACGTAAAAACCGCTGTTTGGATCGATTTTGACAGATTGGACGTCGGCAGTACTCGTCATATGAACCGCGGCTTCGGACGTCTGCCATTCGGTATTGACGAAGTTCATCTCTTTGAAACGGTCGACACTACCCAGGTTCATGCCACGGCAGTCTTTGAGAATTAGCTGCGCGCTGCCTGTCGATCTCGAATTGCCATAGAAACGGACATTCTGAAGATCAAGGCCTCGGTTCGTCCCGACGATTCGGACAAAATCCGGATTCTCGTCATCGCCCGTGTTGGATTGTGTCGCATACACGATTGACTTATCGCCGATAAAGGTGCCGCCGGAGATGACCACGCCATTGCCTGACGTTGTGCCGCTGCTCTGTTTTACACCGTAGATGGTCACGCCATTGAAAATGCCGCCTTCGACGTAAACGATGTTCTCGCTCGTCTGGGCTTGTCTCGTCAGATCTGCCGCGGAAATTACATAGTCGGTAAAGTTCCCTCCGCGAATCTGAACCGTATTGCCGCGAGCCTCATAATCCGAAACCGCCATCTCGACATAGGCCCCCGTGATGCCCATGTCCGAGATATCTGGGGTTCTAGTAAAGGTTCCCGAATGGATCTCTACTCGGTTCCCTGAAACGGCGCTGCTCGGCTTCCAGACCGTAGCGCCGCAAACTCCGCCTTTGACACTCGCATCTCCAGTGACGATCACCTTATTACCTACGACATCACCTTCTCGAACAGAAGCGCTGAAGATGCCTTCATGACTGGATTCCATCTCATAGAGACCGCCGTTCAATGTAAGAACATTGTCTCTGGCCGAGGCTTTTTCCACTCCGACGCCATAAAGTTTATTGCCAGAGAACCAAACTCGGGAAAGAGAATCCTTGATTTCAATTCGGTTGCCGGCTACATCATCGCCCTTACTGTATACGACCTGAACAACATTTTTCGAGGTCGAGAGGCCGTCGTAGATCTCAAGCTGAACTTTGTTGGACTCGCCGTTCTGGACAAGCGCGACCGAACTGCCGGCGATGTTTATCCACTGAACGGGATTACTTTCATCGAAGACGAGGTCTGCCGACCAAGCCGCAGGAATGAAAGCCGTATGAATGAAAGCGACGCCTGCCGAAAGCCTCAACGACAGGTGGCGAAGAGTCTGATGCCTAACATTTCTAAGACGGCGGGGGGGGGAAGCATTTGTTTTATAGGTATATTCTATGTTTTTAGAAGGAAAATCCACTGTAAGCTTAGTAGTGTATCAATTTTCTTCCCACTCAGCGTGTACATATCCGACTGCGTCATCAAATATGACGGTTCAGGCGTACCGCCCAAGTATGCCAGAGGTGTGTGAGCTTCTCTTTTGGCGTGAACACGTCAACGCTTGCGGTGCAATGATCTTCTCGGGGACGCTTTACTTCATACCCAAAGCAGCCCATCGACTCAACAACAATTGAAACAGCTCCACCGTAAGAAGCGTCCATAAGCATGGTCTATTTGTAATCTGCGAAGTCCGTTTCAAACTTGGCCTTGGGATACAAGTCTCGTAACGTAGCTGCCATTGCATCTGCCCACTGTTTTGAACTTATAGAGATTAACAACTCCTTGGAGACACAACTCGTCTTTAGCATTAACAATTGCCCCTCGCTGTAAGAGATCACAACACAAATCAAAAAGCGTGGGAAATTCTATATTCAAAGACATTCCAGAATTTTTATAAATGTTATTTATACAAGATCTGGCATTGTCTTTGAATACGAACCAGGCAAAGGACTCAAATGCTCCTTTATTCTTTTGAACTTCACTTTAAGTCATGATTAAATACTCTTCTACAACATCAAGGGCACTTTGCACGCGCTACATTGCACTTCAAAAGCACTTCTGCAACGAGCACAAATAAACTAGCCATTTTTTTATTTTTTCATTCTTTCATACGAAGTAAAGCCAATAATCCTGGCGCCTGAATTTTTATCACCCAAATTTAAATCTTGACATAATCTGGCATAAAATGCAGGAGAGATACCTCCACGATAAGTAAAACTACTTCCATTCTTTTCTAGTTCTAAATTTCCTGCCAACTTTCCATATTTTTCATGAAGCTTATGCTGAATAATATACATTGAAACCTCATGACTCAAAGTAAAATTCTTAGGTCGCATTTCCTCTACTAAAGCCTGATACTGTTCCTCTTCGCTTCGGTCGGATAATTTTTCTCCTTCTTTTGCTTCCTTCACCTTCTTAATTGAATCTTTAGCTGCACTTTCAAACAATTCGTCTAGCAAACTTTTGAAACTAACCACACAATCTTTACCTTTTTCTCTCTTTAACACGTCTTGTTCAATTTGATTTGCATTGCGTGAGTTAACCAAATCGTCAAACTTTGACGAATTGCGGTTTCGTCTATCATCCTTTAATTCTTTCCATACTATTTTTGCTCTCTTTAACGAATACTTGTACTCATTACCTGAAGACTTAAATCTCACGATACAGTCTCCATCCCAGTAATATGCATAAGCAACGTCCGGATCCAATCCTCCATCAATATATACGTCATACAAACCAATGTCTTCCGTTGCTTGCTGCTTGCATTTTCTCAGACGTTCTTTCTTTTCTTGTACACGTTGCTCATTCTCTTTTTCTAGGCGTTCTCTCAACTCTTTTTGTTCTAGATCATATTTCTCCCTCTCCCTATCCAATCTATCTATAATCTCCCTTCCAAAACCAATTTCAATCAATTTAACATTTTGATCATTCTTGTCATAAGAAACAATATTTCTTGAGAAATATTTATAAATACTTTCTTTATCAATTATCGAAGAAACAGCATTCTTTAATTGTTCAATTTCATCAGAAGTAAAAATTCTCTTAACCGCCTCACCTTTTCTTGTGTACTCAGTTTCATACCAAAATGCGCCATTCATCAATCTATGCATAACATCATCTTGGGACACCCTATCAACACTTTCATTAAGCTTTTCATACCATTCTTTGACTTTAGAAGCATGAAAGAACACTCTTCGCCAACAAGAACCATTCAATCTCGTAATTAAGCATTCGACAAACCCAAAACCACGTGACGCATCATAACTATAAACGTTGCCACAGTTAAGATTTACAGGATTTACATCCTCTAGATTTAACATTTGATTTGTTAATTGATTTATCATTTTCCAATTCTCCATGCGCACTCAAAAACAGCTATTTGGCCAAAAAATCTTCAAGTCTTAAATCTGTCATTTGCATATTGTTGACTTATCTTGAATTCTAATTGTTTCTAACCAACCCCATCGGAATAAAAAGAAAACTCCTTACACTAATACCTAACTCATCCTTTTATAATTTCATTTCTAAAGTCTACACTGAGTCATCAATACGGCTACTTCCTTGTTGTATGGTCCTGAAGACGAGCTAGGACTATACGTAAGGATAAACAGGATTGGGAAGACATGTTCCTAAATTGTGTCTTGGCGAGAATTCTTTCGTATTTGCTCTCTGTTTCGTAGCCAAAAGAACAGAAGGTGTGGTCAAATTAAAGGACGCTTGACATGCTCGAGGAAATGATCGAAGAGTGCAATGCAGAAATTCAGAAGCAATGCAAAGATCAGGAGCTCGTCAAACTCTGCAAAACCATTCCCGGCTGCGGCCCTGTTCTCTCTGCGGTTATTTGCACGGAAATCGGCACCATGCAGCGTTTTAAGTCTGCAGGTGACTTTGTGTCCTACTGTCGATTGTGCTCAACGAACAAACTGAGCAACGGCAAAAGCAAGGGCCCGAGCAATGTCAAAAACGGCAACGCCTACTTGAGTTGGGCTTTTACCGAAGTCGATCAATATGCCTCCAGAAACCCTGTGATTCGGGAGATTTTGCAACGTCTGCTGCGCAAATACGGCGGTCTCAGAGTCAAGGCCATTTGAACCTTGGCCGCAAAAATAGCTCGAGTGACTTTCTACGTGCTCAAAAACAGCCATTCAACGCAGCCAAATGCTTCGGCATAGAGCTGACAAAAAGCATCAAGAAGAAATCGGCACACAAGCCGTTGAGGGAGGATGCAGCTGTGGTGTTGCCGACTGTGGCAAGCCAAGCTTAGGAATCCGCCATGTCTTGTGCATGCTTATGTACCGAATTGTCAAACCGTCCAAGCCTGAGCTGAGGGGAGGGGGATGTTCCGCCATAGAGAACGCGCAGCCCGAATAGGATGGTGATTTGACAACCTTTTTATCGCTCGCCGCTGGACAGTCCGGGAAAGAATGCTTCTTTCCCGGCTGCGCCGTGATTGTAGCGATACTCGTAGCGCGTCAAGTCAATGCAGCAATGAACGGCGCCCCATTAAATGCTACATTGACTTGACCCGGCAAATGCCGTAACCCGCTTTAACACTGGATTTCGACCGATCTCTGAGCCTCTTGGTGGGTGAACTCTCAGACTGAGTTGCCTTGGTTTGGGATGATCTTGCGTTTCCTGTACAAATACATAGGACGGCAGATCGGAGCAGACCGGAGTTTCTGGCCGCCTGTCATTGGCGGTGGGCTGCCCTGATGGACACGTCGTTTGACGTGAAAGGGCCGCTAGATCCTGATGTGTGTCTGTGACGATTCCGTGTCACGAACAGAGAAATTCCGCCGATCGATTGATGGGTTAAAAGCCAGGTGCGCATATCGGTTGCCATTCCAGAAATTTTTGTGCTCAAAATGACGTTTTCGTAGGCGTCAGACTTGGCTTCGTTCTGCGCTTACCCCTTGACAATCAAATCGGAATGTGCCCCCATTAAGGAAAAATCAAGAGATTAACCGCCAAAATAACAACTTTTTTTAGATGTCGTTTTCCCGTATCTTCTGCAGAATCAGACAACTAAAACCAAAATATTCTCGGCCGAGATGACAAATGGCTCTCTGTAAGAAACTCTGTCTTTGTAATAATTCTTCGGCAAATACCTCAGTTCCAGACCGAACGCCACGAGTAGCGCCCGCTCATCATCCCCCTAACCGGATCGGCTACCGGTTTTCGGGATTCTCTCTTTCAAAAGCGAGCCAGCCTATTGACTTCTGCCGTTATACGCAGACTTACTCAAGACGATGGTTGCAAGCACGACAAATGCATCACTTCTTCAATCATCCGATGCATGGCCCGGACAAGCTCCGTATCGGCGGCTCGATAGAAGACTTCTTTCCCCACTCGACGAGAAGTTACAAGTCCGGCAACCTTCAAAAGCCTCAGATGGTGCGCTACGGCGGGGCTGCTCATCTCCATGATGGTAGCAATGTTGAGCACGCACTCTTCGGAATGGCACAACAACAAAAAAATCCGACAGCGGGCCGCATCGCTTAGATGTTTGAAAACCTGGGCCACGGGTTCAAAGCTTGAAGATTCGGGCAATTGCTCCAGTGCAAAAACATTTCCCTCTTTATGCCGATGCGGAAGATTTGTTGTGACAGACATATCAGACAATTCAATTCTTGCTTAATCTTGACATCCAACACCAACCGGATTATAGTGCAACCAGTCAATTAAGCAATTGCTTAATTCTTTAACCAATAGGAGCAACCAAAATGACAAAGACCTACAAGATCGAAGTTGATTGCGCTAACTGCGCCCGCGAAATGGAAGAAGCGGCAGCAAAAATCAGCGGTGTGCAATCGGTCACGGTGAATTTCATGGCTCAAAAAATGGTTGTGGAATTCCGTGATGGGTTTTATCCCGACAATGTCATGATTGAAGTGCTTAAAGCTTGCAAAAAAGTAGAACCCGACTGCGAAATTTTTCTCTGATGTCGAAACGCCGCCAGAGCACTGCTTGACGGCGTTTTTTTCTCTCTTCAATTCAAATTTTGCTTAATTTTTACATCAAATTAAGCTCAAGACATCACCAACGGACTCTGCAACAAATGAAGACAAAGCAAAAAAAGATGCTTGTACGCATCATCCTTGCAGCAATGCTTCTCGTAAGTCTCGCGTTTGCACCGGTCACGGGACCTTTGAGATTGGCGCTTTACCTTATTCCCTATCTTCTTGTCGGCTATGACATTCTGCTCAAGGCGGCAAAAGGCATACGAAACGGCCGTGTTTTCGATGAAAATTTTCTGATGACCGTTGCTACCTTAGGCGCCATTGCCATAGCACTTTACGACGATACCGGCGAGTACACGGAAGCCGTTGCCGTGATGCTCTTTTATCAAATCGGTGAATGGTTTCAAGCTTATGCCGTGGGCAAAAGCCGCAAAAACATCAGCGATTTGATGGACATTCGCCCCGATTACGCCAACATTGAAAGAAGCGGGAAAATTGAACAGGTCGCTCCCGAATCTGTTGAGGTCGGAACCGTTATTGTCGTGCAACCCGGTGAAAAGGTTCCCATTGACGGCATCGTTATACGCGGCGAAACTAGTCTCAACACCAGCGCTCTCACGGGGGAAAGTCTGCCGAAGCACGTTGCCCCGGGGGAAAACGTCACCAGCGGCTGCATCAATTTGACCGGCGTTATTTATGTGCGTACAACCAGGCTCTTCGGAGATTCGACAGTATCTCAAATCCTGGAATTGGTCGAAAACGCCTCTTCACGCAAATCACAATCGGAGGCTTTCATTACTCGTTTTGCCCGTATCTATACACCTATTGTGTTTTTCAGCGCTTTGGCGCTTGCTCTCGTCCCTCCGCTAGTGCGGCATTTTGCAATGGGAGCAGACGCTCAATGGGATGACTGGATATATCGCGCTTTGGTGTTCCTGGTTATCAGTTGCCCCTGCGCTCTTGTGATCAGCATTCCTCTTTCTTTTTTCGCCGGCATCGGCGGAGCAAGCAAAGAAGGAATACTTGTGAAAGGTTCCAATTATCTGGAAGCTCTTTCACAGACTTCAACTCTTGTCATGGATAAAACAGGAACGCTGACGCAAGGTGTTTTCGAGGTAACGGCAGTTCACCACAACACACTCGATGAAAACCGCCTCCTCGAATTGGCGGCTCTTGCCGAAAGTGCCTCCTCGCATCCGATCAGCAAGAGCCTGCAGAAAGCATACGGCAAAGCAATTGATCGGAGTCGCGTTACGAACATCCGTGAACTTGCGGGTAAAGGTGTCGTCGCCAGTGTCGACGAACAGGAAGTTGCAGTCGGCAATGAAAAACTCATGACCGAACTCGGAATAGAGTTCATCGCCTGCCGCAGTATCGGCACAATCGTCCACATTGCCGTCAACGGAAACTATTGCGGCCACATCGTGATTGCAGATCAACTGAAACCCAATGCAATCAAAGCGATTGATGCTGTGAGAAAAGCCGGCGTCAACAAAGTGGTCATGCTCACCGGCGACCGCAAAAGTGTCGCCCTAGCAGTGGCTTCACAGTTGGGCATAGACGAGGTGCGCTGCGAACTGATGCCCTCGGATAAAGTTTCCGCTGTTGAAAAGCTGCTGGCGCAACGAACCGGCTCCGGGAAACTGGCTTTCGTCGGCGATGGTATCAACGATGCTCCCGTTTTGTCCCGCGCCGATATCGGCATTGCGATGGGAGCCATGGGATCAGACGCTGCCATTGAAGCTGCAGATATCGTTCTCATGGATGACGATCCTCTAAAAATTGCCAAAGGTATCAAGATTTCTCGTAAATGTCTTCGCATTGTCAAGGAAAACATCTGGCTGGCTATCGGCATCAAGGTCCTGTGTCTTTTGCTGGGAGCTGTTGGCTTGGCCAACATGTGGATGGCAATTTTTGCTGACGTGGGAGTCATGATTCTTGCTATCTTGAATGCAATTCGTGCTCTCTTTGTCAAAAAACTTTGATCACTTCATCTTGCGGCTTGGTCTCACGCGTGTCCTCTTTCGTGTTGGCGGCACGCGTGTGTTTGTGCGTCTTTTCTGCCAGTACAGATTTGGGAAACTGTTCACGTAAGTGTCGAAGATACTTTTCCGCTCGGTCAAGCTGCTCGCGATACACCTTTGCCTGTTCCAAATATTCGTCTACGCGTTCAAGAAGCCACTCTGTTCCCTTGGACGGATCCTGTTCAAACTCAATAAAGCGCTCGATGCACTCGAGCTTCATGCCGTTGGCGCGACAAGTCGTAATAAATTCCAACCGTTTTACCGCTTCCTGAGAGTAGTTGCGCTGTCCTCCCATACTGCGTCTTGGTTCAGGCAATAGACCTTTTTGTTCATAAAAGCGAATTCTGGTCACAGGGCATCCCGTCCTTTGCGCCAATTCACCGATTTTCATCTCGTTCTCCACAATACTTGAAGCTACAGTAACTATAGATTTTATGATGTCTCTTGCCAATACCGGCAACTCTTTTGTAGGAGTAACACCATGAAATTTCAACAAATTCGCAGCGCCACCAGCATCGTGACATTTGCCAACCGGCGTTTTTTGATTGATCCGATGCTCTCAGCTCAAGGTACCTATCCGGCTGTCCCAGACACCACCAGCACTGGTCGCGGCAATCCGGATTGCGATCTGCCTTGCCCGATTCAAGATCTGTTTAACGTTGATGCCGTCATTGTGACCCATCTTCACTTTGATCATTTCGACAAAGCTGCAGCTGAATTACTGCCAAAAAAACTTCCGTTGTTTTCTCAGAGCGTTCAGGAGGCAAAGATTCTCAGTGGTTTGGGCTTTACCGACGTACGCGTTCTTGCAGATTCCGGTACGGATTTCAACGGCATTCGTCTTTTTCGTACCGATTGCGATCATGGCTCAAGCAATCTTGTAACTATGGACGGCTACCGGGACTGCGGTTTCAGCGAAAAAGCTTCCGGCGTCGTTTTTGAAAGTAACCTTGAAAAAACGCGTTTTTATCTCGCCGGAGACACCATCTATTGCCAATACGTTGTCGACGCAATAGAAAAATACACGCCCGGAGTCGTCGCGGTTAATGCCGCGGGCGCCCAATTTCCACTTGGACATCTGTTGATCATGAATCAATACGACGTGCGTTCCCTTATGCGGCGTTTTCCCGAAATTGACGTTATCGCCACGCATGTCGAAGGCGTCTCGCATGCGACAGTCACTCGCCCCTTGCTGCGAAAATTTGCCCGTGAAAATAATCTGAATCGCCTGTTCATCCCCAATGACGGACAAACCATTGAGTTTTGAGACAACTCTGAGCAGCTTGTGAAAACAGTGATCTGAACCTGGCTGAAATCGGTTTGAACATGATTTTGAGAGACTCACACCGGAACCGGGATTGATTCCTTGCTCTATCGTCTTAATCCAAGCGCACCTTTAGCTGCAAACCAAAGAGTTCGTTAAAGTAGCAGACAGAGAACTTACCTCTTCCGGAGGTCAGACCATTCTGCGCTTTTCTATGCGTCCGACGAACTCTATTCTTGGCCAACATTTCACAATTGCGCGGCAGCTGCGGTTTACGCTGCCGCGCATGCTCATGTCCCTTTTTATCATGAGTTATATGGTGGCCGACGGCGTTCTGATCAGCCGCTACATGGGAACGGTGGCGCTTGCCTCACTCAACATGATCTTTCCGCTTGCAATTTTCCTGGGAGCTGTGGGCATCATGCTCTCGGCTGGTGGCGGATCGGTCGTCTCGAGGCGTATGGGTAGGGGCGACTCAGAAGGCGCCGACCGTGCATTGAGTACCGTCATCTATGCCGAATTTGCCTTCGGTCTTGTGGTGGGTTTGCTCGGAATACTGGTGCTCCCTCTTCTGCTTGATTTCCTGCACGTCAATGAAGAGCAGTACGCATATGCCTACGACTACCAGGTTGTCTGGCTGGCGTTCATGCCGGTCTTTCTTTTGAGCGTGCTCTTTCAGACCTTCTTCACTGTTTCGGGGTATCCCAAGCTGGGACTGACCGTTTCGGTGGCTTCAGGGCTTACCAACGTCTTTCTGGACATCCTCTTCATGGGTCCTCTGGGCTGGGGGATGCACGGAGCAGCATTGGCCACCGTGATTTCATGGGTTGTCGCCGTTGCGGCCGGACTTGCCTTCTTTTGCTGCCGCAAAGCTCCGATTCGCATCATTTGCACGCGCCCGGACTGGAAGGCTCTTAAAGGAGCCTGCACAAGCGGCGTCTCGGGAATGGTCGGCAGCCTCTCTTCGTCCGTTACGCTTTATTTTTTCAACGCCGCTTTCATGTATTGGCTCGGTGTTGACGGCGTAGCTGCGCTCACGATCGCCTCCTATTCCACCTATGTCTTCAATTCGATTTTCTACGGTTTCTGCGAAGCAACCGCCCCGATTCTCGGCTACAAGTACGGCGAACAGAATTGGACTGAACTCGCTTGCGTATTCCGCAACAGTCTAATCATCATGACCGTTTTTTCTCTTGCAGCCTACGGGTTATCGGTTCTCTTTGCCGCACCGGTGCTGGGATTTTTTGCACCGCAGGATTCGCATGTGTTTGAACTCGTGCTTGCCAACTTCGGGTACTTTGCGCTGTCTCTTCTGCTTCTGTGTCCCAACATGTTTGCCGCTTATCTCTTCACGGCCATGGGCGACGGGAAACGCGCGGCGATCGTGTCGTTTTGCAGAACGTTTTTGTTCACCGTCTTGGCAATCGAATGCTTGCCACTCGCGGTCGGAGAAATCGGTCTGTGGTTTGCCGTACCGCTTGCCGAGCTTCTCACGCTGATATTGAGCGCAACACTCGTGATTCGCAACCGTCGCCGCTACGGCTACGACGGACAACCCGCGACGGTTGTCAATATCACCTGATGAGGCAACAAAGAAGTTTAACAATTCGTCTGTGGAAACCGTTCCGGAAAAAATATTCGGCTATAAGATTCTGCAAGAGTCTGCATCGCAGGCAAAAGTGCCTTTTGAAGTCGGTTCTTTTCCTGTTTCTTTGCCTGGAAAATTGAAAGATGACTGCCAACCGCGAAAAACCCGAACAGCTGACATTCTTCTTTTTTGAAGAAATGCCCAAGCCGACCAAGGGCACGATTTACCTTGACACCAGCAAGAAAGGCGTCACGAAATTCAAAACGCGGCGTCACAACTCCTATCGCGCCGAAGTCACCTACAACGGCGTGAAATACCGCAAGCGCTCCGCCGAGCGAGCCGATTGCGAACAGTTCCTGGCTCAATTGGCCGAGAAGTACGAAAAAGGCTTGCTTTGACGTCCTCCCCTGAAGTCAGGGGCTTTACGGCCTCTACTGCAACGAAGCGTCCGCGGTCTCCTCAACCGAATTTTTAGCGTTTGGTTAGATCGAAACGATCAGCCTTGGTTGTGCTCGAAACCTGAAGCAGGCCGAGCACGGTGTGATAGAGGCTTTCGTGCGTAACTTTACCCTTTGCCGTCGCGGCAAGTTTCTCACGATCCACCTTGTAGTCCTGAGCGAAGTTATCCGACATCCACATCACCATCGGCACCTGCACCTGCTCGTCGGGCGACATCCAATAGGGCGCTCCGTGAAGATAAAGTCCCTTTTCTCCCAGACTCTCGCCGTGGTCCGATACGTACAGCATCGCGGTGTTCATGCCGGAAGCACCTTTGAGCGTATCAATAATGTCGGCAAGAACCTTATCGGTGTAGCGCACGGAATTGTCATAGGCGTTGTCAAGCTCTTCTTCCGAGCAACTGCCCAAATCGTTGGCCGTGCACTCCGGCAGCCACTTCTTCTGATCCTTGGGGCTGCGCAGATGATAGGCCGGTCCGTGCGACCCCATCATGTGAAGGAAGAGCACCTGCGACTGACCTTTTGACAAGCCGTCCAAAGCCGTCTGCACTTCGTCGGCCAAAACGCCGTCAAAACACTTTCCGTCGGCGCAGGCCGCACTGCTCTTTTTGAGCGCCTCTGCAGGGCCCCTGGACGGCACACCGGCACAAACACCCTTGCAGCCGGATTGATTGTCCACCCAAAGAACGTTGAAGCCCGCTCGCTGCAGGACGTCAGGCAGTGCTTCTTCGCTCAGAATCCTGTCGCGGTTGTAGTCGCTGCGGCCGATGCGGCTCATCATGCAAGGCAGGGAAACGTCGGTGGACGTGCCGCAAGCCTGCACCAACGGGAAGTTGATGATGTCGCGCTTGGAAAGCTCCGGATTGGTTTCGCGGTTGTAACCGGCAAGCTGTCAATTGGCCGAACGCGTTGTTTCACCCACAACGACCACAAAGAGCGTCGGACGTTCGGGCTTGACCATGCGCTGCGGATTAGGATCGATCACCAGACGCACGCGGGGACCGTCGGGACTCGCGTCAGCCGTGAGCGTTCTCACAAGCGAGTAGACCATAATCGCCGGCACGATCTGATAGCGAAGCGACTTGTCGGCACGCATCGCTCCGGAGAGGGCTTGGAAGTTCAAAAGCACCATGCCGAGCGCCGCAGCAATGAGGACGGCCACGAGACCGACGCGTTTGGCCGCGCGCCAGAGCATTTGACGAGTAAAAAGACCGGCAACCGAGACACGGGCTCGAGCCTTGGGGACAAAACTCAAAGAGATCCAGAGCAAAGGCGCCCACGAACAGAAAAAGACGGAAAGAGTACGCGGGCTCAGATATCCCAGAGCCTCATGCGTATCGGTTGCCAAGAAATTGCGAACCATGTCGGGCGTATAGGCGATGCCGTAAAGATAAGCGCCCGCAAAACCGACGGCGCCGACGGCGGACAACACCACGAGTACCGCACGAAACACCTTGGCCGGCAGCCAAGAAAACATTTCAAGCAACGCCACGGCAAGCAACCCGAAGGCCATGGCCGAGCCGATGAAAAGACTCACCTTGGTCCACGTCAGCACCTCGGGCAAACTCACCAACCGTGCGTACATGGGACTGTCGTATACGAGCGTCCACCAGATCGCCGTAAAGACAATGCAAGTCGTTTGGCTCACGAGCGGACGATCGGGCTTTAGTCGTCCCGTCTCGGTGGTATCGGCAATACGCCCCTTGAGTTCGATCCAAAACCTTTCGATCAGGTGGCCGCGGCTAAAGAACAGAAGGTAGATCGATGCTGCAAGCATCCAATCCACAAAGAAGGAAGCGAGCACGTGAGAAGCAAAGTGCATGCCGTCGGTCATGCGACCGAATCCCGCAATCGTTCCCGACAAAAGAACGAGACCGAAAGCCAGACGCGCAGCCTTGACGGACTTATCTCTGAAATAGAAATAAAGACCGAACAGGCAAAAACCGCTTCCGGCCGCCCCGCTCGGCCAACAGTTGCCGGGAATGCTTCCCAGGACAAACGCAGAAGCTACCGTCTTGATTTCATTGACGCCGCCGAACTCAACCGTCTTGGCCGGGCATGAGATCCCCGTGGAAATCTTCAGAAAATAGATTGCAAGCACGCAGGCGAGCATCGAAACGAGCAGATACATGAGCCGCAGCATCTCGGGTCTCGCCTCTTCTCTTGCCACGCGCGAAGACGATGTTTTCGCCCACAGGCGCGAGAGCTTACCCGCCGCACAAATCGCAATCAGAATCGAGAGATATTTCGGTGCCTGATGTAACAGCGGTTCCACCCACCATTGCGTCCTTCCCCACCAGACACCGTCACTGAAAAAGACCTCTGAGATAGCGATGTCAAGTGAATGCGGCGGCAGAAACCACAGCCTGGCAAAACCGAGCAATGGCAGCGCAAACCACAACAACAGCGAATACGGTCGAACGAGCTCAAAGCGACGCGGTGCGGCGACGGCATGAACTGTTGAAGTCTGAGGCTGGCAATCAAAGGTAAGAACTGCGGAAGTGGTGTCGGTCATGATGCAAGCGTTGAAAACAACGGCACTTTTGAGATGCGAACCATTTTTTCAATCGACCGACAAAAGCCTGTCAATCGTCTGTCAAATGGGCGTCAAAGACCGTGACGCAACGCAAGAAGAGGCGAGATTTCCGCGTGAAAAAAACGCGATGTCTCTAAACTTCCCGCAACAAAACCACTCGAAGGTACCTTCCCATGTCCATCAAAATTCTGGTTGTTGATGACAACTCCGACATCCTTGCCAATGTTGCCGAATATTTGGAAATGAAAGGATGGATCGTGGAGTGCAGCCTTACCTCGGCAGATGCCTGGGAGCGAGTGCATCGCAGCGACAACGACTTGATGATTCTCGATGTCGGCCTGCCCGGCATGGATGGCATGACGCTGTGTCGTCGCCTGCGCAGCGAAGGCAAAACGCTGCCGATTCTGATGCTCACCGCCCGCGATGCCATTGACGATCGCGTTGACGGATTGATGGCAGGTGCCGACGACTACTTGGTCAAGCCTTTTGCTCTGCGAGAGCTTGCCGCACGCGTCGAAACACTTCTGCGCCGCACGCTCGGCGCTACCAACAGCACGCTCACGGTGGGGCCGCTTACGATGAATCTGCGCACGCTCAAGGTCACCCGCAATCAGATCCCCATCAAGCTCAATCCGACGTGCCTGAAGATTTTGCGCAGCCTGATGTCAAGAAGCCCCGCTATCGTGAGCCGCGCACAACTCGAACTCGAAATCTGGCCCAACGATCAGCCCATGTCTGACAGCTTACGTGCAAACCTTTATCTGTTGAGACAGGCCATAGATAAACCGTTTGAAAACGAAGGCGCTCTGCTGCACACGCATCAGGGCTTCGGCTGGTCGACCGAAGCGCCCGAAGTCAAAACTGAAATCGAACCCGAAGCAAAGAGCGAAGCCCAAAATTCCCCGCACCCCCTTCCCCCTGAGGTTTCGCAATGTTTCTCACGAGCAACGCCAACCCAGTCGGGCTCAAGCGTCGTATCGCCTACGCCTTCGTTTTGCTGATTTCCTGCATGGCGATCGTCAGCGCCCTGGCGGTCAAAAACGCCTTTGAGTACGCGGAAACGACGCTTACCGGCGAATATCTGTCCGATATAAATGACGCCCTGATTCAAGTGCTCAACGAGGGCGGAGCCATTCGCATGCCGCTCACGATGAAGGTCTACTGCGACAATCCGGATTCCGGCATGGAGCCAGTTCCCGAGCGCTATAGATCCCTTGCCGAAGGATATTCGGAGGTGGCCGAACCTCCTGCCGTCTTTGCGTTCCGATCGCAATGGCAAGGACACGCCCTCGTGGTCGTGCGCGATCAGGAAAGCTTTGAGAAAACCGAGCAGAAGATGTGGCTCTTTTCCGCGATCACGGTGATTGCGGTCGTTTTTTTTTGCAACACTTTTGGGAACCGTGTTGTCTCGCCGCATCATGCGCCCGGTCGAGCGTCTTTCGGAGGCTGTTCGTGACGCTGCCGGCGGCAACCACTACAAAGCAATTCCACGCGAGATCATGACCAACGACGAAGTCGGAGCGCTCGCGCAACTGTGCGACTCGTCGATGCGGCGTCTGTACGACGCCTTAAAACGCGAAAAATCTTTTACAGGCGACGTGAGCCACGAACTGCGTACGCCCTTGACGGTCATTGAGACCTCATCGGAACTTCTGGAAATGACCGACCTCACCCCTCAGCAGTCGCGACAGGTAGACCGCATTCTGCGAGCTGTGAGTCAAATGCGCTCGCTTGTAACGCTTTTCCTGCAACTCGCCCGCACAGAGCGCAACATTCAGGGCCCGTCAACCGACAACGTTCGCGAACTCTTTACGGTCGTTGAGGAGGCTTGGAAACCGATTGCCGCCAAAAAGCAAGTGAAACTAAGCTTTGTGACCGCCGAGCGATGCCAAGGAAATTTCTCTCCTGTGCTGCTGGCAACCGTCATGAACAATCTCGTCAAAAACGCCGTGATGTACGTCTCCGATGGCGGCCGCATTGAAGTGATCGAAAAGCCCGACGGCTTTATGGTGGCCGACAATGGCCCGGGTATTCCGCCGGAAGATCGTAAACGCATCTTTGCGGCCTTCACGCGCGGTACCACCGCCCGCGGCAGCGGCGAAGGACTGGGACTTTCGATTGCGCTTCGCATTTGCGAACGGATGGGCTGGCAAATCCGGCTACTTGATCAGACCGATCGCAGCGAGAAACTGAGTTGGGCAACAGGCGCTGTCTTTGCCGTTACGCTCACAGGGAGCGCACCGGTGCGAAAGGACATGAACGCCGAAAACGGTTGACGCGTCCAGTCGCTTATTGAGGTCTGCAAAAAGCCCCGGAGACTCTCGAAAGTTCCGGGGCTTTGCTTTTTTCACGGAATCAACGCACTCGGACGTCAAATTCTTTAGGAAGCGGTTTCGTCACGTTCAGCACGGGAGGCACGGCGGCGTTCGAATTCCTTGAGCCAGCGCTTGCGCAAGCGAATGCTCTTGGGCGTGATTTCCACGAGTTCGTCGTCGTTGATGAATTCAACGGCGCTTTCGAGCGTCAGACGCACAGGCGGGACCAGACGGATGGCTTCGTCGGTGCCGGAAGCACGGATGTTGGTGAGCTGCTTACCCTTGATCGGGTTCACGACGATGTCGTTTTCACGGGAGTGTTCACCGATGATCATGCCTTCGTAGAGAGCATCGCCCGGATTCACGAACAGGCGGCCGCGTTCCTGGATCTTCCACAGAGCGTAAGCCACAGCAGCGCCGTCGTCCTGGCTGATGATGGCGCCGGAACGGCGTTCACCCACATCGCCCTGCTTGATCGGACCGTATTCGTCGTAGACGTGGCTCATGATGCCCGTGCCGCGGCACATCGTCATGAAGAGCGACTGGAAGCCGATCAGACCACGAGCCGGAATACGGTATTCGAGACGCACGCGACCCTTGCCGTCAGGCTGCATATCGGTGAGATCACCCTTACGGCGGCCGAGTTCTTCCATCACGGCGCCCTGGTGTTCTTCTTCAACGTCCACCGTCAGAAGTTCGTACGGTTCAAGCTTGACGCCGTCGACTTCCTTAAAGAGCACGCGCGGACGACCGACAGCGAGTTCGTAGCCTTCGCGGCGCATATTTTCAAGAAGAATCGTAAGGTGCAATTCACCGCGGCCGCAAACTTCCCAGCAGGTTTCGTCAGCAGTCGGACGCAGACGCATGGCCACGTTGCTCTTCAATTCACGTTCCAGGCGTTCACGAATCTGGCGGCTCGTCACGAACTTGCCTTCACGGCCTGCCAGAGGCGAGGTGTTCACCATGAAGCTCATCGTGAGCGTCGGTTCGTCCACGGAGAGCATCGGCAATGCTTCGGGGTGGGCCGGATCGGTAATGGTCGTACCGATGTTAAGTTCTTCAATGCCGTTCACGAGAACAATGTCACCAGCCTGAGCGCTTTCAACGATCTTCTTGTCGAGGCCTTCGAACTGCATGATCTGGTTGATCTTGGCGGGCTTGGGCGTGTCGTCCGGGCCGTTCATGATCATGACGCTCTGACCTGCCTTGAGCGTACCGCGGTGCACGCGGCCGATACCGATCTTACCCACGTAGCTCGAATAGTCGAGCGAGCAGATCTGCAGCTGCAGCGGTGCCTCTGCATCGTCTTCACGCACCGGCACGTACTTGATCACGGCGTCGAACACGGCGCGCATGTTGCCGATCTTCTGGAGTTCTTCGACGTCGTCGGTCAGGCCCGCGTAGCCGTTCAAAGCGGACGCGTAAATCACCGGGAAGTCGAGCTGATCTTCCGTGGCGCCGAGCTTGTCAAACAAATCGAACGTGGCATTGATCACCCAGTCCGGACGAGCGCCCGGGCGGTCGATCTTGTTGATCACGACGATGGGCTTCAGACCGGCGGCAAGAGCCTTGCGAGTCACAAAGCGAGTTTGCGGCATCGGGCCTTCGACGGCGTCGACCAACAGCAGCACGCCGTCGACCATCGACAGAACGCGTTCGACTTCACCGCCGAAGTCTGCGTGCCCCGGGGTGTCGATGATGTTGATGTGAATGCCTTCGTATTCAACGGCGCAGTTCTTAGCAAGAATCGTGATGCCGCGTTCCTTTTCCAGCGCGTTGCTGTCCATCACGCGTTCGTCGACCTGCTGGTTGCTGCGGAAAGTACCCGCGCACTGCAAAAGCTTGTCGACCATGGTCGTCTTGCCGTGGTCAACGTGCGCAATGATGGCAATGTTGCGAATTGCTCTAGTCATGTTTTACTCGTCCCCGTTCGTTTCGAGGTTTTCTGTTACTACAAATCGAATCAAGCGGTGAGGATGCAGAGTACCTCTTGCGTCCACCTTCACCGTTCCCAATAGTTCGCCCGACGAGCCGTATGCTCGCAACAGTTCGCCGTGGCGCGTGTCTTTCAGAGGCAGCCGCTGACCGTTTCTCAAGCGTTCGGTCTGTACCGCATCGAGCCGGACGCTACCGAGCGTCTGAAGCAGAAAATCCGCTCCCTTGAGAAGGGCACGGCGCTCTTGAACCGTTTTTTCTTTGTCGTCGATCACCGCAAAGGGGATCGCGTCGGCAATCTTCAAGTCTCCGACTTCGGTGCGCCGCAGACTTTCCAAATGGGCAAAGCACCCAAGTTTACGACCGATGTCGTCAGCCAGCACACGGATGTAGGTTCCTTTACTCACCCGGACATCGATTTTGGCCGTCTCGCTGTCAAACTCCATCAGTTCGAGATGGTGCACATGGACCTTTCTCGGATGGCGCTCAACTTCAATGCCGCGTCGCGCAAGATCATACAGATTTTTGCCGTCGCGTTTGATGGCCGAGTACATCGGCGGCACCTGTTCGATCTGGCCGGTAAATTCCGGCAAAAGCGCTTCAAGCGCTTGGCGCGTCGGACGCATGTCAGACGTTTCCGTCACCTCACCGGTCTTATCCATCGTATCGGTGCGCGCGCCGAAGCGAAGCACCGCTTCATAGCGCTTATCGGCATGCAAAAGATCGGCCGAATACTTGGTTGCGTTGCCGAAAGCCAGGGGCAAAAGCCCTGTCGCAAAGGGATCAAGGGTGCCGGTATGGCCGGCTTTCTGCGCATTGATCAAGCGGCGCGAGAGCTGCAGAGCCCAGTTAGAGCTCATGCCCTCGGGCTTATCCAGCAACAGCACGCCGTCGACTGCGTCGCCCTTCTTGCCCATTACTCGGCTTCCTCTTTACTCGTGTCGCTTTCGGCGACGCGCGTCTGACGCATCGCCTCGTTGATGACGCGATCCATTTCAAAACCGCGCTCCACGCTCGTATCGTGCACAAAGTGCAACGTCGGAACAGTGTGAATGCGAAGCTTCTTGAAAATCTTGTTGCGCAGCATGCCGGCGGCGGCCGTAAGGCCTGCCGTGCACTGAACAGGATCGGAACCGATCACCGTGAAAAAAACACGGGCATGAGCGTAGTCGGGCGTGATTTCGCAGCCGGTGATCGTCACCAGACCCACACGGGGGTCGCGCACCTCCAGCGGAATGATCTCCGCGAGGTCTCGGGCGATCTGCTCGGCGACACGTTGGCCGCGGCCGGGCTTGGCTTTTTGCATAAAAATTTCGTCCTTTTTTAACTTCACAAACGCCGCCGACATCGCTGCCGGAGGCGTTTGCTGTTTGAGTGTTTGCGAGGGCTCGGGCGTCGTTATAGGGCCCCCTGAGCCGATTCTCCGTTAGAGCGTACGAGCGACTTCCGTCACCTCGAAGATTTCGAGCTGGTCGTTGACCTTGATGTCGTCATAGCCCTTGAGGCTCAGACCGCATTCGCTGCCGGCCTGAACTTCGCGAACGTCGTCCTTGAAGTGCTTCAGACTGGCGAGTTCGCCGGTCCAGATCACCACGTTGTCGCGCAGGAGTCGAGCGCTGGCATTGCGGCGAACCACACCTTCGAGCACGCGGCAGCCGGCAATGAGACCGACCTTGGGCACACGGATGACCTGACGGATTTCCAGCAGACCGAGCGCCGTTTCCTTCTTCTCGGGCGAGAGCATGCCGCTCATGGCTGCACGGACTTCGTCGACGGCATCGTAAATGATGTTGTAGTAGCGAATGTCCACGTCTTCCTGCTCGGCAAGCTTGCGGGCCTGCTGATCGGCACGCACGTTGAAGCCGATGATGACCGCCTTGGAAGCCGCAGCCAGGTTGACGTCGGTTTCCGTAATGCCGCCCACGGCGCTGTGCACGACCTGAACGCGCACTTCTTCCGTGGAGAGCTTCGTGAGAGCATGCACCAGAGCTTCGGTCGAACCCTGCACGTCGGCCTTGATGATGAGCGGAAGGGTCTTGACTTCGCCCTGGCCCACATCGGCAAACATGTTTTCGAGCTTCTGAGCCTGCTGACGGGCGAGCTTGACTTCGCGGTACTTGCCCTGACGGAAGAGAGCCACTTCACGGGCCTTGCGTTCGTCGGGCACCACAAGCAGTTCGTCGCCGGCGGACGGCACGTCGGACAGACCCTGGATTTCCACCGGGATGGAAGGACCGGCCGAGGTGACCTGGCTGCCCAATTCGTTGATCATCGCGCGCACACGGCCGAAGCACTGGCCGGCCAGAACGATGTCGCCCTTTTGCAGCAAACCGGACTGAACCAGAATGGAAGCCACAGGACCGCGGCCCTTGTCGAGTCGGCTTTCGATCACGAGACCCTTGGCAGGGCCCTTGTCGGCGGCCTTGAGTTCGAGCATTTCGGCCTGCAGCAGCACGTTTTCAAGGAGGTCGTCGACGCCCTTGCCGGTCTTGGCGGACACCGGGCAGAACGGCACGTCGCCGCCGTATTCTTCCGGCAGCACTTCGTTTTGCACGAGTTCGCCCTTGACGCGTTCAATGTTGGCTTCGGGCTTGTCGATCTTGTTGATCGCCACCACAAGCGGAACACCGGCGGCACGAGCGTGCGCAATGGCTTCCTTGGTCTGGGGCATCACGCCGTCGTCGGCGGCCACCACCAGAATCACGATGTCGGTTGCCTGAGCACCGCGGGCACGCATGGCCGTAAAGGCTTCGTGGCCCGGAGTGTCGAGGAAGGTCACGATGCCGCGCGGGGTCTTGACGTGGTAGGCACCGATGTGCTGGGTAATGCCGCCGGCTTCGCCTGCAGCCACCTTGGCACGACGGATGTAGTCAAGCAACGATGTCTTACCGTGGTCAACGTGACCCATGATGGTCACGACCGGCGGACGCGGCACTTCCGGATACTGTTCCAGGTTGCTTTCGAGTTCGCCCAGCAACGATTCCGGATCGTCGGCCTTGGCGGCAAGTGCCTTGTGGCCCATTTCCTCGACGATGATCATCGCCGTTTCCTGGTCGAGCATCTGGTTGATCGTCACCATCTGGCCCATCTTCATGAGGGTCTTGATGACTTCGGTCGCCTTCACGCTCATCTTGTGAGCCAGATCGGCCACCGAGATCGTTTCGGGAACGGTCACTTCACGCACCACGGGCTCGGTCGGCATCTGAACCTGACGCTGTTCGTGCTTGTGGCTCTTGCGACCGCGGCTGTGCCAGCCGCTCGACTCGTCGCTGTCAACCGCACCGCGGGTCTTCATGCCGCCGCGACGTCCGCCGCGGTCTTCGTCGCCCCAGCGATCGTTGCCCTTGGCAGCCTGCTTACGGCCCTTGCCGTTTGCCTTGCCTTCGTTCTTTTCGGGCTTGTTGGCAGCGGGCTTCTCAGCCTTCTGGTTCTTCTGAGCGGGCTTTTGCTGCGCATTCTGCGGCTGAGCCTTCTTAGCCTCTTCATTGCGGTCAGTCTTGTCACCGCGGTCAGCCTTGGCCTTGAGAACGGTCTTAGGCTTGGCAAGCATCGCGCGGATGGCTTCGGCTTCTTCCTGAGCCTTGCGACGGGCTTCCTGACGGCGAGCTTCGAGTTCGGCCTTCTCGGCGGCAGCTTTTTCGGCAGCAGCCTTTTCAGCAGCCGCTTTCTTGGCAGCTTCAGCTTCGCGCTGAGCCTTCTTTTCTGCCTCAGCCTGAGCCTGACGGGCCTTCTCGGCAGCAGCCTTTTCAGCGGCGGCCTTTTCGGCAGCAAGCTTGTCGGCTTCGGCCTGACGAGCGGCGGCTTCCGCCGCGGCCTTTTCAGCGGCAGCCTTTTCGGCAGCGGCCTTTTCTTCGGCCGCCTTCTTAGCAGCGGCTTCCTCAGCAGCCTTCTTGGCTGCTTCTTCGGCAGCGAGCTTTGCTTCGGCTTCGCGCTTGGCGGCCTCGGCGGCTTCAGCCTCCTGCTTTTCCTTGAGTTCGCGATCGAGTTGAGCCTTGGCCTGCGCTTCGATTTCGGCACGCATCGCTTCGGCGGCGCGGTTCTTCACAAACACGCGACGGCGACGCACTTCGACCTCAATCGTGCGGGCTCCGCCCTGACCGTCGTTCTGACGAATGGTGCTCGTTTCGCGACGCGTCACGGTGATCTTGCGGGGAGCGGCCACGCGTTCCTGACGCAGACTGTCGAGAAGCTGACGCTTGTCGGCGTCGCTGATTTCGTCGTTGACAGTCTTCACTTGAACGCCTGCAGCCTTAAGCTGGGACAGAAGCGTGTCAGCCGAAACCTTCAGTTCGCGGGCAAATTCATTAACAGTATTGTTTGCCATGTGTTTTATCTCTCCTGCCGCCGCTTGCGAGCGCCTTCCCCCGAGGGATGGAATTTATTCCCGCTGCTCGTTTCGCGAACGGCTTCAATTGGTTTTCGTTCTGACTTCTGTCTTATTCTTCAGTCCAGCGGGCACGTGCGGCCATAATCAAAGCGCGGGCATCTTCTTCAGCGATGCCGCCCTTTTCCATGAGTTCTTCCGTGTCCAAATCAGCCAGGTCGTCAGCGGTCTTGACACCTTCGCTCACGAGTCGGCTGGCAAGGTCGTGATCCATGCCTTCGAGTTCGAGCAGCGAAGCGTCGGCCTGACGCAGGTTTTCTTCGCGCTTAAGGGCGCGAGCCAGAAGCACGCGGCGAGCGCGTTCACGCAGATCGGCAACGGTAGCTTCGTCGAAGATACCCAGTTCCACGATTTCCTGTTCGGGCACGTAGGCGAGTTCTTCGAGACTGTAGATGCCATCCTGAACAAGAGCGGCGGCATCTTCCTGCGACATATCGAGCTCGGTCATGAACTCTTCGCAGGCCACGCGATCTTCCTCTTCCTGCTTCTTGTTGGCTTCTTCTGCTGTCATGATGTTGATCTGCCAGCCGGTGAGTTCGCTTGCCAGGCGCACGTTCTGACCGCCGCGGCCGATGGCAATGGCGAGGTTTTCCTCGTCAACCGTCACGTCCATGCTCTTGGCTTCTTCGTCGGCCACAACCTTGGAAACCTTGGCGGGCTTGAGTGCTTCGACGATGTATTGAACCGGGTTTTCGTCCCAGCGCACCACATCGATGCGTTCGCCGGCCAGCTCGTTGGTCACGGCCGTCACGCGCGAGCCGCGGATGCCGATGCAGGTGCCGACGGGTTCGACGCGCTTGTCATGGCTCATCACGGCAATCTTGGCGCGGGAGCCGGGATCACGGGCCGTAGCCTTGATTTCCACGGTGCCCTCTTCGATTTCCGGCACTTCGAGCTCAAAGAGCTTCTTGATGAATTCATTGCAGGCGCGAGACAGGATAACCTGCTTGCCCTTGTTGGTTTCGTCGACGCGAAGCACGTAGGCGCGGACGCGATCGGAGTTGCGCAGGTTTTCGCGCGGAATCATTTCGCTCTTGGGCAAGCGGGCTTCCAGGCGGCCGATTTCGATGATGGCGCCTTCCTTGTCGGAGCGCTTGACCTGGCCGGAGATCACCTTTTCATCGCGAGCGAGGAACTCATTGAGAATCTGTTCGCGTTCGGCGTCACGCAGGCGCTGCAGGATGACCTGCTTGGCGTCCTGGGCAAAGCGGCGGCCGGAAGTGTTGATGTTTTCAATCGGCTTTTCAATGTAGTCGCCCACTTCGAGTTCCGGATAATCGTCGTGGATGTCCGAGAACATTTCCTCGCGATCGGGCTGCTGCAGGCCCTGATCGTCGCTCACGATCACCCAGCGGCGAACGGCACTCCAGTCGCCCGTGTTGGGATCGACGCGAACGGCGACGTCAGCATCCTCACCGGGAAACTGAGCCTTCTTCACAGCGCTTGCCAGCGCGATTTCGAGTACGCCGAAAACGGCGGATTTTTCAACGTTCTTTTCGCGTGCAAGGACGTCGACCATATCGAGCATTTCGCGGCTCATTCGTGTTTCCCCTTAAAGTCAAGTTCAGCAATCAAATTGGCGCGATCGACATCGTTAATGCCGAACGTCACGTGCACCGGATCGGCCTTGGGTTTGGCAGCCTTGCCCGATTGGCGGGACTTGGCAGCCTGACTCGGCGTGCGTGCAATATCCAATTCTTCAAACGAAAACGAAATCACTTCGTTGCCGGGTTCACCCTCGATGCCAAGAATGATGCCGTCAAGTTTGCGACGGCCGGCTTCCGGAAAGCCCTCGGCCTTCATCGGTTCATAAAGTTCGACGTGCGCCGGGCGGCCGACGAAGCGGGCCCATTCGCTCGCGCGCTTGAGCGGGCGCTCCACACCGGGACTGGCCACTTCCAGACGTTCGTAGTCAATACCCTCGACCGTAAAGAGGGCTGTGATCTGATTGCTCACGGCTTCGCAATCGTCCACGCCAACGCCGCCTTCGGCCTGGCTGTCGATCGTGATGCGCATGAGTCCGCGGGGCAGACGCTCGAAGTCAACGAATTCGTACCCGAGACCCTGCACCGTTTCTTCAACGATTCGCGTGATTTCAGCAGTTGATTTCTGCATGTATCCGTTTGTAGAAAAAATCCAAAAAAAAATGGGCGCAATGCCCATCCCTAACCCCATCCAACATGGGTGCCTGCCACAATTTTTCAGCTCCGAAAAGCTGATTGCCGCAGACAATATAGCGAGGGCCCTCGAATGGGAATTTCAAAAAATTCTCACTTCGAAGGCGCGTCGCGGATTATACAGTTTTTTCTTTGAAATTCAAGGATTTTCGACAAAAATTTCGTCGACAAATTCCTCAAATTTCACTTAACGGCGCTTGCCGAAGCCTTTGCCCTTGCCGGAGCCCTTCGACTTGCCGAATTTGCCGCCTTTCTTGAACGGAGGCGGCATCACGTCATCGGTTCGAGCAAGCGCCCGTCCGTAGGCACCCTGGGCGGCGCCGAGGCTACCGCTGGCAATGTAGTTGACCGTGCTCAGCATCGGATCGGGGATGCGCTCGGGCTTGCGGTTGAAACTGCGGCCGGTGTTTTTCTTGCCTCCGACCTTCTTGACTGCAGGCTTCTTGCCGCCCGTCGAAGACGTTGCGGCATTGAGCTGCGCCATCCAGGCCTGCACCCAGTCGGGCTTGAGCTCGCGGGTCGTGCCGCGCGCAAGATCAGCGGGCAATCGAACTGCACCATAGCGCACACGAATCAGGCGGCTCACCGTCAGGCCGACGGCAGCAAACATGCGGCGCACCTCACGGTTGCGGCCCTCGCTGATGCGAACGAGATACCAGCGGTTGAGATTGTCGCCGCCCTTTTCTTCGAGCATCGAGAAGTGAGCCGGACCGTCGTCGAGCTCCACCCCGGTCGTCAAGAGTTCTTTGGCTTCGTCGGTCATGACGCCCGCCGCGCGTACGGCGTATTCGCGCTCGATTTCATAGCGAGGGTGCATCAGACGATTGGCAAGCTCTCCGCTCGTCGTAAAAAGCAGCAACCCTTCGGTGTTGAAGTCCAGACGTCCGACGGCAATCCAGCGGGCGCCTGAAATCTTGGGCAGATTATCAAAGACGCTCGGACGCCCCTGCGGATCGCGCATACTCACGATCTGGCCGGCGGGCTTGTGATAGACAAGCACGCGCGGAGCCTTGGGCTGCTTACCTTGTGCCATGCGCTTGACGATACGACCGTTCAAACGAACGATGTCGCCGGGCATCACGCGCTGCCCCAGGAAAGCGGGTTCGGAATTCACCGAGATGCGACCTTCGACGATGAGCTGCTCCATATCGCGGCGGCTGCCCAGACCGAGATCAGCGAGCACCTTGTGCAGCTTTTCGCTCTGTTTGACGAGTTCGTTTTTCTTGGCGGCCTTACCCTGAGCAAGCACCTTCGGGTCGAAAATCTGAGCGGCGCAAAGTTCGGCATCAATTGCGGGAGCATCTTCCGGAACGGCCATGCCTTCGTCCTCGAACGGTTCCTCGCGGACGCGCTTGTTGCGACGGAACTTACCGCGGCCTTCGACGCGCTTTTCCTTCTTGTCGGACACCTTCTCCTGAGGCATATCGACTTCCGCCTCGGGTTCGGGCTGAGGCAAAGTCTCTTCAACCGCTTCGATAACCTCAGCTTCAGTCTTTGCCTTCGTCTTACGAGCACGCGTCTTCTTGACGGGAGTTTCTTCGGCTGCCGCCTCCTCTGCTTTCTTCGCTCGGCGAGTGCGCTTGGGTTTGGCGGGGACTTCCTCTTCAGGCTTAGCCTCTTGCGGGGCCGCTTCCTGCGTTGCCTCGGGAATAGCTTCATCGGCTTTCTTGCGGCGCGTCACGGTACGACGCTTGGTCGCGGGCTTCTCTTCTTCCCGAACCGTTTCAGCGACAACCTCTGCGGCAGGTGCTGCAACCTCCTCGGTCTTACGGCGACGCGTCACCTTGCGCTTGGGTTTCTCCTCCGCCGGCGCAGCGACAACTTCCGTCGTCGGTTCGACAACCGCCTCGGTTTCGGCCTTCACTTTGCGCGTACGCACAGCGCGGGGTTTCTTGACAGGAGCTGCTTCGGAGCTTTCAGCTTCGGTCTTGACCGTACGGCGGCGAACCACGCGTTTCTTCGGTTCGGCTTGCGCCTCGACCGCGACTTCGTTCAGGCTGTCTTCTCGTGTAGTAGGCATAGCTTTAAGTGTCTCTGACTGTACTCTTTATTCAGTGTCGACTTTTTCCGGAGTCTGACCGTCGGCGTCGGATGCCCCTTCTTGGGCTTGTGCTTGACTCGCTTCGTCGGTCGGCTCGTCACCGAACACCAATTCAAATTCTTTGCTTTGCGGCATGTCGCCGGACAAAGGCGGCAGATCCGCGAGGGACTTCAGTCCCAAATCGTCCAAAAACTGCTGCGTCGTGGCAAACAGCGCCGGGCGACCGGGCGACTCTCGGTGCCCGACAATTTCAATCCACCCTCTTTCCTGCAGCTGTCGCACCACATTGGGATTGACCGCCACGCCGCGAATGTCTTCAATATCGCCGCGCGTTGCCGGCTGACGGTACGCAATGATGGCAAGCGTCTCCATCACGGCACGCGAATACTTGGGCATTTTCTGATCGCTCATGCGAAGCAGGTATTCACCCACAGCCGTTGATGTGACAAACCCCCAACCGCTTGCAGTTTCGACCAGTCGCAAGCCGCGCTCTTTCCAGTGTTCGGAAAGCTCGTTCATGGCTTCAAGCAGCTCCGTCTGCGTAAGCCGACCGGCAAACAGGCGCGAAAGATCCTCGAGCGTCAACGGCTGAGGACTCGTAAGAAGCGCTGCTTCAATGACGTAACACGGTTGCAAAGTGTCTGCCACGGTTGTGTCGTTGCGTGTTGATCGTGTTCGAAATCCGTTCTCTTCATAAACACGCTTTGCACCTACCGCTACGCTTATTGAGCGAAGGTTAGCAAAATCGGATTCGACACGGTTGGAAAAACTGTCGTTTTCTTTGTCGGGCGCCTTAGTCGGCATAGCCCTCAAAGCTTGTCGGATCGCTTTCGATTGAGAGCCGTCTCGGCCTTGCGATCTCTACGAAAGTGAAGCCCCGATTAACGATGTGATATCAGGCCGCTTTTCTCACCTTCGGCTGCGGCAACAATCTTAATGCAATCGCTGCCGAAATTTGCGGATTGTTTTTACCCAGTTTGGAAAATTCAGAATTTTGTTCCCCAGTTTTTTTTCCTTTCAAACCGGGGTAACAAAACGGGAATTCCTAGGCCGCAAAATTTTGTCTCGAATTCTTTCGTTGATTAGTTTATTCAATAAAATCAACAACTTAAGAAAGCTCCAGACAAAAAGAAAGCTCCCGATTTCGGAAGCCTCTCTTGCGTGGATGGTGCGCCAGGCAGGATTCGAACCCACGACCCCCTGGTTCGTAGCCAGGTACTCTATCCAACTGAGCTACTGGCGCACATCTCAGATTTTTCCGCCTCGCTTTTTTGCGAAGCGGGGCGCATTGTATCGCCTGCTTTCGACTTATGCAAGTCTTTTTGAAAAATTTCTTGCTTACAGCTCAAATCGCCTCGAAACTGCCGTCGCATCGGGGATCCGACGCTCCCGTCACCACACCGTCGGCAGCTTTGCTCACTGCCCCCGCGTGCCCCATCGTGTCGCTGTAAGCCTCCGTAAGCACTTCCACGTCGTGCCCACGCTCAATCAAACTTCTGACGACCCCTGCAGCAAACCGAGACTCCAAACGAAGCTTTGCGGTATTGTCGCCCCAGGTTCTGCCGATGAGCCAGCGAGGTTCAGCAATGGCCCGATCCAACGGCATGCCAGCCAAATGCCGCAGGATGACCGCGGCCTGCGTTTGCGGCTGGCCTTCTCCGCCCATCGTGCCGTAGGCAATCACGCGACCGTCATTGGTCACCGCCATCGCCGGGTTGAGTGTATGAAACGGCAGCGCTCCGGGACGCAATGCGCTCGGAAGTCTCTCGTCAAAGCTAAACGCACAACCGCGGTTTTGCATCGTCACGCCCGTGTCTTTGAGCACAAGGCCGCTGCCGTACTCCCAATAGATGCTCTGAATGCAGCTCACCACCGTACCGTCCGTGTCGGCTGCACCGAACCAGACCGTATCGCCCATAGCCTGCTGTTCGTCAAAACAGCAAGCTTTGCCGGGATCAAAGGACTTGGCAAGGGTGTCGAGCGATTGCGCCGACAGAAAGCTCTGCGTGGAAGCCGTCATTGCTCGCGGATCACCCACGTGTTTGTTGCGCCAGGCAAAAGCAAGTTTCGTCGCTTCGACGGCCGCGTGCACAAAAGCCGCCATATCGTCGGGCTTGGCCCCGAAACGCTCCATCAGCCCCAAAATCGCAAGCGAAGATACGCCTTGCGTAGGCTCCGGAAGATTGTAGAAATCCTGCCCGAACGCTCTCAAATGCAAAGGCTTGACGATGCGTGCTCGGCATGCGGCAAAGTCTTCGGGCGTCAGCAGACTGCCCGCATCGGCCAACTCCCTGCAGATCTGTGCTGCGACATCTCCTTCGTAGAAATCATCCAATCCGGCTTCTGAGAGTCGCTGCAGCGTGCGAGCCAAAGCGCTCTGGCGAAGCGTCTCGCCCTTTGTCCAAGGCAAGCCTTCGGAGTTGAGAAAGACTTCGGCAAAACCGGGGCACGACCTGAGACTCTCAAGCGCTGCCCTCGTTGTTCGCTCTTGGCTTGCCGAAACCGGAAAACCATTGGCGGCAAATACGACGGCAGGATTAAGAATGTCCTTGAGCGGCAGTCGTCTCGGATGCTCCGGCAGACTCAGAAGCGCTTGCCAGCCGCGGATCGTACCCGGAACTGTGACGGCAGCAAGCGCTCCGCGTGGTGGAAGCGCTTCAAAACCGCGAGACTTGTATAAGTCCACCGTTGCGCGCCCTGCCGCCTGTCCGCAGGCAAGCACCCCCACTGGAGCACAGTCCTTTTTCTTGATCAGCCAAAAGCTGTCGCCGCCGACCGCGTTCATATGCGGGTATACGACGGCAAGGCTTGCCGCCGTAGCAACCGCCGCTTCGAGCGCCGTGCCGCCCGCTTCAAGAATCTGTCGCCCGGTTTGAGCCGCCAGAAAGTGCGGCGCACTGACACCGGCCTGCGGCAGAGATTTCTGAATAGTCATCGCCGTTGAAAAAAGAAATCGCGGCCTCGACAGCCAAACGGGTCGAAACCGCGAATCAAACAACCAACCGAAGGGTCAGAGGAATTACTTCTTGGCCACCGACTTACGCGTCGTGGTCTTGCGAGCAGGCTTTTGAGCCTCTTCGCTCTTTTCTTCCTTCACGGCAGCCTTCTTGGCCGTCGTCTTCTTTTCGGTCGTTTCAGACTTTTTAGCTGCCGTCTTGCGAGCGGCCGGCTTCTTTTCTTCGGCTTCTTCAGCCGGTTCAGCCTTGGCAGTCACCTTGCGCGTGGTCTTCTTGGCGGGAGCCTGTTCAGCCTCTTCGACAGCCGGCTCTTCCTTCTTGGCAGCCGCCTTCTTAGTGGTCGTCTTCTTGGCGGCGGTCTTCTTTTCGCCGGCTTCGAGCTTGACGCCGAGAAGGACAGAAAGCTTCACGGATTCCTTCAGAAGTTCGGCGCTCGAATCGATGAGCTCCTGGAAAGCCTTCTGAGAAACCTTCGGGGTCTTGCCGCCAAGCTGGCCGGAAATTCCCTTCATGGCAGTCGCCAGGCGAGCATGAGCCGCCAAAAACGTCTGGAGAACCTGTTCATTCATTGCGCTAGCCATCTTTTAATGCTCCTTGTATGGCACTTGTTGTTTGCTGCAAACGGTTGCGACCGTCAGAATGCCGAGCGTCTGCACACCGGCCAGCAAACATTCTGAATTCTGTGTATCTGTTCGGGCATTGATCGGAAATTGCCCATGTCAGGCCGCATTATAAATGTCCGCTCTTTTGCGTTCCTGAAAACAAACGAACTCGCAGCACCCACACACAGCGAAAGTCACAGCCCGACAGATGCAAAAAACCCGCAGACTAAAGAATCTACGGGCTCTAAAAACTGGCGGAAGGGGTGGGATTTGAACCCACGATACGGTATAACCGTATACCGGATTTCGAGTCCGGCGCATTCGACCACTCTGCCACCCTTCCGTGTCGGTCGTTGTCATATTGTGAGGCGCGCATCTTAACAAAAGATTTGTGTTTTTGCACGCGCCTCTCGAAATTTTTTCGCATCAATCGATCGGACGATGGTTCGGGAAAAGCTTGCCCCACCTTCTGAGAAAACCGTTGGCCATGCGTCCGGCAAAAAGAGCGGAAATGAGCGTTCCTTCGCGAACGCCGTAAATCGTCCCGAAAAAGAAGAGACTCATGCTGACGGAAATCGCCACAAGGAAAACGTCGACGGACGTGCGAATGGTTCCGAACGAGCCTCCGAATCGATGCATGACAGCAATCACAACCCCTTCAGGAGGCAACACCAACAAACGCGCAAAGACCATGGCCGAAACGCCGAGTCCCGTGAGGCACGTACCGAGAAACACCTGCATGAAGGCCCACCCATAATTGGTGGGTTCAAGAAAGCTCGTCACCCACATTGCAACGTCAAAAACCGCGCCGAAGAACGCGCAGACGGGCAGCTGCTTGACGGCCTTGACCATAAGGTTCTTCGGGTCGACCAGGCACTGGAGTACAAAGAAAAAGACGTTCGTGAGGAAAACGAAAAGACCCATGGAAAGACCAGTCTGGCGACTGAGCACAATGGCCGCGGAGCTCACGGTACCGGTGCCGAGCCCGGCGTGGGTCACGATGGCAATGCCTAATGACAGCACAACCAAGCCGAAAAGAAAAATCAGAACTCTTGAAAGCATCTCACCCCTCGGAAACAAAACGACGCGGCCGCGATCGAAAAGCGATTTATTCCTGTCTGTTAGCAGATTTCTAAGATCGGGCCGAAAAAGAGCTGTTGCATTTTAGACACACCTCCTGTTTTCAGCATCAGCAAAAAGAAGTAGGCGAAACCCCGTGCACGGCGGGATAACGAGCAGAGAAAACGAGAAAATCCAACAGAATGCAGTCGTGTTACGTGCGCTTGCATCCTTTTGACGGCGAGCAAGCCACTCACGCGGCATAATTTCGTTAAAAGCGGCGCGTTCGTCTCGAACGGGCCGCGTGTTGACGTCCTCAGAAAACAAGGTACGAACAGTGTTTCAGTTTCAGTTGATGACGCCCATCGTGTGGCTCACCCGACTCCTGGTCGGCGCCTATCCCCAGTGGGAAGGCTGCAAGCCCTCGAAGCGCCAACGCATTTATTTCGCCAATCACACCAGTCACCTCGACACGATTGTGATCTGGACTTCACTGCCAAGCATTCTGCGCCGCCATACGCGACCGGTGGCTGCCAAAGACTATTGGGATCACGGCCTGTTTCGCAAGCGCATCGCCATGAAAGAGTTGAATGTCGTGCTCATCGACCGCAAGCGCACCGAGCACGCCGATCCGCTTGGTCCTCTGAAGGATGCGCTGCGCGCCGGCGACTCGCTCATCATCTTCCCGGAAGGCACCCGCCGTCCGCAGCCGTTGCCGAGCGAATTCAAAAGCGGCATCTGGCGTCTGATGCGCGAGTTCCCCGAAGTCGAGCTCATTCCGGTGTACATCGAAAACCTGCACCGTGCCATGCCCAAGGGCGTATACATTCCGGTGCCCACCATTTGCTCGGTGCATTTCGGCGCTCCGCTTGAGCACAGCCCCGATGATCCCAAGGAAGTATTCCTCACCCGCGCTCGTCAGGCCGTGATTGACCTCGCGCAACAGCAGTAAAGGAGGCACCAAAAAAATGATGCGACTCGGTATCAGCCTCCAGGAAGGCTATCTGATCATTCTGGCCACGCTCATCGTTCTGCAAGGCGCAGGCACCATCTACGGACTGTGGGCGCAGGGGCGCGCTGCCACGCCCGAAGCCGTTCGCCGTCTGGCCGTTGCCAATTCGCGCGTGCGCATGGGGTGGTGGCTGATCATCGTCTTTACGGTGGCTTGGTGGTGGGGCATGGCCTCGCTGGTCGTGCTCTTTGCGATTTTCTCCTTCTTCCTGCTGCGAGAATTCATCGCGTTGACTCCGATTCGGCACACCGACCATTGGGTGCTGGTGGTGGCGTTCTATCTGGCGATCCCCGCTCAGTATGCATTGGTTTACTTCAACCTCACACACGTCTTCACGCTCTTTATCCCGGTGTACCTGTTCCTGGTGCTGCCCGTCATCGCCGCCATGAGCCACGACACGGAACGCTACCTTGAGCGCGTCGCCAAGGTTCAGTGGGGTCTGATGATCTGCGTGTTCTGCGTAAGTCACGCACCGGCCATCGCCACGCTCGACTTTGAAAGCCGTAAGACGTCAGGCGAACTGATGCTGCTCTTTTTCCTCATCATCGTGTTCCTCGCCGACCTTTTCTCGGTGCTCGCCAGTTCCGCTCTGGGAGGCAAGGCGCTGAAGATGAACCCGAACAAGACCGTCAAGGGCCTCACCGTCGGCTCGTGCCTGGCGGTGATCGCAGGCATTGGGCTTTATTGGCTTACGCCCTTCTCGATTCTGCAGACGGCGCTCTACGCGCTTGCCATTGTTCTCTCGTGCATCATGGGCGACATGGTCATCAGCTCGGTCAAGCGCAGCCTCGGCTCCAAGTCTTGGGAAAGCGAGTTCTACATCGGTCGAGGCATCATCGAACGCCTGGCGCCGCTCACATTTGCCGCGCCCGTGTTCTATCATCTGACGCTCATTTTCCAAAACTTCGCTCATTTCCCGAGCATCAATTGACCGCATCCTCGCGGTAAACTCTGAGGCGCAGGATTTTCGTCAAAGAGTCCTGCGCTTTTTGTTTGGAGTCACGTCTTTTTTCCGTGTCTTCTTACTAACCCACACACCATAACCCGGAGCTTTGACGTCAAACAGGCCGGATTTTCAAGGATTGCACCATGCCCACGAATCAGTACGAAACGCTTCTTGAACACTGCTACAAAACCGGGGTCGACAAAAGCGACCGCACGGGCGTCGGCACGCGTTCCGTATTCGGCTATCAGATGCGATTCAATCTTGCCGAAGGCTTTCCGCTCGTGACAACCAAGAAGCTTCACATCCGTTCCATCGTTCACGAACTGCTGTGGTTCCTCT
This sequence comes from Sutterella sp. AM11-39, assembly GCF_003472385.1. Taxonomy (GTDB): domain Bacteria; phylum Pseudomonadota; class Gammaproteobacteria; order Burkholderiales; family Burkholderiaceae_F; genus Duodenibacillus; species Duodenibacillus intestinigallinarum. The sequence continues at coordinate 131,475 of NZ_QRLV01000003.1, read as the reverse complement.
CGGGGTCGAGCAACATTAAGTATCTGCACGACAACGGTGTGTCGATTTGGGACGAATGGGCCGACGAAAACGGCGATCTGGGCCCGGTCTACGGCGTTCAGTGGCGCAGCTGGCCTGCTCCCGACGGCCGCAAGATCGATCAGATCAGCAACCTCATCGAAGGCATCAAAAAGAACCCCGACAGCCGCCGTCACCTGGTTGTCGCATGGAACCCGGCCGAAGTCGACAAGATGGCTCTGCCGCCGTGCCACTGCCTCTTTCAGTTCTACGTGGCAAACGGCAAGCTCTCCTGCCAGCTCTATCAGCGCAGTTGCGACATCTTCTTGGGCGTGCCATTTAACATCGCCAGCTATTCTCTGCTCACGCACATGGTGGCGCAGCAATGCGATCTCGAGGTGGGTGACTTCGTCTGGACGGGCGGCGACTGTCACATCTACAAGAACCACTTCGAGCAGGTCGAGCTGCAGCTTTCCCGCACGCCGCGCGCGTACCCGAAGCTTGTGATCAATCGCAAGCCCTCCTCCATCTTCGACTACAAGTTCGAAGACTTCGTGATCGAAGGCTACGACCCCTGGCCGCACATCAAGGCCCCGATCGCCGTCTAAACGACCGAACGAGGCACTGTTTCAGTCGACTTCTGCCGGCAGCTCTCAAACACAGGCGACGATCTGCGCCACGGCGCGCGTGAGTTTCTTGAGGTAATCAAGCCTCAGCATCTCGTTGGGCCCGTGCGCGTTGGATTCCGGTCCGAGGACGCCGGTAAGCAGGTATTGAGGCGACCCGAAGAACTTGTCAAAAAGCGGCAGGATGCCAATCGAGCCGCCGCAACCGCAATACACCGGTTCTGTACCGAAGCACTCTTGTGCGGCATCGGCAACCGCCCGTGCAAAACGAGGCATTTCCTGCGGCGCATTCCAGCCGCCTTCTGCGTGCGCATTTTCCACTGTCACGCGGCAGCCGAACATCGGCTTTTCCGTGAGCGTTTCAGTAAGCCATGCCAACGCTTTAGCTCCGTCTGCCGTGGGCGGCAGGCGCACGGAAAGCTTGAGCTTTGTAAACGAGCGCAGCACGTTTCCCGCTCCATCAACGGGCGGAATACCTTCGGCGCCCGTCACACAAAGTTGCGGCTTCCAGGTATTCATCACCACCGCTTCAAACGGATCAGAACTTCTGGCGTGCGTGCCGTTGGCCCAGGGAATGTCGGCAAAAACGCCCTCTCCCACCGTTTCTGCGTACCGCTTCATTTGTTCCAGGCGAACCGCAGGAATTTCCACGTTGAGCGCGTCGGCGGACATTTCACCGGTCTGCGCATTTTCAATGCGATCAAGAAGAGCTCGGGCAATCATGAAGGAGCTCGGTGCAATTCCCGATGTCAGCCCCGAGTGCATACCGTGTTCGGCCACCTTGACGTTGAGCGTCAACACCGCCGCACCGCGGAAACTCACCGTCGACCACAGATGCTCATAGTCTGCGCCGCCGCAGTCCATGACCACTACGAGTCCAACGTTCCCGAACCTCTCTCGACACGTCTGCATCCAATACTCAAAGTCGCGCGAGCCGCACTCTTCGTCCGTCTCGTACAATCCGACGATGCGGCCGTGCGGGAGGCCCGCTTTTTCAAGCGCATGCAGAGCCACCATCGCGGCGTAAAAGTTGTAGCCGTCGTCTGCGGCACCGCGTCCGTAAAGACGTTCACTCTCAAGCGTCGGTTCAAAAGGCTTGCGCCCGTTGCTCCAACCTTCGCCTTCGGGCTGCTTGTCAAAATGGCCATAGAAGAAAACTGCAGGCGCCTCGTCGTCTCGGGTTGCCGGGATATCGAAGAAAAGGGCCGGCGTACGTCCCGGTTCGGTCAACACCTCGAAGACGGCATCAGGAAAAAGGCTTTGTCCCCACTCTGCCGCCTTGCGGCAAGCCTGCCGCAAAAAGCCATTGACCTCCCAATCGACATCGAAATCCTTGGATTTGCACGGGATTCGAACATAGTTCTGAAGTTCGGCAAGCGCCTCGCCCTGCCAGGCGTTCTCCACGGCTTCCTTAATCGACTTTCGGTCTTTGTCATTCAATTCGACGGCTGCTTTGATCATCTTTATTCCGCCCTTGTGCTTGTTTTGCCTTTCGTAACGTCGCCATCGGCGTGCAGTTTTGACTCTAGCACGATTTTTCAGGCCGAAATTTGTTAGATTTCGCCTCGAAAAACACTGTGTTTACCCGAACAGACAACCACTTCGAGATCACTATGGCTCAACTTGCAATCATCGTTGCGCACGCTCAAAACGGCACGATCGGACTCGCGGGCAACATGCCCTGGCGCCTGCCCGAAGACCTCAAGCATTTCAAGGAAGTCACCATGGGACACCCCGTCATCATGGGACGCGTGACGCACGAATCAATCGGCCGCCCTCTTCCCGGGCGCGACAACATCGTCATCAGCCGCAATCCTGACTACCGCCCGGAAGGCTGCCGCACGGCAACCTCGCTTGAAGAAGCAGCCGGCATGATCAAGAACGACGAACTTGCCTTCGTAATCGGCGGCGCGCAGATCTATGCGCAGGCCCTCAAACTTGTCGACACCTGTTGGATCACGGAAATTCAGGCCGAGTATCCGGGCGACGCCTTCTTCGGCCCCTTGAGCCTCGAAGAGTGGGATCGTGAAGTTCTCTCGGAACTTCCCGCCAACGAAAAGCGCCCTGCCCTTACTTTCTGCATTTTCCGCCGCAAGCACTAAACTTCGGGAAACGATTCGGCCGGTAGTATCGTCATGTCGCCGCTTTTTACGCTGTTTCTGGTCACAAGCTTTGCCAACATCGCCACGCCCGGCATCGGTGCGGTCATGGCGGTCAACCTCGGGCTCTCCCAGGGGTGGAAAAGAGCCATTCCGGGGTGTCTGGGCATCGCAATCGGCATCGCCTTTCTCTTTGTGATCGCGCTTTCGGGCACTGGCGCCGTACTCGCCACCCACCCGGCGGCTTTCTCCGTGATTCAGCTCATCGGCGCGGCCTTTCTCGCGTACCTGGGCATTCGGTCGATTCTCAAAAAACCGAAGCACGCCTCCCTGATCGGGCGTCACGACGAACAAACCGAAAGCGGTTTTTCTCAGTTCATGAAGTGCGCGGCGATCTCAGCGGCCAATCCGCAGCCCATCATCTTCGGTCTGACGGTGCTTCCTTCCTTCATCGACCCGACTTTCTCCTACGTCTTTCAGTCGGCCGTGATGATCGCGATCTACGCTCTGATCGTTTTCGTGATGATGATGGCCTACGCGATTCTGGCCGCACACGCCCGCGTGTTTTTGAGCGGGCCGCGGGGACCGCGCGTGATCAACTGCATTTCGGGCGTCGTCTTTTTGTTTTTGGCAGCCTTTTTGCTCTATCGAGCGCTCGCGCTCTGAGCTCGAAAGAAGCGCCCAAGTCGCATTTTTTGATCAGCCTCGGCGAAAAAAGTTTCGGCTACAATACCTGATTCAATTCGTCGGTCTTTTGCACACACGCGCACGAATTGAACCGAATATCCAACCCATACGAGATACCAAAAGAAAATGACTCACGTTGTTTGCGAAGCCTGCATCAACTGCAAGCGCACTGACTGTGTGGACGTCTGTCCGGTTGACTGCTTCCACGAAGGCCCCAACTTCCTCGCAATCGATCCCGACGAATGCATCGACTGCGCCGTGTGCGTGCCCGAATGCCCCGAAGGCGCCATTTTTGCCGAGGAAGACGTCCCGGCCGATCAGCTCGACTTCATCCAGATCAATGCCGAGCTCTCGCACCAGTGGCCCTCGATCACCCGCAAGAAGCCCTACCCGGACGATGCGGATGAATGGGTCAACGTTCCCAACAAGCGCCAGTACCTCAAGCGCTGATTCTTTCTCAGGCACACTTACAGGCTCTTTTTCAGCAGGAGTGGCTTTATGGCGATTTGTCAAACCAAGGTTGTGCATGCACAGGCCGTTGCCGACAACGTTACGCATTTGAAATTGGCCGTCCCTGAAGGTTGTCAGTGGATGACCGGTCAGTTTGCGCGCATTGCGATGCCTTCGACGGCAGAGCCGCAGTGGCGCTGTTACTCAATTGCAAGCAAAGCCGGTGCCGATACGCTCGACTTTTTCATCGCCCGCGTCAAGGGCGGTGCGGTGAGTCCTCGCCTGTGCAACCTCAAGGCAGGCGAATCGATTCTGCTTGACACCGAAATGAACGGCATGCTCATTGAGTCGCGCCTGCAGCCGGGCGGCCGCGATCTGTGGCTGCTGTCCACGGGCACGGGCGTTGCTCCGTTCGTAGCCATCGTCTCCGACGAGTCGATCATGAACAAGTACGAACGCGTGTTCCTCGTTCACGGCGTGCGCAATTGGAACGAAACGCAGTACCTGCAGCATGTCTTAAAGCTTCAGCCCAAGCTGCGCGTGATGGCTTCCGTCACGCGCGACGCCGGCGCCTTGATTGACGTGCGCATTCCCGACGCGTTGGAAAGCGGCTTACTCGAAGCTACGGCTGAAGCCGAAATCACGCCGCAAGCAAGCCGCGTGATGCTTTGCGGCAACCCCGCCATGGTAAAGGCCGTTCGCGCCGCCATGCGAGCCCGAGGCATCGTCAGCCCGAGAAACGGCGAGCCCGGACAGCTGCTTGCCGAAAACTTCTGGCTCTGATTCCCGCACGCTGCCGATTTTTAGCCAAGAAAATCGGCAGTTTCTTCTTTTGATGTTTGCCGATGTCTGAAACAAACACCACAGAGCGCCTCGCCGAGGCGCTTTGCCGTCTTTTGCCCCAGACCCAATGCCGTCAATGCGGTTTTGACGGCTGTGCACAATACGCCCGCGCCATCGCCGAGGGAAGCGCCGAAATCAACCGCTGTGCCCCGGGCGGCAAGAAAGGCGTAGAAAAGCTTGCCGCGCTCACGGGACGTCCCGCGCTCGAAATCGACCCCGAATACGGCCGCGAGCTGCCCTTTGCCGTCGCTCGAATCGACCCCAAGCGCTGCATCGGCTGTCGCCTGTGCCACAGCGCTTGTCCGGTGGGTGCCGTGACGGGTATTCCCAAGCATCTATTTGCCGTCATAGAGTCCTCGTGCACCGGTTGCGGACTGTGCGTGTGTGCCTGCCCTGTCAATGCCGTCGAGATGATCGAAAACGGTCACGTCTGGACGGCAGAGGACGCCGAGCTCGCCAAAAAAGCCTATGAACGCACCAACGCCCGCCGCAGGGCCGGTGCCGAACGCCGCCGCGCGCAACTTGAAAAAGCCACCGACAACAAGAGCGCCGTGCTTATGCAGGCTTTGTTGATGGCCAAGTCGCTAAAAAAATCGTGAGGTTCGTCGTGAACGCCCAAATCCGTCGTCAGATTATGGAAAGGCTCAAGGCCGAGCGCCCCGAGCCCGAAAGTGAACTCAACCACAACAACGCCTTCGAACTTTTGATCGCCGTGATGCTCTCGGCGCAAGCCACTGACAAGAGCGTCAATTTGGCCACCCCCGCGCTTTTCGCCGCCATGCCGGACGCGGCAACCATGGCGCAAAAAACGCCCGAAGACGTCGAGCCATTCATCAAAACAATCGGCCTATACCGAAACAAGGCCAAACACGCCGTGGGTATTGCCAAGGCGCTGATGGAGCGCTTCAACGGTGAGGTTCCGCAGACCCTCAAAGACCTCATGTCGCTGCCGGGCGTTGGCGAAAAGACAGCCAAGGTGGTTTTGAACGTTGCCTTTCATAAGCCCTTCATTCCGGTTGATACGCACATCTTTCGCGTGTGCCAGCGCACCGGTCTCGTGCAAGCCAAAACGGCCAACGAATGCAGTGAAAAACTCGAAAAATCGCTGCCCGAGGAGTTCCGACTGGGCGCACATCATTGGATTCTGCTGCACGGACGCTACTGCTGCACGGCACGCAAGCCTCAGTGCACGAAGTGCCCGATCGCCGACCTGTGTCATTGGCCTGAAAAAGAGCTTCTCTGAAGTTGCGCCGCGATTTTCGGTTTTTGTATGGGCGGTGACTCGCCATGGAACACATCACGCTTGAACTTTTGCTCTATCTGGCTGCCGGCGCCGCTTTGGGCGGCTACGTCAACGGTCTTGCGGGTTTCGGAACCGGACTGATGAGTCTGGGCATCTGGCTGCAGGTGATGACCGTGGAGCAAGCCGTTCCGGTCGTCGCTGCCATGAGCGTGGCAAGCGGCGTGCAAAGTCTGTGGCTTACGCGCCAGGGCGTGAAGACGGGTTTGCATCGCCTGCCCCGTTTTCTGGTTCCCGCCTTGATCGGCTTGCCCGTGGGCGCATGGCTTCTCAATTGGATCGATGCGGCGCATCTGAAACTGGCCGTCGCCTTTTTCATGCTCTTTTATACCGCTTTTTTCCTGCTGCGAGGGAAGCTTTCCAAGGCCTTTACCAAGGAGCGTCCCGTCTGTGACAGCCTTGCCGGCTTTACGGGTGGCATCATGGGCGGCGCTGCATCCTTGTCGGGCGTCGTTCCCACGATGTGGTGCGCACTGCAGCCCTGGGACAAGTTTCAAACAAGCGCTGTTTTGCGCCCCTACAACGTCGTCATTCTGACACTTGCCTTCGTCTGGTATCTCGTCGCAGGTCACGTCTCTTTCATGACCTGGATCTTTACCGCGATCGCTTTTCCCGTCACGCTCATCTTTTCGCGCTTGGGCGTTGCCACCTTCCGTCGGCTCACCGACACGATGTTTCGCAATGTGCTCGTGGCGCTGATGGTGGTAAGCGCCTTCTCGATTCTCGCGCGGGAGTTTCTCGTCTGACCGCTAGCCGTTATGCAGAATCCGTACCTTTCATACGCCTCCGCACGTCTGGCCTGCATGTTCTACTTCATGGCGCCGGGCCTTGCCTACGGACTTGTCACCTCGCGCATGCCGGCACTCAAAAACATGACGGGCGCCACCGAAGGCGAGCTTGGCATCATCCTGCTTTTCTTCGGCTTTTCCGCCTTGATCGGTCTGGCGTTTGCGCCGCGTCTGATTGCGAAAATTTCCGCCAGAACGACGCTTCTGGTTTCGAGTCTCGCCTGCATGGTCTTCGTCGTGCTGGTGTCCTTCTCCACCTCGGTCTGGTACTTCGGCGCCACGATGGCGCTGTTGGGCATCTGCATGGGGCTTTGCGACGTCACGATGAATGTGCAGGGCGTCGAAGTCGAGCGCGCATACAAGAAAAGCTCGATGAATGTTCTGCACGCGGGCTATAACATCGGCGCGGCGGCCGCGGCCTGTGCGGGGTCCTTCTTTGCTGCCACAAGCCTGAGCGTGTGGGTGAACTTCCTATTGCCCGCGCTCGTCATGTCCGCCATGCTCTGGTGGGCCGAACCGCGTTTGGTGACGGGCACCGAAGGCAGAGCCGACAAATCCACTGCCGCATCGCCGGAGTCCGCCGAGCCCCAAAAGCGCCTTCCCTTCCTCGTCTGGATCTGCGGTCTGCTCTGTGTGTGCTGTTACGTGTCGGAAGGCAGTGTCGGCGAATGGGGAAGTCTGTATCTACATCAGGAAAAGGGCGCACCCGAATCAATTGCCGCACTGGTCTTTGCAGGCTTTTCGATGTGTTCTCTGCTTTGCCGTCTGACCGGCGACCGTCTGCGCAACAATTTCGGCGACTTTGCTGTCGGCACGGCGGGTGCAACGCTTGCGCTTGTCGGCATGCTGACCGTGCTCACGGCTTCGAGCTGGTCGGTTTGTCTCATCGGCTACGCCATGATGGGCCTGGGTCAGGCGCCGATCGTGCCGATCGCCTTTAGCCGCGCCGGCGCCATCAAGGGTGTCTCGACGGCCCGCGCGACATCGCTCGTTTCGCTTCTCGCCTACGCCGGGCTCTTGTTTGCGCCGCCTGCCTTCGGTCTTTCGGCCGAACACTTCGGTCTGCACACCGCACTTTGCGCCGTACCGGTTCTGCTCACATTCATGCTCGGACTGACCATCTTTCTCGGACGCCTCATCCGCCGCTCACGAGAAGAGAACGCATCAACGGCGGCCTGAAGTCCGAGAGAAACATCCGTCATTAATTGACGCAAGTGGTAGACTCCGAGGTAACCACACTTCGGAGTTTTCATCATGGCCATCATCGAATCCGCCACCCGAGACGCGCTTCTGGTCCTCAGAATTCTCAAGCTCATTCCGCGCAACCACTGGATCTCCACCCCGGAAATCAAGCAGGCGCTTGAGGAATCGGGCTATGCGATCGAACCGCGCCGTCTGCAGCGCATTCTGCGTGACATCCACCGATGCGAGGACCTGCACGTGGAATGCAACACCGCTGGCAAACCATACGGCTATCGGCGTATCCCCGATACGGATCTGGCCTCGGCCAAACTCACACCGCAGGAAAGCCTGCTACTGCGCCTGGCAGAAGAACACCTGAAGTACCAGGTTCCCGCCCGTATCATGAGTGCGCTCACGCCCTTGTTTGAGTCCGCCCGGCACGCACTCAACGAAACAAGCGCCGCATCCAAGCAAAACGCCTGGATGCAGAAGGTGGCGTTCGTGCCGGATTCGATTGCGCTGATGCCTCCGACCATTCTCATGCGCATTTTTGATAGCGTAAGCGAAGCCCTCTACCGGGACTCCAAGCTTGACATCGAATATCAAAACGTCAGCGGAGAATGCAAAAAGCGCACCGTCTCCCCGCTTGGGCTCGTGCAACAGGAACATCGTCTCTATCTGATCTGCAAGTTTGACGGCTACGACGACATCCGACACTTGGCTCTGCACCGTATCAAAACCGCGGAAGTGCTCGACTTCGCCGCCGATCGTCCTCAGGACTTCCGTCTGCAGGAATACATCGCACAACGTCACGTCAACTACAGCAACGGCGGCAAAGTGCACTTTATCGTCGAGTTCACGAACCCCGTCACCAAGACCATTCTCGAAGAAACGCCCTTTAACCGAACGCAGACGATCGAGAGTCTGCCCGACGGTGCCTGGCGTCTTGAAGCAATCATGGACGACACCGTTCTGCTTGACGGCTGGGTGGCAGCCTGGAAGACGACTGCAGGCATCCGTCGCGTCGAAAAGAAACCGATCAAGTGACCAACCCGATCAGCAAAAGCCGATTTTCCGAGCCGACGGCAAACCTTTGACCTTTATCTTCGGACCCGAGCTTTTGAGAAACGAACCTGTTGCGGGAAAGACGAAAGCGACCTTTGGCGACATTGCCGGTTTCGAGAAACTCTTCGTTGCGATAGACCGCCAGAGCCCAGTGCAAGTCGGCACGAAACGGCTTAAACCAGAAGCAACTGCCGAAATCGTCGGCATCGCCTAAGCTGCACGTATCGATATCTTTCCAGACATCGGCGCGGCACAGAAGCCGCAGCATCCAAAGATCGAAAGTTTTTTGCGATGTGATGTCGAGTTTGTTAAGCGACGTTCTGCGTGCCATATCCGATTGGCCTCTTCTTTTTGTTCCACCGTTTTTTCGTTACCCAAAGCATCTTAAAGACGCGTGCGACAACGATCGTCGCAGTCGGACAAAAAAGGAAAAAAAGACGTCGAATCGGCTGAGAAGTTACTTCTCGCAGGAGGCTACCAGCTCGCAGTAGAAAGCGTAGCGCTCGGGCTGAATACGGCCTTCGGCAAGAGCCGCCTTCACCGAGCAGCCGGGCTCGGACGTGTGCGTGCAGTTGTAAAAGCGGCAGCCGTCCACACAGGCGGCAATGTCAGGCATGGCGCGCAGGACGTCGAGCTTGGTGAGGTGCGCCAGACCGAACTCCTGGAACCCGGGGCTGTCAATGAGAGCGCTTTCCTTACCCTCAAAAACGGCGCTGTAGAGCGTCGTGTTGGTAGTGGTTTGCTTGCCGAGATCAAGCGCCTCGGAAAACTCCTGCGTGCGGGCCTGAGCCTCGGGGCAAAGCACGTTGAGAATGGTGCTCTTGCCCATGCCGGACTGCCCCATCAGAAGAACACGTTCCCCGGCGAAGGTTTCCGAAAGGACTTTGCGCGTCCCCTCGGGGTCGCTCAACGCAGAAACATTGAGCGTGCGCACGCCCAAGGCCTGAAGCGAAGCCAAAAACGCCTCGGCCTCCTGCGCCTTATCGGAAAGATCGGACTTGTTGCGGATCACCAGAACCGGAATGTCGGCAGCCTGTGCGGCCACAATTGCCTTCCAGACGAACTTGGGATTGAAGGTCGGACGGGAAGCAAACACGCAAGCCACCAGTGTCAGGTTGCTGGCCAACTCCTTGATGCGCCACTCGTCGCTTCGATACAGAAGGTTCGTGCGCGGCTCGATGCTTTCAATGGCCACGACTCCGCCCGAAGGCTGCGAGCAGATGACGATGTCTCCCACAACCACGTCTGACTTCTTGCCGCGGCGATGCGCTTCGTAGACGTTGCCGTCTACGGTCGTGACGTAATGATGTCGCCCATGCGTGCGGGTGACGCATCCGGTAAGTCGCGGCCCCTCAAGAGACTGTTGCTGGATTGCCTTACTCTGACGTGCCATGACTTAAGCCTGCTGCATGGTGAAGTTGCGGTGACGCAAGGCGCTTGCCTCAAGCAAAATTTCACTCTTGCGACGCAGGCGCGCATCGAGTTTTTCGTCGCGCAGCTTGCGTCGGCGCTCAATCGCCATGTTAAAGCGTGTGGCCTGAGTGCGGCGCTCGTCGTTGACGGCAGAAGCTTGATTGAAGCGGTCGCGCTGCTCAACCAGAAGAGCCGCGCGGATGCGGTGCGTCACATGCGGACGACGATGGTTGGCAAGCGAATAAAGGATGTTGGGCACAAGCGAATTGCGATAGTCACGGTGCAGCTTGGCGATGGCACGCACGAGCGGCTTGGAGCCCACCATTGCAACAGCGTAGGCGTCTTCGTCGTAGTCAAGCAGTCGCGTAAAGGCGTGAATCACAAAGACAGCCGGATAAAGCACCACCGGAACAACGGCGATGCAGATCGCAAAGAGCAGCCCCGGATTGATGGCACCGTTGGGAATCGCAAGCGACGGTTCGATGTTAAGCGACGCATAGAACCAGGTCTTTTCCGAGAGAAACGCCAGCCCCCACCAGAAAAGCGAGGAAATGCCGATGAAAAACACGAGACGCGCGGCATTGTGACAACGGTTGATGCGGCCGATGGCACAGGCGGCCACAGCGCAGATCTCCTCTTCCTTGAGACGAGCCAGCACGTGATTGAAGATCACCAGACGCGACTTGCCGCGGCGCTTGACGAGCATCGCGTTGCCGTGGCGCCAGCTCTTGGGACGAGCCATGGTGTAAATCTCGGTGTTGTCGAGTTCAAGCTGCTTGAGTAGCTTGGTGAGACGATCCTTGAGCGGTCCCTCACGCATAGGCTTGGTCTGAGCCGAAAAACCGATGATCTTGGGCGCAAGAGAAATACGCCAGATGTACCAGGCCGCCGTTGCAAGCAGCGCAAACGACCACCAGTGGTAGGACGCGCTTTCGCAGATGACCAGCACGGCAACCAGCACGGGCGCCAGAGAGCACCATCCCAGTAACAATTCCTTGAGCGCTTTGACAAGCCACTGCTTGGCAGGCGTCTTTTCAAAACCGTAGCGCTCGTTGATGCGGAATTCCTTCCACCAACATAGCGGAAAGTCGACGAGTGCGAGTACGAAGCTAATGAAAAGCGCAAGCGTGATGTGTGCCGCAAGCCCCTGTCCGCACAAAGCCGTAATGCCGGCGAGCAAAATGGTAAAGCCGCCGCCGAATGTCAGAAGAAGCGCGATGCCCGCGCCGACCAGCGCCGCAACCAGATCGCTTTGAATGACTTCGCCCGTGTAGTCAATCGCCTTGCGGTGTTCGGCAAGGGAGACGCGCGGCCGAAAAGCAGCCGGCACGACATTGGCTCCCGCTTCGGCACTTTTGACCTCGGAAATGGTGAGCGCGGTGTGAACGCACACGTAAAAAGCGATCAAAAGGACAAACAGAATACTGAGAACAGACGCAATGTCGGTCATGAAAAAACGATTACGGGACGAAGCGGATACAATAACCCATTAATCTTAATGGCCTCGCGCAGGAAATGCGCTTTTTTTACACTTACAGAGCACAAATGTCGGAAACGATTGAAAAAGATCCGCGTTACAGCGAAAGCAACCTGATTTGGCTAGACATGGAAATGACGGGACTGCAGCCCGAAGTCAACCGCATCATTGAGATCGCCTCCGTCATCACGGACGCTCAACTCAACGTACTGTCCGAAGGTCCGGTCATCGCCATTCATCAGTCCGAAGCCGTCATGAAATCGATGGACAGTTGGAACACTGCCACGCACGGCAGAAGCGGCCTGACCAAGCGCGTTCTCGAAAGCACGATCTCCGAAGAGAAAGCCACGGACATTTGTCTTGAGCATTGGTCACGTTTCGTACCCGCCGGCAAGTCTCCGATGTGCGGCAACACGATCGGTCAGGATCGACGCTTCATGGCACGCTGGATGCCGCGTCTGGAAGATTTCTTTCACTACCGCAGCATTGACGTGAGTTCGATCAAAGAGCTCGTGCGCCGTTGGAATCCGGCCATCATGAGTCAGTACCAGAAGTCCTCCCGGCACGAAGCCCTGAGCGACATTTATGACTCGATTGCCGAAATGAAGTTTTACCGTGAAAAAGTCTTCAAAATTTGATTGCCGCATATAGGAAAAAACTTTCCAAAATTCGGCGTTTTTCTAGTAAAATGGCGCCCTCGTTTGCGGTTTTGTCCTCAAACGACCGGGCCCATAGCTCAGTCGGTTAGAGCAGGGGACTCATAATCCCTTGGTCGAAGGTTCAAGTCCTTCTGGGCCTACCAATTCGCCGATAAGGCATGCAAGAACCTCACCTGGTTTCGCGACCAGTGAGGTTTTTTGCTTCTGTCACAGAATCAGCGAGCAAGCGGCTTGATTTCGGCTCGGTTAAAGAGCAGCTTCACCGAGGTCTGCGGCGCATAGAGACGGCTGCTCGAACGGTTCATCACGTCAACCGTGAGTTCGGCTCCAAGCGCCTCAATACGGTAACGGATGACGTTGCCGAGAAGCTGATGCGAGACAACCGTGCCCTGTACCGGGCTTGAGCAAGTGCTCGGATAAATGCCCCCTTCTTCCTGCACGTAGACCGATTCGGGACGCACGGCGTAGAGCTCTTCGCTGCCAACATCAAAAATCGCCGCAGCCTGCTCCTTGGTAAGAAGGTTGTATGAACCAATGAAGCGCGCCGCAAATTCGGTCGCGGGCGACAGATACACCTCCTCGGGCGTGCCCATCTGCACAAACTGCCCCTTGTTCATCAGAAAGATGCGATCGCTCATCGTCATCGCCTCTTCCTGGTCGTGCGTCACGAAAATCGTCGTAAGCTGCATCTCACGCTGAATCGAACGGATCTCGTCACGCAAATTGCGGCGGATGCGGGCGTCCAATGCCGACAGAGGTTCGTCGAGAAGCAGAATGCGGGGCTTGACGACGAGGGCACGAGCCAACGCCACACGCTGACGCTGACCGCCCGAAAGCTGATTGGGGTACTTCTTTTCATTGTTGGTGAGTTCCACCGTGCGGATGGCCTGCGCCACGCGGTGCAGAATTTCGTTTTTCTCAAGCCCCTGCATCTTCAAACCGAAGGCGATGTTTTCGGCGGCCGTCATGTTGGGAAAAAGAGCGTAGCTCTGAAACACCATCCCGATGCCGCGCTTTTGCGGCTTGGTATGCGTGATGTCTTCGCCGTTGACGAAGATGCTGCCCGCATCTGGCGCCTCAAGACCGGCAAGGCACCGCAACAGCGTCGATTTGCCGCAGCCCGAGGGACCGAGCAGCGTGATGAACTCCCCCTCTTCGATCGCAAAGGAAAGATCCTCGAAAACCCTGGATGCACCGAAATGCTTGCTAAGGCCTTTCACAACAACATAGTGATTCGTTTGATCCATGACTTACTTTCTTTTGTAGCGAGGTGTTCGGTTATTGCGCTTTCTGACTGCGTTCGCGCTTGGGTCGGGAGAGGTACATGGCCGCCCACGTGAGAATCAGCGTAAGGAAGAAGTACGTCGCCACGATGGCGGCATTGAGGTGGCCGCTCGTCATGCGCTTGGTATAGAGGTATATCTGAAGCGTCTCGTAGCGCGTCCCCACGAGGATGTTGGCAAAGACGAATTCGCCCATCAAAAACGAGAAGCTCAGAAAGAGCGAGGCCAGAAGCGCACGGTTGAGGTTCGGTAGGATACAGCGCATGAAAGCCGAGAAGGTGTTTGCGCCCAAAAGATGCGCCGCATCAATCAAGTCCTTGAGGTTGATGCCTTCAAGGCCATTGGCTAGCGCTCTGTACATGAAGGGAACCGTGATGGTGAAATAGGTCCCCACCAGAATCCAAGGCGTTCCCACGATCACGAAGGGCTCGCCCGCGTAGATCTGCAGCAGCCCTACGGAACTCACCACCGGCGGCACCGCAAAGGGCAGGATGATGAGAATCTCCATCAAATCCTTGAGCTTGGGGAAATAATAGAAAACGGCAAACACAGCGGGCAGCACAAGCAACGTCGAAAACGCGAGCGTTGCGAGGCAAATAAAGAAGCTTCGGCCCAGGGCTGCAAGGAAACGCGGGTCGGAGAGCAACTGTTCGAACCAGCGCGTGGTAAGCCCGTCGGGCAGAATCGTTGCGCCCCAGCTCGAAGAAAAGGCGTAGATCACAGTCGCAGCGATCGGCAGCAGCAAAATCAATGCCGTAACCCCGATCACGGTCTTGTGGTAGAGCTGCCAGCCGCGGCTTTTATCCTGCAAATCAATACGCGGCATGGTAGGACCTCCGGATCAGGAATCGGTAGAGTGCCGTAACGAAACCCAAAATCAGAATCAAAAGCACCGAGAGCGCCGCCGCCAGATTGGGCTGGAAGAAAATGTCGCCCACGACGAGCTGCCCGATGCGGATCGTGATGAGATTGTAGTTGCCGACGGTAAGCGCATAAGCGCTTGCGTAAGCGCCCATGGCATTGGCAAAAAGAATCGTGAACGTACCGGCAAGCGCAGGCAACATCACGGGGATGGCCACGCGGCACCAGTATTGAAGACGTCCTGCGCCCATGGTGAAGGCCGCCTCCTCCCATTCGGGCTTTAAAGCACCGAAGGCCGGAAACAGGAGCAATGTTCCGAGCGGAATCTGGAAGTATGTGTAGATGAGAAATAGCCCCTCGATGCCGTAGACGTTGAAATTGTCGATGATGCCCCACTTTTTGAGAAGCAGCGTGATCGCACCGTTGAAGCCCAAAATGATGATGAAGGCAAAGGCAAGCGGAACACCCGAGAAGTTGCTCGTCATGTTCGTAAAGCTCACCATCGCGTCGCGCAGGCCGCCGGGCACCTTCTGCAGACTTGCCGCCGCAAAGGATGCTATCAGCAGCCCCACAAGCGCACTCCCGAAGCTGAGCCACAGCGAATTGGTAAAGGCCTGGGCGTAGAAGGCGTCACCAATGAGTTCCGTGTAGTTGGTCAGCCCCCACTCAACGTCCTCTTCCACCCAAAACGAATTAACAAGCACCCAGATCATGGGCACGATCTGAAAGGCAAAGAAGACGACGGCAAACGGCACGAGCAACAGTGAGTGTCCGATGTTCGACCATCGATCTGACAAAGTTTTCATACAACAAATAAAAATTTCTACCGGACGGCAAAAACTCGCTCGGCACAATGCACATCGGACGTAATCGCCGGTTCGTCTCAGATTTTACAGTAGAGGCCGTAAAGCCCCTGACTTAATGACATGAACCACCCTTAATATCAGGGGAGGACGTCAATAGATGGCATCGGTGCGTCACACACAAACCAAAAAGCGGTCCCGGCAGCAAACCGGAAACCGCTCTTGCCAAAGCTTGCGGATCAGCCGTAAACGATCACTTCATGTGGATCGACACCTTGCTCTGCCAGTTACGTGACAGACGCGCCGTGGTCTTCGTCCAGGCAGCGAAATCCTTCACCGGTCGAGCCTTGGCGTACTGTTCGCTCGGAAGCATCTTTGCTGCAACGTCTTCAGGCAACTTGATGTGATCGATGCGAATCGGACGAGCATAGCCGCCGGCCAGATTGATCTGACCTTCATCGGACAAGATGAACTCGCGCGTGAACTTGGCAGCGTTCGGATGCTTGCTGTATTTGTTGAGAATCGTCGTGTAGCCGCTCATGACGCTGCCTTCGGACGGAATCACAACCTCAAAGCGGTTGCGATCGATCTGATCGCGATAGTTGAGCGCATTGAAGTCCCACAGCATGCCGACTTCCACTTCGCCCTTTTCAAGATTCGCCACCACCGGATCGACCATCGACAGGCGTCCCTGCTTTGCGATCTTGGCAAAGAAGTCATAGGCCGGATTGAGATTCTTTTCATCTCCACCGAAAGCAATGGCCGCCGCGAGCACGGAGTAGTTGGCCTGAGCGGCAGAACCCACGGCGCCCACGGACACGCGGTAGGTACCCTTGAGCAAGTCGCTCCACGTGCGCGGAATGTCCTTGACGAGTTCCTTATTGATGATGAATGCCACCGTGCCGGTGTAGGCAAGGCACCAGTGACCATCCGGATCCTTGGCCCAGCCCGGAATCTGATCCCAAGTCGATGGTTTGTAGGGCATTGTGATGCCGCGCTTCTTGGCGATTTCACCGAATTCAAAACCCACGTCGCCGATATCGGACGTCGCATTTTCGCCCTCAGCCATAAACTTCGAAATCTGTTCGGCCGAAGCCATGTCCGTATCCTGCGTCTTAATCTTGTACTTCGTCTGAAGATCGTTCCACGTCTTCACCCAATTGGCCCAGGTATTCGGCATGCCTACCGAATAAACGGCACCTTCCTTCTGCGCAGCCTGCAGAAGGGCTTCAACTTCGGGAGTCGCGGCCTGGGAAACCGTTGCTCCGAGAGCACAGGCGGCAACAAGGGTTGCGGCAAACGTTTTCTTCATTGAAAGTCTCCTCGTGTGTTGGATTTTTTCACTCGTTGTTCATTTCTCGGGCAAATCGGCGCAAGCGTCCGATTAAATATCCCGCCGTATGAGCGGTCGCCTGAATGGCTTCAATGGCGGCATCGATATTGACGATCGGAAGACGCCCCGCGATGTATTGTCGAATTTCATCGCGCAACACGTCTTCAGCCGGGCGGTTCTGCATCTGCGCCATTGTCTCGAGCGCAATGCGCGCCTGAGGCGGCAGCGCCCTCATGGCAATTTCAAGTTCTTCGGCAGAAAGATTTTTCGGATCCACTGTTTTCTCGATCTTCTTTTTCTGAACGATTTCGATGCCTGCTATGGACACCGAACGATCGAAAGGCAGTATAGCAATTGCCGCTCGTCGCCTCTAACCGAAAAAATATCGTGCAATCGGTGCTTTTTGGATATGTCGCAGCTTTCGCCATCCGTTACACTCACTGATCGACCGATTGAACATGTTTCAGTAATGCATTGATGGATTGAAGGCACATTATGTTTCGCCAAAACGGTACGCACTTACGGGTTGAATTTCATCTTGACAGGAGCAGCCCCATTTCGCTGGATCGGCAGATCGCGCAGACCGTGCGGGAAGCCGTTCAAAAAGGCTTGCTGCAGCCCGGCGACCGCATTGTGCCCATTCGATTGCTTGCCAAACATCTGGGCGTTGCCCGCGCTACGGTTGACTCCGCCTTCGCCATTCTGATCGCCGAAGGGTATCTGGAAACATCGCGCGGCCGAGGCAGTTTCATTTCCACGAAGCTTCCCCTGCAGAACAATTTCGATGCCGTGTCCTGCAACATACCGAGCACTACGCCCGTCAAACCAAAATCAATCGGTCGGCACGCCGCTTTCTGCGCACAGGCACTCGACGATCTGGCGGTGCAGGCTTCTGTGCCGCTTGCAATCGCAAGCACCTCGCGGGAAGCAAGCCCCGGACGCGAATTCACCGACATTCTGATCAAGAACGTTCAGCAAAACACACTCAAGCTCACCTATTCCGACCCGCAGGGTTGCAAAGAACTGCGCGAAGCGATCTGCGGCGTGGCCCAACGGCTGCGAGGCGTCAAGGCCCGCCCCGAACAGGTGATCATCACCTCGGGTAGTCAGCTCGGTCTTCTGATGAGCCTCAAGATTCTCTTTTCGCCCGGAGACAAAGTATGGATCGAAGATCCTCAGTACCCGCTGCTTCGCGCCGCCACCAGAACTCAGGACATCGTGCCTGTGTTTGTGCCGGTCGACAAAGAGGGCTTTAACCTGCAAAAGGCCCTTGAGATCGATCCGACGGCAAAAGGCGTCTTTTTAACACCCTCGCATCAGTGTCCGCTCGGCATGATGACGAGCATCCAACGTCGTCGTGACATCCTTCAGTGGGCCTCCGAATCCGGAGGCTGGATTGTGGAAGATGACTACGACAGCGAGTTGCGCTACGGAGGTAATCTCGCTTACCCAAGTCTTCAGGGAATGGATTCCGGCAACAACGTAATCTACATCGGCACATTCTCGAAGTCTCTGTTTCCGGGACTTCGACTGGGTTATATGGTGGTACCCGACGATCTCGTCAAAGCCTTTTCCGGCATGCGCTTTCTCATCGACCGTCAGAGCAATGAAATTCTGCAGCTCTCGGTAGCCGAATTCATAAAGACGGGGCTCTATGAAACGCATCTTTTGAAGATGCGCCGCATCTTTGAAGCACGCCGAGACTATCTCATAGAAGCCGTGTCCGACAATTTCGGTGACTGGGGCAAATTCATCGCCACCGGTCAGGGCATGCACATGACCTTTGTTTTCAACAACCCTGACATTGACGACGAAGCCGTCGCCGATCTGTGCCGTCGTCAGGGCGTGGAATTGCGCTCCATCTCGTCGTTCTCGACGGGGAGGCCCCTTTACAAAGGCCTCATTATGGGCTTCGGTCACTTCCCGCCCGCGCAACTTTTGGCAGCCGTTTCCCGCATCGGGTTCGTTCTACGCGACAAGTTTGCCGCCTTCGGACCGGCGTAAGACACTCCATCCACAGCAAACATAACAAAGCCTTCCGTTTCAGCTCCACACAGAGAAGACTCGGAAGGCTTTTTGTTGTCCTACTCCGAAGCCGGAGTAGGACATCGGATCGAACGGCCGATTACTTGCCGCAGATCGTTGCAAGCTTGCGCCAGGTATCAACAACGGTGTCGGGATTGAGCGAGATCGACTCAATACCTTGTTCCATCAACCAGGCGGCAAGGTCAGCGTGATCGGACGGCCCCTGACCACAGATGCCGACGTACTTACCGCGTTCACGGCAGGTGCGGATGGCAATCTTCAGGAGTTCCTTCACGGCCGGATCGCGTTCATCGAAGCTGCTGGCAACAAGACCGGAGTCGCGGTCCAGACCCAGCGTGAGCTGCGTCAAATCGTTGGAACCAATCGAGAAGCCGTCGACGTAGTCGAGGAACTGGTTGGCGAGGATGGCGTTGGACGGAATTTCGCACATCATGTTCAGGCGCAGACCGTTTTCACCGCGCTTGAGACCGTACTTGGCGAGAATTTCCGTGACAGCCTTGATTTCGCCGATCGTGCGAACAAACGGAACCATCAGTTCGACGTTGGTGAGACCCATTTCGTCGCGCACGCGCTTCATGGCGAGGCATTCCATCTCGAAGCAATCCGCAAAGCTGTGAGCAATGTAGCGGGAGGCGCCGCGGAAGCCGAGCATCGGGTTTTCTTCATCGGGTTCGTAGCAGGCGCCGCCGACGAGCTTCTTGTATTCGTTGCTCTTGAAGTCGGACATACGGACGATGACCTTGCGCGGCCAGAAGGCGCAGGCAATGGTAGCCACGCCTTCGGCGAGCTTGCTGATGAAGAATTCGCGCGGGCTTTCGTAGCCCTGCGACAGACGTTCCACCGTGTCGCGCAGTTCGCTCGGGATGTTCGGGTAGTCCAGAACAAGCTTCGGATGCAGACCGATGTTGTTGTTGATGATGAATTCAAGGCGAGCCAGACCAACACCCTTGTTCGGGAGCTGGCAGAACTCGAAGGCGAGCTGCGGGTTGCCGATGTTCATCATCACCTTGACGGGGATTTCGGGCAGAGCGCCGCGCTTGACATCTTCAACCGTGAAGTCGAGCAGACCGTCGTAGATGTTGCCGGTATCGCCTTCGGCGCAGGAAACGGTGACCTGCTGGTCTTCCTGGAGCACTTCGGTGGCGTCGCCGCAGCCGACTACAGCCGGAATACCGAGCTCACGGGCAATAATGGCCGCGTGGCAGGTACGACCGCCGCGGTTGGTGACGATGGCCGATGCTCGCTTCATCACGGGTTCCCAGTTGGGGTCCGTCATGTCGGTGACAAGCACGTCGCCCTTCTGCACGCGATCCATTTCGGCGGCGCTGTGAACGATGCGCACGGGACCCGCACCGATCTTCTGACCGATGGCGCGGCCCTGTACCAGAACCTTGCCCTTGCCGTTCAATGTGTAGCGCTGCTGCACGTCGGCAGTGGCCTGACGGCTCTTGACCGTTTCCGGACGAGCCTGAAGGATGTAGATCTTACCGTCGAGACCGTCCTTGCCCCATTCGATGTCCATCGGACGACCGTAGTGCTTTTCAATGATGCAGGCGAACTTGGCGAGTTCCATCACGTCTTCGTCAGTGATGGCGAAGCGACGGCGGTCTTCATCGGGAACATCGAGCGTACGCACCGTACGGCCGGACTTGCCTTCCGTATCGAATTCCATCTTGATGAGCTTGCTGCCGAGCGTCTTGCGGACGATCGCCTTCTTGCCCTGTTCGAGCATGGGCTTATGCACATAGAACTCATCGGGGTTGACTGCACCCTGAACCACGGTCTCACCGAGACCGTAGCTGGCCGTCACGAACACAACCTGATCAAAGCCGCTTTCGGTGTCGAGCGTGAACATCACGCCGGCAGCACCCTTGTCGGAACGGCACATACGCTGCACGCCTGCGGACAGGGCCACTTCAACGTGCGTGAAGCCCTTGTGAACGCGATAGCTGATGGCGCGGTCGTTGTAGAGCGAAGCGAACACTTCGCGCATATGACGCAGAACGGCTTCAATGCCAACCACGTTCAGAACGGTTTCCTGCTGACCGGCGAAGGATGCGTCGGGCAAGTCTTCGGCGGTGGCGGAAGAACGCACGGCCACGGAGATTTCTTCCTGACCGTCCTTGAGCCATTCGTAAAATTCGCGGATTTCCTTTTCGAGTTCGGCGGGGAACGGAGCGGCTTCAACCCAGCTGCGGATTTCAGCGCCGGCCTTGGCAAGCTCGTTCACGTCGTCAACGTCCAGACCTTCCAGACGCGCGGCGATGCGGTCTTCAAGGCCTCCTTCCTTCAGAAACAGGCGAAACGCTTCGGCCGTCGTGGCAAAGCCGTCCGGCACACGAATACCAGCATCGGTCAGCTGACTGAGCAGTTCGCCCAGAGAAGCATTTTTGCCGCCCACACGATCAACGTCGGTCATGCGTAGCTGGCTGAAGGGAAATACATAACGGCCTTGAACCATTTGATCCTCTTTATCTCCCGGAATAACTGTGTCCGGGCAGGTTGTTGGTAAAAAACATGCGTATTTTAACGACTCAGCCTCGCCCATACCAATAGGCGCGACGCAGTCGCCTAGGCGAAATATAGTAGCAATTTGCAACGGAGACCATTTCGCCTTTTTCGAGCCTTTCTGAGCAGAGGCCAACAAGAGGTCGGACTTTACCATTTGTTAGCCGAAACGGGCTTGGTGTGACGTCGGTTTTTGTTAGACTTTGAAGCTCTTCTTGTGCGTGCTCCGTGAGCGCGCGTCGTTTATTTTTTCGCGAAAACACACCTATGTCGGAAGATCAAAAGACCGATACGCCCGCTAACCCCAACTGGCGCCCCGTTTTCATTGTGAGCGACGGCACGGCCATCACGGCTGAAACGCTTGCGCACTCCGTGCTCACTCAGTTTCCGAACCTCAACTACGACCGCGAACGCATTCCGTTTATCGACACGGTCGAAAAGGCCACGCAAACGGCCGAACGAATCAATGCAACGCTGCACCGCACGGGCGTGCGTCCTCTGGTGTTCTCCACCTTCGTTGATCCGGTGATTTCCCGCGCTTTCATCAACAGCAACGAAGGTTTTCAGATCGAACTCTTCCGCTCGTTCGTCGGTCCGCTCGAGCAGGAACTGCACATGAAAAGCGAGCACACGATCGGCGCCACGCACAAGATTCGCGACGAAGAACGCTACAACAAGCGCATTGCCGCCATCGACTATACGCTCTCGCACGACGACGGTCAGACGAACCGCGGCTTGGATCAGGCCGAAGTCATTCTCGTTGGTGTTTCCCGCTCCGGCAAGACGCCGACTTCGCTTTTCCTGGCCATGCAGTTCGGCATCAAGGTCGCCAACTATCCTCTTATTCCGGAGGATTTCGAGCGCGGGTGCCTGCCCGACATCCTGCTGCCTTTGCGCCACAAACTCTTCGGTCTTTCCATCAAGCCCGAGCGTCTGTCTGAAATCCGCAACGAACGCCGTCCGGGTTCGCGATACGCCAGCATTGAAAATTGCCGAGACGAAATCCGCAACGCTGAAGCACTGATGACCCGCAACGGCATCGAGTGGCTCAACTCCACCACCAAGTCCATCGAGGAAATTGCCGCAACGATCGTTGCCAAGTTCCATCTGCAGGGCGTCTCAACCCGCGTCTAATGCAGCGAATCGTCGATTCGGACTTCAAAGCCGGCTTTGTCTGCAAAGCCGGCTATTTTGTGTCCGTCGACTCAAAATAGCAATTTGGCTATTGGGACTATCACTTTTATTGCTTTTTAGCTTTTATTTGATGCGGATCAAATTGCAAAAGCACCAAAAGGTTTTAGGAGTCCCCTTTGCCTCTACACCATCTTTTCCCTTTTAAATCAAAACACTAAGTCGAAATTATCCTTTTCGATTTTGTCAGCTCATACGAATTGCCGATCTTCAAGCAACGTCCGCAGACCCACAAGATGCGGGCTTTGGCATTAGCATTGCAGTCAAAGTGCCCGATCGCAACGTTAAGCGGCTGCCTCGACCCGTTCAACGTCCGGTCGGCTGGTGCGTTTTTTTTGCGCGCCCAAAAGAAAGACCAATTTGCAATCAAGGAGAGAATTCCATGAAAAAACCTGTTCGTGTTGCCGTAACCGGTCCTGCCGGCAATATTGGCTATGCCCTGCTGTTTCGCATTGCAGCCGGCGACATGCTCGGCCCCGATCAGCCCGTTATTCTCCAACTGCTCGAACGCAACACGCCGGAAAGTGCCGCTCGCCTCAAGGGCGTTATGATGGAATTGGCCGACTGCGCCTTCCCGCTTCTTGCCGACATGACGTCCACAGCCGACCCGATGGTCGCCTTCAAGGATGCCGATGCTGCGATCCTTGTTGGTGCTCGTCCGCGCACCAAGGGCATGGAACGCTCCGAACTGCTCTCTGCCAACGGCGCCATCTTCACCGAACAGGGCAAGGCGCTCGACGCTGTCGCCAGCCGCGACGTCAAGGTTCTTGTGGTGGGCAACCCCTGCAACACCAACGCATACATCGCCATGAAATCGGCTCCGTCACTCTCGCCCAAGTGCTTCTCCGCAATGCTGCGTTTGGATCACAACCGCGCCCTCTCGCAACTTTCCGGCATCACCGGCAAACCCGTGACGACCATGCACAAGATGGCCGTCTGGGGCAACCATGCGCCCTCGATGTATCCGGACATTCGCTACTGCACGATTGACGGCAAGCCCGCCGCCGAATGCGTTGATCAGACCTGGTACCGAGACACCTTTATACCGACCGTCGGCAAACGCGGCGCGGCCATCATTGAAGCCCGCGGCGCAAGCTCGGCCGCATCGGCCGCATCGGCCGCCATCGACCACATGCACGATTGGTTCCTCGGCAGCAACGGCGACTGGGTCACGATGGGCGTTCCCTCCGACGGCAGCTACGGCATCCCCGAAGGCCTCGTCTGCGGCATGCCCTGCATCTGCGACGGCAAGGGCAACTACGAAATCGTCCAGGGTCTGAACTTCGACGCCTTCAGTCAGGAAAAACTCGACAAGACAGTCGGCGAACTCGTCGCTGAAGCGCAGGCCGTTCAAAGCCTGCTCTAAATCGTCTGAGCAACGACAAGGCGCATGCGTCAGGCGCCTGTCGCGCTCGATCGAACACCGCTTGGGATAGACATCCGAGCGGTGTTTTTTTACAGTACTGACCGTGAAACCTCTGACTTTATTAAGGCTAGGACGTCAAGCTTTAGGTCATGCAAAAAAAGACAGACAACACCACCTCAGTTTATGCGGCGTCGCCGCGGCTTTCCGCCGTGCTCGCGCGACTCGACGATCTTTCCGCGATTCCGGCCGCCGATCTGGCGAACCATCCTCGGGAAGTACCGTTGGCCGTGCTCGACTCCAACGTGGTTTTTGACGTGTGGTATTGGAACGACAAGGACGCGCAGGCGCTCAAGACCGCCATTCTTGAAAAGCGCCTGCGACTCGTCTCAACCCCGAGCTGCCTGAAGGAATTTGCCGTGGTGCTGGATAGACCTCAATTCAAGCTTTCCGAGTCCGAACAAGACCGGCTACTTGAAAACGTGCTCTCGCACGTCACGGTAGCCCGCTCTTCCGTCGAAGGTATGGTGCGATGCCGAGACACCGACGACGAGAAGTTTCTCAATCTCGCCTTTGAAACCCGGGCTGACTTTCTCTTTACAAAGGATAAAACCGTCCTGCGCGCCGGCCGCAGGCTTGTCTCACTGGGCACAAAAACAATGAAGCCCGCTGAATTCAACGGACTTCACCTTGCATCAGAACTGTCTTAGGACTGCGGCAGCGTGTCCTTGCAGTCACCGCCGCGGCGCACGGCTTCGATAAATTTTTGAATCTTGTCGTGATCCTTGATGCCGCGGGCCGTTTCAACGCCGCTTGCGGCATCCACCGCCCACGGACGCATAGTGCGGATCGCCTGACTGACATTCTGTTCTTTGAGACCGCCGGCCACAATCAGAGGCTTGCGAATCTGATCGCGGATCTTACCCACTCCTTCCCAATCGAACGACTGTCCGCAGCCGCCGTACTCCGGCGTTGCGGCGTCGGCCAACAGGGCCACGGCCATCGGGTATTCATCCTGAGCCTTGAGAAGATCCTCTGGGCTCTTGACCGCCACAGCCTTGACGTAGGGCACATGGAACTGGTCGCAGAACGCGCGCGATTCGTTGCCGTGGAACTGCAGCACACAGTCCGGGAACATCGCGAGGTGTTCACGCACCTCTTCGCTCGTCGGATTCACAAAAACAAGCACCTTGGTGACGGAAGACGGCACCAGACTCAGCAGGCACATGAGTCGGGACGGCGTGACGTACCGGGAACTGCCCGGATAGCACACAAAGCCCACCGCATCGGCACCCGATTGAACGGCGGTCAATACATCGTCTTCCAGCGTGAGCCCGCACAATTTAATGCGGACACGGTTCGTATCATCTGCGGCAGTATTTGAAAACAGCATTTTGTCTTTCTTTTTTATTGCTGATAAAAGTAGCTCGCCCAAGAGGCATTCGAGCATGGGCGAATGGTACCGATTCGGCGGCTGCCTTGCATAGGCAGGACATCTTAGTTGGGAGGAAATTCAAATTCGGCAGAACTCGGAAAGGTCATTGCGCCACAACAGCCGCCACAGCCAGCCCCAGGAAAATGAGTGCCGAAGCTTTGTTCAAAACAAACTGAACCCGAGGTGATCGAATCGTATCGGAAAGCACCCCGGCAAAAAGCGCGCAGCCTGCCATCACCACAAAGGCGCACAGCGTAAAGACAGCGCCAAGAAGTCCCATTTCGGAGGCCATCTGCCAGCCCGTCGCTCCTTTGCTCGCAAACTGCGGGAAAAAGGCCAGAAAGAAGATCTGCACCTTGGGGTTGGTGACGTTCATGATGACGCCGCGACGCAGCAATACAGCGAGACTGATGCGTTCTGCCTGCGTTTGACCGATGGACACGGGAGCGTGCCAGGCGCCCCAGGCAAGATACACAAGGTACGCAGCGCCCGCAAGACGAATGGTCCAGAAAAGCCATGGGCTGGCTGCGACCACCGCCGCAAGGCCCGCAGCGGCCGCCGCCGTCTGAATGAGGCAGCCGATCATGAGTCCGACGACCACCGCCAGCCCAGCGCGTGCGCCCGACTGTGCCGACTGAGCCAGCACATAGAGAATGTCAGGACCGGGAGCGGCAGCAAGCACCAGGCTTGCAGCGGCAAACGAAAGCAGTACGGCAGCGTCCATCTTTGTCAAGCTTGAGCGTTAAAAAAGGCCCGGTGGATTTGCGTTCTCCAGCAGGCCTTTTTGTCAAACGTGAGTCTGATTAACCCACCCAAACGCGCGCGTTTTCAAACATGCGCATCCAAGGCGAGAAGGCGCCCATTTCACGCGGATGCCAGGACAGTTGCACCGTGCGGTGGCTGCGTTCCGGATGCGGCATCATGATCGTGAAGCGACCGTCGGGTGTGGTCACGGAGGTCACGCCGCCGATTGAGCCGTTGGGATTGAGCGGATAGCGTTCGGTGGGCTCACCGTTGCCGTCGACATAGCGCGCCGCAATCAAAGCGGTCTGTGCGTCTTCGGGACGATCCCACTGTACGCGACCTTCGCCATGGGAGTTCACGATCGGCATGCTGCTGCCGGCCATGCCGCGGAACAGAATCGAGGGGCTCTCCTCGATACGCAGCTGCACGCAGCGAGCTTCGAATTGTTCGGAACGGTTGCGTACGAACTGCGGCCAGGCTTGCGCCCCCGGAATCAGGCTCTTTAAGCGGCTCATCATCTGGCAGCCGTTGCAGATGCCCAAAGCAAAGGTATCCGTACGGTTGAAGAACGCCGAGAACATGTCCGAAAGCATGGCGTTGTGAAGGATGGTCTTGGACCAGCCGCCGCCGGCACCCAGCACGTCGCCGTAGGAGAAGCCGCCGCAGACGGCCAGGCCCACGAAGTCTTCAAGCGTGATGCGGCCGGTAAGCAGATCGGTCATGTGCACGTCATAGGCTTCAAAGCCCGCGCGAGTGAATGCCGCAGCCATTTCGGTCTGGGAGTTGACACCCTGTTCGCGCAACACGGCAAGCTTCGGACGTACACCTGTGGCAATATAGGGAGCGGCAATGCGCTCTTCGTTGTCAAAGGTGGTCTTTACGAACAGTCCCTTGACGTCCTTGTCACACATCCAGTCGGTTTCGCTGTCGGCGCACGCCGGGTTATCGCGGTTGCGGGCGATGGCGTTGGAAACTTCGCACCAGGCGCGCGTGAGGTCCGTGCGGGCTTCGCGCAAGATTTCCTTGCCGTGTTCAAGAACGACGAGCGCGTCCTCGTCGTTGAGCTCGCCCACAGTCTTAAACACTGCTTCCAGCCCTTCGGCCTTGACTTCGGCCATCACTTCGTCGAGACGATCTGCAGGTACCTGGATGAGCGCACCGAGTTCTTCGGCAAAGAGCCCTTCAAGAGCATTGCCGCCCAGCATTTCGGCATTGAGAGTCACACCGCAGTGCGAGGCAAACATCATTTCCGCTGCCGTTGCGGCAAAGCCGCCGTCACTGCGGTCGTGATAGGAAAGGACGCAACCGGCAAGCGTGAGCTTACGAATCAGACGCACGAATTTGGCGAGCGTTTCGGGGCAGTCCACATCGGGAGCCGTGTCGCCGAAGCTCTGCACGCACTGCGCGAGAATAGAGGCGCCCATGCGGTTCTTTCCGAAACCGAGGTCGGCGGCAAGGAGCACACTCTTTACATCCTTACGGAGTTCCGGTGTGAGCGTCAGGCGCACGTTGCCAACAGGCGCTGCTGCCGAGACGATGAGCGATACCGGACTCGTCACACACTTGGCTTCTTCGCCGTCCTTCCAGGCGGTGCGCATTGAGCAGGAATCCTTGCCCACGGGAATCGAAATACCCAGCTTCTGGCAAATGACGCTCGCGGCTTCAACGGCGCTAAAGAGCTTGGCGTCTTCACCCGCAGCACCGCAGGCGGCCATCCAGTTGGCCGAAAGCTTCACAAGCGAGAGATCAATGTCGGCGGCGGCAATGTTGGTGAGAGCCTCGCCCACAGCCATCCGGCTGGCGGCAGCGGCATCAATCACGGCCACAGGCGTACGTTCGCCCATTGCCATGGCTTCGCCCGCCTCCGACGTAAAGGAAACGCAGGTCACCGCGCAGTCGGCAACCGGCACCTGCCAGGGACCGACCATCTGATCGCGGCTTACGAGACCGCCCACGGAGCGATCGCCGATCGAAATCAGGAAGGATTTGTTGGCCACCGTCGGGTGCTTGAGCACGCGGTAAAGAGCTTCCTTGAGCGTCACGTCGGTCTTGAAACCGGACAGATCGGCCTTGACGCTCGTCACGTTACGGTGCATGCGCGGCGGCTTGCCGAGGAGCACTTCCATGGGCATCTGCACGGCGCGGTCTTCACCCTTGCGGCCTTCCACAATCAGTTCGCCGTCTTCGGAGATGGCGCCCAGCACAGCGTACGGGCAACGTTCGCGGCGGCAGAAGTCATCAAACTTTTCAAGCGACTCCGGAGCAATTGCGAGCGCATAGCGTTCCTGGCTTTCGTTACACCAGACTTCGAGCGGGCTCATGCCCTTTTCTTCAACCGGCACCTTGTCGAGAGACAGACGTGCGCCGTGCCCCGAGAGGTCGGCAAGTTCCGGCATAGCGTTCGAAAGACCGCCCGCACCGATGTCGTGAATGGCCAGAATCGGATTGTCCTTGCCGCACGACCAACAGCGGTCGATCACTTCCTGAGCGCGGCGCTCCATTTCGGGGTTGCCTCGCTGCACGCTGTCAAAGTCAAGCGCTTCAGCATTCGAACCCGAAGTCATGGAACTTGCGGCGCCGCCACCCAGACCGATGCGCATACCCGGGCCGCCGAGCACGATCAGGAGCGTGCCGGCAGGCAACTCGAGCTTCTTGGTTTGATCGTCGCGGATGTTGCCGATGCCGCCCGCAAGCATGATGGGCTTGTGGTAGCCGTAGCGGGTGTCGCCCACGCGCGCTTCGAAAGCGCGGAAGTAACCGAGAATGTTGGCGCGACCGAATTCATTGTTAAAGCTCGCGGCACCGATGGGGCCCTCGGTCATGATTGACAGAGGCGTAGCGATGCGCGAGGGAGCACCGTAAATCTTGTCTTTGCCGCAGTCGCAGTCGGCGGCGGTGTTCTTGTCGTTTTCCCATTCCTGAGCCTTGCCCGGCAGATGCAGAGCCGAGACAGTAAAGCCACACAGGCCCGCCTTCGGACGAGCGCCGCGACCCGTTGCACCTTCATCGCGAATTTCGCCGCCCGAACCCGTGGAAGCTCCCGGGAACGGAGAAATAGCGGTCGGATGGTTGTGGGTTTCGACCTTAAAGACAGTATGGGTCGGTTCCTTGATTTCTTCGTAATGAGAACCAAAGCGGTCTTCGGCCGACGGACGCGGATAAAGACGGTCGACCTCAGGGCCTTCGAAGACGGCAGCGTTGTCGGCATAGGCAATGATGGTGCCGCGGGGTGCCGCCTTGTGCGTTTCACGGATCATGCCAAACAGGGTCTTTTCCTGTTCGACGCCGTCAATCGTGAACTTGGCATTGAAGATCTTGTGGCGGCAGTGCTCGGAGTTGGCCTGCGCGAACATCATCAGTTCAACGTCCGTGGGATTGCGCTGTTGCTTGGTAAAAGCGTCAACGAGATAGTCAATTTCGTCGGCAGCCAGCGCAAGGCCCATTTCGACGTTGGCCGCTTCCAGCGCTTCCTTGCCGCCCGCAAGAATGTCAACGGTGCGCATTTCGCGGCCCTGAACGTCGGAAAAGAGCACGGCAGGATCGGCGTCGGCCGCAAGCACCGTCTCGGTCATGCGATCGTGCAGCAGAGCCGCAACGGCAGCCTGATCAACGTCGTCCTCGACCGAAAGCGTATAGAGCACGCCGCGCTCGACGCGGGCCACCGCATCGATGCCCGTGTTGTGCACGATGTCGGTTGCCTTTGAAGCCCAGGGGCTGATGGTGCCCAGACGCGGCACAACCAGGAACTGAAGATTGCCGGCCTTTTCATCTGCCGGATCCCCATAATCAAGAAGCGCGGCCAGACGCTGCGCTTCATCTTCGGTCAAATCTCTCGAGATATGCACAAAGTGCAGATAGCGGCCGGAGACGGCCTGCACGGCAGGACACACGCCGCGCAGCTGCTTGAGGAGACGCTCGGCGCGAAATTCGGACAACGCGCAAGAGCCGGGAATGCGAAGAACGGAGATCTGTGACATCTTGGAAATTCAACCGCTGAGATTGCAAAGAAAGCCCGCCGACTCGGTGCCGCACGGGCAATTGAATCTGTCAATTATAACGGTCCTATGGCCTTACCTGTTGGTCCGGAAATGATTTGCCAAGACTTTAGGAACCGGACAAGTACAATGCTTCGCAACACAAATCCCGACCCGGACGTTTAATCGCTTTTCAAAGGAATTTCGTCATGCCACGCATCACAGTTTCCGGCTCCATTGATCCCCTATTGAGCGTTGTACTCGACAAGGGCGAAAGCATCTTTGCCGAACGCAACGCCATGGTATCCATGGATTCCACGCTTGCTCTCACCGGACGAGCCAAAGGCGGCCTTTTTTCCGCGCTGTCTCGAAAGGTGCTCAACGACGAAAGCTTTTTTCAGCAAAAAATTGAAGCCGTCGACGGACCGGGTGAGGTTCTTCTCACCCCGACGCTTCCGGGCGACGTTGCCGTGCTACAGACGGGGGAGCGCCAGTACATGATTGCAGACGGAGCCTATCTGGCAAGCACCGAAGACGTGGAGCTCAATGCGAAGACTCAGGGCATCGGGCGCGCCCTTTTGGGCAACTCGGGCGGCTTTTTCGTGATCCGCACGGGTGGAACGGGCGAAGTGGCCGTAAGCGGCTTCGGTTCCATGCGTGCCATTGATCTTGACGGCAGCCGTTCGGTTTACGTCGACAACGGTCATCTGGTGGCATGGGATACGGAGCTCGATTACGAGCTTGCACTCAACACCGCCAAGCAGGGTTTCTTCGGAAAGATCTTCCACAGTCAAACTTCTGGCGAAGGCATCGTTCTGAAGTTCTCGGGCCAAGGGCGACTTTACGTCTGCTCGCGCAACCGCGGCGGATTCGTCGACTGGCTTTTTTCTCAGATGCCCCAAGAAAAGATGGTCAAAAACGAATAGTCGGTACCTCGGCGTACAATTGCGCATCCTTTCAGACACCGAGTTTTCATTACATCTACCATGGCACAGCAAATTCTCAATCTCGACGAACTCGCTTCGCTCGAACACCGCTATCAGTCCCAGCTTCCCGCCGCCGAACTCATGCGTCGCGCCGGCCTCGTGATTGCCGATCGAGTCTGCGAATCGCTCGAACCCGGCAAGCATGTCGTCTTCATCTGCGGCCCTGGCAACAACGGCGGCGACGGTTTTGCCGCCGCTCGACTGCTGCTTGATCGCGAATACCGCGTGACTGTTGCCCTGATCGGCTGCGACAAGCCCAAGACCGAAGATGCACTTGCCATGTACAACGCCTATGTGAACGCAGGCGGCACCGTGATCAGCGACCCTTACAACGCCGACAAGGCCGAAGTCGTGATCGATGCGCTTTTTGGAACGGGCATGAAAAAGCCGCTGGCAGGAGACTTCCAAGACGCCGCCATGTGGTTTAACGAACGTCAGGCTTTGCACATCAGCGTTGACATCCCCTCCGGTCTGGACCCGATGACCGGCCGCTGGGTGGGCGGAGTCAAGGGCTGCATGGCCGACATCACGCTTGCCATGCTCGCTCCGAAGGCAGGTTGCTTCATGTGCGAAGGCGCCGATGCCGCCGGTGTCGTCGAAGTGAACGAACTCGGCGTTTCCGTTCCCCTTTCCACGATCGGTCTCGTCGAACCCGACGACTTCCGTCACGTGCTCGAGGAACGCAGCCGCAACAGTCACAAGGGAAACTACGGTCACGTGGCTGTAGTGGGCGGCGAAACCGGCACGATCGGCGCGGCCGTTCTTGCGGCCCGTGCGGCAATCGTGACGGGCGCAGGCCGCGTCACGGTCGAATTCATGAGCGACAAGGCCCCGGCTTTCGACACGATCTATCCGGAACTCATGGTCGCCGACGGCGAAATTGATCTCACGAAGACCTCCTGCAATGTCGTGGGCTGCGGCATGGGCTTTTCCGACAAAGCCCGCAAGCGTCTGGCCGATGCCATCGCTGCTCCGGTACCGTTGATTCTTGATGCCGATGCACTTCGCATGATTGCCGACGACATGTCGCTTCAGGATGCGCTGCTTGCCCGCAAAGCTCACACGGTCATCACTCCGCATCCGGGCGAAGCTGCCGCCATCATCCGAAGCACCGTTGAAAAGGTTCAGGCCGACCGCATCGGAGCTGCCCGAGAGCTCGCCGTTCAGACCGGTGCCATTTCGATTTTGAAAGGCGCCGGCAGCGTCATCACCCTGCGCAGCTCGCGCACCTGGATCAATCCCACGGGCAACGCCATGCTCGCCACCGCCGGTTCGGGCGATGTGCTAAGCGGCATGCTCGGTGCCTTCTTTGCGCAAGGCTACGACCTCGTAAGCGCGACGCTTGCCGCCGTTTATCTGCACGGCAAGGCAAGTGAAGAGTACGCCGCGGGCTTTACCGCCAGCGACATTGCGCCGGCTGCCGCCGCAATGCTCAACACAATGCGCCTGAGCCGCCCGGAACCCGAAGCATAATCGCCTCTGATCCGTGGATTTGATTGAACGCCGCAGATGCCATCGTCTGCGGCGTTTGATTTCTTGGATGCCCCATCAAGTCAGCGGAATCTCCTTTTGGGTTCGCAAAATCTAGTAGATACCCGAGACCTTTTGGGTACAATTTCCTTCCGACGCGTTGCCGCGTTTCCTTTTTGCGCTCTCAAAGAGCGCAAGGCGGCATTTTGAAGCCCATAGTATCCGCGCCGGCTGTTCACGCGAACGGTTCAAAGAAGCAGAGCAACGCGAAAAATTAATTCAAGGAAGGAAAGGACATGTCCAAGAAAAAACTTCTGACCGTGCTCGCAGGTCTTGCCTCTTTGTGCCTCGGCGTTAACGCTGCCGAACTCAACGCCTACTCCGTGATGCCGGAGAAGTACGCTTCGCGCATCTTCGCCGAATTCACCAAGGACACGGGCATCAAGGTGAACTTCCTTCGCTTTTCCACTGGTGAGGCACTGGCTCGTCTGACCGCAGAAAAGGGCAACCCGCAGGTCGACATCATGATGGGCGGTCCTGCCGACATGTATGCCGCCGCCAGCAAGGAAGGCATCTTCGAAGCCTATCGTCCGGCCGACTCCGACGCGATCGACGCCTCCTTGCGCGATCCCAACAACTACTGGACCGGCATCGGCGTCATTCCGCTGTGCTTCCTCACCAACACCAAGTTCCTGAAGAAGAACAACATGGAACCGCCGAAGAAGTGGGCCGACCTTCTTGATCCGCGCTACAAGAAGAATCTGCAAATGGCCGATGCCCGTACGTCCGGCACCGCCACCGAACGCATCTTCTCGCTCGTGAAGATCATGGGTGAAGACGAAGCCTTCAAGTTCCAGAAGCAACTCAACGGCAACATCCAGATGTACACCAAGAGCGGTGCGGGCGGCGCCATGCCGATTGCGACCGGTCAGTGCGCTTCAGGCATCTTCTACATTGTCGACGCTTTGGACATCCAGCAGCAGGGTTATCCGGTCGTGATTACCTATCCTGAAGACGGCGTGAGCTACGGCATTGAAGCCACGGGCGTCATCAAGGGTGGCAAGAACAACGCCGAAGCCAAGAAGTTCGTCGACTGGGCCGCTTCCAAGAAGTTTGCCGAATTCATCGTCGCCAACAAGATCAATTACGTTCCGACCCGCAATGACGTGAAGACGGACAATCCCATTCTCGATCTCACCAAGATCAAGATGATTCCGACCGACGTCACCTGGAAGGGCGAAAAGCGCAAGGAATACACCCAGCGCTGGATCAACGAAGTCATCAAGTAAAACTTCGCCTCACGCGAACGCCGTCCGGCAAGGTTTTTAACGGCGGCGCTCGCCGGCAATACTTATTTTTTCATCGGCATTCGGAGGCTGACATTTGCTCGGCCTCCCTCTTCTCTTTTTTTTTCGAACCACTATGACGACCTCTTCCGGTGCATCGGGACGAGACGCCACGACACGTCTCACCGTGGCGATGCTGTGGCTTTTGATCGGCGTCTTCGTGCTTTATCCGCTCTGCCGGCTTCTTGCCATGACCTTCTGGGGCGAGAGCGGTTTTACCTTTGAAAATCTCAAGCCCTTCGTCTCAAGCTGGTACGACCAGCAGGCAGCTGTCAACAGTATCCTGCTTGGCTTTTCCGTAGGCCTGGCCGGTACCGTTCTGGGCTTTATCTTCGCCTTTGCCGTCACGCGTCTGCGCATGCCCGCTTGGGTGAAATTCATCATCAGCGCAATCACGATCCTGCCTCTGATTTCTCCTCCCTTTACAAGCAGTATCGCGCTCACGCTTCTCTTGGGTCCCAACGGCATGATCCTCACGCTTTTGGGCATCGAGGACTTCAACTTCTACGGCTTCTGGGGCACCTTCATTTCCGAAACGCTTACCTTTTTTCCGGTGGCGTTCATGACGCTCTCGACCATTCTCTCGCGCATCGATCCGAACCTGGAAGACGCTGCCTATTCTCTGGGCGCTTCGAGTCTTACGGTCTTTCGTACGGTCACGATGCCGCTTGCCGTTCCCGGCATCGCTAACGCGTTTCTTCTCGTTTTCTCCTGTTCGCTCGCCGACTTTGCAACACCTCAGGTCTTGGGCGGACACTCCTTCCCGGTGCTCCCGACACAGGCTTATCTGCAGATTACCGGCATGTACGACTTTAAGGGCGGCGCAGCGCTTTCTTTCATGCTGCTCATTCCGGCTCTCGCCGTATACCTGCTGCAGCACTACTGGGTAAGCCGCAAGAACTTCGTGACGGTGAGCGGTAAAGCCGGCGGACGCAGCTCGATTCACGGCCCGGGGCTGCTCGTGACGACCGTCATGGCCGTGGTCATCGCAGCCGTAATCGCCCTGATCATCGCTATCTACTCGGTCATCGTTCTGGGCAGTGTCGTCAAGGTGTGGGGCGTCGACAACTCGATTACCTTCGCCAACTACGAATACGTCATGACCCACGGCATGAAAGCCATCAAGGACACGCTGCTGATCGCCTGCATCGGTACGCCTTTGGGTGGTCTGCTTGCTGTTCTCGTGGGCTACGTGACGACTCGCCTGAAGGTGCGCGGTCACAAAACTCTGGAAACGGCCTCGCTTCTGAACTACACGCTGCCGGGCACCGTGGTCGGTATCGCCTACATCATCGCCTTCAACGACAAGCCGATCGTTCTAACCGGCACGATCTACATCCTGATTGCGGCATACGTCTTCCGTTATTCTTCGGCTGGCATCCGCAACGTCATCGCCGCGCTCTCCCAGATCGATCCCTCGATCGAAGAAGCTAGCCGGAGCCTGGGCGCCTCGTCCGTGAAAACCTTCACGTCGATCACGATCCCGCTCGTCCTGCCGGCCATCCTTTCGGGCATGAAGTATCTCTTCATCCACTCGATGACGGCCATCAGCGCCACGATCTTCCTCGTGTCGGTTCACTGGACTCTGATCACGACCCGCATTCTGGAATGCATGACCGAACTGCAGTTTGCGCAGGCCTGCGCCTTCTCGGTTGTGCTGATTCTTCTCGTCTTCCTGGCCTCCGGCGCCATGTCGCTGCTGGCCCGCGTACTGTGCCGCAACGGCGACACCATTGGAGCACGCTAAATGTCCGTTTCTCTCAGTCTTAAAAACATCTGCCGCCGTTTCATCAAGGACAACGAAGAGTTCCTGGCGGTCAACAACGTCAATCTGGACGTACAGCCCGGCGAATTTTTAACCTTCCTCGGCCCGTCGGGCTGCGGCAAAACCACGACGCTTCGCATGATCGCAGGTTTCGAAACCCCGAGCTCGGGCCAGATCCTCGTCGACGGCGTCGACATTACGAACGTTCCTGCCAACGAACGCGGGCTGGGCTTTGTGTTCCAGAACTACGCGCTTTTCCCGCACATGACGATTTTTGACAACGTCGCCTACGGTCTCAAAATCCGCGGCGAGTCAAAGGACACCATGGCAACCAAGGTTCGCGAAGCGCTCGCTCTCGTGGGGCTAACCAAGGCTGAACAGCGCTACCCGAGCCAGCTGTCGGGCGGCGAACAGCAGCGCGTGGCTTTGGCCCGCGTGCTCGTGCTGCGTCCGAAGCTTCTTCTGATGGACGAACCGCTCTCGAACCTCGACGCAAAGCTTCGTTTGCACATGCGAACGGAAATCCGCCGCATTCAACAAAAGCTCGGCATCACGTGCCTGTATGTCACGCACGATCAGAAAGAAGCTCTGACAATGTCGGACCGCATCATGGTGATGCACGGCGGCAAGATAGAACAAATCGGCACGCCTATGCAGCTCTACGAAGATCCGGCCACACCCTTTGTTGCCGACTTTATCGGTCAGGCCAACCTCATCGAGGGCCGTCTGGAAGCCGTGCAAGCCGACGGCTACGGCATCATCTCCGTATCCGGTCAAAAACTGCGAGCCCGCATGGGTAAGCAAAATCCCCCGGCCGTGGGCGAAAACGCCTACCTCGTGGTGCGTCCGGAAAACCTGCACCTGCAGGCCGGATCCGAGAGTTTTACCGTGCAGATCGTCAACCGACTGTTCGAAGGCGATCGAATCGACTATCACGTGCAGATTCCGAACTCGAACCAGACCAAGCCCTACAGCATGTCTGTTCCGTTCCTGCCCGGCACTGGGCTTATTGATGTCGGCACCGAACTCAAGGCAACGTTTACGCCCGACGCCGGTGTAATCATCAAGCGCTAAAGAGCGCTACAGCCAACAAAAACGCCGTCGGTTCACCCCCGGCGGCTTTTTTGTCGGCTGCCTGTGTTTCTATATCTCAGAACATTTGTGGTTCTCAGGCGTTGAGCACAAAGAACTTTTCCACCATCCCCTCGTCGCTCACGCGCACGGCGTATCGATGCAATCGTGCCTGACGCAGCAGAGCCTGATCGATATCATCCTGCACCTTACGCGCTTGCTTTTGCAGATCGGCAAGGAACCCGTCGTGAATTTCCGTGAGTTCCTGAGCGTGCTTAGCAATGGCAGCAGCACGCGAAATTTCATGTTCACCGGCCGTTCTCATGTGCGAAGGATCGAGCTTGTCGTGCGCTACCTTCTGAGCGGCAGCAATGAGCGAGCGCACGTCCGTAAACTGGTTGACGTCGCCTGCGACCGCATTGGCGCAGCGTACTTCCTCTTCAAACGAATCGCCGATCGACACGCGCAACAGCGAACAAATGCGCATGAAGCGAACAGTCAGATCGCGCACGTACATATAGGCGATGGCGTGAACCAGGGCATCGTCGGCGTCCTCGAGATTGACGACTGAACCAGCTCTCTTTTCAATCGCTTCGTCGATGCGGTCGGCCTGCTCGTGCATATCCTTGGAAATCTCATCGATTTCGGCAAGATACTCGGACACCCGGTCGGCTTCAACTCCGCTTTTGACGGCCGCGACAACGGCTGAAAGGCTTGCATAGCGCATCGTCCAGCTTGCGACCGTTTCATAGGCGACATGCTGCGGCAAATCGGCCAGGCGCTTTGCCACTTCCGCGTTTTCCTTTTCGAGTTCAGCGCGCAGTTCGTGCGGCATGCCCTTGGGATTGAAAGCGGCCCACAGGGCGGCCACAAGACCGAGTTTGGAACCTGCCAAAGACATCTTCATGGGGTTACCGAGCACTTCTCCCGTCTCGTCAATGGCTGTCACATGAGTGACGACGCCGGCCGACTTATCGTTGCGGAAAATGCCTTCCTTAAGTGCGGCTTCAAGCGCCGGCGCAAAGCTCACTGAGTAGATATGGCGCTCAAAGGCGCTGCCCGGCACCCAGGCGAGCTGGCAGACGTGGCTAAAGAGCGCTTCGAGGCTACGGCGCGTCTCGTCGGTCGACTCGATTTCCATCCAGTGCTCGCGGTCAATCTTGAAGGCGCGCTGGATGAACACTTCGGGAGAAACAGCGTCTTCGCGCACGGTCGTAAGCGCGAGCATCGTCGGGCGACGAACGTTGACGGCATCGAATTCCTGCACCTCCTGCGGCTTTTTCACCGCACCGCGCGCCGGATTTTCGTTGGGCACGGGACGACCGCTCTGAATATGCTTTGTCTTGGCAGTAGGTTTGCCGCCGCCCTCCTTACTCAGTCGGCGCAGGACAAATCCCAGCACCACGAGCGCGACGACCATTAAAAGAAGGAAAACACCTGATAGTTCTTGCTGCATCTTTGGCGATCCGAAAGAAAAGCTTTCTCGCTTGGATTGTAGTCCGTTCGGCACCCATGCCGCCTACTGCAAACGCCCGAGAAACATTGGATTTTGTGCGTATTAACGGGCGTTGCGCCGGAGCAATACGAACAACAGTCTTCTCGTTTTTGCTAAGTCTCTGAATCCACTTCTTTTTTGTTTTCAAATTTACAAAGGCGCCCTGATACAATGCGACAAACAAAAAATCATCGGCCGCCTTTGAAGCTTTTCCCTTGACCGCTTCGATTGAGACAGGCCCATTTAAGAACACTTTGGGAGACTTATTTTGCCCACCATTGCCAGCGGCTTTCGTCTTGCAAACAACGTCAAAATTCCGTGCATCGGCCTCGGAACCTGGCAGGTTCCCGACGACGAAAAACTGATTGAGCATATCCACGACGCCATCAATATCGGCTATCGTCACATCGATACCGCTTTTATCTACGGCAACGAGGCTGGCGTGGGCGAAGCCATTCGCACCTGCGGCGTTCCGCGTGAACAGATCTTCGTCACAACCAAGCTCTGGAACGCCGACCGCGGGTACGACGCCGCCATGCGCGCCTTTGACAACGCCCTTCAAAAGATGGATCTCTCCTACCTGGACATGTTCCTCATTCACTGGCCAGCCGCCAAGGGCGAACCGATGACCTGGCAGAGCATCAATTCCGGCACCTGGCGCGCCCTCGAAGACCTCTACGAGCAGGGTGTCGTGCGCGCCATCGGCGTAAGCAACTTCCTGTCGCATCATCTCGTGCCGCTGCTCGCGCGAGCCCGCATTGCACCGATGGTCAACCAGATCGAATTTCACCCCGGCTACCGTCAGGCAAGCACGTTCGACTTCTGTGCGAGCCGCAACATTCAGGTCGTTGCCTGGTCTCCTCTGGCGCGCGGTGCCCTTGTGCGCAACCCGGTAATCCTTGAGATCGCCCAAAACCATGGCGTCTCGACCGGTCAGGTGTGCCTGCGCTGGTGTCTGCAACACGGCGCGGCAGCTGTCGTGAAGTCCTTGTCGCCCGAACGGCGCCGCATGAATGCGGATCTTTTCAGCTTCAGCCTGACGGCTGAAGAAATGGATCGTCTCGACAATATGCCGCAGACGGGATTCTCAGGTCTGGATCCGGATCACGTGACGTTCTAAAACGCACTTTCGCTGACGAAAAAAGGACGCTTTCCGAGATGGAAGCGTCCTTTTTCGTCGATGATTTGAGAAGCCTTTACATCTCCAGGCCTTCGGCGATTCGTTTGCCGCGAGGTGTGCCGTAAGTGAGAGCCACACGCGGCGAGAGCGCAAAGTAAAGACTCCAGCCGATGCTCCAACCAAAGAGCTGAATCAGACTGAGTTCGGTGAGCGCCAAACCGAAGTACCAGCTTTGCAACATGGCCACACAGGGCCCCATCAGCCAGACGCCGACTACGGCAAAGGCTACGGCGTTGGGCGAGCGCTTAGCGGCAATCTGCCAAATAACCCAGACGCCGATGATGATGGAGACAAGTCCGGGTACTACGGCCACGAAAGCAGCCTGCATAGTCTGAGAGTTACGCGCAAGCATGAACCAGAGCTCGCTCGTCATATAGGCCGTTTGCCACACGAGTGTCAGAAGCCAGCCAATCTGCCCGGCCAGGAAAAGCCACATCACTCCACCAAAACCGCTTTTGGCACGAGGTGACGTGAGAACGGGCGGGCGCGTCTGCGCATAGCGCCCGACAAAGAAAGTGGGAATCAAAACCACGGCTACCGCGAGAAGCCAGCCGACCAAACCTCCGAACATGTGCATACCTTGAGTTTTCCGTACAAAAGTGGTTTGCGCAATTTAGCAAAAGAAATGCACCTTGGCGCCTCGTCTACCTACCGCTTGTGTTACCTGATTTTGTGATGCGGATGTCCGCAACAGCAGTCGAGCTCAAACTCCCGACAGCAGTCGCAGGAATCGGTGTAGGACTCCAACTCCTGCAGAATGCCGCAACTCTTTCCTTCGTGATCTCCAGTACAGTGGCACTCAAGCGCCTGCAGCTTTTGCTTGAGTTCCGTCAGCTCCTGAATGCGGTTGTCGATGTCTCGAATATGCGCGCCGATCGTTTCGTGCACCACCCCGAACTCGCACGGCTGAGCGTTTTCCAAATTGGCCAGCTTGGCGATCTCCTCAAGACTCATGTCAAGCAACCGGCAGTGACGGATGAAGTGAAGTCTTGCAAGGTGCCTTCGCGTGTAATTGCGGTAATTGTTCTCTAGCCGCAACGGAGCCGGAAGCAGCCCCTGCGCCTCATAAAAGCGGATGGTCTCCACAGCCACGCCGGAGCGTTGAGCCAGTTCGCCGATTCTCATGCGTTTCCCCGTATGCGAAAAATTCTTGACACTGTAGCGACTACAGGGTTTTTAATGTTACTCGTTAAAGAAACTTTTTTGTTCGCCCCATGACGACCTCTTCCTGCATCAAGCTCTACATTCCGGAGATGTGTTGCGGTGCCGAAACCGCTTTGATCGAAAAAGCCTTCAAAGGCAGTGACCTTGTCAAGGACATTCGATTCGACACGCTCGCTCGTACCGCCCTCTTTACGCCGGCCAATGAGAACGTCACCGCCGCGATGCTCATCACCATCATCGACTCTGTGGGTATGCAGGCAAACGAAATCCGAGAAACGATCCTCTCGGAAATGGCAATTCGCATCGAGCGCATGCAAACGGACGCCGATGTCACACAGGTTCTTGAGCTTGTCGGGCTTGACTGCGCCGTCGACAAGATCAATCGCGTCGTGAAATTTCATACGGACGCCGAGCACTGCTTTGCCATTCTCGAAAAACTGCAGAAAGCGGGTTTTGACGCGGTGGTCGTCGCCTCCGGCAAAACGGATGCAGCCCAAACCGAGGGCGAATCGATTCCCTGGCTGCGCTTGGGTATCGCGCTCGTCTTTGCGGCCGTTGCGGAAGCGATCGAACTTACGCACGCGCTTCCTGAGTGGGCGATCATGGCCTGTGCCGCCGTTGCCATCGTGCTTGCAGGCTTTCAGACGATTCTCAAGGGGTTCGGCTTTCTCCTTCGCCTGATCTTCAACATGGATACGCTGATGAGCGTGGCCGTGATAGGCGCCGTTTGTCTGGGTGCCTGGCCCGAAGCTGCCATGGTGATGGTGCTCTATGAAATCGGAGAAGCTATCGAAGATATGAGCATGACGCGTGCACGAAACGCCATCCGTAAGCTCATGGACGTGGCACCGGCTGAAGTCACTGTCAAGGTGGGAGAAAGTTGGCAACGCATGAAAGCCGAAGCGGTTCCTGCAGGCTCGCTCTATCGCATTGAGCCGGGCGAGCGAGCCGCTTTGGACGGCATGGTGGAGGACGGTACGGGATCGATGGACGAATCCATGATCACGGGAGAGTCGATGCCTGCCGCAAAAACGGTCGGTTCTCGTGTCTTTGCGGGTGCCCTGGCGCTTGAGAGCGGACTTACCGTGCGCGCCACGGCCGCGGCCGCCGATTCGATGAGTGCACGCATCATCCGCGCCGTGGAGGAGGCCGAACAGAAGAAAGCCCCCCTGCAGCGCTTCGTGGACAAATTCGCCTCACGCTACACCCCGGCGGTGTTTGCTCTTGCTATTCTCACGGCCGTTCTCGGTCCGATTTTTTCGAGTGAACCCTGGACAGTCTGGATCTACCGTGCTCTGGTGCTGCTCGTTATTTCCTGCCCCTGCGCCCTGGTGATCTCCACTCCCGTGACCATCGTCTCGGCCGTTTCTGCGGCCGCTCGCCGAGGCGTGTTGATTAAGGGAGGTGTGTACCTCGAAGCTGGCCGCACTCTCAAAAACGTCTGCCTGGACAAAACGGGCACCGTCACCAAAGGCAAACCCTCCTTGAGCAACATAACGCTCACAAGCACTGTGGATAAAAACCGGGCGATGCTGCTTGCCGCAAGTCTCGCCGCCATGAGCTCGCATCCGGTCAGCCGTGCCATTGCGGAGCATTTCGCCGAAGAAAACCGCTCGACGCTGCCCGTAAAAAACTTCAAGGCGCTACCGGGCAGCGGTACGCAAGGAGTCATCGACGGATCGCTCTTTTTCCTCACCAATCTCACCTGGCTAAACAGTCGCGGGAGTGTGACGCCCGATGTGACCGCAGCCTTTGATGCGGCTCACGCCAAGGGGCAAACGGCCGTGGCATTGAGCGATATGTTCGGTGTCGTTGCGGTGTTTGCCGTTGCAGATACCTTAAAGAGCAACTCGGCTCAGGCAATCGCGCTCATGAAAAAGGTGGGACTCACGCCGTGGCTGCTTACCGGTGACAACGCTCGGGCGGCCGAAGCCATCGCTCAAAAAGTGGGCATCGACAACGTCAAGGCGGATCTTCTGCCGGAGCACAAGCTCGAAGTCATTGAAGAACTGGAGTCTAAGGCGCCGACAGCCATGGTGGGCGACGGCATCAACGACGCACCGGCGCTATCGCGCGCACGCATTGGTTTTGCCATGGGCATCAAGGGAGCTGATACGGCCATTGAAGCGGCCGACGTCGCCATCATGGACGACAACATCGCCAAGATCGCCTGGTTTAAGAAACTATCGGAGTTGACACACTCTACGCTTATTCAAAACATCGTTTTTGCGCTCGGTGTCAAGTTCTGCTTCATGATTGCGGCGCTTGCGGGATACGCCACGATGTGGATGGCGGTCTTTGCCGATACGGGAGTATGTCTGATCGTGGTGGCCTGGGGATTGCGCCTGATGCGATCGGCAGGCAAGGTCGACCGCATGCTCAGTGCTTAGAAGACTATTCTCGCCTCAGAACGAAGTTGGGAATAATTGTCCTGAGCTTCTCGATCGTGGCGGCCGACGGCCATGTTTCGGGCACTGGATCCAGCGCGTTTTCCATGCCCGGCGCCTTGCGGTAGATCTGAAGCGCATATGTGTCGGCGCCACGCTCCTTAAGCCATCGGGCGATCGTGATCAGATCGTCTTCTCCTAGAAAACCCGGGTGCGCCGTCGTGCGGGCTTCATACTTCACGCCTGCGCGGCGGATGATCTCGAAGCTTTCCAAAAACGCCTTGTGAGCGCCGTTGATGCCGGCAACGGCGTCAAATGCCTGCGGATCTTCGGGATTGCCTTTGACGTCAAGACCGACCCAATCGACGAGACTGATGCAATCCTTGAGGTGGCGCGGA
Source organism: Sutterella sp. AM11-39 (assembly GCF_003472385.1). Taxonomy (GTDB): domain Bacteria; phylum Pseudomonadota; class Gammaproteobacteria; order Burkholderiales; family Burkholderiaceae_F; genus Duodenibacillus; species Duodenibacillus intestinigallinarum. Next base: position 88,086 of record NZ_QRLV01000003.1, on the reverse strand, counting down.
TAGGCGCCAGAGGTGTGCAGTCCCACCGCGTAGCCCTCGTCCTTTACCAGACGCACGGCCGCGGGCAGCGCCGGGTCCATACAGGGCTCACCTCCCGAGAACACGATGCCGTCGAGCAATCCCTTGCGCTTTTTCAAAAGCGTCTCGACGGAGGCCCAGGTGGGATCACCCTCTTCGCTGCGGCGCGAGCGCATCCAGCGGTTATGACAGTACGAGCAACGCCACGGACAGCCGCGCAAAAAAACAACTGCCGAGAGTTTGCCGGGAAAATCAATGCTGGTAAAAGGCGTTACCGCCGCGATGCGAAGCGCCGCGGCGGGGGTAAGAACGTCGAAATTGAGCACTTGTCCGATCAGCGAAAATGGGCAATGAATGGAATCTTCGCAGTGCGATTACTTCGAAGCGCTGCAGCCGCACTTCGATTCCACGAAGTATTTGCGTTCTTCGAATTCGCCCTTCTTGCCGATGTTGAAGGATTGAACCGGACGATGGTAGCCCATCACGCGGGTCCACACTTCGCAGGGCTGACGTTCGCTGTCCTTGAGCTTGATGGTGTCGTTAGTCTTTTCGGTCATTGCATTTCCTCCTATGGCGCTGCGCGGCTTGTGCTTTGCAGCGGTCAGTCAAATTTTTTCGTTAGGCAGCCTTTTGAAGTTCGCGAGCCTTCTTGGCGGCCAAAAGTTCGGCATCGCACTTCGGGCAGAAGTCGTGACGTCCCGACAGGTATCCGTGTTTGGGACAAATCGAGAACGTCGGCGTAACCGTGATATACGGCAAACGGAAGCGCGTGAGCGTACGACGCACCAGATCGCGGCAGGCTTCGGCCGAGCTGATCGCTTCGTTCATGTAGAGATGAAGCACGGTGCCGCCGGTGTACTTGCGCTGCAAGTCTTCCTGCATTTCAAGAGCTTCGAACGGATCGTCGGTGTAACCCACAGGCAACTGAGAAGAGTTCGTGTAGTACGGATGCTGCGGCGTTCCGGCCTGCAGAATGTCCGGGAAACGCTTCTTGTCTTCCTTTGCGAAGCGATACGTCGTGCCTTCGGCAGGCGTCGCTTCCAGGTTGTACATGTGGCCCGTTTCGGTCTGGAATTCAACCATACGCGCGCGGACGTGATCGAGCAAACGCACGGCCAGGTCGTGCCCCTTCTCTGTGGTGATGTCTTCGGCGTCGTCCGTGAAGTTACGGATCATTTCATTTAAGCCGTTGACGCCGATCGTTGAGAAATGGTTGCGCAACGTACCCAGATAGCGCTTGGTGTACGGGAAGAGTCCCTGATCGATATGCTTTTGAATCGTCTTGCGCTTGATTTCCAAAGAATCGCGGGCAAGTTCAAGCAGGTGGTCAAGTCGCGCAAAGAGCGCCTCTTCGCTACCCTTGAAGAGATAGCCCAGACGCGCGCAGTTAATCGTCACCACACCGAGGCTGCCTGTTTGCTCCGCCGAGCCGAAAAGCCCGTTGCCTCGCTTGAGAAGCTCGCGCAGATCGAGCTGCAGGCGGCAGCACATCGAGCGAATCATGTTGGGCTTCAATTCGGAATTGATGAAGTTCTGGAAATACGGCAGCCCGTAGCGCGCCGTCATGTCAAAAAGCGGCAACACGTTGGGGCTGTCCCAGTCAAAGTCCGGCGTGATGTTGTAGGTCGGAATCGGAAACGTGAAGACGCGACCCTTGGCGTCGCCCTTGGTCATGACCTCGATGTAGGCTCGATTGATCATGTCCATTTCCTTTTGCAGCTCGCCGTAGGTAAAGGGCATCTCTTCGCCGCCGATAAGCGGATGCACGTTTTTGAGATCTTCCGGGCAGGTCCAGTCAAACGTGAGATTCGTAAAAGGCGTTTGCGTGCCCCAGCGGCTCGGGACGTTCAGATTGTAGATGAGCTCCTGAATGCCCTGCAGCACTTCCTCGTAGGGCGTGTTGTCCTTGCGGATGAAGGGCGCCATATAGGTGTCAAACGACGAGAAAGCCTGAGCGCCCGCCCATTCGTTTTGCATGGTGCCGAGGAAGTTGACGATCTGGCCGGTGGCCGACGAGAAGTGCTTGGGCGCTCCCGCTTCGACCTTGCCCGGAACGCCGTTGAAGCCCTCCTGCAAAAGCGTGCGCAGACTCCAGCCCGCGCAGTAACCCGAAAGCATGTCCAGATCGTGAATATGAAAGTCGGCCTGACGGTGGCACTGACCGATTTCGGGCGTGTAGATGTAGTTGAGCCAATAGTTGGCGATCACCTTGCCCGAAACATTGAGAATCAGGCCGCCCAGACTGTAGCCCTGATTGGCGTTGGCGTTAACGCGCCAGTCGGACTGATTGAGGTATTCGTTAATCGAGCTTTCGACGTCAACCCAGCTCTTCTTGGCGTCGCGGCTGCGCGCACGTTGCTCGCGGTAAACGATGTATGCGCGAAGGGTCTCAAAGTAACCGGCTTCATAAAGCGCATGTTCAACGGCGTCCTGCACCTGCTCGATATGAGGCGTCGCCACGCTCAGCTGACGCAGTCGCGGCATCACGAGCGTTTCGGTAATTTCTTCGGCGCGTTCGCGGCCGAACTGATTGGTGGCCTTACCGGCGCATTCGATGGCGTAAGCGATCTTTTGAGCGTCAAAGTCCTTTACCGAACCGTCGCGTTTGATGATGTGCTTGATCTCTACTGCCATTTCCTTTGCACCTTTGTTGTTGTTTGTCTCCGACGCCGTCGGCCGGCGCCCTCCTGCGTGAAAGCCGCCCAAAGACACCAAAAAACGCCTCCGCGGGCGTCTTTTTCATGGGTTGATAAGCAGCTCAGCGCGCTCGAGTCTAGTCAATTGCAACCGCTGAGGCAATAGATAAAAAACGCAGGTTCTCGGTTATTTACTCCAAAGCTGACACTATATCTTGTGGTCACCCTTTTGAAACCCTTGTAAATCGGGACCCAAGAGACTTTAAATTTTTCTTCAATGTAGAGTTTGTTCGCAAAGATAGAAACAATTTGTCGCCGACGAGCCACGCAAGGTCATTTTGGGCACCCGGTAGGCCACTTTCTGCGCATTTTGTCCAATTTCAGTCTCAAATTGCACACACAAAGACATTATGGCGCAATATAAGGGAGAACCCCTATTATCAATTGCCTAGTACTAGGTTAAATTACGTACCGCAATAAGGCATCTGCGCCTCAATTGCCTCCCTGTGCGGCAAACTCCCGAGGGGCCGTTTTCGAAGCCCTCCCTCTTCGAAAGCGAGCATTGTAGTTTGCTGCATTTCTGTGACCTGACCCATTGTTGGTTGGGTCTTTTTTTGTCTGCGCAAAATGTGAAGAGGCGCCCGAAAGCGCCTACCTCACTCTTTGATTCGTTCCTCTCGATTTAGCCGATCAGTACGTCGTACTGTTCCTGCGTATAAGCGGGTTCGGCTTCCAGGTGCACCGGCTTTTGCACGAAGCTCTGCAAAAGTTCCAGCGCGCAAGCCTCGTCTTCCAGGAAGAAATCGATCACCGGCTGCGAGGCCAAAATCTTGAAGGAATCGGCCTTTTCGTACTGTCGGTAGAGACGAACAATTTCACGCATGATTTCGTAGCAGATAGTGCGAGCTGTCTTGATCTCCCCTCTTCCGCCGCACAACGGACAGGGTTCGCACAGCGTGTGCGAAAGCGACTCTCTCGTGCGCTTTCTCGTCATCTCCACTAGACCGAGTTCGGTGAATTCCGAAATCGTGAGTTTGGTGCGGTCGGTCGAAGCCGCACGACGCAATTCTTCGAGAACGGCAGCCCTGTGAGCCGGGTTCTGCATGTCGATGAAATCAATGATGATGATGCCGCCGAGGTTGCGCAAACGCAACTGGCGGGCAATCGTCTTCGCTGCTTCGAGATTGGTCTTAAAGACCGTCTCGGAAAAATCGCGCTTGCCGACAAATCCGCCCGTGTTAACGTCAACCGTCGTCATGGCTTCGGTGCAGTCGACCACGATGTAGCCTCCGCTTTTAAGCGGCACGCGGCGATCAAGCGCGCGCTGCAGTTCGGCCTCAACTTGCTGGGTTTCAAAAAGCGGTTCTTCGCCGGTATAAAGCTCCAGAAGCGGCAAAGCGCTCTGGGCATAGACCCGCGCAAATTCCTTGAGCTCTTCGAAGACTTCTTTGCTGTCGACAAGAATCTTTCGGGTTTCGGCCTGCACCATGTCGCGCAAAACGCGCTTGGACAACGAAAGGTCTTCGTACAGGAGGCTTGGCGCAGGAGACACGCTCGCCTTCTTGCTTGTTTCCTGCCACAAGCACCCCAGATAGCGCATGTCTTCGAGGAATTCCTCGTCGGTGGCCGATTCTTCGGCGCAGGTGCGTACGATGTAACCTCCCTTTTCATCGGCCTTTTTCAGGCGCGTCACCTGCTCGCGCAATACTTCGCGGCGCGTTTCGTCCTCGATCTTCTGACTCACGCCGATGTGATCATCCTGCGGAAGGTAGACAAGCTTGCGGCCTGCCAAAGAAATGGTGGTCGTCAGTCGCGCGCCCTTAGTACCGATCGGATCCTTGGCCACCTGTACCAGCAGACGCTGACCTTCGCCGATCAGCTTTTCGATCGGGCGGTACTCGCCGTTTTCCTGCCGCGCTCCTTCGATGTCAAGCACATGCAGAAAAGCCGTGCGTTCCAACCCGATATCCACAAAGGCCGACTGCATACCCGGGAGCACCCGCAGCACCTTGCCGACATAGACGTTGCCGACAAGGCCGCGGCTGGCGGCTCGCTCAATGTGGAGATCCTCCAAGATGCCGTCGACAAGGATCGCCACACGCGTCTCGCGCGGCGAGCAATTGATCAAAATATCCTGAATTTCCTGCATGGTTCGCTCGAGGCGGCCACCGTACCGTATGGGCGACAGCCGCACGCTAAATCACAAGTTTCGATGGTCTTGCGATTTTAGCCGAGCACGTTGAGACCTTCCTTAGTATGGAACGCGTTGGGTTCTTCACTTGCAGTCCCTTCGGCCTTGGGATGCAGTTGCTCTTCACGCTGTTTGCGGCACTGTCTACAAGTTGTGCTGCAACCGCCCGCACAATGCCATTCTGGCTGCAACGTGACATGCTCAAGCCCGAAATCCTTGAGAAGCATCGCCTGTGCTTCGGAAAGCACCTGTTCCCAATCAATGCCCTTTTCAACGCACAGATGCGCCATGACCGCACCGTGTCCGGGAGCAAGCGTCCAGACGTGCAGATCGTGCACGCGACTCACACCCGGAATGCGGCTCAACGCATCGCCGACGTCGTAGTAGTTGACGCCTTCAGGCACGCCGTCAAGCAACACAGCGGAAGAATCCTTGAGCACTTCGTAGGTGGAGTGCAGCACAAGCGCACCGACGAGGAAAGAAAGAATCGGATCGGCAATCGCGAATTTTTCGCCAAAGAAGTAGATGAGAGCACCGGCTAAGATCGCCGCCACGGACCCGAGCAAGTCGCCCATCACGTGCAGAAGCGCCGCACGGGTGTTGACGTTTTTCTTGTCACGGGAAAGCGACCAGGCCACGGCAATGTTGATGCACAAGCCGATGAGGGCAACGATCATCACCGAGCCGCCGTCGACCTGCGCAGGATTGTCAAGACGCTGCACTGCCTCGTAGAAAATCCAGCCCACCACGCCGAGCATCACCAGGCCGTTTAGAAACGCCGCCAGAACCTCGATGCGACCGTGTCCAAAACTATGGTTGGCATCCACGCCCTTACGGGAAATAAAGTTGGCAACCAGCGCAAAGAAAAGGCTTGCGGAATCGGTGGCCATGTGACCGGCGTCACCGATCAAAGCCAGAGAATTGGATACCCAACCAAAAAATAGTTCCACCGCCGAAAAGCCCAGCGTAAGCGCCACCGCAAGGCCCAAGACAGAAAGTTTGACCTCTTCTCCGCGATGATCGTAACTGCAGTCGCCGAGAGCATGATCTGCGTAATCGTTTTTTCCACTCATTTGCATTGTTCTTTTTCAGAGAATCGGCCACCCGTTCTTGCCTTCGGCAGCCATCCATATTCGTGCGAACTTTATTCCCTTTTTTGACCGACAAACAGCCACCAGGAGAAATTATGAGCTTGGAGACGTCTCGGACACACGCCGTTTGTTTCAAAAAAAACGAAAAAGCCCGCCGGCGCACAAGACAAGACTTGTACGCCCGTGCGGGCCTTGCGATGCGCCGGCCCCATATGGCCGGTTCTTCAAGCAGTCGTAAAAGGAATTAATCCTTCTTGCTGCCGGTGAGCATCGGAACCACGGTACCTTCGCCGCCGGTAAGCAGACCGCTCTTGGCATAGGTCTGCAGCTTGGCGCGAGTGTCCGTGATGTCGAGGTTGCGCATCGTGAGCTGACCGATACGATCCACGGCCGTGAACATCGAATCGCCCTTTTCCATCGTCAGGCGTTCGGGTTCGTAAGTGAGGTTCGGCGAAACCGTATCCATGATCGTGTAGTCGTTGCCGCGGCGCAGTTCGAGAACCACTTCGCCGGTAATGGCGCGAGCCACCCAACGCATGGCGCTTTCGCGCAGCATGATGGCCTGGCTGTCAAACCAACGGCCCTGATAGAGCAGACGACCGAGCTTACGGCCATTGATGTGGTACTGCTCGATCGTGTCTTCGTTGTGGATGCCGGAGATCAAACGTTCGTAAGCGATGTGCAGCAGAGCCATACCCGGAGCTTCGTAGATGCCGCGGCTCTTTGCTTCGATGATGCGGTTTTCGATCTGATCGCTCATGCCCAAGCCGTGACGGCCGCCGATGCGGTTGGCTTCCATCATCAGTTCAACAGGATCAGCATATTCCTTGCCGTTGAGAGCAACCGGCTGTCCTTCTTCAAAGCGCACGGTCACGAGTTCGGCCGGAATCTGCACGTTTTCGTCCCAGAAAGCAACGCCCATGATCGGTTCGACGATCTTCATGGAGGTGCTGAGCTTTTCCAGATCCTTGGCTTCGTGCGTGGCACCGAGCATGTTGGAGTCGGTGGAATAGGCCTTTTCAGCCTTCATGCGGTATTCGAAGCCTTCGGCGTTCAAGAAGGCGGACATTTCAGCTCGGCCGCCGAGTTCGGAAATGAACTGGGTGTCAAGCCAGGGCTTGTAGATCTTGAGGTTGGGGTTAACCAACAGACCGTAGCGATAGAAACGTTCGATGTCGTTGCCCTTGTAGGTCGAGCCGTCGCCCCAGATGTCAACACCGTCTTCGCGCATGGCGGCAACAAGCATCGTACCGGTCACGGCGCGGCCGAGCGGCGTCGTGTTGAAGTAGGTCTGGCCGGCCGTCGTGATGTGGAATGCGCCGGACTGAATGGCGGCAATGCCTTCGGCCACAAGCTGAGGACGGCAGTCGATCAGACGGGCGGATTCTGCACCGTACTCCATGGCGCGACGAGGAATGGCTTCATAGTCGTCCTCATCGGGCTGACCGAGATTGGCCGTGTAAGCGTACGGGAATGCACCCTTGTTCTTCATCCAGCGCAGTGCGGCGCTGGTATCAAGGCCGCCCGAGAATGCGATGCCGACTTTCTTGCCGACGGGAACGCTTTGCAGAATCGTCTGAGACATTGTTCACTCTTTAAAACAAAAATTTCCGCCGGACACAAACAACGCCCCCGGCGCACGGAATTCTTTGCAAGCGGCCGCCTCCCCTTTTTTCATGGAGACATGCCTGCTTCAACCGTTAATTATGGATTACCTAGGGCTGGTTTGTCATTGGCCGAGCCGTCAAAAAAAGCTAAATTTTGAAGAAAATCTTCAGGACTCGTCTCCGGCGCGTTTAACGCGGATTCTTCCGGCGCTGATTTCGCCCAAAGCGCTCATGAGTTTTTCGGCCTGAGTCTGCGCCGTTTCGACCAAAAGCGACACATCGGCTGCGAAATTTCGCTCGAGAATCGTACCCTGACAGCGCCCGATCACCGAGACGGCATGTTCGTAAAACCGATGTTCCATTTCCACGAAAATCCGGGCCGTTTCGATGCGTTCGGTCACAGGCAACGTCTCTAGTCCCTTTTTCACCATGCCTTGATAGGCATGAACCAACCCGCCCGTTCCCAAAAGCGTGCCGCCGAAGTATCGCGTCACCACGGCGGCAATCTCTCCCACGCCGCAGTGCAGCAACACGGTGAGCATTGGTCGCCCGGCCGTTCCCTTGGGTTCGCCGTCGTCGCTGCAGCCCGCAAACGCCGTGCTACCCGCAGGTCCCGCCTGAAACGCCCAGCAGTTGTGCGTGGCATCCGGATGTTCAACTCGGATGCGCTCGATGAAAGCCTTGGCCTGATCGGGCCCCTGTACGCGTGCCATCGAAACAATGAAGCGGCTGCGGCGGATCACCTCTTCTTCACGGTGAATCTCTCCGGGCGCAAGATCGGGAACGTTGTAGCTGGACATTGAAAGAAAAAACGTCTGTTGTCATCGGTCCCGAATCTTACCTGAGCCTAGAGGCCCATTGAAATCAAATGAGCTTCAGGCTCTGCAGCCAAGCTTTGAGATCGGCTTCACAGCCCGAGGCCTCGCTCTGGGTGCGATGGAAGCCTTCGAGAACCTTCGCTTTCGGGCAGTACTTACGGATGTCTTCCCAGGCGCCTTCGGGCGAAGAGCTGCCCGAGACCACAAACGGCACAACCGTCTTGCCTTCGAGCGGATGATCCATCAGGAACGTACGCATCGGAATCGAAACGCCGCCCCACCAGTAAGGTGTGCCAAGGAAGATCGTGTCATACGGCGTCAGATCCGGGATCTTCGTCGAAATCTCGCGGCGAGTGCCTTCGCGACGCTCTTCTCGCGCGATGTAGGTCATGTCGCTGTAGTTGGCGGCATAGGGCTTGACGAGCCGCAGTTCGAGCACGACGTCGGCCCCCGTGAGTTTCACCACCGTCTGCGCCAGACCTTTGATCGTTCCGGTTCTCGAAAAAAATATCACGATCGATTTGCTCTTTCCCGCAGATGCAGCCAAACCCGACCAGGAAGCCGCCGCAAGTGCGGCCGCCGTTGTCAACACCGTTCTTCTTGTCATCGTCATTTTTCCCACTCCTCGGATGGTCTCAAGAGGATTTCCGCTGAAAAATGATACGAAAAGAGCTTTTGCGGCGGCCTTTTCTCAATGTCAAAGACTTGCCCAATCCGAGCAAACAACTACATTGCCGTGTGTTCGGGCAATGCGGCTCGCGGAATGTCCATGGCGATCGTAACGCCGCCGTCGGGATTGGCGTAGCCACTGATGTGACCGTGGTGACGTTCGGCAATGTTGGAGCAGATCGAAAGACCCAGCCCCAGGCCTCCCGCTTTGCTCGTCACAAGCGGCATCATGAAGCGGTCGACCTCTTCTTGCGTGATCTTGGGACCGTTGTCGATCACCTCCACGCGCCAGTAGCGGTCTTCGGCACGCACGCGCACGAGGATCTTAGCGTCGCTCAGCCCTTCGACGGAGTCGGCCGCGTTCTTCAGAAGATTGAGAATCGCAAGCTCAATTTCCCAGGCGTCGATGTCTGCCCACAGGAAGGGCTGCAGATCAGCTTCGATCTTGGCGCTTGAACGGCGGGAGCGCTCGAACGTGCTGATGGCATTGCAAACAATTTCCTGCATGTCGGTGAGTTCGAGCACAGGCTGCTGCTGTTTGGCATAGGAGCGAACTCGGTTGACGATTTCGCTTGCGCGCGTACCCTGCATCACAATTTCTTCGAGCGCCTCGGAGAAGACCTTCGGATCAATCGCACCGCGCTTGAGACGACGCAGCAGACCATTGGCAAAGTTGGTGATGGCCCCCAGAGGCTGCTTCAGTTCGTGCGCGATCATGGTCGACATCTGGCCAACGATGCCCGTGCGTTCAAGATGCGCAATATGGTCGCGGCTTGCGGCCGCCTCTGCCTCGATGCGCTTACGGTCTTCGAGCGCTCGATTCAAAAGCGCCGTGCGGCGGCGCACCAGTACCGAAAGCGAACCGGCGTAGAAAAGCACGAGGAAGACAACGCCCAGAGTGATCGTCACGCCGGCCGACTGTTCGCGAATAAAGGTCGACAGTCGAAACGCCTGCAGGTGTTCGTAGGGACCAACCTTGAGCGCGTAATAAAGATCGTGTACGGTGCGAACGGAAGCCACGGGGCCCCAGTCAACGCCCGTGGAAGCCCCGGTCATCTGCTGCAGCGAAGTCATCACCGTGCGACTCAGGAGTGAATCCGTGCCCGAGAGCATCGAGATGATGAAGCTCGGATAGAGTTCGCCGGAATGCCGGCATACCGAATATTCCGTTTCGTTGACGTCAACAAAGGCAAAGTCGTTTTCGTCAATCACACCGCGCTTGGCAAGAGACTCAAACGTGCAGGTCGGCAACACTGCCAAGTCCACCTTTTCCTGCTGCAGAGAACGAAGAATGTTGGCGGGATCCGTGCCGTAGAAGCGCACGTTGTCAAGGATGACATCGGTGTTGAGCCCATGCTTTTGAAACTCGCGCAATGCGATGAGCCAGCCGCCGAAACTCGTCGGATAGTCAGCTGCTATGCGCCGATTGCGAATGTCGCCCAGACGTCGGATTTCCTTACTCTGAGCGCGCTTGACAAAGAGTATGCCGTCGGCGTACGAGGGATCGGACGCGGACACCGGCCAAAGACTCGACAAGCCGATCAACTGTCCCGTCATCTCAAACTGAATGAAGTTACCCGCATCGGTCACCGCCATGTCGATGGCGCCGCTGTTGACAGCCTCAATCAGGATCGGACGCTCAAGAATGACGAATTCGAGGCTCTTTTCCCCCAGGCTTCGGACGAGCTGCATGCGGGTCTGTTCCCAAGGGCCGCCGTCTAGATAATTGGCAAATTCGCTTTGCACGCCGATGCGAGCCGGACGCGACAGTTCATAGCCGCTCACCTTGCCGTCCTTCGTGTGCTTGACCTTGACGTCAAGCGGCATGCTCAGGGGCGAAGGCGCCGAGATCGTCACGGAACGATCCGAGCCGCTGACGCGCGTGCCTTCCGATGGCACCAGTGAATAGGAAGCCGCCGAGACAGTTTGGGCTAAGAAGCCCGCCGCACCGATCAGGAAAGCCGAGAAAACGCGTCCGAACCGCATCTGACATCGTCCTTAGCTTAGATTCCGGGCATGAGGATGTCGGTATCGGCTCGGCGAGTATCGAGCACACCCACCACTTCGTACGTGCTCACCAGACCAACGTCGCGGCGATGCAAGGTCTTGACGCGCACATTGGCCACCAACACGTCTCCCGGCTGCAGCTCGAAAATACCACTGTCGATCAAGGACAGGAAATCCCTGTCGCCCATCGTCGCCTGGATGTGCTGTAGGCCGTTATCGAAGAACCATGCCTGAGCATTGCGGAAGACCGGAGCCTGAAGCGTCAACGCCATCGTGCGCACCTTTTCAAGCAGCAGCACTTCCTGCGGTTCTTCCATGGAAAAAGCATTGATGTGACCGGGCTGCAAAACGAAAACCGGTTCCTGCGCGTCACGTTCGGAAACGTTGATTTCAGCAATTTCGCTGTCGGCAAGTGCTTCAACGAGCGCCTTGAGCCCGGCACGAACCTCACGGTCCTTAAAGAGCTCGTAGGTCGCCTTATCGACCACGTAGCGTTCTTCGTGACCGACATCGATATCAACGTTTTTGCCGGTCAGGTAGATCTTTTCAGGTTGACGACCGCCCAGGCGCAACATCAGCGCAACGAGACCGTCGCACCAACCTTCAGGCAAAGCGGCGAGCTCTTCGGGCGAGCGTTCGATCGCCACAAAGCCCAGCGCGCGCAGCACCACGTCGGGTTGCGGATCGGCATAAAAGGGTTCACCCGCCAAGGCCGCGCAGCGCGCCTTGCCCGCATCCACGCGAAAGCCCAGGTCAACCTCAAAGTCTCCCGTACCTTCCCCGGCGCGCACGTCAATTTCCGGTTCTACGACGCGTCCGAACAACACCTTGGAAGCCTGCGTCAGAAGCGCATCAATGCCGATCACGGCATGCGCCACGGCAGGGTTGGCAGAAGTGGCCTCGCGATGAGGCAGTCCACGAAATTCCAGATTGAAAACCGCTAACGTCACTTTGTATCTCTCCAATGTCCGCTTGTCGACGAAATATTCCTGTCGTTCTTCGTCTGAGCGTCAAACAGGCGTATTTTGCGCGTCACGGAGCTCGTTGCGCAATATAATGTCTGAGCAATACTCAACATAATTCGCAGTTGCCGGCAGCGCACATCCCAAACAATACACGATGACGCGCCGACCGACCGCCCTTTCGCCCCGCTGTCCATGTCCGTTTCCGACGATTTTTCCCCTGTTACCGAAGAAAGTCCGCTCGAAGACGTTCTGCCGTCCAAACTTGCGGCGCGTACGCTTCCGGCACTCATAGAAATGGGCGTGGAGACCGCCGTTGACCTATACGAGTGCGTCGCCAACGTCGGAAGCAACTGGTACCGCAACTTCCAGGGCATTAAACGCGAAGATGCGGTGGAACTCGTCAATTGGCTTGCCGATCACGCCAAAGACCTGGGCGAAGTCACGGAACGTTTTTGGCCGAGCGGCTGCGCCCCCTCGGACTTGGTAAACAATGCCGACGATGATGCCCTGCCGCTTCTCTACGACGATATCAACGGCGAAACGACGCACCTGAGCGCGCTTTTGTCAGAAAGCAACCAGGTGCTCTCGGCCTTGCCCGAGACGCTTTCGGGCACGCAAGGCATCAACCGAGGCTACGACGACAATTCTCTTGAAGCCGACGACGATCTTTCGGCCGTTCGCGTCTGGTTGCAGGCCAGGGCCGTCAACCCCAATACGCTGTCGCAATACCGCAAGGAAGCCGAACGCTTTCTTCTGTGGTGCACCATGGAGCGCGGCAAGGCCTTAAGTTCGATTACGGCGTCCGACGCCGCCCTCTACCCCCGCTGGCTTGAAGAGCTCGGTCGCCTGGAGCCCGATGCCTGGCAGCAAAAATGGAATCTTCCGCAGACGATCTGGGTCGGGCCGAAAAACGCGCCGCGACTGTCTGCACAATGGCGTCCCTTCAACGGACCTCTTTCTGTCTCAAGCCGCAAGACTTCGCTTACCGTCGTGCGCATTCTCTTCGGTTTTCTGACGAAAACCGGTTACCTGCGCTCCAACCCGTTTGATCAGGTGAGTTCCAAAGTGCGTTATCTGCCCGGCGAAGGCGCCCCGAAGGCCTTTGCCGACAGATCGCTCACCCCGCGGCAATGGGAGGCCGTGCTTGAGCACCTTGACCACATGCCCGAGGGCGAAGCCAAGCTGCGCATCCGCATCGTGCTCGCGCTCGGCAAGGGCTTGGGCATGCGCGCCTCCGAAATGATTCACTGCCGAGCCGACTGGATTGCCGTGCGCCGCATCGGCGACGAAGATCTCACGGTCATCGAAATCGTCGGCAAAGGCGATAAAGTCAGGCGCCTGCCGTTGGCGCAGCAAACGCTTGACGACATCAACGCCTACTTTTCGCTGCGAGAACTCCCTGACGTAACGTCCGCCGATCCGTCCACGCCGCTGCTGGCCGCCATTCGGCGCAAAAAAAACGAGGCGCCCCAATCCGCAGGCATCTCGCGTTCGGGACTCTATCGGGTGCTGTGTGACTTTTTCGAGGCAGCTGCGGCTGAAGTGCAGGAACGCTCCGCTGCAGACGCCGCCAAACTGCGTGCGGGCTCGACGCACTGGCTGCGTCACACATTTGCCACCAACGCATTGAAAACCATGGACATCAACCTCGTGCAAAACGCTATGGGGCATGCCTCCATCGGAACCACCAGCCGTTATCTGACGCCCGAAGAGTCTCAGATCGCACAGGCCATGAAAAAACTGCCGGCCCTGTGAGGACCGGCGCGCACAATCAGCCGTTTTTTTTCATCAGGTCGGCCAGTCCGGCAAACGGATTGACACGCTCGGGGATTTCCTCTTCATCTCGGCTCTGCAAACTGCCCGGATCGGGTTCACAGTCCTCGTGCGACGGAAAAAGATCGAGCGACAAAATAAGCTCCTCTTCAACCCAGTGCGCCACATCGAACTTGGTGGAACCCACCACGACCTCGTCATCGCCGTCATCTTCAATGGGCAGACGGTTGGCTTCGTCTTCGGTTTTCGTAAAGAGAAACGGCACTTCCTTGTTGATTTCTATCTCAAGGAGCTTGCCGCAACGGGCACAGTCGGTCGTAAGCTTGGCTTCGACCGTAAGCAGTGCACTTGCCAGGCGACGGCGCTGTCCCGTACCCGTTGCCTTCCAATAGACATCGGCCTTGGGCTTCTCGCTCTTGAGCATCTCCTTTAAGTCGGGCAAGTCTTCGATGCTCAGGCGTCCTTCTTCTTCGATCTTTGCTCTGGAAAGCTCAAAAATGTCGATGTATTTCATTTTTCTTGGGAAATTCGTGGGGAAAAAAGCGGCAAGCTCGATACAATTGGCCGCATGACTGCGAATCTTAACCTTATTCTTGCCTCCACCTCGCGCTATCGCCGCGAGCTTCTTGAACGTCTGGGGTATCCCTTCGAAACAAAGGCTTCAAGCGTTGACGAAACGCCGCTTGAAGGCGAAACCCCCGAACGGCTTGCGCTGCGCCTGGCAATAGCCAAGGCCCGTGCCGTTGCCAAAGACAATCCCGGCAGCGTCGTGATCGGTTCCGATCAGGTCTGCGCTCTCGGCGGCAAAGCACTCGGCAAGCCCCACAACTACGAGGGCGCCGTGCGTCAGCTTACCGAAATGCAGGGCAACACCCTGGTGTTTCACACCGCCGTCTGCGTGATCGGAGCCGACGGCAACGAACAGACCTGCGTGAGCGACACCCGCATCGAAATGCGCGCGCTCTCGGCTAAGGCAATCGCCGCATACGTCCGCCGCGAAGAACCCTACGATTGTGCCGGCAGCGCCAAAATTGAAAAGCTCGGCATCGCGCTCATGAAATCCGTTTCTTCGGACGACCCCACGAGCCTCATCGGTCTGCCGCTGATGCGCGTCACCGACATGCTGCTCAAGGCCGGCATCGAAGTAATCGACGGTTTGGGAGAATAACGGTGGCTCAAGGCCGTCTATACCTGATTCCCGTGCCGATCACCGAAGGCGACCCGGCCGAGACTTTGCCGCTTTCGACGCTTACGGCCGCCCGCAGCTGTAAGCGTTTTCTGGCCGAAAACGCCAAGAGCGCCCGCTCGTTTCTGAAATCCTGCGGACACCCGGTGGCAATTGCCGAACTCGAGATCATCGAAATCGGTCATGAGCCGGACCCGGCTAAATTTTCCGAATGGCTCTCCCCCGTCAAAGACGGCACCGATACGGCGATCGTGTCCGAATCAGGGTGTCCGGCTGTTGCCGATCCCGGCGCGGGACTGGTCAAATTCGCTCAGACCTTGGGGCTTGAGGTCGTCCCCTTCGTGGGGCCCTCCTCGATTCTGCTCACGTTGATGGCCAGCGGCATGAACGGGCAGCGCTTTCGCTTTCTGGGCTACTTGCCCGTACATGAAGACGAGCGCCGTCAAGCCATTCTTTCTCTTGAAAAGGAAAGCCGCACCACAGGAGAAACAGAGCTTTTCATTGAAACGCCCTACCGCAACAACCGAATTCTTGAAGCTCTCGCGACCACATTGGCTGCCGACACCCGCATCACGGCGGCAACCGACGTTACGGGCCGCGAAGAGCGAATCGAAACGCTTACCGCGCGCGAGTGGCAACAAAAAGGCTACGAATTGCCCAAGCTGCCTACGGTGTTTGCCGTGCAGGCCACTTTTGTGAAGGTCCTCAAGAGCGCAGGGCACAAAAAGACGCCGCACAAGCCGGTGAGGGCTTACACGCCGCGCCACCCAGCCAGACGCTGAGCGTTACGCGCTTTGGCTTTCCTCGTAGAGATACGAGAGGCTCAGGGCGCGAATCAATTCCTTGACGTCAGAGACGTACGCCACGGCCGGATACGACTGAAGTTCCGGCAGACGTGCGGCCCCCCAGGTTACGGCAACCGCGTCGCATCGCGCGTTTTGTGCGAGCTGCAGATCGTGAATCGAGTCGCCGATCATCACCATCTCGCGCACGTCCACACCCGTTTCGTCCGATAGTTTTTCCAACATTGCCGGGTTGGGTTTCGGGAAACTTTCGTCTGCGGTAACCGTCGCTTCAAAGTATTTCTCTAAGCCCGTGCGTTCAAACACGCGAATAAGCCCCGCCCGAGACTTGCCGGTTGCCACTGCAAGACGCAGGCCATTCTTCGTCATGCGGTCAAAGAGATCCTCCAAACCCGCCATGACGTCAACCTGAGCCTCGCGCTGCAAATACCAGTTGCGGTACGCAGTCAGAAACTCGTCGAGCTGCTCGTATCGGAATCCGGGCGCCACTCTGGCAAACGACTCGGCAAAAGGCAGGCCGATGGTTTCGCGACATGCATCAAGATCGGGCTGCGGATAACCAAGCGTCACGCAGGCCTGCTGCATGCCGCGGGCAATGAGTCCGGTCGTATCCATCACGGTGCCGTCCCAATCAAAGACGTAGAGCTGGTAGTTCTTGGACTGCATGGTCATTGCCGGTCGTTCAAGTTGTCGATCAAGGCTTTGAGCGAGGCTTCAAGCGGCGCAATCACCACCATGGGTTCTTTCGTCACCGGATGCGTGAACTTGAGCCGCTCGGCGTGAAGGAAAAGGCGCCCGAAGGGAAGCCCGAGCGCCCCCTTTCTCACCGCTTCGTTAAATGCATAGTCGCCGTATTTGGCGTCGCCCACGAGAGGATGCCCGACGCTTGCGGCATGCACTCGAATCTGGTGCGTGCGACCGGTCTTGAGTTCAGCTTCGAGGTACGAAACGTCACCATAGCGCTTGATGAGCGTAAAGATCGTATGCGAGCGAAGGCCGTTTTCCTCGTCAACGCGCACGCGCCGTTCCCCGCTTGCGAGCGTGTATTTGGTGAGCGGCGCACGCACGTGCTCGCGCTGATTGACCCAATCGCCCTGTACCAGCAGACGGTAGCGCTTTTCGATTTCGCCTTGCCGCTGCATTTCGTGCAGACGAACGAGCGCCTTGCGGGTTTTGCAGACGATCAGCAGTCCGGAAGTGTCTCGGTCGAGCCGATGCGCCAGCTCCAGGAACTTGCATTCGGGACGAGACGCTCTCAAGCGCTCGATCAGACCGAAGGCCACGCCGGAGCCGCCGTGACAGGCCAGACCGGAAGGTTTGTTCACAATGATGAGATCTCGGTCTTCACGCAGAATCGGGAGTTCGTCGGCAGCAAGAGGCTTGACGGAAGGAGCCGCCGCTTCATCCATGACGGCTGTGCGCACCGGCGGAATGCGGATTTCGTCGTCGAGCGCAATCTTTGTCTGGCATTCGGCGCGCTTTTTGTTGATACGCACTTCTCCGTTTCTCACGATGCGGTATATGTGGCTCTTTGGAACGCCTTTTAAAACACGCATCAGAAAGTTGTCGAGCCGCTGTCCGTCGCTACGCTCTGAGACCCGAACATAGTTGACGCGATTGAAGTCCCGGACTTCGGACTCGTCGATAACCGTCACGGTACGTGCGGCGGTGTTTGCAAGTTCAGCCATTGTGCTTTTGTATTTCCAACCGCAACCATCACGGCATTGCGGTGCAATTAAAGTTATACTTGCGCCTTGCGCGGTGCAGTTGAAGTGCAGGGCACTTTCTGCGCAGCGAATTTATAGGCGCCGAAGCTTTCAGGTCTGCACATTTTAAGGCCGAAAGCCCGCGCTTTTGATGCCGTTTGAAGTATGTTGACGCATATTTCTAACGTCTGGGGCGTCTGTCACGCTTGAAGCGAGGATTGACGCCGGTACTGATTTTTTAATGCGCTTTCGAAAACTCGGACTTGCGTCGCAAGACGGGTTGGGCGTTGCAGACCAGTCGAGCTGCCCCGCCCCGGCGAGCTGAATCACAGCAAAGACCCCGGGGAACGATTGAACGAATAATCGGGTGCGAGCTCCTGATCGAGGCACGCGAACCTTTTCGATGAGTCCGAACATTCGAAAGCAGGGCAAGGCGTCTTTGTACAAGACGTCTGCCGATACGTGAAGTTTTGAAAGACTTCAAACGAGTAAGGATTTTTGGGTCGTGCGCTGCGAGCTTTGTGTTCGATTGATGCTTTCGCTTCTTGCCCCCGTCTTCGGGACATGCGAGGCTGTTTTTGCGCGCCAAAACACCAAAGGACCAACCGGTTTTGTGAGGGATCGAGCTGTCGCCGCGGCCGAAGCCGAGGCGAATGAGGCGCTGTCACTGTCCGCCCGCGTGCTCTCCCCATCGCGTCCGGCTGCCAAACGCAGCAGACCGACACAATCCGTGCGTCTTCACTTCTTTTGTCCGCCACGCGGCTCGGATCCCGCCTCAGGGGTTCGCGCCTCCTTGTCGTGCGCGTCATAAAGAAGTCCGGGGACTTTGACTAAGGTTCCCATCCCGCCTTGCCCGTTTGCATTCGTCTCACAAAAACGCCCGTGTCGGCACGCGCCCGCCCGGACGGTTGTTCGCGTCAGTAACACCGTCAGCAACGGAGTGTGAAAATTGAAACGCATGCTATTTAACGCGACCCACGCCGAAGAAACCCGCGTGGCGATCGTCGACGGCCAGAAACTCATCGATATCGACATCGAAGTTGCCGGCCGCGAACAGCGCAAATCCAATATCTACAAGGGCATCATCACCCGCATCGAACCTTCGCTCGAAGCCTGCTTCGTCAACTACGGTGAAGAACGCCACGGCTTTCTCCCCTTCAAGGAAGTCTCCCGCGCCTACTTCAAGGAAGGCGTCGACGTTCGCACCGCCACCATCCGCGAAGCGCTCACCGAAGGTCAGGAACTCATCGTTCAGGTTGAAAAGGAAGAACGCGGCAACAAGGGTGCGGCACTCACCACCTTCATCAGCCTCGCCGGCCGCTACCTCGTTCTGATGCCCAACAACCCGCGCGGAGGCGGTGTTTCCCGTCGCATCGAAGGTGAAGAACGCCAGGAACTGCGCGAAGCCATGGATCAGCTCGATCTGCCCTCCGGCATGAGCACGATCGCCCGCACCGCCGGCATCGGCCGCACGGTCGAAGAGCTTCAGTGGGACTTGAACTACCTTTTGAAGCTCTGGAGCGCCATCTCGGAAGCCGCCGTACCGCAGTACGAATACAGCGAAAACGACCGCGGCCGTACCGTGACGCACTACACCACCGAATCGGTGCGCGACGGCAAGCCGCTGCGCCGCGCCAATCCGGCTCCCTTCCTCATCGTTGAGGAAAGCAACCTGGTCATCCGCGCCATCCGCGACTACTTCCAGCCCGACATCGGCGAAATTCTCGTCGACACGGACGACATCTACGATCAGGCCCGCCAGTTCATGGCGCACGTCATGCCCGATCTGGTCGGCCGAGTGAAGCGCTACCGTGAAGAAACGCCGCTTTTCTCGCGTTTCCAGATCGAACACCAGATCGAATCGGCCTATTCCCGTACCGTGCCCCTGCCCTCGGGCGGCGCTATCGTGATCGATCACACCGAAGCTCTGGTGGCTGTCGACGTGAACTCGGCTCGTGCCACACGCGGCGCCGACATTGAAGAAACCGCACTTCGCACCAACATGGAAGCGGCCGACGAAGTCGCCCGTCAGATGCGTCTGCGCGACTTGGGCGGTCTGATCGTGATCGACTTCATCGACATGGCCGAACCGAAGAACCAGCGCCAGATCGAACAGCGTCTCAAGGAAGCGATCCGTCCCGACCGCGCTCGCGTTCAGACCGGCCGCATCAGCCGCTTCGGTCTGATGGAACTCTCGCGACAGAGACTGCGTCCGTCGCTCTCCGAAGGCAACCACGTCACCTGCCCGCGCTGCAACGGCGTCGGCGTCATCCGCGACACCGAAAGTTGCGCCATCCAGGTACTTCGCATCCTGCAGGAGGAAGCCGCCAAGGAAGGTACGGGAGCTCTGCACGCTCAGGTCCCCGTGGATGTGGCCACCTACGTGCTCAACGAAAAGCGCGGCGAAATCGCCAAGATCGAACAGCGCTTCAAGGTGCCCGTGGTCCTCATTCCGAACATTTCCCTCGAGACGCCGCACTACCACATCGAACGTCTGCGTCTTGATGACGAACGGCTCGACGACGATCTCGCAAGCTACAAGCGCGCCGAAGATCTCTCGCCGATCGCCGATGACCCCTATGCGCTCAAGTCCGCCCGTGAAAAGGAAGAGCAGCAGCGTCCCAAGCAGGTTCCCGTGATCAAGAACATCCTGCCGCGCGACGTAGCACCCACGCATACGCCGCGCGAAGAGCAAAAGCCCGCCGCTGCGGCTCCGGCCAAGACCGAGGCCCGAGAAGAAAAGGGATTCTTTGCCAAGTTGATGGCCTTCTTCGGCATTGGCGGTGAAACTGCCGAACCCAAGAAGGAAGAAGCCAAGGAAGAGCTCAAGAGCGATCGTAAGCGCAAACCGCGTCGCTCCGGCAAGGGCAAGGAAATCAAGGAGTTCAGAGAGCGCGAACGTCAGGCTCGTGAGGAAAAGGCTTCCCGCGATCCGCGTGAACGCAACAAGGCCCGCAGCGAACAGCGCCGCGCCAAGCGCGAACAGCTCAAGACACAACTGGCCACCGAAGAAGTCCAGACGACCGAAGTCACAACGTCAGTGGTCGCCGCTGAAGAAGCCCGCAGCGAAGAACGCCGTTCCCGCCGTGGCCGCAAGCCGCGCCGCGAAGAAATGTCCGCCAAGGACGCCGCACCGGTGACCGCCGTCGAGCAGGAAGCCGTTGCCGCTCCCGTGGAAGACAAAGCGCAATTCGTTGCCGTTGAAACGGTTGAAACACTCGAGCCGACGACGGAAACGTCGGTTGAAAGCGTTGCGACGCAAACTGCCGCTCCCGAAACGTCTGCTCAAGCCGAACGTGAAGTCAAGCCGCGCCGTAGCCGTAAACCGCGTCAGCCGCGCCCCGAAACGGACGAACCGATCGAAGCATCCTTCGAAGCGATCCGTGCCGGTGCCGTAACCGACGAGCTGCCGCCGGTACCCGATGCGCTGCTTGAAATGCACGAAGAAATCCTTCGTGTGGAGCAGGAAGAGAAATCCGACGCGCCCGAGTCCGATGACACAACCGTGATCGAAAGCGAAAGCCGTCGCCGCCGTCCGCGCCGTCGCCGCCGTCCGACGAAGAACCTCGACACCGTATCGCTTACCGATGCCGACAGCGATACCGCCGAGACCGCGGTCGTGACCACCACGGCAACCGCAGTCGAACCGGACCAAGCTGTGCCGTCCGCTGAACCGACCCCGACTCCCGCTCCGGTCGAAAAAACGATCGAAGAAAAGGTTGTCGATATTTCTGTCGAAAAAGCACCGGAGGTTGTTTCCGAAGTTCCGGCCGTTGAGTCTGCAGCAAGCGACGCCGCTGCCGTAGAAACGGTTCCGGAAGTCAAAGCTGAAGTTGAACCCATTGCTGACATTGCCAAGAATCTCGCTGAGAATCTTGCCAAAGCTGGTCTTGAACAGGTCGAAACGGATGCTTCGCTTGTGACGCCGCTTTCCTACGAAGCCAAGCCGGTGGCCGGCCGCCCGCGCCCCGTGCTTGAAGTCATCGAAGAGGGCCCCCTGACCCAGATCGAAACCGATCCGAAGTTCATGGCTTAATTCCTGCCTTTTCGGCACTCGAAACCGCTTTGCGAGACTCGTTTTTCGCAAAGCGGTTTTTTATTAACAGTCATTTTTCCCAATATTGAGATCTTTCGAATTTTCCTTGCCTTTCAAGGATTTATGAGTACTTTTACCTGAGGACTTTTTGCAACACTTTTCAAGTTCGAAACCCGCGATTTTTAGGTACTTTTACCCATCTCAAAATGGCAAAGTTTGATCTCGATTAACTCCGGGCGCATTTGAGGAAAAATTTTTTTCTTCGTGCGCCCCATTTTTCCTCGTGCATCCATATACTGCGCGCACTGCAAAAAACGAAGCGGCCGAAACACACTGGCAACGCAAACCGCGGATGGTTGCAGCTACTCTACAAATCCTTCGTCGTTACGCTTTTTTAAGGAGAGGTGCGATGACGCAGCTGATCGTACTGGTTTGCATGTACATGCTGGTTTCGATCGGAATCGGGTTGTGGGCGGCTCGCCGCGTACGCAATACCGCCGATTATGCATTGGCAGGGCGTTCTCTTCCGTTGGCTATGGTGATCACGGCCACGTTTGCCACCTGGTTTGGCAGCGAAACCGTGCTCGGTCTTCCGGGTCGCTTCATCGAAGGCGGCATTGCCGGAGTCATCGAAGAACCGTTCGGCTCCGGAATGGCGCTCATTCTGGTGGGCATGTTCTTTGCCCGCAAGCTCTACAAGATGGACCTTCTGACCATCGGCGACTTCTATCGCAAGCGCTATGGAAAGAAGATTGAGCTTGCCTGCGCCATTTTCATCATTTTGTCCTATCTGGGGTGGGTAGGCGCTCAGGTCGCCGCGCTCGGTCTGGTGCTCAATCTCGTCACCGAAGGCGCCGTGAGCGTTTCGCTCGGCATGACCATCGGCACGTTCGTGGTGCTGTTCTACACCGTGTACGGCGGCATGTGGTCAGTGGCCGTGACCGACTTCTTCCAGATGATCATCATCGTGGCAGGTCTCATCGCCGTGGCGGTTTGCGCAAGCGACATGGCGGGCGGTTTCGGGCAGGTGGTGACCTTTGCCGCTTCGCGCGATCTTTTCAACCCCTGGCCGGAAATGAGCCTCAACGGTTGGCTCTTCTGGATCTCGGCTGCAATCACGATGATGATCGGCTCGATTCCGCAGCAAGACGTCTTCCAGCGCGTGATGAGTGCGCGTGACGCCAAGACGGCGGTGCGCGGTCCGATCCTCGGCGGCATGTTCTACATCCTCTTTGCATTCGTGCCGATGTTCATCGTGTGCGCGGCGGTGCTCGCCATGCCGGGCGTGGGTGAAACGCTTCTGACGACCGATCCGCAGCGACTGCTGCCCACGCTCATTCGCGACTACATGCCCTGGTGGCTGCGCGTGCTCTTCTTCGGCGCCGTCCTGAGCGCGGTCATGTCGACGGCTTCGGCCACGATGCTTGCCCCGGCCACGACGTTCGTCGAAAACGTTCTGCGCAATTTCGTGCGCATTGAAGGCCGCGAGCTTCCCTATATGCGCATGACCCTGGTGTTCTTTGCGGTGGCCGTGCTTACCTACAGCCTCTGGTTTGAAGGTACCGCCATCTACGACATGGTGGCCATGGCCTACCAGTTCCCGGTCGTCGGCGCCTTCTGGCCGCTCGTGATGGGTCTCTACTGGAAGCGTGCCACGACGCAGGGTGCATGGATGTCGATCTTTGTGGGCGGCTCCGTCTGGGCCGTACTCACCTTCACGCCGCTCGGAGAAGTCTTCCCGTCGGTGTTGGGCGGCTTCCTTGCCGCCGGCAGCGCCATGGTTGTCGGAAGCCTCCTGCCCACAGCCTCCAACGCCCGCTACCACCGCTGGCAGGCGTCTATGCAAACGTCGGTCGCTGCCGCTTCTTAAGCGTTCGATTGACGCAAAAACGCCGACCGTTGGCACCTCTACGGTCGGCGTTTGCTTGCCCGGATCCTTGTTAACGGAACAACTCTTCCGGACGAATACCCAAATTTCCGCACTGAGCGCGCTGCATCAGGGCAGCGTCCATCAGCACCAAGGCAATGGCAGCCTCCACCACAGGCACGGCACGGATGCCCACGCAAGGGTCGTGTCTGCCTTTGGTGACCACTTCGATTTCGTTGCCCCCGATATCCAAACTCTTTAAGGGCGTCAGAATCGAAGGTGTCGCCTTAATGGCAATACGACCGGTGATCGGAGCGCCGCTTGAGATGCCGCCTAAAATGCCGCCCGCATTGTTGCTCGCAAACCCCTGCGCGGTCATCTGGTCGTTGCCTTCAGCTCCCGTGAGCGTTGCCGCCTCAAATCCGTTGCCGATTTCGACGGCCTTGACGGCGTTGATTCCCATCAAGGCATAGGCAAGCCGAGCATCGAGCCGATCGTATAGAGGACTGCCTAGGCCCGCCGGTACTCCCATGGCCTCGAATTCGACCGTGGCGCCGATGCTGTTTCCCTCTTTTCGAATCTTGCCGAGATAAGTTTCGACCTCGGCAATATTGCTGACATTGGCGGCAAAAAACGGATTGTTGTCGACTTCATCCCAGTTTTCCAGGGGAAGCTTTACCGTACCGATTGAGGAAACGCGCGCGCGAATCGTAATGCCGAGCTCGGTACTGAGCCACTTGCGTGCCACGGCGCCCGCCGCCACCGTCGGCGCCGTCAGACGAGCAGAACTTCTGCCGCCTCCCCTCGGATCCCGAATCCCGTATTTGTTCCAGTAGCTCCAGTCGGCGTGAGCCGGTCGAAATTGTCTGGCCACTTCCGAGTAGTCGCGGCTTCTTTGGTCGGTGTTTTCAATCAAAAGAGCGATGGGAGTCCCCGTTGTGACACCCTCATAAACGCCCGAAAGGATCTTGACGGCATCGGCTTCCTTGCGCTGCGTCACAAACTTGCTCTGTCCCGGACGCCGACGATCCAGATCGGGCTGAATATCGGCTTCGCTCAGAGGCATCCCGGGCGGGCAGCCGTCAATCACGCAACCGATAGCCGGCCCGTGACTTTCTCCAAAGTTTGTCACCACAAAAAGCTTTCCGATGCTGGATCCTGACATGGTTGTGTACGCTCTTGAAACGAAAACGGATGCGCCTTACTGCGCTTTGCTTTCAATTTAGCGCAAAACACGTCTGCCCGACCTGACGCAGTCATGATTTTAGCCTTACCGATACTTTTCCTTGAAGACCTTTCGTCCTAGAATCCGCCTTTTGCAAACCGATCATGTGGTCGGCCCCCTTTTTTTGCCTGTTTGTTCCGAGGTTTCTATGCTCAGCAAAGGTCTTCTGGCTGTCGGCCTTCTTTGCGTTTCCAACATTTTCATGACCTGCGCTTGGTATCTGCACTTAAAGCTCCAGACCATGAAGGTCATCAACTTCAGTGCATGGCCGATCTACACCGTCGTGCTTTTTTCCTGGGCAATCGCTCTCTTTGAATACAGCTTCATGGTGCCGGCCAACCGCATCGGGTTTGAAGGCAACGGCGGCCCTTTCAGTCTCGTTCAACTCAAGATCATCCAGGAGTGCATCACGCTCACGGTGTTTGCGCTCTTCTCCGTCGTTGTTTTCCAGAACCACTTCGGCTGGAACCACTTGGCTGCCTTCGTTTGTCTCGTGATGGCGGTTTTCTTCGTGTTCTACAAATGACAACGACCTGAGCTCTTTCCGGATCTTTTCCCAATAGGCTTGGGCAAGGCTTCGAAAGCAAATTCCGAGAATCGGCAATGCAACATCAGCCGCTCAAAAAATAAGGAAGGAGCATATGCAAAAGAGGTCGTTGCTTGCCGTAGCCATTGCCATTGACGGCGTCTTGGCCGCTGCCGTCACGAACAATACCGTCGGGAAAGCCGCTTCGAAAAAATGGAATTCATCGGCGGCTCCCGCTCAATTTGCGCGAACAAAGCAAACCGATCATGCTTGAGGTTTACCATGCGTAGGCTTCGGGTGCCTCGCCGCCCGGTCCCGGGAAGATCGTGTCAAGTTCTGCCAGATCCTCCGGTTTGAGCTTCAGATTAAGTGCTCGCACTGAGTCTTCCAGTTGTTCCAGCGTACGCGGTCCGACAATCGGACATGTGACGACCGGATTGCTCAGTACCCATGCAAGCGCAACGTCGGCTGGATCAACGCCACGCTTTTCGCAGAAGGCTTCATAAGCGGAAACGCGTTCCCTAAACATAGGATCGCGGATCGGTAGCGACGGTTTGCCGCGGCGAGATCGCTCGGCCGCCTTCTTGAGTGCTCCGGCCAAAAGTCCTCCATCAAGCGGACTGTAGGTCAAAAGGCCCATGCCTTCGTACCGGCAAGCCGGAATCACTTCGAGCTCAATTGAACGGCACGCCAGGTTGTAGCGGCTTTGTTCGCTTACCAGTCCCATCATGTGTCGACGCCATTTTGCCTCGCCTTGCGCCGCAGCGATTCCCCAACCCGGAAAGTTGCAACTTCCGACATACAGGACCTTGCCTTGGTCGATGAGTACGTCAACGGCCTGCCAGATTTCCTCCCAAGGCGTGTCGCGATCAATGTGATGGAACTGATAAAGATCGATATGGTCGGTCTTCAGACGCCGCAAACTGTCCTCGCAGGCCTGGCGAATATGGTAGGCCGACAAGCGGCGGCCGTTCGGGCCCGGAATCATGGGCTGATAGAGCTTCGTTGCCAGCACCACTTCATTGCGCTTGCCGCTTTGAGCGAGCCACTCGCCCACGATCTCTTCCGAGATGCCGTATCCGAGCGGAATGTCCGGCCGCTGCGGACCGCCGTAGACGTCAGCCGTATCGATGAAATTGATGCCCAAGTCGGCAGCTCGATCCATGATTTCAAAGGCGGATTTCTTGTCCGTACAGTCTCCGAAATTCATCGTGCCCAAGCATAAGCGGCTCACGTACAAGCCGGTGCGACCGAGTTTTTTGTATTGCATCTCTCGCTCCTGAAAAGAATTCAGATGAGAGAAGTCTAGGTACGGAACTTGTTCGAGGTCTTTGGAATAATCCGAAAAGCGTGCCCGATCCGCGCAAGTTGCAGAGTAAATCGGAAACCGTTGCCTTAAGGCTTGCTTTGGGTTGCACGGGTACACTGCGGAGCTGACAGTTTTTTCAAACAGGAACCTTCCCATGTCAGACCGCATTCAGTCCGAATGGTTCGCCGCCACGCTTGAAGACGCACTTGAAACCCTCGAAGAGGCCGTTCGTCTTCTTCGCGAAGATCCCCGCAAGGCCCAGGGCGTTCTCGAGCACGAAGTAACGCTTACCTATGCCAAGCTCAACTACGCCGTCAACACGGCTTACGACGGTCCCGCCGCGCTTGAGACCGTAGAAGACGACAACGAACTTACCGCCTGGCCTAAGTGCATGCCCTTTGCACTTCCCGCCAAAGACGCCGATTCCGAACCTTCCGCTTAAGTTTAAAAAGCCATGCAACTGCTGAAATTTGTGCCCGTTGCGGCAGCCGTTCTCACGCTTGCGGCCTGCAGCTCCGTCAACACCAAACTCGTTCACGATACGGTGCTTCCAGAATACAGTCCTGCCGCCAATATGGGCGATGTGCTCGACGTCTGGGCCGCCTGCAAAAAGGGAACTCAGAAATGGACTGAAATCAAAGAAGACGGCAAGCCCGTGGTGGTGCAGTTCGAATGTTCCGCTCAGGATTTACTGGATCTCAACAATACCATTCTGGAAAATTCCCGCACCATCAAGCGTATGCGTGAGCTCTTCGAGTTTGATGACATCAAGTACCGCGCGCAGTTTGTGGTCAAGAGCGACGGCTCGGGGTTTGATCTCGGCGGACAATACAACGACTACGTCTGGCAGGACGGCAAGAAGGCTACGCGCGAAGCCGAATTCCTGAAGCTTGCCTACGACGGCAGTCTTGCAACCGATCCCCTGCAGTACATCGACAACCCCGAAAAACTGTCGTTTACCGTGGAAAGTTATGCGCAGATCCTCGGCCCGTTCTATCTGGAGATGCGACAGGCTCGCTAGTGCAATCTGACCTTCCGATACCGCAAACCCGAGATTTTCAGGTCTCGGGTTTTTCGATTCGTCAAATTGTTTTCCAGTAGGCCAGCGCCCGAATGGGCTCCTCCCTGAAGCTCCACTCATGCTCGGCTGCAAGCGTCCAGCCCGTCTTTTCGTAATACTGCCAGTTGCAGTGCGAATCGGTGTAGAGGATCACGTTCCGGATGCCGCGGCGACGCATTTCGTCAAACGTATCGTCGATCAGAAGGCGAGCCATACCCCGCCCCTGGTACAAAGGCGACGTCATCAAAAGCTTAAGCTCGCCCTGCCATTCAAAGCCTTTGGCAATCATGTCTGCCTTGAGCTTACGGTTGGCTTCGTTGATGAGATCGTTAAACTCCACGGACTCCAGACCGAAAGGCGTGCTACGCAGGCGCGATTCCATGACGGCGGCAGCCTGACGAAAAGCGCTCGGATTTTGAATCCCCTGCTCCTGCGGAGCATTTTGATAGAACACCGACCCCAGATAGGCGGCAATGTCACCGTTTTCGCGAATCACGCGCAACCGATTGCTGGCCAGAGCCGAGCCCGCAATGTACAAGTCGGAAATATCCCTTTTTTCCTGTTCGGAGCCTTCGAGCTCCCAGCCCCACAGTTCGTCAAAAAGCTTGGCAACGCCTTCAAAGTCCTGATCCTGCCAAGCGGAAATCACTGCGCTCAAACATTCACCCCGGGAATCACATAAAAGAGGACGCTGAAAAACTGCAGCGTCGTGCCGGCAAAGACAAAAGTGTGCCAGATCGCGTGAGAAAAGGGAATTCGTTCAAAAATGTAGAAAACAACACCGACCGTATAGGCAAGACCTCCGGCCACCAGCAGCGCCAAACCGGTCGAATCAAGCGTTGAGACAAGCGGGTCGATGACAAAGACTGCTAGCCACCCCATGGAGAGATAGAGCAGACAGTTGATCCAGTCGGCCTTGTGCAGCAGTACGGCCTGCAGCGAAATACCCGCAATTGCAATAAGCCACACCGCGCACAGCAGCGCGATGCCGGTGTAACCCTGAAGTGTGATCAGGCAAAACGGCGTGTAGGAGCCCGCAATCAGTACATAGATCATGGAGTGATCCAGATACTGCAGGACCTTTTTGGCTCGGGGATTGGGAATGGAGTGATACAAGGTCGAGGCGGTGTAGAGAAACACCATGCTCGCGCCGAAGATGCTCACCGCAGCCACAACCTTGGGAGAGCCCGAATACAACACGGCAAAAGCCACCAGGACGGCAAGCCCCGCAATCGAAAGCAGAGCCGCCACGCCGTGCGTTACCGCGTTGGCGATTTCTTCGCCCACGGTGTACTGCGCGACCCCGGCGGGCCGCGTCAACATCGCCTTGATTGACATGATCGGAATTCTTCTTGTTCGTTGTATTGAATCACAGGGCGAAACCGACCGAGATCTCGATCTCACGCCTTCAACAAATCTTAGAAGCGATAAATGACAACCGACGCACACGTCAAAACGTCAGTTGGTAACAAAGCATTTCATCCGTTCGGATGATGTCCGACCGATCAAAGGATGACGGGTTCGGGTTCGAGTTCCACACCAAAGCGGTACTTGACGTTGCGTGCCACTTCTTCGGCAAGAGCTTTGATTTCGGCACCGGTCGCGCCGCCATAGTTGACGAGGATGAGCGCCTGACGTTCGTAAACACCCGCCTGCCCCATGCGCTTGCCCTTAAGGCCGCAAGCCTCAATGAGCCAGCCCGCGGCTATTTTGGCGCGAGCTCCGCCTAAAGGGTAGCTCACAAGAGACGGCGTCTCTTCGAGCAGATGCAGCATCTTGGTGCGCGTAACCACCGGGTTTTTAAAGAAACTGCCGGCATTGGGAAGGACCTTGGGATCGGGTAGCTTGCGTGCACGCACCGCACGCACGGCCTCTTCAAGTTCCTTGGCGGATTCGGGACGGCGATCGCCGAAAATGGCTTCGAGCTCCTTGTACCCGTAAACGGGGTTAAACGTCTTTGAGAGCGCAAAAAGAACGGACGTGACGATCAGATTCTTTTCGGTCGTCTTAAAGCGACTTGCGCGATAACCGTAGTCGCAATCTTCGGCCGACAACACGCGCATGGCTCGGCGATCGGGATCGAAGCATTCGACTTCAACGATATGCTCGGCCACTTCAACGCCGTAGGCGCCGATGTTCTGCACCGCCGCACCGCCGACCGTGCCGGGAATTGCCGCCAGATTTTCAATGCCGTACCAACCGCTTTCAATTGCATGCCGCACGAAATCATCCCATACGATGCCGGCCGACACCTTGACGAAATAGAATCTGTCGTTTTCGTCCGTCACCTCGATCGTGCCGCCATTCATGTGCAGCACGAGACCTTCGAAGTCCTTGGTAAAGAGCGTATTCGAGCCGCCTCCGAGCACAAATCGGGGAAGCTGCCCGTAGCGCGGATCGGCAAGCACCGAACGAATGTCCTCGGGCGTGCAGACTTGGGCGAAATATTGCGCGCTGACATCAACCGCAAATGTGTTGTAGGACTTAAGACTGACGCTCTTTTCAACGGTGGGCATAAAACTCCCTCAATCTGCTATGGATCGATCTTCTTTTGCCCGATTATAGGCGGTCAACGGGATGGCACTTTTGCAAATGTCCGCCCCTGAAACACTTGGTTTCGCTTAAGACAGAGCCGCTTCGATCTTGGCACGAACATGTGCCGGATCGAGACCACTGCGGGCCATCAGCACTTCGGTGTTGCCGTGATCTATAAAGGCGTCGGGAATGCCGAATATGAGCGTACGCGTCGTTTGACCGGCCTCGCTCAAGACTTCGAGCACGGCAGAACCCGCGCCGCCCGCCTTGATGCCCTCTTCGGCAGTCACCAGCAAGTCATGCTCGGCAGCGGCCTTGAGCACCGCTTCTTCGTCAAGAGGCTTGACAAAGCGCATGTCGACGAGCGTTGCGTCAAGCGCCTCAGCTACTTCAGTCAGGCGCCAGACCATGGAACCGAAGGCCAGAATCGCCACGCGCTTGCCCTTGGGAGCCGAAGTCGTCCGCACTGTCTTGCTCTTGCCGATTTCGACCGTCTCAGTGTCGGCCGTGACTTCCGCCCCAGGTCCTGTTCCTCGCGGGTAACGCACAGCCACCGGCGTTTGCAGTGTCCAAGCGGTGTTCAACAGCAAACGCATTTCGTTTTCATCGCTCGGCGTGATCACCGTCATATTCGGCAACGACCGCAGGAATGCAATGTCAAAGAGGCCGTGGTGCGTGCGTCCGTCGGCACCCACCAAGCCCGCGCGATCGATCGCAAAGAGCACCGGCAGATTCTGGATAGCAACATCGTGCACGATCTGATCGTAGGCGCGCTGTGCGAACGTCGAATAGATCGCCACCACCGGGTGAATGCCCGCACAGGCCAGCCCCGCGGCAAACGTCACTGCATGCTGCTCGGCAATGGCCACATCGCGGTAGCGTTCGGGAAATCTCTTTTCGAATTCCACCAGACCGGAGCCTTCGCGCATCGCAGGCGTAATCGCATAAAGCGTCTTGTCACGTTCAGCTGTGTCGCAGATCCAGTCTGAAAACAGTTGCGTGTAGGTCTTCTTCGGGGGTGCGACAGACGGTTGAATGCCCACGACAGGATCAAACTTGCCCACACCGTGATAGAGCGTCGGATCGTCTTCGGCAGGCTTATACCCTTTTCCCTTCTTCGTCTTGACGTGCAAAACGATCGGACCGTCAAGCGCCTTCAGGTTCTTTAGAAAGCTCACAAGCCCGGTCACGTCGTGACCGTCAATCGGACCAAAGTAATTGATGTCAAAACTCGAAAAAAGCGTTGAGGGCGGAGACAGAAAATTGACCGTCTGCTTTTCCACGCGTTTGGCAAAGTCCCACAGGAGCGGCACTGGCTTGAGGATGGACTTCGAGATCTCACGAGCCTTCCAGACGGGCGCCGTGCTCACGAGCTTGGCCAGATGTCCCGACAGCGCTCCTGCCGGAGGCGAAATCGAGTGGTCGTTGTCGTTGAGAATGATAAGTAGCTTGAGGTCCTTCTTGTAGACACCCGCGTGATTGAGCGCTTCCACGGCCATACCACCCGTAAGAGCACCGTCACCGATCACTGCGATGTGCCAGCGGTCCTTCTTGCCATTGAGGCTGTCAGCAACAGCCATACCGAGTGCGGCAGAAATTGATGTCGAGGAATGCGCCGTACCGAAGGCGTCGTACGGGCTTTCGCTGCGCTTCGGAAACCCGGAAATGCCGTCGGTCTGGCGCAGCGTGGCCATCGCATCGCGCCTGCCGGTGAGAATCTTGTGGGCATAAGCCTGGTGGCCAACGTCCCAAACAATGGCGTCTTCGGGGGTGTTGAAAACGTAATGAAGCGCGATTGCCAATTCCGTGGCACCGAGCGAACTCGACAAGTGACCGCCCGTCTTGCTGACGCTTTCGACCATGAAATCGCGAAGTGCGCGCGCGAGCACCGGAAGCTCTTCGACGGGAAGCTTGCGCAGATCGGCCGGAGAATTGATCGACTCCAGCATTTCCTTTCGTTCGTCAGGCGTGAGCATGCGCGCCACCTGCGTCGTATCTCGCTGATCCATCAATATTTCCTGTTGGTCACAAAAGCGGCGGCGCCGGCCAAAAGACGAAGTGCCATATCTTCAAAACAGCCTTTGGCAGCCAGTATCTGCAGAGCCGCTCCGGCTTCGTGTTCCATTTCGCGGGCGAGTTTGCGAGCCGCGTCAAGCCCCATCAGCGAGACGAACGTGGGTTTGTCGTGGGCGTCATCCTTGCCGGAAGTTTTACCGAGCGTCGCCGTGTCGGCCGTGACATCCAAAATGTCATCAATCACCTGAAAAGCCAGTCCCAGAGCCTTAGCGTAACGATTGAGTTCGAACTCAGCGGCGGCAAAAAGTTCCGGCTTGCCGGCAAGCGCGCCCATTCGAACGCTAGCCAGAATCAGAGCGCCCGTCTTGAGACTGTGCATATGGCGCAATGAAGCCTCGTTGAGGCTCTTTCCTACGCTCAGAAGGTCAATTGCCTGCCCGCCGCACATGCCATCGCGCCCGCTCGAATAGGCAAGCTCCTGCATGAGCCTAACCTTGACGGCGGGAGCCACCTGCGTTCGGGCAATGCGCAGGAAAGCTTCGGGCTGCAGCGCGTCGCCCGCTAGCATTGCCACCGCTTCGCCGTATTTCACGTGAGCCGTGGGTTTGCCGCGCCGCAGGACATCGTTGTCCATGGCGGGCATATCATCGTGCACCAGAGAGTATCCGTGAACGTATTCCACCGCGAGCGCAAGTTCGTCCAGATCGCTTTCACGCGCCTGCGTCAGACGACCGGCTGCGTACACAAGCATGGCGCGCATTCGTTTGCCGCCGTCCAAAACAGCATAGCGCATCGCTTCGGTGAGCGTTCCGAGACTGCCCTCGCGCGCATCCAGCGCCGCTTCGGCGACACCTTCGAAATGCCCGCGTTGTTCTCGAGACCAAACCTCAAATTCGGCTTTGTCAGCTTCCATCACAGCAACACCTCCCTATTGCAAAGCCGTCGTGTCGCCCGAGCCGTTGTTTTGAGCTTCCAGTTTGCGAACGCGAGTCTCGGCATCTTCGAGCTTAGCCCGGCACAGATTCACCAGTTCGGTTCCGCGCGTATAGGCTTCCACGCTCTCTTCGAGAGCAAGCTTGCCCTCTTCCATCTTGCGGACAAGAGCTTCGAGTTCAGCCATCGCCTCTTCAAAAGTCGGTGTTTTCTCGTTTGCAGTCTGGGTCATAGCAGAAGCGGTGTTGTCGGTGAACAATTCACTCGAAAACGACACCGTATCCATCTCCGTTTTTTTTCGAATTGTCGGGCGAGCCGCTTGAAAAAAGCCCACGACTCGCAACTTAGCCTTCGGATTTTATCTCACCGTGCTTTTCTTGACCTGAAAAACGCTCAGCTTCCCGATTATGCGGCTTTCAGAGCTTTGCCGCATGGAAATTTCCTTCACTAGTCTTGCGAACTTCTTCGCCAATGCACTGCGATACAATGCGGCGCAACCTACTGAAGAACAAAAAGAAAATGCGCATCTCCTTCCAACCGGTCGACAATCCCGACAAAGTCAACACACACCTGCTCTCCTGGCTTCTGGCGGCCTGTTCCATGATCGGCCCGTTTGCCACCGACATGTACCTGCCGAGTTTCCACCAAATGGCTCAAGCCTTCGGCTCCGATCTGGCAGGTGTCCAAATGACGCTTTCCTCCTACCTCGCGGGTTTTGCCGTCATGACGCTTTTCTATGGAACCATTTCGGACATGTTCGGCCGTAAGCTCACGATGGTCACGGGCTTCTTGTGTTTTTCGGCCTCAAGTCTCGGCGCTGCCACTTCCGATTCTCTCTCGATGCTTGTTCTCTGGCGTTTGTGTCAGGGCATTTTTGCCGGCTGCGGCATGGTGATCGGAATGGCCGTCATTCGTGACCTTTTCGGCGGACCGAAAGCACAGATGCTGATGGCCTACGTATCCATGGTCTTCGGTTTTGGCCCGGCGCTGGCTCCGGTAATCGGCGGCATCGTCGCCACCCACCTTTCCTGGGAAAGTCACTTCTATATTCTGACCTTCATCAGCGCAGTTCTTGCAGTTCTTTGTCTCTTGTTTCTGCCCGAGACGCTGCCCAAGGAAAAACGCATGTCGCCCCGCCTGGGAACACTACTTTCCAACTACGCCTCAGCGGCGCGGCACGGTGCCTTTATGACAGCAAACACTGCGCTTGCCGTAGCCTTTCTGGGACAGGGCGTTTTCATTGCCGGAGCGGCGGACTGGTGCGTGGAAGTCATGCATTTGTCGCCGGATGAATTTTGGAAACTCTTTTTGCCGATGGTCTCCGGCACCGTCATCGGCAGCTGGATTTCGGCTCGCATTGCCGGCCGTCTGAGCACACAAGGAACAATCCGAGTGGGCTTTTGCGTGATGTTTGCCGCTGGCGTCTTTGCCTTGTGCACCATGTCGGGCTTGTTGCCCGAAGGCATCGTCTGGGCTGTTCTGCCCTTGATGATCTACACCATCGGCATCGGTATCGTTCGTCCAGGCATGGCCCTGATTGCCATGGACTTCTTGCCGCAATCCCGAGGTCTGGCCGCTTCCATGCAAAGCTTCGTGCAGACGATTTTCTTTGCGCTGTGTTCCGCATTGCTGGTGCCTTTGCTCTTCGGTAACGGCGCACTTTACGATCTGGCAATTGCAGGTTTCGGGCTTCTGACAATCTCTCTGTGGCTCATCGCCATGAACATGCGGCTTCACAAGTCCGCGCAAAAACAACCGTGAATTCCTTTTGTAGCCACGAAAAAAGGCGCATCGGCATTTTCGCCTTTGCGCCTTTTTCGTCACTTCAGCAGGACCTCCTCCGAGGTCCGATCACAAGCAGATTAGTACTTGTCGAAGTATTCCTGAAGCTTCTTGACGTCCTTGGTCTTCGTCAGACCCAACTGCAGCAGGACGCGAGCCTTCTGCGGGTTGAGCGTGCCGGAGGACAGGAAGCCGTACTTGGCGTCGTCAACTTCAGCGTCCTTGGTGGTGGCGCCCGTCGGAACGCGAGAGCTGCGAACCACGGCAATGCCGCTCTTGGCAGCCTTTTCAAGGATCGGGAAGATGCTCTTGTGGATGTTGCCGTTACCGACACCGGCGTTCACGATACCGGCGTAACCGGCGTCAACCAGAGCCTGAGCCTGGATGCCTTCCACGCCACCATGGTTGTAGACGATGCCAACCTTCGGAAGCGTTTCGATCTTGGAAACGTCAAACGGGGTCTGGTAGGTGTGCGGACGCAGCGAGGTGGATTCGTACGTCACCTTGTTGTTGAAGATCGTGCCGACCTTACCGAAGTTGGCGGCGACGAAGGTTTCGGGCTGAACCGTGTTGGACTTCATCAAGTCGCGGGCGCCGACAACGATGTTGTTCATGGCAACCACAACACCCTGCTTAGCCGTTTCCTTCGTGGCGGCCGTCAGAACAGCGTTGTAGAGGTTACGGGGACCGTCAGCACCGAGACCGGTGGAGGGGAGCATGGCGCCAACGAGCACCACGGGCTTCTTGCACTTGACAGTCAGGTTCAGGAAGTAAGCGGTTTCTTCCATCGTGTCCGTGCCGTGCGTGATCACGAAGCCGTCGACCTTGCTGCAGTCAGCGTTGATGGTCTTGGCAAGCTTGAGCCACACGTCGTCGGTCATGTCCTGCGAACCGATCTGAACAACCTGCTTGGGAGTAACCACAGCGATGTCAGCAAGCTGCGGAACAGCGGCAACCAGATGGTTGACGCTCACCTTACCGGCCGTGTAAGCGGAACCCGTTGCCGAATTGCCGGAACCGGCAATCGTGCCGCCCGTGGCGAGCACTTCGATCTGCGGCAAAGAGGCAGCCATGGCGGCACCGCAAGCGGTAGCGATAGCAGCGGCAAGCAGAGACTTCTTAACCAAGCGCATTTTTGTTTCTCTCTCTCAAAAAAATGTTTTGGTGAGTATTCACACGCCTGCGAACACCGACAGAGTCCTGTCGCAAACCGCGGGCATATGAAATTTATTCAGTTTCGCTTCGAACTCTTAACTAATGCGTCCTACGCAAAACTACTTAGTGAATCTAAAGCACGGGATCTACTTCGTTTTGTTAAATCAGTATCAGTTCTTGATAGAAATCAAAAATGCAAATTCCCGTACTGATTTTCTTAGAAATTTTTTCGTGTCGGAAAATTTTTTTTCAAAACCGCTTGACAGAAGCGATTACACCTGTAAAATGCGCATTCTCTTCGAGAGAACGCGGGAGTAGCTCAGTTGGTAGAGCGCAACCTTGCCAAGGTTGAGGTCGCGAGTTCGAGACTCGTCTCCCGCTCCAAAAGCTAGCGTCCCAAAGGCGTATAGACGGATGGCGCGATAGCAAAGTGGTTATGCAACGGATTGCAAATCCGTCTACAGCGGTTCGATTCCGCTTCGCGCCTCCAAGCTTTTCTCTGGAAGATGACGCATCTTTGAATGCGGGAGTAGCTCAGTTGGTAGAGCGCAACCTTGCCAAGGTTGAGGTCGCGAGTTCGAGACTCGTCTCCCGCTCCATTCAAAAGAGTATTTGCGATTGTCGCATATGCCCCACTCAAAGACGCGGGAGTAGCTCAGTTGGTAGAGCGCAACCTTGCCAAGGTTGAGGTCGCGAGTTCGAGACTCGTCTCCCGCTCCAATTTCTTCCATTTCCCGTAGAAGACATTCGATTGTGTACACGCTTTGTTCGTGGGACAATGCGCTTGTTTGTGTCTGCTCGCCTTTTTTCCGATGTCGCTTTCTCAACGTGCCTACTGCGGCCGCTTCGCCCCTTCTCCGACCGGCCCGCTTCATTTCGGCAGTCTAGTCTGCGCTCTGGCTTCCTTTTTGGATGCGCGAGCGCACAACGGCACCTGGTTGATTCGCATCGAAGACATCGATCCCCCTCGTGACGTTCCCGGAGCCGATCAAGCCATTCTGAAAACGCTTGCCAGACTCGGGATGACTTCCGACGTTCCGGTTGTCTGGCAAAGCCAACGTTATGCGCTCTACGAAGAGGCTTTACGCCGGCTCAGTCAACAGGGACTCGTCTACGGATGCGCATGCTCGCGCAAGGAAATCGCCGCAGTCCAAACCGAGCTCGGACTTCCTTCTCACGTCTACCCCGGCATCTGCCGCAACGGAACGCACGGCAGACCGGCTCGGTCGCTTCGCATCCGAACCTCCGACGAAGTTGTCGGTTTCACCGATCGTCGCTGCGGCTCTTTTTCCGAAAACCTGGAACGCGACGTCGGTGACTTCGTGATCAAGCGGGCCGACGGTCTGTGGGCCTATCAGCTTGCCGTGGTTGTTGACGACGCCGAGCAGGGCATCACGGACGTCGTGCGCGGCGAAGACCTCCTTGACAACACGCCCCGCCAGATTTTTCTTCAAAGAAAACTCGGATACCCCTCGCCGCAGTATCTGCACATTGCTCTGGCCCT
Source organism: Sutterella sp. AM11-39 (assembly GCF_003472385.1). GTDB lineage: Bacteria > Pseudomonadota > Gammaproteobacteria > Burkholderiales > Burkholderiaceae_F > Duodenibacillus > Duodenibacillus intestinigallinarum. The sequence continues at coordinate 50,668 of NZ_QRLV01000003.1, read as the reverse complement.
TGACGGACACGGGCAGAAGCTTTCCAAACAGACCCATGCTCCCGCCATTGACAACGAAGATCCGCTGGAGCTCTTGAACGCTGCCGCCATACATCTCGGATTAGGTTCTCTGAACGCAAAAACGCCGCAGGCGTTTTACGCTGCGGCGCAGGAATACTGGGCTGAAAAGTACCTCTACTGAGGCTTACTCCTTCCACGGTACCGGGTGCGGGAAGATGCGATTCAGAAGCGCTCGAATGAGCACCTTTTCATCGTCGCCCGGCGTGCCGAAGGTGGCTTCGGGCAACTTTTCCGTTGCCTGAGCTTCGTATCGGCTTCCGTGCACGATGCGCACGTAATCAAGCTTGCCCTCGACAATTCGATCGTTCCAGCCGCCCACCGTGAAGTCGAACTTCAGACAGCGCGTGCAGCTTTCGTCGAACGTCTTCACTTCATGCACTTTAAAGCCCTTCTCCAGGAGCATCTGACGCACGGACAACCGCAACGATTCGTTGCCGTGCGGCGTCACGCTCACGCACACTACCTGAGCGGCATTGTCGTCAAAACGATATTCATAAGGGCTTTGGCCTGCGAATTGCTGACATCCGGCCAAAGCGATCGTCACGACAGGAACAAAGAATTTAAGAACTCTGCGCATGCAGTTAATCAATCACGTAAAAATCAACGAATGCGGATATTACAGCGCCTCGGAGGGACGTGCACGAAAAGAATTTGAATTCCAATTCAGACCACTCACAATTATGCCGAACGCGTAAGCGTTGTAATGTGCGCGACCGCACTTCTTGCAAGACTGCGGATGTCGTAACCCCCTTCCAGAATGCTCACAAGCCGCCCTCCGCAAACGGCGCGCGCCACACGCATGACCTCGATGGTCATAAAGGAGTAGTCAAATTCCGTAAGCTTGAAGAGCGCCTGCTTTTCATCTCGGTGCGCATCAAACCCGGCGCTCACCAGAATAAGTTCGGGCTTGAAGCTCAAAAGCTTCGGAATCCAAATGTCGTTGACTACACGAAGCACATCCGTGCCATCACTGCCTTCCGGCATCGGAGCGTTGATGATGTTGCTCGCTTGAGCCGGCTGCAATCCGAATGGAAACGCCGTTTCCTGATAAAGACTGAAAAGCGCGATGCGCTCGTCGCCCTTGATAATGTCTTCCGTTCCGTCGGCGCGATGCACATCGAAATCCACAATGGCAACGCGCTTTAGGCCGAGAACGTCGAGGGCGTGAAGCGCTGCACAGGCTACGGAGTTGATCAGGCAAAAGCCGTGCGCGAAATTACGACCCGCATGATGCCCGGGCGGACGCACGCAGGCAAAGGCGTTTCGAATGGTACCCGCACAGACCTGACGTACCGCCTCGATGGCGGCGCCTGCGCTTTTAAGCGCCGCTTCAAAGCTCAGCTCATTTATGAAGGTATCTTCGGAGATTTGCTTTTCTCCGGTTCTTTGGGCCTCACGACTGGTTTGTTCCAGTTCCTGTACATAGCTCTTGTCATGCGCACGCAAAACATCTTCCAAAGAGGCCGGAGCGCTCGGCAGTACAGTCACGACACGCGACAGCCCCATCGCAAGCATGCGGTCTTCGATCGCATCAATGCGTTCGGGAGACTCGGGAGAATCCGGCCCCTGCTGATAGCTGTGACACAAGTCGTGCGTAAAAAATCCGGTGGGCAAAAGCGTCTTCCTTTTTTCAGTCCTGGAGTTTCTTTAACTTATTGTAGGGTATTGCGGGCCCTCGGAAAAATCAAAGCGCGCCTCGACTTTCGTCAAAAGCGCGCTTGATACGCTGTTACTTCGCCTTACTGAGGCGGCAACCGTTTAGTAGTTCGTCTTGCGAACTTCAAAGAAGCTCTGAGCGTAGTGGCAAACCGGGCAAACATCCGGAGCGGCATTGCCGACAACGATGTGGCCGCAGATGCGGCATTCCCACATCGTCATTTCACCCTTTTCAAACACCTGCTTCATCTGAACGTTGTTCAGAAGCTTGCGATAGCGTTCTTCATGGGTCTTTTCAATGGCGGCGACCAAACGGAACTTAGCAGCGATTTCCGGGAAGCCTTCTTCTTCGGCAGTCTTCGCGAAACCGGCGTACATATCGGTCCATTCGTAGTTTTCGCCTTCGGCTGCAGCCTGGAGATTGGCTGCCGTGTCGCCGATGCCGCCCAAGAGATCAAACCACAGACGGGCATGTTCCTGTTCGTTGCGAGCGGTCGACAGGAAGATTTCCGCGAGCTGTTCGTAGCCTTCGCGACGAGCGACTTCAGCAAAGTACGTGTACTTGTTGCGGGCCTGGGATTCACCGGCAAATGCGGTGGCAAGGTTTTCTGCCGTCTTAGTGCCCTTCAGGCGGTTGTCGCCACCCGCAGCAGGAGCTTCCTGGACTTCTTCAAAAACTTCAACACCCTTGTGGCAAAGCGGGCAAACGAAATCAGCGGGCAGCTCATCGCCTTCATAGATGTAGCCGCAAACCTTGCAACGGAACTTCTTCATGGGAGTATCTCCTGCGTTATTCGAGTTATCTAAAAGCGTCCCCATACGAAGAGCCGATCTGCCTTTTCTGGTTTTGGGGATACCCGACAGCTCGTCGCTTGGAACGCTTACATCCTATTGGTTGGCAATTGTATGCTAAAAACCGGACAAAACTTCGCTGATAGACAAAAGCAAAGAAAGCTATAAAACCGACCGAACAACAACGCTAACGAATGCCGGCCTGAGCCCAACTCCCAGAGCGATCCGGGGTAAATTTTTTGTCCTAAGATGCACGCAGGCCCCGGAAGCCGAAGCGTCCGAGGCCTTTTACTTACGCGCCTAGCAGAGCAAGAACAGGATCAGGAAAATCAGGATTTTCACGACCCGCCTTGCTATACTAGCGGAAGAAGATTTGTGTTCCATTTATCAATCTTCCTTTAAGCGGCTCGGTGCTACCAACACCCGAGCCGTTTTGCTACGGTTTTGTCCCGACGACTGGATGGCTACCGCAGCAAAACCACCCAATGCTTGCCGAGTAATGGAACAAACCTCGGACAGACAATTCCTGAAGTTCTACACAGTCCCCTACCCTTCCACCATGCTATCGAGGCGCTTGGCAATGTCCTCCGACTTCGGACGGTAGTAGCGCTGCAGCATCTTCAAATTTTTGTGCCCAGTCTGACGAGCGAGGGACAGAAGATCAAGGCGCGGTGCTCCGGTCTTCGGATCAGGGCTCGCCGCCCACGTCGCAAAAGTCGCACGGCTGTCGTGGAAGTTGAGACCTTCGCGGATGACACGCCCGGCGGAATCGAGTTCCGGGCCAAGCCCTGCCCTGTCTCGAATCTTGCGCCACAAAGCGTCTCTCGTGGCGTCGCTCAATGCTCCGAAAAGTTTCGGCTTATCCCCCAATTCACGAACCAGATTGATGATTCTCAAGGCTTCCGAGCTCAAAGCAACGTCTCGGCGGCTATCAGTTTTAGTCACCTCATGCGGCAGATGGATCACCGCCCCATCGATCCACGCCTCTTCGATGCGCAGAATCTCCCCCGAGCGCATCCCAGTTTTGCAAGCCAGCAAGAAGGCTGCCATCGTCAGCTGCAGCTTGTCTAAAGGCACAGACTTCCCATCCCATCCACTGGCGACGAGCAGAGCCTCGATGTCTTCATCCGAGGCCGTACGCTCACGATGCTCCGCGGGCTTGGACAGAACGACACCAATGCAGGGATTCTTTGAGATAAGCCCCGACTTCACGGCCAAATTAAAAGCAGCCGAAAGCGTTTGAATTTCTTTGTGCGCTGTAGCCGGCGCCAAGGTTCCAATGTATTTTTGCGACGGTTCTTTGAGACGCTCGTCGAAATACTTCTGCAGGTCCTTGTACGTGATCTGGCCAATCTTCAGCGCGGCAAATGGGCGCTGCAGGAATCGGTTGATTCGCAAAACCTCTTGCTTTGCACCACGCTTCTTTCGCGACTCGGAGTCTCGGTAGGAGATCAGCCAATCTGCCACCGTGACCTTGTTGCTCCGTTGCTCCGGAGTCAGAGTCAGCATAGCCGCATACTTCCTTGCCTCTGCCGCGGTCTTGAAATTTTTTTGCCTTTGCCACCCGTCTTCTCGCCAGACAACCCGATACCGTCCGTTCGGAAGTTTGGAAATGCCCGCCATTTTTGTCCCCTAAAACTGTCTGGCCAAATGGAAATCAGCCAGCAAAACAGCCAGCAAATAGCCAGCATTTAATCGGATTATGCCGACCGAGGACAACAAAAAACCCCGATAAATCGGGGTATGCCGAGCTATGCGGAATATATATGGTGATGGTCGGAACAATCTTTCCTTATTTTAAAGGGAACTAAGCGATGGATACTTCTTTTTATACCGTAAGTTATACCTTACGGACTTTCTCGGCGCTCCTTGATGATTGATGTCAAGGCATCCTTCTTTGCCGCTACCTCTCCAGAAAGTCTTGCAACCTTCGAAAATAATCTTGTAGCTTCTGCGAATATTCTCTCACAATCCCTTTAAATTAGAAAATAGGATCTTCAGGTTCATCTAGAAACGGGAAATCATCAGAGCAATCATCAATTCGTCTAGATGCCACAAAAACACCAATTGTCGTAGCCCTTGGATAATGCTCTTTAATCATCCTCTGACAAGCCTTGAAATGCGATCCCGTAGTCAATACATCATCAAAAATAACCACTACTTCAGGTTCACCATCAGGAGATTCACTTTCATTCCACGTATAATTATTATATATTTCCTCAATATTCCTACTTGCTCCTCCTGTTACATGACAACTCTCCCTTGATTTGCTTTGTCTGATCAACTCCTTACAGCACACTCCAGAATTATTTAAAATTGAAACCAATCTATCGTCATACAAAGGATCTTCTTTAGATTTTGAAGGAGGGACAGGGACAAATATTACACTTTTCCCCTTAAGCTCTTCGAATAATTCATTTTCAACACTGGACCTTAAGCATTCTGACATTTTTCTAATGGCCCATATCTTATACGAATATTCTTGAGTCCCCCTTTTTTCTACACTTTTCTTCAAATTATTAATAAAACTATTTTGATAGTTGTCGTTTGGTATATAGTCCAAATAAAAATAACAAACATCATCTCTTCCGAGAAAATAATGCTCATGATAAAACTCGGATTCAAGCTTCTTCGGATTATCAGGACTTGGATACATTTACCACCCCATTATTTCTCTAATCTGCTCATACGATGACACTCTGTGAGCTCCTCTCTGAACATATTTTTCTGGCCACTTCAATCCTTTATGAAAACAGTTCTCTAGAATAAATAGCTTCCTGCCTTGATTGATAGCTGCCCTAGCCTGCACAAGAGTTCCAGAAGTTTCCCCTGCCTCCACAATGATCGTCGCCTGTGAAAGTGCTGACATGGTCACATTTCTTTCTGGGAAGAAAAACCTATTAATCCAAGCTCCCTGCGACAAATACTTCAAAACAGGAACCTGACTAACAAGAAGGTGTTCTTGTGCAATTTTGTTCTGGAGTTCTTTATTATCTCTTGGATAATATTCTGATATAGCAGTTCCTATCACTGCTAGAACTCGACCCCCGCGATTAATAGCAGTTGACAAGGCAACCGTGTCTATCCCCTTTGCCAAACCAGATACAACAAGAACGCCATCATCAACCAATCTCTTTGCGAGTACCTCTGCCCGCTTTAACCCCATATCGGACGCTTGTCTACTTCCTACAACTGCAACACTTCTTTGAGCGTGCAACAATTCCAAATTTCCTCTGGAATAAAACATATATATAGGATAACTTGCATCTTTCAAAGAAGTTGGGTAATTTTCTCCCCACCAAAAAGTGGAGCAAACATCATTTAATCCTTTATCATTAAAAATTTTCTTTATCTTCTCATAACTTTCCAGAGAAACTTCTCGTTCTACTATATCAGATACAAAAACTCCAGCCTTATTCAACAATGTACTAACCATCTTAAACGACATTTTTTCTTGAAGCCACAAATTTTCATATGCCCCCAATTCCAATATGTCATTTATCTCTTCTTTAAACAAATCCATTTATGTTCCTTTAATCAAAACCCATAACAGCGAATATATTGTCGAGCATCTCCTATAGAAAAACGAAACTTTTACCGCAACACAAGTTACTCAAGCAAGCGTACCACTGTTTCACCACCTATTGCGAATTCTTGAGCCATTCTTCCACCTTCTTCAAGTAATTCTGCACTCTCTTTGAGTAGTCTAGTGCATGTGAAAACTTGGGTTTGGTAAGAGCTTGAGGAACTTTTTCTATCGGCCGAGGACAGTCGGGAGAGATAACGATCGGCTTCGTTGCGCACCCGGTCAACGTCAGCTCGAAGATCAATAGACTCAGCACGAGCGCGCTCAAGCGCGTCCCATGCGTCCGCCAGTTGCTTCGCTTGGCTCTGCTCTTTTGATCGGTACTCATCTGTCTTTTCCTTTAAAGCCAACGCGTGCTGCGTCTGTATGTCGGCAATGTCAGCCTCATAAAGAGCGGATGCGTATTTGTATCCGCTGACAAATAGAACGACCGCTGCAATCAGCGCACCTCCAACCTTTAGCCATACACCCATAACACGCTCTGACAAAAATTGCCTCCAACCATTTCCGTGGCGTCACGAAATAGGTCAAAGTTGCACAGAACAAGGCGCTCGCATCAGTTCGCGGCGTAGCTCCTCGATCTCCTCACGACGTCGCTTTCGTGCAACCTCTTTGCGAAGACGCTCAAGCTCTTCGATTTCGGCTTGCTCGTCAGCATCCGAAACCTCCACAGGCTTCATTAGGCGACCGTACACATCTCGCAGAGAGTTGACTCGGCTGTAGAAATTGTCGACTTCACACATTTTCAACACTTGGCAGTTCGATGCCTTCATCAATTGCGCGATCCGAAAGAATGCGGATGTACCCAGTCATAAACGCATACTGGCCATACAAATCCTCCTTTGAGCTCGTCGGAGAGAATTCGAGCGTTCCTGTTTCCCACTTTTTGAGCATGGCATAAAGCTTTTTCAAGCGAATCACAGCCTGAAAATACTCGGCCTTGAAACGGTCCTTGTAATCAGCACTTTGCATCAGCTCGATTGTGTCTTTGAGTTCCATAGTCAATTCCCCCGCTGATGAGCCTTTTCCCAGGCGATATATTTCAAAGACCGGTCGATCGCATCGGCCAAGGCGAACTTTTCGCCTTTCTCAGCGTCGAAATCTTTCGGATCAGCGCACTGGCTCCAGCCAAGTTCTGTAAAACCCGATCGGAAAATGAGACAACACACGGTTGTGCAAGTTCCTTTCACGTGCCAAAAGTCAGTGTGAACCAAACGGTCCATTACGTCATCGCGTTTGATCATTTGCTGCTCCTTCAAACTGGAAAAGCTCACGACCCTGATTGCCGATCTGTATCAGATCAAATCCGATGGTTCTTTATCGCAAACCGAAGATCACTGATGGCTTTGTTTACGCGTTGTTGGTCTGCCTTCTGCTCGAGTTTTTGTTCGAGCTCAGCACATTTTTTCTCAAGCAAAGCAACGCGCTCTTCCAAAGTCAGCTCAACAGTTTTTTCTTCAGACATACAGGTTACCTCCAGGGGTGATTAGAGAAAGTCGGTTTCGTCTACTTCCGACACTCTAATCATCCCACGGAGGCCAGGACAAAGGAATAAGCAAATGCTCACGCCCACCATCGACACATTCGGCCTCGCACAGTCCGCCAGGGACATGAGATCTGCTGCTGAGATCCAGGCCAAGTTCCGCAACGACGTTGATGAGCTGATCTACAAGAGCCTCGAAAGTGCCAAGGGTCGCGCCCGGATCATCCTTGCCGACTACTTCGCGGACTTCCTGGAAGACGCTTTCGGTGCCACCGATGACGCCGACACGTTGCGCAGCGAAGAGCGCGTTGCCTATCAGGACTCGATCACGGACGAAGAAGAGCGCGAGGCGGTCCGCCGCCACCCGTGGTGAGGAGAACTCACATGGAAAAGAACTACATAGACATCGCCTGGCGTTTGAGTCAGCCCGACAAAGAGATAGGTCTCACCATCTATCTGCCGGACGAAACAACGGTGTTCCTCACTTGCATTCCGTTTGATCAGTTCTGCGAGGCCATCAGCAACTTGCGAGAAGCGCGCTGCATTTACGGTCGCAGCTTTGCAATCGAATACAACCGCGAGCATCTCCAGTTTTTCAGCAAAGGATCCGGCTTGTCTGTTGTTGCTACCGAACTGTTCGTCAAGAAGTTCATCCGGGAAGCCGAAGCATTCATCGACAGAGTGAAGGAGCTGCTCCATGAAGAAGCCTGAAGAAAGTTTCGCGCTGCTGTTCGCAGTGTTCGGCGGCTTCCTTCTTTTGATCCTGTTCGGAATCGGAGGAATGCCCGGCTACTGAAACAGCACAGAAGGCGCGCCCTTCTGTCTGCCGCTCCGATCGAGTTCTCTCCTGCTCGATACAAAGACCCCGGGGCGGCAGACAAAAGGACGCAACTCACGAAAAGAGACGACTAGGGGTGTGAGTCCCCGGACGCTATGAAGCTCTTTGGCAAGAGTGGAGCCGAGCGCGGCACGGCTACGTAGTCAACCGTAGACCGTTAGCGGGGGTGCAGCCGCCCCGTCAGACCAAGCTCCTTTCGAAAGAGAGGAGCCACGTGAGGCCGTTCAGTTATTCGGAATTTCCAAAGGGCTGAGCGGTTTGACGTGGTTATTGGGGGTATAGCTCAACGGCAGAGCATTCGGCTTTGACCCGAAGTATGCAGGTTCGACTCCTGCTACTCCTGCCAGAAACACCCCGCTGTAGCCTCATGCGAAAAATAAATTTGACCCACATTGTCTTCTTCATATACTTGAAGAATAAATATTTTTAGAGGTAACACACCATGTCCTTAGATAGAAAATCGGCAGGGTCAAATTCTTTTGAAATCAATAAGGTAGACAACAAAATGATGGCTGTCTCGGCAGGGGTTACAGGCTTCCTTTTCAAGGCCGAAAAGCAAGTCGAACGTGACGGCATTGAAATGGGGGTTCTTGAGAACGGGATGCCCTATCTTTCCGAAAGTGGTCTTGCACGAATGTGTGGGGTAGCTCGTTCGACGATTCAAGCAAGAGCTGCGTCCTGGCACAGTAAGAAACAAACGAAGGTTGACGACGAAATTGCAGGTCTTTTGAATTCGAAGGGATTTGATTCGGATGAATTGTTTATACAAGTTGAGATAAATGGTTCACGAACGAATGCCTATACAGAACCGGTATGCATGGCGCTACTTGAGTTCTATGCATTTGGAAGTGGCGGCCCCAAGGTAGAAGCCCTGCAAGCTTGTAGAAAGCTTCTGAGCATCTCCTTTAGAGCAATGGTGTATCAGGCGGTAAATTATCATCCCCAAAGTACCGTCATAGAAAACCTAAAACGTTGGGGCGATCGCGTAGACCTAACCAAAGACAGCGTCCCTTTCGGTTATTTCTGTGTTTTTTCCGAAATTGCCTCCATGATGATCCCGCTTATCCACGCTGGCTTCATTGTTAGCGACAAGGTAATACCTGATATTTCTGTTGGAATCGCATGGGCAAATTTCTGGAAAGACAACAACTTATCTCAGAAATATGGGGACCGAATTTCATACAAACATCAATACCCTTCCTACTACAGACAGTCAGTCGGAGGCGCTAAAGATGCTTATGCATATCCTGATGAAGCCCTAGGAACTTTCCGTAGATGGCTAAGAGCCAATTACATCAAGACGAAATTCCCTGATTACATCTACCGTGCCATGAAGAAGGGCGCGATAAGCACTCAAGCCGGAACCGCAACTTTGGAAGCTTTCTCTGCAACCCCAGAACTTCCGAATCAATAAGCCTATTCTTATAGCAATTTTTATTTTCAAGCCTCGCACCCGCGGGGCTTTTTCTTTTTCCGGAGCCAGGTATGGACACCATCCCGCACGATCCCGCTTGGCAGAAGTGGATCGAAGGAAAAATCAAGCGCGACAAGTGGAATCGTCGCCGCGCGCTCATCAAAAAGTATCGCGTGCTAATCGCCAGCAGCGCAGTCTCTTTTGTCGGAGTAACTGCGCTTTTCTTTTGGAAGATTTATCCGCTCATCCAGGAGCATCTATGACAGAAGCAAAGGTTTACACCGCAATCTCTGAGCTCACAGACGAGCTCAGACAACACGGCATCGAAAAGGCCAGGAAGTCGCAGGGCGGACAGTTCAACTACGCCTACCGCGGCATCGAGGACGTGTACGCAGCACTCGCTCCGTTGCTGCCGAAGCATCACATCGTTATCGCTCCGGTGCGCATCGAGAAGGAGCCGGACAGCACAGCTGGCAAGATGAGGCTCGTGCGTATCAAGGTGTCGTACCAGATCACCAGCACGGAAGACGGCAGCCACTTCTGCGTCGAGTCTCTCGGCGAAGGAGCAGACACCGGCGACAAGGCGGCAGGCAAAGCAATGAGCTACGCTTACAAAAGCCTCATGTTTCAGCTCTTTTGCATTCCTGTTGCTGGAACCCCTGACCCTGACGATAAGCCATCACCGCCGGCCGAACAGGCGCAACCGTTCGTCTCCAATGATCTCGTTGAGAGAAACCGATCCGCGGCCAACACCAGCAAGGAAGCATGGGTCGAGTTTTGGAAGAGTTGCACCAAAGAAGAGCGCGAGACTCTGCGCACATCCGGCGAAGTCGATCTTGCCAAGAAGATCATCGAAGCCATGCAGGGAGGTTTGCCATGAGTAGCCCGCTTCAGCAGACAGCGCAATGGTTCGCAGACCGCTGCGGCTGTTTGACGGCTTCACGCGCTGCTGCCGTGCTTCAGCGCAGAAAGGACGGTAAGCCCACTGCTGCCTATGAGGCTCTGATTGACACACTCATCTGCGAGCGTGTCACAAACCAGCCGGAAGGCATCGGCAATCCGCCGTCGATTCAATGGGGACGCGATCATGAGGATGAAGCGCGCGATGCCTACGAAGACGCTACTGGCGAACTCGTGGACCTCGTGGGATTTATCACACACCCAACGATTGAGTTCTTCGGAGCGTCCCCCGACGGTCTTGTGGGAGAAGACGGACTACTCGAAATCAAGTGCCCGTACAGCACAAATGTTCACCTGCAGCGCGTGGCCGCGGGAATTGTTCCTGAAGAGTACAAACCGCAGATGCTCGTGCAACTGCTCTGTACCGGTCGCAAATGGGTTGACTTCGTGAGCTACGACCCGCGGCTTTCCGGAGCATGGTCGCCAGCCAAGCTTTTCATCGTGCGGTATGAGCCAATTCAAGACGAACTCAACGCGGCTCTGGAGCAATGTGAGACATTCCTTGCCGAAGTCAAGACGCGTTTCGACGCACTGGCAAAGGCAATCATTGAGGATAAAAAATGACAGACGTCAAAGCAATCGCCAAAGAAGTCGTCAAGGAACTCAAGCGCGGGCAGTCGATTGTCGTGACTGCCTCGGACATCGCGCTCATGTGCGCCTATGCGCCCGACAGCAAGCCCGTGCGCGACATGCTCGCAGACCCGACTTTCCCTCCATGCGTCTCACTGGTCGAAGGCGGCACCCGCCGCTACCTTCGCAAGGACGTGGAAAGATGGATCGAGAGAAAGTTCCAAGACGAAAGCAGGCTTGCCCTGCAGACCTTTCGAGCATAAGGAGCGGCCGCAGCAATGCGGCCTTTTTCATTCATGACAAAAAGATTCGAGATTGATCCCCGCCTCAAGAAGATAGCGGATCACTACGGCTTCGACGCTCAAGCCGAAAAGACAATTGAAGAGATGGCCGAACTCATCGTCGCCATCAAAAACCTCAAAAAGTTTGACGGCTGCGAGGCCGACCATCTTGTGAACTTTTTTGAGGAACTGGCTGACGTCAAGATCATGGTCGACCAGCTTATCTACCTTCACGACCAAACTGCACCGGAAGACTACGACGTCGAGTCGGAAGTCGAGTTCAAGATCACGCGGCAACTGAAGCGTATCGCTGAAGAGGAGCTCAGCAAATGAGCGAGACCAAAACCGTGTGGCACCCCTTCCCCGAGGTGCCCCTGCCAGAGACTGAGTTTGCAAAGCTCTACCTAGTGACCGCAGTCGCGGAGTATGGGGAACCGTATGTAAGAACAGCATTCGGATGGCAAAACTTCGACATGTATAAAGGCGAGTTCACAGTGATAGCTTGGGCAGAGCTGCCAGAACCGTACAAACCAACACCATGAAAAACGCCAAGAAACCAGCCCCGTGTCCTCCGCCGGAGATCGTCCAGCTCGGCGACGGCATGGTCGCTCAGGTTACCGAATACGCCTTCGAGATATACGACAAGGATTTCAACCTCATCCTTCGCATCTCTGAAGACGATGGATTCATCTGTTCAACCGCAGCTAGCGGCGCCCGCTCCGATCTCAACCCTGACTTCCTATCGAAGTTCGCGGAGCGTCTCTGGCACTGGGCTCGAGTCGTAGAGACCCGAGCTAACGATTAACCTCTTCGGCCGCCGCCCGTGATGTGTGCAAGCGTAGGGAACTGCGCAGGCGGCGGCCACATTACTGGAGACAAATATGCCTTACGGAAAATGTCGAAACTGCATCTATTGCAGAACTTGGTCGGGAAAAACTTTCGATGCAAGAATGAGAGAGTTGAAACGCCGTTTTTCAGTTTACGAAGAACAGGCTGAAGAACTGGAAGAAAAAGAGGGAAGCTCTCTATATTGCCGCCGAAAAGCTCTGGCATACATGGAACGTTTGGACGGTTTTCTACGCCTTGAAGCGAATAGAGTCGCTCTTGGTGAACTCGGATGCGGAGAGTTTGATCTTGATCCCAATGCGTTAATTGACGAAGACGAACAGCAACAATGAGCCGCCTCCGAGCGGCTTTTTCATGCCATGAGCAAACCCAAAAAGAAACGCACCAAGAAGTACCAGCCAGGCAGGCCGAAGATTCCAACGTGGGCATACGACAGCTGGGGACAACTCACCGAAAAGGACTTCAAGATTTTCGAGGACGCCGTCAAGATCGATCTCGGCCTGATACGCATGGGGACGCAAGAGCAATGCCGCTACGGCGACCTGATCTTTGCCATGAAGCAACTCTTCGCTTTCTCTGAGAAGTTCTCGCAGGACGCCGAGTATCAGCTGCTTGCCACGATGGGCACCGCAGCAATCAACGATGCGCTGATCGAATTAGACAATGAGGCTTACAATGACAACGTCCGCAGATAAAAATACTTTTTCACCAGAAGAACAATTCCTTCGCGCCTGGGATGTGGCGAAGTTACTTGGGATTTCGATTCCAACCGTATGGAGATGGGCAAGGGAAGGCAAGCTTCCAAAGCCCGTGAAAATCTCTCAGCGCATCACTGTTTGGAAGAAAACGGAAATCATCCCTTGCGTCGAAGCTTTGCAGGCTGGTTGAGCTTCGAGCAGCAAAACTCCCCCCAAGCATCCATGATCCGCCGCCGCTCTTCCAACATGGCGGCGCGATCATAGGCTCCACCATAGCCGTCATCGAGCTTGTGCGCTAGGCATAGCTCAACGGCGTCTCTATCGAAGCGCTTCAAATTTGCATCCAGCTTCGTCCACGTCTTAAACGTCGCGCGCGATGTACCGTGGACTGTGATGCGAATGTCCTTCCCCAATGTTTCAGTCTGAGCCTTGTCGATCCACAACGGCAAGCCTTGTCTCTTGGCCTGTTTGTTCATATCGCCAACAATTTGACCTAACCCGGTATCTGACATCACCTTATGCTGGTAAGGGGATGGGAAGACCAGATCGGTGTTGGCCATTCTCGGCAGTGACTTGAGCAACCGAATTGCTGCCGTGCTCAGCAAAACGACAAAAATCCCTCGACCTTTAACCTTCATGGCCGATTCCGGGCAAGTCCACGTGCCGGCCTCCAGATCAATGTCAGACCATCTGGCAGTGCGCACCGCCTTTGAACGCGAAGCAGTCAAAATCGCGAAGGCAAAAGCCTTACTGGCGATCGTGCCCCAGTTCATCAGTTCGCAAAAGAACTCCGGCATCTCCTCCGGATCCAGTGCACCCATATTTCGAGGCTGCTTGACATGGGGCGATAGGTTCTCGAGCAAAACTCCCAAGGCACCTCGCTTATCGGCAGGATTTTCACCCTCCAACATTCCCATTGCCTGCGCCCATCGAAACACTCCGTTGATGATGGTGAGGCACTTGTTCTTGGCCTCCGTCGTAGTTGTCCAAATGGGTTTCAGGCACCGAAAGACATCCTGTGCCCTAATTGCATCAACCGGCATCTTCCCGAGTACCGGATTGATGTTCCGCGACAGATATGCTTCAACGACAGACACTCCTCGCACATTCTTATCGTAGTAGCCAGTTTTGACTCTGGCATCCAGCCATTGCTTTGCGACAGCCTCGAAAGTGCCTGCTTTGACCTGTGGAGACACTAAAACAGCAAGTTTGCGCTTCTCTCGTTGCTCCCGACGTTTTTGCGCGATGTCATGACCGTCTCGTACATCGGCAGCATACTTTGCTGCTTTCTCACGAGCCTGAGCCAGCGTGATTGAAGAAGTCGTCCCCAGTGATACAAAAGATCTTTTTCCTGTCAGAGGCGAGGCGTACCGGAAGACGTAGTACTTACCTTCGCCTTTTACCATCAGGTAAAGACCATTAACGCCACCCAAACAGGTAAGACCTTGCTTAGTAATGGCTGCCACCTGTTTTACGGTCAGAGGTTTTACTTGTTTCATTCAAAGAATTTCAATGGTATAACCAACCGAAAAGTTATACCATACGGAAGCGCTCTTTGCTAACTTGTCGTGATACGTTGTGATATTAAAAAAGCCCCGACTCACGGGGCTTTTATTCAACATCTGTTCCGTTACGATCTGTCGTGATTCTCTAAAATGGTGCGGATGGTCGGACTCGAACCGACACGCCTTGCGGCGTCAGAACCTAAATCTGGTGCGTCTACCAATTTCGCCACATCCGCGCAAATCGGAGCGCGCATTGTACCTGAAAGCAGTTTACTTGCGCGCTCAATTATCAGAGCAGATTATTTGCCGCTTTCCTTATCCTGGCAGCAGCACTGGCCTTCACCGTGGTGATGATGACCTTCACCGCCACAGCAGCATTCGCCTTCACCATGATGATGGTGGCCTTCACCGCCACAGCAGCATTCGCCTTCACCGTGGTGATGGTGACCTTCGCCGCCACAGCAGCATTCGCCTTCACCGTGGTGATGGTGACCTTCGCCGCCGCAGCAGCATTCGCCTTCACCGTGGTGATGGTGACCTTCGCCGCCGCAGCAGCATTCACCTTCATCGTGGTGATGATGTCCGCCGCAACCACAGCCACATTCACCCTCCTCGTGATGATGGTGACCGCCGCAGCCACAGCCGCATTCACCCTCTCCATGATGGTGATGATGGCCGCCGCAACCACAGCCGCAACCGCCGTGGTGAGGACGAGGCAACGGAACGGGAGTAAACGGTTCCTGAGCTGCCGTAACAGTCAGACCCACGCTTTCGAGCATGGCCTTGTACTGTTCGATGCCGGCCACGGCAAAACCGTCTTCGGTCTGAGCAACACGCACGCCGCGAGCAGTCAGGGCGTAGACGGCTTCCTGCATCAGGTCGAGGTCGCCCGTGACCTTGAAGATCGTTTCCACCGGAGCTTCGATCTTGTAGAAGCCACCGTTTTCGTCAACGAGAACGTCACCAACCTCCAAAGGACGAACTTCGCCTAAAGCATTTTCGATCGTCTGATCACCGACAACGAAAGTTTCGGGCAGCTTGATGCGTTCGAGGAACGCCAGAGCAATCGGCTTGGCACGGTCAAGAATCGGCTTGGCGGGTTCACTGTCGAGCGAAAGAAGTTTCGTGATGCGCATTGTTAGGATTTCTCTAAAGAATGGATTTCAGGAAAAAATATCGGTACGACGCCGTTGGGCAACGCCGATCTTTTTTTTGAGTGTGCAAAAGTCTAACAGAGGCTGACTGCTTTCTGATTAATCCAAAATGACGGCCAAAGCGTCGGTTAACCGATCCACCGCCTTCACCTCAAGTCCTTCGATCGGAGTTTTGGGTGCATTGGCTTTGGGAATGATCGCCATGGAAAAACCGAGTTTGGCCGCTTCCTTAAGTCGGTCCTGTCCCCGAGGTATCGGTCGTATTTCGCCGGTTAGGCCGACTTCGCCGAAAATCACGGTGCCCGCCGGCAGGGGGCGATCCGACAGGGAACTTGCCACGGCCATCAGCACGGCCAAGTCGCTGGCCGGTTCCGTGATCTTGACGCCGCCCACAGCGTTTACAAACACGTCCTTTTCAAAGCAGGAAATGCCGGCGTGGCGATGCAGCACCGCCAAAAGCATAGCCAGACGCTGCGCGTCCAGCCCGACGCACAAACGTCTCGGTGCGGGTGAATGGGATTCGTCGGCCAGAGCCTGGATTTCCACCAGCAGAGGGCGTGAACCCTCCTGGGTCACCATGACGACGCTTCCGGCCACATCGTTGCGATGTTCCGACAGGAAAATGGCCGAAGGATTGGAAACGGCGCGCAGACCGCGGTCGGTCATCGCAAAGACACCGAGTTCGTTGACGGCACCGAAACGATTTTTAAAGGCGCGAATCAGACGGAAGTTGCTGTGGGTGTCGCCTTCAAAGTACAAAACCGTATCGACGATGTGCTCAAGCACGCGGGGTCCGGCGAGAGCACCGTCCTTTGTCACATGCCCCACGAAAATGAGCGCGGCACCGGTGGTCTTGGCCAATCGAGTCAGTCGAGCCGAACATTCCCGAACCTGCGTAACGCTGCCCGGAGCCGATTCCAGATCCGAGCTGTAGAGCGTCTGAATGGAGTCGATGACAACAAACTGCGGTTTGGAGGCGGAAATCTCAGCCTCAATGCGCTCAAGCTCAA
This sequence comes from Sutterella sp. AM11-39, assembly GCF_003472385.1. GTDB lineage: Bacteria > Pseudomonadota > Gammaproteobacteria > Burkholderiales > Burkholderiaceae_F > Duodenibacillus > Duodenibacillus intestinigallinarum. The sequence goes on along the minus strand of NZ_QRLV01000003.1, from coordinate 33,815 downwards.
TTTCGCTCATGAGCCTCATGCCGCTGGGGTCCAGCCCAATGCGCTGCGCACGCAAAGCAACCTGCGATGCGGATTCTTCGCCCGACACGTAAAGGGCCGTTTTGCCAAGACGCACCATGCGCGCAAGGACTTGCAGCAACAACGTGGACTTGCCGATGCCGGGGTCGCCGCCGATCAAACCCACGCCACCGGGAACCAGCCCGCCGCCGGTCACGCGATCAAACTCGCCGATGCCGGTCAGAATGCGCGGGACTTCACTCGCCTGAACCTCGGCAAGATCAACCACACCTTCGCCGTCGGCCAGAGACGTCTGACGACGCGATGCGGCAAAACGGGACTGAGAGGCCGTCGGTTCACGGAACTCACGCATTGTGTTCCAGGCGCCGCAGTGCGGGCATTTACCTTGCCATTTGACAGTAGAGCCGCCGCATTCGGAACAAACGTAATGGGTTCTTGCTTTTGCCATCGAGCGAGTCGCTTAGTCGGAGATCACGGGAACACGGCTGGCCACGGCGCAAAGCAATTCGTATCCGATCGTGCCGCAGCGGCTTGCCAAGTCGTTGACGGGAATGTGTTCCCCCCACAATTCCACACGACTGCCTACGCGGGCTTGCGGAATATCGGTGACGTCAATGGTGAGCATGTCCATCGAAACAGCACCGGCCAGGGGAGCGATCTTGCCTTCCACCCAGGTCGGAGAGCCGTCGGGCATGGACCGCGGATAACCGTCGGCGTAACCGCAGGCAACCACCGCCAGGCGCGTCGGGCGCCTTGCTATCCAGCGGCTGCCGTAGCCCACGGCCTCTCCCGGCTCAATTTCACGCACGGCAATGATGTCCGCGCTCAGTGTCATTGCGGGTTTCAAGCCGAGCTGCTCGGAAGTCACGGAAGCGTCGGGACTCACACCGTAGAGGACGATGCCGCCGCGCACACCAACGCCGCCCACCTGCGGGTGCAAAAGCGTCGCAGCGGAATTGGCCATGCAAGCGTCGTAGTCTGCCAAAAGCGGCTTCATGCGCTCGAGCTGCTTGGCGACCGTCACCGGCCCTTTGCCGTCGAAGTCCTGTTCGGCATTGGCAAAGTGCGTCACGATGTCAACGACCTTGACTCCTTCGATGGCGTTGATTTCTTCAATCACGGCCGCTGCCTGATCGGGCAGAAAACCCAAACGGTTCATGCCGGAATTGACCTTCAGGTGGACCTTGAGGTTGGTGTGGCTCGTTTTCTTTAGCAGTTCAATCTGCCAGCGGGAGTGCACCACGGGCTCGACGTCGAGCCGTTCAAGTTCTGCAATATCCCCTTCGTCGAAAAAACCCTCGATCATGAGGATTCGCTTTGTCCAACCCGCCGCTCGCGCTCTCTGCGCTTCCCGCACTTCAATCAGCGCCAGACCGTCGGCCTGCGCAAAGCCTCTGACGGCGTTTTCCAACCCGTGTCCGTAGGCATTGGCCTTGACGACCGCCCAAAGCGTACGTCCCTGCGCCGCCTCCCTCATGCGGGCGATGTTGTGCTGCAGTGCCTCGAGGTGAATCAGTACGGAAATTGGTCTTGGCATTTACTTCTCGATGTTTTCTCGGAGGCGTCAGAAGCCTCCCGCTTTGCTCTGTATCAGTCTTTTTTAGTTGCCGGCAACGTTGCTCGGAACTCAAAGCTGAAATCCTACTCGAACGGCACCGAATCGGAAACTGCGGAAATGTGAATTGCCGAACTTTGCAACACTCTGAGGTCTTGGGCAGACAAGTCGCGGAAGTCTTCCATTTCGGGCACTCCGATAACCGGACAGCGTCAAAAGTCACAATTTTTCTTGCTGCCGCTTTCACAGGCTCAATGCTAAACTGCGGCCACGACAATGATCCCGGATGCTCCGTCCGGATTCGAGAGATTCTGACGATACTTTTTATGAAGCGCGGTTTCTACAACATTTTGGCGGCACAGTTCCTATCGAGTCTTGCAGACAACGCACTGCTGATCGCCGCCATTGCGCTTTTGGCCAGCATTCAGGCGCCAGACTGGATGACGCCTCTGCTAAAGCTCTTCTTTGTTTTAAGTTATGTGGGACTGGCCGCCTGGGTCGGCATCTTCGCCGATCTGATGCCCAAGGGCCGCGTGATGTTCATTACCAATGCGGTCAAAGTCTTTGGCTGTCTGCTCATGCTTTTCGGCTCCCACCCGCTTCTGTCCTACGCCGTCGTCGGCATCGGCGCAGCAGCATATTCTCCTGCCAAGTACGGCATTCTCACCGAACTTCTTCCACCGGAAAAACTGGTTATCGCCAATGGCTGGATCGAAGGTCTGACGGTCGTATCCATCATTCTGGGCGTTGTGTTGGGCGGCGTTTTGATCAAGCCTGAAGTGGCGGGTTATATTCTTCAAACCTTCCACCTGCCTGCAATTGGTCTGGATACCGATCCCGAAGCGGCTCTCTTTATCGTCGGCATCGTCTACGCACTTGCCGCCGCCGTCAACCTGACGATTCCCGACACGGGCGTTCGTTACGCGCGCCCCAACTTCGAGCCGATCGCCTCCATCAAGAATTTCTTCCAGTCCTGCTCTTTGCTCTGGCACGACAAACTCGGGCAGATCTCACTTTCGGTCACCACGCTCTTTTGGGGCGCGGGCGCCGTGCTTCAGTTTCTCGTTTTGAAGTGGGCCGAACAAGCACTCGGCATGCATCTTTCCGACGGCGCCATTCTTCAGGCTGTGGTGTCGATCGGTATTGCTCTCGGCGCCGTAGGTGCAGCAGCCTTCATTCCGCTTAAAAAGTCGCTCGTTGTTCTTCCGATGGGCGTAGCCATGGGGCTCGTCGTTGGCGGCGCAAGCTTCTACGACCAAAGTCTCATTCCCGGCGTCGTTGAGATCTTCGGCTTTGAAATCCGCAACGCTGTGATCGGTGCCTGCGGCATCATGATCGCCGTCGGTGTTCTCGCCGGCTTTTTCGTGGTTCCGATGAACGCACTGCTGCAGCACCGTGGCCACGTGCTCATGAGCGCCGGCCGTTCGATCGCCGTGCAGAACTTCAATGAAAACCTCTCCATCCTTGTGATGCTCGCCGTGTACTCCCTGCTGATTCACCTGGATTTCTCAGTACAGGCCGCCATGGTCATGTTCGGCGCCTTCGTAGCCTTGAGTATGTTCTGCGTCATCCTGCGTCATCGCAGCAATCAGAAAAAAGGCGACAGTCTGCATCTTATCGGCGAGGATGTTCGTCACGAACATCGCATCGAGCATTCCTAACTCGCCTCGAAAAATTTCCCAAGACGCCCGGTTAGCCAGCCGGGCGTTTTTGTTTGGACATTCGAGACTTCGTTGACCGACAGCAAACTGCTTAAGTACCACTCCTTGGTTTAATGCCTGCGAAGCATGTGTACGACGTGTCAGCAATGTCCGTGTGATCTGCCGTACCCATGTTTTCTGATGCATTTCAACGATTTGGAAAGGATCGCAACAATGAAAAAGTTGACTTCTTTGATGGTCCTCATGAGCAGCGCCTGCGTCATGAGTTCAGCCTTGGCCGCCAATCCCGCAAAAGTGATGGTGATGCTTGCGCCCGGTTTTGAAGAAGGCGAAACGGTCGAAATTCTGGACGTATTGCGCCGCGGCGGATTCCATGTTGACTCGGTCAGCATTGCCGGCGAACAGGTAAGCGGTGCTCACAAAATCACTATCAAGGCCGACAAGGTGCTCGGCAAAGACCTCAAGGCCTATCAGGACTACGATATGATCGTTCTGCCGGGCGGCTGGACGGGCGTTGACAACATGATTGCCGACCAACGCGTACACGAGCTCGTTCGTCACTACGACAAGTCCGGCAAGTGGGTGGCGGCCATGTGCGCCGCTCCCAACGTTCTGGCCAAGGCCGGCGTCATTCAAGGCAAGACCATTACGGCGTATCCCGGTAAAAAGACCGAACCTTTCTACACAGGCGCCACTTATGTACGCGACACAGTCGTGATTGACGGCAAGATGGTCACCAGCCGCGGCCCGGGCACCGCTTTGCCGTTTGCGTTCGCTCTCGTTGACGTTCTGGGCGGCGACAGTGACTTCATCAAGGGCCGATTCCTCTACAACGAAATGAAGCTCTGGCCCGATTGGCAGAAAGGAGCTTATCCGGCACAAGCCAAGAAGTAATTTCGATTTTTCTCCTCAACTCTCAGTCTCCTTCTCTTTGAGCTGTTTGCCTTGCGTAACGTGTTGCGTGGGTAAACAGCTTTTTTCATTCGTGCGCTCACGCAGTCTGTTGTTTTCTAAAGATTTTTCCAAAAAGCGAGCATTGTCTGACTTCAAGCAAGCTACTTAAGTAACGCCTTGCGGGAAGATTCTCCTGAAACAAAAAGCAGCGCAGCTGAAAGCTGACGCAAAAACCGCCAGGAGATTCAAATGCACTCTCTTCTTTCCGTTCTTTGCACAGGCCTGCTACTCGTGACAGCCGTCGCCAACGCGGCTGACAACGCGATGCTGGCAGAACGCCACGCCAAGCGAGGCGTAGCTTGCACGAGCTGCCACGTGAAGTCGCCCAACGACAAACCGACCATGACGCAGTGTCTGGCCTGCCACGGCGGCAGCTATGAAAATCTCGCCAAAAAAACCGACGAGAGCGACATCAATCCGCACGCCACCCACATGGGTGAACCGGAATGTTCCGAATGCCATTCCGGCCACAAGCAACCTCGCCTTGTATGCGACAACTGCCACGAATTCACCGACATCAAGGTTCCGTAAAGCCGATCTTTCATTTCCTCTAGGAGAACAAAAATGACATTTAACCGCAGAAGCTTCCTAAAAGCCGGCTTGGCCGCTGCCGTCACCGCTCCCGTCGCGGGCGTTCACGCCGTGGAATACAGCTCCAAGATCAAGTTCGACAAGACGGCCGACGTCGTCATTCTCGGTTACGGCGGTGCCGGTGCCTGTGCCGCCATTGAAGCGCACGATGCGGGCGCCAAGGTCTTGATTCTTGAAAAGCTGCCCCAGGGCGGCGGCAACACGGCCGTGTCATCCGGCGGCTTCATGGTGCCGAAGAACGCCGATGAGGCCTATAAGTACCTAAGTGCAACGTTTGAATTCGCCGACAGCGAAAAAGACGATGAACTCGTCAAAACCTTCTGCAAAGAAATCATGGGGGTCAAGGACTTCATCATCGGTTTGAAACCCGATACCAAACTGATGATCTACGGTCACGCCGGCTTCAAATCGCTGCCTGGTTCCGACACAATCGACAAGTACCGTATTCGCGGCAAGAAGCGCGGCGGCGATATGCTCTTTGATCAGTACCGCTATGCTGTTGAAGAAGTCCGCAAGATTGATGTCATGTACGAAACGCCCGCACTCGAAATCATTCGCCGCAACGGCGAAGTCGTTGGCGTCGTCGCTCAGAGTAACGGCAAGAGAATCAACATCCGTGCCAACCGCGCCGTGATCCTCACAACCGGCGGTTACGAATACGATAAACAAAGTCTGCGAACCTACGCGCTCGGCAAGGACATCCAGGGTCTGGGCTCGCCCGGTAACACCGGCGACGGTCTGCGCATGGCTCAAACCATGGGCGCGCGTCTCTGGCACATGACCTCCTATTCGTGCCCGGTCGGTATGAAAGTCCCCGGTCTGAAGTCCGCTGTGCAGCTCAACATCCTGGCTCCTTCTCACATCTGGGTCGACCAGGACGGCAAGCGATTCGTCAATGAAAAGGGCCTCGATAACCACACCTGCCTGTACGCGGTCAACCAGATGGATCCGATCCGTCACCGTTACCCGCGCATTCCGTGCTACCTGATCATGGACGAAAAGGCCCGCAAGGCAGGCCCCATCTGCGGCGGCGCCACCTCGGGCTACGCTCTGAACCGCGAAAACTACAAGTGGTCGAAGGACAACTCCGCCGAAATCGAAAGCGGCGTGCTGATCAAGGCCGACTCGCTCAAGGAACTCGCTAAGAAGATCAACGTTCCGGGCGAAACACTCGAAGCCACTGTGGCACGTTGGAACAAGGACATCAACAACGGCAAAGACACCGAATTCGGTCGTATCCTAAAGCGCGATCCCAAGGGCAAGACCGCTTTTGCCGGTCGTGAAGCTCCCATCGTTTCCGAACCGCTCGGTGCCGGTCCCTACTACGCCGTTGCTCTTTATCCGACCATGCTCAACACACAGGGCGGCCCGAAGAAGAACGTGCGCGGACAGGTGATGGATCCGCAGGACAAGCCTATCGCTCGTCTATACGCTGCCGGCGAACTCGGCTCAATGTGGGGCTCCATCTACCAGGGCGCCACCAACAACGCCGAATGCATCGTGTTCGGCCGCATTGCTGGCCGCGCGGCAGCCGCCGAAAAGCCCTGGGCCTAAGTTACTCTCCTCTCCTGTGAGCCTTCGGGTGCTCTGCTTCCATGCGGGCAGAGCGCCCGATTTCTTTACCGCCGAATCCTACAAAACGCCGCGTTCCAACAGAACCGTAAGAGGAGCCAGCGAAGCGACGTTGTGCACATCGAGTTTGCGATATGCGCCGAGACGATGGACCTGAACCGTACGTTCGCTGATGCCGAGTTTCAAGGCGATCTGACGATTGAGTTTGCCTTTGGCGACCAAAAGAATGACATCGCGCTCGCGTTCCGTCAGCAAAGCGTAGCGTTGTTTCCACTGCGCTTCGTCAATCGGCATAGCCCGTCTGTCGCAGTCTTCCTGCACAACCCAGGCAACGGTTTTGAGCAATTTTTCCGGATCCACAGGTTTCTGGAGAAAGTCGCGGGCGCCTTCCCGAACAGTGTGTACCGCCATCTCGATGTCGCCGTGCCCCGTAAGAAAAATGATTGGCAAGGGATACTCGCGGCGATTCATCTCGTCCTGCAGTTCCAATCCCGATATACCGGGCATGCGGACATCGAGAATCAGGCATCCCGGACGCGAAGGCATGTCGCTCGTCAGAAATTCTTTTGCACCGGTATAAGCAGCAACATCCCAGCCCTGCCCGACCAAAAGCATTTCCAGAGCGGCAAGCTGATCGACTTCGTCATCGACCAAACGAATCAGAGGTTTAACCGGCATCTGCGCCATTGTTTGTCTCCGTCAAAGGCAGTCGAATGCGTGCCACCGTATGTCCGGCTTCCCGCACGATTGAAAAATTACCCGAAGCGCGCTCAATAAGTGTTCTCACGATCAAAAGACCGAGTCCCAAACCGGATTTTTTGCCCGAACGCAACGGTACGGATGCGTTTTCCAGCGTCTTTGCGTCAGTCTGTCCATTATCCAGCACGGCAATTTCAGCAGTGTACTCATGTCGCGTCAGCACGACTCGGACTTTCGCCTCGTTTTGTACCTGGCAGGCTTCAGCGCCGTTTTTCATTACGTTAGTCAAGCAAAGCTCAAACTCCAACGGATTCCAGCAAATCGAAACGTCCTCGGGCGGGCGACGCAGCTCAAATTTCACTTTACGGTACCGCATCTGCATCACCGAAACGATCTTCTCAAGAGCCGAGCCGAGTTCAATCGGTTCTCTTGCCAGATCTTCGTGCCTTGCATAGCGCCGAACCTGAGTGACGATTGAAGTAATGCGCTCGCATTGTCTGAGCACCAGTTGCACGGTCTTGTCGATAAGCGGACTATGTTGGTCATCGTCCTGCAGATACCGGTCCAATGCATTACAACTATTGGAGATTGCCGACACCGGGCCGTTGATCTCATGCGCCAGCAAACTTGACATGGCGCCGATGACGCTGACGCGTTCAAATTGCGACAGTCGCTCTTTGGTACTCTGCACTTCCTGCATGGCGTCCTTTTCTTTTTGGATGGATTGTCGCAGCTCACGGGTGCGTACATCGACCAGGTGGCTGACTCTTCGGCCGTGCCACATCATGCCCACAACAGCCATCAGAAACAGCACAATGAAAGGCCAGTATTTCTGCAGAAAGTCGCCGACAGACTGGATTCGCAAATAGGCGTATGGACCGGCCCTGAGTGTTTTGTACAATTCGTCGGCCTTTAAAAAATCCGAAGCCACGCCCCAGGCAACACCGTCTTTCGTGGGCGGCATCGACAGCAAAGCTACAGTAAAGTCTCGGCTGGCCTGCCACGGTGCCATTGTCGTTGCCACAAACGTCCAGTTCGGATAGAGATCCGTTGAACGCAGACAGGCAAATTGCCCATCGTTGGCCTTGAGTCCAATCGGTCGGAACTGCGCCACCAGCTCCGGCTCTGTTTGCTTCAGTTCCTCAACCGTGCAGGCACGCGCCAAAGCAATTTCCGCTCGGCCATCTTGGACGGCAAGCAGCAGTTTTTTCATCGGCGAGCCCGCTGCCACGATCTCATTGAAAAAATTGTCAGGATCATACCCCTGAGCGGCCACTTCTCCCAACGGAACATACACGCCGGAAAACCCGCGCTCGAAGTTCGCAGCTGCACGCTTGCCTCGCATGTCAGCAACGGTTTTGATCGGTGAATCGTTGGGCACCATGAAAACTGTGCCGACCGCCTCGTTGGGATCGGGGGCCATCGGCGTCGTCATCGTTGCCAAATCCTTCAGCCCGCGACGGAAAACTCGGCGATAGAAGCCGGAAGCTCCGATGAAAAATTCGAACTCGTTGTTTCTTACGCCTCTCTCAAGATCTCTGACGAGATAGTTCTGAATCCGAATTCGGTACTGCGGAAGTTCTCGCTGCAGGTACTCGAACGTATCCTGAAATCCTTTGCGTTCGAACGGCGAAAAACTTCTCTCAATGTAACCGATACGAAGTAGCGGTCGCGTATCAATTTCGGGGGAGGTCCCGGCCGCATAAGATGACATCGTGATCGACAGAAAACAGAATGAACAAACCGACACCAAAATCTGTTTGATCTGCATGACAGAGGACTTCGGGAAAGTTAGCAAAAGAATGCGAGCGTCAACCTCGCGAAAAACGCCTGCAACACAGTCCATTGTAACGAATCGGAACGAACAAGTTTGGTTTGTTTCATGTCATTATTATAGGTTGGATATGAGCTGTTATTCAGCATTAATTTTCCATGTAACCACAGTAGTTTTCTTGTTTCTTCGGTACCTATATTAAGTCATATATAAGCTTTTATATATTCCTTTCTACTCTCGTATTTCATCGTTGATTTGCATCTCGTCTTGACAACATCAGCCGTCCGTCTGTTAATATGGCCGACGTTGACGATGCTAGAGCGCGTCACATTCGAGAGACTTTTACCGATTGCGAGAACCCGATATGGCTACCGAGATCCTCACCGTGTCCGATCAGTTTTCCCCCTCCTCCCGCCGAAAGGCCGTCTGCGCTTTTCTGCGCAGTTTCGCCGGTTCAGGCGACACCCAGTTCCAGTTTTCTCACTTCCCGTCAACTGACGGCAAGACTGTTTGGCTCGGCGAACACACCCTTTTAGCCGACTGTTTCGAAACGCTGGCGCTCGGCCACGGCATCCACGAGATGATGCACGTCGAGCACACCGACTTTGAAAAAGGTCAATCAGTTCACAACCTCATTCACCGACTCTTGAACGTCGTAGAAGACGTCCGCATTGATCGTCTCGGAGAAGAAAAATCTCCCGCCTACAGAATCTGGCGAGAAAAGCTTGCCGACTACCGAGAAGCCGACGGCACCTTGAGGGCAGTCACGACGCAGAAATTCACATCGGCTCCCATCGAATGCGTCGTGACTTGGCTTCACTGCGAACTGATGGCGCACGCCGGTTACCGCTGGGCACTGCGCAATCTGTCTCAAACCCGCGATCTTGTCCGACCGATGCCCAAATCAATCCGGCGAGCCTTGCTCAAGGAGTCCTTGAAGGTCGATCAAGCAAAATCCACCGGCGACTGTCTGAAGATCGCGCACAAACTTTTCAAGATCCTGACGCGGCTCAAAGCCGAACAAAGCCTTCAGCAAACACAGACCGGAGAACCGGAAACAGGAAAAACGGCAAACCTCTTTGAGTCGCACGAAGCGCAAAACACATCTGAAAACAATCCGGCTGAATTCATCGAAAAGCTTTTCGAACAGCCCATGAGCAGTGCGCCGGCAACGCAATACCGGATGCGACGAGCACAGTTGCCGACCACAGCCGACACCGTCGGCGCCGGCATTTGCGACGTCGAACCGGAATCCTCCTACAGATTGAACCGTTGGCCGTCGGACTCCTCGAAGCTCCGGGACTGCGGGCTTCGACGCGAATTCATTCGTCAGTTTCAAGAACTTCAAAAGAACCTCGGCAGCCTCACGCAGAAATTCTCGCAACTTCTTAAAACCAAGGATTATTTTGCCGACTATGGATTTCACAAATCCGGAAGCAATCTGCGCGACGATTGGGTCGATGCCATGGCCTGTTCCGATCACCGACTCTTTGAAGTGGCGGCCACGGGAAAAAGCGTGAACGCCGAAATCTGCGTGTTGCTCGATCGCTCGGGATCGATGGGCGTCTTGACGATGACACTTGCCAAAGCCGCCGTCAACGCTCTGGTGCGCGCCGTGGATCGCATCAAAGGTACGGCCTCGCGCGTAGCCCTCTTTCCTGGGCTCGACAACGACCATATTGCACTTCTCAAAGACACAAAGGAAACGCTTGCTTCATTTGAACACAAGCTGCCTCCGGTCGATGCCTATGGCGCTACGCCGATACAGGAAGCCATGCGCTGGGGATTGGATTCCTTCAAGCTGTCGCGAGCACGCAATAAGCTTCTGGTCATCATCACCGACGGACGGTTCAATGCGCAATACGCGCAGAGTATGCAGGAAAAACTCAAAGCCGCCGGTGTTGAATTCGCATTAATGTCTATCGGCATTAACAACAGCGAAGCGGCCAGAAACCACGTGTTGGTTCACCAACCCGATCAGATAAACAGCGGGCTCTTGCAACTGATGTCACAAACGGAGTTTGCAAGGACGCTCACGCGATAAAAAAAGTCCCGCACAGGTTTCAATTCCTGCCGGGACCGAAATTTTTTCAAACGAAAGTCGACGCTTTATCAGAGCTCGTCGCCGTACTTTTCAAGACACTTCTTGAGATGCACTTCTTCGCCGAGATCGTCATAGCACTCAAACGGCTGGTGAATCCAGGGGCTGTCCTTGAACGTGATCACGCTGTAGTCGGGCTTGAAGACAGAGCAGGCCTTAACCCAAAGAACGGCCACGCGGATTTCAGTGACTTCCGGATAGCACTTGCGCAGATGCTGAACCACACGGCGGATCGTTTCGCCCGAGTCGCAGAGGTCGTCGACCAGAAGGAGCTTGCCCTTGAGTTCGGTCACACCCGTGATGTACTTGGCAATGTCGAGATCACCCTGCACGGTGCCGGCCGCTTCGCGATAGGAGCTCGTCGTCATGATTGCCAGCGGCTTGCCGTAGATGCGGCTGAAAAAGTCGCCGGGGCGCATGCCGCCGCGAGCCAAGCAAAGCAGAGAATCAAACTGCCAGCCGCTCTTGGCCACGCGGGCCACAAGCCGTTCGCAAAGTTCAATATAGGTATTCCAGTCAAAATGGGCGTGGGTGGTTTCAGCCATGTCTGCTTAACGAATTGTGTGGGTTTGGTACGTCAAAAGGCGGAGTCCGTTGGGAAACCGCCTTTGTGTTTTTTGTTTTGAGGAGCGATTTTAGCTCAGGCCACACCGAAGGGAAAACTTTTTGGTCGTGCGGCCCGAACCCAGGCTCCATTAAGCGAACGGATCGTTCAAAAGAATTGTCTGGTTGCGATCCGGCCCCGTGGACACGAGAGCGATCGGGCAACCGGCCACTTCGGAGAGGCGCTGCAGATACTTCTGAGCGGAAGCCGGAAGATCTTCCCAACGAGTCACACCGAATGTGCTTTCGTTCCAGCCTTCGAACTCTTCGTAAACCGGTTCGCAAGCGGCGGCAGCGTCTGCACCATAAGGCATCAGATCGACCCTTTCACCGTTAACGGTGTAACCCACACCGAGCTTGACGGTCTTCATGCCGTCGAGCACGTCGAGCTTCATGATGGCAAGGCCCGTGAGGCCGTTGATCTGAACGGCACGGCGCAAAGCGGCACCGTCAAACCAACCGCAGCGACGCGGACGGCCCGTCACGGCACCGAATTCGTTGCCTTTGCGGCGCAGTTCTTCGCCCACTTCATCAAGAAGTTCGGTCGGGAACGGACCGGAACCGACGCGGGTGCAGTAGGCCTTGGTGATACCGAGAACGTAGTTGAGACGGTTGGGACCGACGCCGGCGCCGGCACAGGCCGAACCAGCCACGACGTTGGAAGAAGTCACGAAGGGATACGTACCGTGGTCGATGTCAAGCATTGAGCCCTGAGCGCCTTCAAAGAGGAACTGCTTGCCCTGATCCATCTGCGCGTTTAGTTCGGCGCTGATGTCGGCGACAAGCGGACGCAGACGTTCGGCATAGCCGAGCGTCTTGGCGATCACTTCTTCCGGATCGAGCGGTTCGGCATGCAGGTAGTTCTTGAGCGTGAAGTTGTGCAAATCCATCACGGAACGCACGCGTTCGGCAAAGCGTTCCGGATCGAACAGGTCGGCGACACGAACGCTGCGGCGAGCGACCTTGTCTTCGTAAGCCGGGCCGATGCCGCGGCCTGTGGTACCGATCTTGTTGGCGCCGAGCGCGGCTTCGCGAGCGTGATCCAGCGCCACGTGGTACGGCATGATCAGGGGGGCGTTGCCCGAGACGCGAATGCGCGGTTCAGCATCCACTCCGTGGCTCTTGAGTTCTTCGATTTCAGAGAAGAAGGCTTCGGGAGAAAACACGACACCGTTGCCGAGATAGCAGCGAGAGGTCGGATGCATGATGCCCGACGGGATCAGACGCAGAATCGTTTTTGCGCCGTTGATCACGAGGGTGTGACCGGCATTGTGACCGCCGTTGAAGCGAACGACGCCGTCGACGCGCTCGGTGAGCCAGTCGACAACCTTGCCCTTGCCTTCGTCACCCCACTGGGCACCGACTACCACGACATTTTTAGACATTGGGACTCCTTCCATCCGGAATTCAGAGGGCCTTGAGTTCAAAGCCCGAAGAGGTTCTAACTAATTCTTTCGTAATCACAAACTGTTCGAGCACGTCTTCGTCGCGCTCGCCGGGCAGCAAGCGTACGACGATATGCCCTTCGTCGCGAAGCTTTTCAACCTGTGCTTCAAGGTCGCGAGCAAGCGGTCCGCGCGCCACAACGGCCTGCGGACGGTGCGAAGCGGCCACCTGTAGGCCCGCGAGCGCACGCAGGTACACCGTAAAGCCACAGGCCGGTCGCGAGCGACCGAACGCCAAACCAACACCATCATAGCGCCCGCCTCTCAAAACCGCCTGAGCATAATTCGGTATGTTCACCGAGAACGTTATGCCCGTGAGGTACTGATAGCCGTGCACATCGCAGAAGTCGACGCTTACTTCGTCAGCCCCGCAGATGCTCGCAAGCTCTCGAACTTCCCGCAAAGCAGCCTGAATTTCGGGCTTTTGCGGCAGCTCGCGCTCAAGTATATCGAGAACGGAAACTTCTCCGAAAGTCCGCAGCAAAAGCTGCAAAGCCTGCTGGACTTCCGGATCAAAACCAACGGCGGCTTGCGCAAGTGCAACCGGGTCCTTCATGCGAAGCGCCCGCACCACACCATGCACGCTTTCGTCGGAAATTCGTTCGCCCATCAGGGCGTGCAGAATGGCCATGTGACCGATGTCGATGTGCACCACATCGATGCCGAGTTTTTTCAGAGTACGCACGGCAAGCGACATAATCTCGGCGTCAGCCTCAATGCCGCTGGCGCCGAAGAGTTCGACGCCCGCAACCACAGGTTCTCGGCTTGCCAGAGGATGCATCGGACGCGCGTGCAGACAGCTGCCCGCATAGCACAGGCGGCTCACGCCCTTGCGGCCCAGAATATGCGCGTCAATGCGCGCGCACTGCGGCGTCATGTCGGCGCGGATGCCGATCGTGCGGCCCGTACCCGGATCCATGAACTTGAACGTGCTGTTGTCCAAATCGCTGCCGCTGCCGGTCAAAAGCGAATCAACGTACTCCACCATCGGCGGCTGCACGAGTTCAAAGCCGTGGACCTTAAAGAGATCCAGACACTTACGCCGCATCGACTCAAGCACGCGTGCTTCGCGCGGCAGAATATCCGAGAAATGCTCCGGAATAAGCCAACTGATCATATGCTTTGAGCGCCTGTGCCGCATCGGCCGACCGGGCGGAAAAAGCGCTCCTCCCTCTTTGAAAATCTATTGTTCTTGACGCCTTGGGCTCATCACTTCCAGTAGAGCATGATAAGCCACACGGCCGCCAGGCCACCCGCCACCAGCACCGCGGCGATTCGTACCAGGACGGCATCGGGCAGATCGGCAGCGGTCTTGACGGCCTGCTTCCACTTAGCTGGAGCCACAAGCGGCAGAATTCCTTCGAAAACCGCCATGAAGCATAACGCCAGAACGAGAGTTTTCATGCGCAGTCGGCCCAGATTTTTTTACTTTTCTTTGGAGTTCTTGAGGTAATCGAAGAACTCGCCCGAGCCGTCCAGCACGATCATGTCGGTCGACTTACCGAAACTCTGCTTGTAGGCCTCGATGTTGCGGTAGAACTTCGCGAACTCGGGATTACGGTTGAAGGCTTCGGCATAGACGGCATTGGCCTGTGCGTCGCCCTCACCCTTGATTTCCTGAGCCTGGCGATAGGCTTCCGCCAGAATCACTTCACGTTCGCGATCGGCCTGAGCACGGATTTGTTCGGCCGCGGCAGCACCCTTGCTGCGTTCTTCGCTCGCCACACGCTTGCGTTCGGCTTCCATACGGCGATAAACGGACTCGGAAATTTCAGGCGTAAAGTCGACGCGCTTCAGACGCACGTCCACGATGTCGATACCGATGTCCTGCACACGGGCCTGCAGGCCCTTCTGGATCTCATTCATGGCCTTTTCGCGTTCGCGGGACGTGATTTCGTTGACCGTTCTGCGATTGACGGTCTGGTTGAGCACGTCGCGCAGCAAGGCGGCCACTCGGTCTTCGGCAGCACGTTCATTGCCGATGAAGGACACCCAGTACTTACGCGGATCGGAAATGCGCCAGCGCACGAAACTGTCGATCAAAAGATTCTTCTTTTCGCTCGTCTGGACAAGGTCGGCGTTGGGCGCGTCGAGCGTCAGGATGCGCTTGTCGAGATAAACGATGTTTTGCAGCGGCGCCGGAAGCTTCACGTAGAGGCCCGGTTCGCTCTTGACGTCTCGCAGTTCGCCCAAGGCAAACACGAGCGCGTATTCACGTTCGCCGACCGTATAAAGGCACAGTTGGGCGGCACCCACCGCCACTACGGCAGCGACCAAAAGGGAAGTCAGTTTTTTCATAGTCTTCGTTTCCCCTCAAATCAACGGAGGCGCTCGCGAGACAGAGCACGGGAGGCTTCCGGCTGCGGGGCGGCTTGAGCTGTCGGAGCAGCAGTCACGGCCGAACCGTCTGCCGCACTGTTTTGGGCCTGCGTCTTGGCTGTCGAAGCGCTTTGTTCGAGCAGCTTGTCAAACGGCAGATACAAAAGGTTGCTGGCACCCTTAGATTCAACCAGAACCTTCTTGGTGTTGCTGTAGACGTCGCGCATGGCGTCGATGTAGATACGGTCGCGCGTCACCTGCGGGGCCTTTTCATACTGTTCTAGCACCTTGCTGAAACGCTCCGCATCGCCTCGCGCTGTCTCGACCACGCGGGCCTTGTACGCTTCGGCTTCCTGGTTCAGACGAGAGGCCATACCACGGGCCACCGGTACGACGGCATTGGCATAGGCCTGACCTTCGTTAATTTGACGCTCGCGGTCCTGACCGGCCTTGACTGCATCGTTAAAGGCTGCTTGCACCTGCTGCGGAGGCTGAGCGTTCTGAATGGCCACGCTCATCACCTCAATGCCAGTCTGGTAACGGTCGAGCATGGCCTGCATGGCCACCTGCACGGCAGAGGCGATTTCCTGCTTGCTTTCAAAAAGCACCGAGTCCATGGTCTTGCGGCCGACGACTTCGCGCATGGCCGATTCGGCAGCGTCAAATACGCTGCGGTCCGGATCGCGGCTGCGGAAAAGAAAGTCCTTGGCGGCATGCGGCTTGATGCGGTACTGAACGTTGAACATCACGTCGACGATGTTTTCATCGTCGGTAAGCATCAGCGCTTCCTTAAGACGCTGCGTCGTGCCGCGCATACCGATCTCGGCCTTGCGCACACTCGAAACGTCGACGATTTCGACGTCCTGCACGGGCCAGGGCATGCGCCAGTTAATGCCGGGTGCGCTGTCCTGCGTGTACTTGCCGAATGTCGTCACCACACCGATCTGACCTTCGGGAACGATGTAGATGCCGCTGGCAAGCCAGGCAATAGCAGCCACGCCCACGAGGCCGGCGATGCCGCGCACCGAAAATGACTTCGGATCACGACCGAAGCCGCGGCGTGCACGCGGCGTACGCGGAGGCGGAGGCGCCTGATTGTCGTCGTCACGTTGCCGCGCGGGCTGATCCTCTTGACGAGGCACTTCATCGTCGCGACGAGACTGCCACGAGCCCTGGTTCTGACGATTGCCGCCGGCGTCGCGTCCGCCGCCGAGAATCGAATTAACCATGCGGTTGAAATCGTTCCAAAGCTGATCAAGATCGTTGCCTTCGTTGCGGTTGCCGCGACGATCGTTCATATTGCCGCGATCGTTGCCGCCAGCCTGTCGTTCGGCCTCGTCGCGACCGTTTTCGTCGTCGCGAGGATCGGGATGATTGCGATCCTGATTCTGCTGATTTTCCTGTTCGTCATTGCGGGGCTTGTCAGAGCCCGCAGAACGGCCCCATTGCGGGTCATTGAATGACATGGAAGTATCCCTGTTTCTAGATGGTTCTATCGCATTCTTTTCGCCCGCAAATTCCCCTCGAAAGGGTCGTCGGGCAACTGTTGCAGTTTAGCATTGCGCCTTGAGGCTCCCGAGCGGAAAAAGCGCTTGATTAACCGCTTGTTACCAACGCTCACGAAGCGGATTCGAAAAGCCTTTCGGCACCAGGAAACGACCCGCTTCAGAGCAGCGCTTCGAGTTCCTTGAGAGCCTCATCGTCGCTTTTTGCCGCCGGCCTTTCCTCTTCCCAGAATTCAAGCTCGCGCGGTACGCTCGCATTCTCCTCGTGGACCTTTTGGGCTTCCTGAGCGAGAACGTCGCGCAACAGATCAAGGCCGGCACCGGTTGCCGCACTGATCGTCACGGAGCGCACGGTACCGTCGGCATTGCGCTGCACGGCGGGCTCAAGCCCCGACACATCGCATTTGTTATAGACCACAATTTGGCGGATGTCATCGGCGCCGATCTGCTTGAGAACGGTCGCAACGGAGGCCATCTGCTCTTCGCGCACAGTGCTCGCGGAGTCAACAACATGCAGCAGAATGTCCGCATGCACCGTTTCGTCAAGCGTTGACTTGAAGGCTTCGACGAGCTGATGCGGCAGTCCGCGGATAAAGCCAACGGTGTCGGACAGAACAACGGTTTGCTCGTCGCTCACCCAGCAGCGGCGCGCCGTGGTGTCGAGCGTAGCAAAGAGCTGATCTGCCGCGTAGGCCTTCTCTCGCACCAGTCGATTAAAAAGCGTGGACTTGCCAGCGTTGGTGTAGCCCACGAGACTCACCGTCGGCGTATCGCCCTTCAGGCGGGAACGACGCTGAGTGTCGCGCTGTCGGGAAAGTTTTTTGAGCTGTTCGCGCAGCATCTTGACACGCGCACCAATCATGCGTCGGTCAAGTTCGATCTGCTTTTCGCCGGGGCCGCCCGTCTTGCCGAGACCGCCGCGCTGGCGCTCCAAGTGCGTCCAACCGCGCACCAGACGCGTGGAAAGATGCTCGAGACGGGCAAGCTCGACCTGCAACCGACCTTCCTTACTCTTGGCGCGACGGCGGAAGATTTCGAGAATCAATTCGGTGCGATCGAGAACGGGAAGCTCGGTGATGTTGGCGATATTTCGTTGCTGTGCAGCCGAAAGCGCCGCATCGAAAACGATGCAGTCGGCTCGGGCTCCCTTGGCAAGCATCTTGATTTCTTCGATCTTGCCGCTGCCCAGATAGGTTGCCGGATCGGGCTTATCGCGCCGAGCCTGAATCAGTCCCACGGGTTCGAGATTGTCGGAGCGCACGAGCTCGGTGAGTTCCTCGCCCGCATCGAAATGCCGTTCGCGTCCGACCGCTACCGTCACAAGAAAAGCGCGGGCCGCTTCAGCTTCCCGCGCACTGTCAAATTGAAATTTTGTCAACTCAGTTGAGAGCCTTGCTGGGTTCGGAAATCACGGAAGAACCGTGCCGGTGCTCGGGACAGTCACGGGACGGGTGGGAACCACCGTGCTGATGGCGTGCTTGTATACCATCTGCGTGACCGTATTGCGAAGCAACACCACGTACTGGTCAAACGCCTCGATCTGCCCCTGCAACTTGATGCCGTTGACGAGGTAGATGGAAACCGGAATGTGTTCCTTGCGAATCGCGTTCAGAAAAGGATCCTGAAGAAGCTGTCCTTTGCTTGCCATTTTGTATTCTCCGCCACGTCCCGCGGTAGGCGACGACCTCCCTGTCGAGTAAAGCGCCTCGCAAAGACGTGAAAATTGTTGTTGTGTTCTTATCAGCACAGAGTCAGACGGACGTTGCCGTTCGTCGGACTGAATGGACTGCTGCCAATTCGAAACGATGCGGCTTAGGTAAAAGCTCAAGCCGCCTTCTTAAATCGTAGAGCAGATTGTATCCGCAAGGCGCGGCGTTTTGGCTCAAAATGTGCGCAAAATGTTGCAGTTTTCGAGCTTTTTCGCAAATCACCATCAAAACCGCCCGTAACGAAGCTTATTTCTTCTTTTCGTCCTCGGCATACGGATTGCGGCCGGTCTTGAGTTCCACACGCAGCGGCGTTCCGGCAAGATTGAACGCATCGCGGAAAACCCCTTCGAGATAGCGCTTGTAGCTGTCGCTTACCGCATCGAGGCTGTTGCCGTGAATAACGATCACAGGCGGGTTCATGCCGCCCTGGTGCGCATAGCGCAGCTTCGGACGTGTGCGGCCCACGCGCGGGGGCTGCTGCTGTTCGACGGCGGCCATCATCACACGCGTCAGGCGAGGCGTCGAGAGTTTGGCAAAGCTTGCCGCATGCGCGTCCTTGACGGCCTTCATCAGATGGTTAAGGCCGTTGCGCTTGAGAGCCGAAATGTGGATGAATCGAGCCCAGCGCAGGAAGTGGAACTTACGTTCGATGTCGAGATCCACCATGGAGCGCTTGTAACTGTCGACACCATCCCACTTGTTGACGGCGACCACAAGCGCTCGGCCTGCTTCAAGGGCATAGCCGGCGATCTGAGCGTCGGACGCGGCAATGCCTTCCGTAGCGTCAAGCACCAAGATGCAGACGTTGCAGTCCTCGATAGCCTGCAGGGTCTTCACAACCGAGAACTTTTCAACGGCTTCAAACACGCGTCCCTTGCGGCGCAGACCGGCCGTATCGATCAAGCGGAACGGGATGCCATCGGATTCGAAATCCACCTTGATGGCATCGCGCGTCGTGCCCGGCATGTCGTAGGCGATCAGGCGATCTTCCCCCAGCAGAGCATTGGCAAGCGTCGACTTGCCAACGTTGGGGCGACCGGCCAAGCAAACCTTGATTCGCTTGGGGGCATCGGGATTTTCTTCTTCCTCTTGCTCGGGTTCGTTGAATTCCTCGGGCAGTTCGCTGAGCACCTTCTGCATGAGCGGCAGTACGCCGTGGCCATGCGTGGCCGAGATGCGGATCGGCTCGCCCATGCCGAGCTCGTAAAACTCAGCGGCGTGCTCGGCGGCCAGCCCCTCGCACTTGTTCACCGCGAGATAAACAGGGCGCTGGCAAGTGCGCAGACGCTGCATGATTCGTTCATCGTGCGGCGTCAGACCCGCGCGGGCGTCAGTGACGAAAATCACCACATCGGCTTCGGCAATGGCGGCCTCGGCCTGATCGGCCATTTCGCGCACGATGCCTTCGGACTTGACAGGCTCAAAGCCGCCCGTATCCACCACGATGTAGGGACGGGGGCCCACGCGACCCTGACCGTACTGACGATCTCGGGTCAAGCCCGGGAAATCAGCCACGATCGCATCGCGGCTGCGGGTCAAACGGTTAAAGAGCGTCGACTTGCCAACATTCGGACGCCCGACGAGAGCGACAACAGGAAGCATAGAAATCGGTTCTTGGGGTTACTTGGTAACGGTAATGTAGGAAATCTGACCTTCATCGGTCTGGAAAATGGCGCCATTGCCCAGAGAGATCGGGGGCACTCGCACGGCGCCGTCCACAGACGTGCGGCCGACGAACTTGCCCGTCTTGGGATCCAGGAAGTGCACCACGCCGTCATAGTCGCCGACGGCAATTACTTCGTCCAGAACGGCAACAGCCGAGGGAGAGCGCCACAAAAGGGCGGAATTCTGCCAGACAAGTTCGCCCGTTGCATAGTCGTAGGCGTTGATTTCGCCGCGCGACGTTGTCACATAGACACGGCCGCCGTCGGTCACCGGGCCGCTCACGGCGTCAACCGCGGCGCGCCACAGCGGACGACCATCCTTGGCGCTGATACAGAGAATGCCTCCCTGGAAGGCTGCCGCGCACATCATGTTCTGATCAACGAGCGGAGTGCCGACCACATCGCAGAGGCGTTCCACTTCAGTAATGCCCTTGGGCTGAGCAACGACGATGTCAAAGATCGTCTTGCCCTGACCGTCGAGAGCCAGCAGGCGGCCGTTGCTTTGACCAACCAGGATGCCGGCCGGAGAGAAGCGCATGCTCGACGCAGCACGCACGGTCAGCGCCGGCACCTGGGACTGATAGCGCCAGCGGCGTTCGCCGGAAGCAGCATCAAAAGCCGTGATGCGGGTATCGGCCGTACGCACGATCACAAAGCCCGCACCAACAAGGGGCGGAACGCTCATTTCTGACGAAAGACGCGCACTCCAAAGCTTCTTGCCAGTGGCATCGAACACTTCGACTTCGCCCTTGACGGTACCGACAGCCACAAATTCGCCGTCGCTGCCCACGCCGGCCGAAATTTCCGCATCGGTCTCAACCGCCCATTCTTCTTCACCCGTCTTGGGGTCAAGCTTATAGAGCGTATTGCCGCCGGCCGCATAGAGACCCGACTGGGTCAAAAAGGGCGTCACCAGCCCGGTGACGCTGCTGCCTACCGACTGCGACCAGACACTGTCGGAGTCAACGAGTTGGTTGATGTCTTCAAGTTCGGCCGGTTCGTGCGAAGTGGAGCTGCAGCCGACCAGAGCCAGGCCGCACACGGCCGCAATCGTCAGTGCAACACGTTTGAATTTGTTGTTCACGAGGTCACTCCCGTTTACGAAACGACGCCGCGTCTTAACGGCGGCGCCCTTTCAAAATGTCGATGGATGCTTAGGACTTCTTTTCCGGCAGAGCTTGGATCTTGAGGCTCAGCAGCGCCAGCAGTTCACCCGAAGCGCGGTCGCGTTCAAGGGCGTCTTCCCAGCACTTGCGCGCGCCTTCCACATCGCCCAGCGCGAGCAGCACGTCACCGCGGCGATCCAGCACGAGCGGGGTCTGTGCCTGAGCGGGATCGATGGCGTCAATGACGGCCTTGGCCTTGTTCGCGTCCTTGGCGTCAAGTTCGACGCCGGCCAGGCGCACGCGGGCAACCGTGGCATATTCCGGATGACCGCTTTCGTTGATCACCCAGTTGAGAGCCGTGCGGGCGGCATCAAGATTGCCCGCCTTCTGCTCGACGTTAGCCTTCATGAGGGCGGCGAGCGATGCAAACACATGGCTCGAATATTCCTTCATCAGGCCATCGGAAAGCGAGCGGACGTTTTTTTCGTCCTTTTGCACGTAGGCGTTCTGAAGCTGTACGTACGCCACCGTTGCCTTGCCGCCCTGATAACGCTTATACCAGTGCCAGCCGTTGTAACCGGCAAAAGCCAGACAGATAACGGTGATGCAGCTCAGCGTGAGGTTACCCCACTTATCCCACCAAGCCTTAAGTTGTGCTAGGGACTCTTGTTCTTCTAAATCGTATGCCATAGGTGCAATTACTTTCCGATGTTGCGAGCCGCAAAAAACGGCTCAGAAAACGCATCTGTTCACAAAGCGCCGCCGGTCGGCGAACCGAAAGCAGCGCAAAGTAAAAGATTATTTTAGCGACTTGAAGCGAGGCTTAACTGAAGTCAGGTTCCTTCGCGGCGCCGAAGATCTCCGAGAGCGACTCGAGCGCAATCGTCATCTGTTCGGCAAACTGCTGATTGCCCTGAGCGTCGCGCAGTCGCTTGATGGCGACCTGCCCGGCGTTGACTTCGTTTTCACCGCAGATCACGGCCCACTGAGCCAGAGACTGGTCGGCACGCTTCATGCTCGACTTAAAGGAGGTGCTGCCGGCGTGCACGATCACGCGATGACCGGCATCGCGCAGCTGCTCGCCGATCTGACGCGCCACGAGTTCGGTGTGGCCGCCCTGGTGCGCGACGTAAATGTCGCACGCGGCAACGGGCTTGTCGCCGCCGGCGGCACGCACGAGTTCGATCACGCGCTCGGCACCGATGGCAAAGCCCGCGGCAGGAGTAGCGCGGCCGCCCAGCATTTCAATGAGCGGATCGTAACGGCCGCCGCCGCAAATCGTGCCCTGACTGCCGAGCTGGTCCGTTACCCATTCAAAAACCGTGTGGTTGTAGTAGTCAAGACCACGCACCAAACGAGGATTAATCGTGTAGTCGATGCCAAGCGCCTGCACGCCGGCTTCGAGGCTGCCCAGGAAACGGCGGGAGTCTTCGCCCAAGAAGTCGAGCAGACGCGGGGCGGCTTCCACCATCGCCTGCATGTCGGGGTTTTTGGTATCCAGAATGCGCAGCGGATTGGTTTCCAGACGGCGACGGGCGTCTTCGTCGAGCACGTCGTAGTTGTCCTTCAGATAGGCAACAAGCGCTTCGCGATGACGGGCACGCTCTTCGGTGGCGCCGAGACTGTTGAGCTGCAGGCTGGCCTTGATGCCGAGATTCTTCCACAGACGTGCGGTAAGCGACAGCAGTTCGATGTCAACGTCCGGACCGCCGAAGCCCAGCGCTTCGCAACCGAACTGATAGAACTGGCGGTAGCGGCCGCGCTGCGGACGTTCGTGTCGGAACATCGGACCGAAGTACCACAGACGCTGCGGCGCGTTGTAGGTGATGTTGTGTTCAATGGCGCAGCGGCAAACAGCGCTCGTGCATTCTGGACGAAGCGTAAGCTGTTCGCCGTTCATCGAATCGGTAAAGGAGTACATCTCCTTTTCAACGATGTCGGTGGCTTCACCCACGCCACGGGCAAAGAGCCCCGTGGCTTCGAGAATGGGCGTACGAATCTGACGATAGCCGTAGCTTGCCGCCACACAACGGGCCGTATCCTCAAACTTTTCCCAGATCCCAGCCTCTTCGGGCAGCATGTCGTTCATGCCCTTGATGCCGGTAATTTTGATTTTTGCCATTGTTCTTTCCTTGTTCTTATCCGTTGTTTGATACACGCTTTGGTCTTGAGCAGAGCCTTATCTGTTTCCGTTTGTCAAAAAACATCAAATCTACCGCACGCTTTCTGACACTTATTCGCTCTGAGCACTCACGGATTTCTCTATGAGGCCAGTCGGGCGCCCAACGGTACTTTCGATTCCAGCGGCGCCTTTTCTTTCAGCACTTCACTTTCATCCTCGGCTAGGTTTGTCGACTCGACCCTTCGGGCTTATCGCGACATGACCGTTGCCGGCCTTGCCGCCTCTGTCTTCTTCCTCATCTCCGGGCTCCCTGTGAGTGCCTCAGCGGTTTTTTAAATTCTTTCGGCTCTCCTTTTGTTGAGCTTGTTGTTCGAATTTTGTCGCACCGAATGGTACTTGGCGACACTCCATAGTGTCTAGCAACGATCCCGATGGAATACAGCGTCATGATTGCCTCCGCTGTCATTGCGCAAGCTCGTCTTTTTCTAAGTTTTACGTTGCTGCAAGATCCGTTATGGGAGATTCAGTCGCTTTTTCGTCAACTAGCAGAACCCCAGCGCTCGGCCACGTATGCATCGATCATGGCCTTGAATTCGTTCATGATGTCGTCGCCTTTCAAAGAGGCTTTTTTGACACCGTCGCAATAGACGGGCGCCACGGGCGACTCTCCACGCCCTGGCAGACTGATGCCGATGTCAGCGTTGCCGCTTTCCCCGGGGCCATTGACAACGCAGCCCATCACGGCCACCGTCATCGATTCAAACCCCGGAGCCGTGCGGCGCCATTCGGGCGTTCTCTCGCGCAGGAATTCCTGCGTCTGCGCCGCAAGCTTCTGGAAAAGATCGCTCGACGTTCTGCCGCAGCCCGGGCATGAAACCACCAAAGGCGAAAAATGTCGCAGCCCCATGCTCTGCAACAATTCCTGGGCCACGTATACCTCTTCTTCCCTCGCCTTTCCGGGAGCTGGCGTAATCGAGATGCGAATCGTGTCACCGATGCCTTCGCTCAGAAGCACCGAGAGCGCTGCGGAACTCGCAACAACACCCTTGGTACCGCCGCCCGCTTCCGTCAGGCCCAGATGCAGCGCCCAGGGCGCGAGCGCCGAGAGCGACCGACAAACGGACACCAGATCCTGCACGTCGCTCACTTTGGTCGAAAGCACGATGCGATCGGCGGGCAGGCCCAGTTCCACTGCCTTGAGAGCACTCTGATGCGCACTCTTCACAATTGCATCAAGCGTGACGGCGCGCACGGTACGCGGCTGAGCGGACGCGCGGTTGGCTTCCATCAGCTGCGAGAGCAGTTCCTTATCGAGAGAACCGCCGTTGACGCCGATGCGCACGGCCTTTCCGTTGTCGGCCGCGATATGGATCATCGTTGCGAAATTATCGTCGTGCTTGGCGCCCTTGCCGACGTTGCCCGGATTGATGCGGTACTTGGAAAGCGCCGCTGCGCAGGCCGGATAATCCGTCAGAAGCTTGTGCCCGTTGTAGTGAAAGTCGCCCACGAGCGGCACGAAAAAGCCCTCGGCATCAAGCTGCGCACGAATTTCGGGAACTGCCGAAGCCGCCTGAGGCGTATTGACCGTCACGCGCACGAGTTCGCTGCCTGCGCGCGAAAGAGCCTTAACCTGAGCCACGGTCGCCGCCACGTCTTCGGTTGCGGTATTCGTCATCGACTGCACCACAACCGGCGCGCCGCCGCCCACCGTCACGGTGACGTGGCCGTTTTGAATCTTGACGGCATGCGTCTTGCGTCTGGGGTGCCAAACGGCGTCAGAACTTTTGTCCGGGTACACGGGAATCGTCTTGTCGGACATCTTGGAAATCCTTTGTTGAAAGACTCGTGCCTCAGGCGCGGTCTTTTTGCTGCTCGGGCAGGATGCCGAAAGCTCGCTTTTGTTCAAGCAGACGTTCGGCGCGGCGCGTTCTGTCCTTGACTTCGCCTGCCAACTGACCGCAGGCGGCGTCAATGTCGTCGCCGCGGGTCTTGCGAATCGTCGTGACGATACCCGCGTCGTTGAGAATCTTTGCAAAGGCAAGCACCGTTTCGCGCTCGGGACGCTTAAGGTCGGAATCCGGGAACGGATTGAACGTGATCAGGTTGAACTTGCAGGGTACGGTACGCACAAGTTCGATCAGTTCGCGGGCGTGCTTGGGCTGATCGTTGATGCCGCCGAGCATCAGATACTCGAACGTAATAAAGTCGCGCGGAGCCACCTTGAGGTAGCGGCGACACGCGGCCATCAGGTCTTCGAGCGGATGCTTCTTGTTGACCGGCATGATCATGTCGCGCAGCGCATCGTCGGGCGCATGCAGACTCACGGCAAGTGCCACGGGCACTTCAGCGCCGAGCTTGTCGATTTGGTTCACAAGACCCGAGGTCGACACCGTCACGCGGCGACGCGAAAGGCCGTAGCCGTTGTCGTCAAGAAAGAGCCGCAGAGCAGGGATCACGTTTGAAAGATTCTGCAGCGGCTCGCCCATGCCCATGAGCACGACGTTGCTGATGATGCGGTCGTTGGGATCGGTGACGCCGGCTTCCGCGCGCAACGTGCGCTCGGCATGCCAGAGCTGGCCTACGATCTCGGCGGTGGTGAGGTTGCGATTGAACCCCTGCTTGCCGGTCGAGCAAAAGAGGCAACCCATTGCGCAGCCTGCCTGAGTGGAAATGCACAGCGTTCCGCGGTCGTCTTCAGGGATGAACACCGCCTCCACTGCGTTGCCGTTGCCCACATCAAAGAGCCACTTGCGGGTACCGTCGGCCGAATGCTTGACGGTAATGACAGGAGGCGCTTTGATGTAGGCCAAGTCATGCAACTTGGCCCGAAAGCTCTTGGCCAGATTGCTCATTGCATCAAAGTCGTCCTCGCAGTGCCGATGCATCCAGCGGGCAAGCTGAATGGCACGATAGGGCTTTTCTCCGAGTTCGGCGCACCACGCCTTGATCCCCTCAACATCAAAGTTGAGCAGATTCACGCGTTCGGTCGCCTGGCTTTGATTTTCTTGCATAGTGTCAATCCGGCCTTGCGTTGAGCTTCTGATTAACGCGAGCAGATAGCGAGCGTCGGGAAGAAGTAAGCCACTTCAACGGCGGCCGTTTCGGGAGCGTCGGAGCCATGAACGGCGTTGGCGTCGATGCTTTCGGCAAAATCGGCGCGGATCGTACCCTTTTCAGCCTTCTTCGGGTCGGTGGCGCCCATCAGCTGACGGTTCTTGGCGATGGCGTCTTCGCCTTCGAGAACCTGGATCATCACGGGGCCGGAGGTCATGAAGTTGACGAGGTCGTTGAAGAAGGGACGTTCCTTGTGAACGGCGTAGAAGCCTTCGGCTTCGGCGCGGGAGAGCTGACGCATCTGAGCGGCGACGATCTTGAGGCCGGCGTTTTCGAAACGGGTGTAGATCTGGCCGATCACGTTCTTGGCGACGGCATCGGGCTTAATGATGGAAAGAGTGCGCTGAATAGCCATTTGTTTCTCTTGATATGAAAAAAAGTAAAGAAAGAGTCCGCCGTTGCAGCAGACCCGCATTCGAAAGAGACGCCGTCCGAAGGTGTACTCACCGCCTGAAAACGGGCCTCGAAAATTCAACGCGCGATTTTACCATGCACGGCACCGCTCCTTGCGGCCCGCAAGCGGCGCGGTTGCACATTTTTTCGATTTTCCGGATGCCGCAGCTTGTCGTCCCGTCTCGTTTCATTTCGAGTCATCAGACCATAGTGAAAGCGTCGAGATTTTCGCTTCGAATAGCATCCGGATAAGCTCAGTTTCGGCACTGTGCTTTTATTCGGTTCATAACTTTCTCTTAGACCGATTCACTTACTCAAGCAACTCTGAATCAATTCTTTTCGCTTTTTTTAGCAATTTAGTAACAAAATAGCGCACAAAATGCAACGGTCTTGTATACTCAGCGGCGATCTAAATTAAAAAGAGACGTGTTTAGATCAAATTTTCTTATTGCTTAAACCCAGGAACGAACAATGGATAACGATTTCAAGACCATCTACGACAACCTGCGCGCCGAGCAGGAGGCATTGAATGCCAAAATGCAGTCCGCCAGAGGCGATGCCATCAAGCATGTTCAGGAAGTGATCGATGCCTTTCACCTTCTGCGCAGCGAACTGAAGTTCGAAGACGATCATCAGGCCAAGTCCCCCGCCGAAAAGCGCCGCGGTCCGGCCTCCATCAAATACCGCACGCCCAACGGCATTGAATGGACGGGCAAGGGCAACATGAAGCGCGAATTCCGTGACTACCTTCTTTCTCAAGGCCTCACGCCGGAAGATAAGGACCTCTTCCTGACGCCGCAATTCATGAAGTAATCGCTTTCGAGATTTCGGATCGACGAGCCTCCTTCGGGAGGCTTTTTTGTTAATACAAAAAAAGGATCTCAAAACCGCGTTCCGAAATCCTCTTTTTTGTTTGAACATAATCACAGCGGCATTTCGACTTCAATTTGATTTCTGCTTCCAGCTAGTCGCCGACATTCGAAATCATTTCGAAAAAATCGCCATACCAATGTTTAATTTGCGCCGACTCAAGGCGGCTAAGGCCTGAACGAAAACAGATGGATTCGTTTATTTCAGGCACTTTCACCGCATCAGGCCAAGTCAGGATCTTCACCGGGCTCGAGCACGGCGATGCTTTCGACGTGTGCAGTGTGCGGGAACATGTTCATCACGCCCGCGGCACGAACGTGCCAGCCGCCTTCGTGCTTAAGAATGGCGCAGTCGCGCGCCAGCGTTGCCGGATTGCAGGAAACGTACACCACGCGCGACGGACGCTTTTTCGTGGCCGCCAATGTCTGAGCGAGCGCCTGAGCACCTTCGCGCGGCGGATCGATGAGCACGCGATCGATTCCTCCCATCTTCTCCCACAAAGCGTCCCAGTCTTGCGTCGACCAGGTAAAGAGATTGCGGGCAACAAAATTCGTCTTCTGAGCCAAACCGTTGGCGGCAGCGCCGGCGCGAGCGCGCTCCACCAGCGCTTCGCTGCCTTCGATGCCGGTCACGTATTCGGAGCAGCGTGCCAAAGGCAAGGTGAAGTTGCCCAAACCGCAAAAGAAGTCGGCAACGTGATGTTCGGGCTTAACATCGAGCAGATCAATGGCACGGCTGACCATTTCGCGGTTGACGCGGTGATTGACTTGCGTGAAGTCCGTAGGCTTGAAGCTGATGGCCAAATCGAACGCTTCGAGCTTGAGCTTAAGGCGGTCTCGCGCTTGCGGATGCATCGGATAAGCGGAGTCGGGGCCCTTGGGCTGCAGCCAGATGTCGACGTTCTGAGCTTGAGCAAATGCTTCGATCTTGGCCGTGTCTTCGTCGGTGAGCGGCTCGAGAATGCGAAGCACGAGCGCGGTATGGCCGTCGCCGTCCACAGCCACTTCAATCTGGGGAAGGCGTTCGGCAATGGTAAGACTGCCCACCAGTTCGCGCATGGCAGGAAGCATGTCGGAGACCTTCTGCGGCAGGATGCGGCACTCGGTCATGTCGGCGACGTAGCTTGAGCTCTTTTCGTGAAAGCCCACCAGGATCCCGCCCTTTTTGGCAACGTTGCGCACCGTGAGACGGGCGCGGTGACGATAGCCCCAAAATTCGCCCACGATGGGAGGAAGAATGCTTTCGGGCGTCACCTTGCCGATGTGCCACAGCGCGTCGGTCAGAACGGTCTGCTTGAAGTCGACCTGGGCGCGGGCATCGAGATGCTGCATCACACATCCGCCGCATGTACCCGGTCCGATGCCGAAGTTAGGACAGGCCGGTTCGACACGCAGTTCGGATGCCGTGAGGATCTCCTTGACAATGCCGATCTCATAGCTCGGCTTGTTGCGGATCTGCTCGTATGTGACAGTTTCGCCCGGCAAAGCGCCTTGAATGAACACGACCTTGCCGTCGCGCCTGGCAACGCCTCTGCCTTCGGCATCAAGTTTTTCCACCTGTGCTTCGAACACGGGACGAATTTTTTCCTTGCGGGGACTCATTTTTGGGGTTTCCTTCTGTGTGGAGTCTCAAATTAAGAAGAATCGCCCCGCACAACGAAAGTGACGGGGCGACGAAAGATTCTGTTTCGATCCGATTATTTCTTCTGCAAGTAAAGCATCGGATTGAGAGGCTGTCCGCCCTGACGCAGCTCGAATCGCAGTTTTTCAACACCCGAACTGCTTTCGCCCACTTCAGCGATCTTCTGTCCGGCGCGCACGCTTTCATTCAAACGGACCATGACCTTGCTCAGATTGCCGTAGACAGTCACAACGGGAGCCGTGGGCTTGCCCGGCAGGCGGATATTGTGGCGCACCAACACAAACTGGCCGTATCCGTCATTGTTGTTGCCGATGTAGTGCACGGTACCGTCGAGCACAGCCATCACGGGAGAACCCTTGTCGGCACCGATGTCGATGCCGAGCGTACCCGTATGGTTGAAGTCGGCGATCACTTCGCCGTCCACCGGCCAGCGGATTTCGATGTCGCCGCGGGCGGCGGCTTCACGCTGCTGCTCCTGTTCGGCTATCTTGCGTTCGGCAGCCTGCTGAGGCGTTTCCGGGCGCTTGGCCGTCTCAACGGTCGGTTCGGTCGGAATGGCCTGACCTTCGGTCACCGTCGCGGCGGGAGCAGCCGACTGGCTGCCGTCGTCGCGCTCCACGGGAATCTGCAGTTCACGACCGAGCGAGAGCTGGGTGGGGTCCTGCACATCATTTAAAAGCATCAATTCGCGGGGATTGACGCCGTAACGCATGCTGATGTTGTAGATCGTGTCGCCCTGCACCACCACATGCGTGCGACCGCTTGCCTGCGGCGTCGGTTCAGTCGTCAGATGACGCGGCTGAAAGGTTCCTTCCGAGGGAACGGGAACCGCGTGAGCTTCAGTGCCTTCCACCGGAACGGAAACTTCGGGAGGCGTCGTGCTGCGATCTTCGATCGGCGCCAACACGTCAACGGACGAACAACCGGCCAAAAACACCAAGCCGCAAAGGGCGGCCAAACCACGCATGCGCATTGTTCTTTGCTCCTCACTTACCGTCGCTCTTCGCCTTCGAGACTCACCGACGGCCTTCTATCCTTTTGTTTTACCCGCACCGCTTTCGTCTTTTACGCTGCCGAAAAAGGCGCGCTTCGGGCAAAAGCCGCTTAATTTCCTGATTCTAACGATAAGCTTCGACAAAAGACGGCAAGATCGCGTTTTTTAGATTTCTTTTACAGATTATCTTCTACAAGCGCACGCGCCTCGTCGATCTGCTTGTGGCTCGTGAGGTCGATCTGAAGCGGCGTCACGGACACAAACCCGTGCTGTGTGGCCCAGAAATCGGTGCCTTCGCTTGCGTCGCGAGGCTTGCCGGCGGCGCCCAGCCAATAGATCGGCATGCCTCGGGGATTGATCTCGTCAATCATGCGCTCGGCATTGTGGCGACGCCCCAAACGCGTCGTGCGAATGCCCTGCATGGCGTGAAGCGGCAAATTAGGCATATTGACATTGAGCAAAATCGGTCCGGCGGGATCCTTTTCCCGGCGGGCAAGGAAACGCTCGACGATTTTTCCTGCCATGGCCGCAGCCGACGGCAGTTCCGCCCAGCCCTTGTCGATCTGGCTGAACGCAATGGAGTCGATGCCGAAGATATATCCTTCGATTGCGGCAGCCACCGTACCTGAATACATCGTATCGTCGCCCATGTTGGCGCCGCAGTTGATGCCAGACACAACCAGATCGGGACGGTCGTCGAGAAGCCCCGTCAAGGCCAGATGCACGCAGTCCGAGGGCGTTCCGCTCACCACGAAGACATCTTCGGAAGCGTTGGTTACCGTAAGCGGTTTATTGAGCGTGAGCGCATTGCTCGAGCCGCTGTGGTTATGCTCGGGCGCTACGATGGAAACGCGGCCGAATCGGCGCATTTCGTTGGCAAGCGCATTGATGCCGGGCGCCATGTAGCCGTCGTCATTGCTGATGAGAATATGCATGCGTCAAACCGTCCTTTCGGTGGGCTCTTTTGGGAATGCGGCATTGTACTGAGAATCGCGCCCAAGCTGTGCGTCGCGCATTCAGTTAAGAGTCTTGCCGCTCGATTCGGGCACCGGCAGCACTTCAATGCCTTCTTCGATAAGTTCCTGAGCTTGCCGAAGCGAACATTTTCCTTTGACAAGACGCCGTTTCGATTCGCCGCGCTTCATCCGGCGCGACTCTTCGGCAAAGTTTTCGCCGACGTCCTCGGCCTTCTCGGCAGCCTTGCGGATTTCGGTCATCAGCGCTTCGCGCGCCGCTTCAACCTTGCTGCGCAATTCCTCCCGCGTCTTGGCATCCGTTTTGGCTGCGGCAAGCCTTGAAGCGCTCGGCAATTTCTTCACGTCGGCCGTATCGCACACAGGACAGCGCAAAAGACCGTCGGCAAGCTGACTTTGCATGTCCTCGAGCGATGCAAAGCAACCTTCGAACTTGTGTCCGTTGCAACAGCAAAAGTCGAAATACTTAAGCGGCATAGGCCTCAGTGCGGTTTCGGTTGAGCAGTTTGGTCCGCAGGGCACTCCGTGTGGACATGTTCGTGCACGGCGCTTGCTTCGGTCAGGCGATGCGTCTCCTCGTGCAAAGGCTGCAGAATCAAATAGGAGACAGCAACACCGGCCAAAACTGCAGCCAGCACTCCCACAGGCAATTTTGCCTCTTCCGCATCGTTGAGGTGCATCAGCTCGGGCAGCAAAATGGCAAGCACCACAAAGATGAAGCTAGCCGCCGACACGAGCATGGCGTAACCGATGAGCCAGCTCAAAACAGAGAGAACTGCCCAACCAGCGATGCCGCCCAGTACGCAGGCCAGCGACGCGATAAAGACGTAAAGGGCCGCGCGTCGTTTTTCAATTCCCGCATGCATCAGAATCACGATCTGACCGATGACCTGCGGCAATTCGTGCGCCATAACGGCACCGGCCACAATCCAACCGCTCACGGCATCAATTGAAAAAGCTGCCGCCACCAGCACGCCGTCAACGAAACTGTGGCAGGCCGTACCGGCCAGCAACACAGGTGCCTGCGCGCCGTTGGAACGGCAGCAGGCGTCGCGCACCACGCGGCTGCCGCCCCCTAAAAGCACCGGGACAGGACGCACTTTGACGTTGCCGTGCGTATGACCGCCGAGACCGGCAAACAGGCACTCGAGAAGCAAAAAGAAAATGAAGGCTCCAAGCAACACGCCGCCCGCAAGATGCGCGTCAATGCCCGACTCCACCGCCTCCGGAATCAGATGCGTACAGGCAATCGTCAACAAAAGCCCCGCCGCAAAGGCCGCAACAAGATTGCCGCAACGCGAAAAGATGCGAAACGACAAAACGGCGGCAAGCCCCACGGCCAGCACACGGCTCAACAGATTGGCAAGAACAATAAAAAAAAGCGTGGTCATCGGGAGGCGTTATGCCCGCAAGAGGCCTCGATCGTAGAAAAACGTTTCCAAGACGTTACCGAAGTTGTCAGTCAATTTGACCTGCGCAGCGAACGGCCGATCGGCTCGCCGCGGTCCAAGGTGCTGAATTTTAACCAAAGATTTCCCACAGCTTTCCCTGGTACGCCCAGATACATCTTGTTGCGTTCAGCCCTAAAAAGTTTCAGCAACTTTCCGGTCACTCCCGTAAAGTTCAGTTCAAGGTCAATGGCAAGCGATTCCCGTTGGTTTTGACCTGTCTCCTTTGGTTTGATTTGTTGTTTCGGCGGAAGAGCATTTCTTGCTTTTCCGCCTTTTTTTTCTTGGCTTTTCCTAAGCCAGAACTCAGACCGTCCGATTACAATTCTCGCCACGTTTCAACCCTATATTCGAAAGGTTTTAACCAATGAATCACGGAATCAAAGCACTCGCTCTGGCCGCCGCCCTGAGCACCGTTCTCGCAGGTTGCTCTTCGACCACGACGACCAAGGCCGAGCCGGTTGTTCTTGAAAACACCAACTGGATGCTGCCTCTGCCCGAAAAGTCCGAATGCGACACGCCTCCCGTTCTGGAATTTCTTTCCGGCAACCGCCTCGCGGGCGACCTCGGCTGCAATCGCGCCTCGGGGTCGTTTCAATTTGACGGCCACAACATTCTGTTTGACAAGGTTGCGACCACCCGCCGTATGTGCGGCCCGGAATTCATGAAGCTCGAAGACCAGATGCTCACGATTCTGCGCGATGCCCGTACCGTGGAAATGACCGAAAAGGGGCTCACATTCTTTGACGCCGACGGCAAGGAAATCCAGACTCTGGTTCCCGAAGTCGCCGGCGCCTGCTACTAATCTGTAGCTGTTCGTCGCCATCAGGCCGCAAGCGCTTTCGTAGCGCCTGCGGCTTTTTTGCAACCAAAACTCGCCATCACTTTTGTGAATAATGGTTAAGATTGCGTTTACGACATTCTTTTGAATTCATAGAAATTCGGCGCGGAAACCCCTGCATTCATGCAGGTGAGGAAGCGCC